>NZ_CP034157.1:0-1379781 GCF_003860565.1 Cloacibacterium normanense
TCTAATCTAGCTCCTACTTTTGCAGAGAATTTTTCGCCGAAGTTTTTTTCTGCATTGGCATAGATACCTCCTATTTTTTCGTCATATACAAAATGATTGCTTTGATTAATGTCTTTAATATAGCTTTGCGAAGGATAGTGAAATCTTTCTAAGTAAGTATCATTATCTGTTTTGGTTTTATTAAAATTACCACCAGTAGAAAGGGTGAAATTTTTAATAACTTTTGTAAAATCCAGTGTTGTAGAAAGGTTATCGATGTTTTGAGGAATTTCTTGTCTAAATTTTCCTACTTCTGAAATATTATTTCCTAAAACGTCTGTAATAGTGGTTACATTAATGTTTTGTTGAGCTTTAGTAAAATTAAGATAAGCTGCATTAAGGTTTATTTTGCTTCCTTTGTCATCTAATTTTGCTTCATAATTTAAGTTGATAGAATTGTTAAAATCACGAGCGTTCATATTATTTACAGCTCTATTATAAGTAGTTTTAGTAACATTGTTATCATCTCGGTAGAGTAGAGTGTTCAGTAAATTACTTTGTGCGTCTTTTGTTTCGCTGTACCAAGAATTATAGCTTAAACCTATGTTTTGTTTTTCGGTAAGGTCATAGTCTACATTTACATAACCGCCTAAATCTAAATCATTATTTCTTACGTATCCTACAGAAGTGTTATTAAAATTAGCATCTCCGTTTTTAAGCGTGTATTGTTGGTCTCTAAAAGTATTTCTGCTGTTAAAATTAGAACTTATCGCTAACTTATTTTTTCTGAAATTAATAGATGCAGAAGCATTTTGGCTATTTCTTTTGGCTTGAGTATTCCCGAATCGTAAATTTCCGTTTGTTCCGTCGGTGAGTTTCTTTTTCAGAATAATGTTGATGATACCATCACTAGATTCTACATGATATTCACTTCCAGGTACTGTAATGACTTCTATTTTTGCAATATTTTCTGCTGGCATACTTTTCAAAAAAGATTCTAGAGCATCTGCATTCATATTAGATTTTCTACCATTAATGAAAATTACAGCATTGCTTTTTCCAGAAATTTTTATGTTTTTGTCATCGGTAGAAGAAACAAGTGGCGTTTCTTTCAATAAATCAAAAGCATTATTTCCTTTAGCAATAGGCGATGCAGCTACATCAAAAACCAATCTGTCAGATTTTTTTTGAAGCACTTTTTTGGTCATTTTTACTTCTTCTATGTCTTTCGTTTTTTCTTCTTGGGAATAAGAAAAAAGCGAAGTAAGAAGTGCTGATGTAAATAATAATTTTCTCATGGTGTAATTTTTAAGTTTAAATTTTGTGAAAAAAAGAAAAGTCGCAGTGGGTTATTAGTTGAGTGATTTGGTGTGGTGATTAGTTTTTGTGGTTATTAATTTTTTCACTGCGACTTTTTCAAGTTTGGTTATTCGTTTTTAAATGGTTAAAGTTTTTCTAAAAAATTTTCTTCTATTGAAATGAAGTATGTTTTGTTTAATAATTTACATTGCAAAGATATATAATTAATTTAGTATTATGCAATACAAAGTAGTAAATAAAATTTATTAATGAATTTAACTCATTGATTTTCAGAGATAAAAATTTTAGTTAATGAATTGCTTTCAGAAATAAGACAATCGAAATGGAAAGAGTATTACATCAAAAAACAAAAAAAAGTGAAAATTTCTTTCCACTTTTTATAATATTTTGAAGGTCAAATCTTTATTCTCTCTCAAATTTTGCCAGTTTTTTGTCAATCCAAATCGTTGCCAACGGAAAAAACGCAGCCAGAAGTGCGAATACAGAATCTTCGTCATCCCACTGATAAATTTTTCTACAAGGAAAGGCTAGAATCAGGTACAAAGTGAAAAATAAACCATGAATACTTCCCATGACACTAATGTAAATAATGGGTAAAATTCCTTCCTTGTCCTCACGAATCCAAATCATAGCCGAGAAAAGCAAAAGCCAAGAAATAGCTTCGGCAATACAAATTTGTCTAAACCATTTGATGAGTTTTTCTTGAGAATATTTGATTAAAAAGAAATTTTCGATGAATTCCATTATATAGAGTGTTACGTTATTCGAGTTCCGAGTTACAAAAATAAGGATTTAATCAGTTTCCCCATAATATTGTTTTACATGATGAGGAAACTCAGCGAGCATTAAATCAGATTTAATTCCCATAAAATCAATTTGAAAATCATCTTTTAAACCAGACAAATATGCTCCCCAACCAATTAATTCTTCATTATTGTCCTTATAAACTTTTATAAATCGTTGAATTTGGGATGTTAGAAACTCTTCACAGTCATCATGTTCAAAATTTGTTTTATTCTTTAGGTAATAACTTTTAATAAAAAGATAAGGATTTTCAATATCAATAAAATTTACTTTTCCAAAAACAACTCCCATCGGAACATCTGCAAATTCAAAATTTGTAGTTCCAATTAAAATATCGTCAAGAAAAATTTTATATTTTTTCATAAAAATTTAGATTCCTTCGGTATGACAAAGAAAACGGTTTAATTATAATCTAACAAAACATCCATCATCCATCTCCCAACATCCAGCTTATTTATAAAAACTACTTCCGTCTAAATATTCAAAAACTTCTGGTGGAAGCATAGGTCTTACATTTTTGCCTTCTTTAATCATATTTCTAATTTCTGTAGCAGAAAGTTCTATTATCGGTGCATTAATAATGTTTATGTTTTCTTGATTTTTGATTTTTGAAACACTGAGCGAAGTCGAAGTGCCGCCTTCAAAAGTTCTGGGATAGACAATGATTTGATAATCAGACATCAGTTTTTCTGCGTTTTTCCACTTAGGAAGCGAGTCTAGATTATCTTCGCCCATAATCAGGGCAAAAGAATAATTGGGATATTTTTCTTTGAGATAAGTGAGCGTATCAATCGTGTAACTTGGCTTTGGTAAAGAAAATTCTACGTTCGAAGCTCGCATTTTAGGATAGTTTTTCACTGCAAGTTGCACCATATCAAGACGATTGTGGTCTGTAAGCAATGATTTTTTATCTTTAAATGGATTTTGCGGAGAAACCACAAACCAAAGCTCATCCATATCCGAATTTTCTAAAATATAGTTCGCCAAAATCAAATGCCCAATATGAATGGGATTGAATGAGCCGAAAAATAGTCCAATTTTTTTCATAAATTTTGGGTTCGAGTTCCGAGATTCGAGTTCCGAGTTTTTACAACTTAACACGTATCTCGTATCTTTAATGAAACTTCACATCACGAATATTCAAATAATAGGTTACATTTCCTTTCCAGTGATTTTCTTCTACGGTAAAAGCAATGTCGAAATTTTTAGTTTTGAAATCATCCATATATTGACCTAATTTAAAGCCAATACATTCTATATTTCTGCCAGAAACTGGTTGATGAATGTAGAATTTTAGGTGATTTCCGTCTTTACCCATTTGTTTTACGTAACCAGAAACTTTTTGGTTTCTCAGTTCTAAAACAGGCTTCATATTGTGTGGACCAAAAGGTGATAATTTTCTGTGAAAATTAAAGAAATCACGGTTTAAATCTTCTATTTCAATAACAGAATCTATCGTAATGGAAGGGAATTTTTGGTGTTCTTGAATTTTTTCGGCCACTACTTTTTCAAATTTTTCTTTGAAAGCTTCAAATTTGTCTTTCTCCATCGAAAGTCCAGCCGCAGCTTGATGTCCTCCGAATTTTAAGAAATATTCACTACACGCTTCTAAGGCTTCGTGCACATCAAAATCTGAAACGCTTCTTGCAGAAGCTACCATTTCGCCATTGTTTCCATCGGTGAAAACCAAAGTCGGTTTGTAGTACACTTCCGTCAGTCTAGAAGCTACAATCCCGATAACGCCTTTGTTCCATTCATTGTGATAAACCACAGTGGTGAAATTATTTTCTTGCTGGGTCTCGATAACTTGGTTAAAGGCAGATTGAGTAGTATTAGCGTCTAATTCTCGTCTGGAATCGTTGAGGTTTAAGATATCATCTACAATTTGATGAGCGTGTTTCAAATTGTCTGAAATCATCAATTCTACTGCGGCTTTTCCGTGAGAAATTCTTCCTGCAGCATTGATTTTCGGAGCAATTTCGAAAACGATGTTAGAAATATCAAACGTAGCAATTTTTTCTTCAGGAATCAAAAGTCTTATTCCTAATTTTCTGGTTTTTCTTAATGTTTTTAATCCCAGTTTTGCCAAAACTCTATTTTCGCCAGTCATTGCTACAATATCTGCAGCAATAGAAATAGCGAGTAAATCAGTAAGTTCATAGAGTTCGTTTTCTGGAATTTTATAAATGGTATTAAGACCTTGACATAATTTAAAGCCAACTCCACAACCAGAAAGTTCTTTGTAAGGATATCTACAATCGGTTCTTTTCGGGTCTAAAACGGCAAAAGCTTTTGGTAATTCTTCGCCTGGTAAATGGTGGTCGCAAATAATAAAATCAATACCTAGAGAACTAGCATATTCTATTTTATCTAATGCTTTAATTCCGCAATCTAATGCGATGATAAGCGAGAATCCGTTTTCTTTAGCAAAATTAATTCCCTCATCAGAAATTCCATAGCCTTCAGAATAACGGTCTGGAATATAGAAATCTAAATATTTTTTTTCTACAATTTTAGAAAGATAAAGATACATGAGCGAAACTGCAGTAGTTCCGTCTACATCATAATCGCCGTAAACTAGGATTTTTTCGCCGTTTTCTATTGCAGAGGCAATTCTGTCTACTGCCAATTGCATATCTTTCATCAAAAACGGACTGTGAATGTCTTCTAATTTTGGTTTGAAGAATTCTCTGGCTTTTTGGTAATCATCAATGCCTCTTAGAACCAAAATTTTTGATTCTAAAGTCCCGAAACCAATTGAAGAACTGATGCTGTCTACAATTTCTTCATCAGGTGCTGGTTTATATATCCATTTTTGGCTCATAAATGCAAAGTTAGGGAAAAAATAATTGCTAATTTAATAGACATTTGTTATTAGTTCTATTTTAAAAACAAAAAAAACCGCCCAAAATTTTTGAGCGGTTTATTTTTTACATTAGCCTTTCAGCTTAAGAATACATTTGTTGTTGTAATTCTTTGATTTTTTTGTCTTCTAGATATTCATCGTAAGTCATATCTCTATCGATCACACCTTTTGGCGTAAGTTCTATGATTCTGTTACAAACCGTTTGAAGCATTTCGTGGTCATGAGAAGCTAATAAAATGTTTCCTTTGAAATTAGACAGTGAGTTGTTCAGTGTAGTGATACTTTCTAAGTCTAAGTGGTTGGTTGGTTCGTCTAAAAGTAAAACGTTTGCTTTTTGAAGCATCATTCTAGAGAACATACATCTCATTTTTTCACCTCCAGAAAGTACGGTACAAGATTTCAATGCTTCGTCTCCTGAGAATAACATTCTGCCAAGGAAACCACGCATGAATTCTTCGTGTCTTTCTTCGTCATTTTTAGTGAATTGTCTTAACCAATCTACTAAATTTAAGCTCTTATCTTGGAAGAAATCAGTATTGTCAAGAGGCATGTAAGATTGGTTTGTAGTAACTCCCCAATTGTATTCTCCTTTATCTGCAGTTGCATTTCCAGAAATAATTTCGAAAAATTCTGAAATTGCCAAAGAGTTTTTAGAAATGATAGCTACTTTGTCTCCTTTCTTTAACTTAATATCTACGTTAGAGAAAAGCAATTCGCCGTCTTTGGTTTTTTCTAAATCTTTTACTTCAAGGATTTGGTCACCTGCTTCCCTTTCCATTTCGAAAATAATTGCAGGATAACGTCTAGAAGTAGGTTTTATATCGTCAATATTCAGTTTTTCAATCATTTTCTTTCTAGCAGTTGCTTGTTTTGCTTTAGCAACGTTAGAACTAAATCTAGCGATGAAATCTTGTAATTCTTTTTTCTTTTCCTCAGCTTTTTTATTCGCTTGTTGACGTTGTCTTGTTGCTAATTGAGACGCTTGATACCAGAAAGAGTAGTTACCAGTATAAAGATTTAATTTAGAATAATCTAAGTCACCAATGTGCGTACAAACGGTATCTAAGAAGTGACGGTCGTGAGAAACTACAATTACCGTATTTTCATAATCTGCTAAGAAATCTTCTAACCAAGCGATGGTGTCAATATCTAAGTCATTGGTAGGTTCGTCTAGAATCAAAACATCTGGATTTCCGAAAAGTGCTTGAGCCAAAAGAACTTTTACCTTGTCTTTGTTTTCTAGCTCTCCCATCATTTGCCAGTGCATTTCGTCTTTGATTCCCACGTTAGAAAGCATAGTTTGCGCATCTGATTCTGCGTTCCAGCCTCCCATTTCGTCATAGATTACGCCGAGTTCTCCAGCTTTTATTCCGTCTGCATCAGAGAAATCCTCTTTAGCATAAAGCGCATCCATTTCTTCTTTGATTTCGAAGAGTTTTTTATTTCCTCTTAATACAGTTTCTAAAACGGTAAAATTATCGTAAGCAAAGTGATCTTGTTCTAGAACAGACATTCTTTTTCCTGGTTCTAGTGATACATTTCCTGTGGTTGGTTCTTGTTTTCCTGTTAAAATTTTCAGAAAAGTAGATTTTCCTGCGCCATTTGCTCCGATGATTCCGTAGCAATTTCCTTTGGTAAACATGATATTTACCTCGTCAAATAAAACTCTCTTCCCGAATTGTAGTGATAAATTAGATACTGTTAACATATTGTTTCGTAAATTTGGCGCAAAAGTAAGAAAAGAATTTGGTATTTCGAGGCTAAGTTTCGGATAAAGAATGAATTATTATATAGGAAAATAGATTTCTAGTGTAGGTTAATTGACCTTTAAAATTATTTGATTCATAAAAAATTAATAAATTTTAATAAATGATTATCAGTAAGTTGATTCTTTAATTAAATTAAAATGAGCGGAAAAACTGAATTTGGCACGTGCTTTGGTGCTTGTTTCAAGGTTTTTCAAGTCATTTGTCATTTTAATGAAGATTTCAGAATTCAATAAAAATGGTAAAATTTTATAAACTTTAATATAAATTATGTAAATTTATATTTTAGCAATAATTAGACATTTGCAGTATACAATGAAGATAGAAAAAACCATAAATATTTTAAATAAACGAGCAAAATTCGAATATGAAATTTTAGAACAGATAGAAGCAGGAATTGTTCTTACGGGAACCGAAATTAAAGCGCTTCGTTCGTCTAAAGCATCTATAACAGAGAGTTTTTGTCAGTTTATAGAAAATGAGCTGTTCGTTGTGAATATGAGTATTGATGAGTATAAATTGGGGACTTTTTATAATCATAAAATCAAAAGAGAGCGTAAACTCTTATTACACAAAAAAGAATTGCAAAAATTTCAAAGAAAGTTGAAGGATGTAGGGATGACTATAGTACCATTAAAGCTATACATTAATGACAGAGGAAAGGCAAAAATGCTTATAGCGCTAGGAAAAGGCAAGAAACTTTTTGATAAAAGAGAAACAATAAAAAACAGAGAAAATAAAAGAAATTTAGACAGAATATTAAAGAAAACCTAAAAAAACTTTGTTTTTAACGATATTTTGTGTTTATTTTGCATTATCAATTATTTAATCATTTAATTCTATGAAAAATCTAAAATTAGGAATTTCAGCATTGGCACTTACACTTGCCTCTACTGCTTTCGCTCAAACTACTTCTAACCCTTGGGTTATCGGAGTTGGTGCACATGGAGTGAATCACATGGGTGTTGCTAACGGTGGTGTTGACAAAGTATTTGACAACTTCGATCAAGTTTTCACGCTTAACAACTATACTATTACACCTCCATTATCAAAATTAACTATTGCAAGAAACCTTAACAAGTATTTTGTTCTTGATTGGCAAACTTCAGTAGGTAACGTTGATAATAAGAGATTTGCAATGGGTAAAGAGTTCTTTTTACAAACAGGACTTGGTTTACAATTTAAATTTGCAGGTCTTTGGAATGAAGAATCTTGGTTTGATCCGTATGTAAGAGTTGGAGCTAACTATTTAAGACATGATTACTCAGGCCTTACTTTCCCAAGAACAGACCTTGCTAATGATGTAGTATTAGGAACATACAACGGTGATGATGTTACTGGTAAGGCTAATCATTTTACTGCTGCAGGTGGTATTGGTTCTAACTTCTGGTTAACTAAAAACTTTGGTTTAAACTTACAAGGAGATTATGTTTCTACTCCAGGAAACTCTTCAAATGTTGCTAATTTCTGGCAAGCTTCTGCTTCTCTTATGTTCAGATTTGGTAATACAGATAGAGATAAAGATGGTATCAAAGATAGCGAAGATGCTTGTCCAGATGTACCAGGTTTAGCTCAATTCCAAGGTTGTCCTGATACAGACGGTGACGGAGTTGCTGATAAAGATGATAACTGTCCAGAAGTTGCTGGTCCAGTAGAAAATAACGGATGTCCTTGGCCAGATACAGATGGTGACGGAGTTCTTGATAAAGACGACGCTTGTCCGTCAGTAGCAGGTCCTGCTGCAAACAATGGTTGCCCTTGGCCAGATACAGATGGTGACGGTATTCTAGATAAAGATGATGCTTGTCCTACAGTTCCGGGTCTTGCTCAATACAACGGATGTCCTAAGCCACAATCTGCTTACGCGGAGGAAGCTACAGGAGCTCTTAAAGATATCTTGTTCAACTTTAACAAAGCTACACTTAGACCAGAGTCTAACGACAAGTTGAATCAGGCTGCTGAAATTATCAAATCTTCTAACGGTGGTAAATTCCTAATTACAGGTCACACAGATAAAAAAGGTTCTGATGCTTACAACTTAAAACTTTCTAGACAAAGAGCTGCTTCTGTTGTTGCTGCTTTAGAAGCTAGAGGTGTTAATACCAATCAGCTGAAGTCTAAAGGTGTTGGTGAAAGAGATGCTGTTGTTCCAGAATCTGCTTCTGATGCTGAAAGAATGAAAGACAGAAAAGTAGTAGTTGAAGCTATCGACGCTTCTGCTTGGGAAGCTCTTCAGAAATCTGATTTACCGGTAGTTAAAAAGAAAACTGTTAAAAAAACAGTTAAGAAAAGAAAATAACCAACGTTATTTCTATATAAAAGACACCCTCATTATTTGAGGGTGTTTTTTTATGCTATTTTTTGTATTTTTGCATTCGTAAATTTTATTAATTATGGGACGCGCATTCGAATATAGAAAAGCTTCAAAAATGGCTCGTTGGGATAAAATGGCCAAAACGTTTTCTAAAATTGGGAAAGATATCGCTGTTGCAGTAAAAGCTGGCGGTCCAGATCCGGATTCTAACCCTGCTCTTAGAAGATGTATCCAAAATGCAAAAGGGGCAAACATGCCCAAAGATAATGTAGAAAGAGCGATTAAGAAAGCATCTGGAGCAGATGCAGAACATTATGATGAGGTTACTTATGAAGGATATGGACAAGGTGGTGTAGCTTTCTTTGTAGAGTGTACAACCAATAACTCTACCAGAACGGTTGCAAACGTAAGAGCGATTTTCAATAAGTTTGATGGTAATTTAGGTAAGAACGGAGAGTTAGCTTTCATCTTTGATAGAAAAGGAATTTTCACCATAGATAAATCTTTAATCAAAATGGATTGGGAAGATTTCGAGATGGAAATGATTGATGGAGGTGCAGAAGAAATTGATAGCGATGAAGAAGAAGTGATGATTACCACTGCATTTGAAGATTTTGGTTCTATGTCTCATAAATTAGATGAGCTTGGAATAGAAGCTAAAAGTGCGGAACTACAAAGAATAGCAAATAATACCAAAGAAGTAAACGAAGAACAGTTCAAAGCCAATATGAAAATGCTAGAGCGTTTCGAAGATGATGATGATGTGCAAAACGTTTATCACAATATGGAAATTACAGATGAACTGATGAATTCTCTATAAAAATAAGAAAGCCGCAAAATTTGCGGCTTTCTTATTGAGGAAATACATCTTCTATATCTTTCATTCTAAGCATTACAGAACGAGCATAAGAACAATGTGGAATAATAATCCATTGGTTTTCTCTCGAAAATTCTATGCCATTTTCTACCAGTTTTTTTTCCATTCCTTGTCCCTCGAATTTAGGAAAAACCATTACATAAGAAATAATCAAGGTGTTTTTCTCTGGCTGAATCGTATAAGTCAGCCTTCCGATTTCTTCGATTTCATTTTTAAGAGAAATAAAGCCTCCGTTTCCGTTTTTATGATTTTCAAAAATTAAATTCATAATCTAAATTTTTATAAAAGTAAGAAATTTTAAAATTCGAACATCATATAATTGCATTTGATTAAATTTCCTTATAATTTAGCATTTCTGTAAAATATGAAAATTTCAAAATCACATCTTTTAGACGGAAAAACGATTTCCATAACAGGTTCGAAAAGCATCTCGAATCGATTGCTTATTTTGGGCAAATTATTCGGAGATTTAAAAATAGAAAACCTTT
Organism: Cloacibacterium normanense; assembly: GCF_003860565.1. Lineage (NCBI taxonomy): Bacteria > Pseudomonadati > Bacteroidota > Flavobacteriia > Flavobacteriales > Weeksellaceae > Cloacibacterium > Cloacibacterium normanense. The sequence continues at coordinate 10,415 of NZ_CP034157.1, forward strand.
CTAACAGTCAAGATACTCAACTTTTACAAAAAGCACTGAACGAAGATGCTGAAACGGTAGATATTCATCACGCTGGAACTGCAATGCGTTTTTTGACCTCATTTTATGCCATTCAAGAAGGAAGAAAAACCATTCTTACTGGTTCTGAAAGAATGAAGCAAAGACCCATAAAACCTTTGGTTGATGCATTAAGAGAATTAGGTGCAGAAATTAATTGTCTGGAGAATGAAGGTTTTCCTCCTTTAGAAATTCAAGGAAAGAAAATTGAGAAGAATTTCGTGAAAATCCCTGCCAATATTTCTTCACAGTTTATTACGTCATTATTATTGATAGGCGCAAGTTTAGAAAACGGTTTAGAAATAGAATTACAAGGCGAAATTACCTCTCGTTCTTACATCAAAATGACCTTAAAAATTTTAAAAGACATTGGAGTTGAAACATGTTTTGAAGGAAATAGCATCAAGATTTTAAGTGCAGCGTCGTCTTTATCGAATCAAAAATTAGATAGACATTATCACTCTTCTAAGATTAAGCATTACACCGTAGAAAGCGATTGGAGTTCGGCTTCTTATTTTTATTCTTTGGTGGCAATTGGTAAGAAAAAAATGCATCTCAAGAGTTTTTACGCTCATTCATTGCAAGGAGATTCAGCTTTAAAAGAAATTTATTTGAAATTTTTCGGAGTAAATACGATTTCTGATGCAGGAGAAAATAAAATCACATTACTTCCAGATATTCATTTTCAATATCCAGAAAAATTCGTTTTGGATATGAATGATTGTCCAGATATTGCTCAAACCGTTTGTGTAACGTGTGTTGCGCTGAAATTACCTTTTGAGATTTCAGGTCTAGGAACTTTGAAAGTGAAGGAAACCGATAGATTGGTTGCACTCCAAAACGAATTAGAAAAAATAGGTTGCAAAACAGATATTTCCGAAAATTCTATCAAATCTTTAGAGTTTTTTGAGCCAGAAAATGATATTTCTATTGCCACTTACAATGATCACAGAATGGCGATGAGCTTTGCGCCGTTTGCTTTGGTAAAAGAATTAGACATACAAAACGAAGACGTGGTAGAAAAATCTTATCCAGATTTTTGGACGGATTTTTTTGAAATTACGGATAAGTTGTAACACAGAGTTCACGGAGTTTTTACACGTAGAGCACAGAGCTTTTAAAAAAAGCAAAGCGCCTCAATAATCTTAATTTGTGAACTTTGTGAAAAGCTTTGAGAACTTTGTGATATAAAAGACGAACAGAATTTATGACAATAATAATAACAGGAACTTCCACAGGAATTGGCTTTACACTCGCTGAATATTTTGGCAAAAAAGGGCATAAAGTTTTTGGTTTAAGTCGAAAAAATGTGGAAAGTCAATATTTTACTACGATTCCAACCGATATTACAGATAACACACAAGTTCAAGCTGCGATTTCAGATATTCTAAAAACTGAAAGTAGAATAGATGTGCTCATCAATAATGCAGGAATGGGAATGGTAGGCGCTGTAGAAGATTCTACCAAAGAAGACATTCTGAAGTTGTTCAACCTTAATTTAATTGGGGCAGTGCAAATGATGAGTGCGGTAATGCCAAAAATGCGGGAACAAAAATTCGGAAAAATCATTAACGTTTCGAGTATTGGTTCAGAAATGGGACTTCCTTTTCGTGGATTTTATTCGGCGTCTAAATCTGCGCTGGATAAAGTGGTAGAAGCAATGCGTTACGAAGTTTATCAATGGAATGTAGAGGTTTGCAGTTTGCATTTGGGCGATATCAAAACCAAAATTGCAGAAAATAGGGTAAAAACTCAAGTTTCAGAACCGTATAAAAACGTTTTTGACAAAGTGTATTCTTTAATGAACGCTCATGTAGATGACGGGACAGAACCTTTGGAAGTAGCGCTTTACATCGAGAAATTATTAGAAAAAAAATCTTGGAAAGCGCATTATTATTTCGGGAAGTTCGGGCAGAAAATTGGCGTTCCTCTCAAATGGATTCTTCCTCAGAAAACCTATGAAAATCTGATGAAGAAGTATAATAAATTGGATTAGCCAACTTTATCCTTCAAGGATTCTAAATCCTTGAAGGATTGGTAATACTAATTCAATAAAAATTTGCGTTCTTTGCGTAATCATCTTTGCGACATTGCGTGAAAAAAAATCTATACATATTCCTAATTTTTCTTCCTTTTTTTCTGAAATCCCAACAGAAACAATTCATCTTAATAGATGCTCAAACAAAAAAAGAATTGGTAAAAAAAGACTCACTTTCTGCAGTGAAATTTCTAGATTCTTTGGCGGAAAACAATTATTATTTGACCAAGATTTTAAACGTTGAAAAAGTAGAGAAAACCACAAAAATCGTTTTTGACAAAGGCAAAAATTTCAATGAAGCCAAAGTGAATTTTTCGTCAGAAACTGCTTTGTTTTTAAAATCAAAACCAGAGATTTTTACCAAAAATTTAGATTCTCTCAAACAAGTTATCAATCAAAAATATACAGACGAAGGTTTTGCTTTTAACCGAGTGAAAACACAATTTTTAGGCTTTGAAAACGATGTTCCGAAAGTTGAAATCTCTATTTTTAAAGGTGATAAAAGAGTGATCAATGGTTTTGTTTTGCAAGGATTCACCAAAGTTCCGAAACGTTTCGTCAAGAATTTAGAAAAAGAATTTGTAGGAAAAACGTATGATGATGTTAATCTGTTGAAAATCAATTCTCGGTTAGAAAATCATCCGTTTTTGATGTTAGAAAAAACTCCGCAAACCCTTTTCACAAAAGATTCTACGCAAATTTATCTTACTTTTCAGAAGAAAAAAGCCAATAATTTTGATGGAATTATAGGTTTTGGGAATAATGATAAGAAGAAATTTAGCTTTACAGGAAGCATTAATCTTAATCTGAAGAACGTTTTTAATAGTTTTGAGACCATTTCTTTGTATTGGCAAAGAAACCAACAGAGTGGACAAAACTTCGATTTACAAACCGATATTCCGTATCTTTTTGGTTCTAACATCGGCACGAATCTCAATATGAATATTTACCGTCAAGATTCTACTTTTGCCAATGTGAAATTTCGTCCAGCGTTGTATTTTCATCTTTCGTCCAAACAAAAAATTGGAGCGAGAGGAAATTTTGAGATTTCTTCTGTTTTAGATGATACTTATACTTCGGGACAAGACTTTAGCAAAAAAGGAATTGGAGTTTTTTACGAATTTACAGAAACTTCGGAAGAACCGCTTTTTGTTTACAAAACCAAAATTATTGGCGAGGCAGATTTACTCAGTTCTTTTTATCAAAATTTAGATAAAACTTTTCAACAAATCCGTTATTTTCTCTTTGCAGAGCGTAATTTTCATCTCAAAGGAAATCATTATTTCAATGTGAAAGCAGAATCTGCAATGTTGGATTCAGATGGAGAAATCACTACTAATGAACTTTTCAGAATTGGTGGTTACAATTCATTGCGAGGTTTTAATGAACAGTCTCTTTTTACAGATTTTTATGCTTTTGGAGGCGTAGAATATCGTTATTTGGTAAGCAATCAAGCGTTTTTTGATGTTTTCGGGCAATTGGCTAATGTGAGAAATTCTTCATTGAAAACTACCTCTAAACTCTATAGTTTCGGACTGGGTTTTAATTTTTTATTGCCGATTGGTTTGATGACTTTTCAGATTTCCAACGGACAAGAATTTAATAATCCATTTAAATTCCAAGACACCAAAATTCATTGGGGAATCATCAGTAAGTTTTAAATTTCTCCAAAAAAAAATTCTCTAAATTGCTTTAAAATAAAGCGAAATTCCCAGAATGTTAAAATTTTTTAGAATCCTTGAGTTTCTTCTAACAATTATTAACACTTGAAAAAAAAGTTTAATAGAAGTTTAACTAATATTTTAGTTATCAGCATTTTATTTAGTCCGAAAAACAAAGTATTTTTACTCCATATTTATGAAGCGAATTTTATTACTAAGCTGTTTGCTGTTTTTAACTTCAATAAGCGCTCAAACTTTTTCTGGAACTCTATTTATGCGAGATAAATCTTCTTTCTATCTCAATCAGATTTATGTTACCAATCTCAATGAACAGAGAACGTATCTTACTTCTTATACTGGAGAATTTAAAATTCCTGCAAAAGTAGGAGATGTAATAAGATTTACCTCAATTGTTTCGGAGCGAAAAGACATCAAAATTACTCCTCAATTGCTTGAAAATCTTCGAAATTTAATAGAACTCGAAGTGGCTTACAGGGAAATTCAAGAAGTGATTTTGAGTAGATTTAAACCTACAGGAAATCTTAGAAAAGATGTTCGCACTTTAGATTCTAAAAAATCTTCTCTAGAAATAGCGAAAATAATAGGTTTACCAACTCCAAAAGGAGACGGAACTCCACCAATAACTCCTGTTGCAAGCTTAGCGAATGGTGGTTTAAGCATTGGTTTAGAGAGTCTTTATGATGTAATTTCTGGGCAAGCTAAGAAAAAACAAAGGCTTCAAGAATATGAAAGAATGCAAATTGGCATTAAAAACATTAAAGCTTATTTGGGTGATGATTATTTTACCAGATTAAAAGTTCCCGTACATTTAGTTGATAATTTTCTGCAATTTGTATATACTTCTGATAATTTGAAAATTTACTTAGATGTTGCTAATTATGAAGCAATAAAGGTTTCTATAGAGAAATATTTGCCTATTTATCAAAAGAGATTGCGCAACTCTCATCTTCAAGAAATTTTCAACTAACTAATAGTTGTTAGTTGAAATTTTTAATAGAAAACAATTATTATTATGATTTTTATCGCTTTTTAACATATTTTTTATCAACTGATTTAAAAATAGTTATATATTTGCCATCCTAATCGAAATATTTGTGGGGAAGAATAAGTTAGCAAGGTTTGAAGAAAATAGAAAACTTCCAAATGTAATACAACCAAGTAGAGCGGATGCTTTAGGTGATTTTGAACTTAAAGGCAAATGGAGAGAAAGGGTTTTTAAAAACAATAATCCTATTGTTCTAGAGCTTGGTTGTGGTAAAGGTGAGTATAGTGTAGGAATGGCAAAAGCTTTTCCTGATAAAAATTTTATCGGAGTAGATATTAAAGGAGCAAGATTTTGGTTTGGAGCAAAAGAAGCTGTAGAAAAAGGTTTAAATAACGCAGCATTTTTACGCACCCAAATAGAATTGATAGATTGCTTTTTTGATGAAAATGAAGTTGATGAAATCTGGATTACCTTTCCAGACCCTCAGATTAAATACAGAAGAGGGAAACATAGACTCACCCATCCAGATTTTTTAAATCGCTACAAAAAAATTCTGAAACCTTCCGCAATTATTCATTTGAAAACAGATTCTGAGTTTCTGCATGGTTATACTTTGGGAATTTTACAAGGATATGGCCACGAAATTCTAACCGCTCACCATGATATATATGGAGCACCAGAATATGAACCAGACACTCTCTATCTAAGGGAAATTAAAACTTATTATGAGGAATTGTTTTCTGCTAAAGGCAAAACCATTACCTATATTAAGTTTAGGCTCTAAAAATCGAAATAAAAAGTATAAAAATGAAAAGAGTGATTGTTTTATTTGCGGCATTAGGTGTCGCGCATTTGTCGGCTCAAGAAAGAATGGAAAAAGAGCAGCCGATAGATAAAAGTCAAGTGACTACAAAGGAAGCTATTTCTTTATTAGAAAATAAATCTACTCAAGAGTCTGCAGAAATTAAGAAGGTAGTTATTAAACCTAAAACAGATAAAGAAGAAGAGGCTGCTTTTGAAGCTCTTATGAAATCAGAAAATGAGAAAAATAAGAAAGCTTTAACCGCGCAAGTGCTGAATGAAATGCTAGGAAGTGATGAAAGTGACGCTTTAAGCCTTTTATTGGTGAAGAATGTGTCAGAATGCAATATGGTTCTGAAGGTGGTAGGAAAGACAAGTTATAATATTCCTATTCCTGCAAATGGTCAAAATGCAATTATGGTAGAAAAAGGAGTGTATCAATTGACTGGTAAGGTTTGCGAATTACAGTATGAAACCCAAAAAGATTTGAATAAAAATCTTTTGGTAGCTATTAAAAGAATGGAAGATTAAAAAAATAATTAACAAAAAAAACTCTCAAGAATTTCTTGAGAGTTTTTTGTTGTATGATCTTCGAAAAATTATTCAGCGTCAAAGTCTTTATCTGCATCAGCAGTTACTTTTTCACCTTCTTTAGATTTTTCTTTATCAGCTTTTCTTTGAGATTGACCTTCTTTGATAGATTCTGATACCACAGAAAGAATCATATCAATAGATTTAGAAGCATCATCGTTTCCTGGAATTACGAAGTCTACTTTTCTAGGATCTGAGTTAGTATCTACGATACCAAATACAGGAATACCTAATTTTTTAGCTTCAGTTACAGCGATGTGTTCTCTCATGATATCTACTACGAATACAGCAGAAGGAAGTCTAACCATGTCTGCAATAGAACCTAAGTTCTTCTCTAAGTTAGCTCTTTGTCTGTCTACTTGTAATCTTTCTTTTTTAGATAAAGTTTCGAATGTACCATCTTTCTTCATTTTATCGATAGCGTTCATTTTCTTAACCGCTTTTCTGATTGTAACGAAGTTAGTTAACATTCCACCTGGCCATCTTTCAGTGATGTAAGGCATGTTAAGTTCTGATGCATGTTTTGCTACTACTTCTTTAGCTTGTTTTTTAGTAGCCACGAAAAGAACTTTTTTTCCTGCAGAAGTAATTTTTTCTAAAGCGTTGCAAGCTTCATCTAATTTCACTGCAGTTTTATGCAAATCGATAATGTGAATACCGTTTTTCTCCATGAAAATGTATGGAGCCATATTAGGATTCCACTTTCTAGTCATGTGACCAAAGTGTACGCCTGCTTCTAATAAGTCTTTAACTTGTGCTTTTGCCATTTTTTTAATTTTTGTTAGTTTACGTTCCGCTTTTAAGCAATCAACTTTACGTTGGATGGGAGTAAAGTTTGGGTGCTAAACATAACGGGCAATTTTTGTAATAATTTGTAAATAAACCGAGAAAAAAGATTAACGTTTTGAGAATTGGAATCTCTTTCTTGCTTTTTTCTGACCTGGTTTTTTTCTTTCTACCATTCTAGCGTCTCTAGTAAGAAGACCAGCTGGCTTAAGCGCTAATCTGTTTTCTTCATTAATTGCACATAGTGCTCTAGAAATCCCTAGTCTAATTGCTTCAGCTTGACCTGTAATTCCACCACCGAAAACGTTTACAGTAACATCGTACTGACCTACAGTTTCAGTTAATAAGAACGGTTGGTTTACTTTATATACTAACATGTCAGTACAGAAGTAAGTTTTTGCATCTTTACCATTTACAGTGATGTTACCAGTACCTGGTTTCACGTAAACTCTAGCTACAGAAGTTTTTCTTCTTCCAATCTTGTGAACTATAGACATAATTATTTAATTTCGTTAAGGTTAATAACTTTTGGTTGCTGTGCTTCGTGCTTATGCTCAGACCCAGCGTATACATACAAATTCTTGTAGATAACACTTCCTAATTTGTTTTTTGGTAACATTCCTTTTACAGATTTTTCTACCAATTTACAATTGTCTTTTTTGTGCACTTCTTCAGCAGTTAACGATTTTTGACCACCTGGATATCCAGTATGCCAAATATATTCTTTGTCTGCCCACTTGTTGCCAGATAAAGCAACTTGTTCTGCATTCAAAACGATTACGTTATCACCACAGTCTACGTGTGGAGTGTAATTCGTTTTGTGCTTACCTCTCAAAATCTTTGCAACTTTAGAAGCTAATCTTCCTAATGGTTGCCCAGCTGCATCTACCACAACCCATTCTTTCTTAGCGGTAGCTTTGTTAGCTGATACGGTTTTGTAACTTAATGTATTCACTTATTATCGTTTACGATTAAACATAATTTTCCCCTAAAAAGGTGTGCAAAGGTATTAATTTTTTTTGGAATTGAAAAACTTTATCAAGATTTAAACGTAAATTTAACCTTAAAAAATTAATTTTCAATCTCTTAATGACTTGTTGTTTCTGAAACTTGCCAATAAATAATACCCTACAAATACTATAGAAAACTTAAAAACTGAAGGTAAAGCCTTTTCTAAATCAAAAATGAAAACGCCTATGAGTACTAAAAAAATCATCGCGCCAAAAGAAATTCCTAACTTTTTAGGCAAAGAAATGACAGGATTGTCTAAATAAAAAGCCATTCCCCAAGCTAATCCGAAAGCAAAACTGTAAAAAAGTTCCAGCCATAATCCACCACTTTCTAATAAGAAATGATTGATTAAAAAACTGATTAAAGTTCCTGCTATCGTATATAATAAAGCTCTCTTCATGTTTTAAAATTTTTACAAAAATACTTAAATTTTCAATTCTCGGGATTTTTCTATCTTTGAGACCTATCGAAAAGTTATTTATGGAAACCCAAAAATATCAACCTAACAACAAGGTAAGAGTAGTTACAGCAGCCTCACTTTTTGACGGACACGACGCTGCCATTAACATTATGCGAAGAGTGATTCAAGGAACGGGATGCGAAGTCATTCACCTTGGTCATGATAAATCCGCAGAAGAAGTAGTAAACTGTGCTATTCAAGAAGATGCAAACGCTATTGCACTTACGTCTTATCAAGGCGGTCATAATGAATATTTTAAATACATCTATGATTTACTTCGTGAGAAGAACTCTCCTCAAATCAAAATTTTTGGTGGAGGTGGTGGAGTAATTCTTCCCGAAGAAATTAAAGATTTAATGGAGTATGGAATCGATAGAATTTATTCTCCAGATGATGGTAGAGAAATGGGATTGCAAGGAATGATTGATGATTTGGTTCAAAAATCTGATTTTGCTACTGGTGAAAATATTACCGTTTCTGATATCGAAAATATCAAATTTGAAGATGCTAAATCTATCGCGCAAGTAATTTCTGCAGTAGAAAACTTCTCAGATGAAAAACCAGAATTGGTTACCGCTTTAAAGGAAAAAGCGAAAAATTTCCATATTCCCATCATCGGGATTACAGGAACTGGAGGCGCTGGTAAATCTTCATTAACAGATGAATTGGTGCGTAGATTTTTAAGAGCAAACGCAGATAAAAAAATTGCGATTATTTCTGTAGACCCTTCTAAAAAGAAAACAGGAGGCGCTCTTCTCGGCGATAGAATCAGAATGAATTCTATTAATGATTCTAGAGTTTACATGCGGTCTATGGCAACTCGAGAGAATAATGTTTCGGTTTCGCCTTACATTCATTCTGCATTAGATGTTTTGAAGATTTCAAATCCAGATATTATTATTTTAGAAACTTCGGGAATTGGTCAATCTGGTTCAGAAATTACTGAAATTGCAGATGTTTCTATGTATGTAATGACGCCAGAATATGGTGCTTCTACTCAGTTAGAAAAAATTGATATGCTGGATTATGCAGATTTAATTGCATTGAATAAATCTGACAAAAGAGGAGCTTTAGATGCGATTCAAGCGGTGAGAAAACAATTTCAGCGTAACCACCAATTATGGGAAACTCCATTAGAAGAAATGCCAGTTTTTTCTACGAAGGCAAGTCAGTTTAACGATTGGGGAACTACCGCTTTGTACAATGCATTGATTGAAAAAGTAAATGCTAAATTCACTTCATTAGATTTAAAATCATACGAAGAACAAAACGTTTCGGAAGAATCTACCATTATTCCACCGAAAAGAGTTCGTTATCTTTCTGAAATCGTAGACAATAATAAAAATTACGATAAACAAGTTGAAGAACAAGCGCTAATCGCTAAGAAAATGTACCTTATTGATGGTGCTAAAGCGCTGATTACAGATGATGAACATACTACAGATAAACTTGAAAAAGTTTTCCTAAAAACCAAAAAAGAGCTTTCGGAAGAAAACAGATTATTCCTTCAAGGTTGGCATCATTTCAAAGAAGAAATGCAACAAGATACATTCTCTTATTTAGTTCGTGGAAAAGAAATTAAGGTAGAAACCAAATACGAATCACTTTCGCATCTTAAAATTCCAAAAATTGCTTTGCCAAAATTCCAAGATTGGGGCGATTTAATCCGTTGGAAAGGTCAGGAAAATGTTCCGGGAGCTTTTCCTTACACTTCGGGAATTTATCCTTTCAAAAGAACGGGAGAAGATCCTACCAGAATGTTTGCGGGTGAAGGCGGTCCAGAACGTACCAACAGAAGATTCCATTATGTTTCGGCGGAAATGCCTGCGAAAAGACTTTCTACAGCGTTTGATTCTGTGACTTTATATGGTCAAGATCCTGCATTCCCACCCGATATTTACGGAAAAATTGGAAATGCGGGAGTTTCTATCGCGACTTTAGATGACGCTAAAAAATTATATTCAGGTTTTGATTTAATCAATGCATTGACTTCAGTTTCGATGACGATTAATGGCCCTGCTCCAATGATTTTGGCATTTTTCATGAATGCAGCGATCGACCAAAATGTAGAAAAATACATTGAAGAAAACAATCTTTGGTCTAAAGTTGAAGAAAAACTCAAAGCAAAATTTGATGATAAAGGCTTAAAAAGACCAGTTTATAATGGTAATTTGCCAGAATCTAATAATGGTTTAGGTCTTAAATTGCTTGGTTTAACAGGTGATGAAATTGTAGATGTAGAAACGTATCAAAAGATAAAAGCAGAAACTATTGCAACGGTTCGTGGAACGGTTCAGGCGGATATTTTGAAAGAAGATCAAGCGCAGAATACGTGTATTTTCTCTACGGAATTTGCTTTGAGATTAATGGGCGATGTTCAGGAATATTTCATTCAAAATAAAGTGAGAAATTTCTACTCGGTTTCTATTTCTGGTTATCACATTGCTGAAGCTGGCGCGAACCCAATTTCTCAGTTGGCGTTTACATTGGCAAATGGTTTCACGTATGTGGAATATTATTTAAGCCGAGGTATGAATATCAATGATTTTGCTCCGAATTTATCTTTCTTTTTCTCTAATGGAATTGATCCAGAATATGCGGTAATCGGTAGAGTAGCGAGAAGAATTTGGGCAAAAGCAATGAAACTTAAATATGGAGCTGATGAAAGAAGCCAAATGTTGAAGTACCACATTCAAACTTCTGGTCGTTCACTTCACGCACAAGAAATTGATTTTAACGATATCAGAACCACGCTTCAAGCGTTGTACGCAATTTATGACAACTGTAACTCGTTGCATACCAATGCTTATGATGAAGCGATTACCACGCCAACTGAAGAATCTGTACGTAGAGCAATGGCGATTCAGTTAATCATCAATAAAGAATTAGGTTTAGCGAAAAACGAAAATCCGTTGCAAGGTTCTTTCATTATTGAAGAATTGACGGATTTGGTAGAAGAAGCGGTTTATGCAGAATTTGACAGAATTACAGAACGAGGCGGAGTTCTAGGAGCAATGGAAACCATGTATCAGCGTTCTAAAATTCAGGAGGAATCGATGCATTATGAATGGCTAAAACATACAGGAGAATATCCAATTATCGGCGTGAATACTTTCCTCGGAAAAGATGGTTCGCCAACGGTTTTACCGGGAGAAGTAATTCGTTCTACTGAAGAAGAAAAGCAATTGCAGATTCAGAATTTAGAGAATTTCCAAAAATCCAACGAAGATAAAACTCAAGAATGGTTGCAGAAACTTCAATTGGCTGCCATCAATCAGAAAAATTTATTCGAAGTGATGATGGAAGCGGTGAAATATTGCTCTCTCGGACAAATTACCAACGCACTTTTCGAAGTGGGCGGAAAATACCGAAGGAATATGTAATTTCGACTTTGCTCAACTACCGATTATCACGACAATAAAAAACTCCAGAATTTTAGACTGCACCCAAAAGTTTAGACAAAATTAAACAATATTCTCAAAGGAAAGAGTTCGGTACTGTACCGGACTCTTTCCTTTGAGATTGAGTCTTATTCTATCATTGTTGTAATAGTGAATGTACTTCACTATTTCGATCTTAAGTTCCTGAATGGAACCAAACTTTCTGGTATAAAACATTTCTGATTTTATCGTTCCAAAAAAGTTTTCTATCACCGCATTGTCCAAACAGTTTCCTTTTCGGGACATACTTTGAATAATACCTTTTTCTTTTAACAAGTTTTGGTAATGTTTCATTTGATATTGCCAACCTTGATCAGAATGTAGAATGATGTTTTGTGTAGATTTTACTTTTCTGAATGATTTCTTTAGCATTCTGATGATTTGGCTAAACACAGGTCTTTCAGATAAGTCAAAACTGACAATTTCACCATTAAATAAATCGATGATTGGAGATAGGTAAAGTTTATTACCCGATACATTAAACTCTGTAACATCGGTTGCCCATTTCTGATTAGGAGTGTCCGATTTGAAATTCCTCTGTAGAACATTGGGCGCAATTTTCCCTTGCTCTCCCTTGTAAGATTTATATTTCTTCACTCGGATAATACTCTTTAATCCTAATGTTTTCATAAGTCGTAAAACAGTTTTGTGATTAATCAAAATTCCTTTTTCTTTCAAAAGCAAAGTAATTCTTCTATAGCCCAACCTTCCTTTGTGACGATGATAAATCTGATTAATCATTTCTTTTATTTCCGCATATTTATCTTTCATTTGAAAGCGTTTTTGATAGTAATAAAAACTGCTTCTTGCCATCGATGTACAATGCAGCAGTACTGCTAAATCAAAGTCCTGCCTTAACTCTTCGATGGCTTTGGATTTTTCCTTTCCTGAATTAAGGCGTCTAACTTTTTTAAAATGGCGTTCTCGGCTTCTAAATAATAAATCCTCTCCAACAGTTTTTCCTCCCTTGTTAAGGGTTTGCCTGTTTTCTTTTTTTTTCGCTTGTAATTACTCATGGTTTTAGGTCTTCCTCTGGGTCTGTTTTCTAAACCTAAAATACCATTTTTTTTGTAATTACGCTGCCAACTAAGAATACTGGACTCCGCAGGAATATTAAACCTTCTCGACGCTTCTTTTAAACTTAAATTCTCTTTCTCAATTACTGATAAAATCTTTAATTTAAAATCTTTTGTGTAATGCGTATTGGAAAGCCGAACAAGTCCTGAAACTCCATAAAGTTCATAAAATTTTATCCATTTACGAACCAAGGAACCACAAACTCCAATGCGTTTTCCTAAATCGTCTGTTCCAATGTCCCCTTTGTGATATCTCTTTATAGCTTTTAATTTAAAGTCTACTGAATATTTACTTTTTCCCATAAAAAATACCCCTAAAAAGTGTCTAACTTTTTGGGGGCAGTCCATTTCTGGAGTTTTTTATTTAATACTTATTCTATTTTGTTTTCAAAAATTTCTTTGAAAATGAGTTGTCTGAAGAAGTGAAAATATAAACTCCTTTTGGAAGCTCAGATATGTCTAGAGTATTTTTCATTTCTCCTTTTTTAATAAGTTTGCCAGAAGCATTGTAAAGGTTGTATTCTAGAGGCGTTTTTAAGTTTTTGAGTATTAATTCATTTTGAGATTCAGAAAGATATAAATAGCCTTCATTTTTTGGAATATCATTTACGGATAATGCAGAGGTTTCATACACTTTTACATCATCAAACATTGCTCTAGCTGTTCCTGCATTTCCTGCTAATAATTGTAAATGTATAGGAGTAACGGTAGGTTCTAAATCAAATTCTGTATAATCTTGACTGTTGTAAATTCCCGTCATGAGATTTCCATCGATATATACTTTGGCTTTTTTGGTGTTTAAATTATGTTCAATTTTGATGTGATACCAAGTGTTAGGTTGATAATTCATCATCAATAGGTATCTAGGACCGAAACTTCCTTTGTAAGAAGTAATGTCAATTCTTCTACTTCCTCCAGAACTTGTAAACTCTAATCTTGAAACTCTAGTTCCCCAAGTTCCGATGTTTAAATCTCCAATTCCAATTCCCGCAGAAAGCCCATTTGCGGCTAAATCTACATTAATAAAAGTTTCTACCGTTACTAATTGTGGAAAAGTAATTGTTCTATAGAGTTCTGCAGACCAGCTACCTGCTCCTTCTAGTTGTAGAGATTGTGCACCATTTTTCACTACAGTATTTACCACTTTTTGATTTGCAGTTCCTGTTCCGTTATATTTAATGGTGTAACCAGAAGGTAAAGTTCCTAAAGCATCAGTTTCAAAACTGTCATTTACCAAGAATTGAGAAGGTAAAGAATAAAAAACCAATGCTAAAATCAGAGAAAATAATTTTGTTTTCATGTCTGTAAAATTGGTATATAAAGTTACAAACTATTAAACAAAATGTTCAACTTACATGTTGCAATTAATAAATAAACATGATAAGAATCATTATATAAATAAACGTTTCAATAAAAATTTATTCTGAAAATTGGTAAATTTTACAACTGACTAGCAATACCCTCTACAAAGGTTTTGGTGAAATCTTTGTTCATGGCTTTTCGGTGTTCAAATTTTGGAACTACTAGATTTTCGGTAAGTTGTTCTGTGGTTTTTCCTTCGGCGAGAGATTTTTTAATAAAATCTGCGCTTGCTTCTAAGAAATTTCTCATTTCGGTGAGATTTTCTAGGTTTCCTTTTGTGAGATTTTTATCTGGAGCATGTCCGAAAATAAATAAAGTGTCTTTGTCAAAAGTAGAAATGGCTTTTTCTAAAACAGAAATCCAACTTCTAAAATTAGAACCATCTTTTACGCGATAAACAGGAATCATGTTGATGAACATTAAATCTCCCATGTGAACCACATTGTCTTTTTCGAAATGATACATCGCGTCACCAAACGTATGTCCCGCTCCGAAATGATAAGCGGTTACTCTTTCTCCACCAGATTTGATGAGGTATTGGTCTTCAAATAAAATATTGGCGTAAACTTGTTTCTCTAAATTTTTAGCGAGTTCTGCTGCATTTTTCTGCAATTCTGGAACATTCTTTTGTGCCACAATTTTTTGAGTCAAATCTTTAAAAGCGAAATTTCCTGCAGTGTGATCTCCGTGATGATGCGTGTTGCACAAAAACTCAATCGGTTTTCCTTTGACATGAGAAATAGAATCGATTAAAGGTTGAATAAAATCTGGAAATTGAGCATCGATGACTACAAATGAATCTTTGGTTTCTAACAAACCTACGGTTCCACCACGATTGGTAAAACTGCTCACATTTCCTCTTATTTTAGAAACCTCGCCTTTTAAAGGAAGTAATGCATTGTAAATGTTTCTTTGTGAAGTACAAGCCAACAGTTGAGGTAAAAATGCTACACCTAAAGTTGCGCCAAGAGAAGTGGTAAGAAATTCTTTGCGATTCATGATTTTATTTTTCACGAATTTAATTATTTATACGTTAAATAGTCTTAAAATTTAAAATTTTTATTCATAGAATAATATCTTTGTCTTTTTAACATAATAATTAAATGAGAGGAGAACAAAACATTATTAACGACTTAAAAAACTGGAAGGAACTCATCAAACCTTATGCTACACCAGAAGTAAAATTAGCAAGAAAAGAGGTTTGGAAAACAGTTTTACCTTTCGGTTTGCTTTTTATAGCGGCAGCCATAGTTTATGAATTTCAATTTTGGGGAGCTTTAGGAATTTGCTTTTTGGCAGGATTATTTTTAACCAGAATTTTTATTATTCAGCATGATTGCGGGCATCAATCTTTTTTTCCGGACAGAACTAAAAATGATAGAACAGGATTTCTAATGAGTTTGATGACGTGTATTCCATACAAATATTGGGCACGTTCTCATAATCATCATCACGCACATCAAGGTCAATTAGATACCAGAACCATCGGAGATGTTACCTTGTTGACGGTGAGAGAATACAATGAACTTTCTAATTGGGGAAAGATTAAATACAGAATTTATCGTTCCGTTCCTGTAATGTTTGTTTTGGGACCGATTTACTACATTTTTATTCACAACAGAATTCCTTTTATCAAATTTAAAGGTTGGGAAAAAGAGCGTTTAACGCTGTTGAGAACCAATTTATACTTATTAGGATTTTTTGCCATTTTAGGAGTGATTTTAAGCTTGCCAAGTTTTGACCTTATCGAAGGTTTTAAAAAATTAGCACTTTTATATATTCCTATCCTTATCACGTTTGCTTTTACAGCAATTTGGTTTTTTTACATGCAACATCAGCACGACCCAAATTACAAAGCATGGAAAGAAGATTGGCAGTATCTTTTAGCAGCAATTAAAGGAAGTTCTTATTATAAATTGCCAAAAATTTTCAACTTTTTCACAGGAAATATTGGGTATCACCACATTCACCATTTGGCTCCGAAAGTTCCTTTCTATAAATTAGAAAAATGCAGCAAGGAGAATCCTATTTTCCAAAAATATGTGACGACTATTACGTTATTAAGCAGTATTAAATATGCTTTTTATACACTTTGGGACGAAGAAAATTACAGAATGATTACCTTCAGACAGCTGAAAACTATTCCTGTAAAAGCTTAAAAATATTTAATATGATAAATGAACCTTCAAGATTTTCTTGGAGGTTTTTTGTTGAGGTTAAAGAAAAGCCCTGCAAAAGATTTTGTATCTTTGAAAAGACAAATTCAGGAGGATGAAAGACGTAAAAATAGAATTCAGAAAACCAATGTATCCCGTAAATCCAGAATTGATGGATTATTTGGAAAAAAATCATCGACTTACCAATATCAGATTTTATTATGATGATTTATTGCGTTTTTCAGATTATATGCCTGTTCATGATAAAGAAGGCAAGGACACACTTTGGCTCAATGTGTATTACCCAGAATTTGAACACGCCGAAATCGAAGCCAATCTCAATAAAATTTACACGCTTTTACATTCTGATGGTGATGTAGATGTACTTCCTTTTTTGAAAGTTGATTCTATTCATTTTTGTACGTTTGGGAATTCTAAACCGTTCAGAATTAGAGTAAGAAATATTCTGAATGATAATTACACCAATTTTTACATTAAAAAAGCAGATGCTTCTAGAATTTACGGACTGGAACTAGAAGAAATTTTGTCTCCAAATCGTATTAATTTCCTTTTGTACAAAGACACTTTAATTGAGGAACATATTTTAGGAATTCCTGGAGATGTCTTTATAGAAAAGCATTTAGACCTTTGTTCACCTCAAGAAAAAGCTCAAATTGCCAAAGAATTTGTGAAATTTAACGAAAGATGTCTCATCGGTTTACTCGGAGATATGCGTTCTTACAATTACGTGGTGATTCCTGCACATGATTTTGACCAAGTGGTGTATAGAATTCGTCCGATTGATTTTGACCAACAGTGCTACGAAGGAAATCTCAAAATTTATCTGCCTCAATATTTCAAAGAAAATAAAAAAATGGTAGAAATGGTTTATGATAGACTTAAACCCAATTCCATAGAACAATACCGAAAAGAAGTTCGTTCTGCCATTGCAAAACGCGCCAGTACAGACGGAAGGTTGCCTCATTTGTTAGAAATTATGAAAAGAGATGAGATTTCTAAACCAGAACATGTAGAAGAATTGAAAGCAGGTTTGCATAAACTTACTTATAGCATTCAGTTCAAAAAATGTCAATCTATGGGCGAAATTCTAGAATCTGGACTCAATTTCGTGATTAGAAATTATAATAATTCTAACGTGAGATAGCTTTATTTCTAAAGAAAAAAAATCTCTACATTTGCCCTATGCAAGCCGAAAAAATCATTTTGGGAATTGACCCGGGAACTTCTGTAATGGGTTTCGGGATTATCTCTGTATATAAAGGAAAAATGAAACTCATTGCCATTGATGAATTGGTAATGAAAAAAGAACCCAATCATGAAACGAAACTCAAAAGGATTTTTGACAAAACTTTAGCCTTGATTGATGAATTTCATCCAGACGAAGTTGCGCTAGAAGCTCCATTTTTCGGGAAAAACGTTCAATCTATGCTCAAATTAGGAAGAGCGCAAGGTGTAGCAATGGCAGCAAGTCTTCATCGTGATATTCCCATCACCGAATATTCTCCAAAAAAAGTGAAAATGGCAATCACAGGAAACGGAAACGCTAGCAAAGAACAGGTGGCAGGAATGCTGCAAAATCTTCTTGCGATGAAAGAATTTCCTACCAAATATCTTGATGCTTCTGATGGTTTAGCAGTGGCGGTTTGTCATAGCTTCAATCTAGGAAAGCCTGAAAATGATAAAAATTACACTGGTTGGGCAAGTTTTTTGAAACAAAATCCTGATAGAATTAAGTAATTTTCAGTGTTCTAAATCTTGTAAAATTAAATTTTAGTTTGCTGTAATTCAATAATTTAAAATTGTAAAATGATTTTACAAGTATTTTACTGTGTAAAACCTAATACTATTCGTAACATTGTTGCGTTATTATTCGACCAATCAAAAAATATTCCTATGGAAAATAAAACGCAAACTCCAGATAAAAATATTCCTACCAAAAACGGTATGTATCACCAAATGAACGGATTTCAGAAATTTCTGATGATGTGTTCTGGTTCTAATATTCATATTTTACAAAAATCGCCCAGCGAATGGAATAAATATGCAGGAATTGGCGGAATTGTACTTTTCACTGCCGTTTTTGCTACACTTTCTGCAAGTTATGCCATGTTTACGGTTTTCGAAGATGTTTGGATTTCGGCTGGATTTGGGATTTTATGGGGACTCATGATTTTTAATCTCGATAGATATATTGTTTCTTCCATCAAAAAAACTGGGAGTTTTTGGAATCAGTTTTTCATGGCGGTTCCGCGTTTGATTTTGGCAACTTTTCTTGGAATTGTGATTTCAAAACCTTTGGAATTGAAAATTTTTGAAAAAGAAGTCAATAAACAGTTGAATACTATCATCCAAAGAAATAAAACGGAATTGCAGAAAACCATGAATGGTAGAATTTTGCAACAATCTGGTCCTTTTGCAGAAGAAAAACAAAAAATTCAGAAACAAATTGCCACATATCAAGCTTCTTATGATTCTGCTGCGGTGGAATTAGAAAAAGAAATTCTAGGAACAAAAACGGGTTTAACTTCAGGAAAAGTAGGCTTCGGAACGAATGCTAAAAGAAAATCTGAATTAAAAGAACAGCGCAGAAAAGATTTAGAAAACTACCAAAAACAAATGGAGCCGAGATTGAAATATTTGGATTCTCAAATTTCTGGAGTATATCAAAATCTACAAACCGAAAAGAAAAATTCTGAACAAGCAGAAAATAAATTTGATGGTTTTGCTGCGAGATTACAAGCGCTTTCTGAATTAGGAGATGCTAATTCTATTATGGCTCTTGCGTCATTTTTCATTATGATGATGTTTATTACGCTAGAAATTTCGCCTGTTTTGGTAAAATTGATTTCCTCTGTTGGACCTTATGATTATCTTCTCGACAAAACCGAAAACGATTACCGACTGTATTCTAAAGAAAAAATAGAAAAAGGAAATGCCGCTACAGATTTTAGAATAGAGGATTTTAAAAATAATCTTGGAAAATAAAATTTCGAAAACCTGCGATAATTCAGCCGCATAAAATTTCTGGAAGTTTTTTCAAGTGATAATTTTGCATCGTCAAATTATATATGAAAAGTGCTATGCAGAATTCGGGAAAAAGATGGTTTATTGCCGTGATGGCGACCTTAGTACATCTGTGTTTAGGAACAGTTTACGCGTGGAGTTTTTTCCAGAAAACCGTCTCCGAAACTTTTGGTTGGAGCAATTCAGAAACAGCTTGGGCATTTAGTTTAGCCATTTTTATGTTGGGGGTGACTGCAAGTTGGGGCGGACAAAATTTACAGAAATTTGGGCCTAGAAAATTAGCGTTAATAGGAGCATTTCTCTACGCTTTCGGTTATATTATTTCCTATTTCGCTTTACAAAACGAAAGTTTGTGGTTGCTGTATTTCGGGTATGGAATTGTGGGCGGAATTGGTTTAGGTTTGGCTTATGTAACACCAGTTGCTACGGTCTCTAAATGGTTTCCAGACAAACAAGGCTTGATTACTGGAATGGTGGTAATGGGATTTGGATTGGGCGCTTTACTCATGTCAAAACTTCTCGCACCGATTTTTTTAGAATATTTTGAAAAAGATTTAGCCAAAACTTTCCTTGCAATTGGGATTACTCTTTTGGTTCTTCTTCCGTTTTTTGCCAATTTTTTGAACTTGCCAACAGAAGAAAAATCGACAGAAATTTCAGCTGAAAAATTAAGTGCTACCAAAGAGATTCTCTCTCTCAACTTTATTTTCATTTGGTTGATTTTCATGTTTAATGTAGTTGCAGGAATGATTTTTATATCGTTTCAATCACCTTTATTACAAGACTTATTGAAAGCCGAAAACGTAAATATAGACACCGCAACGCTAGAAAAAAGTGGAGCCACGTTAATTGCAATTAGTGCATTGTTCAATGGGTTAGGAAGATTTTTCTGGGAAGTATTTCAGATAAATTAGGAAGAGTAACCACTTTCAGATTATTACTTTTGATAGAAATGGGCGTTTTTGCTTCATTGATTTTTATTAAATCACCCATTTTATTTTCTGTAGGAGTTTGTTTGATTTTACTGAATTATGGAGGAGGTTTCGGGGTTTTACCATCTTTAATTAAAGATTTTTTTGGAACAAAACTGATGCCGATAGTTTACGGAGCAGCACTTACAGCTTGGGGAGTTGGTGGAATTTTAGGTCCACAAATCACCGCTTACATGAAAGACCATTTCTCTGAAGATGCAGGATTATATGCCTATAAAGTAGCTTTGGTTTTAATAGCTTTGGGAATTGGATTATCGTTTTTTGTGAAAAATAAAAAAGAAGCACAATAAAAAAATCTCTCAAAATTTTTGAGAGATTTCTATTTTAAAGTTTCTAAGAATTATAGTGAATAATTCGGAGCTTCTTGCGTAATAATTACATCGTGAGGATGAGATTCTTTAAGACCAGAACCTGTAATCATTACCATTTTTCCGTCTTTTTGTAAAGTTTCAATATCTTTTGTTCCGCAATAACCCATTCCTGCTCTTATTCCGCCAGTTAATTGGAAGATTACGTCTTCTAATTTTCCTTTGTATGGAACTCTTCCTTCGATTCCTTCTGGAACAAATTTTTTAGCTTCACTTTGGAAATATCTTTCTTTTCCACCACGTTTCATGGCAGAAAGACTTCCCATTCCTTGATAAGATTTGAATTTTCTACCTTGGAAAATAATTTCTTCACCTGGTGCTTCTTCAGTTCCTGCTAAAAGTGAGCCGAGCATTACTGCACCAGCTCCAGAAGCGATGGCTTTTACAATATCACCAGAAAGTTTAATTCCACCATCTGCAATTACGGCTACATTATATTCTTTAGCTTTTTCGTAAACATTATAAATCGCCGAAAGTTGAGGGACACCAACTCCAGCTACAACTCTTGTTGTACAGATAGAGCCAGGACCTACTCCTACTTTTAGAACATTTGCGCCAGCTTTGATTAAAGCTTCAGCTGCATCTGCTGTTACGATGTTTCCGCCTACAATATCTAAATCTGGGAAAGCATTTCTAATTTCTGTAATTTTATCAAGAACACCTTTAGAATGACCATGCGCAGAATCTACTGCGATAATATCTACACCAGCTTCTACTAATGCAGCAACTCTAGTCATCGTGTCATCTCCTACACCAACTCCAGCTCCTACGATTAATCTTCCGTTTTGGTCTTTATTGGCTTGAGGATATTCTAATTGATTATCGATATCTTTTATGGTAATTAATCCTACTAAATGATTTTCTGAATCTACAATCGGAAGTTTTTCTATTCTGTTTTTAAGCAAAATTTCTTTGGCTTGCTCTAAGTTGGTAGATTTATCAGAAGTGATAAGATTTTCTTTGGTCATCAATTCTTCTACTTTTGCAGAAAGATTTTCTTGATATTTTACATCACGATTGGTGATGATTCCAATTAATTTATTGTCTGTATCTACTACTGGAAGTCCAGAAATTTTATATTTCGCCATAAGTTCCTTAGCTTCGGCTAAAGTATGATCTTTAGAAAGCGTAACAGGATCAGCAATCATTCCGTTTTCTGAACGTTTTACACGGTTTACTTGTGCAGCTTGTTCTGGAATAGGCATATTTTTATGAATAAAACCTAAACCTCCAACTCTGGCAATAGCAATCGCCAAATCTGCTTCTGTAACTGTATCCATCGCTGCGGAAACGATAGGGACATTGAGCGTGATTTTGTCTGAAATTCTAGATTTAAGAGAAACTTGATTGGGTAAAACTTCTGAGTAAGAAGGGATAAGAAGCACATCATCGAAAGTGATGGCGGTTTCTACGATTTTGTTGTGAATAGACATCTTTACTTTCTTTGCAAAATTAAACGTTTTTTTTTAATCATGAAAATTAAATTTTCTTAATAAAAAAGCTTCCTAAATTTTAGGAAGCTTTGTATCGTATTAATTTCGGTTTTTTACAATAATCCAGTTTTTATAAGTAATCTTAGTGTTGGTATCAGGTTCTGTCCATTCTAAAACATACCAATATGTTCCCGTGATGATACTTCTTCCGTTTTCTGTTCCATTCCAAATGTAATTGGATTGTTTTTCACTAGAGTACACTTTTTTCCCAAATCTATCAAAAATAGAAATTTTCACGTCTTTTTTCACTCGTAAATCTGAGTAATCTAAGACGTCATTTATTCCATCACCATTTGGAGTAATGGCATTGATAATATTAATAATGGTAAATTCATATTCAACAGGTGTACAGACATATGCATCTCTTACGTAGACTTTTTGTATACCATATCTCAGATTATAAAACATGTTCGAGGTTTGCCAATTGATTTGGTCTAAAGAATATTCATAAGGTGCAGTTCCTCCTGAAACATTTACGGTAATGCTGTTTCCTTGTTCTATCACGCTGTCAATTACAGGGTCTACTGCTTCTGAAATCGTAAAAGATTGCTTGTAAACACAACCATTTGTAGAAGTAAGTTCTACAGAATGCGTTCCTACTCCATAAGTAGCGGTTTGTAATGTAGCACCTTCAGTTCCGTTGCTCCACTTGTAATAGGTGAAACCAGTACCAGCGTCTACAACAGTAGTTGTATTCTTACAAATTGTTTTATTTTGAAGAGTAGTAGAAGCTTTTGGTGTTTTTATATTTACGGTAATTTTCGCCCAATTCGGACAAGAATTTACTTTTTCGAATCTTAAGAAATAAGTTCCTGTTGAAGTAATATTTTGTGTGCTCGAAATAGGATTGATATTATTTTTCGCATCATTTTCAGAGTTGAAATAAGTGATGGAAACGCTATTGTCTGTGGTAAAGAAAGATTCAAATGTTTTAAGATTCACAGATTTTATAGCATCTAAATCATCGTCACAAACCTCTTGAGAAAGAGTAGAAGTTAAGACCGTTACTCTATTCCCAAATTTAAAATCTAGAGGATAAATCTGAGCAGGACAATAATCAGATTCTACCCTTATAAAAATAGTAGTGTCTGTAGAAAATGACCAAGAAGTATTTAAAACATTAGTGCTTCCAGCATTTGCATCGGTAATATTTGTATAATATTTAACTCGATAGATTCCTGGATTGAGAAGAATTGCAGAAGTGACATTGTTGAGATTTACTTCGATGGTTCCATCTAAATTTTGGTCACAAATGGTAGTATTAAATTTAGAAATATCTACAATGGCTTTTGGAGATTCTACAACTTTTACATTTTGAGTAAAAGTACACGAATTTGGAGAAGTCAGCACTACTGAATAATCTCCTTTTCCTACAGTAATTGTTTGAGTTCTGGCTCCATTGCTCCAAAGATAAGAAGTAAAGCCAATTCCTGCATCTAAAGTTGTGGTGCTTCCTTCGCAGACAGTGACTTGAGCTGGAAGTGTGGTGGATGTATTGGGTTGCCCGAAATTAAGCGTAAGAGCAGCAATGTTATCACAAATTCCAGATTTTTTAATTCTTACATAGAAAGTAGTAGTTGAGGTTAAATTCTGTGAAGCAGAAATAGGATTCTGTTCTAAATCTGCATCATTTTTGGTGAGATAAAATTGATGAGTATAGCTTGTTTCTGAGGTAAGTTGAGGTAAATAAGTCGCTAAATTTACCGCTTCTGTATTGTTAAAATCTCCATCACAAATTTGAGAAGTAGCGTCTGTAACTGAAAGTTTGTTTCCAATTTTAAAATCCAAAAAGCCAGTTGCATTGGTACAGCCATTTCTAGAAGCTACTAAAATGTAAATTCGGGTTGGTGTAGTATAAGTCCAATTTTTTGGTAACGCAGGGAAATTAAATCCAGGGTTGTCAAAATAATAAATGTCAAAATCTGCTGAATTATTTACAATGGTTTTAGAAATTTCATCAAAATCAGGTTCGTAAAGTCCGTCAAAATCAGTATCGCATAAAGTAGAATCAAATTTTAGTGTATCAATATTTGGAATAGGATAAAAATTCAAATTTATCTCTGCCATTTCTGTACAACCATAGCTGTTTGTCACTTTTGCATAAATCGTTTTTGGGATAGAGTTATAGCTGGTGAAATTGGCAATAGGATTAGAGAACGTTTTCGTTGCGGCATCATAATTTTCAAAATATTCTACCTTGGTAATGTTGGTGTCATTAGAAACTTTGGCTTGTGTAAGGTCAAAATCCCCTGTTTTATCGGGTTTAATACAAGCAAGCGCTTCACCAGTGATGGTTTTTAATCTATTGACAATAATATTTACTGGTACAAATTCTGTATCTGGATAATTAGGGTCTGTGCCAGAAAAAGAATAGGTAAAAGTATCTGAAATTACAGTAGTATCCGTTAAAGTATAAGTTATTTCGCCTGTAGTAGCATCTATAGTAGCGGTTCCGTAAGATGGGGCTTTTGTAATTTTTATAGAGCTAATATCTATAGTTTGGGTAGATGTAGAAAATTTAGGAGTGATTTTATAGGTAGGAGCACAGTCGCTTACTTCTATCACTAATGTTGTTTTAAAAGGACATCTTTGAAATTTAAAAATAGGAGAGTCTAGGCTTCCACAACTGGCTTTGGTAATTTTTACGTAGTAATCTCCACTTTCTGTAGGAGTGATGATGTAGGTATTTGCTCCAGGTCCTGTATAAGGATTACCGTTATAATACCATTGATAACCATCATAAGTATTATCTACTTCTAATGTTACATTTCCTTTTTCGCAATCGCCTCCTTTGGAAATAATGGGAACGGAATTGAATCCTGCGAAATAACCACCGTAACCTACTGCACCATTACCAGCAGCAATTCCCGCAGTAACAGATCTAGTAGATTTTATAGTAACATTTCCCGAAACATTGGGAACTACATAAGTTTCCCAAGCAGAGTTTCCACTTAACGCAAATGGTCCATAACTGGAGTTAATTGGAGTTCCGTTGATAGAAACAGTTGCTCCTTTTTCGGTAATAATATTGAGTTTTGTGTTATAATAATTTTCAAAATAAGAGCGATATGGCATTTCACTTACAAAACCTATTTCATCAATATTACTCGGAAGATAACAACTTAGTGCTGGAATAAAATTGAAACCGCCCGTCGCAAATTCTGGAGTTCCATCGGCTCCATCAGTTCCTGCTAAAAACTGATATACATAAATGGGTTTGGTAGATTTAATATACAAGTTATAAATGTTGCCACTAGGATTATAAAAATTTCCTCTTATGAAATAAAATTGTCCTTTGCTAAGAGTAGTAATAGGTGTATTAGCTCCATTTACGTAAACTTCAGTGTTGTCTTCTGTGGCAATAACAAGAGATTTTTCTGTGTAACCATTGGTTAATCCATTGGCAGTACCATTACCTTTTAGCACTACATATTCTGTTCCTAATCTGTCTGTAGGTGCAGATTGGTCCATTAAAATATCATAATTCGCTTTATTTTCTGCAAGGCTAAGGAAATTTCCATTGGTCACCGAAACTGGTTTGTCAGCTGACAAGTTTGCACCAATAAGGCCATCTAAATTTGGGATTCCATCAGAAACACGAGTTTCAAAAATATAAGATTCACCTTTATTAAGGATGATGGTTTTTTCGTCATCAGTAGTTCCGTCTGAAAAGATAACATCTTTATTGTAACCACTAAGTTTTATCGTAGTATTGTTTTCTGTAGCGATTACACTCGCTATAGCATTTAAACCATTTCTATTAGCTGCATTATTAGGATTGTATTGTTCTCCCATTCCTATATAGAAGTTTTTTCCTAATGCAGATTTACCTTTAGAAGTGAGAATTTCGGCATGGTTAAAGACAGAAAATCTTAGATTGGCAAAGAATTTTTTTTCTCCTACTAGATGTAAACCTAGAGTAGCTTTTGCATTGATTTCTGTATTATCACTGGTGATAATATACTCTCTGGGAATAGAAAATTTCTGAGGACTTCCTTTGCTCAGATTGTTTATGGTTCCTATGACGATATTATTGTTGTAAATGTCTACTTTAAAAGGAGTAGTTTCATTAGTGGAAACATAAATATATTGTTGAGCTTCAGAACCATTAGATGCATCTGCCATTGGTGCAAACCAATGTTCTGTATCAAATTGAGCGAAACTTTTCGTGATAAAAAATAAGAATAGTAAAAAAGTAAATAATTTCTTCATTTGTTAAAAAAAACTTAACAAATGTAATGTTTTTTTTCGGGAGAATTTTAATTTCTATTTTTTAGAAGAATCCAACCTTTGTTATTTATTTTAATGCCAGTATCAGGCTCTGTCCATTCTAGAATGTACCAATATGAACTACTAGGAAGAGGTCTTCCGTTTTCTGTTCCGTCCCAAATGAAGCTGGTAGAATTTTCATTGCTGAAAATTTTCTTTCCAAAACGGTCAAAAATAAGAATTTTCACCTCTTTTTTCACTCGTAAATCTGAGTAATCTAGGAAGTCATTTAATCCATCACCATTTGGAGTAATGGCGTTAAGTAGCTTAATGATGGAGAATTCATATTCTTTAACGGTACATTTTTTACTGTCTCTTACGTATACTTTCTGAACGCCTCTCTTGAGATTGTAAAAAATATTAGAAGTCTGCCAATTGATTTGGTCTAAAGAATATTCATAAGGCGCAGTTCCACCCGAAACATTTACGGTAATGCTGTTTCCTTGTTCTATCACGCTGTCGATACTAGGTTCAGATGCAGCGATGATTTTCACATTTTGTCTATAAATACAACCGTTTGATTCTAAATCAATATAATATTCCCCAATTCCTTTGGTAACCGTTTGAGAAGTTTCACCAGTGCTCCATTTATAACTATCAAAGCCAGTTCCTGCATCTAAAGTATACGTTGCATTTTTACAAATTTCTACATTTTGAAGAGTAGTCGAAGCTTTTGGTGTTTTAATATTTACCGTAATTTTCGCCCAATTCGGACAAGAATTTGACTTTTCGAATCTTAAGAAATAAGTTCCGGTTGAAGTAATATTTTGTGTACTCGAAATAGGATTGACATTATTTTTCGCATCATTTTCAGAGTTGAAATAAGTGATGGAAACGCTATTGTCTGTGGTAAAGAAAGACTCAAATGTTTTAAGATTTACAGATTTTATAGCATCTAAATCATCGTCACAAACCTCTTGAGAATTAGTAGAAGTTAACAAATTCACTCTATTCCCAAATTTGAAATCCATTGGATAAATCTGGGCAGGACAATAATCAGATTCTACCCTTGCAAAAATAGTAGTGTCTGTAGAAAATGACCAAGAATTGTTTAAAATATTCGCGTTTCCAGCATTTGCATCGGTTATATTTGTGTAATATTTAACTCGATAGATTCCAGGATTGAGAAGAATTGCAGCAGTAACATTGTTGAGATTGACTTCGATAGTTCCATCTAAATTTTGGTCACAAATGGTAGTATTAAATTTAGAAATATCTACAATTGCTTTGGGAGATTCTACAACTTTTACATTTTGAGTAAACGTACACGAATTTGGAGAAGTCAGCACTACAGAATAATCTCCTTTTCCTACAGTGATGGTTTGAGTTGTGGCTCCATTGCTCCAAAGATAAGAAGTAAAGCCAATTCCTGCATCTAAAGTTGTAATGCTTCCTTCGCAGACGGTAACTTGTGCTGGAAGTGTAGTAGATGTCTTGGGTTGCCCGAAATTAAGCGTAAGAGCAGCGATGTTATCACAAATTCCAGATTTTTTGATTCTTACATAGAAAGTAGTAGTTGCGGTTAAATTCTGTGAAGAAGCAACAGGATTTTGTTCTAAATCTGCATCATTTTTGGTAAGATAAAATAGGTGTGTATATCCAGTTTCTGAGGTTAGTTGAGGTAGATAAGTCGCTAAATTTACCGCTTCTGTATTGTTAAAATCGCCATCACAAATCGTGGTAGAATAATTAGTCACTGAAATTTTATTCCCGAATTTGAATTCAATAGGTTGAATTTCTGGAGCACAAACACCATTTTCTACTCTTACATAAATGGTAGTGTCTGTATTGTAAGACCAATTATTGGGCAAAGTATTGGCATTTCCAAGAGTAGCATCTGTTAAATTTTGATAATATTTTACTACAAATTCTGGTTTGTAATTGGTAATAATAGTAGCATTTAAGTCATCTAATTTAATGGGGATATTTCCGTCAAAATTAGTATCGCAATTCGTGAAAGTTTTTGGGGTTACTTTAGCTTTTTCAATGTATTCTATTGTTATAGAGCCTTTTAAATTACAGCTAGAAGATGAAATATTCACTTCATATCTGCCTTCCGAAGTTACAGTATAAATTGCAGAAGTTTCTCCAGTTAATATATTTCCGTTTTGATACCATTGATAAGTTGCGCCAGAAACAGTAGCATCTAAAGTTAAAGTACTTCCTTCACAAAGCGGATTATTGGTTGAAATCAATCTGTCTGGTCCTAAATCTTTACTGCCAACAAAACTTCCTGCTTTTAAAATCACCCCAGAATCGTATAAGCCGTTTCCTTGATCTGCAATCACGAGTTTTATGTGATATTTAGTACCGGGAATTACGTCTGTTTCTGCGGTTAGAATAGCAGTTTGTCCGTTAAAACTTGTGGGACTTCCATTGGGATTGTAATGTCCAAAATATTGTGAATTGCTTTCTTGGCATCTTCCACCTGGTCCTCTTACCGTTTCAGAAGTGATAGGGGTGTTGGTGTTAGGAACTAGAGCTAAATTTTTATAATTGGAGTCTGTAGTTTTTTTAATTAAAAATGCAAATCCATCTGTATAACCGCAAGTTCCAGGATCACCTTGTCTTAAATACTGTTCCGAAAGAAACATGTAATCAAAACTAATTTTATTGGTATTCGGAATAAAATCAAATTCCAAAATAGTAGCATTGGTAGTATTAGAAATTCCTGCAGCAGTTTCTAAATCATTGTCTCCATTCCATCCAGAATTATTTCCAAAACTTTGAATTCCTGTAAATGAACCAGGAGAATTGGCAGCATCTCCAGAAGTAAGAAGAATTCCTTCGTTTATTTCGAATCCAGAACTATTGGCATTTACATATCCATAACTTTTTATTCCGCCAGAATTGTAACCGGTTACTGAAACATTAGATACAGATAAACAAGTGTTATTGGTGCCAATAAGCTTATCCACTAAGTCATTTGCAGTAAAAGAAGTGTTTACATTAATGTATTGAGCATTAATGAACGTGATGAATAGTAATAATATGAAACTAAGATTCTTAGATGAATTCATTTTTTATAAATGGACAGCAAATTTACTTTATTATTATCAAAAAATGCATAAAAAAACTCTGTAAGAATTTCTTACAGAGTTTTTTATGAGTTAAGTATTTAAAAAGAATTAAGAAAGAGCAACTCTCTTGAATCCTGTTACTTTTAAATCTCCGTTTACAGATTTTACGAAATCAGCTACAGACATACCTCCATCTTTAATGAAAGCTTGGTGTACTAAAGTGTTTTCTTTGTAGAATTTCTGCATTTTTCCTTTAAGGATATTGTCAATAATGTTTGCAGGTTTTCCTTCTTTAGTTAAGATATCTCTTTCGATTTCTAATTCTCTGTCAATAACTTCTTGAGAAACTTGAGTTTCGTCTAAAGCGATTGGGTTCATAGCAGCAACTTGCATTGCTACAGATTTAGCAGCATCTTCTGCACCTTCTACATTAGCAGAAAGAGAAGTAAGAGTAGCGATTTTATTACCAGCGTGGATGTAAGAACCTACGAAATCACCTGCTAATTTTTCAAAAGCACCGATTTCAATTTTCTCACCGATTACTCCTGTTTGTTCAATTAATTTTTCAGCAACTGAAATACCATTATAGTCAGAAGCTAAGAAATCTTCTTTAGAGTCAAAATTAAGCGCTCTTTCAGCGAAATCATGAGCTAATTTTACGAAGCTTTCGTTTTTAGCAACGAAGTCAGTTTCGCAGTTTAATGCGATTACAACACCTGCAGTGTGGTCAGCATTTACTTTAGCAATTACAGCTCCTTCTGTAGATTCTCTATCTGCTCTGTTAGCAGCTACTTTTTGTCCTTTTTTTCTAAGGATTTCAATAGCTTTTTCGAAATCTCCTTCAGCTTCTGTAAGCGCTTTTTTGCAGTCCATCATACCTGCACCTGTTGTGTTTCTAAGTTTAGCTACGTCTGCAGCAACTGGTGTATACATAATTGAAATTTTTTGTTTATTATTGTGGTATAAATTTTGATTTGCAAAGATATGAAATTTCGTGTAAACTAAAAATAGGGTTTTTGCGTTATATTTCTAAAAATAATTGATAATAAACTGAAATGAAAAACAAAGTTTTACTTCTTATTTTGCTAGTCTTTTCCACCTTTTTGTTTTCGCAAACTTCTCAGGAATTAGACAAAGCGATGCTGAGTAAAGACCCTAATGTGATTGCAGAATTTATTAAAAAGTATCCTGATAATAAAAACACTCCTTTTCTTCAAAGAAAGTTAAACGGTATGACTGGGAGTGGAAATGCAGCCGCTAAACCGAGTATACAACCGCTGAATACCGAGAAATTAGAAAAACAGGTAGAAAAAAGTGAGGCGAAAGGAGAACCAGATGCTAAAGCAAAACGTACTGCCGAAGTTCTTACGCATTTATTTAATAATGACCCCAATAAAAAAGATGCTTACGTTTTGATTAGAAATAAATCAGAATGTAACCTCATTGTAAAGTTCGAAGGAAAAAAATTCTATAATCTAGATGTTCCTAAAATGGGTGAAAATTATATTCTGGTGCAGAAAGGAACGTACAGAATTACCACGATGATTTGTAATGCGCAATACGCATCGGTAAAAAACATAACACAAGATTTAGAAATCAACTTGAATGCAGCAAAAAAAGTCAGAAAATAATTTCTGACTTTTTTATTTCAAATATTTGTCTAGTCCTGAAATAACGATACACAAAAAAAACATCGTTATGAAAGAACAACAAGAAATGCTTTATATAAAGCGAACACAGAAAGATTACAGTTTAAGTTTAAAACTTCAAATCGTGAAAGATATCGAAGAAGGAAAACTAGGAATTACCGCTTGCAAGAAAAAGTACGGTATCCAATCACGCTCTACAGTAGTGAGTTGGTTAAGAAAATATGGTAACTTTGATTGGGAAAACCAAACACCAACCAATATGTCTAAAACACCAGAACAACGCATCATGGAGTTAGAAGCTGAAGTAAAACTGCTTCAAAAACAGAAAGCATTTTTAGAAAAACAGGCGTATGTTGCAGATAAAAAGGCCATCATTTTTGATATGATGATAAACCTTGCAGAAAAAGAGTATCAAATTGATATCAGAAAAAACTTACCACCCGAACAATCAATGACTTCCGCAGAGAAGAAAAAGAAACCCTAATTTTTACCTGTGGATTGTTTGGTTGGAATAGACAAGTCTATTATAGAAGTACAAAGCGTAGTAAAGCCTGTAGGAATAAAGCAGAACAAGTGGTGGATTTAGTGGAAGATATCCGAATAAAGATGCCAAAACTTGGCGGAAGGAAACTGTATTTTTTATTAAGCGAACCTTTAAAAGAGCTAAAAATTGGAAGGGATAAATTTTTTAATATTTTACGGGCCAACCATTTATTAATAATACCCAAAAGGAGTTACCACGTTACCACGAACTCCCATCATCGCTTTAGAAAGCATAAAAATTTAGTGTCAGATTATCAAGTTACAAAACCTGACCAAGTTTGGGTAGCCGACATTACCTACATCGGAAATAGGAAAAAGCCAAGTTATTTGAGCTTGATAACTGATGCTTATTCCAAGAAAATTGTAGGGCATCATGTTTCTGAAAACTTAGCGACAGAAGGAAGTTTACTGGCATTAAAGAAGGCTGTCAACCATACTAATTTGAAAGAAAAATCAATAATTCATCATTCTGACAGAGGATTGCAATATTGCAGTGATGAATATCAGAAAATTTTAGAAAAAAATAACATTAGCTGTAGTATGACACAAAACTCTGACCCTTATGAAAATGCAGTTGCAGAAAGAATAAACGGAATTTTAAAACAAGAATTTGATATTGATAAATTTGATGTCGAAACAAAAATCAAAAGAAAAATAGTAGACGAATCCATTAAAATTTATAATGAATTAAGGCCTCATTTTTCTAATCATTATCTTACTCCGAACCAAATGCACAAACAAGAAAAATTAAAAATCAAAACCTATAAAAACAAAAACCAAAGCAAAAACGTTTTTACTTTGGTTTAATTATTTATTTTTGTCCTATAATATGTATCGGTTTTTTAGGACTAGTCAATTTTAAGAAAAATTAACCTACAAATCTACCCATTGCAATAAATTTCTCTTGTCTGTGATTTACTAATTCATCACCAGTGAAATTTTTGAGAGATTTAATATTGGTTAAAATATTTTTCTTCACATTATTATATGCAACTTGTGGATCATAATGAGCTCCACCAAGTGGTTCTTCTATAATACCATCGATGATTTTTTCTTTCAGCATATCTTGTGGAGTAAGTTTTAATGCATTGGCAGCAGTTTCTTTGTGCTCCCAGCTTCTCCATAAAATAGAAGAGCAACTTTCTGGAGCAATTACAGAATACCAAGTGTTTTCTAGCATGTATACCTTATTTCCTACACCAATTCCTAAAGCACCACCAGAAGCACCTTCTCCAATGATAATGGTGATAATAGGCGTTTTCATTTGGCACATTTCATAGATGTTTCTAGCAATGGCTTCACCTTGACCTCTTTCTTCGGCTTCTAAACCAGGATAAGCTCCAGGAGTATCAATGAAAGTAATCACAGGAATTCTGAATTTTTCTGCCAATTTCATTAATCTTAACGCTTTTCTGTAACCTTCAGGGTTACTCATCCCGAATCTTCTGTGCTGTCTTTCCTTTGTAGTTCTTCCTTTTTGAGTTCCGATAATCATTACACTTTGACCGTCTATTTTTGCAAGACCACCTACCATTGCAGGATCATCAGCAAAATTTCTATCACCGTGTAATTCTACAAAACTATCTTTGTCTACAATTCCATTAATAAAATCTAATGTGTAGGGTCTGTCTGGATGACGTGATAGTTGAACTCTTTGCCAAGGCGTAAGATTTCCGTAGATTTCTTTCTTTTTTTCGATGATTTTGTCTTCAATTTGGCTGCAAGCCAATTTCATATCTACACCGCTTTCTTCACCAACTAAAGAACAAGTTTGGTATTGTTCCATTAACTCCTTAATTGGTAATTCAAAATCTAAATATTCCATTTTTGTTTAGAATTAATCCTCCAAATGTAGTAAAATTTCTTGTTTGAAAGAATTATTTTATTTTTTCTATGGCTAATTTTAGCCTTGTTAAACTTTCTTCTTTGCCCAAAATTTCTAATAAATCTGGCACGTCTGGTCCTTTTAATTCCCCTACTAGAGCGAGTCTAAGTGGCATCATAACTTTCCCAAAACCTAAACCTTTTTCTTCTACTAAATGATGAATTTCTTCCTTCAAAATTTCGGATTTAAATTCTGTAGTGTTTAATTTTTCAGAAAGTTCTGTCATGATGGAAGCTGTTTCTTCGTTCCAAGCTTTTTTTACCGCTTTTTCATCGTAAGAAGAAGGTGCTTCAAAGAAAAATTTTCCTTGAGTATAAATATCTTTCACGAAAGTGGCTCTTTCTTTCATTAAACCAATGATTTTTAACAAAGTTTCGTCTGAAAGATTGATGTGTTTGGTTTCTTCTAAATTTTTAAAACTTTCTAAAAGCTTTTCATTAGACTGTTTTTGAAGATATTGATGATTAAACCAATCTGCTTTTTCTTTAGAAAATCTTGCGCCCGCTTTGTGAACTTTATGCAAATCAAATTCTGCAGCCATTTCTTCTAGACTTAGGATTTCCTTGTCATCTGAAGGCGACCAGCCCAAAAGTGCCAAGAAATTTACAAAAGCTTCTGGCAAATAACCTTCTTCTTTGTAACCTTTATATGTTTCGCCAGTTGCTTCGTCATAAAAATTCATTGGAAAAACTGGGAATCCAAATTTTGCACCGTCTCTTTTGCTTAATTTTCCTTTTCCTTCTGGTTTTAGAATTAGAGAAAGGTGGGCAAATTCTGGAGCAGTCCAACCCATTGCTTCATATAATAAGACGTGTAAAGGCATTGAAGGAAGCCATTCTTCACCTCGAATGACGTGGGTGATTTCCATTTCGTGGTCGTCTATAATATTGGCGAAATGATAAGTTGGCATTCCATCATTTTTAACCAAAACTTTATCGTCTAGAGTATTGGTGTTTACAGAAGATTTTCCTCTGATGATGTCTTCTAGATTTACAATTCTATCAATCGGCATTTTAAATCTTACTACATAAGGAACGTTCTGATTGATGAGTTCCTGAGTTTCTTGTTCAGAAAGTGTAAGACTATTTCTCATACTGTTTCTGGTGAAATTATTGTATGAAAAAACTTCGCCTTTTGCTTCGTATTCTGCTCTTACTTTTTCTAGTTCTTCTGTAGTGTCAAAAGCAATGTACGCATAATCTGTTTTCAGAATTTCAGCGGTGTATTTGTCGTAAATATCTCTTCTTTCTGATTGTCTATAAGGTCCGTATTTTCCTCCGTGAATAGGGGATTCATCAGGAATTATGCCGCACCATTCTAGAGCTTTCATAATGTATTCTTCTGCACCTTCTACATATCTTGCTGTATCTGTATCTTCTATTCTTAGCACGAAATCTCCGCCTTGATTTTTAGCAAAAAGATAATCATATAACGCTGTTCTTACTCCACCTAAATGTAAAGGTCCGGTTGGACTTGGTGCAAAACGCACTCTTACTTTGCTCATTTTTTAGAATTTTTAAGTTGCAAATTTACGATTTTTATAGTTTTCTGATTATTATACAGCACCTAAAATTTTTATTTCTTAATTTTGCATTCTAATTTAAATTTAAAAGTATGCTAGAAATTGGAGAAAGACCTTGGGGAAAATATTTTGTATTGCAAGATGAGCCTAATTTTAAATTAAAACGAATAGAAGTTTTGCCTAATCAAAGACTTTCTTATCAGTACCATCATCATCGTCAAGAATTTTGGACAATCGTAGAAGGAGAGGCGGTAGTAGTATTAGATGGGGAAGAAAATTTCTTACAATATGGGCAGAGTATTTTTATTCCTCAAGGAGCTAAACATAGAATAGAGAATCGCAGTGATAAAGTTTTGGTTTTTGTAGAAGTACAAACTGGAACTTATTTTGGAGAAGATGATATCGTAAGAATACAAGACGATTACGAAAGAAATTAAAATAGAAAATCCCGAAAATAGACTGCACCCAAAAGTTTAGACAAAATTAAACAATATTCTCAAAGGAAAGAGTTCGGTACTGTACCGGACTCTTTCCTTTGAGATTGAGTCTTATTCTATCATTGTTGTAATAGTGAATGTACTTCACTATTTCGATCTTAAGTTCCTGAATGGAACCAAACTTTCTGGTATAAAACATTTCTGATTTTATCGTTCCAAAAAAGTTTTCTATCACCGCATTGTCCAAACAGTTTCCTTTTCGGGACATACTTTGAATAATACCTTTTTCTTTTAACAAGTTTTGGTAATGTTTCATTTGATATTGCCAACCTTGATCAGAATGTAGAATGATGTTCTGTGTAGATTTTACTTTTCTGAATGATTTCTTTAGCATTCTGATGATTTGGCTAAACACAGGTCTTTCAGATAAGTCAAAACTGACAATTTCACCATTAAATAAATCGATGATTGGAGATAGGTAAAGTTTATTACCCGATACATTAAACTCTGTAACATCGGTTGCCCATTTCTGATTAGGAGCGTCCGATTTGAAATTCCTCTGTAGAACATTGGGCGCAATTTTCCCTTGCTCTCCCTTGTAAGATTTATATTTCTTCACTCGGATAATACTCTTTAAACCTAATATTTTCATAAGTCGTAAAACAGTTTTGTGATTAATCAAAATTCCTTTTTCTTTCAAAAGCAAAGTAATTCTTCTATAGCCCAACCTTCCTTTGTGACGATGATAAATCTGCTTAATCATTTCTTTTATTTCCGCATATTTATCTTTCATTTGAAAGCGTTTTTGATAGTAATAAAAACTGCTTCTTGCCATCGATGTACAATGCAGTAGTACTGCTAAATCAAAGTCCTGCCTTAACTCTTCGATGGCTTTGGATTTTTCCTTTCCTGAATTAAGGCGTCTAACTTTTTTAAAATGGCGTTCTGGGCTTCTAAATAATAAATCCTCTCCAACAGTTCTTCCTCCCTTGTTAAGGGCTTGCCTGTTTTCTTTTTTTTTCGCTTGTAATTACTCATGGTTTTAGGTCTTCCTTTGGGTCTGTTTTCTAAACCTAAAATACCATTTTTTTTGTAATTACGCTGCCAACTAAGAATACTGGACTCCGCAGGAATATTAAACCTTCTCGACGCTTCTTTTAAACTTAAATTCTCTTTCTCAATTACTGATAAAATCTTTAATTTAAAATCTTTTGTGTAATGCGTATTGGAAAGCCGAACAAGTCCTGAAACTCCATAAAGTTCATAAAATTTTATCCATTTACGAACCAATGAACCACAAACTCCAATGCGTTTTCCTAAATCGTCTGTTCCAATATCCCCTTTGTGATATCTCTTTATAGCTTTTAATTTAAAGTCTAATGAATATTTACTTTTTCCCATAAAAAATACCCCTAAAAAGTGTCTAACTTTTTGGGGGCAGTCCAAATGCTCGGGATTTTTTTTATTTTTTATAATTCAAGATTACTTTTTCTATAATGGCTACACATTCTAACAGTTGTTCTTTGGTAATTACCAATGGTGGGGCTAGTCTTATAATATTGCCATGAGTAGGTTTGGCTAATAAACCATTTTCGGCAAATTGCATACAAAGATTCCATGCAGTAGGTGATTCAGGAGTGTCATTCACCAAAATAGCATTCAATAAGCCTTTTCCTCTTACGTGATAAATCAAATCTGTTTTTGAAATGATTTTTTGAATTTCTGCACGGAAAAATTTT
Source organism: Cloacibacterium normanense (assembly GCF_003860565.1). Lineage (NCBI taxonomy): Bacteria > Pseudomonadati > Bacteroidota > Flavobacteriia > Flavobacteriales > Weeksellaceae > Cloacibacterium > Cloacibacterium normanense. The sequence continues at coordinate 47,822 of NZ_CP034157.1, forward strand.
CCTAATTCTTCTGCTCTTTCTGATAATTTTTCTTCTTCTACTACATCCAGGGCAGCTACTGCAACTGCGCAAGCTAATGGATTCCCTCCAAAAGTAGAACCATGCTGACCAGGATGGATAACTTGCATAATGTTATCATTTGCCAAAACAGCAGAAACTGGATACATTCCTCCAGAAAGTGCTTTTCCTAAAATAAGAATATCTGGTTGTACATTTTCATGGTGACAAGCGATTAATTTTCCTGTTCTAGCAATACCCGTTTGAACTTCGTCAGCAATGAAAAGAACATTATGTTTTTTACACAATTCTGAAGCATTTTTTAAATATCCTTCATCTGGAACATAAACACCAGCTTCTCCTTGAATAGGCTCTACTAAAAATGCAGCGATGTGTTGTGCTTCATCTTCTAAAACCTTGGCTAATGCTTCAATATCGTTATACGGAATTCTTAAAAATCCGGGTGTAAATGGTCCGTAATTATTGTGTGCATCTTTGTCATTAGAAAAAGAAACAATCGTGGTAGTTCTTCCGTGGAAGTTATTTTCACAAACGATGATTTTAGCATAACCATCTTTAATTCCTTTAACTTCGTAACTCCATTTTCTTGCAAGTTTAATGGCAGTTTCTACGGCTTCTGCACCAGAATTCATCGGGAGAACTTTGTCAAATCCGAAAAGCGAAGTGATTTTTTTCTCGTATTCTCCTAAGTTTGAATTGTAGAACGCTCTAGAGGTAAGAGAAAGTTTCTGAGCTTGTTCTGTAAGTGCTTTTACAATTTTGGGGTGAGAATGTCCTTGATTTACTGCAGAATATGCTGATAGAAAATCAAAATATTGTTTCCCTTCTACATCCCAAACATATACACCTTCTCCTTTTTCTAATACAACAGGAAGCGGATGATAGTTGTGAGCACCATGTTTATCTTCTAAATCTATATAATATTGAGCGTTTTTTGTAGACATAAATGTATTATTGAATTTTTACAAATTTACATTTTAATTTTAGAATTTTTCAAAAAAAAAAGTTGCCTTTTTCAAGACAACTTTTTCATTTATTTAAAACATTTTAAATAATGTTTTCGTAAGATTTATCCATTACAAAATCTTCCATAAATTTAGTGGTGTAGTTTCCTGCAAGATAATCAGGATGTTCCATCAATTGTCTATGGAATGGGATTGTGGTTTTAATACCTTCAATATAGAATTCTTCTAATGCACGTTTCATTTTTGCAATTGCTTCTTCTCTAGTCTGTGCTGTAGTGATGATTTTAGCAATCATAGAGTCGTAGTTAGAAGGAATGGTATATCCTTTGTAAACGTGAGTGTCTACTCTTACTCCGTGACCTCCAGGAATATTCAATTCAGTGATTTTTCCAGGACTTGGACGGAAGTCATTAAAAGGATCTTCTGCATTAATTCTACATTCTATAGAGTGTAATTTTGGATAGTAATTTTTGCCAGAAATTGGTTGGCCAGCAGCTAATAAAATTTGCTCTCTAATCAAGTCAAAATCTACTACTTGTTCAGTAATAGGGTGCTCTACTTGAATTCTGGTATTCATTTCCATGAAATAGAAATTTCTATGTTTGTCTACTAAGAATTCTATAGTTCCTACACCTTCATAACCAATATATTCTGCAGCTTTTACAGCAGCTTCTCCCATTTTTTCTCTCAATTCTTCGGTCATGAATGGAGATGGAGTTTCTTCAGTTAATTTTTGGTTTCTTCTCTGAACAGAGCAATCTCTTTCTGAAAGGTGACAAGCATTGCCATATTGGTCTCCAGCAATTTGAATTTCGATATGTCTTGGTTCTTCAATAAGTTTTTCCATATACATACCTCCATTTCCGAAAGCTGCAGTAGCTTCTTGTACAGCAGAATCCCATAAATCTCTTAGATTTTCTGCTTTCCAAACAGCACGCATTCCTTTTCCACCACCACCAGCTGTAGCTTTAATCATTACAGGATAGCCAATTTCTTCGGCTAATTTAGCAGCGGTTTCATAGTTAGGAACTAAGCCATCAGAACCAGGAACGCAAGGAACACCAGCTTCCTTCATGGTAGATTTAGCCGTAGCTTTGTCTCCCATTTTTTCTATTTGCTCTGGAGTAGCACCAATGAATTTTATTCCATTTTTCTCACAAATTCTTGAGAAATTTGCATTCTCTGATAAGAATCCGTAACCAGGATGGATAGCATCAGCATTGGTAATTTCTGCAGCAGCAATGATATTAGAAATTTTAAGATAAGAATCTTTACTTACAGGTGGTCCTATACAAACAGCTTCGTCTGCAAATCTCACATGCAAGCTGTCTTTGTCTGCAGTAGAGTAAACTGCTACCGTTTTGATTCCCATCTCTTTACAAGTACGAAGAATCCTCATAGCAATCTCTCCACGATTGGCAATTAATATTTTTTTGAACATCTTTTTAGAAATTTTAAATTTTAAATTTTTGAATTTTAAATTATTTTAAAATGAAAAAGATTCACTTAAAATCTATAATTTATAATTTAAAATTACTTATGATGGGTCTACTAAGAATAACGGTTGGTCATATTCTACAGGAGAAGCGTCATCTACTAAAATTTTAACAATTTTACCAGAAACTTCTGCTTCAATCTGGTTGAATAATTTCATTGCTTCGATTACACAAACTACTGTGTCATTTTTCACTTCACTACCTACATTTACGAATACATCTTTGTCTGGAGATGGTTTTCTGTAGAAAGTACCAATCATAGGAGACTTGATGGTGATGTATTTGCTGTCATCAGAAGTTGATTCAGTTTTTGTTTCGGCAGCAGGTGCAGCAGCAGGAGCGGCAACTGGTGCAGCAGCAGGAGCTTGATAAGCTACAGGTTGAGGTACATAACTTACTGCTTCACAACCAGCAAGTGGAGTTTTTATGTTGATTTCGAAATCTTTTGTTTTGTATTTCACTTCAGAAACACCAGCTTTTGCTACGAATCTTATAAGATTTAATAATTCTTTAGAGTCCATATATATAATTTTTTACGGCTTCAAATATAGTAATAAAACAACAAAAAACCATTCAATTTTTCATAAAAAGAGAATGGTTTTTTTATCGAAAAGAAAAAAGCTACGCTTTTTCTTAATTAGTCTTCAGTAGTTTCTACTTGTTTCTCTAATACTACTTTTCCTCTGTAGTATAGTTTTCCTTCATGCCAATGTGCTCTGTGATACAAGTGTAATTCACCTGTAGTTGCATCTTTTGCTAATTGAGGAACCACAGCTTTGTAGTGAGTTCTTCTTTTATCTCTTCTAGTAGATGACTGTCTTCTTTTAGGATGTGCCATTTTGTAATTCTTTAAACTTTATGTAAGATTTCTATTTTTTGTCTTTTAATTTTTTCAAAGCTTCCCAACGAGGATCTATTTCGTGGGTTTCTTCTTCTTCAATTTCTTTGGGACTGAATTTTTCGATGAGTTCAAAATCTTCTTCTTTTACATTAGGAGAGATTTTTTTCATAGGAATAGATAATATTACTGCTTCGTAACTTGCCTGAGAAATGTTAAAAGCACTATCTCCTTGTGGGATGGTAATTACTTCTTCATTACTATCATCATATTCTTCTCCGAATTTTACCAAGAATTTTATTTCGTTTTCTATAGGATGAGTAAATGTTTCGCTGGTGATGTCACAAACTAAATTTACTGTTCCGTGGATTTTAATCAGGAAATCTAAAAATGTAGAGTGCTTTTCTAATAGTACATCTACGTCTATTTTAGCGCCTGAAAACTCTTGTTCAGTCTCGAATAAATCAAAGAACGCTTGTTCTACTTCAAATTTAAATTCGTGCTTTCCAGTCTTAAGCCCTGAAAATGCTACGTCATAATTTCTAAATTTGTCCATAAAAAATGGTGTGCAAAAATAAGTTAATTTTTTTAAATAACAAAAGTTTTATTCATTTTCTTCTGGTAAATCTTCATCTATACCATTGTCGTGAGCTAAAACTCTTGGTTTCAAGCGGCTTTCTATGAGGTCTTGATACTCATTTCTATTTTTAAAAATTTTAATCGCTGTAAAAATAGCCTCAGAAAAAGATTGCTCATCTGCTAAATTTTTCCCTGCAATGTCATACGCTACACCATGATCTGGCGAAGTTCTTATGAAAGGCAATCCAGCAGTGTAATTTACGCCTTCTTCATAAGCTAATGTTTTAAAAGGAGCTAATCCTTGGTCATGATACATTGCTAGAACAGCGTCAAATGAACTGTATTTCTCTGGTTGGAAGAAACTGTCTGCAGGGAAAGAGCCAAAAGCTAAAATTCCTTCGTTAAATAATTCTTTGATAGCAGGTTCTATAATTTCTATTTCTTCTTTGCCAATTGCACCGCCGTCTCCAGCATGAGGATTAAGGCCTAGAATAGCAATTTTCGGTTTTTGGATGCAGAAATCTTCAATCAATGATTGGTTGAGAACTCTTACTTGTTCCTTTATTTTTTGTTTAGAAATATTTTTAGAAATTTCTGAAACAGGAATATGATGGGTAGAAACTGCAACTTTTAATTTTTCGGTAACGAGGAACATAAGTCCTTTCTTGCCGAATTTTTCTTCAAAATAACCAGTATGACCAGCATGTTTGAAGCCTTGCTTCATCATCTCGTCTTTATTGATTGGTGCGGTTACCAAAACATCTATTTCTCCTTTCATTAAAGCATCTGTAGCAGCTTCTAGAGAATCTATAGCCATTTTAGTAGATTCTTCAGTAGGCGTACCGAAGTCTACATTTACATTGTCTTTCCAGAGATTGACAATGTTGAGTTTTCCATTAGCGGCTTCTTTGGCACTTTGTACATAATTAAAAGTGGTGTTAATCTTAAACACATTCTTTTGGTAAGAAAATAATTTTCCAGAACCGAAAATTACTGGAGTGAAAAAGTCAGTAATGTTTTTGTCTTTCAGTGCCTTTAGGATGATTTCTACGCCTATTCCGTTAAAATCGCCTACTGAAATTCCTACCTTAATTTTGTGGTGTTTAGAACTCATTTTTAATTATCTTTGAATTTTAAAATAGATTGTCACAAATTTAGTGATTTTTAATTTATAAATCTTTAATCTAATATTTTTAAACTTTAACTTATATAAACAAAATATGTTTACAGGAATAATTGAAGCGACAGGAAAGGTAGAAAAATTGGAAAAACAAGGGACTAATGTTGTCTTTACTTTTAGCGGTCCTTTTACACAAGAACTTAAAGTAGACCAGAGTTTAGCGCATAACGGTTGTTGTCTTACAGTGGAGTCTATTGATGGTGATTTGTACACGGTTACAGCGATTAATGAAACGCTAGAAAAAACCAATTTGGGCGAATTAAAAGTAGGGAGCGTAGTAAATCTAGAGCGTTGTATGAAAATGGAAGGCAGGTTAGATGGTCATATCGTACAAGGTCATGTAGATAAAACTGGCTCAATTGTTGCTATCGAAAATATTAACGGAAGTTATTATCTAACATTCACTTACGAAGAAGATGGTTCTTTTACCACAGTTCCGCAAGGTTCTATTACTGTAAATGGAATTAGTTTGACTGTTGCTGATAGCAAAGAAAATCAGTTTTCTGTGGCGATAATTCCGTACACTTGGGAACATACCAATATGAATACTTTAAAAGTGGGAGACCGTGTAAATTTAGAATTCGATATTATTGGAAAATATGTAGCCAAGCTTATGAAGAGATAAAACATGGCATTACATAGCTATAGCTTAAGGACTAAAATTTTTATAGGATTTATGGTAGTCTGTTTTTTCAGTATCATAGGTTCTACAGCTATGTCTTATCTTATCATCAAAAAATCTACAGATGAACAGAGCGTTACAGAAATGCAAAATAAGTTTGAAGCATTAATGAAAACGCTAGATTACGCAGTAAGCCATACTAATATTACTCAAGGCAAAGATTTAGTCAATATTCTCCAAAACGAAATTTACGAGATTTCGGATATCAATAAACATGATGTAATTCTTTATGATTTACAAGGTAATTATTTAGTTTCCAATAAAGAACTGAATCTTGTAGCACAGAAAAAAATTCCTCATGAAACGTTAATGAATGTTTTGGAGTCTGACAAAAGAGTAGATGTACAAGAATACGATCAAAAAGTGGGCAGTAATGTCACCTCTTCTTATATGATTCTTAGGAATAACATGTTAGAGCCTATTGCGATTGTGTATTTTCCTTTTTATCACAATGATAATATTTATGCAGGTGCATTTAATAAATATGTTCAGTACATTATTTTGGTCAATCTTTTCCTCATTTTGTTGAGTATTTGGCTAAGTTGGGTGATTTCTAAAAATTTGACCAAAACCATTACCAGAATTTCAGAACTCATTACCAGAACTACGCTTTTTGGTAGAGAAATGAAACCGATTAAGTATTTTCAAAATGATGAATTAAGTGGTTTGGTAAAATCTTATAACAAAATGATTTACCAAATTGAAGATCAAAAAATGCTTTTGGCTAATAAAGAAAGAGAAGAAGCATGGAGAGAAATGGCAAAACAAGTTGCCCACGAAGTGAAAAATCCGCTCACTCCAATGAAGTTGCTCATTCAGAATTTTGAGAGAAAATTTGATAAAAATGACCCAGAAATTGACCAAAAAGTCAGAAATCTAAGTCGAAGTTTGGTAGATCAAATCGATTTAGTAGCTACTGTAGCAAGTGCTTTTTCAGAATTTGCCAAGTTGCCGCCAAAAAATGATGAATCTTTTAATCTAAAAGAAGAATTAGAAAATTTGGTAAGAGTTTTCAATGATGATGGTAATATTTATTTCCATGCGAATAAAGATATGATGCCGGTGAGAATGGATAGAATTTATCTTTCTAGGATTTTCACCAATATGATTACCAATGCAAAACAAGCAGTTTCTGAACAAAGAAAATCCATCATCAATATAGATGCAGAGCTTTTTAATAAGAAAATCATCATCGTTATAGAAGACAACGGAATTGGTATTCCTAAAGATAAATTAGAGCAAATCTTCGAGCCTAATTTTACCACAAAAAATTCTGGAATGGGACTCGGTTTGACCATGGTCAAAAAAATGATAGAAGAGTATAAAGGCGAAATTTCCGTGAAATCCGAAGAAGGAAAAGGAACCAAATTCACCATCATTCTTCCAACAAACGTTTAACTTTTTTACTTTTCTCATTGAGAATTTCTTTAAAATGAAACCTTTTCGATTTCAAAAATTTGATATTTTACAGCATAAAAATGTTTTCCGAGTAGGAACAGACGGTGTATTGTTGGGAGCTTTGTGTCAAGTTGAAAACGCTCAGAAAATCTTGGAAGTTGGAACTGGGACAGGTTTGATTTCTCTAATGCTCGCTCAGCGAAATGCAAATGCTAAAATTACAGCTTTAGATTTAAATGAAGATGCGGTGAAATTGGCTCAAGAAAATTTTAAAAATTCTCCATTTTCAGAAAGATTGCAGATTTTTCATCAAGATTTTAAAACTTTTGCATCGCAAAAAGAATATGATTTTGTGGTTTGTAATCCACCATTTTTTGAGGAAAATAATTCTGTGAAAGATGTATTAGCGAGACAGCAAGTAGAACTTACTTTTAGAAATTTAATAAAAAAAGCTTCGAAAATTTTATCTTCAGAAGGAATTTTTTCGGTAATTATTCCTTCGGAATCTGCACAAGAATTTGAAAACATAGCTGAATATTTTGATGTACATCTAGTAAGAAAAATAAATATTTTCGGTATTGAAAACGGTTCTTTAAAACGAAATGTTTTAGAATTTTCTAAGAAAAAATCAGCATTGGAAGCCCTTGATTTTACGATAGAAAAAAGTCCGAGAAAATACTCGGACCAATATTTAGAACTCACCAAAGAGTTTCACGTTTTTGGAAAATAATATTATTCAAAAAGTTCTACGGTATTCATTACCTTAACTCCGCCATCTTCGCATTTAATCGCTTCTCCAGGGAAATTTTGAATCATGTGGTAATCGTGAGTTGCCATTAAAACTGCACAATTTCTTTCTAAAGATACTTTTTTCAGTAAATTCATAATATCGTTAGAAGTTTCTGGGTCTAGGTTTCCAGTAGGTTCGTCTGCAAGAATCAATTCTGGATGATTTAGTAAAGCTCTTGCAATAGCAATACGCTGCTGTTCACCGCCAGAAAGTTCGTGAGGCATTTTGTGTTTTTTCGTTTTCATGTCTACACTGTCTAGAACCTCGTTTATTCTGTCGTCCATCAGGTTTTTATCCTTCCAGCCAGTAGCTTCTAGTACGAAACGTAGATTTCTTTCTACACTTCTATCTGTTAACAATTGAAAATCTTGAAAAACGATCCCTAGTCTTCTTCTAAGGTTAGGAATATCTGATGCTCTTAATTTCTGTAAATCAAATCCTACTACTTCTCCGTTTCCTTCTTTTAGAGGCAAGTGTCCGTACAAAACTTTTAACAATGAACTCTTTCCAGAACCTGTTTTACCAATAAGGTAGCAGAAAGTACCTCTCTTAATGTGTAAATTCACATGAGATAAAACGGTAAAGTTTTTTTGTACAATTTTCGCGTCTTGCAGCGTAATAATATCTTCTCCGTAGGTGTTATGATGTGGCATAATGATTATAAATGATGGTTGATTTTTTCTGGTTGATAATAAGGCTTACTTTTTTATCAACTTTCAAAAATAAGGAAAACCTTTTTTTTATCCTAAATTTTAAGGAAATTTTAACAACAAAAAATGCTCGGAAAGTAAATTTCCAAGCATGTCTTTTATAATAAAATCAAAAGAAATTATTATCTCTTAGCTCTTGCGTCGCTAATAGTTAATCTCTTTCTGCCTTTTGCTCTTCTAGCAGCTAATACTCTTCTACCATTTGGAGTAGACATTCTTTCTCTGAAACCGTGTTTGTTTCTTTTCTTTCTTTCTGATGGCTGGAATGTTCTTTTCATTACTTCAATTTATAATGGGTCCGTAATTATTCTTCTTTTTGAGGTTGCAAAGATATGTTTTTTTTTATTTTCTGCAAATTAATTTTTAGAAATAATTAAGTTTTTTTTTGAATCTATGAGATAAAACTTTTCTCAAAGAGTGCTTATAAGTGATTTTTAGGATTAAAAGCCTTCTAATTCTGTTTAATATGATTATGAAAATCATTTTATAAATATTGAGTGTTCAAACATCATATTTGAGGTTTCGAGATTTTGGAGTAAAAAAATTATCTTTGCACCATAAATTTTTACAATGTTTACAGAAAACCAACTTACAGAAATCAAAAGCCTTTTGCAACCGAATAAAAATGTAGTGATTATCACGCATTACAATCCAGATGGTGATGCAATAGGGAGTAGTCTTGGTTTAAAACATTTTCTTAAAAATTTAGGAGTTGATGCTACGGTAATTGTTCCAAATGATTTCCCGAAATTTCTAAAATGGATGCCCGAAGCAAAAAAAATAGTCATCGCAGAGTATAAACGTAAAATTGCTGGCGAAGCAATTTATCATGCAGATGTAATTTTTTGTTTAGATTTTAATGCTCCTTCTAGAATTGGAATGTTAGGAGATTGGCTCACGAAATCTTGGGCGAAAAAAATCTTGATAGACCATCATCAGCAACCAGAGCATTTCGATTTTGTGTATTCTAATACCAGTATTCCCGCAACTTGTCAGATGGTGTATCATTTCATTGAAGCTTTGGGAAAAGAGGATTTGGTAAATCAAGATGTGGCAGAATGTCTTTACACAGGAATTATGACTGATACTGGAGGTTTCCGTTTTCGTTCTACTTCTGCAGATACACATAGAATTGTAGCGAATTTAATAGAAAAAGGCGCTGATCCTTCTATGATTACGTCTAATACTTGGGATACTAATACGGTTTCTAGATTACATCTTCTGTCGTTGATTTTAGGAAGAATAGAATTGGTAAAAGATGGAAAAGTGGCGATTCTTTATTTAAAACGTGACGAATTAAAAGAATTTGGCTTCGAAAAAGGCGATACAGAAGGTTTTGTAAACTACGGATTGAGTATTGCAGGAACTAAAATGTCTGCTTTTTTCATGGAAGATTTATATGAAGATTTCATCAAAATTTCTTTCCGAAGCAAAGACGATGTAGATACCAATGCATTTGCGAGAGCACATTTCCACGGTGGTGGACATATCAATGCTTCTGGAGGTAAATATTTTAAAAATATCCACGAAACCATTGAAGATTTTAAAGAAAAAATTGAAGAAGAGGGATTTTAAGAATTAATTGTAAACTAAAAACTCTAAAAATTCAAAATATCTTTTATCGTTTTTTAAATCATTCCAAACCTTGTTTATTGAGATAGTTTCGATTCCTTGAAATAAAAAATCTTTATCGTCACAGAACAAAATTTTAATATCAGAAACAAAATCTTTTAATTTTTTTGATTTTTCTAAAAGCAAATTTTTTTTATTGGAATTAGTAATTTGACAAGCAATATTTTTACCGTTAGATGTTTGTCCAAAAACATCTACATCAGCATAATTTCCGCCAGTTTTTAAAAATTGAAATTGAATTTTATAATCTTGGGGAGCGAGATTAGAACGCAACCATTCTAAGCATATTAATTCAACAAGGTTTGGAGAGATGTTTTTTAATGAAATTTCTGGTTTTTCGTATTTTTCCTCTGAAAAAAGCCAATGTATTAATTCTTCTCGCTGTTTTACTGGACTTAACGTAACTTGATGCGGAATGATGCTATTTAATATTGGGTATTCTAAATTTTCAAACTCTTTAACATCTTCTAATTTGTAAATTTTATATTCATTTTCTTTTCCTCTTTGTATAGATTTTGTGTTTTTGCTAATTTTTGCAATTTTAGTTTTCTTCTCGCCTAAATATTTTGCAATTACTAAAATATCAGAAGTTTGTAAAACTTCCTCCATTTTTTTCCATCGCTGGATAAATTGAATGTTTTTTGGCCTCTTTGTAACATTATTACTTTGGTATAAATAATTCCAATATTCTTTTTCATTATCTTGGTTTACCAATATTGCAATTTCATTATTTTTATAAAAATCTTTTATTTTCTCTTTATTGTCGTGTAAGTTGATTCTGATAATATAGATAGGAAGATATTTACAATTAGAAGAATTCATAAGTGGTGTTTTCAAATGCATAATTAAATTTATATTTTAGTTTTTCAAATTCAATATCTAAATTGTCATCATTAATATTGATGAAATTACCAGAAAAATCGTTTCCTTCTAATAATGAAATATAATTGTTGATTGTTTGTAAAAACTCAATTATTTTGTAATAATTAGTGGTTTTCTTACGGTAAGCAAAATACTCATCCAATAGTTTTGATAAAAGGCCTTCTGAATATATTCTATTAAGAAGGGAAATGTTGTTTTTAACACTTTTTAATTCTACATCAATAAACAAATTATTTTCAGGAAGACCATTTAAAATTTCTTCAATTGTAATTTTCTTTTTCATAATTTTTTGTCAAAGTTAAAGTAGTTAAGCGTCAAAGTAAGTCTTGTTAATTCTTTTTCTTAGCAAATCCTAGGCAATTGCTCACCAATTAAAGGATTTACCACGCGTTTTCCACCAAAAGCACTTTTCATAATGAATTTTCCAGCATGTTTTTCGGTGATTTTCTAAGTTACAAGCCAGTTTGGTGATTATTTCCTCTATACTTTGTATCGTTTATGGCGGAAAAGTGGTTGTTGAAAATCTAGAGTTGCTCTAGAATTTAGAGTAAAAAATGTTTCGGTAAATTATGAAACAACTCCGTATTGATAATTTCTGCACAAATCGTTGGTTTTTCCCAATGTCCGTTGTGTCCGCAATCGAGAACATACGTTTTGATGTTGGTCTTTTCAGGAATGATTTTGAGAAGATTTTCGGTTTTTACAGCATTGTCATATTTCCCAGCAATGATGAGAATTTTGGCATCTAAATTTTCTAAAATTTCAGTTCGGTCTGGTCTTTCTGCCATTCCTAATTGAGCTGCTTTAACGCCTTCCTTATCAGTAGATTTTGCGATGTTTTTCGCCAATTCTATTTTGCCTTCTAAAATATCTTTTTCATTATTGCTAAAAAGATTGGGGATAGAAGTTTTGACGAAAGTTTCAAAATTTTCATCAATTACGGCAATACTTCTTTTACGGATTTGCTTTTTTTCGTCATCATCTGCAACTGTAGTCGAAAAAAATAAAGTCATACTTTCTAAAATTTCAGGAAATTTTTCTGCAAAAGCCAAAGAAACATAACCTCCCAAAGAATGTCCTAGCAAATTGATTTTCTCTAATTTTAGAGCATCAATTACTTCTTTTACTTTTTCTGCCATCAATTCTACGGTGTGTATTTCTTGATAAACTTTAGATTTTCCATGTCCAGGTAAATCTATTTTAATCAATGTGAAATCTTTAGAAAGATGAGCTTCCATCTCGTCCCAGATGGTTGTGTTTTCCATAAAACCATGAAGTAAAACCAATGGTTTTTTGCCGTTTCCTGAAATTTCGTGATGTAGCATAATTTTTAATTTTTTAGATGAGAGATTTGAGATACGAGATTAAAGATTTCAAATTTTTCAACCTTTACCTTTGCCTTTACCTTTACCTCAACTTATTTCCAAATATCGATGTAATCTACAAAACCTTGAGCGTTTATTTTCTGTTGAAGTCTAAAGAATTCTCCTTTTCCTTCATCTCTGAATGTATTGCTATTGCTCTTAGATTCTGTTCTACCATTGATGGTTTGTGTGATTTTTCCGTAAAAATTGATGTGTTTTGGTGACACTCTATCAGCTTTTCCGTCAATGATGAGTATATTTTTTCCAGATTTTGCATTTCCTTTTACTTCGTAACCATCACTCATGATTTTTGTGAAATTCACGGTTCCAGTTAATGAAACGCCATCATCAGATACGAAAGTAAGTTTATGTTTTCCGCTTAAATCGCCAAAATTATTTTTGTTGTTCAATGCTCTGATGCTGTCATTGTACTTCATTCTCACCGCATTGATGGAATCAATAATCTTAGTGCTGTCTACATCTTTAGCATTATTTTCTCCGGTTTTGTTGCACGAGAAAGCGATGAGCATCAAAGGAATAAAAAATAGTTTCTTCATGGTTATCGAATTAATTTGTATTGATTGAAAACAAATTTAAACCAAACTTTTTATTCTACCGATATTTACTTCAAAAATTCTAAAACAGCGTAAAGTGAAATACTAGAAATGAAAATCCAAAGGATAATTCCTAAAAGAAGAGGCTTAATACCTATATTTTTGAGATTTTGTAAAGATAATCCTGCTCCAATTAAGAAAAGAGCAACCTTCAGTGTGTCTCTGGAAATTTCAGAAATGATAGAATTGAAATTTTGTAAAAAAGGAAGGTAGGTTCCTGCTAAAATCGCTAAAACAAAGAAACCAATGAAATAAGGAATCTTAATTTTCCCTTCACTTTTGGTAAAAATAGAAATAAGAAAAGCCAACGGAATAATCCATAAAGCTCTTGCTAATTTTACAGTGGTGGCAATTTGTAATGCTTCGTTACCGTATTTACTTGTAGCGCCAACTACAGAACTTGTATCGTGAATGGCGATAGCGCTCCAAATGCCAAATTGATTTTGACTTAAGTTAAAAAAATGCCCAATTTCTGGGAAAATAAACAGCGCAACAGCATTTAGAACAAAAACAATTCCTAATGCTACAGAAGTTTGTTTGTTATTGGCTTTTAAAATGGGTGCAACTGCTGCGATGGCGCTTCCTCCACAGATTGCAGTTCCTGCAGAAATGAGTTGAGCAATGGTTTTGTCAATTTTTAAAATTTTGGCTAAAAATAAGCCGAAAATCATGACCAAAGCAATCGTAGAAACAGTAAAAAGAAAACCTTGACTTCCTGCTTCTATTGCGGTGTTCAGGTTAATTCCGAAACCTAATCCAATAATAGAATATTGCAATAATTTTTTGACAAAACTATCTGTCTCTAGAACTTTCCCGAATATATTCACAAAAAGAATTCCGAATAATAAAGCAATTGGCGGAGAAACAAGTGGTGAAAAAGATAAAACAGCGAGTGCTAAAAAGAGGAGTTGAAGAAGTAATTTTTTTTGAAGCATGTTCTTTCTGAATTATCGAACGCGAAATTATTCAAAACCAAAATTTGCTATTGTAACTTTTGTTACATAAGAACTATCGCTAATGAAATAGTTTTGTAAAAAATAGAAAATAATGAAAAAGTTAATATCAATATTGAGCTTAGGAGTTTTAGTAATCTTAGGAACGCAGTGTTCTTCTCCTAAACCTGCAGAAAGTAATGCTCAAACTGAAGCCCAAAAAGAAGTTTCAATTAAAGAACAAGTTACAAACGGGGCATTTTTGGTAGATGTAAGAACGCCACAAGAATTTGCAGAAGGAAGTGTAAAAGGAGCAGTGAATATTCCGCTTGATGAAGTAGAAAGTAGATTGAATGAATTCAAAGGAAAACCATCTGTAATTGTTTTTTGTAGAACAGGAAACAGAAGCGGACAAGCGAAAGCGATTCTAGAATATAACGGAATAAAAAATGTAACCAACGGAATCAATACCAAAACGGTAAACGAAGAATTGGCAAAATAAAAATTCGTTTTACTATTCTCTTGACTAAAAAAAAAAAAGCTTTCAAAATTTTGAAAGCTTTTTTATTGATAAAGAATTGATAATTCTATTTCTGTTTTTTATAAAATTCAATTCCACATTCTAAGAATTTTTTGAAATCTTCTTTCGGCATATAACCAGAAACAGGAGTGTTAATCACTTTTCCTTCTGGAGTTACCAAAACGTAATGCGGTTGAGAATTATTATTAAAATTCACTTGTTGGAACATGCTCCATTTATCACCTATGGTTTTAATACGTTTCATTTGTCCGTTTCCTAAATCTACTTTGGTTTGTTCTGCTTCTGGCAATTCTTCTTTGTCGTCTACATAAAGAGAAGCGAGAATGACTTCGTTTTGTAAAGTTGGCAGAATATCAGGTTCGCTCCACACAAATTCCTCCATTTTTCTACAATTTTCGCAACCATAACCTGTGAAATCTATTAAAACAGGTTTGTTTTCTTTCTTCGCTAATGCTATCGCTTTGAAATAATCATGTTCTGGATGCATTCCTAGAATTCCGTCTTTTTCATCATGAAGATAGCTCACATTAATTGGAGGCAAAATCCCTGAAAGCATCTGTAATTTTGGTCTTTCTGCAGGAACTAATCCTTGAACTAAATATACTAAAAATCCTATTCCTAAAACTCCAAAGATTTTTCGAGTGACAGAAATTTTTTGGTTTTTATCATCGTGTGGAAATCTGATTTTTCCAAATAAATAAAGCACTAAACCGATGGTAATAATTATCCAAATCGCGATGAAGAGTTCACGTTTTAGTAAGAATGTTTTAGAAACTAAATCTGCTTTTGACAAGAATTTCAATGCTAAAGCTAATTCTACGAAGCCAAGAACTACTTTTACAGTATTCATCCAGCCGCCAGATTTTGGCAAACTTTGTAACGCTTGCGGAAATAATGCCAATAGTCCGAAAACAATTGCCCAACTTAAACCAAATCCTGCTAAAGCAAAGGTTAATAACATCGGAACATTTGCAGAACCCGTAACAGCGCTTCCTAATAAACTTCCTAAAATTGGTCCAGTACAAGAAAATGAAACAATGACCAAGGTTAAAGCCATAAAGAAAATCCCAATCAAACCGCCAGCTTCTTCGGCTTTTGCAGATTTATTGGCTACCCAACTTGGTAATGTGATATCATAGTATCCAAAAAAGCTTAATGCAAAGAATAAGAAAATTGCAAAAAAGAATAAATTTAACCAAATATTGGTAGAAATTTGATTAAAAATGTTCCCCGAAATTCCATCAATGATAT
The DNA here is from genome assembly GCF_003860565.1 of Cloacibacterium normanense. Classification (NCBI taxonomy): domain Bacteria; kingdom Pseudomonadati; phylum Bacteroidota; class Flavobacteriia; order Flavobacteriales; family Weeksellaceae; genus Cloacibacterium; species Cloacibacterium normanense. The sequence continues at coordinate 63,694 of NZ_CP034157.1, forward strand.
GAAAAGGAACACTTAATAATACAAAAATTAAAAGAATGAAAAATCCATAAAGAAGAGCATCTCTTTTGCCTTTTGCTTTGTCTTTTTGTCCTTTGGTGAAGAACGAAACCGTTAAAGGAATCATTGGGAAGACGCACGGTGTAAGCAATGCAATTAATCCACCGATAAAACCTAAAATAAAAATCCAAAGATTGTTTTCTCTGTTTTCTGTAGTTTTGGTTCCGCAGTCAGTTAATGGATTTTTGAAATCCAAACTATTCACCTTAATTCCTTCGTGTTGTTCTTCCTTTAATGTGGTTGTAAGACTTGCATTTTCTGTAGTTTTTGTGCTGTCTTTTGTAAGGGTTTCTTCGGTGCTTGTTTCTGTAGTTGTGGCAACAGTACCTTCTATTTTTTTCTCAAATTCTAAAGTTTCTGGTGCTAGACAAACCTTATCATTACACGTTTGATAGGTAAATTCAGCGGCTACGGAACTTCCTTTTTCAGGATTTTTGAGTTTGAATTTTTGCTTAAAAATTACATTTCCAGATAGCGTGGTAAGATCAGCACCAAAAGCTTCGGAAAAAGAGGTTTCTTTTTTGCCAGTTTCGGTAGCTTTTCCTATCAATTCTATGTCTTTAGAAGCGATTTTTATTTCCGTAGGAATAGCGCCAACTTCTGGGTCTATATCTTTGGAGTAAATGTGCCAACCGTTGTCTATTTTTGCAGTGATAATGGCTTCGTATTGGTTTTCACCAATAGATTTTATATCATAATTTAGCTTTACGTGTTTTTCTATTTGTGAAAAAAAGAGTTGAGATACAACTGCGAAAAACAAGAGCAAAAATTTCTTCATTTTTAAATTTTTAGAGTTACAAAAGTAATTGTTTTTTACAGATTAATCAACCAAAGAAATTTTTCTCAGTTTTTTTTCTATTGTTTGATTGTTTTTTAAAGCTAAAAAACCTTCTTTAATATTGAGGTAAGGAAAACCTGCTTTGTGATTTTTCCTGCTTATTTTTGCCATTATTTTCCAGTGTTTTGCAATTTCTTTCCAAGCAAAAAAGAGGGAGTGTTTTGGGTCGTACATGTGTGTTGGTTCGCTTTTGGCTCCATTTATTTCTATAATTTTGAAGCTTTTACCGTCTTTTAGTTGTTCTAAATTTTCATACATTACGTCTAGTCTTCCGAAGTAAAAACCATTTACATTGGTACATATTTCATCTATTTTTTTTACTAAATTTTCTGTAATTTCATTTGAAATATCTATAAATTTTGCTCCTCTGGTATGACTTCCGAAGGGCACTAAAATAATTTCTACATTTTCAGGAACTATTTTCTGCATTTCGTTTTTCATTTCATTTTCTACAGCTTTGATTTGAAATGCACTTCTGGGATTTTCTATCACAAGTTCTTTCAAAGTTTTTTTACCATTTCCTTTTACATAGAGAAATTCTTTTTTTACCATTCCGGTAATTTTCCCGGTTTTTTCATCAGGAAATCGATGATAAAAAATACCCACTTCATTTTTGAAATTTATTTTTTCCTGAATCAAAAAATCATAGTCACTATTTTTATAGTAATTTTCTAATTCGTCTGCGTTTTTTATCTCAACAACGCCCAAACCTTTCAGTCCTATATTGGGTTTTACAATAATGGGAAACTCTAATTTTTGTAATTTGAGACTATTTAAAACTTCCTTAAAGTTACTTTCTGATGAAGCGAAAATAGTTTTTGGAATCCAGTTTTCGGGAATCAAATCGTAAATTTCTTTTTTGCTTTCCATTGCCATTCCGCCATATTTTATGGATGGATTTGCTCCATGGAAAAACAGAAGTGTTCTTGCTTTGAATGCACAATACAGCCAAACCGGGAGAAGTGGCATATAAATGGAATAGACAGACCAATATTCCCAATGTACTATTTTATGAAAGCGAAGTTTTAAATTCATTTTTCAATAAGATTTTTTCTGGTTTTGAATGTGTATTGAGCCTATCTTGATGTTTCAGAATAATTTCATCAGAAATAATTACCTGTGTGGTACTAATGGTTTGTATGGTGTTTTGCCTTTTGATGGTGATTCCGTTTTCCAAATCATTGGTTTTTTGATGATGGAAACTCCAAACCGTTTCCTCAGAAATATTGTCCTTTTGCAGAAAATTTTGAAAAATCTGTACTCTTTTTCCTCTTGCATTTTCATCATACAAAGTAGCTGAAGACCAAATGTATGAACGATTGTTATCTAGCTCTGTAAAATGTTTTTCAGAACCATTCCAACGAAATTCTGCAAGTTTGTTTTGCTGAAAAATGACTAAAGTAAAAGGTTCAATATTTTGTAAATCAATATCTTGTAAGGTTGTAAATAAGTTTTTCTTAAAAATTAAATCTAAGACAATTAATCCACGACTTTTTCTATATTCAGCTTCTTTTTTATGGTTTTCAAAAGCTCCGTTCAACAAAATAATAACATTTCCACTTTCGGAAACGATAAACCAAGTCCCTTTTTTTGCAGCATCTTTTGGGTAAAAAACACCGTTTTCGGTATGAATTTCTTGGGCAGAACGATGAGGCTTCTCGTCTCGGTTAGAAGTGAGGATAATTTTGTCTTTTAGCGGAAAATAAGTGACAGTACACATTTAATTTATGTTTTGAATTTCCCTGTATTGAATAGTAGAAGGAGCGATTCCGAAATTTTTATTGATTAAATGATTTGCCTCCATTTCATTTAAAGCTACTTTTATCAATGCTTGATGATGAATGCAATGCTCAATATTATACACCATTTCTCTGTAAAAATTAGTTGGGATTTCCAAAGAAATATTTCCCATGGTTTGATGCAATAGTAGATTTTTATTCGGAAGATTAATCCCAGAAAGTATTTTAGAAATCATTTCCAAGGCTTTTTGGGGTTTCTCCTCTAATTCTAAATTTCTTTGCCTTTTGTCATAATTTATTTTACTTGAATAATAAGAATTTAGCAAAATTTCTAAAAATTCGATAATATGACGTGTGTGTCCACCAATAGTAGCACCATCTAAAGATAAAATTTTTCGAGTATATATTTCGGGTGAAATTTTTTGTAGCAAATCTTGTTGCTCGGTAAGAATCTGGTGTAAGATTTCATAAACTTGTTCGTTTCTTTTCATATTTTCATTTTTTTAAATTTTAATAAAAGAATTACACAAAAAACAAAAACGACGAGGGCAAGATAAAATAATTTTCCGCCATCATTATTGGTTTCAATTCCCAAAATAAAAATGTGTGAAACAATAGCACCTATCATTGTGAAAAAGCCTAATAATGCTCCCCAGAAAGTAGTTTTCGGGTTTAGGATTAATATAGCAGTAATTAGCTCCAAAACTCCAGAAAAAACCCTCCCGAATGGTTCGGCGTGAAGTTTAGAAAAAATAGCTACGGAATCTGGATGCGCCGAAAATTTAAAAAATAAAGTTTGTAGTAAAATAATAGCGGGAACTAATCGTAATGCCCAATTGATATAGTTTTTCATAATTCTACTTTTTAGTTAATTTTTCCCAGTTTTGATTGGCTTGTTTCTTCAGTTTTTCCTCGTTCTTGTTCCAAGAAGTGAGGGTGTTGGTAAATAATTTATTGTAAAAGAGATAAGTTTTTCCATCAATTACTTTAAAAGTATTTGGATTAATCTCTACTTTTTCGCCATAATCTCCCATTGCAAATGCGCACCAACCTCCATAAGCTGGTTCGTATTTGGTTGGAAATTTTTTCAAGAGTTCTTTGTTTTTGGCAGACGAAGTGTAATAAATTACTCCGTTTACGTTTACCGCAAATTCTTTTTTACCTTTTACGGCTTTATTTTGCTCAATATATGAAACGGGATCATAGCCTTGAATTGCTAATTTGTTATCTAAATTTCTATGCTCTGTTTTTTGAGAAAAAGCAAAAAAATGAAGTAAGAAAACGAGAATAATTGCGATGTGTTTTTTCATAAATTTTAATTAAAGTTGTTTTAAAATATCTTCTAATGAAGCTCTCACTTTATAATCGGGGTTGAAGTGTCGCCAAATAATTTTTTGATTTTCATCTAATATATAAGTAGCAGAAACAGGGAGTCTTCCAGTTTCGTCTGAACGGCTTTTTTTGAAATCGTCTCCTAAATGTTTTTCGTATAAGTCTAAAGTTTTTCTTTCAGGAATGTAGAGTACATCAAAAAGTTCTGCGATTTTATAATTTTCATCATACAAAACAGAATATGAAGTTTTGGTTTTATCGATGGTTTTTGCAATGAACTCGGGCTTTTCGGGTGAAATAATTACCAGTTGTGTATTTTTAGATTCTAATTCAGGAGCAATATTTTGAAGACTTTCTACATACTTATTGCAGTAAGGACACCATTGTCCACGAATGAAAACCAAAACTGTTTTCTTTTTTTCCTGAGACAGAGAAAATGTATTGCCAAACTGATTTTGTGCAGTAAAATCTGGGATAGTTTCGCCTACCAATTTACCTTTTACCTCAGCTAAAGTTGGCGTTTTGTTACCTAAATTTCTTTTTTCTAAAACCGAATATCCAACAGTAAGAAACTGTTTTGCGTTGTAATATCCATAATCGTACTGTACCAGTTCACCATTTTTATCTAAGAAAAGAAAAGAGGGATAATTTACAATTTTGAATTTTTTGGCAAGATCTACACCTTCTTTTTCGGCATCAATGTAAAGGCTGATAAAATTTTTGTTGAAAAATGCTCCCAATTCTGCATCAGGAAATGTATTCTTTTTCATTAGCTTGCAAGGTCCGCACCATGTAGTGTACAAGTCAATGAAAATGAGTTTGTTTTCTTGCTGAGCCAGTTTCTTGGCTTCTTCTAAATTTTTAGTCTGAAAATTGATTCCGTCTTTGCTTTGTGCATTAAATGAAATACCAACTAAAAATAAAACGGTATAAATGATTTTTGTAAACATAAAATAAATGATTTATTATTAAGTTCCAAAAAGCAAAAAAAATCACCCAATGAAAAGGTGATTTTTTAAAATATATATGTAAATTATTGATAATCAGGATTAAAAATTATCTTCTTTTTTTATTTTCCGAATCTGCTCTACGCATTTATGTTTTTGATTTTGAGCATTATGTTTGCTAGAATACTTATATTTTTCCTGAATTTCATCAATATTTTTGTTCTTCATAAAAATATCGTGAATGAGATTTTGGCAATGTGCAGAAATTTCATTGATGTAATCATTCAGTTTGTCCCAATAATTCCTTTCGTTTTCTATTGCCAGATTTATTTCTTCTTTATTTTCAAAGTAATAACTTTCATAGACTTCTACAGAAAAATTTCTATTTCGCAGTTTTTTTAACCAAAGGTTTTTAGAAATTCCGGTTACATAATTTGCGAGGCAAGTGTAGGCTTTGAAATGATCATCGTATAGTTTTTCATACAAAATAATCAACGCATCCTGAAAAACATCTTCTGCATCTTCCAGGTTTCCTTTGTTTTCGAGAACAAATTTCCGAGTGTAGCCAAAATATTTTTTATAAAGAATTCCAAAAGCAATATTATTATCTTTCTGGAAATCTTCTATTGCCAAAGAATTCGTAGTTCTTTTATTCATCTTTTTCATGCTTTTTTTTACAATAGATTTCTTTTCTCTTAATGCTGATTTCGTGGGAGTTGCTTCTAAAGAATTTCCCGTTTTCAGAAAAGATTACTTTTTCTATTTCAATGCCCGTGAAGCCAAGTTTTCTAATAATTTCTACAATTATTGTTTTGTGTTTTTTTAGTAATTTTTCTTTGTCTAAAACAAATTCTTTTTCGTCTCCACTTATTAAGATTTCTTCAAATGTTTTTTGAATTTCTTCTTGAAAAAACTGGTTTGCACTATTAAGATATGAAAGACTTTCTTGAAATTGATTCAAAAAATTAGGAAAAATTTCTAATAATTTGGGCGTTAGATGATGTCTGATTTTATTTCTCAGATAATCATCTTTTTGGTTGCTTTTATCTTCTCTAAAATCGATGTTGTTTTCTTCTGCAAAAGCATATATTTCTGATTTTGAGAAGGTCAAAAACGGACGCAAAATTCGGTTTTCATTTTTAGGAATTCCGCTCAATCCTTTAATTCCGGAACCTCTGGAAAGATTGATGATAAAGGTTTCTAATTCGTCATTCAAATGATGAGCAGTTACTATAAAATCAAGGTTTTCTTCCTTTAAAATTTTAAAAAAGAACTCATATCGGATTCCTCTCGCCCAATTTTGAAGCGATTTCATCTGATTTTTTTCTTGTTCTGAAACATCTTTTAGATGAAATTTGATGTCATTTTTTTTGCAAAAATCTTCTACAATTTTTTGATCAAGATTAGAATCTTCTCCTCGGAAATGATAGTTAACATGAGCTACTTGGAACTCTAGACCATTGTCATTTTGAGCGGATTCTAAAAATCTAAACAAGTGCGAAAGCACCATAGAATCTGAACCACCAGAAACAGCCAAAAGAAATTTTTTAGAAAAAATGTCTTCTCCTAAAACTTCTAAATTTTCCTTAAAATTGTTAAAATCTAACAAAACTGTCTATTTTTAGGCAAATATAATTCTTCTTGTGGAATGATTTTTGTAATTTTGGTAACAATAATTTTAAAAAGATAAAACCTTTATGAAAATTTTAAAAATTTTTGCTGTTGGAGCAATCGCACTTACGCTTACTTCTTGTGTAAGCAAAAAACAATACGAAGCGCTAAATCTTAATTACAAACAATGTATTGAGAATGCTGGAGAGAGACAAAGACAAATTCAAGATTTACAAGCAGCAAATGCAGGTTTAACCAGTGAAAACAACTTATTAAGAGATCAAAACGGTGCCCTTAAATCTTCATTAGACGCTTGTTTGTCAAACGCAGGAAAAGGTTCTGCTAATATTGATAAATTAATCGGAGAGATTAATGCGTCTAACTCTTACATTAAGCGTTTGATTTCTACCAATTCCAAAAATGACAGTTTAAATTTAGCTTTATCTAATAAATTGAAAAGAAGTTTAGATAATGTAGCAGATGCAGATGTAGACGTAAAAGTTCTAAAAGGAGTAGTGATGATTTCACTTTCTGACAAAATGCTATACAAAACAGGAGATTACAACATTTTACCAGCTGCTCAAGAAGTGCTAGGAAAAGTGGCTAAAGTGATTAATGATTATGATACTTACAGCGTTCTCATTGAAGGTAATACAGATAACGTTCCTTTAGCAAGTGCTAATTTACCAAAAGACAACTGGGATTTATCAGCGCTTAGAGCTACTTCAGTTGCGAAAATTTTACAAACACAATTTGGGGTAAATCCTAACAGAATTACAGCAGGAGGTAGAAGTGAGTACAATCCTAAAACTACCAATGCTTCAGTTTCTGGACGTGCAGAAAACCGTAGAACAGAAATCATCATCATGCCTAAGCTAGATGAATTCATGAAATTAATGGACATCGCTCCAGTTAAAAAATAAATTTGCTTTTTAGCAATGAACCAAACCTTCAAGGATTAAGAAGCCTTGAAGGTTTTTTATTTTCAAAAAATCAATAGAAATTCTGTAATTTTGTAAAAAATCATCACATCAACCATGAGTTATTTCGAAGAATTGCATCCAGAAATGGATAGATATTTAGAAGATACAGCTTCTGCAGAATCAGAAATTTTGAAAAGATTACGCAAAGAAACTTTTCAGAAAACTACACAACCACACATGATTTCTGGTTATCTCCAAGGCAGATTTCTTTCTTTGATTTCAAAAATGATTTCGCCGAAAAACATTCTAGAAATTGGAACTTTCACCGGTTATGCAGCGCTTTGTATGGCTGAAGGTTTACAGAAAGACGGGAAATTGACCACGCTAGACGTAAATGAAGATTTGGCTTACATTCCGAAGAAATATTTTGCCGAAAGTGAGTTTGCTTCTCAGATAGAATTCAGACTTGAAAATGCATTGGATTTTTTGAAAAATTCTAGTGAAACTTTTGATTTGATTTTCATTGATGCAGACAAAGAAAACTATCCTGAATATTTACAATTGGTAAAACCCAGAATGAAATCAGGAAGCGTTTTGATGATTGATAATGTACTTTGGTACGGAAAAGTGCTCGATGAAAAGGGAAATAAGCAAACCGAACAGATAAAACTCGTGAATAAATTAGTTGCTGAAGATGCAGATTTTGAAAATGTAATTTTACCTTTGCGAGACGGAATTCATTTAGTTCGTAAAAAATAAAAATAAACTCGCGCATGTTAAGCAGATTTTTTCTGCCCAATCAGCAAAATCAGCGAGAGATAAGAGTTATGGAAAAATACTACTGCAGCGTATCTGTTTCACCGTTGAGAGTCGAAGTTTCGGAAAAATCTGAAATGATTTCTCAGATTTTATATGGTGAAACCTTTGAAATTTTAGAAACAGAAGGGAATTTCAGTAAAATCAAAATGGATTTTGATGGTTATGAAGGTTGGATAAATACTTCAGTTTTGAAAAAACAAAATACTGAAATTTCTAAAAAAGTGATTACGCAGTCTTTTGGTGAATTTAATTTGCCAGAAGGTAAAAGTTTACTTTCCATAGGAAGTGAAGTCAGTTTTGCAACAGAGAATGCTGTTGATAAAAATAATCTGCGAGAAAGTTTAGTAGAAACGGCAAAAAAATTCTTGAATGTTCCTTTTTTATGGGGAGGAAGAAGCTTTTTTGGAGTAGATGATAGCGGATTTGTACAGTTGTTGTATAAAGTTCACGGAATTACTTTACCGAGAGATCCAGAACAACAAGCTCTGCAAGGAACTGCTCGTGATTTTGTAGAAGAAAGTGAAGCAGGAGATTTAGCGTTTTTTGAAGATGCAGAAGGAAAAATTGTTCATGTAGGTTTAGTATTATCGCCTTTTGAAATTATTCATGCAAGTGGAAAAGTGAGAATAGATTCTCTAGATTTTTCTGGAATTTATAATGCAGAACAAAATAAGCACACGCACAAATTGAGGTTTGTGAAAACAATGATTTAATTAAAAATTGGAAGTTGTGAATTAATGACTAAGTTTTAAAAAAATATTTTTATTAAATGATAAACTACAAAAACATTAATAAACTACTGTTAATTATTCAAGTTCTATTGTTTTTATTTTTATGGATTTTCACAATAATTCATTTTTCTGAACTTCCCGAAATAATTCCTCAACATTATGGATTTGATGGAAAACCAAATGTTTATGGAAATAAAAGCATGATTTGGACTTTGCCTATTATAGGGAGTTTACTTTTTCTTTTGCTCAATCATGTCTCAAAAAATACAGATTCAGAATTACTAAATATATCTCCAAAAATAAAAGCAAAGCCCGAATTAGCAAGAACTTTTGTAAATGCACTATTAGTTTTTATTCTATTCTTGTTTTCCAGAATTTTATTTGAAGAAATAAAAATTATTAAAGGATTTCAAGAAAGTTTATCTTTTTTTGTCCCTACAATAATTATTGTTATGTTGGTTTCTATTGTTGGTTTTAATACCTATTATCATTACAAAAAATAAAATTACATTCTCACATTGAAATTTCTCTACAACATATCCATCTTTCACCTTGAGTTAGCGTTCAAGGTTTTATCGTGGTTTAATGATAAAATTAAACGCGGTTTAGAAGTTAGAAAACAATCTTTAAAAATTGTAAAATCTAAAATAAAAAATGAGGACAATGTCCTCTGGATGCATGCTGCAAGTTTGGGGGAGTACGAACAAGGTTTGCCAGTTTTAGAAAAACTGAAAGAAAAATATCCCAATCATAAAGTTTTAATTACTTTTTTCTCGCCTTCTGGTTATGAAAACGTGTTGAAAAAGAATAAAGAAGATATTTTGTGTTATCTTCCTTTTGATAAAAAATCTACGATTTCAGAATTTGTAAAAGCGGTTCATCCTGAAATTTTCTTTACCGTAAAATATGATTTTTGGTATCATCTTTTAGAAGAATTAAAGAAGCAAAACACCAAAGTTTTTGTGATTTCAGCTTTGTTTTATGAAAATCAAGTTTATTTTAAATCTTATGGAAAATGGTTTGTGAATGAACTGAAAAAAAATGTAGATTGGATTTTTCATCAAACCGAAAAGTCTCTTTCTTTAGCTCAAAAATTAGGTTTAACCAAAGGTTCGGTTTCTGGTGATACTCGTTTTGACAGAGTGAAACAAATCAAAAACAGAGATAATTTTGTTGAATTTATTTCAGATTTTAAAGCAGATAAGAAATTGTTGGTTTTCGGCAGTTCTTGGGAAGCCGAAGAAAAAATGGCTCAAATTCTTTCTCAAAAATTAGAAAATTTTAAAATTCTCATTGCTCCACACGATTTGAAAAGAGTTCAAAATCTCAAACAAATTTTCCCAAAAGCAATTTTGTATTCAGAATTAAAGTCTAATTACCAATTACCAAATACCAACATACTCATAATCGACTGCATCGGTTTGCTTTCCAAACTCTATTCTTATGCTGATATTGCAATAGTGGGAGGTGGTTTTCACGATAAAGGTTTGCACAATATTTTAGAAGCGGCAACTTTCGGTGTTCCGGTGGTTTTTGGAAATCAATACAAGAAAAATCCTGAAGCAGATGCTTTAATTGCCCAAAATGGAGGGAAATCTTTTGCTCAGGTAGAATTGGCTGCTGATTTTGTCCTTGAATTATCGAAAAATTCAAATCTGTTACAAGAAATGAGTGAAAACGCAGGAAATTTCGTTCATTTTCAACCGAATTCTTCTGAGATTATTCTAGAGAAAATTTTAGCATAATTTATTCTGAGCATAATACCTGATAACAATCATCTCGAAGCGATTTATAATCTTCATAATTTTGCAAAAAATTATCATGAAGAAAGTAATTGTAGGCGTTTTAATGTTGGTAGGCGCAATGTGGAGTTTTACGGGTTGTACTTCAAACCAAATTTCTCAAAAAGAAACCCAAATTCAAGAAAATCTTAATCCAAATCAAATTTTAGAAGTTTTAAAAACTGGAAATGAACATTTTGTACATCACAAAAATGCTTTTCCGCATTTAGATGAAGCCAGAATGAAGGAAGAAGTTTCTGGGCAACATCCTATCGCAACGGTTGTGAGCTGTTCTGATTCTAGAGTGCCTGTAGAATTGGTTTTTGACCGTGGAATTGGTGATTTGTTTGTGATAAGAACTGCAGGGAATTCATTAGATGATGATATGACGATGGGAAGTCTGGAGTATGCGGTGCATCATTTACACACTAAATTAATTATTGTAGTGGGCCACGAAAAATGTGGCGGAATTACGGCTGCAATTTCTCAACATAATGAAGGAAAAGAACCCAAAGAAATCTCTAATCTTATAGAAACACTCAGAAAAGGAGTGGAGCCTTTCGTAGGAAAATCTGAAAAATTAGATGACGCAATTCATTATAACGTGGACCAACAAATTCAGAAAATTCTTCAAAATCAAGAATTGAAAGATTTAATAGATAAAGGAGAACTGAAAGTAATTGGTGGTTATTACCATCTTAATGACGGTAAAGTAGATTTTCTTAATTAAAAATTTTAGAATATTTCTTAAATCCATTGAAAGCCCAATTGGCGGTATAATACAAAGACTTGAGCGTGGAAAAATTCATGTGTTCTTTGTAAACCAAATATTGGTCTTTCATGATATTGGTTTTATTTCGGGAAACACTTCCTTCTCGCATTCTGTATTTAGCCAAAGTCTTTTTTAGCGGTTTTCCGTAAGGAATTTTTTTAAGTAAATTGAGCCACATAACATGGTCTTCGCGTTTGCTTCCTTCTGGGAAAAATTCTTTGCCCACTCTTTCAGAATCATACATAGAAGCAAGGAGAGAAAGTCTGCAAGTTTTGAGCAAATTATCAAAATTCACCTCAATGTCCGCCTCGAAATCTGCAATTTTGGGTTGTAAATGTTCATCACATCTTGCATAATTGCAATACGCCAATTCTGCTTTTTCAGATTGCATAAAAGAAATCATTTCTTGTAAAAAATCGGGTTGCCAATAATCATCCGCGTCCAGAAAAGTAATGTATCTTCCCGTTGCTTTTTCGAGTGAAAGATTTCGAGCATGTCCAGCTCCTCCGTTTTTTTCTGCTTTTATTAAAATAATTCTAGAATCTTGGTGCTTTTTAATGATTTCTACGGAATTGTCAGAGGATTTATCATCGGTAATAATCCATTCCCAGTCTGTAAAATTTTGGTGAAGAACAGATTGAATGGTTTCTTCTAAAAATTCAGAAGAATTATAACACGGCGTTATGATAGAGACTTGTGGCATGTTTTTGCAAATATACTTATTGTAATTAAAAAAAATCTATCTTTACATAAACTAAAGTCATGAGCTATTTTTGGCGTTTATTTTTGTGGTCTGTTTTATTTCTTACGCTTTTTTCGTGCAAAAGAGACTATGAATATGACGAAAACGCAAGCATTATCGGAAGTTGGAAACCTATAAAAGCTACCGCTTATAAAACAGTGGCGGGATTCACGGTTAGTCAGTCAGAAGACATGAATGCTTGTCAGCAACAATCAAAAATGACATATCATTCAGACGGAACAGCAATCGAAATGAGATTTGATGACGCTACTGGAAACTGCGAAAAAACCTTAGAACGAAATTTCACATATACATTTAATTCAAGTCAAAAATCCCTTGTTCATACTTTCCAAGATGGGACTGTAAAAAATGCAGAAGTAGTTTCTATCACCGCTCAAAAACTCATTGTAAAAGGGGGAAAAAGAAATTGGCGGAGAAAATGTATATTGTTAAAGTGATCAAAATTAAGATTAATTAATTTGTAAAAGAGATATTTTATAATCCTTATTCATAACGATAGGGATTTTTCTTTTAAAAATCATAAATTTGTAAATTCTTAGAAATCAAGTTTAACAATACTTTAAAATATTACAGCGTGTTTTACGATCACAAGCAGATAGAGCAAAAATGGCAGAAGTTTTGGGAAGAAAACCAAACTTATAAAACTGAAGATAATTCTACAAAACCTAAATTCTACGTTCTAGATATGTTTCCTTATCCTTCTGGAGCGGGTTTACACGTAGGTCACCCTCTGGGTTATATCGCCTCGGATATTTATGCAAGGTTCAAGAGACATCAAGGTTTTAACGTTTTGCACCCTATCGGTTATGATTCTTTCGGTTTGCCAGCAGAACAATATGCGATTCAAACTGGGCAACATCCTGCGATTACTACAGAGCAAAATATTACCAGATACGAAGAGCAGTTGCGTAAAATTGGTTTCTCTTTCGATTGGAGCAGAGAAGTGAGAACTTCTGATGCTTCTTATTATAAATGGACACAATGGATTTTTATAGAATTGTTTAATTCTTGGTACAATAAAACTTCTGATAAAGCAGAATCTATCGAAACTTTGGTAGAATATTTTTCAAAATTTGGAACTGAAAACTTAAACGCTGTTCAGAATGATGAATTAAATTTCACTGCAGAAGAATGGAATACTGCCGATGAAAACAAAAAGCAAGATATTTTACTCAATTACAGATTAGCTTACAGAGCCGAAACTACCGTAAATTGGTGTCCAGCTCTCGGAACTGTTTTGGCGAATGATGAGGTGAAAGACGGAAAATCTGAACGTGGCGGTTATCCTGTTTTTCAGAAAAAAATGATGCAATGGAGTATGAGAATTACGGCATATTCTGAAAGACTTTTAAATGGATTGAAAACTTTAGATTGGCCACAACCGTTGAAGGATTCTCAAGAATATTGGATTGGAAAATCTCAAGGAGCTGCTGTAAAATTCAATGTTTCTGGAATAGATGAGCAAATTGAAGTTTTCACTACTCGTCCTGATACTATTTTCGGGGCAACTTTTATGGTTTTAGCGCCAGAAAATCCTTTAGTTTCAACATTAACAACGGCAGAGCAAAAATCTGAAGTTGAAAACTATATAGAAGAAACTTCTAAAAAAACAGAACGTGATAGAATGGCAGACGTGAAAAACGTTTCAGGAGCGTTCACAGGAAGTTACGCGGTAAATCCTTTCACAGGAAAAAATATCCCGATTTATATTTCAGATTACGTTTTGATGGGTTATGGAACTGGTGCTGTAATGGCGGTTCCTGCGCATGATGAGCGAGACCATCGTTTTGCTAAAAAATTCGGTTTAGAAATTATTAATGTTATTGAAAATGATTTCGATATTCAAGAAGAATCTTATGATTCTAAAGATTCGGTTTGTGTAAATTCTGAATTTTTGAATGGACTGAATTATAATGATGCGAAAGCAAAAATTATTTCAGAAATTGAGAAAATGGGAATCGGTCACGGAACTACCAATTACAGACAACGAGATGCGATTTTCTCTCGTCAAAGATATTGGGGAGAACCCGTTCCTGTGTACTATAAAGAAGGAATGCCTTATACTTTGCCAGTTTCTGCATTGCCTTTAGAATTGCCAGAAGTAGAGAAATATTTGCCAACAGAAGACGGTGATCCACCATTAGGAAATGCGAAAAATTTCGCTTGGGACGAAGCGAATCAAAAAGTGGTTGCTGTAGATTTAATTGATGAAAAAACCGTTTTCCCGATGGAACTTTCTACCATGCCAGGTTGGGCAGGAAGTTCTTGGTATTTCTTAAGATATATGGATCCAAAAAATGATGGTGAATTCTGTGCAAAAGATTTGTCAGATTATTGGGGACAAGTAGATTTATACATTGGCGGAAGCGAACACGCAACTGGTCACTTATTGTATTCTCGTTTTTGGAATATGTTCTTGAAAGACAGAGGTTACATTAACCAAGATGAGCCTTTCCAAAAATTGATAAATCAAGGAATGATTTTGGGAATGAGTGCGTTTGTTTTTAGATTAAGTTTAAATAGCTATTCGGGTTTTGAGAAAATCAATAATAATTTTTTTGTCTCTAAAAATATAAAGAATGAGATTTTAAGAATTGCATTAATTAATAATGTTAGACAGATGCAATTTAATATTAATTATCGATTAGATGAATTTCTTGAAATTATTTTCTATGATAAAGAGTGCAAAGTGATAAGTGATAGAAATCTTATTCAGCTTGATTTCATATATGATTTCTTTGAAAGACTATTTAAAAAGTTCAACAAGAATGATATCGCGGGGAGATTCTCTATTGGTATTGATTTAAATTTTACTCCAATCCACGTAGATGTCTCTTTATTAAAAGGAACTTCGGACGAATTAGACATTGAAGCTTTTAAAAATTGGAGAGCGGAATTTAATGATGCTGAATTTATTTTAGAAGACGGAAAATACATCACCGAACGTGAAGTAGAAAAAATGTCAAAATCGAAATACAATGTAGTAAATCCAGATGATATTGCAGAAGAATACGGTGCAGATTGCTTGCGTTTGTACGAAATGTTCCTTGGACCTTTAGAGCAATCAAAACCATGGAACACGCAAGGTTTAAGCGGCGTTTACGGATTTTTGAAAAAATTCTATAACCTTTATTTTGATGGAGATAACTTCTCAGTTTCAGAGGAAGAGCCAACCAAAGCAGAATTGAAAGTTCTACATACTTTGATTAAGAAATTTACGTTTGATATTCAGAATTTCTCATTCAATACTTCTGTTTCTCAGTTTATGATTGCCGTAAACGAGTTGCAAAAAATGAAGTGCAATAAGAGAGCTATTTTAGAGCCTTTAGCAGTCATTATTTCGCCTTATGCACCACATATTTGCGAAGAATTGTGGGAGAAATTAGGTAAAAATACATCAATAGAATTTGAAAAATTGCCAGAATTAAATGAAGCTTATTTGGTAGAAGATGAGATTAATTATCCGGTAAGTTTCAATGGTAAAATGAAGTTTACCTTGGCTTTAGCAGCGGATTTAGATGCTAAACAAATTGAAGAAATAGCGATGAGTAATGAAAAGGTTCAAGAAATTTTAGCGGGAGCAAATCCTAAAAAAATAATTATTGTGCCAAAGAAGATTATCAATATCGTTTTTTAAGGAATTGTTAAATATTTTTTAAAAATTTATAAAAAATTCTTTGAATATTTGAAAAAAAATAAGGCTAAAAATTTTGTAGTTTTTATGATTTTAACAGCATGTGAAAATATCTCACAAAAATTATAAAATATATTGTTAAATCTGTAATCTACAATGGTTTTCGAGAAACAAGAAATTTATCATAGTTTGATTTTTTAACTTGCATTTTCCAATAAAATAGCTTTATTTTACAGCCTCAAAAAATTAACAATTATAATTTAGTTTAATATGGAAATGAATGTTTCAACACAAGAGGAGCAAGTAGTTGCTAAAAAAGTAGGAGGTCTTAATCCTGCAGTTGTTTTACCTATTCTATATGTTATAGCGTTAGGTATTTATATTTTTATTTTAGGTAATCCTGGTAACTTTAAGAACGAAGGGGTTACTGGTCTTTCAGTTGCTTTTTCTGATGTAGAGAATAAGGACTTACATCCAGATTCTTTCATGGGAATTATTTACATGGGGGGACCAATCGTTCACATTTTGATTTTATTCATGATTACTGTTATTGTTTTCGCTATTGAGCGTTTCTTCGTTCTTAGAAAAGCAGCAGGTACAGGTAACTTAGAAAACTTTGTAATTAAAGTTAGAAATTTACTTAACAAAAATAAAATTGATGAAGCAGTTGAAGAGTGTGATGCTCAAAAAGGTTCTGTAGGTAACGTAGTGAAAGAAGGTCTTACAACTTACAAGGCTTTAGCAAATGATAAAACTCTTAACAAAGAGCAAAAAATGGTAGCGCTTACTAAATCAATTGAAGAAGCTACAACTTTAGAAATGCCAATGTTAGAAAAGAACATGATGATTCTTTCTACTCTAGGTACAGTAGCTACGTTAGTTGCGTTATTAGGAACGGTAATCGGTATGATTAAGTCTTTCCAAGCTTTAGGTGCTGCTGGAGGTACTCCTGATGCTGCTGCATTATCAATCGGTATTTCTGAAGCACTTATCAACACTGCATTAGGTATTGGTACTTCAGCTATCGCTATTATTCTTTATAACTTCTTTACTTCTAAAATTGACGGACTTACATACAAAATCGACGAGATTGGTATGTCTATCCAACAATCTTTTGCAGAATTTAACTAATTAGTTAATTTTTGGCAAAAAAATTGCACTCTTTTTAAATGAAAGAATGCATAACTAGAAGTTTAATTTAATAAAAAATAATAAAATGGCGAGAGTCAAACCAAAAAGACACGGTGTTGTAACAGACATGACAGCAATGTGTGATGTTACTTTCTTGCTTCTTACATTCTTTATTATGACTACTCAGTTTAAAAAGCCTGATGTAGAGCAAATTAAACCGCCAACTTCTATTTCTGAAAAATTACTTCCAGATGGGAACTTAATGACAGTTAATGTTACTCCAGACGGTAAGTTTTATTTCGCAGCTGTTGAAAACTTTAATGAAAGATCAGAGTTGCTAGACAAAATGGGAGCTAAATATGGTGTAAAATTTTCAGAAGAAGAAAAAGTAGCTTTCTTCAAAACTCCAGCAATTGGAGTTCCGATGAATCAGCTTAAGAGTTTTCTTAATATGCCTGAAGATCAAAGAAAGTTTGTAAAAACTGCGGGAGTTCCATTAGACAGTACAAATAAGCAATTAATAGATTGGATTAGTAGCAGTCTTGAAATTAATCCACAATATAAATTGGCTATTAAAGGAGATGCAAACACTAATTACCCTAAAGTAAAAAATTTATTTGAAGGGCTTAGAGATATAGAGTATTATAAGTTTTGGTTAATTACTAGCCAGGAAACTAATAAATAGTAAAGAAATGGCAGAAGTACAAGTACAAGAAAAAGGCGAAAAAGGGGGCAAAGTCCGCTCCAAAAAGCAGAGTACTAAAGTTGACATGACACCAATGGTGGACCTTAACTTTTTGATGCTAATGTTTTTTATGTTTACTACTACATTTAGTAAACCTAATGTAATGGACCTTGGGTTACCGGCAAAACCAAAAGTTGATCAACCAAAACCTCAAGATACTCAGATTGATTTAACGAATTCAATTTCGTTGATTATTGGTAAAAATAATAGAATTTTCTATCACCAGTTAGATCAAGCAGGTCTTAATGAACAGACTTTACAAGAGACTACCTATGATAGAGAAGGGATTACAAAAGTAATCGAGCAAGCAAAACGTAATGCTAAAGATGTTACTAAATTTACAGTAATTATCAAGCCTACAGATGATGCAGTATATAAAAATTTCGTAGATATTTTAGATGAAATGGCGATTACTAAGTCAGAACAATATGGTGTTACAGACATTAAGCCATGGGAAAAAGCTATCTACGAGAAAAAAGTTGGAGGTTCTACACCGGCACCAGCTCAATAATTAATTCAAAACTTATTTGAATATTATGGAAAATGAAAATTTAAATTACAATCCATCTTTAGATGAAATTGTATTTGAGCATAGAAATAAAGAATACGGT
Source organism: Cloacibacterium normanense (assembly GCF_003860565.1). Lineage (NCBI taxonomy): Bacteria > Pseudomonadati > Bacteroidota > Flavobacteriia > Flavobacteriales > Weeksellaceae > Cloacibacterium > Cloacibacterium normanense. Next base: position 82,128 of record NZ_CP034157.1, read on the forward strand.
GCATATGATTTAAGATCAAGTTATAGAAGAATCTTAACAAGATCGATGATCATTGGAACTCTTATTTTCTGTATAGCAGCAATTACTCCTTTTGTAGTAATGAAAATTAAGCAATTAGCTGCTAAAGAAAAAACAGAAGTAGATGCTAACCTTATCGAAATTCTTCCTGAGGAACAAGTGAAAGAAGAGATTGTGGAAAAAGAAGAAACTCCACCACCTCCACCTCCAAAAGTAGAAGAAAAGATTGAAATTTTACAAAACGTAGTACCTGAACCAGTAAAGGCACCTAAAGTGGAAACTCCACCTCCGCCAATTTCTGAGCAGTTAAAAACTACTACAGGTCTTATTAACCAAGAAGGTGTTAAACAGACGGCACACATACCGCCGCCAGTACAGGCTCCACCAAAAGCTGCTGCAGTAGAGTCTAAAGCTCCAAGTACTACAGAGGTTTATGAATCAGTAGACCAAGAAGCAGAATTCCCTGGAAGTTTAAACTCTTTTAGAAATAAAATTGCTGAAAACTTTGATAACTCTGCAATGGAAGGAGGAGAAGGAACGCTTAAAGCTACAGTTACATTTATTGTAGAAAGAGATGGTTCAATTTCTGATGTTAAAGCATCTGGTTCTAATTCAGATTTTAATAGTGAAGCTGTAAGAACAGTGAAAAGTATTAGAACAAAATGGGTTCCTGCAAAAATTAATGGTCAACCAGTAAGACAAAGATTTAGGTTACCATTAACTATGAATTTTGAATAAACTTACCAATTTTCATATAAAAAGAGAAGCGTAAGCTTCTCTTTTTTATGTCATTTAATAATAACTTAATTGCTAGTATATGTTTAATTACTTATCTATTTTAATCGGATTATTTTATATTGCATTAGGTGTTTTTGTAATTGTATATCGGTTTTTTTTTCTAGTACAATTAGATGAGATGCCGTCTTATTTATTAGGTGGATTACTCATTTTATATGGAATATTTAGAATAGGAAGAGCAATTTATTACATAAGAAGAAAGGATGAAGAAGACGTTTAAGATTTTTATTTTTTTTATTTCAGTTTTTTCAGTCATTTCTTGTTCTCAAAATGAATCAAGCAGACCAAACAAAGGTGAAATAGTCATTGCTGCAGATGAATCTTTTAGAAACGTAACAGAAGCTTTGGCAGAAAGATATGTTGCGCATTATCCAGAAACTAAACTTCATCTTAAATTTCAGAAAGAAGACTATGCCTTAATGGATTTATTGAAGCGGAACGTAAGAGTTATCGTGATGTCTAGAGAACTTACAGAAAAAGAAAAAAAACTCTATGAAGAAATGGTAGATCTTCCTTTAAAGCCTGCAAAATTCGCTGGTGATGCAGTAGTATTTGTAGTTGCTAAAGATTCTCCTAAAAACTCAATTAGTGTTCAAGAAATAAAAAAAGAACTACAATCTGATGAAAAAAATATAATTTTTGACGGTGTAAATGCTAGTAATTTTAACTTTGTAGCTCAGAAATTAAATTTAGCCCCTCAAAAAATAAAATATTCACTAATTAAAGGTAATAAAGGAATTGTAGAGCAAATTAGTAAATTCCCTAATAGTATAGGGGTTATTAGTCTTAATACCATCTCGAATCCTTACTCTCGCGAAGCTGAAGATTTAAGGAAACAAATAAAAATTCTCTCTGTTACAGAAAATAATATTGCTTATGAGCCGAACAGAGAAAATATAAGAAATATGAAATATCCTTTCACCAGGATTCTTTATTTTTTAACTAATGAAGGACATTTTGGGTTAGGAAATGGTTTTATCAGATTCTCTTGCACTCAAAAAGGTCAAATAGTGGTAAGTAAAGAAGGACTTCAACCTTATAATATTTTTAAGAGAGAAGTAATGATGAGATAAAAAATTTTTAATTTTAAGAGATTTAATTTAATTTTGGAACGAAAATTGTGTATTAGTTATTAACATAATACATTAACAATAAAAAAATAGAAAAATGAAATATAGATTCGGACTTCCTAAAAAAATAGTTTTTGGTGCAACGGCAACTTTTCTATTAAGTTTTGCAAGCGCACAAACAGTGTCAGAAGGGATTATTAATTTAGATAGCCACAAATATGCAAAGGCTAAGGAAATTTTTAATCAGATGATTGCTAAATCACCTACTGCAGAAAACTATTATTATTTAGGATACTCATATTTAAGTCAGTTTGAACCAAATTTTGAACTAGCTAAAGAAAATTTCGATAAAGGTTTAGCAATTGATTCTAAAAGCTATCTTAATAAAATTGGTCTTGCTACCATTAAATTAGGGAAAGGTCAAAAAGCTTCAGCAATCACTGAACTTACTCAGGTTGCAAAAGAGTCTAAAGAAAAAGACGCAGAAGTTCTTTATAGAATTGGAGAAGCGCTTACCATGTTCGAAAATAACAATGATCCAGCTTTAGCCATTACTTATATCAATAAAGCAATTGAAAAAGCACAGAAATACGGTGTTCCTGCTTACTATTATTATACTTTAGGAGATGCATACAGATTAACTAGAGATCCAGGAAATGCAATGACTGCTTACGATAGAGCTTCTGAAGTTGCTAAAAATAAAGCTTCTGTTTTCTACAGAATGGCAACATTGTGGATGGCTGCTAAGCAATATAAAAAAGCAGAAGAAAATATTGTAAAAGCAATCAATACAGATGCAACTTATGCTCCAGCATATAAAGCACAAGCTCAGTATAATAAAATTTTCCAAAAACATGAGGAAACTACTCAGAGTTTGATTAATTATACAAAGTATGCAGACGAAGATCCAAGTACAGCATTAGAGATTGCGAAGTTATACTTTATTAATAGTGACTTTGCTGAATCTAAAGCGACTTTAGATAAGGTTTTTGACAAAGTAAATGATCCAATTAAGTTCAAGTTAAGAGCTTATTTACAATATAATGAAAATGATTTTGTGAATGCTAAAACTAATCTAGAAACTTATTATGCAAAAGTAGAGCAATCTAGAATCATCCCGAGTGATGCTGGTTTAGAAGCTGTGATTTATGCAGGATTAGCTTCTAAAGAAGCAGACGCTGCTGCAAAAGCCGCTTTAATGCAAAAAGCTAATGAAAAATTAGCGGTTGTAAAAGCTGCTAAAGATGATACCTTAGATTGGGATTCAGAATTTGCAAAAGCATCAAGTGGTGCTGCAGAACTTCAAGCAAAAGCAGATGCAGGTCCTTCTAATGATAATATTGTGGCTCTCAAAAAACAAGTAGCTGCTAATAAAGAAGATACTACTGCATTGTTTAATTTAGCAATGGCTTATCAAGAAGTAAGTAACTGGGATGGTGCTGCTCTAGCTTGGCAAAAGATGAATGATCTTCTTCCAACTTGGGAACCGGCTTATTATAGCAAAGGTTATGCATTACAACAAGCTGGTTATAAAGAATTAGCTGCTGTAGCTTTCCAGAAATATATAGATGTAGCATTAACTAAAACTCCAGCAGAACAACAAGCTTTACAAGAAACATTGTTTGGAGCTTACTATTCTGTAGCTTACTTGTTACACTCTACGGATAAAGTAAAAGCAAATGAAGCTTTACAAAAAGCACTGGCGATGAAACCAGACGATAAAAACTCACTTCTTTTACAAAAAGAATTAATGAAATAAAAAATGAGCTTCTCTATTGAGAAGCTTTTTTTAATTCTAAATTTGAAAATTTAAATTTAATTTCTGTATTTTTGGCCCATGAAAGTAGATATTTTAGCAATAGGAGCACATCCAGATGACGTAGAGTTAGGCTGTGGAGGAACTATAGCAAAATTAATTTCCGAAGGAAAAAAAGTAGCCATCATAGACCTTACTGAAGGTGAATTAGGAACAAGAGGAACTAATGAAACCAGAGCGCAAGAAGCGGCAACTGCATCTGAAATTTTAGGAATTTCTGCTAGAGAAAATCTTAAAATGAAAGATGGTTTTATCATCAATTCTCAAGAATATCAGTTTAGAATTATTGAAATGATTAGGAAATACCAACCAGAAATCGTGCTTTGTAATGCGATAGACGATAGACATCCTGATCATGCGAAAGCAGCAAAATTAGTTTCAGATGCGTGTTTTTTATCAGGATTGGTTAAGATAAAAACCGATTATGAAGGGGAATCTCAAAAATTTTGGAGGCCAAAACAAGTTTTCCATTACATTCAGTGGAAAAATATTGAACCGGATTTTGTAATGGATATTTCTGGTTTTCTAGACAAAAAAATTGAAGCTTGTTTAGCATATAAAACTCAGTTTTATGACCCAACTTCCACAGAACCAATGACTCCCATCGCGACAAAAGATTTCTTAGAAAGTCTAACTTATAGAGCGCAAGATTTAGGAAGATTGAGTGGAGTAGAATATGCAGAAGGTTTCACAACTGAAAAGTTATTAGCATTTAAAAATTTTGAAGGAATTATTTGTTAATTGTTTTAAAAATTTTATATATTTGCACACGCAAAAACGGTGATTGTAGCTCAGTTGGTTAGAGCGTCGGATTGTGGTTCCGAAGGTCGTGGGTTCGAGACCCATCATTCACCCAAAAATAGCATCCAAATTTTGGATGCTATTTTATTTTATGGATGTCTTAGAAATTCTACGCTTTGGTGATACTGTCCAGAACCAGAGTTACAGGACCGTCATTCAGTAAAGATACTTTCATATCTGCCCCGAAAATCCCACTTTCTATTTTTAGGCCAGATTTAGCAATCTCAGATTTAAAATATTCAAATAAAGGAATGGCTTTTTCTGGTTTAGCTGCTTTTATATAAGATGGTCTATTGCCTTTTTTGTAATCCGAGATTAAAGTAAATTGGCTGATGCATAAAATTTCTCCCGCTACATCTTTTACAGAAAGATTCATTTTTCCTTCAGAATCAGAAAAAATCCTTAAGTCTACCACTTTTTTTATTAACCAATTGGCATCTTCTTGAGTATCGCTTTCATCTACACCGATGAGAAGGAGTAAGCCTTGAGAAATTTCTCCTACAATTTTTCCTTCTACTGCTACAGATGCTTCTTTTACACGTTGAACTACTATTTTCATGCCTCTAAATTAATTATAAATATTTAAAATATTGGTAGAAGAATTATAATTATAAAAATATTGTTTCAGAGGATAAGGACTTACAGAAGCAGGCGCTCCAGAATTAAGAAACCATTTTGCATTGTCTTTTTTGCAAATAACCAAGCTTCCATTTTCCACTTCTAATGTAGTGTCTGCGGAAGGACAAATATGTGGCGCGTTTCTATCATAAATTTTGAAACCATCATTGGTTCTGTAAACGATTAAGCCTCTGTTTCCAGATTGCTGTTCTGAGACATAAATCCAGCCTCCAATATTGTTAAGAGGATAATAAGAAGGTAGGCTTAAATTGAGTTGAACAGAAATAAATTGATTGGGAAAACAACTGGTAGTTTCTTCTCTGTTGGAACAAGAGTTGAGCGTTTTTAATGCGCTGAAAGCCAGTAAAATTGGGATAATTATTTTTAAAAGGCTTGGTTTCATATTAAAATTAATCATATCTTTGTAACTTGAAATTTTAATGAATATTGTCCGGCAAAGGTCGGATTATTTTTTTATATTAACATTAACGCAAAATAACCAGATATGAGTAAAGTAATGAATTATGTAACCAAAGAAGGTTTGGAAAAAATGAAGGCTGAGTTAGAACTACTCGAAAGCATAGAAAGACCTAAAATTACTCAACAAATCGCAGAAGCAAGAGACAAAGGAGATTTATCTGAAAATGCAGAATATGACGCCGCGAAAGAAGCGCAAGGTTTGCTAGAAATGAAAATCTCTAAAATTAAAGATACTATCGCAAACTCTAAAGTGATTGACGAAAGTCAATTAGATACTTCTAAAGTTTCTATTCTTTGTACCGTTCGTCTTAAAAATAATGCTACTAAACAAGAACAGAAATTTACATTGGTTCCCGATAATGAGTCTGACATTAAAGCAGGAAAAATTTCGGTAAATACTCCTATTGCAAAAGGATTATTAGGTAAAGCTGTAGGCGAAACTGCGGAGATTGTTTTACCAAACGGTAATAAACTTTCTTTTGAAGTTTTAGAAATTTCATTGTAATTTTAATCTTTAAAATTTACAAATTATGAGTTCTATATTCACCAAAATTGTAAACGGAGAAATCCCTTGCTACAAAATCGCTGAAGACGAAAATTATTTGGCTTTTTTAGATGTAATGCCATTAGCTAAAGGTCATACTCTTGTGATTCCTAAGAAAGAAGTAGATTTAATCTTTGATTTAGAATCAGAAGATTTTAAAAATCTCTGGGGATTTGCTCAACAAGTAGCCAAAAAAGTTGGAACAGCGATGCCTTGTGTAAGAGTAGGAGTGGCTGTGATAGGATTAGAAGTTCCTCATGCACACATTCATTTGGTTCCCATGAATACCATGCAAGACCTTAATTTTGGAAACGAAAGGCTGAAACTTTCATCAGAAGAATATCAAGAAATTCAAAATAAAATAATTAACTCTTAAAATATATTAACTCAAATTTCATAGCGAAGTTTGAGTTTTTTCAAAAATAAAAAGAATGAATCCTAATCAATGCTCATTTTGCGGAAGAAAAAAATCTGAAGTTGAAATTTTAATCTCAGGACAAAATGGATTTATCTGTGAAAACTGTGTAGAGCAAGCGCATGCTATCGTAAAAGAAAGTGTACATGAAGAAGAGTTTTCGCCAGCTACCTCGATTGAAGAACTTAAAAAACCTAGAGAAATTAAAGAATTTCTAGACGAATACGTAATTGGTCAAGATCAAGCCAAAAAACAATTGTCTATAGCAGTTTATAACCATTATAAAAGACTTCTTCATAATAAAGACGAAAATAAATCTGTAGAAATTGAGAAGTCTAACATTATTATGGTAGGCGAAACAGGAACGGGGAAAACACTTTTAGCAAAAACCATTGCTAAGCAATTAAACGTTCCGTTTTGTATTGTAGATGCTACTATTTTAACAGAAGCAGGTTACGTAGGAGAGGATGTAGAAAGTATTTTGTCTAGACTTTTAATGGTGGCGGATTATGATGTTGAAAAGGCGGAAAAAGGAATTGTTTTTATCGACGAAATTGATAAAATTGCCAGAAAATCAGACAATCCGAGTATTACCAGAGATGTTTCTGGTGAAGGGGTTCAACAAGGTTTATTGAAGCTTCTAGAAGGAAGTATTGTAAATGTTCCACCACAAGGAGGAAGAAAACATCCTGACCAAAAATACATTCAAGTAAACACTCAAAATATTTTATTTATTGCAGGTGGAGCATTTGATGGAATTAAAGAAATCATCGAGAGAAGACTCAATAAGCAAGCGATAGGTTTCAGTACAGATAAACATTCTAAAGTAGAAGAAGAAAGCTATATTTTAGAAAAATTAAATGCTACAGATTTAAGAAGTTTCGGGCTTATTCCTGAATTATTAGGTAGATTTCCTATTGTTACTCATTTGGATAAACTGACCAAAGAAACAATGCTTAGAATCCTTACAGAACCTAAAAATTCTATCATTAATCAATTTGTTGAACTTTTTAGGTTAGACGGCATAAAACTTGCATTTACGGATCAAGCTCTTGAAAAAATTGTAGACTATACCATTGACAAGGGTTTAGGAGCAAGAGGTCTTAGAGGTACTACTGAGAAGGTTCTCGAGGATTATATGTACAAAATAGATGAAATAGAAAAAGACTTACTCATTGATAATGAGGATATTTTTATATAAATAGTTTGTCTTTTAATATAAATTTGCTATATTTGTACATTCAAAGAGTTTTATAAATTCTTGAAAAAACACAAACAAATGAAAAAAAATTTACTCACATTATCTTTAGTAGGAGTGTGCGCTTTCGTGAATGCACAACTCACTTACTTAGGAAACGGTGCTCTAGTCCATGTTCAGGATAAAGCATTAGTTTACAGTGGAGGTGGTGTAAAACTTGATGGAAATGCTAAAGTAAATACCATAGGAGACTTTATGGTCGTTACCCCTTCTCAAAGTTTTGAAGTTGCTCCAACTGCTGATTTTCGTTTACAATATTCTTCTCCTTCTGTTTATGGTCAATTGTATATTAAAGGCATGCCTCAAGCCAATATAACAGGTAAGATAAACAAAGAATATGTAGATGTAAAACACGGAAATACAGGAAGACAGCAAGTTGCACTTCCTTTCTATAATTATTCAATTACTGATTTACAAGCTTCATTACCACATATTAATGTGGCTAATTCTGCCTTAACTGTAACAGGCAGATTTAATAAAAGATCAGTTTTTAAATGGAATAATACCACCGCTGCTTTTGATCAATTAACTACTACTCTTACTCCAACTGTAGTAGGAAAACCAACAGATTATTACATCTTGTCTAGAAGGTTGTATGACGGAACTGAAGTTTGGAATCCAACGTTAGTTGCAGAAAATCCAAATGCAAATTTGCAGGGATATGTACCTTCTAGCGCGTCTGATTTATACTCTGCGAACTCTATGAAAAAAATCTTCAAAGGAGTTCCAGTGTCTGATTTAAATACCGCAGATACAGAAGTTACACTTGCGGGAGCTTTTAGTGGAAGTTTCGGAACAAATGGTGCTACTAAAAATGCATACAATGAAATTTATAACACTTATGTAGATGATCCTTTTGTAACTACAAAATGGAGTGCCGATTATGGTAAAAACCTTTATCAGCATGGGAATCCTTATTTAACTAATATAGATTTATCATTAGTGAAAAAAGGAACTGCAGCAACTGATGATGAAAATGCAATTTCTAATTTAAATGGTATTTCTTATTACACTTCAGGTATTGAAAATTCTTTCCCAGTTGGTACTATTTATACTTCTACCACTGCTGTTGTTAGAACTTTTGACTCTGCAGGAAATGTAAATGGAGGCCTTGCAAATGATTTGGTAATAAAGCCTATGCAAGAATTTATGATTAAGCTATCAGACAATACTTCTCAAACTTTAAAATTTTCAAAAACAAGAAGATTTGCTCAAACAGCAAGACCTGAAGCTACTCCTTATTCTGTAACCGCTAGAGTAAGTAATGCACCAGTAGTTACCAAGCAGTTAGGTGTAGTATTGTATGATGCTAATGATACTGAAATAGGAAGAACGTTTTATATTGTAAATAACGAAGCAGTTTCTGGATTCTCTCCTGAAAATGCTAGAATGCAAGCTACTACAGGTTCTACTTCTATTTATACTAAGGAAGAACAACTTTCTGGAGGTGCAGATGTAAATGCTAATTATAATTTATTTATCAATGAAGCAAATGAAGTAGATTTTTCAGGGAAAGAGATTCCTTTGGTTGTTAATAATGCGAATGCAGCTAAATTAAAATTCTTCCTAATTGAAGGAGGTAAGTTAGTGGAAGATAAAGGTAATTTATCAAACGGAAAATCATTTTATTACAGCAATAATGGTACATTAACCAAAATTAAAAGCGGTGATACATTTTCCTTAACAAATACCAACTTTACTTACGGTTTATTCTATGAACAACCAGCAGGAGTTCTAGGCACTTCTGAACTTTTAAAAGGTCAAACAATTGTAGCTAAAAAAGATCAAGGATATATTGTAAGATTTAATAAGAATTGGAAACAAGCAGATATTGAAGTTTATTCTTCTGTAGGTCAATTATTACATTCTGCTAAAAAAGTTTCTACATATGATGATTATAAACTACCTTTAGATAATGTTACTAATGGAGTTTATATCGTAAAAATTAAGTCTAATGATGGAGAAATAGTAACCAAGAAAGTAATAAAATAAAAACACAAGTCATGAGAAGCACAATGAAAAAATTATTTATAAGCTTTAGCTTTTTTCTTGGTACCATGCTAGCTTTGGCCCAAGTTGTTCCACCACCTCCACCTCAACCGGAGTCTGGAGATATTGGAGGCCCTGCAACTCCGATTGATAATTACATTGTTGTATTACTTTTAGTGGCAATATTTGTAATTGCTTATGCACACAGAAAATTAAAAATGAATAATATATAAAATGTAAAAAAAACTCACTACTCGTGAGTTTTTTTTTATCTTTATTGCATGAAAAGAAAACTGTTACAAACCACACTTTTATTACTAAGTTATTTTGCTTCAGCTCAGTTTACCATTAAGGTAGAATCTCCCAAAGATTTTTCATTTAATGAAGCTTATCTTTATACTGTTAATGGTTCTAAAGATATTTTAATTGACAAAGCCGAGAAAAAAAATAATACTTGGCTATTTCAGGTTAAAAATAGCTATTTAGGATTATTAAAAGTTTATTTTCCTCAGGCTAATACTTCTTTAAACCTGGTTTCAGAGAATAAAAATGTAGACCTTAAGTTTTCGGTTAAAAATAATAAAGTACAGCAGATAGATTATTATGACGAAGTCAATAATATATTTTATAGTATTCAAGACCAACAGAAAAAAAGAGAACAAATTTTACCTGCACTCTATCAAATACAGAATTTTTATAAAGAAAATTCAGATTTTGGGGTTGCACTAAAAAATGAAGTTTCTAACTTAAGTGCAGACATTGTTTTTGATTCGGACAAACATCCTTTCTTAAGTTATTATTTCAAAACCTACCAAAATTTTTTACAAGAATCTGTTAGTAAAAAGAATCCTACAAACGATGAGATCATTTCTTTTTTAAATAATACACAAAACTATTTAGAAACTTCTTCTTTGCTCAAACCTATTCTCATGGTTTTTTTAAGCAATACAAGTAGATCAAGTTTAGGTGATGAAGTAGATAAGTTACTTACTGCAGTAAATGTAGAAACGCCTCGTGGACAAACAATACTTTCGGAATTAATTGAAATTTTTAATGTTTACAGCATTAAAGATTTAAAAGAAAAATATCTTACAGAAGCCAAAAATTTAAAATGTACCATTAATGATAGATTAGCCAATACTATAAAATCTAATGCGAATACAGAAATTGGAAAGATTATTCCCAATAATACTTTTTTAAATCCTGTAAATACTAAAGTGAAATCTCTACACGATGTGAAGGCAGATAAAAAGATTATCATATTGTGGTCTTCTACTTGTTCTCACTGCGAAAAAGAAATTGGAGAAATGGTGCTTCAGTATAATAAATTGAAAGAAAAAAATATAGAAGTAGTAGGCCTTTCTTTAGATTCTGATGCGAAGTCTTATTCAGATAAAGTAAAAATGCTGCCTTGGATTAATGATACAGAACTCAAAGGTTGGTACAGCAGTTATGTAGATACTTATAATGTTCATGCAACACCAACTTTTTATATCGTAGATGCTAAGAATAAGATTATCGCTAACCCAGATAACTTTTCTGAAATTTTAGAATTATTACAGCTAAAATAATTTGTAGACTTTAAAATTATTTATATATTTGCACCACGAAAAACGGCGAGGTAGCTCAGGTGGTTAGAGCGTTGGATTCATAACCCAAAGGTCACGGGTTCAAATCCCGTCTTCGCTACAAGATAAGCAATAAATATTCTAAATATTTATTGCTTTTTTTTGGTTAAAAATTATGATTAATTCTCTAATTTTCTCAAAAGAAATTATCATACAGTTTCTTTTATTACAATTTTTAGTGAATAATAATATCTTAATGCTTCATAATGAAGAAATGACAAAAATTAGTTGAAAAAAGATGTAAAAAATTTTGTTAGTATAAAAGAAATATGTATTTTTACACCGCTTTCAATGAGCTATCGCTCGAAGGCAATAAATTTTTTTTCATCATTTGTGTTTTTAGAATCACATCCTAGGATGTGATTCTTTTTTATGCCTTTCTTCGTTCGTATAACACCAGTAAATCAATGAAATAAGAGTAAGTAATGCTACCTTCTTGTTGGTTTGATTTTAAGAAAATATCATTGGCGAAATAAAATATTTCGGCGATAAAAGAATCGTTTTTTTCTTTGAATAATTGCTCGTTTTTGAGGTCATTCTTCACTTCTTGAGAGAGAAATAAAGTTGCTTGAGCAGCAAACTCTGGATTAGTATTTCGCAATGCGTTTACCAAAGTTTTAGTTGCGTATAAATAAGCACTGTATTTGAGTTCAGAATTGTTAGAGTTTTTACAAATGAGGAAGCCTATAAAATTAGCTTCTTGCTCCCTTGCAAAACCTAATTGATGCGCACTTTCATGAGACAACGTGAAAGGAATGTAAGTGTTAGGTAACTCAGCGTTATATTGTGCTTCTGTGGTAAATGGATTGTAATATCCAAGTATTCCTGTATAGCTTATTAGTGGATTAAATAAGCTCGTTTTAAAGATGTCAATATTTGACGTTTTAAATGGATAATACTCTTTTGGTAAGCGCTTTTGAGAATGAAGTATGCTTGACTTTAGTACTTCAATATTTTTAATTTTGAATATATGCTTTGTTTCAATTTTTTTTCTTTCTTGATTGGTTAATGCTATGTATTTTAAAGTAAGTTTTTCTAATTCTTTGGTGGAGATTTCTACTTTATTTTTGTCATAAAGAGGTTTTTGGAAATACAGCATTCCCCATGAAATTTGATAAATAAAATAAAAAATATTTAGTATAATCAATAGAACGCTAAAGTTTCTGCTCTTAATACTTTTGAAAAGAAAAAGTAAAAGGAAAAAGATGAAAATAATATAAAAAATATCCCCAAAAGAAAATATAAAATGAGAGAAAAGCTCATTTTGAAATTCTTTTTTCAAATGAAAAATAGCAGTGAATTGATGAACGATTATTTCGTTTTTTGAAAAGATATAGAATAAAAGAAATTGGGCAAACAATAAGCCTGCCCAAAATAATGATTGTTTATTTTTTAAAATTTTTACCATACTAAAGCGCTTGCTCCAAGAATTGCAGCATCTGCTTCTTGTAAGTCACTGTACAAAATTTTAACTTTATTTTTGAAAACTTGTAATAAGTTGTCTTCCATAGCTTGTCTGGTTGGCTTCATGATAAGGTCACCAGCTTTGGTCAATCCACCGAAAAGTACAATGGCTTCAGGTGCAGAAAAATGTACGAAAGTAGCTAAAGCTTCTCCTAAAATTTGACCTGTAAATTCGAAAACTTCATTGGCTAAAGAATCTCCTTGTTCTGCGCATTTAAATACGGTTTCACTGGTCAATTCATTGATAGGATAATTTTCTAATAAACTAGGAGAGTGCTGAGTTTCTTGTAATAATTCAATAGCGGTATCTCTTACACCTGTTGCAGATGCGTAAGCTTCTAAAGAACCTTTCAATCCAGTTCCTTTGTGCTCTCTACCACCATTTCTTACAATTACGTGACCTAATTCTCCTGCAAAACCGTTGTGTCCTAAAACGATTTTTCCATCAATGATAATTCCGCTTCCTACTCCAGTTCCTAAAGTAATGGTGATGAAGTTTTTCATTCCTTTAGCAGCACCATATTGCATTTCGCCTACTGCAGCAGCATTAGCATCATTTGTTAATTTAGCCGGAATTTTAAATTTTTGTTCTAGAAGTTCAGCCATAGGAATAATGCCTTTCCATTTTAGGTTGGCTGCATATTCTATAGTTCCTTGATAATAATTAGCATTAGGAGCTCCCATTCCTATTCCTACGAATGCTTCTGGACCGCCATATTGCTCAATCATAGGATTAAGTTTTTCTGCTAAATCATCTATAAATTCTTCTACATTTTCATGTTCGTTGGTTTTAATTCTGTCTTGAACTAGAATTACACCTTTTTTATTTACGATACCGAATTTGGTGTTGGTACCACCTACATCGATACCAATTGCATGTTTTTCTTTCATGTTAGTCAACTTTAATGTCTTTATTTACGTTTTTGCTTCCTACTAATGCATAGAATAGCATATAAGTAATTCCTATAACTACTACCCAATAACTTTGTACATATCCGAAGATATCAGCAGCATAACCTTGGATTGCTGGGATAATTCCTCCACCACAAACCATCACCATGAAAATGCCAGATGCAGCTGCAGTATATTTTCCTAATCCTTCTGTAGCTAAGTTAAAGATTCCTCCCCACATTACAGAAGTACATAATCCGCATAATACCAATAGCATAATACTTACCGGAACTTGAGCTAATCCGAAAGAAATATCAGATTGGAAAACAGGCATACTTACCATTTGGTCTTTTGGTAAGAAGATTGCTAAAAGTACAAATACTAATCCTAAAACTGCTGCGAAACTTAACATTGATTTACTAGAAAATTTAGAACCTAAAACTCCTCCAGTTAATCTTCCTACTAACATTAAGAACCAATATGTTCCTACTACAGTTCCAGCAGTGGTAGCATTAATTTGTAAGTCGCCAGTCATATAAAGATTAGCAATATTTGGAATTCCTACTTCTACACCTACATATACGAAAATTGCAATTGCTCCTAATACGAAGTGTCTGAATGAAAGAGGACTGTGTGTATTTTTCTCAGTGCTTTTCTCTGCTACAATGTGTGGCTCTGGAATGCTCATAGAATATAATACGATAAATGCCAAAACAAAAATTCCTATTGCTAAGAATAATGCTGGATTAGCATCTGAAATAGTAGCTTTAGCTACATCTCCCATTAAATAACCTACTAATACTGGAACGATAGTAGCTCCCATAGAATTTAAAGTACCACCGAATTGTAATAACTGGTTACCTCTTTTTCCTTCTCCACCTAAAGTATTTAGCATAGGGTTTACTACAGTATTTAGCATACACATAGAGAAACCACCTACAAATGCCCCGATTAAATAAACGGCGAAACTTTCGATTTTACCAGAGAAGAAAGTAATTGCTACACCAGCAATACCTACCAAAATTGCAGTAAGAGCAGTTTTTTTATAACCAATTTTTTGCAGCATTAAACCTGCAGGAATTCCCATGAAAGCATAGGCGAGAAAATTGGCAAAATTACCTAATTGTGAGAGTAAATTACTTGCCTGAAATTGGTTTTTTACAATTACTCCCATCGGATTTTGTAAACCTGTAACGAAGGCAATCATAAAAAAGAGTGCAAACATCATTGCTATCGGTAATGCATAGCTTTGTTTGTTTTGGTTAGTGTCCATATTTTTGTTTTTTAATTTATTTTATAAATCCTGAGCAGAAATTATGCTAACAAATATATTATTATTTTCTCGAAATGATATAATAGATTTTTTAATTATTTTGAAGGGTAAATTTAATAAGATTATGTGAAACTTCTTTCAATTCCTGTATGTTTTTTGTTGGCTCTAAAATATCATTAAAATAAATTTTAATTTTTCCTGGATAGCCTTTTCCATGGTCAAACGGAAACATTTCCTTCGGCCCTACAAAGGTAAAAACAGCAAGAGGAGACTGGTGTTTGTTAGATAAAATAAAAGCTCCATCTTTAAATTTGTCTAAAATGACAGACATGTCATCAGGAACGCCACCTTCTGGAAAAATCACAATGCTGTCTCCTTCTTCCATACGTTCTGCGCATCTTTCATAGACTTCTGCTCTGCTTTTGGGCGAACTTCTGTCTACCATTACACAGATTCTTTTATAAATAGTACCGAAAATAGGAATTTTAACCAATTCTTTTTTACCAACAAAGCAAATAGGATGATGAGGGAATAATAAAACTGGAATAAAAATATCCACAATAGAAGTGTGATTGGCAATAATAACGTATTGTTGGTTTTTGTCAATTTTTTTGTTGGTCTGATTAATGAGTTCATATCTGAATCCCATACCATAAAAAACACCTTTACACCAAAGTCTCACGAAAAAATAAGCATATTTATAGTGTTCTTTTTTTATGGAGAGCAAATAAACAGGAATAAAGAATAGAATAAGTAAAATTCCAGCGAGTAAAACCATCCAGCCTCGCCAAAGATAATTAAGTGCTCTTTTCATGTTTTTAACCATTAAAAATTACGTTTTTCTTAATTGAATAATTAAGGATAGAAACCAATCCAATGGCAGCGATTTTACTTAAAATCTGTGGACTGAAGGTATAAATAATCATATCTAGATTATCTCTAAAGATGGTATTGTAGAATAATTGGAAAAATAGTAAACTCAATATAGTAGAGAAAAAAGAAATCACCATAAAATAAGCAAATTCCCTTTTTTTAGAGTGCTTCCCACGTTCGAAAACAAACCAAATGCTTAAAAAATAATTGAAAACGATACCACAAGTAGTAGATAATATGTTGCTCAACGGAAAATGAATTCCGTGAAAATTAGTTTCACTTGAAAAAAAAATAGGGATATTAACACTGAATAATTTAAAACTCCCAATTTCTACAATCGCACTTAAACCTCCCGCAATAATAAAAAATAGAACTTGCTTTTGTTTTAATAAAAGTTGTTTCATAAAATTTTCTTACTACAAATTTAAACTTAAATGTTAAAGTTTAATAAATTATCATTAATTATTTTTTTATAACAAAAAAATATATAATTTAGTATAACAAAATACGCCATCAAAACCTGATAAAAAATTCATTTTCAATTATATATGAAAGTGATTTTTTTGTCTTGACACCAGATTGTTCATTGATATTTACCACACCAAATCAAAAAATAAAAGTATGAAAACACCGAGACCATACAGAAAATTTCAGTATAAGCAAGAAAAAATTAAGGACTTAGAAGAGCACAATCCACGCTTCAAAAGAATTTATTCAGAATTCGAAAATCTCACAGACGAAATATGGGACATAGAAACTGGAGATAGAGCTTCTGTGCCAGATGATTTTATGTTTGCCCTTAAATTACAGACTCATTATTTGGAAGATGAAATAGACCATTGGCTAGACCTAAAAGATGAGGAAAGCATAGAATAAAAAAGATTTTCCTAATTTAGCAATTTAAACGCTTTGTGTATGATTGCAATTGTTGACGGTGGTTCTACAAAATGTGACTGGGTAATTCTAGATCATTCTGGTAAGATTTCTCAAAAGACCGAAACACTCGGTTTTAATCCAAATATTATTAATGCAGATTTGATTCCTCAAGAAATTGAGAAGAATCAGCATCTGTATTTTCTGAAAGAACATTTAAAAGAAATTTATTTTTACGGTTCTGGTTGCGGAACTCCAGAAAATGCGGCTTTGGTAGAAGTTAATTTACAAAAAGCATTTCCACATGCCAAGGTAATTGTAAAAGAAGATATGACAGCCGCAGCTTATGCAGCTTACAATGGTAAACCTGCAATTGTTTGTATTCTAGGAACGGGTTCTAATTCATGTTTTTTTGATGGAGAAACTGTAAGGAGAGATTTGCCATCACTAGGCTTTTTAATTGGTGACGAAGGAAGTGGTTCTGCGCTTGGTAAACAATTGTTGCGCAAGTTTTTCATGAAAAAATTACCCAAAGATTTACACGAAGATTTCATGGCTACTTATCATCTTACCATAGAAGATGCCATTAGAAATATGTATCACAATCCTAGAGCTAATGCTTATCTCGCAGAATTTAATAAATTTGTAGTCCTCAAAAAATCACATCCATATTTTCAAAATATGATATTTGATGAGATGAAAAATTTCTTTGAATATCAAGTGCTTCCTTATGAAGAAGCCAGAGAAGCAGAAATTAACTTTATTGGTTCTATCGCTTTTGTGTACGAAGATATTTTGAGATCTGCCGCCGCAGAACTTAATCTTACCGTAGGAAAAATTGTACAAAGACCTATAGAAAGCCTAGTAGAGTATCATAAAAAATACATTTTCAATCAAGAGGAATAAAAAATATTTCCTCTTCTTTTTTTAATATAGAATTTACTTTTAATTAAATTTTTTAAAATTTATGTCAAATAAAACGCATAGAGATCAAGAGCAATTTAGAAACGCAGCACTTGATTATCACAGAAATGAACCTAAAGGAAAAATAGAAGTCATTCCCTCTAAACCTCACTCTTCGCAGAGAGATTTATCCTTAGCTTATTCACCAGGTGTTGCAGAACCTTGTTTAGAAATCGAAAAAAATCCTTCTTCGATATATGAATATACCACCAAAGGAAACTTAGTTGCTGTAATTTCAAACGGGACTGCTGTTTTAGGATTGGGAGACATCGGTGCAGAAGCTTCTAAACCAGTAATGGAAGGAAAAGGATTATTGTTTAAAATCTTTGCAGATATTAATGTTTTTGATATTGAGATTAACGAAAAAGATCCAGACAAATTTATAGAAATCGTTAAAGGAATTTCGCCCACTTTTGGAGGAATCAATTTAGAAGATATTAAAGCGCCAGAAGCTTTCTACATAGAACAAAGACTGAAAGAAGAGCTTAATATTCCTTTGATGCATGATGACCAACACGGAACTGCAATCATTTCTGCAGCAGCATTAATTAATGCGTTAGAATTGGCAGATAAAAAAATAGATGAGGTGAAAATGGTGGTAAATGGAGCAGGAGCAGCAGCAATTGCTTGTACCAAATTATACATTGCACTAGGTCTTAAAAAAGAAAACGTAATGATGTGCGATTCTAAAGGAGTAATTAATCATAAGAGAGAAAATCTTACTCCAGAAAAATTAGATTTTATAGCACAAACAGATATTTCTACATTGGAACAAGCTTTAGAAGGAGCAGATGTTTTTGTTGGTCTGTCTAAAGGAGATGTTATGACTGCGAAAATGCTTAGTTCAATGGCGGAAAATCCTGTGGTTTTCGCTTTGGCAAATCCAACACCAGAGATTGATTATAATCTTGCCATCGCAACAAGACCAGATGTTATTATGGCAACGGGAAGAAGTGATTTTCCTAATCAGGTGAATAACGTTCTTGGTTTCCCCTATATTTTCAGAGGTGCATTAGATGTACAAGCTACTGGAATTAATGAAGAAATGAAATTGGCTGCTGTAAAAGCAATCGCAGAATTAGCAAAAGAGCCGGTTCCTGAAATGGTAAAATTGGCTTACAATGTTAAAAATATAGGTTTTGGTAGAGAATATTTCATTCCGAAACCATTTGATAATAGATTATTAACCAAAGTTTCCATTGCAGTAGCAAAAGCGGCTATGGAAAGCGGAATTTCTAGAAAACCGATTGCCGATTTCGAAGAATACGAAAATCAGTTGCTTGACAGAATGGGTAGAGATGAAAAACTCATCAGAATGATGCAAAACAGAGCACGTTCTAATCCAAAACGTGTTACGCTAGGAAATGCTGAAGAATATAATGTATTGAAAGCTGCACAAATTCTTTATGAAGAAGGAATTGCTCATCCTATTTTATTAGGAGAGAAAAAATTCATCAAAGAACAAATGGAAAAATTCGGAATTCATTTAGACGTTCCGATTGTAGATCCGATGGACGATGACCAAGACGATAATCGTAAAAAATATAGAGAAACGCTTTGGAGACTTCGCAATAGAAAAGGTGTAAATGAATATATTGCCAAAAGATTGGTAAGACAAAGAGATTATTTTGGGCCACTCATGTTGCAACATGGTGACACGGATGCACTCATTGTAGGATATTCTAAAAATTATAGAACTGTTCTGAGACCTGTTTTAGAAATTATAGAAAAAGCAAAGGGAGTAGATAAAATTGCTTCTATGATGATGATTTTATCGGATAAAAAACCTTATTTCTTTGCTGATACTTCTATCCATGTAAATCCTACACCAGAAGAAATGGCTAACATTGCAAAAATGGCAGAATATGCAATTAAATCTTTCGCTATTCAACCAAGAATTGCCATGCTTTCTTACGAAAATTTCTCAGCCAATTCTGAGACTTCTAAAAAAGTAGCAAAAGCAGTAAATATTCTGCATCAAAAATATCCAGATATGATTGTAGATGGAGAATTTCAGCCAGATTTTGCGATGAGTGCAGACCATCTTCAGGATTATCCTTTCTCAAAATTAGGAAAAACTCCAGCCAATACTTTTATCTTCCCGAATCTAGAAAGTGCTAATCTTTCTTATAAAATTATCAGAGGAATGAAAGTAGCACAAGTAGTAGGACCTATTTTATTAGGACTAAAACAACCGGTACACGTTTTACAAATGCGAGCAAGTGTAGATGAAATTGTGAACTTGGCAACTATAGCCGTTTTAGATGCTCAAATGCGAGAAAATCAATAATATTTAAACCGAGAATTTTCTCGGTTTTTTTATTGTTAAAATTTTTTTTCCTCAAAAATAATTATCTAACTTTAACCTTAAAATTAAAATTATGTTTAGCATAAAGTCAAAAGTATTATTAGCAGTAGTATTAATTTCTGGTTACGCTCATTCTCAAGAAGTTGTAAATAAACCGTACTACAATTACCAAACAAAAGAGTATCAATCTAAAAAGTCTGTTTTCGTAAATTCTTTGTTGAAAAAGATGACATTAGACGAAAAACTAGGTCAACTTAATCTTCCTGGAGCGGGTGATATTACCACCGGACAAGCTCAAAGTTCTGATATCGCAAAGAAAATTCAAGAAGGAAAAGTAGGAGGTCTCTTTAATATTAAAGGAGTAGAAAATATTAGAGAAGTTCAAAAAATTGCCGTAGAGAAAAGCCGTTTAAAAATTCCTTTGCTTTTCGGGATGGATGTAATTCATGGTTATGAAACCAATTTTCCTATTCCTCTTGGCTTGGCTTCTTCTTTTGATACTCAATTAGTGCAGCAATCTGCAAGAATAGCAGCAAATGAAGCAAGTGCAAGTGGTATTAACTGGACTTTCTCGCCAATGGTAGATATTTCTAGAGATCCAAGATGGGGAAGAGTGGCAGAAGGAGCAGGAGAAGATCCTTATTTAGGTTCTGAAATGGCAAAAGCAATGGTTTTTGGATATCAAGGAAAAGATTTATCTCTCAATAATACGATAATGGCTTGTGTAAAACATTTCGCGTTGTATGGAGCTCCAGAAGCTGGCAGAGATTATAATACAGTAGACATGAGCCACATAAGAATGTATAATGAATACTTTCCACCTTATAAGGCAGCTGTAGATGCAGGTGTAGGTTCTGTGATGGCTTCTTTTAATGAAGTAGACGGAATTCCTGCAACAGGAAATAAATGGTTGATGACAGAAGTTCTTAGAAATCAATGGAAATTCAAAGGTTTCGTGGTGACTGATTATACAGGTATTAATGAAATGATAGACCACGGAATGGGAGATTTACAACAAGTTTCGGCTTTGGCAATGAACGCTGGTGTAGATATGGATATGGTAGGCGAAGGTTTTCTTACTACCCTTAAAAAATCTGTACAAGAAGGAAAAGTAAATATCAAACAAATTGATTTAGCGGTAAAAAGAATTCTTGAAGCAAAATATGATTTAGGACTTTTTGAGGATCCATATAAATATTGTGATGCAAACAGAACAAAAAATGAAGTTTACAGTCAGGCAAACAGAGATATTGCCAGAAATATTGCAGCACAGTCAATGGTTTTAATGAAAAACACCAATGAAATTCTTCCTTTAAAATCTCAAAAAAATATCGCTGTAATTGGGCCATTAGCAGACAATGCTGAAAACATGCCGGGAACTTGGAGCGTTGCCGCAAAACATAAAGATGCGATTTCACTTTTAGCAGGTCTTAAAAAGACTTTCGGGAATTCTGTGAATTTTACTTATGCTAAAGGTTCTAATATAGATTATGACGCAACTTTCGAACAAAACGCTGCTATGTTTGGCAAAAACACTTACAGAGACAGCAGAAGCAAAGAAGAAATGCTGAAAGAAGCAGTTGAGGTTGCTAATAAAGCAGATGTAATTCTTCTTGCCATTGGCGAAACTGCTGAAATGAGCGGTGAATCTAGTTCTAGAACCAATATTTCTATTCCACAAGCTCAAAAAGATTTATTAAAAGAATTGAAAAAAACAGGTAAGCCAATTGTTTTGGTATTATTTGCAGGTAGAGCAATGGAAATCAATGAAGAAAGCGAATTGGCAGATGCTATTCTTAATGTATGGTTCCCAGGTTCAGAAGCTGGTTTAGCAATTTCGGATGTACTTTTTGGTAAAGTAAATCCTTCAGCTAAGTTACCGATGACTTTCCCAAGAAGTGTAGGTCAAGTTCCTATTTTCTACAATCACAAAAATACAGGAAGACCACTTTCTCAATCATCAACTGAAAAATGTCAATTTGATAAATTCCGTTCTAATTATTTAGATGAATGTAACACTCCGCTTTATCCTTTCGGTTACGGTTTAAGTTACACTCAATTTGCATACAATAATCTAAATGTAAGTTCTAAAAATTTAAAAGGAAACCAAACTTTAAAAGTTTCTGTAGAACTGAAAAATTCTGGAAAATACGATGGTGCCGAAATTGTTCAATTATACATCAGAGACATGGTAGGTAGCAATACAAGACCAGTAAAAGAATTAAAAGGTTTCCAAAAAATATTCTTAAAAGCAGGAGAAGCCAAAACGGTTACCTTTAATGTAACTCCAGAAGATTTAAAATTCTATGATAATAACCTAAAATACGATTGGGAATCTGGTGAGTTTGAAATTTTTGTAGGAGGTGATTCTCAAAAGACCGTTTCTCAAAAAATCACTTGGAATAAATAAATCTCAAAATATGAGAGCTTTTATCATCGCATTGTTTTCTGTTGTGTTCTTTTCGGCACAGCAGAAAACTTATTGTAATCCTATTAATATAGATTACGGATATACTCCCATTCCTAATTTTGCAACTCAAGGAAAACATAGAGCAACTGCAGACCCAGTAATTGTTAATTTCAAAGGGAAATATTTCCTTTTTAGTACCAATCAATGGGGATATTGGTGGAGTGAAGATATGTTAAACTGGAATTTTATTTCTAGAAAATTCTTAAAACCCGAAAACGAATTTCCAAACAAGGAAGCGGGAAAAGTAGACCATAAATTAGATGTTAATCATCAAGTTTATGATGAATTATGTGCACCTGCAGTTTTCGAAATGAATGATGAATTGTACGTAATAGGTTCTACGCACGGACCGTATTTTGCCATTTGGAAATCTAAAAATCCTACAAAAGATGACTGGGAAATCGCGGTAGATAATTTTAAAGTGGGAGCATGGGATCCTGCCTTTTTGTATGATAAAGATTTGAAAAAACTCTTCTTGTATTGGGGCTCTAGCAATGAATTTCCACTTCTAGGAACCGAAATTAATACACAAACATTGCAATCTGAAGGTTACGTAAAACCATTGATGTCTTTGCATCCAGATGATCACGGTTGGGAGCGATTTGGAGAATATAATGACAATACTTTTCTCAAACCATTTATGGAAGGAGCTTGGGTAACTAAGCATAATAATAAGTATTATCTGCAATATGGCGCTCCTGGAACTGAGTTTAGCGGTTACGCAGATGGAGTTTATGTGAGCAATAATCCGCTGGAAGGATTTTCTTATCAAAAACACAATCCTTTCTCATATAAACCGGGTGGTTTTGCTAGAGGAGCTGGACATGGTGCTACTTATCAAGATAATTTCGGGCAATATTGGCATGTTTCTACTATGGTCATTAGCCAAAAAAATAATTTTGAAAGAAGAATAGGAATTTGGCCAGCTGGTTTTGATCAAGATGATGTGATGTACAGCAACACAGCTTACGGAGATTATCCTACTTATCTTCCAAATAAAAATGCAGACCATATTAAAGGTTTGTTTACAGGTTGGATGTTGTTAAATTACAATAAACCTGTTAGAGTTTCTTCTACTTTAGGAAGTTTCCAACCCAATTTTGCTGTAGACGAAGATATTAAAACGTATTGGAGTGCTAAAACTGGTGGCGCTAATGAATATATACAAACAGATTTAGGCGAAAAATCCTTAGTGAAGGCTATTCAAATCAATTTTGCTGACCAAGATGCTGAGTTTTTAGGTAAAACTTTAGGTAAATCTCATCAATATAAAATCTACGCTTCGGATGACGAAAAAAACTGGAAATTAGTGGTAGACAAGTCAAATAATACCAAAGATGTGCCTCACGATTATATAGAAATAGAGAAACCATTTACCGCAAGATATCTTAAAATTCAAAATATTAAAATGCCAACTGGCAAATTTGCCATCAGTGGATTGAGAGTTTTCGGAAATGGAAGTGGAGAAAAACCACAGAAAGTGGAAAATTTTGTGGTTCTGAGAAATCCAAAAGAAAAAGCAGGGGAGAGAAGAAGTTCATGGCTAAAATGGAAGCAAAATAACTTAGCAGATGGCTATGTAATTTACTTTGGAAAGTCTCCAGACAAGATGTACGGAAGTATTATGGTTTATGGTAAGAATGACTATTATTTTACAGGGATGGACGCTGCAGATACCTATTATTTTCAGATAGAGGCCTTCAATAATAATGGTATTTCAGAAAAAACAGAAATTGCAAAAGTTGAGTAATTCATAAAAAAGAGCCTTTGCAAAGGCTTCAGATTTACTTTTTTAATGATTTTTAACATTTTTTTTTAAAAATTAACAAAAATAAATGTTATGGATTAAATAAAATTGTACATTTGATATTACGTTTTGTCTCAAAATAAGATAATAAAAAATAAATTTTAATTCATTATTGTTATGGTGAAAAACACTGTGAAATTAACTAGTATGATAGCTGCAATTTACTTATTTGCAGGATATCAAGAATTAAGCGCTCAAACAAAAGATTCGCTTAAAGAAAAGCAAATAGAAGAGGTAGTGATGATTGGGTATGGAACGGCTAAGAAAAGAGATCTTACCGGTTCTATAGCTAAAGTTGGAGGAGATGTAGTTGCAGATAAACCAAATGCTAACCCAATAAACGCTTTACAAGGTCAAGTTGCGGGTTTATCTGTAGTAAATTCTGGTCAGCCTGGTTCCCAAGCTGATGTGAGAATTAGAGGGACTGTTACCATTAACCAGACACAACCTGTGTATATTGTAGATGGAGTTTTTGCCAATAATATTGACTTTTTGAACCCATCAGATATAGAATCTATGGAAGTTCTAAAAGATCCATCATCTCTAGCAATTTTCGGGAATAGAGGTGCTAATGGTGCTATTATTGTGACTACTAAGAGAGCAAAATCAGGGAAAACAACCATTAACCTTAGTTCTTCAATTGGGGTTAAATCTCTTGATAATAGACCTGATTTAGTAGGTGCAGAAGGTTTTAAAACACTTTATAATGAAGATTTAGCTAATCAAGGTCTTCCTGCATATAATTTATTTAATTTATTTAATGCAGATACCAATTGGATTGATACCATTAAAAAAGAGGGAGGAATTATTAACCAAAATAATTTAACTATTTCTAATGGTACTGATAAAAATAAAGTAAGTTTTTCTTTTGGTTATCAAACAGAAGATGGTTCTATTAAATATGAAAAATTTGATAGATTAACCATGAAATTTAATGATGACGTAAAAATTTCAGACAAAGTAAGAGCAGGTTTTGGAATTACAGGATCTTATTCTAAATTACCACAATTGAGAAGTTTTAGCTCAGCACTTAATGCTACTCCTGTAGTTGCTCCTATAAACTTAACACCTGGAGATTATTTCGGTTTATATAATTCACTTCCTCAGCAAATAGGTGCAGCACAAATAGGAAACCCTTTAGCTGTAGTAGAAGGAATGAGAAATACTCAGTATAATAAAGATTTTCAATTTAACCCGAATGCATATTTTGAATTTGATTTCTTGAAAAACTTTACCTTCCGTTCTAACTATTTCGTAACATATCGTAATGGGACCGGAAGAGGTTATACACCAGTTTTTGATGTTTATGTAGCAGAATCTAATTCTTCTACTCCTTATTCTGGTAATTTACTTACTGGTATTAATCAATTCGAAAATAGAGACGTTACGTTCCAACAAAACCAGTTATTAACTTATAAAAATAAATTTGGTGCACATGATTTAACTTTGATGGCAGGTTTCGAGACTATTAATAGAGAATACTCTAGTATGTCTGGTAGCGCTAAAGGAAGTTTATCTAATCCTCTAGGTCAAATTCCTAATAACCCAAGATTTTGGTATCTGCATTCAGATTTTGTAGATTCTACAACTAAAGTAGTTAATACTAGCGCATACAAACAGAGACAAGCATCTTATTTTGGTAGAATGCTTTATAGCTTTAATAATAAATATATGGTTAATGCTTCTGTGCGTAATGATGGTTCATCTCAGTTAGCTCCAGGAAATAGATTTGACTGGTTCTGGTCTGTAGGTGGTGCTTGGGAAATTTCTAAGGAAAACTTCATGAGTGAGGTGCCATTTATCAATTATTTAAAAATTAAAGGTTCTTATGGTGATTTAGGAAACCAATACACTCCATATAGCTATTTTGGATATCCAATATATGTAGAAGGTGGAACAGGTGTATTTAACGGGAATCTATATCCAGCATTCGTAAAAGCATACGAAGAAGCTACTGATTTAAAATGGGAACATTTAAAATCTTATGAATTTGGTTTTGAATCAATGATGATTAGCAGAAAACTATCTTTTGATGCTACTTATTATAATAAAAAAACAGAAGGCTTACTAAACTATGTGATTGGAAACCCTAATTACTTTATGAATGCCGGTTCTATTGAGGCAAAAGGTTTTGAATTTGTTTTAGGGTGGAAAGATAGAATTTCACAAGATTTCACATATTCTATTAATGGAAATTTAACCACTACTGAAACCAAAGTTCTTAACACATTAGAAGATGGTTATAAAGTATTTTATGGTCCAGCTATTTATAAGGAAGGCTTACCAGTAGGTGCTTTCTATGGTTATATTGTAGACGGATTATATCAATCTTATGCAGATATTCTTGGTTCACCAGCTTCTACAATTGGAGATGTTGCGCCTGGAGATTTTAAATACAGAGATGTAAATGGTGATGGTAAAATCACACCAGATGATAGAACTATTATTGGTGACCCAACTCCAGATTTCACTTACGGATTTAGTGTAGGTGCAGATTACAAAGGATTCTTCCTTAATGCAGATTTCTACGGAGTATACGGAAACGAAATTTTCAGAAATTGGGGTAATGGTAATTCATTTGCGCCATTTAACTATCGTGAAGAAAGATTAGACAGATGGACTGGTGCAGGAACCTCTAATTGGGAGCCAAGAAGTTACACCGCATCTGCTTATAATAGAGAAAACTCTACTTATATGATTGAGGATGGTAGCTTCTTCAGAATCAGAAACGTACAGTTAGGGTATAATTTCAATAAAGGTTTAATCGAAGGTTTAGGAATTCAAGCATTAAAAGTTTATTTCAATGTTCAGAATCCTAAAACTTGGGATAATGTGAATGGCTTTACTCCAGAATTTGGTGGTTCAGCTACAGAATTTGGTGTAAATAACAGTGGATATCCAAATCCTAGAATTACAAGTTTCGGTATTAATGTTACATTCTAAAAAATTAAAGTAATGAAAATAAATATAATTAAGAATCTACTTTTAGGTGGAGTTTTATTGATAAGTGCTAGCTCACTTCAAAGTTGTAATGATGATTGGTTAGATTTAAAACCAGAAGGAAGACCAGTAGGAGACGAAGTTCCTTTAGGTGGTTTTGAAGCAAGTGCTTTCGGTTTATATGCGAGTTTAAGAACAGAAGGTGGTGTAAGTGATTTTACTTACGTTTGGACACACTGTATCAGAGCAGATGACAATGAAAAAGGAAGTACAGCATCAGATGCTGCTACAGATGGTAATGTTTTTAATAATTTCGGTTATGTAGCAACTAACGGACACATTAAAAATAATTGGAATGGTCATTATAAAATCATTTATGATGCTAATGAATTAATCAATACAGCAGTAGCTTCTGGAGATACATCAAACGGAACGATGGTAAATATTGCAGAAGCAAAAGCAATTAGAGCATTTTGTTACTTTGAGTTAAGAAGAGATTATGGAGAAGTTCCAATCAATCTTAAAACGATAGACGTTCCTGCAGATGAGGTAGCGCCTAAAAGCACAGTGGCACAAGTAGATGCTCAAATCATAAAAGACTTAACAGAAGCTGCAGAAGTTTTACCATCTCAATGGCCTAGTTCTTATTTAGGTAGAGCAACTAAAGGAATGGCAAATGCGTTATTAGCAAAACTTTACCTTTACCAAGGAAATTGGGCAAAAGCGCTTGAATTATCAGAAACAGTAATCAACTCTGGAGTATATCAATTAAACGCTTCTTATGATAATGAGTTTACAAAAGCAGGAAACAACTCTAAAGAATCTGTTTTTGAAATCCAAAAAACTTATGATTATCCAACTAAGTACACCAATAATTTCTACGAATGTCAAGGAGTTAGAGGTTCAGGAACTTGGGATTTAGGTTGGGGCTTTAATGTACCGTCTGTAGAATTGGTAGCAGCTTATGAGAATGGAGATTTACGTAAGAAAACTACAATTTTAACTTCAGGAGGTCCAGATATTTATGGCAGTGCAGGATATACATTACCTAGTGTACCTACTATAGCTCAACAATATTGGAATGGAAAAGCTTATACTTATCCAGCAGAAAGAATTCAATATGCACAAAACAAAAACCACTGGGAAAATATCAAAATTATACGTTATGCAGATGTAGTTTTAATGGCTGCAGAAGCTGCTAATGAATTAGGGCAATCTGGTAAAGCGGCTAATTATGTAAATATGATCAGAAACAGAGCTGGACTTGCAAATACTACTGCTGCAGATCAAGTTACACTAAGAGCGGCTATTAAACAAGAACGTAGAATAGAATTCGCAATGGAATTCGAAAGATTCTACGACTTAGTAAGATGGGGAGATGCACCTGCAGTTTTAGGAGCAAAAGGATATACAGATAAAAACAAGTATTTCCCAATTCCTCAAGAAGCTATTGACAAATCTCAAGGAGTTTTAGTTCAAAATCCTAATTATTAATCTTTAAGACTTACAAAAAATGAAAAATAAAATATTCAAAATTTTTGGTGCTCTTTCTATTTCATTTTTGATGTTTTCTTGTCAAAATTTAGATAGACCAGAATTAGGAGATTATCCTAAAGATGCCAATCAACCAGGTGGACCGTTAAAATTTTATGTTGCTTTTGATGGGACTACTAGTAATCCATTAATGAATGCGGTAGACAGTATTAGAGCAAAATTCCCATCTGATAATCCATTGGCTTCAATTGATGGCGCAAAAGGAAAAGCAGCACAAGGTGCTAACTATAAGTATATCAAATATAGCAGTGCAAATGATTTTGCTAAAGAAGCAAAAAGTTTTTCATTATCTGTTTGGGTGAAAAAAGGAGATTTAAAAACTGATCATATTTTCAGTATGCCTGCTCCTTCTTCTTATCATTGGTCTGCAGCATCTATGTTTTTACTTACAGAAGGTACAGCTGCGCAACCTGTAGTGAAGTTCTTCGTAAAAGATAAAACTAGTGAAAAATGGTTTGAATGGACAGGAGCTAATGCAGTTACAGGTCTGTATGATAATAACTGGCACCACTTAGCATTTGTTTATGATGCAGGTACTTCTAAAATGACACTTTACAAAGATGGAGTGGCACATACAAATGCTCCAGAATGGACAGGTCATGGAAATGTAGTTTTAGAGCCTACTAAAATTACAGGATTGAAAATTGGAGCAGGACCACAAGAATTTACTGCACAACAAGTAAGTCAAGGTGCGAGTGATTGGTTGAAAAATTCATGGAATGGAGGTATTGACCAATTTAGATTGTATGCTACTGCACTTACCGCTGCCGAAGTAAATACTTTATACACTAAGAAAAAATAATAGATGAAATTTAATAATTTCATGAAAATTTTAGCAACTGCCATACTTTTGTGTGGCAGTTGTTCTTCTGAGAATACCTCTGGAACAGAGCCTAATCCACCTACACCTGTAGACCCTCCCAAAACTTACACAGACCCAGAAATTGTAGAAATGGTTCAGAAAGATGCGCTTAAATATTTTTGGGATTATGCACAATCTAATTCTAAATTAGCCAGAGAAAGATATCATACTGATAATCCTGGTCAAGATGCTCATGTAGTTTCCACAGGAGGTTCTGGTTTCGGATTGATGACGATTTTAGTAGGGATTAAAAATGGTTATGTTACTAGAACCGATGCCGTTTCTAGATTATCGACCGCTCTTAATTTCTTACAAAATGCCAATCGTTTTCATGGAGCTTGGCCACATTGGATGGATGGAAATACAGGAAATGTTATTCCTTTCAGCACAAAAGATAATGGAGGAGATTTAGTAGAAACTGCTTTTCTAGCTCAAGGTTTAATCTGCGTAAGAGAATATTTCAAAAATTCTTCAGATGCTACAGAGTTGGCCATTTCAAAAAAAGCAGACGATTTATGGAAAGGAATCGAGTGGAATTGGTATACTCAAGGTCAAAACGTTTTGTATTGGCATTGGTCACCCAATTATAATTTTGAGATGAACCACCAATTGCGAGGTTTTGATGAAACTTTAATCACTTATGTTTTAGCAGCAGCTTCACCTAATTATGCTATTGAAAAAACGGTTTACACCGAAGGTTGGGCAAGAAGTGGTGCTATAAAAACATCTGCCTCACAATACGGAATTCCTTTAATAGTTAATCATAACGGAGCTAACGGAACAGTTGGTCCTATGTTTTGGTCTCATTATTCTTTCTTAGGATTAGATCCTAGAGGTTTAAGAGATGACTATGTAAATTATGGCGATGCAGTGGTAAATCATTCTAAAATCATGTATCAGTACTGTGTTACCAATCCTAAAAGCTGGCAAGGATATAATTCTAAAAGCTGGGGTTTAACGGCAAGTTATTCCAGAAATCCCCAAACTGGAGGAGATGATTATGCAGCACATCAACCGAATAATGATTTAGGAATAATTTCGCCTACAGCAGCTATTTCGGATATGCCTTATACGCCTACAGAAAGTATGAATTTTTTAAGATTTTTATACAATGAAAATTATAAAAAATACATCGGTGTTGCAGGGCCTTATGATGCATATTCTGTACATTACAATTGGGTTACTCCAAGATATTTAGCAATAGACCAAGGAACAATCGCGCCGATGGTAGAAAATCATCGTTCGGCATTTTTATGGCAATTGTTTATGAATGCTCCAGATGTAAAACAAGGTTTACTGAAATTAGGTTTCCATTCTACTCAATATGGATTCTAAAAATTCATTCGAATAGATTTAATTATTAATAAAAATGAAAAAAATAATCATATTTCTTTTTGCAAGTTTCATGCTGAATTCTTGTCAGTCTCAAAAAACCGTGACTGAGACCAAGAATACAGAAATTTCAAAATTAACAGACCAACAATTAATGGATAAGGTTCAAAAAGATGCACTCAAATATTTTTGGGACTATGCAGAACCTAATTCATTGCTGGGAAGAGAACGCTATCACGAAGACAATATCTACCCTCAAAATGATAAACATGTAGTGACTACAGGTGGTTCAGGTTTTGGTTTAGCAACCGTTTTGGTAGGAGTAGAAAGAGGTTTTATTCCAAGAGATGAAGCCGTAAAAAGACTCAATACCATGATGGATTTCTTAGCCAAAGCAGATCGTTTTCACGGAGCTTGGAGTCATTGGATTAATGGAGAAACAGGAAAAGTAGTTCCTTTTGGCAGAAAAGACAATGGTGGAGATTTAGTAGAAACCGCTTTTCTCACTTCAGGGATTTTAATGGTTCGCGAATATTTTAAAGATGGTAATGCAGAAGAAAAAGCATTGGCTCAAAAATGTGATGAACTTTGGAAAGGAATCGAATGGAATTGGTACACCAAAGGTGGCGAAAAAGTCTTGTATTGGCATTGGTCACCAGAATATCAGTGGGAAATGAATTTTCCATTGCAAGGTTATAATGAATGTCTCATTACCTATATTTTAGCGGCTTCATCTCCTACTCATGCTATAGATGCAGAAACTTATTATCAAGGCTGGACTAGAAACGGAACTTACCTTACGGATAAATCTAAATACGGACTTCCGCTTTATGTGAAACACAATTATTCTGAGGAATATGGAGGTCCTTTATTTTGGGCACATTATTCGTACATTGGTTTAGACCCAACTGGTTTAAGTGATAAACTCATCAAAAATTATTTTGATTTGAATAAAAACCAAGTACTCATTGATTATCAATATTGTGTAGAAAATCCTAAAAATTGGAAAGGTTACGGCGAAAATTATTGGGGACTTACCGCAAGTTACACCAGAAATAATGATGGTGGAGTAGGTTATACCGCGCATCAACCTACAGAAGATAGAGGCGTGATAACGCCAACTGCTGCTTTGAGTAGTTTTCCGTATTCGCCGAAAGAATCGATGAATTTTTTAAGATTTATGTATACGCAGAAACCAGAATTTATTGGTAGTGCAGGTCCTTTTGATGCGACTTCTATTCATTATGATAATTGGTTTACGCCACGTTATTTGGCTATTGACCAAGGAACGATAGCTCCGATGATTGAAAATTATAGAACTGGTTTCCTTTGGAAGTTGTTTATGAACGCACCAGAAATCAAACAAGGGCTTAAAAAATTAGAATTCAAATCAGAGAAGTATAACATTAAATAAATATGAAGATGAAATTCATTTTAAAAATCGCAGCATTACTTGCATTTGGCTTTATCAGTCAAGCAAATGCTCAAGAAATAAAAGCAGAATTCAAGAAAGAAGTAAAAATAGAGAAAAATATTTCCTACGTTTTTGATTATCCTCAAAACGCTAAAGGAAATGTTCCGCTTATTGTTTTTTTACACGGTTCTGGCGAAAGAGGAACCAATTTAGAAATGGTAAAAGCGCACAGTCCGTTTACCTATAAAAATTTAATGCAGGAACCTGTGGCAATTCTTGCGCCGCAATGTCCCGAAAATATGTGGTGGGATACACAAGCCGTTTATTTTTTGATTCAGGAAATCGTGCAGAAATATAAAATAGATGCGTCTAGAATTTACTTGACAGGTTTATCTATGGGAGGTTGGGGAACGCTGAAATTGGCAGGAGAACATCCTGATATGTTTGCAGCAGTAGCTTCTGTTTGTGCACCTACAGACAGAGTGATGCTTGCCAACATTCACAATTATAAAGACATGAACCTTAAAATTTATCATGGTGGAATGGATGATGTAGTTTTGCCAGAAAACGCGACTAATTTTTGGATGAAAGTTCACCCGATTAATCCAAAAGCAGAACTCATTATCTTCCCGAATGATAATCACAATTCTTGGGATTCTACCTATTCTAACCCAGAATTTTACAAGTGGCTTCTCTCACAGAAAAAGTAATAACAGTTTACAAATAAAAACCCCTCCAAATTTTTGGAGGGGTTTGTTTTTTACAGAATAAGTCACGGATTGGAAATTTGAGACATCGGGGAAAATGATAGAAAGTTTTAAATTACATTAGGAACAATTTTCATCTTTTTTTTATTTTATTAATAATTATAAAGGAAATTGTAAGTGTGATTAAAGATATTACATATATAATGTAGGTGTTGTTTGGAATTTTATGCGATGAAGCTATAGACATTAGCAACATAAAAATTGTTGCTATAATCAAAAAACCTAAAATGAATAATATGGAAACTCTCAATCTTTTTTGTGTTTTATATTGTTACCTAAAGATTCTTTCGTCTTATTTTAATCTATATAAAATGCACACTTTCTACGCATACATTCCTTCAATCAAAGCTTTGAATTTTTCAAGAATAATTTTACGTTTTATTTTTAGGGTTGGAGTGATTTCTCCACGTTCTATGGTAAATTCTTCTGGTAAAAGTTTGAACTTTTTAATTTTTTCAAAACTTGCAAATTCCTTTTGAATATCGTTCACTACTTTTTCAAAAGTTTCCTTAATGAAAGGTGTTTCCAGTAATTTTTTCTTTTCTTCAATGTTTAGAGAAAGGTAATTTTTAAATTCCTCGTATTTCTCCATCAAAGTTTCAAAATTCGGAACAATCACCGCAGAAACATAAGGTTTTCCTTCCGCAATCACCATAGCCTGCGCAATGTAAGGATTGCTTTGTAATGGGATTTCTATGCTTTGTGGCGCAATATATTTTCCGTTAGAAGTTTTCATTAAATCCTTAATTCTGTCGGTAATATAGAGATTTCCTTCTTCGTCTATTCTACCAGCATCACCCGTTCTGA
This sequence comes from Cloacibacterium normanense, assembly GCF_003860565.1. Taxonomy (NCBI): domain Bacteria; kingdom Pseudomonadati; phylum Bacteroidota; class Flavobacteriia; order Flavobacteriales; family Weeksellaceae; genus Cloacibacterium; species Cloacibacterium normanense. Next base: position 116,161 of record NZ_CP034157.1, read on the forward strand.
AATAACCATCTTCCGTGAAAACTTTAGCCGTTTCTTCTTCGTTTTTGTAGTAACCTTTCATCACACCTTGATATTTCACCAAGATTTCATCATCTGCTCCTATTTTAATTTCTACACCTGGTAGAGCTTTTCCTACGCTTCCGTAAACATAATTTTTCGGAGGAAGTGCAGTAACGGTAGCAGTAGTTTCGGTAAGTCCGTAACCTACAATCACTGGTAAACCAATGGCTGCGAAAAATTCTGAAATTTCTTTTTTAAGCATCGCTCCACCACAAGGTAAAAACGAAAGATTTCCGCCCAATTCATTTTTAATTTTTCTGAAAACCAATTTGTCAAAGAAACCAAACTGCAATTGTAAACCAAACGGAACTTTAGCGCCAGTTCTTTTTTTATCAGCTACTTTAGCGCCTACTTCCAAAGCTTTTTTGAAAAGTTTTTGTTTCGTAGGAGAAGAAGCTTCTATTTTTTTAACTAAAGTTTGATATACTTTTTCGTAGAATCTTGGTACGGCACACATTGCATTTGGGTGAACATGTTTCAGCGTGTTCAAGATATTTTTTGGGTCTTCTAAAATGGCAACTTCACCACCTTGAGAAAGCACAAAAAGCGTCCAGCTTCTTTCGAAAATATGACTTAATGGTAAAAATGCCAAAGATTTCATGTCGTACAAATTGTCGAAACTGAAAAATTCTTTGTGGGCCGAAACTACCGCTTTGAAACCACCATGTGTAAGCATTACACCTTTCGGAATTCCTGTAGTTCCAGAAGTGTAAAGAATGGTTGCCAAATCTTCATCGGTAATTTCGATGAGGTTTCTTTCCGTAGCAAAATGCTTAATGAAATCTGGGAAATACGTAATGTTTTCGGCTTCATCTTTTATAACATGAGACGTGAAAATATGTAATTTTTTGCCCAAATGTTTTTCGGCACTTTTCAGAATTTCTAGTTGAGGAGTGTCTCCCACCAAAATATGTTGCATTTCGGTTTGCTTGATGATATATTCGGTTTGGTCATAATTATTGGTGGCATAAATGGGAATGGTAATCGCCCCCAACATTTGCACGGCAACGTCAAAAATAATCCAATCTTTAGAATTTTGAGAAAAAACACCTACACAATCTCCCTTTTTTACGTCTAGAGTGTGCAATCCGTTTGCAGTTTGGCAAACCATTGCCCAGAATTTTTTCCAAGTAAGAATCTCTATTTCGTCACCGTTTCTAAAACTAAGAGCGGTTTTCTGTGGGAATTTTTTGGTGTTTTCTTCTAAAAGCTGAAGTAGGTTTTTCATTGGTATATGTGGGAATTTTATGAATTGAATTTTCTCCAAAATTAAACAATATATGAGAATGATGACAATAAAATTTAGTTTATTATCTTTGAGGTTTATTTTAAATAGATTTGAAGATAAATTTATAGATTCCGTAGGAATCTTATCTGTGTAGAAGAATAGTGCAAAATTGAAGGGGCGCTCCGTAGGAGCGCTATCTTAAAAATAATAAAAACTAAAACCATAAGCATGCCCAATACTTATTCGCAAATTTATATTCAAGTGGTTTTTGCTACGAAAGGAAGAGAAACGCTAATAGAAGATAAAAATAGACAAGAAATTGAAAAATATATTACAGGAATATTGACCAATAAAGGTCAAAAATTAATAGCTGTGTATGCCAATCCAGATCATTTACATTTGTTTTTTAGTTATAAAAATTTGAAAATAACTATTCCTGAGTTAGTGAAAATTATTAAATCAGAATCTACTAAATTCATTAATGATAAAAGGTTAAGTTTTGGTAAATTTGCTTGGCAAGAAAGTTATGGTGCTTTTTCTTATGCTAAAAGTCAAAAAGACGCGGTAACTCAATATATATTAAATCAAAAAAATCATCATCAAAAGAGAAGTTTCAGAGAAGAATATTTAGATTTTCTAGAAAAATTTGATATCAATTATGATGAAAAATATTTGTTTGAATTTTATGATAAATTAGAATAAAAAGATAGCGCTCCTACGGAGCGCCCCAATAAAAATATTAAAAATTAACTACACAGATAAGATTCCTATGGAATCAAATTAAAAAACTATGATTTTTTCATTAAAAGGTATTGTTCAAGAACTTACTCCTACCTATGTGGTGATAGAGGTAAATGGAGTGGGTTATTATGTAGGCATTTCTTTGCAAACGTCTCAGCGACTTTCTTTAGGGAAGGAAGTTTTTCTTTTCACCCAACAAATCATCAGAGAAGACGCACATTTGCTTTTTGGGTTTTATACCAAAGAAGAAAAAGAAATGTTTAATCTCTTAATTTCGGTAAACGGAGTGGGTGCAGTTTCTGCGCTTATTTTGCTTTCTTCATTAGATCTTAAAGACATTGCACAAGCGATTCTCAATAAAAATTCTGCGCTGCTCCAAAAAGTAAAAGGAGTAGGTGCTAAAACCGCTGAAAGAATTATCGTAGATTTACGAGATAAGGTAGAAAAATTCGGGGTTTCTGCGGAGAACATTTCTGCTTTTGCAGACAATAAAGTGAAAGAAGAATCGTTATCTGCTTTAGAAGTTTTAGGGATTCCTAAAAAGATGAGCGAGAAGATTGCCGATAGAATTTTAAAACAAAATCCAGATTTGCAAACTGAAGAATTGGTGAAGCAAATTCTAAAAATGATATAAACACAAGTGAAGAAAACTTTTCCTCTGCATAAAATCTATTTTTCGATTGTATTTCTATGTTTTTCTGCGTTATTTTTTGCGCAGCAAAAGCCTTCGGATACAGCGAATATTTCTATAAGGAAAGATTATGCCTTGCCCAATCCTACGAGATACGAAGCGTTCTATGATGTAAAAACGGGGATGTATTATCTCTACCCAAAAATTGGAAATACAGTAACAGGAGCGCCCATTGTTCTTACTCCAAAAGAATATTCTACTTATACACTGAATAATAGTCTCAAAGATTATTATCAACAAAAAGCTTTTGGAGGAAATCTCTACAAAGAAGACAAAAAAGAAGCCGAAAAGAAAGGCTTAATTCAAAGTGTGACCATCAAAAATAAAATTTTTGAAACCATTTTTGGGAGCAATAAAATAGAATTGATTCCAAATGGTTTTGCGAGTTTTGATTTAGGAGGTTTGCACCAAAAAATTGAAAATCCATTAATTCTTCCTCAAAACAGAAGCAATTTTGCGATTAATATTCAGCAGAGAATTCAGTTGGGTGTTTTAGGAAAAGTTGGAGAAAATCTTCAACTCAAAGCCAACTACGACACGCAGTCTGGTTTTGCATTCGAAAACAGAATGAATCTCGTTTGGCAAGCCAAGGGAACTTGGAGAGATTTACAAAATCAAGCCATCAGCGAAGCAAAAAATCCGCTAAAAGGTGGCGAAGATAAAATTATAAAAAGAGTAGAATTCGGTAATGTGAATATGCCACTTTCTACCAATTTAATCAGAGGTTCTGAATCTCTTTTTGGTTTGAAAACCGAATTCCAATTAGGGAAAACGTACGGAACTTTGGTGTTTTCTCAGCAACAAGGTGAAGCCAGAAATATTGTAGTTCAAGGTGGTGGTGTAATGCAAACCTTCAAAATAAACGCTTATGATTACGAAGATAATCAGCACTATTTTTTAGGCCAATATTTCTTAAATAATTATGACAACGCTTTAGCCAATTATCCTTTAATCAATTCTAGAATTTCGATTACTCGATTAGAACTTTGGGTTTTAGACCAAGGTTCTGGTAATTTGCAAGAGCAAAAAAGTATTCTCGGGATTAGAGATTTGGGTGAAGGCGGAAGTTTTCCAGATAATTCTAATTTAGGCGTTTATAATTCCGTAGCCAATCTTGGTGGAATAAGAGATGTAAACCAAACTTATAACACGATCAATAATCAATCACTTCCGAATACTACTGGTGACCCCAATTATAAAGACGGCGAACATTTTATCTTTAATAGAAAAGCAAAAAGATTAAATCCTGCTGAATATACCTTTAATCCTCAAGTGGGTTATATTTCTTTGAATCAAAGATTAAATGACAATCAACTTTTGGCGGCTTCTTTTTCTTATACCGTTTCTGGTGACAGCAAAGTCTATAAAGTAGGGGAATTTTCCGAAGAAAGTCCAGTGGTGATTACCAAATTATTGAAACCGAACGTTTCCGTAAAAACCACTTCACCGATGTGGAATTTAATGATGAAAAACGTGTATTCATTGAATGCCAATCAAGTAGATCCACAGAATTTCCTATTAAACGTTTTATATCGTGATAATGACAGCGGTGGAAAAGTAAATTATCTACCAGGAACTCCTGTTGCAGACCAAAATTTATTGAAATTATTCAATTGGGATAGACTGAATGTAAATAACGATATTCAAAATAACACGAATGGTCAACAAGGAGACGGTTTGTTTGATTTTGTACAAGGAATTACGGTAGATGCACAAAACGGAAGAGTAATGTTTACCAAAGCGCAACCTTTTGGGAATTACTTAGAATCTGTTTTGGGAAGCAATGACCCGAAATTTGTTTTCAATGAATTGTATACCCAACAAAAACAAGTCGCTTCTGAAAATAATTTAGCACTTAGATACACCATCGAAGGTAGATATAAAGGTTCGCAGGGAACCGGAATTTCTTTGGGAGCGATTAATGTTCCACGAGGTTCTGTAAAAGTAACTGCCAATGGAGTTGTGCTTACAGAAGGCGTAGATTACACCGTGGATTATATGATAGGTCAAGTAACCATTATCAATGAAATGGTGAAACAATCTGGTCAAGCCATCAATGTGAGTTTAGAAAACCAAATGACCTTTAATACACAGAGAAAAAGATTTTTAGGATTAAATCTCGAGAGAAAATTTAATGAAAATCTTACTATTGGTGCAACTGTGGTGAATTATTCAGAAACACCACTCACTCAAAAAGTACAAACAGGTTTTGAAGCGGTGAATAATACGATGGCTGGTTTTAATTTAATGTATAATAACCAATCACAGTTTTTAACCAGACTTACAGATAAAATTCCGTTTATCAATACAGAAGCACCATCTAATATTAATTTGAAATTAGAAGGAGCGTATCTTATTCCAGGTCAAAATAAAGGAATTAATGATGAATCTTACATTGATGATTTTGAACAAACCACTTCTAAAATTTCATTAAAAGAACCTGCAGTTTGGAGTTTAGCATCTAAACCTGAAATTGGTTTCGGAAGTTCTAATAATAATGACTTGGCCAATGGATATGGAAGAGGTCTACTTTCTTGGTACAATATAGACCCAAGATTCTACGGAGTTGGTGGAAAAGCACCAAATGGAATTAACGCTGAAGCACTTTCTAATCACGCTTCCAGAAGAGTTCAGATGATAGAACTCTTTAACAATAGAGATTTTGTAGCGGGTGAACAAACCTTCACCAATACTTTTGATATTACGTATTATCCTAAAGAAAGAGGTCCGTATAATTTAAATCAAAATGCAGAAATTCCATCACAAAGATGGGCTGGTTTAATGAGACCGATTACGGTTTCTAACTTCAGAAGCTCGAATATAGAATATGTGGAATTTTGGATGATGGATCCTTATGCAGACGGTAAAATGTTAGGAACTGCTCCTAAATTAATGTTGCAATTAGGAAACGTTTCAGAAGATATTCTAAAAGATGGTAAACTGCAATATGAAAATGGGTTACCTACACCCAATACTCCAGCGAAAACTTCTTCTACCAATTGGGGAACTCAGCCAGACCAATTTCCGGTTTTATATGCTTTCGGTACAGAAAACGAAGAGAGAACAGCTCAAGATGTTGGTTTTGATGGATTGGATAACGTAGCGGAAGCTACAGCTTTCAATACCAATTTCACTAATCCAGTAAAAAATGAGCCAGACCCAGCTGCAGATGATTTTGTGTTTTATCTTTCTAATCAGTTTCAGGGAGCATTAGCTTCATCTATGATTGAGCGTTATAAATATTTCAGAAATCCAGATGGAAACTCTCAGTCTAACTCTTTAGAAGTTTCTTCTCAAACTCCAGATGCAGAAGATGTAAATAAAGATTATAACCTAGACCAAAGCGAAAATTACAATCAGTATGATATTAATTTAGCACAAAGCGAATTGGTTTTAGGAAGAAATAATATTGTAGATGTAAAGGAAGTAGAAGTGAAATTCCAAAACGGACAAACTTCTAAAAATAAATGGTTCTTATTCAGAATTCCAGTTGCTAATTATAATTCTTCTACCGAAACTTCTGGTGCAGACCAAATTTTAAACAATGTGAGATTTGCCAGAATGATGCTTACAGGTTTTGATGAAACCGCAACCATTAGATTCGGAACTTTAGACTTGGTAAGAAGTGAATGGAGAAAATATGGTAAAGGAATTGCTTCAAATAGAGTAGATGACCAGAATCAATTTGAAGGAACAGGAACTATAGATAATTCTAAATTTGATGTAGGAAGTGTAAACTTAGAAGAAAATGCGTTGGGAACTCCACCTTATGTATTGCCTCCAGGAATTGAGAGACAAGTTCTCAGCGGAAATGCAGGTGCTCAAAGACAAAACGAAGCTTCTCTTTATATGAAAACCAACCTTCCGAATGGTGAAGCAAGAGGTGTTTTCAAAAATATCGCTTTAGATATGAGAAGATTCCAAAATTTAGAATTATTTGTTCACGCTGAGGATTTAATTGGCAAAGGTTCTAATCTTGATAAGTCTGCGAAATTCTTCATCAGATTCGGTAGTGACGCTACTGATAACTATTATGAATATGAAGCTTCGCTGAAATATACCGCTCCGAATGCAACTTCTCCGCTTGATATTTGGCCAAATGAAAATACGGTAAGATTAGCGATTCAAGATTTTGTAGATTTAAAAATCTTGAGAGATAAAAATTCTACGGTAACCAACGAAAGATTTACTTCTGCAGATTTTGGTGATGAAAATAAAGCCTTCTACGTAAAAGGTAGACCAAGTTTAGGAAATATTACCACCATGATGATTGGGGTGAGAAATAATGATGAGGTAGATAAAAATCTTATTCTTTGGGTGAATGAAATTAGACTTTCGGGAATAGAAAATAAAGGTGGTTATGCAGGAAACGCAAATCTTAATTTTAATTTAGGAGATTTTGCTACCGTAAATGCAAGTGGCGCATATTCTACGATTGGTTTTGGTTTCATTAACCAAAAACCTGCGGAACGTTCACAGACTACCAACTCAGCTTTTGGTATCAGTACGATGGTGAATGTAGATAAATTTTTACCAGAAAAGTTAGGATTGAAGATTCCGGTGAATTATTCTTATTCTCAAACCATAGAAGATCCTAAGTACAATCCACTAAATGATGATGTGGAATTTAACAAAGATCCAAAGAAAGATGAACTGAAAAAAGTAGCAAGAACGTATACACAACAAAGAAGTATTGGTGTACTCAATATGAGAAAGGATAGAATGAATCCTAATAAAAAACCAAAATTCTATGATGTAGAAAACTTGTCTATCTCTTTAATTTATAATGATGACAAGTACAGAGATGTTTATACTAAAGACAATTACAGACAATATTTAAGAGGAAATATAGATTACAGTTTTAATTTTAAACCTTGGAATCTTAAGCCATTTAATAAAATTGTAAGCGATACCGCGAAGTCTTATCCATATCTGAAATGGGCAAAAGAAATTAACTTTAACCTAGTTCCAACAAGAGTTTCTTTCAGAACAGAGTTAGATAGAAATTATAATGAACTAGAATTTAGAAATATTGATGCGTTGCTCAATGGAAATTCTTCTGCGGATTTTGATGTGATTAAAAACCGAAACTTCTTCTTCGGTTGGCAATATAATGTAGGATTTAATTTAACCAAATCTCTAAAATTAGATATTTCATCAGCAACCAGAACGATTAATGACCAATTGGATATTCAAACCTTTGACAGAAGTTCTATTTTCCAAAATGTTTTCCAAAAAGGAAGACCGGTTCTTTATAACCACAGAATTCAGTTGAGTTATAGATTACCATTCGAAAATTTACCGTATTTAGATTTTGTAAATACAGAAATTGGCTACGGTGTACAGTATAATTGGAGCGCTCGTTCTACAGCAATGGTAGATACTAATGGAGTAAAACTGGGGAACTTGGCACAGAATACCAATAATATTAATGTAACTGGAGGTGCAGATTTTAATAGTTTCTTCAATAAGTTTAAATATTTTAGAAAAGTAAATGATAAAATGAATGCCAGAAAATCTGAAATAGATTCTCTGAACAATGTTTATACTCAGAATTTCTTGAAAAAAGGAAGGAAAAAAGCATTCAAATCTTATACATTTAAAAATAAATTGACGCCTACTCAAGCTTTTGCTTATGCATTAACGGCGATAAAACAATTAGATTTTAATTATACTGAAAATAATGGAACGGTTTTACCAGGATTATTATCTTCTCCTAATTTCTATGGATACGGAAAAGGAATTGGCGGGCCAACTTTTGGATTCTTGTTGGGTTCTCAAGCAGACATCAGAAGATATGCTATAGAAAACAGTTGGATTTCTTCTTCGGAATACATGACGGAAGCATACTCTCAGATGACGACCAGAAATCTTACTGGGAATATTCAGATTCAGCCAATCAATGATTTTAGAATAGATGTGAGTTTTACCAAAAATTACATGAAAAATTTAATGCATGGTAATTTTAATGTAGATGCGATTAGCAGTACACCTCAATTTGATTTTTCTTTCGCAACTGAGATGATTACGTTTACCAATTCTAATATTCTCTTGAAAACAAGTTTTGGAAGCGATAATATTTACGAAAAAATCATTGAAAATGCTAAGACAATTTCTCAAATGTATGGAACACCACAAGCTGATGGTTACGCAGAACATTACAGCAAAGCCAATGCTTATGTTTTGATTCCAGCTTTCCAAGCAGCGATAGAAGGAAAGTCTCCAACGAAAAATAACAATTTAGAAAAATCTAAATTCCCAATGCCAAACTGGAGAATTACTTATTCAGGAATTAAAAACATACCTTTTATTAATAGTCAGTTTGCTAAGTTTGATATTCTTCATGCCTATACTTCTACGTATACCGCAACTGGAATTCAGAAAAGCGTAGACTATTATAATAAAGATGTAAATGCGGGAGCGCCTCAATATGATATTAATAATGATGTGTATAATCCATATACATTTAATACGATAGGTTACGTAGAAGATTTCTCTCCACTTTTAGGAGCAGATGTTACCATGAGAAATAATATGCAGTTCCGTTTACAATATAATAAGAACAGAATGTATACACTCGGTTTGGTAAATCATACTTTAACCGAAGATTTAGGTTCTGAATATGTTTTTGGTTTTGGGTATATTTTAAAAGATTTAAAAATCAAAGTTAGATATCAAGGAAAAGAAAAAAATCTGAAAAGTGATTTAAATGTAAGAGCGGATTTTTCATTGAGAGATAATCAAACCAGAATTACCAATATATTATTAGATGATTCACAGATTACCGGAGGTCAAAGATTAATGAGCGTAAAAGTTTCGGCAGATTATAACATCTCTCAGAACTTTAATTTAAGATTCTTTTATGATCAATTAATGACCAAGTATAAAATTTCTACAGCATTTCCACTTTCTACGGTGAGAGCTGGTATTACGGCAACCTTTAATTTTGGAGGAGGTCAAGGTTTCTAAATGCACATATAATATATATAGTATATAATATAGAATAGAATCAAATTTATTTGGTTCTATTTTTTTAGAAAAAACTTTTTTGCAACCTCCATATAATTTCATTAATTTTGGGAAAAATAAATTTAGAAATGAACACACCATCAGAATTAAAGTACACCAAAGATCACGAATGGGTTAAACTAGAAGGAAACGTAGCTACAGTTGGAATCACTGATTTTGCTCAAAGCGAATTAGGAGACATCGTTTTTGTAGATGTAGATACTGTAGACGACGATTTAAATGCAGGAGAAGTATTCGGTAGCGTAGAAGCTGTAAAAACTGTTTCAGATTTATATTTACCAATTTCAGGTAAAGTAATAGAGTTTAATGAAGAGTTAGAAGGTGAACCAGAATTGGTAAACACAGACCCATACGGAAAAGGATGGATTGTAAAAGTAGAACTTTCAGAAGGTGCAGACCAATCAGAATTGCTAACTGCAGAACAGTACCAAGAACTCATTGGATAAGATAACTCACATATTTAGATATTACGTATTGCCCATTTATTGGGCAATACTCACATATATGCTCCTCAAACCAGGAGTAGAAAACAAAGAATATTGGTTTATGTTCTCAGGAATTGATAAAATACTACACATATCAATATTCGCCCTATTAGGATTTGTTTTCAGAATAGGTTTTCCTAGAATGCGATTTTTTACCTTTTTCTTAATTATGTTTATATATGGATTAGGTACAGAAATACTACAAAGAGAAATGCATTTAGGAAGAAGTATGGAATTGTTAGACCTTATTGCAGATTTATTAGGAGTGTTGATGGGATATTATACTTATCAAAAAATAAAAAAATATTACTTCTAAAATTCTAGAAGTCTCAATAATACTTAGGTGTGAAACTATATATTATAGTAAATTAGGCGTATTTGCTCATTGTGAATAACTTTAAAAATGAGTGTAAGTTGTTTAATATCAGAAAGATGTTTTCCCCAATTTAAACAACTGTATAGTTTTTTGTAGAAAAAATTTGCATTGTATTTATTTATCGTCATACTTTTGCATCACCAAAATAATGGTAGCGCAGGAGCTAATTAAGAAGAAAGATACGAAACGAGAACAAAAAAATATTTAAGAAAATATTTGGAATTTTAGAAAAAAGAGTTACCTTTGCAGTCCCTTAAATGAGGGAGCGCAGAAGAGTAAATTTTTTTTGAGAGAGATACATTAAGTTAAGCTAACATAATAAATAGTGCGACTGAGGGTCTTGAAAAAAAATATCAAAAAAAGTTTTGTTGATTAAAAAATAATTAATACTTTTGCACTCGCAAATCAGAAACGCAAGATGACAGAAAAGTTTTCTGATGAGCGAAAGAAAAAGAGATCTTTGAAATACAATATAACAACCAAGTAAAAAAATAAACCAAAGCGAAGTCAACTTTGAGTGAGTCAGACAAACATACAATGGAGAGTTTGATCCTGGCTCAGGATGAACGCTAGCGGGAGGCCTAACACATGCAAGCCGAGCGGTATTGTTTCTTCGGAAATGAGAGAGCGGCGTACGGGTGCGGAACACGTGTGCAACCTGCCTTTATCTGGGGGATAGCCTTTCGAAAGGAAGATTAATACTCCATAACATATTGATTGGCATCAATTAATATTGAAAGCTCCGGCGGATAGAGATGGGCACGCGCAAGATTAGCTAGTTGGTGAGGTAACGGCTCACCAAGGCGATGATCTTTAGGGGGCCTGAGAGGGTGATCCCCCACACTGGTACTGAGACACGGACCAGACTCCTACGGGAGGCAGCAGTGAGGAATATTGGTCAATGGGTGCAAGCCTGAACCAGCCATCCCGCGTGAAGGACGACTGCCCTATGGGTTGTAAACTTCTTTTGTATAGGGATAAACCTACCCTCGTGAGGGTAGCTGAAGGTACTATACGAATAAGCACCGGCTAACTCCGTGCCAGCAGCCGCGGTAATACGGAGGGTGCAAGCGTTATCCGGATTTATTGGGTTTAAAGGGTCCGTAGGCGGACTTATAAGTCAGTGGTGAAAGCCTGTCGCTTAACGATAGAACTGCCATTGATACTGTAAGTCTTGAGTATATTTGAGGTAGCTGGAATAAGTAGTGTAGCGGTGAAATGCATAGATATTACTTAGAACACCAATTGCGAAGGCAGGTTACCAAGATATAACTGACGCTGAGGGACGAAAGCGTGGGGAGCGAACAGGATTAGATACCCTGGTAGTCCACGCCGTAAACGATGCTAACTCGTTTTTGGGCTTTAGGGTTCAGAGACCAAGCGAAAGTGATAAGTTAGCCACCTGGGGAGTACGCTCGCAAGAGTGAAACTCAAAGGAATTGACGGGGGCCCGCACAAGCGGTGGATTATGTGGTTTAATTCGATGATACGCGAGGAACCTTACCAAGACTTAAATGGGAATTGACAGTTTTAGAAATAGAACTTTCTTCGGACAATTTTCAAGGTGCTGCATGGTTGTCGTCAGCTCGTGCCGTGAGGTGTTAGGTTAAGTCCTGCAACGAGCGCAACCCCTGTCACTAGTTGCCATCATTCAGTTGGGGACTCTAGTGAGACTGCCTACGCAAGTAGAGAGGAAGGTGGGGATGACGTCAAATCATCACGGCCCTTACGTCTTGGGCCACACACGTAATACAATGGCCGGTACAGAGGGCAGCTACACAGCGATGTGATGCAAATCTCGAAAGCCGGTCTCAGTTCGGATTGGAGTCTGCAACTCGACTCTATGAAGCTGGAATCGCTAGTAATCGCGCATCAGCCATGGCGCGGTGAATACGTTCCCGGGCCTTGTACACACCGCCCGTCAAGCCATGGAAGCTGGGGGTACCTGAAGTCGGTGACCGTAAAAGGAGCTGCCTAGGGTAAAACTAGTAACTAGGGCTAAGTCGTAACAAGGTAGCCGTACCGGAAGGTGCGGCTGGAACATCTCATTTTAGAGCGTCATTAGACGTAAAACAAAATTAAAATAAGAACTTACTCAGTTCGCTTTGGTTTTTTACTGGTTGATATGTAAAAATACACCCCTAATCATTAGTAAGAGGGAAGAGATTTAAAGTCTCGTAGCTCAGCTGGTTAGAGCGCTACACTGATAATGTAGAGGTCGGCAGTTCGAGCCTGCCCGAGACTACTAAAGAATTAGAGGGGAATTAGCTCAGCTGGCTAGAGCGCCTGCCTTGCACGCAGGAGGTCAAGGGTTCGACTCCCTTATTCTCCACAGTTTTAGAGGTCTAATTTAAAAGTGACGAATAGAGCCAAAAACAATATTTGTTTATTAGACATTTAAGAAGCAAAATAGATCATTGACATTAACGATAAAGACATCACAAAGAGATAACCGAGCACTTTCGAGTGCCGAGTATAAAAATATACTAATATAATATTAGGAAAGAAATCGTTAAGGGCGTATGGCGGATGCCTAGGCTTTCAGAGGCGACGAAGGACGTGGTAAGCTGCGAAAAGCTGCGGGGATTGGCACACACGAATTGATCCGCAGATGTCCGAATGGGGCAACCCGGCATGTTGAAGACATGTCACCCAGCAATGGGAGCAAACCCGGAGAACTGAAACATCTAAGTACCCGGAGGAAAAGAAATCGAAGAGATTCCGTAAGTAGTGGCGAGCGAAAGCGGATTAGCCCAAAAGTCTTTATATGTTTAGAAGAATGTTCTGGAAAGAACAGCCATAGAGGGTGATAGCCCCGTAATCGAAAGGCATACATAGATGATAAATGAGTAGGGCGGGACACGTGAAATCCTGTCTGAATATGGGGGACCATCCTCCAAGGCTAAATACTCCTGAAAGACCGATAGTGAACAAGTACTGTGAAGGAAAGGTGAAAAGCACTTCGAATAGAAGGGTGAAATAGAACCTGAAACCGTACGCCTACAAGCGGTCGGAGCACCTATATGGTGTGACGGCGTGCCTTTTGCATAATGAGCCTACGAGTTAATTTTACTAGCGAGGTTAAGGACTTCAGGTCCGGAGCCGGAGCGAAAGCGAGTCTGAATAGGGCGCATAGTTAGTAGGATTAGACGCGAAACCTTGTGATCTACCCATGGGCAGGTTGAAGCTCTGGTAACACAGAGTGGAGGACCGAACCGGTTGACGTTGAAAAGTCTTCGGATGACCTGTGGGTAGGGGTGAAAGGCCAATCAAACTGGGAGATAGCTCGTACTCCCCGAAATGCATTTAGGTGCAGCGTTGCGACAAGTTTATTAGAGGTAGAGCTACTGATTGGATGCGGGGGTTTCATCGCCTACCAATTCCTGACAAACTCCGAATGCTAATAAATGTTTCGCAGCAGTGAGGGCATGGGTGCTAAGGTCCATGTCCGAGAGGGAAAGAACCCAGACCAACAGCTAAGGTCCCCAAATATATGCTAAGTTGAAACAACGCGGTTGGACTGCATTGACAGCTAGGATGTTGGCTTGGAAGCAGCCATTCATTTAAAGAGTGCGTAACAGCTCACTAGTCGAGCGGTCCGGCATGGATAATAATCGGGCATAAGCATATTACCGAAGCTATGGATTTGTACAATAGTACATCTGGTAGGGGAGCATTCTATTTGCGCCGAAGCAGTATCGCGAGGTATTGTGGAGCGGATAGAAAAGAAAATGTAGGCATAAGTAACGATAAAGGGGGCGAGAAACCCCCTCACCGAAAGACTAAGGTTTCCTCAGCCATGCTAATCAGCTGAGGGTTAGTCGGGGCCTAACGCGAACCCGAAAGGGGTAGTGGATGGACAACGGGTTAATATTCCCGTACCTGTATAATAATAAAGTGACGGAGTTGGGAATTAGGTGCGTACTGACGGAATAGTACGTTGAAGTAACTGCGAGGTTACGATAGTACAGCAAGTCTTCGGATGCGCTGATAATCCTAAGGACCCGCTTCCAAGAAAAGCGATTTATACAGCCCGTACCAAAACCGACACAGGTAGTCGAGGAGAGAATCCTAAGGTGCTCGAGTGAGTCGTGGCTAAGGAACTAGGCAAAATAGTCTCGTAACTTCGGAAGAAGAGACGCCCCGAGCAATCGGGGCCGCAGTGAAGAGGCCCAGGCGACTGTTTATCAAAAACACAGGACTCTGCTAAATCGAAAGATGCTGTATAGGGTCTGACACCTGCCCGGTGCTGGAAGGTTAAGGAAGGTGCTTAGAAGTAATTCGAAGGCATTGACTGAAGCCCCAGTAAACGGCGGCCGTAACTATAACGGTCCTAAGGTAGCGAAATTCCTTGTCGGGTAAGTTCCGACCTGCACGAATGGTGTAACGATCTGGGCACTGTCTCAGCCACGAGCTCGGTGAAATTGTAGTATCGGTGAAGATGCCGATTACCCGCAATGGGACGAAAAGACCCTGTGAACCTTTACTATAACTTCGTATTGACTCTGAGTAAATAATGTGTAGGATAGGTGGGAGGCTTTGAAGCAGGCACGCTAGTGTTTGTGGAGCCAACGTTGAAATACCACCCTTTGTTTACTTGGAGCCTAACTTCGAAAGAAGGACATTGCGTGGTGGGTAGTTTGACTGGGGTGGTCGCCTCCAAAAGAGTAACGGAGGCTTTCAAAGGTACCCTCAGCACGCTTGGTAACCGTGCGTAGAGTGTAATGGCATAAGGGTGCTTGACTGTGAGACCTACAAGTCGATCAGGTGCGAAAGCAGGACATAGTGATCCGGTGGTTCCGTATGGAAGGGCCATCGCTCATAGGATAAAAGGTACTCCGGGGATAACAGGCTAGTCTCCCCCAAGAGCTCACATCGACGGGGAGGTTCGGCACCTCGATGTCGGCTCGTCACATCCTGGGGCTGGAGAAGGTCCCAAGGGTTGGGCTGTTCGCCCATTAAAGTGGCACGCGAGCTGGGTTCAGAACGTCGTGAGACAGTTCGGTCTCTATCTATTGCGGGCGTTAGAAGTTTGAGCGGAGTTGACTCTAGTACGAGAGGACCGTGTTGAACAAACCTCTGGTGTATCAGTTGTACCGCCAGGTGCACCGCTGAGTAGCTATGTTTGGAAGAGATAAGCACTGAAAGCATATAAGTGCGAAACTCGCCGCGAGATGAGACTTCTTTTAAGGGTCGTTGGAGATGACGACGTTGATAGGCTACAGGTGTAAAGGCAGTAATGTCATAGCCGAGTAGTACTAATTACCCGTAGATTTATAGCCTAATAGGCACTCGAAAGAGAAAAGGTTAGCTCTTTGTGAACGTTTTTATCGATAAAAAAGGAATTAGTTTTGAAAAGGCTAAGGATTTAGATTAAACTTAAGTCTTAAAACCTAACAACTAATCCCTCATATAAAGCCTTTAGGGTGGTTTTAGCAGAGGGGCTCACCTGTTCCCATTCCGAACACAGAAGTTAAGCCCTCTAGCGCCGATGGTACTGCTAACGCGGGAGAGTAGGTCGCCGCCAGTTTTTATTTTGAAATCCTCATCATGTAAATGATGAGGATTTTTTGTTTTTATACCTATTCTATCTAATCCAATCTCATCAAGCTATCATTTTGAAAGCATAATACTTTAAATGAGAAAATACTCATGAAAATTGACTTGCATATATAATTATAAACATCAGCTTATATTTGAAGAAGGAATAGCATTAAAAAGCCTCTGTTCAATCATTAGAACAGAGGCTTTTTACTTTATAATTTTATGTATGTTTAAATATATTATACTTGAATTACTCCCAAATTAAACTTATCTGTAATAGGAGAATTATTTGCAACTTCTATACCATGGGATATCCATTTTCTGGTGTCTAATGCTTGCAATAGGGATAATCGTAGAAATCCTTTTTTTGCTTGGGTTTTATTATTCTTAATGGTAGGTAGCGTGTGCAAAAAAGATTGTAACGGATAGCCCGACCGAATAAGCTTAGGATTAGCTTGGGAATGAGTGATTGCCATAAAAAGAAAAAATCCGTCCTAAAATAGAACGGATTTGATTATTTGAAGTAAGTTTGTTTTATTAAGCTAAAACTTCTGATACTTTGTTTGCAGCTTCTTCTAAAGTAATTGCTGAGTGAATTGGTAAACCAGCATCGTCAATTAATTGTTTTGCTTCTACAGCGTTTGTACCTTGAAGACGTACAATTAAAGGAACAGGAAGGCTTCCCATTGCTTTGTAAGCGTCTACTACACCTTGTGCAACTCTGTCGCAACGTACAATTCCTCCGAAAATGTTAATCAAAATTGCTTTTACATTTGGGTCTCTTAAGATAATTCCGAAAGCAGTTTGTACTCTTTGTGCATCTGCAGTACCACCTACATCTAAGAAGTTTGCAGGATTACCACCAGAAAGTTTAATGATATCCATAGTAGCCATTGCAAGACCAGCACCGTTTACCATACAAGCTACGTTACCGTCTAATTTCACGAAATTAAGACCAGCTTCGCCAGCTTCTACATCCATAGGATCTTCTTCTCTAGTATCTCTTAATGCAGCTAAATCTTTGTGACGGAAAAGTGAATTGTCATCTAAAGTTACTTTAGCATCTACCGCTACGATTTTATTGTCTGAAGTTTTAAGAACTGGGTTGATTTCAAATAATGAAGCGTCAATTCCTACATAAGCTTTGTAAAGTGAATCAATGAATTTTACGAATTCTTTGAAAGAATCACCTGATAAACCTAAGTTGAAAGCGATTTTTCTCGCCTGGAAACCTTGTAAACCTAAAGTAGGATCAATTACTTCTTTGTGAATTAAATGAGGCGTAACTTCTGCTACGTGTTCGATATCCATACCACCTTCGGTAGAATAAACTACAGTATTTTTACCTAAAGCTCTATCTAAAAGAATAGAAACATAGAATTCTTTAGTTTCTGTTTCGCCAGGATAATATACATCTTCTGCAACCAAAACAGAGTTTACCAATTTACCTTCTACTGAAGTTTGAGGCGTAACTAATCTCATCCCGATGATGTTCTGAGCATTTTCTTTTAGCTTGTCATAGTTTGGTGAGAATTTTACACCGCCACCTTTACCTCTACCACCAGCGTGAACTTGAGCTTTTACTACCCAACCTTCGCTTCCGGTTAATTCTTTTAATTTATCAGCTGCTTCTACAGCTTCCTCTACGTTGTTTGCTACAAAACCACGTTGGATTCTAACGCCGTAAGAAGCTAAAATCTCTTTTGATTGATACTCGTGAAGATTCATAATATTTCTAAAATTTTTATTTAAAAGTTAGTTTTCACAAAAATATAAAAAAAGAGGCAAGTAGAAAGGAAAACCCATCAAGTTTTTTGCCTAATTTTTAATGATAATTTATTTTAAAACTTAGTCTTGGCGAAAACATAGATTAATAAAGCCCAACCTAAAATCATAAACAAACCACCAATTGGAGTGATAGGTCCTAAAAATTTAAGATTCGTCTTTAAAACGTCTTGAAAACTCAAGAAATAAATGCTTACTGAGAATAGAAACGTCCCCAAAATAATGAACCAAGCGGTAGTTTTTTCTATTCCTGTTTCAAATTTTAAGAAAAATCCTATAATGAGAAGGAGCAAAGCATGATACATTTGGTATTTTACACCTGTTTCAAAACTGGTCAATCTTTCTACGGAAAGAACTTTCTTTAAAGCATGCGCACCGAATGCTCCTAAAATTACAGAAGTTAATCCGTACACTGCGCCGATGATTAAGGTAATGGTTTTCATTATTTATTTCTAAGTTTATTTAATTCCGAAATCACTTCATGGTGACTTACTGTTTTATCTTTAAAATAGTTGACAAAATATTGTTTTTCTTCTTCTGTAGCGCCAAATTGGTTTAAGATATTGAAAAGGTGCATTTTCATATGCCCTTTTTGGATTCCTGTAGTCACCAATGAACGAAGTGCAGCAAAATTCTGAGCCAAACCAGAAACTGCCAAAATACTCATCAATTCTTGAGCAGATGGTTTTCCTAGAAGTGCTAAAGAAAATTTCACTAAAGGATGAAGATTTGTTAAACCACCAACTACACCAACAGAAATTGGTAAATCTATCCAAAATCTGAAAATTCCGTTGTCTGTAGTACAATGCGTAAGAGATTTGTATTTGCCATCTTTGCTTGCATAAGCATGCGCACAAGCTTCAGTAGCACGGAAATCATTTCCTGTAGCTATTACTACAGCATCTATACCATTCATAACACCTTTGTTATGCGTAGTTGCTCTGTAAGGTTCAATTTCTGCAATGGTTACCGCTTGTTTAAATTTCCAAGCGAATTCTTCGTTAGAAATTCCACTGTCGTCTTTTAAATCATCAATTTTACAAGAAACTTCTGCTCTTACGATACAATCTGGAGTGAAGTTAGACAAAATATTCATCACAATCTGAATTGAGTTTTTCTCATCTTCTGAGAAAGCATCAGATTGAGCTACTTCGTCTTTTAACGTTTTTCCGAACTGTTCCAGACAAGAATTGATGAAATTAGCACCCATAGAATCTACCGTGTTGAAGCTAGCTTTCAATTGATAATAATCTGCTAATTCCGAAGTTTTATCTATGAGTTTAATATCTAAAATTCCGCCACCACGCTTTCTCATGTTTGCGGTAATATCTTCTGTAGCTTCAAAGAGTTTTTTCTTTAAAGTAAAATTGAAAAAATGCAATAATTTATGCGCTTCTACTTTGAAGATAAAGTGTGTGTGTCCTAATTTCTCGGTATTAATAATCGTGGTTTTGAAACCGCCTCTTTCTAACCAGAATTTTGCAGATTTGGAAGCTGCAGCAACTACAGAACTTTCTTCTACAGCCATTGGTAAAGCCATCAATTTTCCATCAATGAGGAAATTTGGCGCAATTCCGTAAGGCATGTAAAAATTGGTAATGGTATTTTCTGAGAATTCTTCGTGGAGTTTTTGTAAGTCTGGATTATCGTTCCAATATTGCTGAAGAATCTTTTGGTATTCTTGGTTTCCTTGTAAATATTCGTTTATTAACCAATCAATTTTGTGTTGTTTCGAAAGTTTAGAAAAGCCTTCAATTGGTTTATGATTCATAGAATTGTTTTTTTACTTTTCAAAGATACAAAATTTGATGAAGAAGACTAGAGTAGTGTTTTTACAAATATAATATGAGAGAAAGTGATAAAAAAAACAGTTTGAAATTCAAGTAAATAGAGATTTTTTGTAATTTTTTTTGTTTTAGCTATTGCAAATAGAAAAATTTGTATTAAATTTGCACCACCAAAAACGGTATAGACTCATGGTGTAACGGTAGCACTACGGTTTTTGGTACCGTCTGTCGGGGTTCGAATCCCTGTGAGTCTACACTTATAAATAAGCCTTCTGATTTTTCAGGAGGTTTTTTTGTTTCTAAAAATTCTATAAAATTCCAAAAAAATTCTATAATGCTCTGTTAATGTTATTGTTGAATCTTTGCAATGTAAACATCAAAGATTAAGAAAATGACAACGATAATACATAGTGCAACTACTTCTGGATACAAAATAGTGAATTCTATTTTACAAAATGAATACGTGCAATTATCTGCTCAATATCTTACCGTAGATTTTATGATTATGGCATTAATCATAGAATCTAAAAAAATCCTACATAAAATTATCTAACACCAAAAAAACGAAACTATGAATAATTTAATACACATAGAAGATTATTTTATAAAGCTTCATAGAAGTTTTGGTATTTCTGAATTGTCTTACCAGAACAGAAGATTAGAACTAGACGAAAGCAATATGAAACAATTGGTTTTCGCTTCTGAAGCTTTTGATGAGGAGTTTGAAAATCTCGTAGATCATTGCTCCATGATTTATGATGAATTACAAAAGGGCTTTTCTTTAAAAATAAGAAAAGATGTGAACAATAATTATTTAGTTAACGTAATTTAAAATTTGAAAGTCATGAACATTTTATTATTAATACTCGCAGCCATTTTTATTGGATATTCTATAGAAACCTTCCATGAAAGTAGAACCAAACTGAATATTGTAAAAGTTATCTTATTCTCTTTTTTAGTAGCATTTCTTGCTAGTGGAATAAGTGCTTATGTTTTAGATAAAAATCTATTTACAGATTTATTTGACGGGACGCTTCTTTTCAGTGGAATTGTAACTTCTATAATTACAACTTATTTTTTGAAATCTATCGTAAGTGAATAAAAATAAAATTCTGTAACAGTTTCAGAAAATCATATAAAACAAAAGATTTCAGTTCTGTGCAACTTTGCAATAACATAAATATAACATAAAACTTAACACGAAAAATTTAAAATTATGAAAAACGTAAAAAGAGCTATTTTAGGAATAGGAATTTTATCAGCAGGTTTATTAAGCGCACAAAGTGCAGAAATGACAAATATGCTAAAAATTGGAGGAAATGTAGGAATAGCTGCTCCTTCTACCAATGCTTCTGCAAATTTAGGTTTAGATGTTGCTTATCAACATTTGGTAACACCAGGATTTGGATTAGGGATTGCTACAGGTTATAACCATTTCTTCGGGAAGGACAATGATGGAATCGAAAATAATGATTTCGGAGTAGTTCCAGTAGCAGGTTTAATCAGAGTTTATCCTAAACAAACAGGATTTTATTTCGGTACAGATTTAGGATATGCATTTATCACAGGTGATGAAAACGTAGCAGCTAATGCTCCTGTTGCAAGACCTGATGGTGGTTTTTATCTAAAACCAGAATTAGGATGGCATAACAGACATTGGAATGTAGCATTACAATATACTAAAGTATTCACAGGTTCTAAAGGAGACTTACCAGGACAAGATTTTAATGCAGCCTCTCTAGGTTTAGGTGTTTCGTATAACATTCCTTTAGGTGAATAATTTCATCTACAGAGACTAACAGTTAAAAAAAGTAGTTTTCTCTTCATATAGTTTATTATTTAGTTAACTCTCACAAGTACGGATTTATTTGTTATTTGTGAGAGTTTTTTAAGATTTTAGACAAAAACAATGAGAGCTTACTTTTTTTACTAACTTTATAAACTAAATAATAACACAATGAAGATATTTACAAAATTCGACTATAACGCAGTTTGTAAAAAAGTATTAGAAGAAAAATTAGACCAATTAGGTGCTAAATATAGAGTAGTCGCTTTTGGTGAAGTAGAATTTTTAGAAAAAATTCCTGCCGAAAAGATGAAAGAATTCCGTGCAGAATTAGAAGAGTACGGCATTACCATTATCGAGAATCAAAAGACCGTTTTGATTGAAAAAATTAAAGAAGCCATCTTAGAAATGGTTCATTCTGAAGAGCCTATTAATGTAAAAGCTTCTGTTTATCTTACCGATAAACTTAATCACAGTTATGGTTATTTATCCAATTTATTTTCAGAAGTCACGTTCAGTTCTATAGAGAACTACATTATGATGCAGAAAATAGAACATGCCAAAAATTTAATCATTAAAGACAATCTTACCTTAACCGAAGTCGCTTATCGATTAAATTACAGCAGTGTAGCACATTTAAGTACACAGTTCAAAAATATTACAGGAATTACACCATCTCAGTTCCAGAGAATTATTACCAAACGTAGAGAAATTGCTAATAAAAAATAAATCTAAATAAAAAACTATGCACACAGATTACATTCACATCATCTTAGCAGATGACGACGAAGATGACAGATTATTCTTCACCGATGCTTTTTCTGAACTGAAAATAAATACCAAAGTTCACACCTATAATGATGGAGTAGAACTTATGAATTATCTTAATTCAGACGATGCGGTTTTACCACAGGTTCTATTTTTAGACTTGAATATGCCTAAAAAAAATGGGATAGAGTGTCTCCACGAAATAAAATCTAATAAAAAATTTGATGATATTGCCATTGCCATTTATTCTACCTCATCTTCAGAAGAGCATATAGAAGAAACTTTCGTAAGTGGCGCGAATATTTACATCAAAAAACCAAATGATTTTGATACCCTTAAAAAAGTTTTATCAGATGTAGTGGCTATTAATTGGCAATACCATACTTCTGGTCTTAATAAAGATAATTTTTTACTGAGAATGTAATTTTATATGAAATTTACGAACAAACCTCTTTTTCTTAAAATTATTTTTGCGATTACCATAGCAATTATACTTTTTATTTCTTCGGTTTCTTATAAACATATTAGAGCGTTGCATGATTCTAATGAAATTGTAGAACACACCTATCGTGTTCTCATAAAAATAGAGCAAGTTTTTACTAAAATTAAAAATGTAGAAATAGACAGAAGAAATTATTTATTGACTCATGACAAAAAATTAATTCGTCAAATCAAGTTTGATAAAGAAGAAATTAAACAAAATCTAAAACAGCTCAGAGAAATAACTTCGGATAATCCAGATCGTTTTCAAACGACTAAAAAACTAGAATTTTTAATAGAAAAAAAACTGAAAGTAGTAGACGAAGTCTTAGATCCTAACTTTGATTTAAAAAATATTGATAAAGTTAAGGATAATATCTACAGAGGAAAAGCAGTGATGGAAGAAATTTCAGTTATTATTAGAAATCTAAGACAATCTGAGACTCATCTTCTAGAAACGAGGTCTTTAAAAAGTGATCAAGTCAATAAATACACACCACTCGTGAATTTATTGACCTTCTTTGTTACAATTGTTCTCTTAATTCTTGCCATTATCAAAATCAATAGAGATTTAAAAGAAGCGACCATCAATAATGAAAAACTAATACTTGCAAATGAAACCGCAAATCTTGCCGAACAAATCGGTAATTACGGAACATGGCAACTTAATGTAGAAACCAAAAAATATACTTTTTCCGAAAATGAATATCGTCTCTTAGGTTATGAGCCTAATTCTTTAGAAGATAATTATGAAGGATTTATGAATAGAATTCATCCTGAAGACTTGTATTACGTACAAGGAATTGTCTCCGAGATGATTAATCATGAAACCTTATCACCATTCACTTACAGAATCATTAGAAACGATGGTGAGGTAAGATATCTGCGTGCTTCTGGTAAAATGATAAAAAATCTTAAAAACGAAAAAATCTTATTAGGAATTACCAGCGATGTAACAGAAGAGATAGAAAATCAAAAAAATATTTCAGAAAAAAATATAGAATTAGAAAAGAAAAACAGAACCCTTTTCTTAGCTAATGAAACCAATAAAGAAGCAGAAATAGCGGGGAATTATGGTACTGCGCAATGGTTTGTAAAAGATAATAGATTTATATTTTCTGATAATAATTACCGCTTATTTGGTCTAAATCCTAAAGATAAACCAGAGTTTTCTGATTTATTTAAACAAGTGCATCCAGATGATAAAGCAATGGTAGATGCTACATTAGATGAAATGGCAGAAAAAAAATCTTTTAATCCATATATCATCAGAATTATTAGAGCAGATAACCAAGAAATAAAATATCTGTCGATTAACAATAAACATATAAAAGATGACAGTAATGAAGAATATGTGCTCATTATTTCTCTAGATGTTACCGAAATTTTCAAAGCACAGAACACCATTTTAGAGAGAAATAAAGAACTCGAAAAAATCAATAACGAAATGTTGCTCTCTAATAATGCATTGAAATTTGGTGAAGAAATTGGTGGATATGGAAATTGGAGTTGGAACATCAAAGAAAATACTTGGTATTTTTCAGACAATCTTTACAAATTATTAGGAGCAGAACCAAAATCTTTTGAGTCTAATCTAGATAATTATTATAACTACGTACATCCAGAAGATGTAGAATATTTTAAAACTGTAATGGCAAAAATGGAAGAAGAAGAAAATCTTCCTGCCTTTACTTATAGAATTCTGAGACCTTCAGGAGAAATTATTCATGTAAAAGGAGTAGGTAGCCCAACTTATGATGCTAATGGAAATAAATTTTTGGCAGGAGTTGTAGTTAATATTACAGAAGAAGTAAAAAGAAGTCAAATTCTTCAAAAAGCTTTTGAAGAAATAAAGTATTACAATGAGAGTAGCAAGGAAGCTGAAGTTATTGGTAAATATGGATTCTGGAAATGGAATGTAGATAAAAATGAATTTGAGTTTTCGGATAATATTTTCAGACTTTTTGGAGTAGAAAATGAAAATTTTGATCCTAAAGTAGATAATTTTATTCCGTATGTATATCCAGAAGATTTAGATTATGTTTTAGAAAATCTTCAGAAATTACAGAATAAAGATAAAAACGCAAAACCTTACGAACATAGAATTGTAAAAAAAGATACTGGCGAAATAAGATATATTAGAGTTTCTCATAAGCCGATTGAAGATTCGGGTGAAGGGTTTTATTATTTGATGATAACGCAAGATATTACCGAAGAAGTCAATAAAAATATAGAAACCAATCAAAAAAACAGAGAACTGGAAGCGTCTAACAAAGAATTGCAGGCATTCAACTATGTTGCGAGTCATGATTTGCAAGAGCCGTTAAGAAAAATCGAAACTTTCATCTCTAGGTTGGAAGCCAAAGATTATCAGAATCTCACGGAAACAGGTCAACAGTACTTCGATAGGATAAAAGTTGCAGCTGGAAGAATGAGATTGCTCATCAAAGATTTACTGCAATTTTCTAGAACCAATAAATCTGAACAGGTTTTCGAAAAAGCAGACCTTAATGATTTGTTGGAAAACGCAAAACACGAAATTGCAGAACCTATAGAAGAGAAAAAAGCAGTGATTCATACCGCTCATCTTCCGAAAATGAAAGTCATTCCTTTCCAGATTCAGCAGTTGTTTATTAATTTATTGGGGAATTCTATTAAATATTCTAAGCCAGGCGTTGCTCCAGAAATCAAAATAGATTACGAAAAAGCATCTTTTGAAAAAGTAGGAAATGTAACTTTCTCTGCGAAGAGAATTTTCCACAAGTTTACTTTTACAGATAACGGGATTGGTTTTTCACCAGAATATTCGGAAAGAATATTCGAACTTTTCAGCAGATTGCACAATAAAGACGAAATCGCAGGAACCGGAATTGGTTTAGCCATTTGTAAAAAAATTGTAGATAATCATAAAGGCTTTATCTTCGCCGAAGGAAAACCAAACGAAGGAGCCACATTTACCGTCTATTTGCCAGAAGTTTAAATAAAAATCATTACATATTAAAACACGCTTTTTGAGCGTGTTTTTTTATGCAAATTCTATAACAATAACCCAATTTTTTGTAATGAGATTAATTGGTAATTGTCACATCTTTGTCATGTAGAAAGCGAAGAAAATTCTTCAGAGAAGTTGTTCATTTTATTCTACAATATTTTTACTTCTGCTTTTTTAAAAAGGATTAAAAATGGAAATTTTATAACATCTTAAAATTCTAAAAATTTTAATTAAAATGATGTAATAAATTGTAAATCAAAAATTTAAATCTTTGTATTGTTAAAATGAAACAAAAGATTTTAATCTTCATTGAAACAGAGAAGTAGCAATTATATAACAAAGCATTAAAATGATGTAACAAGAAAAATAGGTAATTTTTAAAAATTTGCAGATTAAAGAGATGATATAAATTATTATGAGTTATGAATAAATTTACCTATTTCACGGTTACATTGTTAATAATAATATGGGCAATTGGATTTTTCTTCTTTGAAACAAGTATACTGATTAACATATTATTTGTCTTGGCGCTTTGTATTATGATTTATGAAATTATAAAAGACGATATTAACAATAAACAGTAAAATTATGAACACCACAGCAAAAAGAACATTAGGAGTATTAGGCGCAACAGCAGTAGGCGCAGTAGCAGGAATTTTATTTGCACCAGCAAAAGGAAAAGACACCAGAGCAAAACTGAGAACACAAGCAAAAAATGCTCAATCTAAAACCAAAGATACGATGAATCAACTTTCTGAAAAGGCAAAAAGCAAATACAACACGATTTCAAACCAAATTTCAGAAAAAGTAAAAGCAAACAAAGACCAGATTTTATCTTCTGCAAAGAGCGTGACTAAGGAAGTAGAAACAGAACTAGATGCTCTTAAATAAACACTTAAACACATACACCAAATAAATATTAACACTAAATCACAAAATTATGATCAATATTATCGCATGGATTATTTTCGGCTTAATCGCTGGAGCAATCGCAAGATTTTTAAAACCAGGAAATGACGCAGCTGGTTGGATTACTACCATTATTATTGGTATTGTAGGTAGCGTAGTAGGAGGCTTTTTAGGAAGAATTTTCTTCGGAGCAGACGTAACAAATGATGTTTTTAGCTTTTATAGCTTAGCCATGTCTGTAGTAGGAGCCATTATCGTACTCTACGCTTATAATGCACTTTCTAGAAAGGCATAAATCACACACACACATATCACAAAAACACCAAAAACAATAAATTATGAAAAAGTTAGCAACCGCACTATCTATTGGTGCATTCTCTCTCGTGTTTTCACAGGGAGTAAATATTTCAAAATTTCACAGAGCTTATATCGCTCAAGACGAAAATAATGTAGCATTTTTAGTAAAAGCTCCAGATGATGAGCCTTCTAAAATGCAAGCGAAAATCAAAGCAATTAAAGCTAAAGAAAATGTAGCTCCGTATTCACAAGTTCCACTTTTACCAGGAACAGAAAGACCAAGTTTCGGACAAAGTAAACAAGATTTTATCGATGCTGTAAATGCTAAAATTGATAAAAACGCAGTTACGGGTTCTGGTACTCAATATACACACGTAAGTTTCTTGGTAACAGAAACCGGTAAAATTTCAGACGTGAAAGCTTCAGGAAATAATGAATCTCTGAACTTAGCAACTATTTTAGCGATTTATGACCTCAATCAAGGATTTGTTCCTGCTAAATACAAAGGAAAAAATATGGCTTCTGTAGTTCATATGAATATCCCAGTAGAACTATAATTTAAAAACACCAAAATAAACATAAAAACATAAAATTATGGAAAGATCTAATATCACTAGAAGATTGCAAACTTTTGCAATGGCTGTAATGGCTACTCTAATCGGAGGATTAGTTTGGGCACAAGAAAAAGCAGCTCAATTAGACGTAGACGTAGACATGAATAAAGGTACGGATATGTCTGGAAACTGGATGCAGAATCCATTAATTTGGGTAATTGGCGCTCTAGTTCTCATCATTCTAATTGCATTAGTTGCAAGAGGAGGAAATAGTAAATAATTTTTTTATCATCATTTATATTTCTCTTTTTAACCAAAAAAAACTGTATCTTTTTATAAGGTGCAGTTTTTTTATTTTTAAAGCGTTATTTTTGCAATCTCAAAAAATAACAATTCATTATGCTTTCAGTTCAAGGTCTTGGTCTTCATCATTCGGGAAATTATCTTTTTAGAGATGTAAATTTTACCATCAAAAAAGATGATAAGATAGGTTTGGTAGGGAAAAATGGTGCAGGAAAATCTACACTTCTCAAAATGATTTCTGGCGATATTAACTTCTACGAAGGAAATATTGTTCCAGATGGTAATATTACCATTGGGTTTTTAAAACAAGATTTAGATTTCGTAAAGGGAAGAACCGTTTGGAATGAGACACTTCAAGCTTTCGAGCAAATTAATGCTTGGAAAAAAGAATTGGACGAAGTAAATCACCAATTAGCAACTAGAACTGATTATGAATCAGATACTTATCATGATTTAATCCATAAAATGACAGATCTTAATGATTATCTTCATCATCACGATGCGTATAATTTGGAAGGAGATATAGAAAAAGTTTTGTTAGGTCTTGGTTTCAAAGCTGCAGATTTTCATAGACTTACCGATGAGTTTTCTGGAGGTTGGAGAATGAGAATAGAACTCGCTAAATTATTACTTCAGAATAATGACCTTTTGCTTCTGGATGAACCTACCAATCACTTAGATATGGAATCAATCATCTGGCTAGAAAATTTCTTGAAAGATTATAATGGTGCTATTGTTTTGGTAAGTCACGATAAACAGTTTATGACTTCGGTTTGTAACAGAACTTTTGATATTAATAATAAGAAAGTTGACGATTATAAAGCTAATTATACCAAATATCTAGAACTTAGAAAAGACAGAAAAGAAAAACTGATTCAAGCGAAGAAAAACCAAGATACTGAAATTAAGCAAATGGAAGATAACATCAATCGCTTCCGTGCTTCTGCTTCTAAGGCTTCTTTCGCACAATCTCTCATTAAAAAATTAGAAAAAATTGAGAGAATTGAAGTAGAGAATGAAGATGTTTCTAAGTTTAATATTCGTTTCGTGCAAAGTGTAGTACCAGGAAAAGTGATTTTCGAAGCTCAAAACTTAGGCAAAAAATACGGGAATCATCAGGTTTTTGATCATGTAGATTTCTTTGTTCAGCGTGGTGATAGAATTGCGCTTCTCGGACAAAACGGACAAGGTAAAACCACTTTAGCTAAAATTTTAGCAGGTGAAATCAAAGATTATTCAGGTGAATGGAATCTTGGGCATAATGTAAACATAGGATATTTTGCACAGAACCAAGAAGAAGTTCTAAGTCCTGAAAAAACAGTTTTACAAGAAGCAGAAGATGCTGCGACTGAAGAAACCAGAACCAAAGTTCGTGATTTACTAGGAAGTTTCCTTTTTTCTGGTGAAGATGTGACCAAAAAAACAAAAGTGCTTTCTGGAGGCGAAAGAAATAGATTGGCGCTTTGTAAATTATTGCTTCGTCCTTTCAATACGTTGATTATGGACGAACCTACAAACCACTTAGATATTCACTCGAAGGAAATTATCAAGTTAGCGCTACAGAAATTCGAAGGAACGATTATTGTGATTTCTCACGACAGAGAATTTTTACAAGGATTGTGTGATAAAATTTTCGAGTTCAGAGATGGCAGTATGAAAGAGTTTTTAGGAAATATTAATGAATATCTAGAATATCGTCAAAAAGAATCTCTAAGAGAAATTTCTGCCGAAAAATCTAAATTAAGTCAGGAAGCAGAAATAAAAGCAGAAGAAAAGAAAGAAGCCGCTACTAGCGAAGCGAAATCTCAGCAAAATGCTAATGCTTTCGTAAGCAAAGAACAAAAGAATCTTCAAAAGAATCTTCAAAATAAACTCAAAAAAATTGAAGAAAAAATTGCAGACTACGAAAAAGAAATCGCTCAACTAGAAAGTATCTTCGCCAAGTCTAATCCTTCTGATGCAGAACTGAAAAAATATCAGGATTTGCAAGACGAATTAGCTGCTACCATGCAAGAATGGGAAGATATTGCCGAGAAATTAGGCTAAGATTTTTTACTGTGATTGAAGAAAGGAGTGTTGAAAATTAACTGATTGGGAACATAGACGGTTTCGCCGTTTTCTGTTCTCAGTTTGGTAGTGAGCATACTGATGTCTTCTACCGTTCCTTTGATATTACTGATGGTTACTAAATCACCAATTTGAAAAGTTTTTTCAAAATTTACAGCTGCACCTGCAAAAATTCCAGAAACTACATCTTTTAATGCAACTCCAGCAATAACACCTGCAATTCCTAAACTCCCGATAAATTTCACCATGAAACTGCCTAGATGCATAATTTCTAAGGCGATGTAAATTCCTAAAGCATAGAGAATATATTTGGCAAATTTGGCCAAAAGAAGAGGTGTGTTTTTGTTAGCGTTTTCAGGAAAAATGCGGTAAAGAATTTTCGTGATAATTCTGATGAGGTATTTGCTTAAAAAAGAAAATACAATTATGAATACAATTAGCAAAACGATATTCGGAACTAAGCTTACGATAATATTCCACCAAGTGGAAAGTTTCTCTTGGATAACCTCTATATTTTTCATAGTTCAAAATTAAAAAAACGGCGAGACAAAATATAAAATATTTTATCCCGCCTAAAAACACAAATGAAAAAATGTTAATTTATTTAGATTATATCTAATTATTTAATAATTGCCTAACGAACGTTAAGTTGTTTTTTTTACAACTTATTATCTTGTAATGACTTTTATATCAATGTTTTATAATTAGTTAAAAAAGCTTTGCAAAGTTACAAATTATTATTTAATACGCAATAAATTTTGTAAAAAAATATTTTTTCTATAATTATGCTAATGTCAAGAATAATGCCAAAACTAAACCTATTATGGTGGCAATCATTCCTTTTCTGAAAATTTGAGATTTTGGATTAAACATCCAAAATGATGAAATCACAAAAAAGAACAGTGAAATTCCAAAAATCGTATTCAATAAATAAAATTTATGTTTTGAATCTGATTTATGCAATTCTGTCATTTTCCTTAAAAAGTAAGGAAGTTCTTTTTTAGTATATTTCGCTTCTCCTGTTTTCGCATTATAAGTTCCTTCTTTGAAGAGGATAAGATTTCCTTTTTGTTCTTTCACTTCGAAACCTTTTATTTTAAGTTCTTTTCCCAATTTATCTGTTGGAATATTCGCTTCTAATTTTTTTTCGATTTTCTTTTCTTTTTTTAGGAAATCTGTGTCTCTGTAGATTAATAATACCCCACTAATCGCGTAAACCGCCATAATTCCTGCCATAAAATAACCGATGTAGCGGTGTAAAATTCTCATTGTAGTTCTTGTGCTCTTCATGTTCTAAAAGTAAATTTCATTAAGTTAGTTTAAAAGGTAAAAGTGGAAAACGAGTTCTCCACTTTTTGATTGAATTTGATATGATAGGTTAAAACTTATAATTAAATGTTAAGTAAAAGTTTCTAGGAGTAATAGGATTTACAGAGTAATTTTCGTGCACATTGTAATCTACCACATCGAAAATGTTTCCTAATCTTCCTTGAATATTGAATTTCTTAAATTGGTAACCAATAGTGAAATCTACAGTAGTGAAATCTCCAATTTCATACATTCTGTTGGTTTTTGGGTTTCCGTTTTTGTCTTTTAGATTATTCCAACCAGCCAATCTTTCTCCGGTGTAGAATGCGGTGAATCCTAATTTTAATCCTTTTACATATTTTGGTAAGGTATAGAAGATAGAAGCATTCGCAGTATTTGCAGGTGTTCTTACCAATCTTTCTCCTTCTACGAAACTTCCGTCAGAGTCTGGTGTATCTGTGTAAACCATATTGTTATATGCGTAACCAGCGTTGATTGAGAGATTTGGTGTAGGATTTCCTGTAATGTCTAATTCTATACCGCGGCTTCTGGTAGCTCCCGTCATTTCTTTTATGTTAGTGTCGCCGTTTATGTTCCCATTTTTATCCAAAGCAGCTGTTTGTGCTAAATTGCTGTTTTCAATTTGATAAGCAGTAATGTTAAACGCTAAAGTGTTTTTCCATAAATTTTTCTTTAAACCAATTTCATATTGGTCAATCAATGAAGAAGGCAATGGTAAATTGTTAATATCTCTACCAGAGTTAGGATTGAAAGAGTTGCTATAACTTGCAAATGTGCTGAAGCTATCATCAATCTGATAAACTAATCCTACTCTTGGCGAAAATGCGCTTTCTTTAGGATTTCCTGAACTTGCTTTATATGTTTTAGTGTTATTCAAATAGTTTTCTACAATGGTGTTTTTGTTTTCTAAGTAAGACCATCTTAAACCTGCTAGAACTTTGAATTTATCTGTAATAGCAATTAAATCTTGAGCATAAATACCCACTCTTCTTGTAGGAATTCTGTTAAGGTCTTTTTGTCTTGAATTAAGCATTTCTCCAGATTTCCAAGTGTTTTCATCTGATAAGGAAATGTTTCCATTGCTGGTATTTCCGTTGGTTCCATAAACAAAGTTATTTCCTGCATCTGCGAAAGTACCGTCTTGTTTTTGCAATTGATAAGAATAAGTGTCAGCTTGTAAATAATCAGCATCTGCACCAACTAAAAGTTTATGGTTTAATTTTCCAGTTTTGAATTGACCATTTAAATTAAACTGAAGGCTTCCGTACTTTTGTTCCTGAAGTTGTTTGTTTAAAGTTCTCTTCCAAACGTAATCTCCATTGGTTTGCAAATTCCATTGAATTCTTTCGGTTCCGTAAAAATCCCTGGTATAATCTTGGAAAAATGCAACCGTATTAAAATTCCAATTAGAATTAATTTCGTGGTTTAATGTTACTGTAGAAGTAAGCATTTCATTGGTTTGATTTTGCCAAGTTGCACCAGGGAATTTATTGATTCCAAGAAGTGTGTTGAGTTTTGATTCATTAGTGGTTGTGTTTAAAACTAACCCGCCTAAACCAAAATCTGGAGTGAAGTGATGTTTAAGATAATCTGCTTCTATGATGATTTGTGTTCTATCTGAAATGTTATAAAGGAAACTTGGATTGAAATAGTGCTTTTCTGATTGTACAATATCTCTGAAACTTTCTTTATTTTCGTAGCTTCCGTTTACTCTAAAAGCTGAATTTTTGGTCAATCCGCCATATATATCGATGGTAGGTTTTACATTGTTCCAACTTCCGTAATTTAAAGCGATATTTCCACCGAAGTTAAAAAGAGGTTTTTTGGTCACCATGTTTACAATTCCACCAGGAGCTACGTTTCCATAAAGAATTGCAGCACTCCCTTTTAAAACTTCTACACGTTCTAGACCAGAAACTTCTGGGAAAATTCCTGAGTTTACTCTACTTCCGTTTTTGTAGATATTTTCATTGCCAAAAGTGTAACCTCTCGCTCCAAAACTGTCTTGAGAAGCACCTCTCGCTGAGGTAATATAAACACCGTTTACATTTTTTACTACATCAGAAAGTTGTTGTGCTTGTTGCTGTTCTATAACTTCATGAGTTACGATGGCAATCGCTTGTGGAGTTTCCATTACATCTAGTTGAGATTTTATAGTAGAAACTCTAGCGTTATTAGGATTTCCTGTTTTGTGAAGCTTTACATCTTCTATGGTTCTGGTATATAAACTGTCTTTTTTTTGTTGAGCATTTGCAGTAATTGATGCTGCAACTAATAAAAGGGGAAGTATTTGATTTCTCATTTAACTTTATTTAGAATGATTAAAAATAACTCTGCAAAAATAAAAATGTAAGTTTAAATCACAAAATTTATTTAGAATAATTTTAAATAAGAATAAAAATATTTTATTTTGTATTGATTCTCAGTTATTTATAAAATATGACTTTTGTCATGTTTCTCTTTTTTACCCCATGTAAAAACCTTAAATTTGCCCTTCACCAATAGGATTTACTTATGAAATATATTTTTCTATCATTAATATCAGCGCTATTGTTATCTATTTCTTGGCCTACTTACGGAATTCCGTTTTTTATATTTTTTGCTTTCGTTCCATTGTTATTAATGGAGCAAGAAATTTCTAAATTTTCAAAAATCAATAAAAAAGGATGGGCGGTTTTTGGTTTGACTTATCTTGCTTTTTTCATTTGGAATGTAGTAACTACTGGTTGGTTATATCACGCTAAAAATCCAGACGGAAATAACTCTCTTTTGGCAGTTGCAATTCCTGTTATTGTCAATTCTTTATTGATGAGTTTGGTTTTTCAACTGTATTATTGGTATAAGAAAGTAAGAGGAACTTATTTTGGGCTAGTATTTTTTGTGGCAATTTGGTTAAGTTTCGAAAGATTTCATCTCAATTGGGAATTTACTTGGCCTTGGCTTAATCTAGGAAATGCCTTTTCAGAATATCCTCAATTGATTCAATGGTACGATACAATTGGTGCAACTGGCGGTAGTTTTTGGATTTTGCTGATTAATGTTTTTGCTTTTTATACATTGAGAATTTGGCAAGCAGGAAGAATAAGAAAAGATTTGGTGAAGAATATTTCTATTTTAACAGCGCTTATAGTTCTGCCTCTTCTGATTTCTATTTATAAATACAATTCTTATCAAGAAAAACCTGTAGGAGAAGTGACTACGCTTTTGCTTCAACCAAAATTAGATCCTTATACCGAAAAATACAGTAAAGATTCTTTACAGATATTAGGAGAACTTTTAAATTTAGCCGAAGAAAATTCTAAAACAAAAGTAGATTTTTTCATTGCGCCCGAAACTGCATTTCCCGGGAACGGAAGTTTGAGCGAAAATGGTTTTAATAAAAGTACTTCTATCGCAATTGCCAAAGATTTTTTGGGAAAACACCCACAATCTATATTTTTAACAGGAGCTTCCACGCATAAATTTTTGTTTGACGAAGCGGATACTGAGGATTATTCTACAGAAATTCAAAATGGAGTTTGGGTAAATTCTTATAATTCTGCATTGCAAATTATTCCAAATCAAGAAGTGGAGGTTTATCACAAAGCGAAATTGGTTCCTGGAGTTGAAATTTTCCCATACATTAGATATCTGAAGCCTATTTTGGGAGATGCGATGCTGGATTTCGGAGGTGCAAATTCATCTCTTGGAATTGATAAGGAAAGAAAAGTTTTCAGCAATACATTTAACAAGGCTAAAATGGCTCCTATTATCTGTTATGAAAGTATTTATGGAGAATACGTAACCGATTATGTCAAAAATGGTGCAAACCTTCTCGCGATTATGACCAATGATTCTTGGTGGGATAATACTGAAGGTCACAAGCAATTGCTTTCTTATGCCAGACTGAGAGCTATAGAAACTAGGAGAGAGATTGTACGTGCTGCCAATAGCGGAATTTCTGCGCATATTAATGCAAGAGGAGATGTTCTAGAAGACACCTTTTATGATGATAGAACAGCGCTATTGGTAAAGGCTAATTTGCTTGAAGAAAAATCTATTTACACAAAAATAGGTGATTTAATCTCAAGAATTGCTATATTTGTGCTCGGATTTTTAATTATTTACCACTTCGGAGAAAGAATAGCTTCTAAAAAATAATTTATCAAAATTTAGATTAAGTTTTTTTGAAAAAATTACAAATTTATTTGTTTGAAAATTTGTGAGTTCAAAAAAATATCTATAATTTTGCACACTCAAAATACATAGTAGTAAAAAAGAACATCGAGATATGTCAAGAATTTGCCAAATAACAGGTAAGCGTGCAATGGTAGGAAACAACGTTTCTCACGCAAATAACAAAACGAAAAGACGTTTTGAAATTAATTTATTAGAGAAGACATTTTATCTTCCAGAGCAAGAAAAAAGCGTAACATTAAGAGTTTCTGCTCATGGTTTGAGAGTTATCAATAAAATTGGTATCGAAGAGGCGATTGAAAGAGCAACAAGAAACGGATTTTTAAAATAATAAGAAATGGCTAAGAAAGGAAATAGAGTTCAAGTAATTCTTGAGTGCACAGAGCACAAAGAAACAGGTGTGGCTGGAATGTCTAGATACATCACCACAAAAAATAAAAAGAACACTACGGAAAGATTAGAGCTTAAAAAGTACAATCCGGTTCTTAAGAAATATACAGTTCACAAAGAAATCAAGTAATCTTTAAAAATATTAAAAGATGGCAAAGAAAGTTGTTGCAACACTTCAATCAGGTCAGTCTAAAAAAATGACCAAAGTTGTGAAAATGGTAAAGTCCCCTAAGACTGGAGCTTACGTTTTCGAAGAAAAAGTAATGAATGCAGACGATGTAGAAGCTTATTTGAAAAAATAATTCTACGTCT
This sequence comes from Cloacibacterium normanense, assembly GCF_003860565.1. Classification (NCBI taxonomy): domain Bacteria; kingdom Pseudomonadati; phylum Bacteroidota; class Flavobacteriia; order Flavobacteriales; family Weeksellaceae; genus Cloacibacterium; species Cloacibacterium normanense. Next base: position 152,250 of record NZ_CP034157.1, read on the forward strand.
TGTATAAACATATAAAACTACTCAATTTTTTGGGTAGTTTTTTTGTTATCTTTGTGAACCTAAAATTTTAAAAACAATTTTAACGATTTGGTTTAGAAATCTCAAATCTCAAATGCGGAGCATTCACGAACTCCAAAATTATAATAAAAAATTCGTGAGTAAATCTCAAATCTCAAATCTAATATATGAGTTGGTTTAAAAAAATATTTAAAAAAGAGGAAAAAGAATCTTTAGACAAAGGTTTAGAAAAATCAAGTCAAGGTTTTTTTGATAAAATTTCTAGAGCTGTAATCGGAAAATCTAAAGTAGATGATGAGGTTCTAGATGAGCTAGAAGAAGTCCTTATTGCTTCTGATGTAGGTGTAAATACTACTGTAAAAATCATCGAAAGAATAGAAGCCAGAGTAGAAAGAGATAAATATGTAAACACTTCTGAATTGGATAAAATTCTTCGTGAAGAAATTTCGGCTTTGCTTTTAGAAAATCCACATTCTCAAACCAAAAATATAGACGAAACCAAAAAGCCATACGTAATTATGGTAGTTGGAGTAAATGGTGTAGGAAAAACCACTACGATTGGCAAATTGGCAAATCAGTTTAAGTCACAAGGTTTGAAAGTGGTTTTAGGAGCTGGAGATACCTTTAGAGCTGCAGCTGTAGACCAGTTGGTGATTTGGAGTGAAAGAGTAGGTGTTCCTATTGTAAAGCAAAATATGGGTTCTGATCCTGCTTCAGTAGCTTTTGACACGGTTCAAAGTGCTGTAGCACAAAATGCAGATGTAGTCATTATTGATACTGCGGGAAGATTGCATAATAAAATCAATTTAATGAATGAGCTTTCTAAAATTAAACGTGTTATGCAGAAGGTTTTGCCAGAAGCTCCACATGAAGTTTTATTGGTTTTAGATGGTTCTACTGGTCAAAACGCTTTTGAACAGGCAAAACAATTTACGGCAGCTACAGAAGTTACCGCTCTTGCAGTGACAAAGCTAGATGGAACTGCGAAAGGAGGTGTGGTTATTGGGATTTCAGACCAGTTTCAGATTCCTGTAAAATACATTGGAGTAGGCGAAAAAATGGAAGATTTGCAATTATTTAATGGTGAAGAATTTGTAGATTCTTTCTTTAAAATAAGAAAATAATTTTGTGATATTATAAAATTTGATAACTTTATAAAGTCAAATTAACAAAATTATAAACTTAAAACATTAAACTATGATGGCAATTATTGGATGGATCATCCTTGGTCTAATCATTGGAGCATTAGCAAAATTTGTAATGCCAGGAAATCAAAACATGGGCTGGCTCATGACGATTATTTTAGGAATTGTGGGTTCTATTGTTGGTGGATTTTTAGCAGGACTAATTGGTATTTCACAGGATGATAATCCTTGGGATATTGGCAGTATTGTAATTTCTGTATTAGGTGCGCTTTTAGTGCTATTTGTGTATGGGAAATTAGTCGCCAAGCAATAATCTATTGTAATAAACATTAAAATCGCCGTTTCAAAATTTTTGAAACGGCGATTTCGTTTTAATATGGATGGAAATGTTTTGCTATTTAATCGTAATCTGATAAGGGAGTGCCATTTGTACTCCGTTATTCAGTTTTGGATTGGTTATTTTTTGGAAGAGTTCATAGTTTTCTTTTCCTACTTTTTTAGAAATTACTCTTGCTGCGATCTCGTCTTCCTCAGTTTGTTTGAAGAATTCTTCTAGTGGACTAGATTTTCTAGGATAACTGTCTAGTGAATAGTCTTTCAATTTTGCTTTGGTAGCAGCGTAATTAATTGCTTGTTGAAGCGAGCCTAACTCATCTACCAAGCCTAATTGTTTTGCTCTAGTTCCGCTCCAAACTCTACCACCGCCAATTGTGTCAATCTGTTCAAAAGATTTTTTTCTGTTTTGAGTTACAAAATATACAAATCTTTTATAAGTGCTTTCCACGCTTCTGGTTAAAATAGGAATAGTTCCAGGAGCTGCTCCAGAAAGAGGTGAATAAACTTGCGAATTCGCATTAGTGGAAACAATGTCAGAGCGAATTCCGTTTCTATTGGCTAAATCTTTAAAATTCATAATCATGCCAAAAACGCCGATAGAACCCGTTAAAGTATTAGGTGAAGAATAGATTTTATCAGCAGCCATAGAGATATAATAACCACCAGAAGCTGCATAATCACCAAAAGAAACTACTAGAGGTTTTTTGAGTTTAAGTTGTTGTAATTCAAATAAGATTTCGTCTGAAGCATTTCCGCTTCCACCAGGTGAATTTACACGTAAAACCACTGCTTTTATGTCATCATCTTCTGCTAAATCTTTGATGTATTCTACATATTTTTCAGAGTGAATGTTCTGATATTCATCACCATTGAAAATTTCTCCAGCGGCATATAGAACAGCAATTTTGTTGTCACTACTTTTTTCTTCATCTAGTGAGTTTATGTATTTATTTACAGAAATTCTGTTGATTTTTTCGTCAGACTTTAACTTGAGTTGTTTTTTAATTAGGTTTTCGTATTCAGATTTCTGTAACAGTTGGTCTGCCAATTTATTTTTCACGACTAATTCTGGTATAAAACCATATAAACTGTCTACTGCGGTTTTGAAAGTAGTATCGTCTAATTTTCTAGAGGTTTTAATTTTAGTAGATATATTTCCCCAAATGTCATTAAGAAGAGTAGAAAGTTGCTCTTTGTTTTCTGGTGAAATATCATTTCTGATAAATGGTTCTACCGCAGCTTTGAATTTTCCGTGTCTGATGACATCTACGCCAATTCCATATTTTGCTGCAAAATCTTTTAAGAAAGTTACTTCTGTAGACATTCCTTTAAGTTCTATCATTCCCACAGGATTAAGGTACACTTTGTCTGCTACTGAAGCTAAATAATAGGATTTTTGTGACATGTTATTTCCGTAAGCATACACGAATTTTCCTGATTTCTTAAAATCTTCGATGGCCGCTCTAATGTCATCAACTTGAGTGATTCCTGCAGGTAAATTGTCAGCTTCTATACTTATGCCTTTTATTTTTTCATCATTTTTAGCATTGTTGATAGCGTTGATCACATCTAACAGCAGTACATCTTTACTTTTGCCAAAATCGAAAAGGCTTTCCTCTTGTTCGGTGTAAGAATCGATAACGTTTCCGTTAAAATTGAGGGTAAGAACAGAGTCATTCTCTACATAAGGTTTTTGATCACTGCTCATTGCACTTGCAACAAAAAATAATACTATAAACCCAAATAAAACTATTCCTATTAGAAGGATGGCTACTATATTTGCAAATACATTTTTTATAAAATCTTTCATAATAATTTTTGAGAACTTAATTATTCAATAATATGTCGTTACATTATGTGGTTTTGTTACTCGGTAGCAATTTAGGAGATACCAAGTCTAATTTAAACCAAGCGATTGCAAAAATAGAAAATTGCTTGGGAAAAATTATAAAAACATCAGAAATGATAGAAACTCAACCAGTAGAGTTTGAAAGTACAAATATTTTTTGTAATATTGCAATAGGCTTAACTACCACAATCTCGCCATATAGTTTCCTAAATGCTGTGAAATCTATAGAAAAAGAGATGGGAAGAGAGCTTGATTCATCTGCAGTAGGAGGTTATATTGATAGGATAATAGATATTGATATTGTAACATTTAACAATATTAATTTTGAATCTAAGAAACTGAAAATCCCTCATCATAAGCATTTATGTGAAAGGGAATTTTCTAAAGCTCTACTAGATAGTTTGAATATAAAATAAAAACACAAATATGAAATTAGGTTTATTAACACTATTGTTATCTTTTCCTAGCTTATTCTTAGCTCAAGATAACAAGGAAAATAGTGTGTATCCCAACACGTTCACCTCTGGCTCTGCTAAAGTGTCAAAATTTGACAACAAAGCTAAAAGGTATAATGATTGGGCAATCACTTTAGGAGGTGGTACATCTATTATGCACCACGGCGATTTAACTTCTCTCAACCAAGATGGAAAAAATTTCGGATGGAATGCTTATGTAGGGCTTGCAAAACAAGTGAGTGATAAGTTTGGTTTTGAACTACAATACCAAACTGGTAAAACTAAGCAAACTGGTAGAATTGTAACGAGACCTTCTTATGGTTTAGGTGTTGCTACTACGAGATACAATCAAGTAAGTTTATTAGGAGACGTAAATTTTTCTAATTTTTTTAGAAGAACAGACAATAAATCATCTTTTAGATGGTCTCTACATGGTTATGCAGGTATTGGTTTACAAGGTTATGAATTCGAAAGAGATGATGACAAACCTTTGTCTACATTGCCAAACGGAAATACGATAGATGAAAATTATCAAAAGTTTAAGCAGTCCTTTGGAATAGATTCATTCTTTTATAAAGGAGGAGCTGGCGTAAAATATAATCTTTCTAGAAGAATTGATATTGATACTAGAGTTATGTATATCATTTCTGGTGATGATGAATTCGATGGAGGTGGTGAGACCGCTGATGGTGTTTACAATCAAATTAAGAAAAATTTCTCGGATAACATGATTGTAGCAAATGTAGGGGTGACTATAAAATTAGGAAAGCATAATACCCATTTATCTTGGTATGATGCCCAAAATGAAGCGCTTAGAAAAATAGTTGCTCTAGATAGTAGATCAGTAGAACCTATTATTTGTGAAAGAGGAGATGCTGATAAAGATGGCGTTTGTGATGATTGGGATCGTGAGTTAGATACACCACTTGGAGCTAGAGTAGATGGTGCAGGTAAAGCACTAGATATGGACTTAGATGGAGTAATAGATTTAAACGATGCTTGTGTAACAGTTCCAGGTCTTGCTAAAAATAAAGGATGTCCTTACTTAGTTGACGAAACTTTAGAAATTATTGAAGAAATTAATAGATTTGAAGGAATTGAATTTGAATTGAATAAAGACGTAATCAGAGTTCAGTCTTATGCTAAGTTAGACAATGCTGCAGAAATTATTAAAAAGCTAAATTCTACAGTTAAGTTCTATGTAATAGGTGGTACTGATACTAGAGCATCAGATAGCTACAACTTCAACTTATCTGAAAGAAGAGCAAAAGCAGTGAAGAATTATTTAGTTAGTAAAGGGGTAAATCCAGACATTCTTATTACAGAAGGTAGAGGTGAAAAAGACCTTAAATATCCAGAATGTAACCCTGCTACTAAGTGTCCAGAATGGAAAAATGAAGCCAACAGAAGAGTTTATTTCAAAGCGGCTCAATAATTTTAATCTTTCAATTTAAAAATACAACATCATGAAAATAAATTTTGCAACTTTCACATTAGCAATGCTTTTGCCTTTGTCAGTTACAGCACAACAAAATGATAACTTTTATGTAGGAGACCAAAATAAACCTTTTACACAAAAAGATAAAAAATTTAATGATTGGTCAATCTCTGCGGGTTTTGGAGTTCCATTAATTCAATCAGGAGATTTAACTTCAATAAAAAATGGAGCAGGTAAAAACCTATTTGGCTACTCTGCATATTTAAGTATAGATAAAGCTATTACCCATGCCTTTGGTTTAAACCTTCAATATGACTTAGGAGAAACTAAGCAAGGGTTAGCCAAGATAGATGAAGGTACAGTCGCTAATAATGTAGGTGCTAAAACTAAATATCAATCGATATCTTTAATCGGAGATATTAACTTCTCTAATTTACTAAGAAGAGTAGATAATCATTCTCCTTACAGATGGGCGTTACATGGTTATGCAGGTATTGGTGCTTTATCTTATAAAGCATACAGACAAGATGAAGGTTCTTCTTCTGCACCATTAATTACTGATAATGGATTTTCAGTAGGTTCACTTTTCGGACAAGCTGGAGCTGGTGTTAAATTTAAAGTAAATAGAAGAATTGATATCGAAGGTAGAGTAATGTACGTAGTAACTGGAGATGATTCTTTTGATGGTGGTGGTAACTATCTAGGAAGCGAAGACCTAGGATATAATGGTTATGATAGTCCTGTAAACTTAAGAGAAGATCAAGTTTCTGATAATTTCTTTAATGCAACTTTAGGTATTTCCTTAAAACTAGGAAAACACCAATCACACTTAATGTGGCATGATCCATTACAAGAAATTTATTATAAACTAGATGTTTTAGATAATAAAAATGTAGATGTAGAAGTTTGTAAAAAAGGTGATACTGATAACGATGGAGTTTGTGATGATTGGGATAGACAATTAGACACTCCAGTTGGAGCAAGAGTAGATGGAGCTGGTGTAGCATTAGATGCAGATTTAGACGGAGTAATAGACTTAAATGATAAATGCGTTACCGTTCCTGGCCCTGTAGAAAATAATGGTTGTCCTAAAGTAGTAGCAGTTGATAAAAGTAAATTAGCTACAGATATAGAACTTGCATTAAGAGATGTTTTGTTTAATTTTAATAAAGCTACTGTAAGACCAGAATCAAATTCTAAACTAGATTTAGCTGCTCAGATTATCAAAAGTTCTCAAGGTGGTACTTATTTATTAATCGGTCATACAGATAAAAAAGGTTCAGATGCTTATAATTTAGCACTTTCTAGAGCTAGAGCTGCAGAAGTAGTGAAAGAATTAGAAAAAAGAGGAGTAAACCCATCTCAAATTAAATCAAAAGGAGTGGGAGAATCTGAAGCTAAAGTAGCAGAATCAGCATCTGATGAAGCAAGATTACAAGACAGAAAAGTAGAAGTAAGATATGTTTTAGATTCTGAATGGAATTCTATCCCAAAAAATGATATTCCTACTAAATTAATTATTAAAAAATAATTTTTAAAATCAATACTAAAAGCTGCGTTTATCGCAGCTTTTTTTATGCAAAATTTTAAACTAAATTCTTAAATTTACCAAATGCAATCTTCTCATCATTTAGCTGAACTCACACAGAAAACCCTTACTCATTTTTGGGGTATCAAGATTTCAAGGATTCACAACAAGACATCATTCATGCGGTTATTGCGGGTAAAGATACCATTGCACTTTTACCTACTGGTGGTGGTAAATCTCTTTGTTATCAGCTTCCAGCTTTGGTTTTAGAAGGAACCTGTTTGGTGATTTCTCCACTTTTGGCTTTAATGAAAGACCAAGTTCAGCAGTTGAAGTTAAGAGGAATAGAAGCAGAATATTTAAGTTCGGAATTAGATGAATTACAACAAGAAGAAATTTATGGGAGGTGTATTGAAGGGATTACCAAATTGCTTTATATTTCTCCAGAAAGACTTCAGAATCGTCAGTTTTTAGAAAGAATAGAAGAAATTCAGATTTCTTTTATTGCAGTAGACGAAGCACATTGTATTTCTGAATGGGGACAAGATTTCAGACCGAGTTATCAAAATATTAAAAATTTTAGAACGCTTTTTAAGAATGTTCCTTGCCTTGCGCTTACAGCTACAGCAACTCCCAAAGTTTTAGAAGACATTAAACTAAAATTAGGATTTACTCAATATCAAATTTTTAGAAAAAGTTTTAAAAGAGAGAATATCAGTATTTTTATTGATGAGATTGCAGATAAATACCAGAGAGTTTTAGATTTGCTAAAACACAACCAAAATTCAGGGATTATTTATACCAGAACCAGAAAGGAAGCAGAAAATCTGACAGAATTTTTGCAAAAAAATAAACTCAAAAATGTAGATTTTTTTCACGCAGGACTTTCTGTGAAAGAAAAACATCAGAAGCAAGAAAAATGGCTCAAAAGCAACCAGAATGTATTGATTTCTACCAATGCTTTTGGGATGGGAATTGATAAAGAAAACGTGAGATTTGTAATTCATCTTTCACCAGCACCATCCTTAGAAAACTACTATCAGGAAATCGGAAGAGCAGGTAGAGATGGCGAGAAAAGTTATGCTTTTTTACTTTGGAATGAGCAGGAATTACTAAATTTAGACGATGTTTTTTATAATCAAACTCCTTCTAAATCTGAGTTTTTGAAAGTAATTTCTTATCTGTATTCTACTTTCATGATTGCAGAAAATGAATTGCCTGAAAATATTTTTGAACTGAATATTTCTAAAATTCAAAACTTTACTAAAATTTCTCAAGCCAAGATTAGAAATGTGCTTAATTTTCTGCATAATCAAGAGTTAATTTATCTCAATACCTCTAAAAATTTATCTACTTTAGAATTGAAATTTGAGGTAAGTGATTTAGAAAATTTGCAGAAAAAAGACAGTTATTTTATAGAATTATTGCTCAGATGTGTTGACGGTTTATCCACGCACAGAGTTCAGTTTAGCGAAGCGAATACATGTAAAAAATTAGGAGTTGGTGCGCAAGAATTCAAAGAAAGACTGAAAGAAATTCACCAAAAAGGATATATAGATTATCTAGACGGAAGTTTAGATTCTATCAAATTTTTGAAACCTAGAGAAGACCGAACTTTTTCTGGGAAATGGTGGAATCTTTTTGAGCAAATTCAGAAAAATAAATTGCAGAAATGGGAAGAAATGAAATTTTACACTAGAAATCATGATTGCTGTAAAATGAAACTTATTCTTACTTATTTCGGCGAAAAAGAGCCGAAAAACTGCGGAAATTGCTATGTTTGCACCGCCAAAAATCCTAAAACCAATGCCATTAGTGCAGAAAGACGGATTCTAGATATTCTACAGCAAAAACCAGCTACTTTAGATGATCTAAATGCGATTTTGTTAGAATTTTCCAGAGAGAAAATTCAAGAAGTGCTTATCTTTTTGCTTGATTTAGGAAAAATTAAAATGTTAGATTTTAGAACATATACTTTACGATAATAAGTTTCGCTCCATAGGAGCGAAAGGTTTGTAGAAATTTTTTTTAAAAAAAGAGAAAAGCTCCGTAGGAGCGATACAAAATATGAAAAATTTAAAAGTTGTTTTTTTCGGGACGCCAGATTTTGCGGCTAAATCTTTAGAAGCGATTCATCAGTCTCATCACGAAATCGTGGGAGTAGTTACCGTTGCAGATAAACCTTCAGGTCGTGGACAAAAATTAACCGAATCTCCTGTTAAAAAATACGCTGTAGAAAATAATTTGCCTGTTTTTCAGCCAGAAAAATTGAGAAATCCAGAATTTTTGGAAGAAATGAGAAAACTAGAAGCAGATGTTTTCGTGGTGGTTGCCTTTAGAATGATGCCAAAAGTATTATTTGAAATGCCAAAATTGGGAACTTTCAATCTTCATGCAAGTTTATTACCAGATTACAGAGGTGCGGCTCCAATCAATTTTGCGATTATCAACGGCGAAGAAAAAACGGGCGCTACTACTTTCTTTATCAATGAAAAGATAGATGAAGGAAACATTCTTTTGCAAGAAGAATTGCCTATTTCCCCAGATGAAAATGCAGGAAGTTTGCATGATCGATTGATGGAAATGGGTGCAAAACTTGTAGTGAAAACATTAGATGGTTTAGCTGAAAATTCTATTACGGAACAACCTCAACCACAAGTTGCAGAACCCAAAAATGCTTTCAAAATTTTCAAAGAAGACACGAGAATTCATTGGAATCAAGAAACGGTTAAGGTTCATAATTTCATCAGAGGAATGTCGCCTTATCCTTGCGCTTTTACCACTTTGAAAATCGGTGAAGAAACAAAAGGTTTGAAGATTTATGCAGGAACTTTTGAAGTTTCAGAACATCAGAAAATGGCGGGAACTTTAGAAATTTCTAAAAATATTTTTAGAATTTATACCAAAGATGGCTTTTATCAGCCAACAGAAGTTCAGTTAGAAGGAAAAAAACGAATGAATGTGAAAGATTTCTTAAACGGATTTCACAGTTTCGAGGATATAAAAATAGCGTAGAAATTTCTACGCTATTTTTGATTCATATTTTTAAGATTTTACATCTGTACCATTTCGGTAATTTCTACACCATAACCAGCAACAAGCGGTTTCTGATTAGGATTTTGAGTAATCACTCGGAATTTGGTGATGCCTAATTTTTTAAGAATTTGAGTTCCAATTCCGTATTCTATGAAATTAGCAGTAAGCGTAGGTCTTGCAACTTGTCCGTCTTGATAATTCAGGAATTGTTGTAATTTTCTCATCGTGAGTTCTGCATTAGATACATTATTGATGAAAATAAGCGCTCCTTTTCCTTCCGCATTAATCATATTGGTTACTTTTTCCAGTTGAGGATTTTCACCGTTAATCAATCTGCTTAAAACATCAAAATAAGCGCTAGAAGACTGAACTCTTACTAAAACGGGTTCATCTATTTCCCAATTTCCTTTGGTTAATGCAAAGTGAATCTGGTCTGTATGTTTTTCTTGGAATGCATGGAAATCAAACTCACCAAAAGCCGTTTTTACTCTTCTAGACTCTATTTCGTTTACCAAATCACCTTTTTTCAATTGGTAATTAATTAAATCTTCGATAGAAATGATTTTAAGGTCTAATTTTTTAGCCAAAACCATTAATTCTGGTAATCTTGCCATGGTTCCATCTTCGTTCATAATTTCGCAGATGACACCACCTTCTTTCAATCCAGCCAATTTGGTTAAATCAATCGCAGCTTCTGTATGACCAGCTCTTTTTAGAACGCCACCCGTTTTTGCACGAAGCGGAAAAATGTGACCAGGTCTCATAAAATCTGTTGGCTTGGTTTTTTCATCCATCAAAGCAAGGATAGTTTTTGCTCTGTCACTAGCCGAAATACCTGTAGAAACACCGTCTCCTAATAAATCAATAGAAACCGTAAAAGCAGTTTCTTTCGGGTCTGTACTTCTAGAAACCATGGCTTCAAGACCTAGTTCGTCACATCTTTTTTCAGGAAGTGGAGTACAAATAAGACCACGACCATGAATGGTCATAAAATTGATAATTTCTGGAGTCGTAAGTTCGGCAGCAGAAAGAAAATCGCCCTCATTTTCGCGGTTTTCATCATCTACTACGATGATTACTTTACCATTTTTAAGGTCTTCTATTGCTTCAGGAATTGTATTGAGTTTAATTTCAGACATTTTTACTTTTTAATTTTGCGCAAATATAAGCATTAGTGATTAGTTTTCTGAGATTCAATGTGACGAATTAATCAATTGATTTTATTGATAATTCTATAAAATATTCACTTCTCTTTCTAGTTCTATTCCGTATTTTTCTTTAACAGAGTCAATAATCTGGGTAGAGAAATCGTAAATTTCTTTTCCTGATGCGTTTCCAGTGGCATTAATGATGACCAAAGCTTGTAATTTATGAGAAGCGACATTTCCTATTTGTTTGCCTTTCCAGCCTGCATTTTCTATGAGCCAACCCGCAGGAACTTTTACCCAATCACCATTTGCATATCCTTGAATTTCAGAAAATTTTTCCTTTAAATTTTCAAATTGAGCTAAAGGAATACTTGGATTTTTGAAAAAACTTCCAGCGTTTCCAATTTCGGCAGGATTAGGCAGTTTGCTTTGTCTGATATTGATAACCGCTTTAGAAACCTCTTGAATAGTAGGATTTTCAATTCCTAAATTTTTTAATTCTGTAGAAATTGCTCCATATTCTGTTTTGATGTGATGGTTTTGGGTAGTCAGTTTAAACGTGACTTCTACAATTACATATTTTCCTTTGGCAGAAGTTTTAAAGATAGAATCTCTGTAACCAAATTTGCAATCTTCCAAAGATAATTCCTCAATTTCTGAAGTTTCTAAATTTAGAGCTTTGCAAGAAACGAAATGGTCTTTGATTTCTGTTCCATAAGCACCAATATTCTGAATAGGACAAGTTCCCACATTTCCCGGAATGAGCGAAAGATTTTCTAATCCACCATAATTTTTAGAAAGCGTAAACAGTACAAATTCATGCCAGTTTTCACCTGCTTTTGCAGAAACGAGCACGTGATTTTCGTCTAAAATTTCTTCGGAAATCCCTTTTAAATTTAATTTAATCACCAATCCGTCAAAATCTTGGGTAAAGAGCAAATTACTACCGCCGCCTAAAAAAAGGATTTTAAAATGATTGATTTTGGCAAATTTTGTAGCATATTTTAGCTCGTGTAAATCATGTACTTCGGCAAAATAATGCGCTTTTGCTTCTACACCAAAAGTATTGTAATTCTTTAAAGAGATATTTTCTTGAATTTTCATTTTTTTTCAAAAGTCTTTTTGACTGCAAAGTATTTGCGAAGCCTTCAGTTTCTAATTTTTACAAATTTACTGAAAATAAGTTTTGCGAAAAGGAAATTGATAGAATCAAAAAAAAACGAACCGAAGTCCGTTTTTAAAAATTTTATTTTTTGTATTGCTCTAAAGCGATTTTGATTAATTCTACGCTTCTTCGCAAGTCTTCTTCTTTTAGAACATAAGCAATTCTTACTTGCTTTTTACCAAGTTCTGGAACCGAATAAAAACCTGAAGCTGGTGCTACCATTACGGTTTCGCCATTGTCAGAAAAATGTTCGAGCAACCACTGTGCAAAATCATCTGCATCTTCTACCGGTAGTTCTGCTACACAGTAAAATGCACCTTTTGGAGTTGGGCATTTCACACCAGGAACTTCGTTTAATAATTCTACCAAAAGATTTCTACGTTTGGTATATTCTTCGCGAACAGATTGAATGTATTCTGCGTCATTATCATGCGCTGCTGTTGCTAAAATCTGACCAATAAGCACTGGAGAAAGTCTTGCCTGAGCAAATTTCATGGCAGCATCATGAAGCGTTTTAGAACGAATTACTAAAAAACCAATTCTAACGCCACACATCGAATATCTTTTTGATTCTGAATCGATGATGATGCAATTTTCTTTCAGTTCTGGAAACTCTAACATAGAAATTTGCTTTTCTCCATCATAAACATATTCTCTGTAAACTTCATCAGAAATAATCACAATATCGTGTTTAAGAGCAATTTCGGCTAATTTTTGTAATTCTTCTCTCGTATAAAGATAACCTGTAGGATTTCCGGGATTACAGATGAGAATTGCTTTGGTTTTTTCGGTGATTTTTTTCTCAAATTCTTCAATTTTTGGCAGGGCAAAACTTGTGTCAATTGAAGAAGGTATCGCCACTACTTTTACACCGATTGCATTGGTAAAACCATTGTAATTAGCATAATATGGTTCTGGAATGATGACTTCGTCTCCGTTGTCACAAACTACAGAAAGTGCGAAATTCAACGCTTCTGAACCACCATTGGTAACGATGAAATTATCTGTAGTAAGATCTTTAAAACCAATAGAATGATAATATTTTTCTAGTTGTTTTCTGTAGTCTAAATTTCCTTCAGAAAGTGCGTATTCTAGAACTTTTAAGTCGATATTTTTAAGTGCGTCTAAAGCAGTTTTAGGCGTTTCAATATCTGGTTGCCCGATATTTAGGTGGTAAACTTTAGTACCTTTAGCTTTTGCAGCCAATGCATAAGGAACTAATTTTCTGATGGGCGAAGCAGGCATACTTACTGCTCTGTTTGATATTTTAGGCATAAAATTGAGGATTTGTACAAAAATAACATTATTTCGTGAATTTAAAGAATAATAAGATTCTGCAATTTTTTGGTCTAGATTTTATACTTTTACGTAAAATGAATTTTGTGAAGAAAATTTGGATTTTAATATTGATTTCAATGTTTTTTTGTAGCTGCAAAACATTGAAATATAACAACATAAAAAATGGTGATTTGGTTTTTGTAACGGCTCAAAAAGAGAATTTATCAGGTGCCATTAATCGTGTAACTCAAAAAAATGCCACTGAAAACTATGATCATATTGGCATTATAGAAAAGAATAAAAATGCCATTTTTGTACTTCACGCTGCTCCAAAAGGTGGTTCGCAAAAAGAAAGTCTCAAAAATTTTATCAAGAACCAATCTGAAGGAAATGCAGAAATTTATCTTTACAGGCTAAAGTCTGAGTTTCAATATTCAATTCCTGAAGCTATTAAGAAAGCCAATTCTCTGTTAGGAAAGCCTTATAATTTCAATTATATTCTCAATGATGAAACATTGTATTGCTCAGATTTTATCGAAAGAATTTTTAGAAATAATCATATCTTTGAATTAAAGCCGATGACTTTTATTAATCCTAAAACAGGAAAGACAGATGATTTTTGGTTGAAATTTTATCAAGAAAAAAACTTAGAAGTACCCGAAGGAAAAATGGGATGTAATCCTAATGGATTGGCTGGTTCTGAGAAGTTACTAATAATAAGAAAATTGAATTAAGCATAATATAAGATTCATAATTACAACTAAATCAAACCTTTCAAACTACAACAATATGACGAGTAATGCCAAAACCGTTCAAGAATACATTACAGAACTTCCCGAAGATAGGAGAGAAGCAATAGTAAATTTGAGAAAGGTTATTTCTGAAAATTTACCAAAAGGTTTCGAAGAACAAATGAGCTACGGAATGATTGGTTATGTAATTCCGCATTCTATTTATCCGAAAGGTTATCATTGTACTCCAGAATTGCCTTTGCCATTTCTTAGTATAGCTTCGCAGAAAAATTCTATCAATCTTTATCACATGGGAATTTATGCAGACGAAAAACTGTTGAATTGGTTTCAAAAAGAGTTTCCAAAACATTCTAAAAAGAAACTAGACATGGGAAAATCTTGTATGCGTTTCAAAAAACCTGAAGATATTCCTTATGAATTGATTGGTGAATTGGCTCGAAAAATGACTCCACAAGATTGGATTGAAAAGTATGAAAATGCTTTTGTAAAGAAATAAAAAACGCAACTTGAAAAAGTTGCGCCTTGTTTTATAATTGAATTCTTTCGATATCTGCTCCTAGAGCTTTTAGTCTTCCATCGATGTTTTCATAACCTCTGTCAATTTGCTCAATGTTATGAATAATTGATTTTCCTTCTGCAGAAAGTGCCGCGATAAGAAGTGCGTTCCCTGCTCTAATATCTGGCGAAGTCATATTGGTTCCACGCAATGGGAATTCATGGTTAAGACCTACTACAGTTGCTCTGTGAGGATCACACAGAATAATCTGAGCGCCCATATCAATTAATTTATCTACAAAGAATAATCTCGATTCAAACATTTTTTGGTGAATCAATACTGTTCCTTTGGCTTGAGTAGCCACTACCAAAACGATAGACAATAAATCTGGTGTAAATCCTGGCCAAGGTGCGTCTGAAACCGTCAAAATAGAACCGTCAATAAATTTTTGAATTTTATAATGTTCTTGTTCTGGAATGTAGATGTCATCACCGCTTTGTTCCAATTGAATTCCTAATTTTCTGAAAACATTTGGAATGATTCCTAATTGGTTCCAATGTACATTTTTAATGGTCATTTCAGAACGTGTCATTGCTGCAAGACCAATCCAAGAACCAATTTCTACCATGTCTGGAAGCATAGTGTGCTCTGTTCCATGAAGATGAGAAACGCCTTCTATGGTTAATAAGTTAGAACCAATTCCTTCAATTTTTGCGCCCATTCTATTGAGCATTCTGCATAATTGCTGAAGGTAAGGTTCGCACGCTGCATTGTAAATTCTGGTTTTTCCTTTGGCTAAAACTGCAGCCATAATGATATTGGCAGTTCCCGTTACAGAAGCTTCTTCTAATAAAATAAATTTACCACGAAGTTCTTTGGCCTTTAAAGTATAGAAATATTCCGTTTCGTCATAATGAAATTCTGCTCCGAGTTCTACAAATCCTTGAAAGTGAGTGTCTAATCTTCTTCTTCCAATTTTGTCACCACCCGGAGTTGGCATATACGCTTCGCCAAATCTAGCAAGCATAGGCCCAAGAATCATAATAGAGCCACGTAATTTGGCACCGTCTTTTTTAAATTCTTTAGATTTTATGTAATCAAAGTTAACTTGATCTGCTTTGAAAGTATAATCACCGTGCGCATTTTTAGTAATCTTCACCCCGAAATCTCCCAGAATTTCTATAAGACGGTTTACATCATGAATATCTGGAATGTTTTTAATTCTCACTTCTTCGTCAGTTAAAAGCACTGCACAAAGAATTTGCAACGCTTCATTTTTTGCACCTTGTGGTGTGATTTCGCCGTGTAATTTTTTTCCTCCTCTTATTTGAAATGCTTCACTCATTATCTTTTTCGGTTTTTATTATGGTTGTTGAAACGTTTTTTAGGGTTGTTTTTTTGGTTTTTATTCTTGTTGGCAGAGTAATAAATTCTGCTTTTTTCTAGAGAATCTATACTGGTAAGGTCTAATCTGTTTTCTGATAGTTCCTTTAAGTGGCGGAAGATTACCTCATCTTGTACGTGTTCTTTATTATACACATTATAAGATTTCTTCATGTTATTCGCAATCACTTCTATCAAAGCTTCTTTTTCTTCTCCATCTTCTAGTTCTATGGCTTTGTCTATCAATTGAAGGATACTTTTTCCATAGAATTTATAATCTCCCTGAAGTTTTGGGTACTCCATTTTATTGGGTTTCTGTGCCAATTCTTCTCTGGTAGGGAAAGGATAGGGAGCATCTACATCTAAGTCATACTCTGCTAATATAAAAAGATGATCCCAAAGTTTATGTTTATAATTTTCCTCGTCACGAAGGTGCGGATTTCTCTGCCCCATGAAATCTACAATTGCGGCAGCCATTTCGTTGCGTTCTTCTTTGGTAGGAAGTTCCTTGCAACGTTCTACGAGCTGCTGAATATTACGACCATATTCTGGTAAATGGAGACGAGTTCTTTGTGTATTGTATTCCATAATTGCAAAGATAGTGATTAGAATGATAAAGCACTAATTTCGGTAATTAGTCTATGAATTTTTTCTGTTGTTCAGGAGTGAGTATTGCGCAAGAATTCTTTATCAATCGATGGCGATTTCTTGCAATACAATCATAAACCCAATCTCTCAAAAATCTAGGAATGATTCTAAAAATTGATGCTAATGAGTATATTCCACCTAATTTTTCGGCAATGGTGATGGCTGCATTAGATTTATTGAGATAATATTTTTCTGGCTTCCAAAGATAAATAGTGTTGAGGTTTTTTTGTTCTAAACCTCTTTGTTTTAGAAATTCTTGTCCAAATTTTCCTTGTAATGAAGCAAATAGGAATTGGTCTTTGAAGTCGTTTTTTAAAATCCAATGTACCCAAAAATTGCAGAAACCACAGTCTCCGTCGTAAAAGAGGTAAAATTTATTTTGGTCTATCAAATTATTCTTCCTTAATTTTTAGTTGTTCATCCGTTAGATTGTTCATCATGGCAGTTACTTCTTTGATGGAAATGAAATACGCCTGTAGTTTTTGTTTCTGTTCAGGAGTAAGTTTTGCATCTTGATGAATGAGAAGGTAAGATTCTAATGGCATTTTGCCTTCTTCTATTTCGTGAGCAGATTTTTTAAGTTTTTTGGCTTGTCTTAATGGTTCGTAAGTGGCAAATGTAGAAAAATTAAGTTCTTTTCTTCCTTCTTCTATATGGTCTTTTACCAACCAACCGAATGGCTGAATATTGGTGTACCAAGGATATACAGATTCGTTTGAGTGGCAATCATAGCAACTGGTTTTGATGAGTTGAGCTATGTCTTCAGGTGTTTTTTTAATGGTTAAAAAATCCATGTTTTTGTCAACTGGCGGATTAGTTTTATCAATTTGAAAAAATTGTAATAACGCAAAAGCCACAACTAAAAGAAAAAATAGTTTTTTCATGATAGGTTTTTATTTAAAACGTGAAGTTACAAAATAAATTTATTGTTTGTTAAAAATGCTTTTTGTTTTTTGTAAAATGAAATCAAAAGCTTTTTAAATTTTATTTTAAAAAGCAAAAAGTCCGATGAGAAACATCGGACTTTTTTAGTATTAAATTGTTTAGAATTATTAAGGTTTCCAGAAACTCCAAACAGTACCATTGAACACTGCCAATTGTTTTTTGGTAGTGTCGTAAACCATCATTCCAGGAGATGGATTTACAATGTTGAGGTGAGGAGAGGCTACTTTAGGTAGAACCATCGCTTTATTAGTGTCTGCTAAGACTAAAATTCCAGGGGTGGTATCAGTAGCAGGATCTCCACCGATAAGTACTTTTGCAGTATCTTGATCTGTAAGAGAATCTTGTAGTGTAGTGGTTACAGTTCCAGTGTTGTCTACACTAAGGTCTCTCCAACCAGAAGCATACTTTACATAGATTTTTTTATCAGCAGTATTGTAAACAAGCGTTCCGTTTACAGCTCCTGTTACAGCTGCTGTATTGGTAACCCAAGGAAGAATAATTCCTCTGGTATTGTCTGCATTATCATAAAATTCTAAAGATACAGCAGGAGAAGAAATTGAAGTTTTTCCTATCGCTACTTGAGCTGAAAGAGCAGTAGCAAATAATAAGGATAAGGTTAAAAATATATTTTTCATGTTATCTCAAATTTTAAAAATTAATCAGGGCACGTTTGAGTATTGAAACATCTCCAACCCGTAGCTGTACCATCAATATTGATTTGGAGACAGTCTTGGGTAATGTTATATACCATCATTCCTTCTCTTAGGTCAGCATTAGGAATAGCAGTTATTTGAGCGTCAGTAAGTCTATTGACTACGAAACCTTTTGTTTTAGCTTCAAGAACTGTCCAAGCTCCTTTTCTTACCATAGGCCAATTGCTGTTATCATCTCCAGCTCTACCAAGAGCTGTAATTCCATGATTGGTGTCTAATGCGGTTCCAGTAGTTTGTGCAGGTTTGTAACATAAAGGAATAAATAATGTTACAGTAGCGGTATCACAAGGAGATCCAGCAGTTTGATTACAAATGGTATAATATAGAGTGAAAGTACCTCCTGAAACATTAGCTGCAACAGTAATCGTACCATCAGTATTCAGTGTGAAACCAGCAGGCCAAGCTCCAGCAGTACCCGCCGCATCGGTAGCAGTTTTAATAGAAACCTGTCCAGCAGCACCACCAATAACGGCAGCCGTACCAGCAATATTTTTATCATTAGCAATTACACTGATAGTAGAAGTACCAGGTGTAACAGAGCCATAAGTATCATTAACGGCATCTAGAAGGTTAGGAACCGTTACAACTTCTGTAGCAGTATCACAAGTTACAGGAGTAGCTTTAGTACAAATTTCATAAGTAATGGTGTATGTTCCGGCAGGCGTTCCAGGGCTTACAACAACGTTTCCAGTAGCAGTATCAATATTAACACCAGCGTTAGTAGTATTAGTTTGAGAAATAGTAGCATTACCAGTAGCTCCTAAAGTTACAGAACCAGCAGTACCGTTTTGAATAGTGTCATTAGCAAGAACAGATGTACCAGTAGAGCCAGAGTTAACCGTTTGCGAACCATTAATAGCATCAATAGTAGGAGGCACAGTAAGTGTTACGGCAGCGGTATCACAAGGAGAACCAGCAGTTTGGTTACAGATAGTATAATATAAGGTGTAAGTACCTGCGGCAGTACCCGCTGCAACAGTAATCGTACCATCAGCATTCAGTGTGAAACCAGCAGGCCAAGCTCCAGCAGTACCCGCCGCATCGGTAGCAGTTTTAATAGAAACTTGTCCAGCTGCTGTACCGATTACAGCTGCGCTACCATTATTAAAGTCATTCAAGATTACGCTTGCAGTAGAGTTTCCGGGATTAACGTTTCCAAAATTGTCATTAACAGCATCAATACAATTGTTCACGGTAACTGTAGTTGTGGTAGAACAACCATTATTATTGGTATAAGTAATGGTCACAGAACCGGCTGCTATACCAGTTACTAAACCTGTATTAGATACTGTAGCGATAGCTGTGTTGCTAGACGTCCAAGGATTAGAAGCAGCAGGAGTTCCGCTTCCAGATAATTGGGTAGTGCTTCCCACACAAACCGAAGTAGTTCCAGTGATGGTAGGAAGAGGATTTACAGTAACTGTAGTAGTGGTAGAACAACCATTATTATTGGTATAAGTAATGGTTACAGAACCGGCTGCTACACCAGTTACTAAACCTGTATTAGATACTGTAGCGATAGCTGTGTTGCTAGACGTCCAAGGATTAGAAGCAGCAGGAGTTCCGCTTCCAGTTAATTGGGTAGTGCTTCCCACACAAACCGAAGTAGTTCCAGTGATGGTAGGAAGAGGATTTACAGTAACTGTAGTAGTGGTAGAACAACCATTATTATTGGTATAAGTAATGGTCACAGAACCGGCTGCTACACCAGTTACTAAACCTGTATTAGATACTGTAGCGATAGCTGTGTTGCTAGACGTCCAAGGATTAGAAGCAGCAGGAGTTCCGCTTCCAGATAATTGGGTAGTGCTTCCCACACAAACCGAAGTAGTTCCAGTAATGGTAGGAAGAGGATTTACAGTAACTGTAGTTGTGGTAGAACAACCATTATTATTGGTATAAGTAATGGTCACAGAACCGGCTGCTACACCAGTTACTAAACCTGTATTAGATACTGTAGCGATAGCTGTGTTGCTAGACGTCCAAGGATTAGAAGCAGCAGGAGTTCCGCTTCCAGATAATTGGGTAGTGCTTCCCACACAAACCGCAGTAGTTCCAGTGATGGTAGGAAGAGGATTCACGGTAACTGTAGTTGTGGTAGAACAACCATTATTATTGGTATAAGTAATGGTTACAGAACCGGCTGCTACACCAGTTACTAAACCTGTATTAGATACTGTAGCGATAGCTGTGTTGCTAGACGTCCAAGGATTAGAAGCAGCAGGAGTTCCGCTTCCAGATAATTGGGTAGTGCTTCCCACACAAACCGAAGTAGTTCCAGTGATGGTAGGAAGAGGATTCACGGTAACTGTAGTTGTGGTAGAACAACCATTATTATTGGTATAAGTAATGGTTACAGAACCGGCTGCTACACCAGTTACTAAACCTGTATTAGATACTGTAGCGATAGCTGTGTTGCTAGACGTCCAAGGATTAGAAGCAGCAGGAGTTCCGCTTCCAGTTAATTGGGTAGTGCTTCCCACACAAACCGAAGTAGTTCCAGTGATGGTAGGAAGAGGATTTACAGTAACTGTAGTAGTGGTAGAACAACCATTATTATTGGTATAAGTAATGGTCACAGAACCGGCTGCTACACCAGTTACTAAACCTGTATTAGATACTGTAGCGATAGCTGTGTTGCTAGACGTCCAAGGATTAGAAGCAGCAGGAGTTCCGCTTCCAGTTAATTGGGTAGTGCTTCCCACACAAACCGAAGTAGTTCCAGTGATGGTAGGAAGAGGATTTACAGTAACTGTAGTAGTGGTAGAACACCCATTATTATTGGTATAAGTAATGGTTACAGAACCGGCTGCTACACCAGTTACTAAACCTGTATTAGATACTGTAGCGATAGCTGTGTTGCTAGACGTCCAAGGATTAGAAGCAGCAGGAGTTCCGCTTCCAGATAATTGGGTAGTGCTTCCCACACAAACCGCAGTAGTTCCAGTGATGGTAGGAAGAGGATTTACAGTAACTGTAGTAGTGGTAGAACACCCATTATTATTGGTATAAGTAATGGTCACAGAACCGGCTGCTACACCAGTTACTAAACCTGTATTAGATACTGTAGCGATAGCTGTGTTGCTAGACGTCCAAGGATTAGAAGCAGCAGGAGTTCCGCTTCCAGATAATTGGGTAGTGCTTCCCACACAAACCGCAGTAGTTCCAGTGATGGTAGGAAGAGGATTTACGGTAACCGTAGTTGTTCTAGAACACCCATTATTATTGGTATAAGTAATGGTCACAGAACCGGCTGCTATACCAGTTACTAAACCTGTATTAGATACTGTAGCGATAGCTGTGTTGCTAGACGTCCAAGGATTAGAAGCAGCAGGAGTTCCGCTTCCAGATAATTGGGTAGTGCTTCCCACACAAACCGCAGTAGTTCCAGTGATGGTAGGAAGAGGATTTACGGTAATGGTAACAGTGCTAGAATTAGCAGTACATCCCCCTGCACTAGTAAGTACAGCTCTGTAATAGGTGGTAGCAGTAAGAGCGCCAGGAGCGTAAGTTGTCGAAGTTGCACCAGATATATTGGTAAAGGTAACGTTATCAGTAGAAGATTGCCACTGAATGGCACCACTATGTCCTGACAAAGAAAGAGCAGCAGGAGTGGCTCCTGTACAAATGCTTTGATTGCTAGAAGCAGTTCCTCCTGCTGCGGCAGGATTTACGGTATATGCTTGTCCAGCACCTTGTCCTTGGTCTCCATCAATATCAGCAGCGCCTCCAGAGTTTACTAAGTTAGGTACCCCATTAACATCTACGCCTCCAGAAATTCTATTTGCGGTAAGTTGAGAAGCAGTTACGTTTTCGTCTCCTTCAATGGCATCTGGACAGCCGTCATTGTCTGAGTCTAGGTCTAAGCTATTAGCTATGTCATCTCCATCCGTATCAAGTTCTAGTGGTAA
Source organism: Cloacibacterium normanense (assembly GCF_003860565.1). Taxonomy (NCBI): domain Bacteria; kingdom Pseudomonadati; phylum Bacteroidota; class Flavobacteriia; order Flavobacteriales; family Weeksellaceae; genus Cloacibacterium; species Cloacibacterium normanense. Next base: position 174,494 of record NZ_CP034157.1, read on the forward strand.
ATCTGAGCAAAAAGAATTAATTCTTATTTTTTGTTCATTGGTAGCGCCTCCTGTTGAAGCCGTATATCCAAAGTAAACTTTATTGGCTCCAGCAAAGTAATTTGTTACCAAATCACCAGTATAAGTTCCTGCATTAGTTCCATCTACTGTATAAGAAATAGTTTTGGTAGAAGCGTTCCAGTTAATAACAACAGGATGCCAAGTGCTATTTTCTAAATTAGGTAGAGCAACTGCAGTAGTTAAAAATCCGGTAGAAGTTTGATTATCGGAATCCCATATTTGACCGTGGTCTGAAGATATATCTCCAAGACTTGTTCCATTGTCGTAGGTGTCTAATTCTAATACAATTCCATTTGCTATTCCTCTAGCTCCTATTCCTGAACCAGTTGCTCCCGTTGCATTTACTCCTTGAGGAGAATTATGAAAAACTGCGGCAATACCATCAGCTCCATTATCATTAGTTCCAAGATAAGCATCAAATCTTAAAACAAAAGATTTTGTAAAATCTACTTTTCCTACTGACCATATTTGCCCTGCTTGATTTCCTGTATTTTGAGTTAATCTTACTTCATTGTTACTTGTTGCTATTGCAGTTCCTGCGGTAACAAAAGAAAAGACATTAGAAACAGATGCATTAGCACCTAATAAGTTTTCATCACAGTCTGTAATACCATCGTTGTCATCATCTAAGTCAAGAGAATTTGGCACCCCGTCTCCATCAGAATCTACAATAACAGGCGTAGTAGATACAGATGCCGAATTATTAGAAGTATTAGGGTCGAGTATTCCACTGGTAGTACTTATGGTTGCCGAATTGGTAAAATTCCCTGTTGGATTTACCTTGGCAGTTATTGCCAATGTAGCATTTGCTGCATCATTTAAATTCCCTATAGTCCAAACACCCGTACCAGGAACATAAGTCCCTGTAGATGCTGTATGTGATACATAGGTGTAACCTGTAGGTAATAAATCATTAACAGTAACATTGGTATTGTTAGATGCTCCAAGATTAGAAGCTGTAACTGTGAATACTATATTGCTTCCTTCTGTGGGAGTTGCATTACTTACAGTTTTGGTTACTTGTAAATCAGATTCTCCTGCAGAGATACTGATGAAAAAATCATCCGCACCTGTCCATGTAACATTCGAAGCCGTACCGTTTCTGTTGCCATATACTTCTAAAACAATGGTTCTAATATCATTATTTTGAAATCTTACAGAGCCTCTTGCAGTGTTTGTTGTTGCAGGATCTGTAGCTCCTGTATAATCATTATTAATGATTTTTGTAATGTTATTAACATTCAAATTAGTTCCCGTTAATTGCACTAAATTGGTGGTAGATAATATTTCTGCACCTGCAGAATTTAATATAGACTTTATGTTAAATTCTGCAGTTAATGAAGATCCAGAAGCTGCCCCTAGTCCTTTAAAATGCAATATAGGGTTATTATTACCTCTACTCAAAGTAATAGTAAGCTCACCAAGTTTTACCCTACCATTGCCTGGCTGCGTACCTGCTGATGCTAAATTTGCTGAGATATAAGGAGCATAATTACTCGCAATATCTATACCTGTGCCATTGGTAGGCACTCCAAAACTGGTATATTGTGTATTATCACTCCCTGCATTACCAATGGCATTCATTAATGTATAAAATGGAGCTGCACCACCAGCCCCAAATCTTAATCCATTAGGGAAACTAGTTGCAGTTACATTGTAAGAAACAGTTAACACACTTGGGCTAGTATAATTCACTAAGTTAGTAGCCGTATTATTGTTGGTGTCTTTCTGGAAATCAAAAGAAAGGCTAGTGTTGGTATTCGGTGATGGTGTTACATTGCCAAACTCTAAGGCAGGGTAGGTTTGCGCTAAACCCAAAACTCCTACAACTAGAAATATTAGTTGTAAAAAAGTTTTGAATGTTTTAAAATTTAGAGTTTTGTTCATAAGTTCTATTTTTGATTTTTAGAATATTATATAAGAGATTTTTACCTATAGATGAATAGGTTATAAAAAAGATATGTTTCTTTTCGATTAAATAAAAGTAGGAGGAGGTCTAGTGAAAAGATGGTTTTCTACTTTTAGAGAATGGTAAAACTGAAAAAGCACATTTTGTTTTTCTTGATAGATAAACAAAAACACTAGAAGTTTATTTTCTGTAAATAATGCTTTGTCTAGTTTTTGGCTTTGATTTTGGTTGTTAATGCCAGATTTAGAAGTTCCGTAATTACTAGATAAACTTTCTTCCGATTGAGCATCAGTATTATAAATAATTTTCACTTCTCTTTTTTGCTCCAATTTTTTGATGAGTTTTTCATCAATCGCTTTGGGCGTTTTTTTCTTATGAGAAAATGCAATTTTTTCTTTTATTTCTTTTTTGGGAGAAGTAGAAGTTTTTGTGTTTTTTTGATTAATTGGAGCAGAAATAGAAGAATAATTGATTTTAGATTCACCATTTTCTACGGTTACTATGGTAGCTCCTTCTGAAATATGAATATTTTCTAACCCAGTAATGATTGATTCCTGAGCAGACATTTGTGTGGAAAAACCAATAGAAAGAAAGTATATAAAAACAAAGAATATCTTAATGCTAGAAGCATTAAGAATAAATTTGGGGAATAGTAATCCCGAAGAACATTTGTCTAAGTAAAGTTTCTTCAATTTTTTCTTCGTTTGTGTTTTTAGAACCAGCGGCAAAAATACAAAAAATATCTATATAATAATTGATTTTCTGATATTTATGTAATGGATGTGAAATTAATACTCGTTATAAATAAATATAAATCTTATCTTTGCAAAAATTTTAAGGCTCCCAAAGTGGGAGATACCTATTAATAACTTAATCCTATTTTATAATTTTTAGGGATTATTAATACAATTTTTATGAGTAATATCGTTGCAATCGTTGGTCGTCCCAACGTAGGAAAATCCACATTATTTAATCGTTTATTAGAGAGAAGAGAAGCCATCGTAGATTCTACAGCTGGGGTAACCAGAGACCGTCATTATGGTAAATCTGACTGGAATGGAGTAGACTTTACCGTAATAGATACTGGTGGTTATGATGTAGGTAGTGATGATATCTTCGAAGAAGAAATCCGTAAACAAGTTCAGTTGGCAGTAGATGAAGCCACTTCTATCATTTTTATGGTAAACGTAGAAGAAGGACTTCAAGATATAGACCACGAAATCTATAATCTTTTAAGAAAAGCCAATAAACCTCTATATTTAGTGGTGAACAAAGTAGATTCTGCTAAAGAAATGCTTGCTGCTACAGAATTTTATCAGTTAGGAGTAGAAAAATATTATACGCTTTCTTCTGCTACAGGTTCTGGAACGGGTGAATTGTTAGATGATTTAGTGGCAGATTTCCCAACTACAGAATACAAAGATCCTTTCGAAGGTTTACCTAAAATTACCATTGCAGGAAGACCAAACGTAGGAAAATCTACACTTACCAATGCACTTTTGGATGATAATAGAAACATCGTTACAGATATCGCAGGTACAACCAGAGATTCCATCGAAACGTTATATAACAAATTCGGGCACGAATTTGTATTGGTAGATACTGCCGGAATGCGTAGAAAATCTAAAGTTTCTGAAGACTTAGAATTCTATTCAGTAATGCGTTCTATTAGAGCGATTGAGCATTCTGATGTGGTGATTATCATGGTAGATGCTACTTTAGGCTGGGAATCTCAGGATATGAATATCTTTTCTTTGGCTCAAAAAAATAGAAAAGGAATCGTAATTGTAGTAAATAAGTGGGATTTGGTAGAAAAAGAAACCAATACCATGAGAGATTTCGAAAATAAAATCAAAGAAAAAATCGCTCAGTTTAATGACGTTCCCATTCTTTTCGTTTCTGCATTGACCAAGCAAAGAATCCTAAAAGCGGTAGAAACTGCGATGATGGTTTATGAAAACCGTAAGAAAAGAATCAAAACTTCTAAGCTAAACGAAATTTTATTACCCATTATTGAACAAACTCCACCACCTGCAATCAAAGGGAAATATGTGAAAATTAAATATATTACCCAATTGCCAACTCCAGTTCCGCAATTTGCGTTTTTCTGTAATCTACCACAATATGTGAAAGAACCATACAGAAGATTCATCGAAAACCAATTGCGTAAGCAATTTGATTTTACAGGAGTTCCTATTGATGTATATTTCAGACAAAAATAATTTACCAACCCTTTTAGAATTCTAAATTCTGAAAGGGTTTTTTAATTAAAATCGAATTGATGTTCAAAATCATTTTAAACAGACAAAAAATATCAATAAATTTGTAAAATATTCAATTAAACAAATCTGCACAACATGGTTACCGTATTATCAGAAAATTTCTCATTAGTCAATTCTTGGATCAACGAACTTAGAAACGTAGAAACCCAAACCAATAGAGCCAATTTCCGTAAAAGCATGGAAAGAATCGGCGAAATTGCAGCTTTTGAAATTTCTAAAGGTTTAGAAGTCAAAGAAATAGAAATTTCTACACCATTAGACAAAATTATGGTCAAAGAAATTGCAGTTCAACCAGTTATTACCACGATTTTACGAGCTGGAGTTCCGCTTTTTGAAGGAATTCTTAATTATTTTGACAAAGCAGACTGTGGTTTCGTTGCCGCTTACAGAAAACACGATGCCAATGATTATTTCTCCATAAAACAAGATTATCTTACTTGTCCTAGTGTAGATGGAAGACCATTAATCGTAGCAGATCCCATGTTAGCAACTGGCGCGAGTTTAATTGAAGCGCTGAAAGATTTATTAAACCACGGAACACCTTCTCAACTCCACATTGTAGCCGTTATTGCAAGTAAACAAGGCGTAGAAACGCTTTCCAATGCATTTCCAGATGCGCATATTTGGGTAGGAGCTATCGATGAAAATCTTACGTCAAAAGGTTATATTTCTCCAGGATTAGGAGATGCTGGAGATTTGTCTTACGGACAAAAATTGCAGAGATAATCACTACGAATCAAAAGCCATTACCAAAACACTCACTTCATTCCTTGGATTTTTCAGAATTTCCCAAGCAATGGCGCTTATTGTATTTCCCGTGGTGAAAACATCATCTATCAACAAAACATGTTTCCCGGAAATTTCTTCGGTTAGCGAGAAATCGTATTTCGTTTCGGCGCGGTGAGATTTGTCTTTTTGGGCTTGTGCTTTTTGGTAAGAATTTCTTTTAAGCGCTTCTTTATGATGTGGGATTTCCCAATTTTTAGAAAGCGTGTCTGCAAAAACATGCAACTGATTATAACCTCGTTTTTTTAATTTTTTAGGATGAAGTGGAACCGTAATTAAAACATCCGGTTTTTCTGAAAGGTAAATTCTTTCCAAAGTCCATTCAGCCATGATTTTTCCAACTTTTTCCTGAGAACGATATTTGAGTTGATGAATAATTTTTTGGCTCAATGCTTCTTCTTGAAATTCCATCACAGCATAAGCATTTTTCACGGGAAATAAAAGCTTACATCTCTGTTTCAGAGGATTTTCTTCGTAGAAATTAAAATGAGAAAACTTAATTTGAGGGAAACATACATGGCAAACCAATTCGTCTTTTGAAATGATGGTATTGCAATGTAGACATCTGTTCGGGAACAGTAAATCCAGCAGCATAGAAAATGGTTTTTAGTTTTAGAAAACTAAATTAGTGAAAAATAATAAACCAACCCGCTTTTTATGAGTGATTTTGATGATGTTTTCTCGCAGATTTGGCTGATTATGCTGATTTCATCTGCTAAATTTGCTTTATTAGTGAGAGTTTCTCTAGTTTTTCACTTTAAAACTCCAGGTAAAAGCAAATTTAGAAACCAAATCGCCTTTTTGGTCTTTACCTTCAGAAAACATGGTGAGAGTTTGTCCTTCTCTAGTTTCGATGGCTTTTTGTAAAACAGCATCCAATTCTTTTCCTTGATGACAAGAAAAAGTAACTCTACCCACTGCTTTTTTGGTAAATTCAGCTTGGTTATGAACCACCAACATAGAGATTTTTTTGCCAGATTTTCTAATTTTTTCGGCACAAAGAAACCCTGTAGAAAATTCTGCAGCCATTCCTTGAACTGCCCAAAACATAGAATTGAAAGGGTTTTGGTTCAGCCATCCAAATTTCACTTTGGTGATGCAGATTTCATCATTCATTTCTTTTAGGCGCACTCCTGCAATCCAAGAAATTGGGATTTTTAAAAACAGAAACAGATGGAGTTGGAATTTGTTCATGTCACAAATCTAAAAATTTTAAGTTTTAAAATGTTGAAAACTTATATGATGAGAATAGTTTTTAAGGGAAACAAAAGATATATTCCTTATTTTTGAATAAAATTAAAAACCATGAAAATTAAAACTTTTTACCTTTTATTGTTCGTGATGTTCAGTATTCAACTGTCAGCTCAAAATCTTGAAAAAATTGCACAAGAAATAAAAGACGAGGGCATTCAGCTTTACAGAAGTGAAATGGCAAGTTGGTACGGAACTGATGTTTTTATTGAAAACTATAAAGAAAGAGATAACATAGGTGGTTATTTTTCTTACATTAAAGAGGATGAAGTGCCAACTTGTGTATTTTATTCCAAAGAAAATAAAGTGATAGGAACCATTTCTTTTCCTACAAGTTATGAACCAAGGAATTCTAAATTAGATTTGTCTGTAAGAGATTTTACTGAGGTGGAAAAAGAATATTTTACCATCAGAAAAGCAGCTCAGGAAAGATTAAAAACAGATACCATTTTTAAATTTTACAATAATGTAAATTATAATATTGTTCCGATAATCAATAAAAATAAAGAGAAAAAAGTGTATTTTTTGAGTGGAACTAATCTCAATAATTTAGTGCTTTTTGGAAACGATTATTTAATTGATTTTAACAAAGATAATAGCATTAAAAAAGTGCAAAAATTGCATAATAGCTTGCTTTCTTTTAAAATTTATGATGAAAAAATTGGCAAAACAGTAAGCGGAGTTCATTCTCATGTTTTAGAAGATTGGCCATTTATTACACCTACCGATATTTGTACACTGATGCTCTACCAAAAATTCACCAATTGGGAAAGTTATACCGTGGTTTCTAAAAAATATACCAGCCTTTGGAATGCAAAAAGTAATCATTTGATGATTATGAAAACCGAAGTTTTAGAAAAAATTCAAGAAGACCAAAAGAAAAGACATCCTGAAAGATATCAAGAACAAGAGAAAAAATAAATAAAAAACCGCAGAAACGACTTCTGCGGTTTTTTATTCACTATTGACTTGCGAAGTAAAATTCACATTTTATCTATTTCACAAATCCTTTGTTTTGTAGAAGTGGTTTAATGTCTGGAGTTCTTCCTGTAAAATCTTTGAACGCTTGATTCAAGTCTACAGAATTTCCTACAGATAAAATATATTTTCTGAAACGGTCACCGTTTTCTCTGGTCATTCCACCATTGTCCGTAATCCATTTCCAAGCATCTGCATTTAAAACGTCGCTCCACATATAAGCGTAGTAACCAGCAGAATAACCGCCTCCCCAAATGTGAGCGAAATAAGGAGAATGATATCTTGGCGGAACTTGTGGCAAAGTAAATCCGTATTTGGTTAAGACTTCTTTTTCAAAATCTAAAGTAGGTTTTATTTCAGCTTCAGATTTTACAGAATGCCAAGCCATATCTAATGTTGCCGCAGAAACCAATTCTGTAGTGGCATAACCTTGGTTAAAAGTAGCCGCTTTTTTAATTTTATCTACCAACGTTTGAGGCATTGGTTGTTTGGTTTCGTAGTGTAGTGCATAATTTTTAAGAACTGAAGGCTCTAGCGCAAAAAATTCATTGATTTGAGAAGGGAATTCTACAAAATCTCTAGGAACATTGGTTCCAGAAATGGTAATGTATTTTTGGTTGGCAAAAAGTCCGTGTAAAGTGTGCCCAAACTCGTGGAACATGGTAGAAACATCATCATAAGAAATTAATGAAGGTTTTCCTGGAGCAGGTTTTTGGTAGTTGAAAACATTTACAATTACAGGTTTAGTTCCCGTCATGAATGATTGTTCTACGAAGTTGCTCATCCAAGCGCCACCATTTTTATTATCTCTGGTGTAAAAATCTAAGTAATAAATCGCTAAAGATTTTCCGTCTCTATCAAAAACTTCATAAGCTACTACATCTGGATGATAAACTGGTAAATCTTTTCTTTCTTTGAAGGTAATTCCGTAGAATTTTTCTGCAGCGTAGAAAACGCCTTTTTCTAAAACGGTGGACACTTCAAAATAAGGTTTGATTTGGTTTTCGTCTAAATCAAATTTTGCTTTACGCACTTGTTCTGCATAGAAATTCCAATCCCAAGGTGCGAGTTCGAAGCCGCCTTTTTGAGCATCAATTAGCGCTTGAATATCCACAATTTCTCTTTTCGCTTGCTCTACTGCAGGTTTTCCTAATTGGTAAAGAAGATCCATTGCATTTTCTGGTTTTTTTGCCATTTGGTCTACCAAATTCAGTTCAGCGTAAGAAGATTTTTCCATAAGATGCGCTTTCTCCATTCTCAGTTTTGCCTGTCTTTCCAGGATAGCTCTTGTATCATTTTCATCTCCTTTTTCTGCTCTGTACCAAGAAGCTTTAAATAATTTTTCTCTGGTCGCTCTGTTTTTAAGATTTTGAAGAAGCGGTTGTTGAGTAGTATTAAGCAAAGTCAAAAGATATTTGCCTTCATAACCAGCATTTTTAGCATCTGTAGCAGCAGCAGCGATTTCATCAGCAGATAGTCCGTCTAATTCCTTAACGTCTGAAATTAAAACAGCTCCTTTTTTTCTCGCTTCTAATAATTTACTAGAAAACTGAGTAGAAAGTGTTGCCAATTCTGCGTTTATTTTTTTCATTTGCTCTTTGTCGGCATCAGAAAGATTAGCACCAGCCAATTCAAAACGTTGCTTGTACACTTCTAATAATCTTTGATCTTCTGAATCTAAACCATCTGTTTTAATGGCTTTAATTCTGTTATAAAGAGCAGAATTTAAATAAATTTTATCTGCATGAGATGCAAAAATAGAAGCGTATTGTTCTTCTATTTTCTGTAGAGTAGGATTGGTATTAGAACCAGTAAGGTTGTAGAAAACAATTTGCGCACGTTTCAATACTTCACCGCTTTTTTCAAGCGCCAAAATGGTGTTTTCAAATGTTGCGGCTTCCTTGTTGTTAACGATTGCAGCAATTTCTGCTTCGTTTACTTTTAAACCGTAGTCAAAAGCGGGAGCAAAATGTTCGTCTTTAATTTTGTCAAATTCTGGAGCCTGATACTGCAATGTACTTTTCTTATAAAAAGGATTGTTTAAAACAGCAGTATCATCAATTTTTGGGGTATTTTCTTTCATGGTAGAACAAGAAATGCTGAAACCTAATGCAGACATCAGCAAAATTGATGTAATATTTTTCATTGTTAAATTGTTGAATATTTATAGGGTTAAAGATACAAAATTTGTAGAAAGCGATTCAGTATTCTTCTAAAAGGAATTTTGTAACAAAAAATAAATCTAAACGTCTAATTATTAAAATATTAATCATGCAAAAAACGATTCCTGTCTTTCTTTTAAGCTTATCATTAGCTTCTTGTATCAATGTGAAATCTGATAATGGAAGCATTGGTGATATTTTCACAGGCAAAAAAGGAAATGGACCGATGACTGAAAAAGTATTTTCGGGAGATTTCAATAGCATAGAAGTTTCTACTTCTATTCATGCAGATATTGTAAAATCTGATGTAGAAAAAGTAGTTATTTCTGCGCCTTCAGATATTTTAGAATTTGTGAAAGTAGAACAAAATGGACAAAACGTAAGAATTTATGTAGATTCTGATTATAGAAATCCCATTTCTACAGAAAGAGTAAAAGCAGTTGTTTATGCTAAAGATTTTGATGAATTGAGAGCGAATTCTAGTGCTTCTATAAAAGTGAAAGATACTTTTATGCAAGATAAACTGAAAGTAAATGTTTCTAGTTCTGCGGACGTTGACGGACATTTAGAAGCCAATCAATTGGATATTTCTGTAGGAAGTAGTGGTAGTTTTTCTGGAAAAGTTTGGGCAGATTATGCTCGTTTCGAAGTTTCTTCTAGTGGTGATTTTTCTGTAGATGGAAAAGTACAACATGGTAGCATTCACGCGAGTTCTTCTGGTGATTTTAATGGGAGAAATTTAGAAGTAAAAGAAGGAGAGTTTCATGCTTCGTCTTCAGGAAGTATTTCTGCGATGGTTTCTCAAAAAGCTTCAGCACAAGCGTCTTCTAGTGGAGATGTAAATCTTAAAAAACTAGGAAATCCTGTTATTTCTTCTTCTGAAAGCAGCAGTGGAAGCGTAAATATAAATTAGTAACTTTATTTTTCTTCATATTCCAATTTTATTAAACCGAAAAAGCAACTCGATTTTGAGTTGCTTTTTTATTTTTTTAATTTTTGTCTTGATTCAAAATTTTCTACCAACTTCCAGAAGCGCCACCTCCGCCAAAACTTCCGCCACCACCGAAACCGCCAAATCCACCGCTTGAACTTCCGCCACCGAAACCTCCTCCAAAACTTCCTGGGAAAAAACCACCTGGATAGACTCTTCTTCCTCTTCTGGTAAGAATCACATCTCCATCGTCATTGCCAAAACCTCCACCATTATTGCTTTTTGATAAAATATAAATAATGAAGAACAGAATAAGTGCAAAAATTAGAACGTGTTTCAGGGAAATATCAATCGGTTGAGGTTCTGATTCAGAAAGTGGTTTAAATTTACCTCTTACTGCATCCATTATTGCAGAAGTTCCAGCATTTATTCCTGCAAACCATTGACCTTTTTTGAAATTTGGCGTGACCAAATAATCTAGAATTTGCCCTGCAACAGAAGCCGTAAGATATTGCTCTACACCTCGACCTTGCTGAATAGACATTTTTCTGTCTTCGGTTGCAATAAGGAAAACAACGCCGTTATCTTGTTCTTTTTCTCCGATTTTCCATTTTTCTCCCCATTGTGTCGCTACAAAATTTACATCTTCTCCATTCGTTGTAGGAATAATGACTACCATAATTTCTGTAGAAGAAGAATCTGCAAATTTGATGAGTTTTTGATTAATTTCTTCTTTCTCCGTAGCATTCAGTAATCCTACTTCGTCATAAACAGGATAAATTTTACTAGGAGGTTCTGGAATGTTATATTGTGCTGAAATAAAACTATAACAGCTCAGTAAAACTAAAACGAAGAAATTTTTAAGAGAAGGTAATTTCATTAGGTAATTCATTGTGATTTTCTCCGTCAATAGGGAAGAATTTTTTCAATTCTAATCCGGTTTCTAAAATAGCATCTCGCAAACCTTCGAAATATTGACCTTGAGAGAAAGCTGAGGTTATTTTGTCATGCAAATCATTCCAAAATTTTTGATGCACTTTTTCATGTATGCCTTTGTCACCAATAATGGTTAAATATTTTTCTTCAAAATTTACATGAAAAAGTACGGCATTTCTTTCTTTGGTTTTATCCATTCCCAGAGATTTAAAAACGTCAAAAGCAATTTTGGCATTATTATCATCTGAGTTTTGGTCTATATGCACACGAATTTCTCCGGTAGAATGGTCTTCCGCTTGTTGAATGGCCTCCACAAGGGAAGCCATTTGAATATTGTTTAAAAAATTACTCATTATTCAGTGAAAACTTCAGGAGCTTTTTCAGCACCTGCATCTGCTTTAAATAAAGGTTTTTCTTTGAAATTAGAGAAATTTGCGATGATGTTATTCGGGAAAACTTTAATAGAAGTATTGTATTCTTTCACCGCTGCGTTATAGTTTACGGTTTCTGCTCTTATGCTGTTTTCAATCGCGGTATATTCTCTTTGGAAATCGATAAATTGTTGGTCAGCTTTTAGATTAGGATATTGTTCTACCACTGCCATTAATCTGCTCAAAGCACCAGACAATTCACCTTGTGCTGCTTGGAATTTTGCCAAATCAGCTTCGGTCATATTAGTTGGGTCGATGGTTACTTGAGTTGCTTTAGAACGTGCTTCGATTACTTTGGTTAAAGTTTCTTGCTCGAATTTAGCATAAGATTTTACGGTTCTTTCTAAGTTAGGAATAAGGTTTGCTCTTTTTTGGTAAACGGTTTCTACATTTGCCCATTTTTCGTTTACGTTTTGTTCGCTTCCTACAAAACCATTTCTAATGCCAATTCCCCAAAATATTACCAATGCAATTACGCCAATCAGCACCAAACCTATTGTTCCAATGCCAAAACATCCTTTGTTGTTCATAGTTTAATTTTTTTTAATTGTGTATTAAGTGATTCAGTAAACCAAATATACAAATATTATGCTAATTTTGTAAAATATAACTTAAAATGATTACAATAGTAGTAGCAATGGGGAAAAACAGAGAAATTGGTGTTGATAACCAGTTGCTTTGGCATTTACCTAAAGATTTAAAACATTTTAAAGAACTTACGAGTGGTCACCCAATTATTATGGGCAGAAAAACCTACGAAAGTATTGGTAAACCGCTTCCTAATCGTACAAATATTGTGATTAGTAGAAAAAATGATTGGTTCGAAGAAGGAATTCTTATTGTAGGAAGTATCAAAGAAGCACTGAAATTTGCCAAAAAAATAGACGAAAATGTTTTTGTCATTGGTGGAGGTACTATTTATGAACAAACGATAGATTTGGCAGATCAATTAGAGATTACTTTGGTAGATGCTACTTTAGATGCTGATACTTATTTCCCAAAAATAGACGAGAAAATTTGGCAGAAAATTCAAGAAACTTGCCATGAAAAAGACGAAAAAAATCAATATGATTTTTGTTTTCAAACTTTTACAAAAAAGACTAGCGTCTAATGTCTGAAATCTAACATCTAATTTTTATATTTGCACACTTAATTTTAAGAGATGAATAAGTACATAAAATTTTTAATTGCTGGCTTAATGATTGCTGCGGGAGTTTACCTGATGATGAACCGTCAAATAGGATGGGGAATTGTAGTAATATTCTTTTCGCTGAGTCCTATTTTATTATTTTTCAAAAATGAATACATCTTATTGGCTTTTTGGCAAATGAGAAAACAGAATTTTGTTAAAGCTGCACATTGGTTAACTTACATTAAAAATTACCAATCTCAGTTGCACAAATCTCAATATGGTTATTTCCATTATTTGCAAGGGTTAACTCTAGCGCAAGAACATCCCGCAAAAGTAGAACCATTAATGAAAAAAGCTTTAGAATATGGCTTAAATATGAAGCACGATAGAGCAATGGCTACCTTAAATATAGCTGCAGCAGCACTTTCTAAAGGAAGAAAAGCAGAAGCTCAAAAATTATTAGAAGAAGCTAAAAGATTAGACGATCAAGGAATGATGGCAGATCAAATAAAAATGATGAAAGACCAATTGAAAATGCCTTCTATGCAAAAACACATGCATAATCCACAAATGAGACACAGAGGAAAATTCTTCTAAAGAGCCAAGTTAAAAGTAAAAAGAGCCAAGGAACTGGCATGTTATAAATAAAACTTTTGAGAAATCTTTCAGAAGTTTTTTTATGGTTTGTCTTGTTATTCAGAGAGTTGCGAGATATAGGTTTTTTACTTACGACTTCGGACTTCCAAACTTCCTACATTTCTGCATCATTGAAATTTCCGTAGAATTTTGGCATTTGCCAATGGTATTTTACCGCTAGTGTTCTAATGCTTACAATAAGAAGAATGGTTAAGATTTGATTAATTTCTTCAGACAAACCACTGAAATTTTTCAGAAGTATGTAGACTATTCCACCTGCAATTGCTGCGGTAGCATAAATTTCTTTTCTGAAAATCAAAGGAATTCTGTTTAGCAAAATATCTCGGATAATTCCACCAAAACAACCAGTAATTGTGCCTAAAACGACTCCAATAACGGGATGTAAATCGGCATTTAATCCTTTTTGAACTCCAATAATTGTAAAAAGTCCCAATCCAAGACTATCAAAAATAAATAGCGTTACCTGAAATTTTTTCTCAATTAATTTGAATATCATCGTAAAAATAGCAGTGAAAAAAATCAAACTCACGGCTAATAAATCGTGCATCCAAAAAACAGGGACATCTAGTAATAAATCTCTTACGGTTCCGCCACCTACAGAAGTTACAAATGCAATAATAAGAACGCCAAAAGGATCAAAACGCTTTTGCATAGCCGCAAAACTTCCCGACATCGCAAAAGATACCGTACCAAGGACTTCTATTAAAAAGGTAAAATCTGGAAGCATGGGTAGAAAAAGTTTAAAAAAAAATCGAGTGAAAATTAAAAAATTCTAAACTCTCACTGCATCAGGAACAAATAATTGATATTCTCCTTTGTTAGAAATAATTTCTCTTACAATACTGCTACTGATAAATGATTTTCCAGAAGAGGTAAGTAAGAAAACGGTTTCTAATTTTCTTCTCGCCAAAGTTCTGTTGGTATGAGCAATTGCTTTTTCAAATTCAAAATCGGCAGGATTTCTGAGACCTCTCAGTATAAATTGAGCTTCTTTTTTGATGCAATAATCGATGGTTAATCCTTCAAAATAATCTACTTCTACATTGGGGAAATGTGCTACAGATTTTTGAATAAATTCCATGCGTTTTTCTAGCGGAAACATATATTTTTTCTGAGAATTCTGTCCGATAGCGATGATGAGTTTATCAAACAGAGGAACAGCTCTTTCAATAATGTCAAGATGTCCTAAAGTAATCGGGTCAAAAGATCCTGGAAATACAGCGATTTTCATTTTTTTAAGCTTTCTGCAGTCAGCAATCTGCCTTCTGCTATTGTTTTTTATAATTTTTTGCTGAAAGCCAAATGCCGACAGCAGATTGCAATTTACTTTTTAAGTGCTTTTTCTACTTCGTTTCCACAAAGGTCTTTGATAGAAATTCCGTAAATTTTTGCTTGTTGAGGTAAGATAGAAGCTGGTGAAAATCCAGGATTGGTATTCATTTCTAGCATGTAAGGCGTTCCATCCATAATGATGTATTCACTTCTAGAAAAACCGCTCATTCCCAAAGATTCATAGGCATGTTTTGCGATTTTTTCTACTTTATATCTGGTTTCTTCGTCTAATCTAGCGGGTGTAATTTCTTCGGAAGCACCTTCATATTTCGCTTCGTAATCGAAAAACTCTTTGTGTGGAACAATTTCTGTAATTCCCAAAACAATGGTTTCTCCTTTGTAATCGATTACACCTACAGAAACCTCCATTCCGTTTAAGAAAGATTCTATTAAAATTTCATCATCTTCTTTGAAGGCAAATTCTATCGCTGCTGCCAATTCAGATTTGGCTTTAACTTTAGAAATTCCGAGTGAAGAGCCACTTTGATTGGGTTTTACAAATAAAGGAAGTCCTAATTCTTCTACAATTGTGTCTTCATTAATATTTTCTCCTTTTCTCAGGTAAAAACTTTTTGCAGAAGGAATTCCGTATTTTGCTAAAACGGCAAGAGTATCTTTTTTGTTGAAAGTAAGAGCGCTTTTATAGAAATCACAGCCTGTATATTTTTGACCAATAGCATTCCAATAGCCTTGTAATTCACCATTTTCGCCAGGAGCACCGTGAATAATGTTGAAACAAACGTCAAATTTTAAAATTGCTCCGTCTGAAAGCGTTACAGAAAAATCTCCTTTGTTAATGGGAAGTTTTTCTTCATTTTCGTTTAAAAAGTACCATTCTTCTTTTAGAATTACTACTTTATAAACATTATATAAATCTCTGTCTAGAGAGTCATAAATTAATTGGCCACTTTTCAGAGAAACCTTGTATTCATCAGAGAAGCCACCCATTACTACGGCTACATTTTTCTTGCTCATACTTTTTAAAAAACTAATAAACGCAAATGTAATTATTTTTCAACTTAAATATTTCATAATTTTATATTTATATTTGCGTTTATATTTCGAATAAATAAAAAATTTATGCTTCGATCTTTTTTCCACTGGAAAGTTTTTGTAAACTTAATAGTAGCACTTGTAATTTTTGTAGGAGTAGTTTGGCTTACCTTTCGATGGCTAGAATTTCACACCAATCACGGTGAAGAAATTCAGGTTCCGAATGTTGTCAATATGAAGGTACACCAAGCAATAGAGGTTCTAGATGACCAAGGCTTAGAATATGAAGTAGATAGCTTTAAGTACGATCCAAAATTTAAACCATATCAAGTTCTGCAAATTTATCCATCACCTGGTTCTAGAGTTAAAGATGGAAGAACTATTGTATTAAAAGTAAATCCTAAAACTTATGCACCAGTTGCGGTTCCAGATGTTTTGGATAGATATAAGTATTTGGCTTTCAGGAAGTTTGATTTATTAGGTTTGAAAGTAGGAGATACTATTTATGAGCCTAATATTCAGAAAGATGCTGTCATTAGAATGATGTTTAATGGCAGAGTGATCAAACCGGGAGAAAAAGTGCCAATGTTTTCTACGCTTGATTTAGTCATTGGTTCTGGACCGATGAGAAACGTAGTGATTCCTAATTTGGTAGGAAGAACTGTGGCAGAAGCGAAAGCTATTATTGCTCAAAATTACTTTGAAGTAGGATTGGTAGAATATGAAGACGGACAAAATAATGATTCTGATATTATTTACTATCAAGATCCTGCAAGTGGTTCTGTAAGAGACCAAGGAATGCAAATAGATTTGTGGGCAAGTAAAAAAACACCTGCCGAAATGCAGTCTAAAATTCAAGAACTGAATAGTATTTATAGAACTACAGATATTAATACCATGCCAGAACCTTCTGACAATGAATTTATCCCAGTTCCAAGTGAAGAACCCGTAAATACTACACCAAAACCACCTGTAGAAAAACCTAAAACCACTACCAATACAAATAATACAAAACCTGCGGAAACAAAACCAGCAGAAGAAAAACCTGCAAAAAAGGTAATTGTAGAGTAGTTTTTTAGAAATTAAAATAATTTATAGAACTTTGCCGAAAATTTTTTGGCAAAGTTTTTTTGAATAATATGAGCGAAAAAGAAGATTTTTTAGAAGAAGATTTATTGTTAGAAGACGAAAATTCTAATGACGAAGAAAACTCAGGGTTGTTTGAACATCTCAATATTACCGTGGATAAAAAGCAAGAACCTTTGAGAATAGATAAATTTCTTTTGATTTATCGCCAAAATTCTTCTAGAAATAAAATTTCGCAAACGTGTAGAGCAGGAAACGTCATCGTAAATGGTAATCCTGTAAAACAAAATTATCGTGTAAAGCCGGGAGATGAAATTTCGGTATTATTAACGCATCCTCCGCGTGAAAATGTTATTATTCCAGAAGATATTCCTTTTAAAATTGTCTATGAAGATGAAGATGTCTTAGTGGTAGACAAAGAACCGGGAATGGTAGTACATCCAGGTTTTGGGAATTGGCAAGGAACATTGGTGAATGCAGTTGCATTTCATTTTCAGAAAAATGGATTTACTTCAGATTTAGATAGAGTAGGCTTGGTTCATAGAATTGATAAAGATACTTCTGGGTTAATCGTTTTAGCCAAAAATGAATATGCATTGAGCTTTTTGGCCAAGCAATTTTTTGACCGAAAAACCAAACGTTTGTATTGGGCTTTTGTTTGGGGAAATTTAGAAAATGACGAAGGAACAATCAGAGGACACATCGGAAGACATCAGAAAAACCGAATGCAAATGGCAGTTTATGAAGATGGAAGCCAAGGAAAACATGCCGTAACGCATTATAAAGTTCTAGAAAGATTCAAATACATGACTTGGGTAGAATGTAAATTGGAAACGGGAAGAACTCACCAAATTAGAGCGCATTTTAAACATATTGGTCATACGCTTTTTAACGACGAAAGATATGAAGGTCATCAAATTTTGCGTGGGGTAAACTTACCAAAATACAAGCAATTTGTAAAAAATGTCTTCGAAGTTTTACCTAGACACGCTTTACACGCTCATACTTTAGGCTTCATTCATCCTACTACAAAAAAAGAAATGTATTTTGAGTCACCGATGCCAAAAGATATGCAAGATGCGGTAGAAAAATGGAGAAATTACTTGCAAAATTCTTAATTCAAATCGTTTTCGGTCTGGTTTAAGACAAAGAAATTTTCAATTCCATACTTTTTACTTAAATTTGAAGTTTAGAAATTCACGACCATGAAAAAAATATTATTCACATTTTTTGCTGCTTTTTCAGGATTGAGCTATGCTCAAGAAACTATTCCTATGTATCAGCAGTATTTATTTGATAGTGAATTTCTCTTTAATCCAGCGCATATTGGTAAAACAGATGATGTAAATTTGGTTGCCAACTATCAAAAACAATTTTCAAAATTTGATGAATCTCCCAATGTACAATCGGTAGGAATTCATGCCAATGCTTTTGATAGAGTAGGAATAGGCGCTTATTTTTTCCGTGACCAAAACGGGCCAATTTCTGCAAACGGAATTGCAATTGGTGCTTCTTACTTTGTTCCACTCAGTGATGAAGATGGCAGAAAAGACCAATTTTCTTTCGGGACATCAGTAAATTTTTACAATCAGAACTTTGATGTTTCTAAAGTAAATGCGCAAGATCCAAATGATCCTTTGCTTTACGAAAATAACAACAGTATTTTCATTGCTTATGCTAACTTAGGATTACAAGCTACTTATAGCAGAGCTTTTGCGGGGATTTCTGTTGCAGATATTCCATTGAGTAACAATACACCAGTGGTAAATGGTATAGAACCGTCGCCAACCAGATTTTACCTTAATGCAGGATATGACTGGGAAATTACCGAAGGATTTTCGGTAGAACCTTCTGTGATGATGAATTTGAATACCAATTCATCTAGAATGTTTGACATCAATGTTCTGATGAAATTGTATGGTGAAAGTGATTATTTTGCTGCGGGAATCAATTACAGAACGGCAAAAAGTGCTGTGGGAAGCCAACAGTTAAGCATGTCACCTATTATTAAATTTAAACTCAATAAACTCCATTTCGGAGCTTCTTATAATTTAGGATTGTCTGATATTCAAGAATACGGCGGAAATTCGTTCATGCTCAGTTTAGGTTATGATATTCCTAATTTTATCAATCAAAGAGGATTTAGATATCGTTAAATTTGCTGGAAGCATGATGCTGGAAGTTTGATGTAATTTAATTGAAGATGAGCTTTAAATTTGAAAAATTAACAATTTGGCAAGACTCCATGAGTTATGGAGAAAAGATATTTAAATTGTCTTTTAATTTTCCAAAAGATGAAATATTTAATCTAACTTCTCAGATTAGAAGAGCTTCTGATTCAATCGCTCTTAATATTTCAGAAGGAAGTATTTTACAAAGTAATACTGAATTTAAAAAATTTCTAGGATATTCAATTCGTTCATTAGCAGAAGTGGTAACTTGTCTTTATAAAGCGAAGGATAGGAACTATATTGATGAGAGTGATTTTAAAGAATTATATCAAGAAGCATATAAATTAATGAATTCTATAATTGCATTTAGAAATAAACTCAATTAACTTCCATCATCCAACACCTAACACCCAACAAAATTGATTTACCTCCATATTCCTTTTTGCAAGCAGAAATGCAGTTATTGTAATTTTCATTTTTCTACTTCATTGAAGCAGAAAGACGAAATGATTTCGGCAATAAAAAAAGAAATTTTTCTAAGAAAAGAGGAGCTGGAAAACAAAACACTTTCGTCGCTTTATTTTGGTGGCGGAACTCCTTCTATTCTTTCTGTAGATGAAATCAAATCTTTAATAGATGAGGTTTTAAAGTATTTTGATTTTGAGAAGAATATTGAAATCACACTAGAAGCTAATCCTGATGATTTAGATAAAAATTTTCTGAAAGATTTAGCCAAAACCGAAATCAATCGACTTTCTATAGGAACACAAAGTTTTTTTGAAGAAGATTTAAAGCTCATGAATCGTGCTCATAATGCTTCTGAAGCCGAAAGCTCTATCAAAAGAGCACAAGATTTTGGCTTTGAAAATCTGAGTATTGATTTAATTTATGGTTCGCCGACTTCCAATTTTGAAATCTGGAAAGAAAATCTTCAGAAAATCATAGAGCTTCAAGTTCCTCACGTTTCTTCTTACGCATTGACCATCGAGCCCAAAACAGCTTTGAATGCTTGGATTAAGAAAAATAAAATCGCAGAACCGAAAGAAACAGAGCAAAATAAAGAGTTCTATTATATGTCTGATTTTCTAAAAGACAACGGGTTTATACACTACGAAATTTCTAATTTTGCTAAAATAGATTTTGAATCGAAGCACAATTCAGCGTATTGGAAATACAAAGAATATCTGGGAATCGGGCCTTCTGCACATTCCTATAACGGTAGAAACGAACGCAGTTGGAATGTTGCGAATAACACTCTTTACATTAAAAATTTAGCAGAAAATATTCTTCCCAAGGAAACCGAAAAACTTTCTGAAAAAGACCAGTACAATGAAATGCTCATGATTGGTCTCAGAACGATTTGGGGTGTAGATTTAGAAAAACTCCACGAAAAATTTTCTGGTGAAATTTTAGAAATTTTTAAAAACAGCATTCAGTCAAAATTAAAAGAAGGAATTCTTGTGATAGAAGAAAATCACTTAAAAATTCTAGAAAAACATTGGTTTTTAGCCGATGGAATCGCTTCAGATCTCTTTATTCTTTAAAAAATCTAAAATCTAAAATCTAAAATCTAAAATCTTTAGTATTTTTGTAAAAATTTCAAGCCTTTGAAACCAGATTATTCTCATCTTTCATCATCACAACCGATAGGGATTTTTGATTCCGGTGTTGGTGGACTTACCGTAGCCAAAGAAATAAAACGATTAATGCCGCACGAAAATTTTATTTATTTCGGTGACACTGCTCATTTACCTTATGGCGAAAAATCTAGAGAAGCGATTATCGGTTTTTCTTTAAAGATTACCCAATTTTTATTAGAAAATAATTGTAAAGCCATCGTAATTGCTTGTAACACAGCCACTGCAAATGCTTTGCAAGAGGTGAAAGAATTGGTGGGAAATCAAGCTTTGGTTTTTGATGTGATTAATCCAGTTGCAGAAAAAGTAGCTTTCGAGATTCACCAAAATGTTGGAGTTATTGCGACTAAAGCAACGGTAAATTCTGGTTTGTACAGAAAATCTATCCGAAAACTGAATAAATATATTCAAGTAGATGAATTGGCGACCCCTTTATTGGTTCCTGCCATCGAAGAAGGTTTTGTAAATCATCCAATTACACACGCGATTATTTATAACTATTTGAGCGACAAAAAGTTAAAGAATATTGAAACGCTTATCCTTGGTTGTACCCATTATCCGCTTCTAATTGAAGAAATTAAAAAATATTACGGAACCAGAGTAAGAGTCATTGATTCTCCTAAAATTGTAGCGAGTTATATAAGGGATATTTTGAGTAAAAATGACTTGCTTAATCCTCAACACGAGGAAGGAAACTCAGAATTTTATCTTTCTGACATCACGAAAAACTTCGAGAAAATTTCGAAAAAATTCTTCGGGAATAAAATTAGTCTAGAGCTGAAAAAACTTTAGAATCGAAAATTAAGCTTCAGAGGTTTCCTCATTTGCTTTCGCTTCAAAGAAAGAAAAGCTCACATTTCCGTATTTTCTGGTTTCGATTAATTGAGGATGCTCTAATTTCATTTTAGACTGATGTTCTAAAACAAAAGTTCCGTTTTCTTTTAAGAAATTATTATTGAGAACCAAAGAAATCAGTTCATTGTATTTTTTTTCTTCTAATTCAAATGGCGGATCTGCAAAAACAATGTCAAAAGTTTTCTTGGTTCTGTTTTTCTTTAACCATTCGAAAACATCACCACGTTGTACATTAATTTGAAGCGCCATTTCTAGTTCTGCGGCAGTAGAATTAATGAAAGCAGCATGTTTAGGATTCATTTCTACAGCGGTAACGTCTTTGCAATCTCTAGAAGCAAATTCTAAACTGATAGAGCCAATTCCTGCAAAAAGGTCTAAAACTGAGCAAAATTCTACCTCGTGACGATTCGCCAAAATGCTGAAAAGTGCTTCTTTAGCAAAGTCTGTGGTAGGTCTTACATCGAAATTTTTCGGCGCAGAAATTCTTTTTGCTTTCCATTTGCCACTTATAATTCTATACATAATTGATTTTTGATGATTGATAATTGATTAAAAAATCTGCAAAATCAGCGAGATTTAATAAGAAAGAACAAAATTTTTTTGCATTTTCTTGATTTTCAAAATTAATTCTTAAATTTAAAAATAAGTTTGTCAATTCTTCTTTTATTCTGTTGTTGTAGTAAAGAAGGATATAAATTCATTGCAATATTTACTAACAACATTACTGTTGCAAATAAATAATTTTGCTTAAAGTAAAGGATTGTAATAAAAATTAATACAAAAACAAATGCAAAAAGGTGATCTATTTCAGATTTAGTCATTTCGTTTCGAATATTTTTCAAATCAGTGATGTTTATTTTTCTCTCAATTTTAATTTTTTGATTTAAAAACTTAAAAAAAGTATTTCTTACAATCCATTTTATAACCCCAATTCCAATTATGTTGTTTGTTAATTCATTTTTAATGAAATTTAGATTTGATAATTGGTTATTATAAAAATTTGTCTTTTTAATTAGCGCAGTTATTATCATTCCTACAATAAAAGAGAAGAAAACAATTGAAATACTAAAACTTATATATTTAATAATCATGAAATTTATATTAGATTATTTTTCGTTAAAATTTTAAGAAAGAACAAAATTCTTTTTCGGAGCGTTGTCAAAATGAACTTTAATATTTTTAACAAACTTTCTCAATTCTGAAATAAAGGTTTCGTTTTCGTGAGTTTCTCCATAAATATGAAAATGCGTTTCTGCGAATCCAAAATTTATTTTGCTCAAAGAAAACATAATGAAATACAAGAAATCTACTTCAGAATCAGCATCTAAGTTATTGTAAAGTACCACTTTTTTATTTTCAAAAGCGAAAAACTCTACTTGATGATGATATAGATTGATGTGGATTTCTTTGTGGTTTTTAACAGTTAAAGCATTTAAAAACTTTTCGCCAGAAAAATTAAATTTCGTGGGTAATTTTTTTGCTTTAATTTTTTGGTAAAAATACTTTGGAAAAGTGTAGTAAAATTGCACCGCAAATTTTTTGTTCACAGAAAGCATCAATTCTTCGTTGGCTTCGTCTACAGGAGCGTTATAAGAAATCAGTTTATAGCCTAATTCGTGCTCTGCAAAAGTATCTGGAGTAAGCGAAAAATGATTGAGTGCAGAAATCACTTCTATTTCTTTGTAGTCATCAAATTTTAACACATCATCTAGTTTTTCTTCTACTAAATGAGGCGAAGTTTCTTCTGTTACGAAATGAAATGCTTCTTCTAGCACTGTTTTTCCTTTAGAAATGTGCCATTGTAAACCATCTTTGGTGAAAAGTAAAGAAAGTTTTTTCATAGTTTTTTACCAATAAATGCAAAGGTATTGATTTTTAAACTATTTTTGAAAGATAGTTAATGTAATATGAAAAATCTAGTTTTATTTATTGCACTTTTGAGTTTCACTTTTGGATTTTCTCAAGAGAAAAAGAAGCAAGTTGTAGAAGTAGCTTGCGGACAATGTCAATTCAAAATGAAAGACAAAAAAGGTTGTGATTTAGCAGTAAGAATTGACGGGAAAAGCTATTTTGTAGAAGGTACTAAAATAGATGAACACGGTGATGCACATGCTGATGACGGTTTTTGCAATGCAATCAAAAAAGCAGAAGTCATCGGTGAAGTGAAGGATGGAAAATTTGTGGTAAGTTATTTCAAATTGCTGCCAAATTCTACAAAAAAGTAACCAAGACATTTCCCGTGCTGTGATAGAAAAAATCATGGTCTTCGTACTCTATTCCCGCGAAACCTTGTAAAACTTCGTGTACCATATTTTGTAAAACGCCATCCCCAATTCCGTGGATGATGTTCAGTTTTTTTATGTTATTGTTTCTGCAATATTCTAATTTTTCAATCAGTTTTTCACGCTGAATCATCAATCTTTCCCAAGATTCAAAATCCTTTGGATTATTGACCAATTTTTCAAAATGTAAATCGATGGACTGCGGTTGAGTTTGATTTTTTTTAGAAATTTTGGTAGAGGTTTCCTTTTTTGCGGTGATAGAAATATCGTCATAAATATTATGATTGTGGAGTACGACTTTGCTTTTTTCAATGTCATAATGAAAACCGTGTTCGTCTTCTATTTGCACTAGATTTCCTTTGAAAGCAGAAATTTTCCCTTTCAAATCATCATCTATCACCGAAATCAAATCGCCTATTTTCACAATTTTTCATTTTTAAACATTAAGATTTTCATTTAGATATTAAGTTTCATTAAGTTTTTTGAAAATTTGAAGAATTTTCATCTTAAATTTCTTAATTCCTTACTTGAAACTTAATGGTTTATTTTAATCCCAATTCCACCACTTCTAAATTTTCAATTTTATCACCAATAATTTCAAATCTCAACATGGTTCTCATTTTATGCCAACCATGTTTTCCAGCAGCGCCAGGATTTAGATGCAGTATTTCTAGCTCTTTGTCATACATCACTTTTAATATGTGAGAATGTCCAGAAATAAAAATTTGAGGTTTTTCTTCCTTTAATATTTGTTTTACTCGTGGTGCATATTTATTTGGATATCCGCCAATGTGAATCATCGCTACTTTTACTTTTTCACACTCGAAAATATTTACTTCTGGGAATTCAGCTCTTATTTTTGCCTCATCGATGTTCCCGAAAACACCACGTAATGTTCCTATTTTTTTCAGTTCGTCTATAACTTCTAAATTTCCAAAATCACCAGCATGCCAAATTTCATCAGCATTTTTGGCATATTCTAAAATTCTGTCGTCTATATAAGAATGGGTGTCGGAAAGTAGAAGGATTCTTTTCAAAAAAATGTATTTTTGCAGTTGAATTCTACAAAAATATAAAAATTGCGCTACTTTATTGAGTTTTCCTATAATGGTTCTATGTTTTTTGGCTATCAAATTCAGCCAAATGAGATTTCTGTGCAAGAAGAATTAGAAAAAGCACTTTCTACGATTTTACGAATTGAAATTAAAACTACGGGAGCGGGCAGAACAGATACTGGAGTTCACGCCAAGAAAATGTTTGCACATTTTGATTTTGATGGAGAAATTTCTGAGAAATTGGTTCATCAACTGAATTCTTTCCTTCCGCCAAGTATTGCTGTGAAGAAGATTTTTGAGGTTAAAGAAGATTTTCACGCGAGATTTTCAGCAAAATACAGAACGTACGAATATTATATTTCACTAGAGAAAAATCCTTTTTCTGAAAAATTTGCTTGGCAACACTGGAGAAAATCTCTGGATGTAGAAAAAATGAATGAAGCGTGCAAAATTCTCTTTGAGTACGAAGATTTCGGGAGTTTTGCAAAAGTGGGAGCAGATAATAAAACCAATATTTGTAAAATCTATCACGCAAATTGGGAACAAAACGGAAATGAACTTAAATTTACCATCTCAGCAGATAGATTTCTCAGAAATATGGTTCGTGCGATTGTAGGAACTATGGTAGAAATAGGCAGCGGAAAACTAAAACCTGCCGATTTAAGGAATGTGATAGAAGCTAAAAATAGAGGTGTTGCAGGTACTTCTGCACCAGCTCACGCACTATTTTTAGTAGATGTAGGATACGATTTTTAAAAAATTATGAACAAAAAACCAACCACCAGCAATATCATTCAGCGTCTTTTTTTCATAGGAATGAAATTTAGAACGTGGTTTATTTTAGCCCTAATTATTTCTATTATTTTAGCGATAGTTTCGGTGTATAGACCTATTCTTACTCAGCAGATTGTAGATATTGATATCTTGAAACTGAAAGACAATAGCGTCTTGATGAAAGATATTTATTTCTTAATTGGTTTGGTAGTAGCAGAAACTATTTTGAATTTCTTTCTTGTTTTTCTTTCTAATTATATCGCCCAAAATGTTATTAGAGACATTAGAGAAAGACTTTATCATAAACTCATTTATTTCAAAACTTCATTCTTTGATAAAACTGCTATCGGGAATTTGGTGACCAGAGCGGTTGGAGATGTGGAAACCATTGCTACGGTTTATACGGATGGATTCTTGATGGTTTTCGGAGATATTTTGAAAGTGGTTTTCGTTTTGGTAGCGATGTTTCAGGTGAATACCGAGCTAAGTTATATTTCGCTTACCATTTTGCCTATCATGTTGGTGATTACAAGGTTTTTCCAGAAAAAATTAAGAAAAGCATTTGGCGATGAAAGAGCGTGGACTTCTACTCAAAACAGTTTCGTACAAGAAAGACTTTCGGGAATGTCACTCATTCAAGTTTTTAATAGACAAGAAGCAGAATTTAAGAAATTTGATGATATTAATGTCAATTTAAAGGCAGCTTTACTGAAAACGGTTTTCTATTTTTCATTGTTTTTTCCTGTGGTGGAACTGATTTCTTCTGTTTTCATTGGGCTGATTCTTTTTGTAGCAGGATATAATGCATTGACGGCGAGAGATATTTCTCCGGGACAAGTGATTGCGTTTATTTCTTATATTAATATGTTGATTCGTCCGCTTCGTCAGATTGCAGATAGATTTAATAATATTCAGCGTGGTTTGGTAGGTGCAGAAAGAGTTTTAGGAATTATGGACGAAGAAAACTCGATGCCGAATCTCGGAACCATCAAAAAAGAGCACATCGAAGGAAAAATAGAATTCAGAGATGTGCGATTTTCTTATGACGAAAAGCAAGAAGTTCTGAAAGGAGTAGATTTCAAAGTAAATCCGGGTGAAACAGTGGCGATAGTAGGAGCAACTGGTGCTGGAAAATCTACCATTATTCAGTTGATTACAAGATTTTATGATATTAACTCAGGTAAAATTTTACTGGATGATATTGATATCAGAGATTATGAATTGTACGATTTGCGAAGCAAAGTAGGGGTAGTTCTACAAGATGTTTTCCTTTTTCATGGTAGGATTTATGAAAATCTTACTTTGGGAGATACTATTCCGCTCGAAAAAATTAAAAAAGTTGCTCAAGATATTGAAGTAGATGAATTTATTGAGCGATTACCGGGAGGTTATGACTTTGTAGTAAGCGAGAGAGGAAGTAGTATTTCTCTTGGTCAGCGACAGTTGTTATCTTTCTTAAGAGCTTATCTTTCTGATCCTAAGATTTTGATTTTAGACGAAGCCACTTCTTCTATAGACCCAGAAAGTGAAAAATTGATACAGAAAGCTACTGAGAAAATTACTCAAAACAGAACTTCAATTATCATTGCGCATAGATTGTCAACCATAGAAAAAGCCGACAAAATTCTCGTGATGGATTCTGGTAAAGTAGTAGAAGAAGGCAAACACGAAGAGCTATTGGCGAAAAATGGATATTATGCAAATTTGTATAAAGCACAACTTCACAAAGAAATTTTTTAATTTTTGTAATTAAATTTTGTGGAGTTTAAAAATTTTTATACTTTTGCAACCACAAAATGAGATGTAATATATGTTAATAATTCCAGTAAAAGACGGAGAGTCTATCGACAGAGCACTTAAGAAGTATAAAAGAAAATTTGATAAAACTGGTGTTGTAAGAGCGTTAAGATCTAGACAACAGTTTACAAAACCTTCTGTGACTTTAAGACAATCAAAACTTAAAGCAGCTCATAAGCAAAGAGAATTAAGCAAAGAAGAACAAGCTTAATTAGTTTTTCTTTAAAAAATATCGAAATCACTTTTCAAATTCTTATATTTGAGAAGTGATTTTTGTTTTATATACCTATTAATTCATGATTAACAAGTTTCTAGATTATATTTCTGTTGAGAAGCGTTATTCTCAGAATACGCTGGTGAGTTATAAAAAAGATTTAGAAGACTTGCTGCTGTTTATTTCTGAAACCGAAGGAACTGAAGATTTAAAAAAGGTAGATAAAAAAATAATTCGTAATTTCATCGTCTCACTTTCTGAGAAAAAAATCCAAAAAAGAAGTATTAACCGTAAACTTTCTAGTTTAAGGAGTTTTTATTTATATCTTCTGAAAATAGGTGAAATTCAAGTTTCTCCTTTAGAAACGATACCTTCACTTAAATTTTATGCCGAAAAGCAAATTCCTATTTCTGAAGAAGAAATGGAAAATTTAGGAGAAATTTTAGAAAGTGACTCAGGTAATTCTTTAGAAAAGCTTATTATAGAAACGCTTTACCAAACTGGAATGAGAAAATCGGAACTCTGCAATATATTATTAGACCAAGTAGATTTTTCAAAATCCGAAATTTCCATCAAAGGAAAGGGAAATAAACAAAGAGTAGTTCCCATTTCTGAAAATCTGCTAAAACAGATGCGGGAATACATAGCAATTAGAAAGCCTAATGAAGATTCTGGTATTTATTTTTTCGTTCGTGAAAATGGAAAAAAACTATCCGAAAAATTTGTGTATTCAGTGGTAAATCGCTACCTTAGTCTTATAACTTTAAAGAAAAAAAAGAGTCCACATATTTTAAGGCATAGCTTTGCTACTCATGTTTTGAATAATGGTGCGGAAATTTCTAAAGTTAAAAAAATCTTAGGTCATTCTAGTTTAGCTTCTACACAAGTTTATACGAATGGCAATATAGAGCAATTAAAAAGAGTGTTTAATCAGGCTCATCCTAGAGCCTATAAAAAAGAAGACTAGTTTTTCTTTTTTTAATTAAAAAAATGTTAGCGTTATGAAAATTACAGTACAATCAATCGGTTTAACACCACATGCACCACTAGAAGAATATTTAGACAAAAAATTAAATAAGTTAGAAACCTTTTATGATAAAATTATCGAGTGCGAAGTTTTCTTAAAAGTGGAAAATTCTTCTGAAAAAGAAAACAAGACTGCTGAGATTAGATTACATGTTCCAGGTGATGATATTGTGGTAAAGAAGACAAGTGCTAGTTTTGAAGAAAGTTTAGACCAGTGTTATGATACTGCTAAGAAACTGTTAATCAAGAAAAAAGAAATGGCATAGAAAAATAATTAAAAATTTTTTAAAAAATATTTGTGGATTTCAAAAAAACTGTCTTATATTTGCACTCGCAAAAAGGGAATAACAGTTCTTTTGAAATCTCAAATTTTGCCTCCATAGCTCAGTTGGCCAGAGCACGTGATTTGTAATCTCGGGGTCGTGGGTTCGAATCCCTCTGGAGGCTCATAATTTATAAAAAACAAGCGGGGAGATTCCAGAGTGGCCAAATGGATCAGACTGTAACTCTGCTGTCTTACGACTTCGCAGGTTCGAATCCTGCTCTCCCCACTTTTTTATAAATTTAATTTGCAGGTTTAAGAAAATTTCATAAATTTGCACACCGTTTACCAACAATAATTTGTAAACACAAATTGCGGAAGTAGCTCAGTTGGTAGAGCGTCAGCCTTCCAAGCTGAATGTCGCGGGTTCGACCCCCGTCTTCCGCTCTAGAAAATCACATTCCAATTAAGCGGTATGTGATTTTTTTTTCCAAGCCGACTTAGCTCAGGGGTAGAGCGCTTCCTTGGTAAGGAAGAGGTCGTGAGTTCAAATCTCATAGTTGGCTCAAAATAAAAGTCTCTCAAAATATTTTGAGAGACTTTTTTATTTAAAATAAATTCTTAAATTTGTACCCTCAAAAATAAGATAATATCATAGCGTCAAACGTATTGAAACTGAATATTGAAATTTTTTTTAATAAAAAGATTTTGATATTCAAAAAATCACTATATTTGCGCACTGAAAATTTCAATAGTTAATAAATTAAATATTAAAATCATGGCAAAGGAAACGTTTAATCGTAACAAACCACACTTAAACATTGGTACTATTGGTCACGTTGACCATGGTAAAACTACCCTTACTGCTGCTATTACTAAAGTATTAGCTGAGAAAGGATTAGCTGAAATGAAAGACTTCTCTTCAATTGACTCTGCTCCAGAAGAAAAAGAAAGAGGTATTACTATTAATACTGCTCACGTAGAGTATGAAACTGTAAATAGACACTATGCTCACGTAGACTGTCCAGGTCACGCCGATTATGTTAAAAACATGGTTACTGGTGCTGCTCAAATGGATGGAGCTATCTTAGTAGTTGCTGCTACTGATGGTCCAATGCCACAAACTAGAGAGCACATCCTACTTTGCCGTCAGGTAAACGTACCAAGAATCGTTGTTTTCATGAACAAAGTTGACATGGTAGACGATGCTGAATTATTAGAATTAGTAGAATTAGAAGTAAGAGATTTATTATCTTCTTACGAATATGATGGTGATAACTCTCCAGTAATTCAAGGTTCTGCTCTAGGTGCACTTAACGGTGAGCCAAAATGGGTTGAAACTGTAGAAGCTCTTATGGATGCTGTTGATAACTGGATTGAATTACCAGTTAGAGATCAAGATAAGCCTTTCTTAATGCCAATCGAAGACGTATTCTCTATTACAGGTAGAGGTACTGTAGCAACTGGTAGAATTGAATCAGGTGTTATCAATACAGGTGATCCAGTAGACATCGTAGGTATGGGTGATGAGAAGTTAACTTCTACTATCACTGGTGTTGAGATGTTTAGAAAAATCTTAGATAGAGGTGAAGCTGGTGATAACGTAGGTCTATTATTAAGAGGTATCGAGAAAACTGACATCAAGAGAGGTATGGTAATCGCTAAGAAAGATTCTGTGAAACCACACAAGAAATTCAAAGCTGAGGTTTACGTTCTTTCTAAAGAAGAAGGTGGTAGACACACTCCATTCCACAACAAATATCGTCCTCAGTTCTATGTAAGAACTACTGACGTAACAGGTGAAATCTTCTTACCAGAAGGTGTAGAGATGGTAATGCCTGGTGATAACTTAACGATCACAGTAGAATTGTTACAACCAATCGCTCTTAACGTAGGTCTTAGATTTGCGATCAGAGAAGGTGGTAGAACAGTTGGTGCTGGTCAGGTTACTGAAATCTTAGATTAATCATCTTAAATAAATAAAGCTTCCGTAAGGAAACTTACGGAGCTTTTTTAACTACGGGCATCGTCCAATGGTAGGATACCGGTCTCCAAAACCGTTGATCAGGGTTCGAATCCTTGTGCCCGTGCAAATATAAATTATGAACTCACTTATCAATTTTTTAAAAGATTCTTATTCAGAATTTAGATATAAAGTAGAATGGCCAAAGTGGGCTGATTTACAATCTTCTACAATAGTAGTGGCTGTAGCTACTGTTATATTAGCATTGTTTACTTTCGGAGTAGATTCATTATTTAGCACAGCTATTAAAAATATATTAGCAATTTTCATAGGTTTCTTTAATTAAAAATTTTTCCATGAGCGATTTAAAATGGTATGTATTAAAAGCTATTAGTGGCCAGGAAAATAAAGTTAAGGCCTACATTGAGAGCGAAGTTAAAAGATTAAATCTTGAAGCTTATGTTACTCAAGTAGTTATTCCTATGGAAAAAGTAATCCAAGTAAGAAATGGTAAAAAAGTGCCTAAAGAAAAGCCTTTTTACCCTGGTTACTTAATGGTAGAAGCTAATTTGATAGGGGAAATTCCACATATTATTAAAAATTTACCTGGTGTAATTTCTTTTTTAAGTCTTACAAAAGGAGGTGATCCTGTTCCGATGCGTAAATCTGAAGTAAACAGAATGCTTGGTAAAATGGATGAACTTTCTGAATTTGCTACAGAAATGGAAATTCCATTCGTAGTAGGAGAAAGTGTAAAAGTAATCGATGGTCCTTTCAATGGATTCAATGGTACTGTAGAAAAAATCTTAGAAGACAAGAAGAAATTAGAAGTTTCTGTAATGATTTTCGGTAGAAAAACTCCTATGGAACTTTCTTACATGCAAGTAGAAAAATTGTAAAATTTATCATACAATATAATGAGCCACTCTATTTAGAGTGGCTTTTTTTGTGGATAAGTCTTTCTGAAAACGCCCTCTTTTGTCGTACAATCTTTCTAATTTTACGTTCTCATTTTTAGCGTTTAATTCTTCTAAATTTCTTCTATTATGTTTGCGCTATTAGACTGTAATAATTTTTTTGTGAGTTGCGAAAGAGTTTTAGACCCTTCTTTACAGGAGGTTCCAGTAGTGGTTTTGTCTAATAATGACGGTTGTGTAGTGTCTAGAAGTAACGAGGCAAAAGCTTTAGGAATTCCTATGGGAGCACCAGTTTTTAAGTATAGAGAATTATTTGAGCAACATGGAGTGAAATGCTTCTCCGCTAAATTTGAATATTATAATTTCAAAAGTCAACAAGTTTCTGCTATTGCCAGTGAGTTTTCTCCCAATTTTGAAATTTATAGTATAGATGAACTATTTCTAGATTTTCATGGGTTCAAATATTTTAATTTGGAAGAGTATTCGCAAAATATCAAAGACCTTATTTTACAAAAAACAAAAATTCCCGTGAGTATAGGAATTGCGCCTACGAAGACATTGGCAAAAGTAGCCAATAGAATTGCCAAGAAATATCCAGAAAAATTTCAAGGAGTTTGCACACTTGATACTCCAGAAAAAATAGAAAAAGCACTTCAGTGGTTAGAGATTGGTGATGTTTGGGGAATTGGCAGAAGATTGGGGAATAAGATGAAAGATGCGGGAGTGTATAAAGCGGCAGATTTGCTTAAGAAACCAGAAATTTGGGTTAGAAAATTGATGGGAATTCACGGCGTGAGAATGATTAATGAATTAAAAGGAATTAAACAATTAGAACTTGATTCTCCTTCTAAAAAACAATCCATTGCTACTACCAGAAGTTTTATGGAGATGATATCTGATAAAGAAATGCTGAGAGAACGCGTAGAAACTTTTGCTTTCTCTTGTGCCGAAAAGTTAAGGAAACAAAATAGTTGTTGTAAAGTCATCTCCGTATTTCTGCAAACGAATAGATTTAGAAAAGATTTACCAGAATATAAAAACGGATTTTCTGTGGTTTTACCTAACCCAAGTAGTTCTTCCATTGTTTTGTCTAAAGCCGCAAATGCTATTTTTGAAGCCATTTATAAAGATGGTTTTTTGTATAAAAAGGCTGGTGTAATTGTTTCTGATTTTGTGCCTGAAAATCAACGATTGATTAATATTTTTGAAGAAGATGTAGAAGAAAAACACCTTCCGATTATGAAGGCCATGGATTCTCTGAACAAGAAATATGGCAAAAATAAAATAAGATTGGCCTCACAAAACGGAAAGCCTACCTACGAAAGAAAATTGCTTTCGCCAGAATATGAGGAATTTCTGAAAAGCAATACTTTACCCGAAGCTAATTTTAGGTTTCATTGAAAATATTAAATATCTTTTTAAATTTCAGCGATTTACACTTGTTAGTTAAGAAATTTTTCTTAATTTTGCACCCACAAAAAGTAAGTTAGGAAGGTGAGATAATCTAACTTGCTGATTTATAAATGCTTCCACATTCATAAATTAAAAATTTTTAAAAATTAAAAAATGGCTAAAAAAGTCTTTAAAATGGTGAAACTCCAAGTGAAAGGTGGCGCTGCTAACCCTTCACCACCAGTTGGTCCTGCTTTAGGTTCTGCTGGGGTAAACATTATGGAGTTTTGTAAACAATTTAATGGAAGAACACAAGACAAGCCAGGGCAAGTTTTACCGGTTCTAATTACTGTTTACGAAGATAAGTCTTTCGAATTCGTAATTAAAACTCCACCAGCTGCAATCCAATTAATGGAAGCTGCTAAGGTAAAAGGAGGTTCTGGAGAACCAAACAGAGTAAAAGTAGGTTCTGTAACCTGGGAACAAGTGAAAAAAATCGCTGAAGATAAAATGGCTGATTTGAACTGCTTTACAATGGATTCTGCATTATCAATGGTTGCAGGAACTGCAAGATCTATGGGATTGAGAGTAACTGGAACTAAACCGTCTAACGCTTAAAACTTATTGAAATGGCAAAATTAACGAAAAAGCAAAAAGAAGTTGCGAGCAAAGTAGAGAAAAACAAGGTGTATAACCTTGATGAAGCTTCTGCATTAGTAAAAGAATTAAACTATGCTAAGTTTGATGCTTCTGTTGACCTTGCAGTTAGATTAGGGGTAGATCCTAGAAAAGCAAACCAAATGGTAAGAGGTGTAGTATCTCTTCCTCACGGAACTGGTAAAGATGTTAAAGTATTAGCATTAGTAACTCCAGATAAAGAAGCAGAAGCTAAAGAAGCTGGTGCTGATTATGTAGGTCTTGATGAATATTTACAAAAAATCAAAGACGGTTGGACAGATGTAGACGTAATCGTTACTATGCCTGCTGTAATGGGGAAATTAGGTCCATTAGGAAGAATTTTAGGTCCTAGAGGTTTAATGCCAAACCCTAAATCAGGTACTGTAACTATGGAAGTAGGTAAAGCTGTTGCAGAAGTGAAAGCTGGTAAAATTGATTTCAAAGTAGATAAATACGGTATTGTACACGCTGGTATTGGTAAAGTTTCTTTCTCTCCAGAACAATTGAAAGAAAACGCTGCTGAATTAATTCACACATTAATTAAGCTTAAGCCTACCGCTGCTAAAGGTACTTACGTAAAATCTATCTATCTTTCTTCTACAATGAGTCCGGGGATTGCAATTGATACTAAATCTGTTAACTAAAATCTGAAAGACAATGACAAAAGAAGAAAAAGTATTAGTAATACAAGAGATTAAAGATATGTTACAAGACGCTAAAGTAGTGTATGTAGCAAATCTTGAAGGATTGAATGCTGCTCAGACTTCAGATTTTAGAAGACAAGCATTTAAAAATAATATAAAGCTTAAAGTAGTAAAGAATACTTTATTACAAAAAGCTATGGAGCAAATTGAAGGTGTAGATTATTCAGAAATGTTCCCAACTTTCAAAGGGAATACTGCTGTAATGATTGCAGAAACTGCAAACGCTCCTGCTAAATTAATTCAAGGATTCAGAAAGAAAGAAGCTTTCCCAGCTCTTAAATCTGCTTACTTACAAGAAACTTTCTATGTAGGTGATGAAAACCTAGATGCATTAGCAAACATTAAGTCTAGAGAAGAAATGATTGGTGAAATCATCGGATTACTTCAATCTCCAATCCAAAGATTGATTTCTGCTTTAGAAAACAAAGAAGAGGCTAAAGGTGCTAAAACTGAGGAGGCTCCAGCTGTAGAAGCTGCTCCAGAAGTAGTAGCTGAAGCTCCTGCAACAGAAGAAACTCCAGAAGCTCCTGCAGCTGAAGGTGAAGCTCCTGCTGCGGAATAATAACAAAAAATTGTTTGCAGAAAAAAAGCAAACATAGAGTAAAGACACTCAAAAAAAATAATATAAATCGTTCAACAATTTAAACATTAATACAATGTCAGATTTAAAAAATTTAGCTGAAACGCTAGTAAACTTAACTGTAAAAGACGTAAATGAACTTGCTGCTATCCTTAAGGATGAGTACGGAATTGAGCCTGCTGCTGCTGCTGTAGTTGTAGCTGCTGGTGGAGCTGCTGATGCTGCTGAAGAAAAAACTGAATTCGACGTAATCCTTAAAGCTGCTGGTGCTTCTAAATTAGCTATCGTTAAATTAGTAAAAGATTTAACAGGTGCTGGTCTTAAAGAAGCTAAAGATATGGTAGATGGTGCTCCAACTGCTATTAAAGAAGGTGCTTCTAAAGACGAAGCTGAAGCTCTTAAGAAACAATTAGAAGAAGCTGGTGCAGAAGTAGAATTGAAATAATCTATTTACACCAAATAAGACTTAGACCTTCCCAATTATGGGTAGGTCTATGTCTATTTTAAGAGTTAAATTTTTCAAAACATTTAACTTGTTGATTTTCAATTATTTGAAAATTGTAAATTTCTAAAAGAAGAATATTTTGCACTACACTGTGAAAAGATATACCAGTGTTGCAGTTAGAAATGTAGGAAGCTAGATGCGGTAGGCTAGATGTAAAACATCTGACATCCAACATCAAACACCCAACTATTCTGATATTTTTTAAAATAAAGTAAAATATTTTTTAACCCAACTTTTCTTACCATTTTATGAGTAAATCAAAAGCTATTACAAGCGCTCAGGAAAATCAAAGAATTAACTTTTCATCTGCGAAAGGTAACGTTGTAACACCAGATTTCTTAGATATCCAGTTACAATCTTTCAAAGAGTTTTTTCAGTTAGATACACTTCCTGAGGACAGATTGAATGAAGGTCTTTACAAGACTTTTCAAGAAAATTTTCCTATCACAGACTCTAGAAACCAATTCGTTTTAGAATTTCTAGATTATTTGGTAGATTCTCCTCGTTATTCTATTGACGAATGCGTGGAAAGAGGACTTACCTATTCAGTTCCTCTAAAAGCAAGACTTAAACTATACTGTACAGACCCGGAACACGAAGATTTCCAAACTGTAATTCAAGATGTATATTTAGGTCCAGTTCCTTATATGACGCCTTCTGGTTCATTCATTATCAATGGTGCAGAACGTGTAATTGTAACACAGTTACACAGATCTCCAGGTGTTTTCTTCGGGCAAACTTATCACGCTAACGGAACTAAATTGTACTATTCAAGAATTATCCCTTTCAAAGGATCTTGGATGGAATTTACTACGGATATCAATAACGTAATGTATGCGTATATTGACCGTAAAAAGAAATTACCACTTACTACTTTGTTAAGAGCAATTGGTTATGAATCTGATAAAGAAATTCTTCAGATTTTCGACCTGGCAGAAGAAGTAAAAGTATCTAAAGCGAATCTTAAAAAAGTTCAAGGTAGAACTTTAGCAGCTAGAGTATTAAATACTTGGTTCGAAGATTTCGTAGACGAAGATACAGGTGAAGTAGTTTCTATCGAAAGAAATGAAATTATCCTTGACAGAGAAACTGTTCTTGAAAAAGAACACTTAGACCTTATTTTAGATGCTGGTGTTAAGTCTATCTTAATCCACAACGAAAATAGCGGTGAATTCTCTATCATTCAAAATACATTACAAAAAGACCCTACCAACTCAGAAAAAGAAGCGGTAGAATACATTTATCGTCAGTTACGTAACGCAGATCCACCAGATGAAGAAACAGCAAGAGGAATTATTGAAAAATTATTCTTCTCAGAACAAAGATATTCATTAGGGGAAGTTGGTCGTTACAGATTGAACAAAAAATTAGGTCTTAACATCCCTACTACTACAGAAGTTCTTACTAAAGAAGATATTATCTCTATCGTTAGACACTTAATAGAATTAGCTAATTCTAAAACTGAAGTAGATGATATTGACCACTTATCAAACAGAAGAATTAAAACTGTTGGTGAGCAATTAGCTGGTCAGTTTGGTGTAGGTCTTTCTAGAATTGCGAGAACAATTAAAGAAAGAATGAACGTAAGAGATAACGAAATCTTTACGCCACTAGACTTAGTAAATGCTAAAACATTAACATCAGTAATCAACTCATTCTTTGGTACCAACCAGCTTTCTCAGTTCATGGACCAAACCAACCCACTATCTGAAATCACTCACAAGAGAAGACTTTCAGCTTTAGGACCTGGTGGTTTATCAAGAGAAAGAGCAGGTTTCGAGGTGCGTGACGTTCACCATACTCACTACGGAAGAATTTGTCCGATTGAAACTCCTGAAGGACCAAACATCGGTTTGATTTCTTCATTAGGATGTTATGCTAAAATCAATACTTTAGGTTTCATCGAAACTCCGTATAGAAAAGTAGAAAATGGTAAAGTAGATTTCTCTGCAGCACCAATCTATTTAAATGCAGAAGATGAAGAATCTAAAATCATTGCTCAGGCAAACGTAGATTTAGCAGATGATGGTACCTTCAATACAGAAAGAGTTATCGCTCGTCTTGATGGTGACTATCCAGTAGTAGAGCCTAATCAAGTAGATTTATTAGATATTGCACCTAACCAGATTGCTGGTATTTCTGCATCTTTAATTCCTTTCTTGGAGCATGATGATGCGAACCGTGCATTGATGGGATCTAACATGATGCGTCAGGCTGTTCCATTGTTAAAACCAGAAGCTCCAATCGTAGGTACAGGTTTAGAAAAACAAGTGGCTACAGATTCTAGAATCTTAATTAATGCTGAAGGAAATGGTGTAGTAGAATATGTAGATGCAGACAAAATCGTAATTAAATACGAAAGAAGCGAAGATGAGGATTTAGTACAATTCGAATCTGCTACTAAAACATATAACTTAACTAAGTTCAGAAAAACCAACCAATCTACTACCATTACTCTTAGACCAAACGTGAGAGTGGGTGATACCGTAGTAAAAGGACAAGTGCTTTGTGATGGTTACGCTACCGAAAAAGGAGAATTAGCTATTGGTAGAAACCTTACTGTAGCCTTCATGCCTTGGAAAGGGTATAACTTCGAGGATGCGATTGTAATCAACGAGAAAGTAGTAAGAGAAGACTGGTTTACTTCTATCCACGTAGATGAGTATTCACTAGAGGTAAGAGATACCAAACTAGGTATGGAAGAACTAACTGCAGATATTCCTAACGTTTCTGAAGAGGCTACGAAAGACCTTGATGAAAACGGTATGATTAGAATTGGTGCAGAAGTGAAGCCTGGTGATATCTTAATTGGTAAAATTACTCCAAAAGGTGAATCTGATCCTACTCCAGAAGAAAAACTATTGAGAGCAATCTTTGGTGACAAAGCTGGTGATGTAAAAGATGCTTCATTAAAAGCAGACTCTTCACTAAGAGGTGTTGTTATCAACAAAAAATTATTCTCAAGAAACATCAAAGACAAGAAAAAAAGAACTGAAGAGAAGTTAAAACTTGAAGAAATCGAAAACAGATACAAAGCTCAATTCGATGAATTAAGAAATACCCTTCTTGAAAAATTAAATACTCTTGTTAATGGTAAAACTTCTCAAGGTGTTAATAATGACTTAGAAGAAGAAATCATTCCAAAAGGAGCTAAGTTTACGCTTAAACTTCTTCAATCTGTAGAAGATTATGTAAACGTAAGTGGTGCAGATTGGACTGTAGATGCTGATAAAAATGATTTAATTAAACAATTAATTCATAATTATAAAATTAAATATAATGATATTCAAGGGGTTAAAAACCGTGAGAAATATGCTATTTCTATCGGAGACGAACTACCAGCAGGTATCATTAAACTAGCTAAAGTATACATCGCTAAAAAACGTAAATTAAACGTAGGTGATAAAATGGCAGGTCGTCACGGTAACAAAGGTATCGTGTCTAGAATCGTAAGAGAAGAAGATATGCCATTCTTAGAAGACGGAACTCCTGTAGATATCGTATTGAATCCACTAGGTGTACCTTCTCGTATGAACATCGGTCAGATTTACGAAACCGTTTTAGGATGGGCTGGTAAAAAATTAGGATTAAAATTTGCTACTCCTATCTTTGATGGTGCAAGCTTAGAACAAATCACAGAATACACCGAAAAAGCAGGTCTTCCTATCTACGGAAGTACTTATTTATATGATGGTGGTACTGGTGAGAGATTTACTCAGCCTGCTACAGTTGGGGTAATTTATATGTTGAAACTAGGACACATGGTAGATGATAAGATGCATGCACGTTCTATCGGTCCTTATTCATTAATTACTCAGCAACCATTAGGAGGTAAAGCACAATTCGGTGGACAGAGATTCGGAGAGATGGAGGTTTGGGCTCTAGAAGCATTCGGAGCGTCTAATATCTTGAGAGAAATCTTAACCGTGAAATCAGACGACGTAATCGGTAGAGCGAAAACGTATGAAGCAATCGCAAAAGGTGAGGCTATGCCAGAACCTGGTATTCCAGAATCTTTCAACGTATTGTTACACGAATTACAAGGTCTAGGTCTTGATATAAGATTGGAAGAGTAATCCTCAATTTTTTAATTTTTATTTGAACAGATTATGTCAAAAAATAAAACAAGTAGATTTAGTAAAATCACCATCGGTTTAGCTTCTCCTGAAGTCATTCTTCAAGAGTCAAAAGGAGAGGTACTAAAACCAGAAACGATTAACTATAGAACTCACAAACCAGAAAGAGATGGTTTATTCTGCGAGAAAATCTTCGGTCCTGTAAAGGATTACGAATGTGCTTGTGGAAAATATAAGAGAATTCGATACAAAGGCATCGTTTGTGACCGTTGTGGTGTAGAAGTTACCGAGAAAAAAGTACGTAGAGAGAGAATAGGGCACATTAACTTAGTGGTTCCAGTTGCTCACATCTGGTATTTCCGTTCACTTCCAAACAAAATTGGTTACCTTTTAGGATTACCTTCTAAGAAATTAGATATGATTATCTACTACGAAAGATATGTAGTAATCCAACAAGGTATCGCTAAAAAAGCAGACGGTTCTGATTTCGAAGACAAAGAATTCTTAACAGAAGAAGAATATCTAGATGTTTTAGAAACCCTTCCTATCGAAAACCAATATTTAGAAGATACAGACCCTAATAAATTTATTGCTAAAATGGGTGCTGAAGCTGTGGAAGAATTGTTAAAGAGAATTGATTTAGATGCTCTTTCTTACGATCTTCGTCACAAAGCTCACAATGAATCTTCTAAACAAAGAAGAACTGAAGCATTAAAAAGATTATCTGTAGTAGAAGCTCTTAGAGGTGCTAATACCAGAATGATTAACCGCCCAGAATGGATGGTAATGCGTGTTCTTCCTGTAATTCCACCAGAATTAAGACCATTAGTTCCACTAGACGGTGGTAGATTCGCTACATCAGATTTAAATGATTTGTACAGAAGAGTTATCATTAGAAACAACCGTCTAAAGAGACTTTTAGAGATTAAAGCTCCAGAAGTTATCTTGAGAAACGAGAAGCGTATGCTTCAGGAAGCGGTAGATTCATTATTTGATAACACTAGAAAATC
Source organism: Cloacibacterium normanense (assembly GCF_003860565.1). Classification (NCBI taxonomy): domain Bacteria; kingdom Pseudomonadati; phylum Bacteroidota; class Flavobacteriia; order Flavobacteriales; family Weeksellaceae; genus Cloacibacterium; species Cloacibacterium normanense. Next base: position 215,318 of record NZ_CP034157.1, read on the forward strand.
ATCTGCTGTAAAATCAGAATCAAACAGACCATTGAAATCACTTTCAGATTCATTGAAAGGTAAGCAAGGTCGTTTCCGTCAGAACTTATTAGGGAAAAGGGTAGACTACTCTGCACGTTCGGTTATTGTTGTAGGTCCTAACTTACAATTACATGAGTGTGGTATCCCTAAAGATATGGCAGCAGAACTTTACAAACCATTTATCATTAGAAAGCTAATTGAAAGAGGTATTGTAAAAACAGTAAAATCTGCAAAAAGAATTATTGATAGAAAAGAACCAGTAGTTTATGATATTCTAGAAAACGTGATGAAAGGTCACCCAGTTCTATTGAACCGTGCACCTACCCTTCACAGATTGGGTATCCAAGCGTTCCAGCCTAAAATGATTGAAGGTAAAGCTATCCAACTTCACCCGTTAGTAACTACGGCATTCAACGCCGACTTCGATGGTGACCAGATGGCGGTACACTTACCATTAGGCCCAGAAGCGATTCTAGAAGCTCAGTTATTAATGCTAGGTTCTCAGAATATCTTGAACCCTGCAAATGGTTCTCCTATTACCGTACCTTCTCAGGACATGGTTCTTGGTCTATATTTCATGACCAAAGAAGCGCATTCCACAGAAACGCACAAAGTAAAAGGTGAAGGTTTAGTTTTCTATTCTCCAGAAGAAGTAGAAATTGCTTACTCTGAAGGTCAAGTTTCTCTTAACGCTAAAGTAAGATGTAGACTTCCATTTAAAACAGAAGAAGGAGAAATCGTAACTAAACTTCAAGATACTACAGTTGGTAGAATTTTATTTAACCAAATTGTTCCTAAACAAGTAGGTTATATTGATGAATTATTGACTAAAAAATCATTAAGAAACGTAATTGGTAAAATCTTAGCAGATACAGATTTCCCAACTACCGTGAAGTTCCTTGATGATATGAAAAATCTTGGTTATATGAACGCTTTCAAAGGCGGTCTATCTTTCTCACTGGCTGATATTGTAGTACCAGCAGAAAAGAAAACCATGATTGCTCAAGCAATTGAAACAGTAGACGAGATTAAAGGGAACTATAACATGGGTCTTATCACAGATACAGAACGTTATAACCAAGTAATTGACGTTTGGACTAATACCAACGCTGGTCTTACTGAGATGATTATGAGCAGAATGAAATCTGACCAAGGTGGATTCAACTCTGTATATATGATGCTAGATTCTGGAGCGAGGGGTTCTAAAGAACAGATTCGTCAGTTATCTGGTATGAGAGGTTTGATGGCAAAACCACAAAAAGCTGGTGCAGTAGGAGCAGAGATCATCGAAAACCCAATTATTGCGAACTTTAAAGAAGGTTTATCAATTTTGGAATACTTTATCTCTACCCACGGTGCTCGTAAAGGTCTTGCGGATACCGCTCTTAAAACTGCGGATGCTGGTTACTTAACAAGAAGATTAGTAGACGTAGCTCAAGACGTAATCATTACAGAAGATGATTGTGGTACATTAAGAGGTACAGAAGTAGCTGCATTGAAGAAAAATGATGAAATCGTAGAAAAACTATCAGAAAGAATTCTAGGTAGAGTTTCTCTTCACGACATCTATAATCCAGAAAACGACGAAATTTTAGTTCACGCAGATGAGTTAATTAACGAAGAGCTTGCTAAAAAAGTAGAAGAAGCGGGTATAGAAACCGTAGAAGTTCGTTCACCATTAACTTGTGAAGCTAAAAAAGGTATCTGTGCTAAATGTTACGGTAGAAACCTAGCTACAGGTAAGATGATTCACATGGGAGAAGCTGTAGGTGTAATTGCTGCACAATCAATTGGGGAACCAGGTACTCAGCTTACACTGAGAACTTTCCACCAAGGGGGAACTGCAGGAAACGTTTCAGAAAATCCTACTATTGTTGCTAAGAGAGATGGTATCGTAGAATTTGACGAATTAAGAACGATTATTTCTGAAGATGAAAACGGTAATGAAGCAGATATCGTCATTTCTCGTTCTACAGAATTCCGCTTAGTAGCAGATAATGCAGCTAGAACTCCATTGATGGTAGCAAACGTACCTTATGGTTCTGCACTTTCTGTAAAACCTGGTGATAAAGTGAAAAAAGGAGACCTTATTGCAAAATGGGATCCATATAACGCGGTTATCATCGCAGAAACTGCTGGTAAAGTAGAATACGAAGATATTATTCAAGGGGTTTCTTTCCAATTAGAAATCGACGAACAAACAGGTTTCGAAGAAAAAGTAATCTCAGAATCTAGAAATAAGAAAGCCATTCCTACCTTGAAAGTGGTAGATTCTAAAGGAGTTGAGCAAAAAGCATACAACTTACCAGTAGGAGCCCACTTAATGGTAAATGATGGTGAAAAAATTAAGGCTGGTAAAGTCTTAATCAAAATTCCTAGAAAATCTGCAAAAGCAGGGGATATTACAGGAGGTTTACCAAGAGTAACCGAATTATTCGAAGCGAGAAATCCTTCTAATCCTGCTGTAGTTACAGAAATTGACGGGGTAGTTTCTTATGGTAAAATTAAGAGAGGTAACCGTGAATTAATCGTAGAATCTAAAACAGGTGAGATTAAGAAATATTTAGTAAAACTTTCTAATCAAATCTTAGTTCAAGAAAACGACTTTGTGAGAGCTGGTTCGCCACTTTCTGACGGTTCTGTAACACCAGATGATATCTTAAGAATCAAAGGTCCAACAGCTGTTCAAGAGTACTTAGTAAACGAAATTCAAGAAGTTTACCGTTTACAAGGGGTAAAAATTGACGATAAGCATTTCGAAATCATCGTAAGACAGATGATGACTAAAGTAGAAATTGTAGACGGAGGTGATACCCAATTCCTTGAAAACAGTCTAGAACATAAATATGATTTCCTTGAAGAAAACAACAGAGTTTTCGGATTGAAAGTTGTAACAGAACCAGGAGATTCTAAAATTTTCAAAGCTGGTCAAATGATTACCGCTAGAGAATTGAGAGACGAAAATTCTAAACTGAAGAGAGAAGACCTTCAATTAGTAGAAGTTCGTGAAGCACTTACTGCAACTGCAACGCCTGTATTACAAGGTATTACCAGAGCAGCTTTACAGACTAAGTCTTTCATGTCTGCAGCATCATTCCAGGAGACTACTAAAGTTCTAAACGAAGCAGCAGTGTCTGGTAAAGTAGACGAACTAAACGGTCTTAAAGAAAATGTAATCGTAGGTCACAGAATTCCTGCAGGTACAGGTCTTAAAGATTATCAAAGTGTAATCGTGGGTTCTAAAAAAGAATTCGAGGATTTAAATTAATATGAATGTAAGGTTTAAAGACAGTTTTACTGTTCTTTAAACCTTCTTTTTTTTGAATGTAAAAAATTAACTTATTAAAACTTATACAAATGGATAACAACCAAAACCAAGATCAAAACATTAATATTCAATTAAACGAAATGGTAGCAGCTGGTGCTTATTGCAACCTTGCATTAGTAAACCACTCTCCATCTGAGTTTGTATTAGATTTTATTCAATTAATGCCAGGAGTTCAGCAAGCTCAAGTAAGAAGCAGAGTAATCCTTGCTCCTCTTCATGCAAAAAGAGTTTTAGCTGCTCTTCAACAAAATATCCAAAACTATGAAGCTCAATTCGGAGAAATCAAAGAAGTTGAACCTTTCGTAGTAGGTGCTGGTAATGCTCAAGCATAATCAAAACTTAAAATAATATTCTAAATCCTAGTCTTTTAAAGGGCTAGGATTTTTTTTTGCAAAAAAAGTCTTTATCTTCGTAAAAAATATTCAAATGAAAAAAAATTACCTATTTACTTTTTTGATTTTATTATTTGTAAGTAATATGAAAGCTCAGACGCTTAATGAAAAGAGAGCAGTTCTAGAAAATCACATTCAAAATATTAAAGACAATGCCAGTAAATTAAAATCTGATGGGCAAGTTCCACCAAAAGAATATAACATCAGAGATTTAAAAAATACGATTGATCCAGTAACTGGCGAGAATAAGTTTCAGAGTTTAGTGAAACTAAATAATGAAATTAAATCTGGAAAATATGCCCCAAAACAAAATATCTCTTTACTAGGAAATATTATTTCTAATTCCAATCAAAGAATTAATTCTATTAATAACACACAATGGTTTGAGAGAGGACCATATAGTGTAGGAGGAAGAACTAGGGCAATTTTATTTGATCCAAATGATGCTACTGGAAAAAGAGTTTTTGCCGGTGGAGTTTCTGGAGGACTTTGGGTAAATAATGATATTACCAATGCCTCTTCTGAATGGTCACCAATTAATGATTTTTGGGCAAATACATCAATATCTTGTATCGCTTCAGACCCAAATAATCCCCAAGTTATATATGTAGGTACTGGTGAATCATGTACTAATGATGCTATTGGTTCAGGAGTATGGAAGACAACAAATGGAGGAACAACTTGGACTCAAATTTTTAATCCTGCAATAACTTATACTGCTAATGGAAGAAGGAATGGTATTTTTTATGTTAATGATATTAAAGTAAGAAATAATGCAGGTACTTCTGAATTGTATGTTGCTGTTAGTGGTGGATCTGTAGATGGTACATTAAGTGGTTATTATGATACAGGTTTGTATAAATCTACAGATGGTGGTTCAAATTTTACAAGATTAAATACTTTTTATCTAACAACAAGTGGAAGTACAGGTTTACCAATACATCATTCAATCCAGCAAATAGAAATTGCTTCTGATAATGCAATCTGGGTATCCACTAGAACTTCTGGATTTACAGGAATTAATTCTGGCGGTAAAATTTTTCGTTCTACAGATGGTACTACTTTTACCAATGTTTATAACGCAAATTTACCAGGCTCTAGAGTTCAGATTGCGCTTTCTAAAACCAATGGTGCTGTAGCTTATGGGTTACTTCAGGGAAGTGGGACTACAGAACCTGTGAGAATCATTAAAACTACAGATACAGGTGCTACATGGGCAGCTAGTAATGTAGTGAATTCTGGTGTTACTCTTCCACAAGATAAAGATACAGGAATTCCTGCCAATGATTTTACCAGAGGCCAAAGTTTCTATGATTTGGTAATTGTAACAGATCCTACCAATGATGCTACAGTTTATGTAGGAGGTATTGATTTATTTAGAAGTACCAATTCTGGTTCTACTTGGACTCAAATTTCTAAATGGTCTAATAATAATCAATTGGCTACCCTTTCGGTTTCTCAAGTTCATGCTGACCAACATGCTATAGTTTTCAATCCTAAAAATAGTAGCCAGATTGCATTTGGAAATGATGGTGGAATTTATTTCTGTGCTAATAAAACTAATATTGCTACTACAACAGGTATTCCAGTAAGAAACAATAGGTATAATGTTACCCAATTCTATGATGCAAAAATGAATCCTACTAAGACTAATTCTACTGAAGAAATTTTAGCAGGTGCACAAGATAACGGAACCAGAAGATTTACAGGAGCTCCATTAGCAAATAATCTTTACTCAGATGCTTATTATGATGGTGGAGACGGAGCGTTTGTAGAGTTTGATGATAATAACCTTTATAAAATTAATAGCTATGTTTATAATAATCATTATCTATATCACGCTGCAAGTAATAGTTATGTAGACTTATTATTAGCTCCTGATAATGATTTAGGACATTTTATAAATGAAGCTGCATTAGATAGAAATTTAGATATATTTTATTCTTACGGAAATAAAGATAATACTACAAAAGAGATTACATTAAATAGAGTTGATGGTTTATCAACTAATCCGCTTAATTTGGGAAGAAGTAAAATTATATTAGGTAATTTTACAGATGAAGATGTTTCTTATTTAGCTACTTCACCTTATCAAACAGCATATACAACACTTATGGTAGGATTTGATAATGGTAGACTTTTTAAAATTACTTATGCTAATACAGGAATTTATCAAATTTCAGAACTCACAGTTCCCTTCGTAGGAGCCATTTCTGATATTCAGTATGGTACCAATGATAATGAAATCATCGTTACCATTTCTAACTATAACACTATTAGTGTTTTCTATACTACAGATGGAGGGACAACTTGGAATAGTAAAGAAGGAAACCTACCAGATATGCCAATTAGAAGTGCTTTGATGAATCCAGAAAATAAAAATGAAGTGATTCTAGGTACAGAATTAGGAGTTTGGGGAACTACCAACTTCCTAAGTGCTACACCAACTTGGTCTCAATATACAAATGGTTTAGGAAACGTAAGAGTCACCAATTTAGACTATAGACCAAGTACGAGAACTGTCTTAGCTTCTACTTATGGTAGAGGTATATTCACAACTATGAATGATACCAATCTTGCAACTACAGAAACTTCAGTAGAAGAAATCTATAGAGTATATCCTAATCCTACAAGAGGAGATTTCTACTTAAAAATGAATGCAAAACACAAGAACGTTACCGTAAATGTTTTTGATATTTCAGGAAAATTAGTTTTCACTAAAAATGGAGTGAATCCAGAAGAAAAAATCTCACCGAGTTTACCAAAAGGACATTACATCGTAAAAGTTGAAAAAGAAGGTGAGTACATTTTCTCTTCTAAACTTATTGTAAGATAAATTTTTTAAAAAATTAGAACTTGAAAAAGCTATTTTTATTTCTTTTGATCAATCTACTCTTTTCTTTTTCTTGTCAAAAAGATATTATCATCGTAGAAGCTTATTACACCAATTGGTTTGGTGGAGTAAAAGACGTGAGAGGAAAGGATTTTATAATGGTAATTGACAAAGAAACTTCTAAAAATCTACAGATAAAACATTTTTTGATTAATGATAAAAAATTCAATGTAGAAGTAGAAGAAAAGGGAAATACAATAGAAATAAAATCCAGAATTTCTGAAGGAATTGATAAAGAAATTGAACTCAAGAATCCTATTGAAAAAAATAGTTTTGGGATAGAATATTATAATACAAAGACTAACAAAACAAAAGTTTTTAAGTTGAAAAAATTACAATATAAACCCCGTTCTAATCAACAAGATAAAGTTTCATAAATCATAAAGAGAGGTTTCTAAGCCTCTCTTTATTTCTTTTATCAAGATTCGAAGAAATAATCAATATTATATCCAATATTTTAATCAGTTTTAACCGATAGATTTTAATGAAAAAGACTTTATTAGCAGTGATTGTATTGTTTGCACAATATAGTTATGGACAAACTTCTGCTACAGAAAGAAACATCGAACAAATTACTTTAAAAGCACGTAAAAAAGTAAATCAAGAGCGAAATGAATTCGCTAAAAATGCTCAAGCGACAGAAATTCTATCAGATGAAGATCTTAATAGAAATAATTCTGCGCTTATAGAACAATCTCTTTCTACCATTTCGGGTGTTCAAGTAGATAAAAGGACAAATATTGGCGGACAGAGAATTGTCATCAGAGGATTTGGGAATGACCAAAAATTTAACAATTGGGGCGTAAAAGTTTATTGGAACAATATGCCATTGACCAATGCAGAAGAAGTTACATTATTAGATGATGTAGATTTTTCTTACGTCAATAATATTGAAGTGATTAAAGGTCCTGCTTCTACCTTTTACGGAGGCGGAATTGGCGGAACTGTAAAATTTTATACAAGACCAGGTTTCGAAAAAGGAACTTCTATTGCTCAAAATACCATGTTGGGTTCTCACAAATATTTTCAGTCGATAACACAGCTTAATTCTTCTGACACCAACTATTCTTTGAATGTAAACTATGGTCACATAGAAACTGACGGTTACAGACCAAGTGGAAATGGTTTGAAAAATTTTGTGAATATTAATGGCGAATATAAATTAAACCCGAAACAGCGCATAACTTTATTCGCAAGTCAAGGCTTTTCCCACGAAAAAGTATCAGGACAAATTTCCTATAACGATTACTATGCAGGAATTGATAACGGAAATCCTTCTTACATAATCAAAGGTTCTGGCAGTAAAATTCACTCTACTAGAGTAGGATTAGGTCATATTTGGGAAATTTCTAAAAATTTTAAAAATTCCACCACTGTTTTCTATTCTTCCATCAGTCAAGACAGAATTGCAGACAAAGCTTTCGAGGTTTCTAGCAGTCCTAATGTAGGTTTTAGAACGACTTTCCAACATTCTTATACATGGAGAAATTTTTCAAATCAATTAGATTTTGGTGCAGAAGTTCAAAATTCTCGCTCACAGATTTCTAATTATCGTTTTACAGGAACCAATCCCAATAATCCGCTAGAAATGTCGCCTATTTCTAAAGGTTCTTATCTTAAATATAACAATAACCAAAGCAATTATTTTGCAATCGAAAGACTCACCTACAAACCATGGGATTTTACTTTTTTGGCTGGGGTAAGTTTGAACAGAATAAATTATGACCGAGAAGATCTTTTGGCTTTTGGCGGTTTAGTTCCTGGATATAATAAAGATTTGTCTTTCAGTAAAGATTATAAAATGGTGGCAACTCCTCATTTTGCCGTTCAAAAAAGATGGAAAAATCAAATTTTTAATTTGAGTTACAGCGAAGGTTATAATGCACCTACTGCTTCTACTTCTTTTGTTTCTGGCGGAACTATTAACACCGTAAATGATGATTTAGAAGCCGAAAAAGCTAAAATGTGGGATTTCAGTGTACATGGTTTATTGATGAAAACCAAATTTGATTATCAAATTTCATTGTTTAATATCAATGTTAATAATAAACTCACACAGTTAAACGGAACAGATTCTAGCAATAATGTGTACAGTTATTGGGCTAATACAGGAAATCAAAAAAACAAAGGTTTAGAACTTAGTTTAGGATATAATTATACTAATGAATCTGCTTTTATTTCTAAAATTACACCATTTGTCAATTATTCACATTATGATTTTAAATACACTGATTTTGTAAATAGCGGAACTGATTTTTCGGGCAAAAAAGTAGTTGGAGTTCCTGATGATAAATATGCTATCGGAATTGATTTCAATACTAAATATGGAATTTATCTGAACAATACTTTCAATTATTTAGGCAAAGTTTATTCGGATTTTGCTAATGAAAATTTGGTTAAAGATTATTCATTACTGAACATGAAATTAGGTTACAAAAAAACATTCGGGAAATATGATGTAGATGTTTTTGCCATCGGAAATAATCTCACCAATCAAAAAAACTATACTTTTTTATTTGTAGGAAATAATACCAATGATAACAAAGCGACCAATTTGCTTAATTATGCAGATGTAAATCCTGGGCCTAAAAAAGCTTACTTCTTCTTCGGATTGAATTTAAAATATCATTTATAAATTATGAAACCACTTTTCGATGTGGTTTTTTAATTTTTAGTTCAATTGTATTTCGACAAATCTGAGTATTTTTGTAGCAAATCATCTGTAATGAAAAAAATATTTTCGGGTTTCACTGTTTTTCTGTTTTCTCTCTTTTTTGCTCAACATAATCTCGCGGTTGATACAGCCCAAGTTATTACTCCGAACAGATTTAATTCAGCAGAAGCATTGGAAAAACCATATCTTATTTTTATTTCTGCAGACGGTTACAGATATGATTACACCGAAAAATATAATGCCCAAAATCTTCAAAAATTTTCAAATGAAGGTGTAAAAGCAAAAGCCATGTTGCCAAGTTACCCAAGCATCACTTTCCCGAATCATTGGTCTATTATTACAGGTTTATATCCTTCTCATCACGGTTTGGTAGATAATTTTTTCTATGATTACTCCAGAAAAGAAGCGTATGCAATGAATAAAAAGGAAAATGCAGAAGATGGCTCTTGGTACGGTGGAATTCCGCTTTGGAGTTTAGCAGAGCAACAAGGAATGGTTACCGCTTCTTTACAATGGGTTGGTTCTGCAAGTGACGCTGGCAAAACCCGACCAACTTATTATTATCACTACCACGAAAAATTTTCACCAGAAGAGAAAATTAATAAAGTAGTGAACTGGTTAAAATTACCAGAAAATGTTCGTCCTCACTTTATTTCACTGTATTTTCCAGAAGTAGATGGAGCAGGTCATCGATTTGGACCAGAATCTCCAGAAGCCGAAAAATCTGTACAATTGGTAGATAACGCCATCGGTAATTTGGTGGAAAAAGTGAATCAATTGGGTTTGAAAAATGTGAATTTCATCTTCGTTTCAGATCATGGAATGATTAAAGTTGATAAAGAAAATCCGCTTTCTATTCCAGAAATGCTTCTCAATAAAGAAAGATTTGATATTTATAATTCTCAAACCTTACTCAGAGTGGTGGTTAAAAATCCTGATGAGGTAAAATCTACATTTCGTGAATTAAAAAATTCAAAAACTGAAGATTACCAAGTTTTTTTGACCAAAAAATTTCCTAGAAAACTTCATTATGGAACAAAAGATGACAAATATAACCGTATCGGTCAGATTTTATTAGTGCCAAATGCGCCAAAAATATTTTTAGAAAAAGGAAAATCTACTTCTTCAGGAAAACATGGCTACAATTCTAGAAAAACACCAGAAATGAAAGCTGCTTTTTACGCTTGGGGAAATGTTTTCAGAAACCAAACAGAAATCGATGAATTTCAGAATGTGAGTGTTTATCCTTTGGTTGCGGAAATTCTCGGTTTAAAAATTTCAGAACCTATTGATGGGAAATTTTCAGAGGTTAAAAAAGCTTTGAAATAGACTATTCAGGAATCCAAACGCTTACATTTCCAGCGGAAACAGTAAAATTTCCCCAGCCATTTTCATCAATTTGAACAGTATGTTCGAATCTTCCTAATGCGTCATAAAAATACTGACCAGCATATTGCGTTCCCATTTCCATAGGTTTTTCGTATTGTTCTTTATTGCTGATGACAACTGCACAACCTTTATGTTCGCCATCACCTTCTCGAGTCCAACCGATGCAATTAGCATCTTCGAAATAATCTCTTTGCATTCCGTAAGCATTATTTTTTCTCAACTTCAAAAGTTCTTCTATTTGGTCTACTTTTTCTAAGAAAATTTCGTGTTCATTGCCATCACTTCCATAATCTTTGTAAGTGGCTCCAAATAAATCTGGATAAAAAACACAAGGAAAACCTTCTTGTCTCAGCAAAATTAATGCATAAGCAATCGGTTTAAACCAAGGTTCTACAGGAGCTTCTAAAGCTTGCAAAGGTTGAGTGTCATGGTTATCAACTACTGTAACTGACAAATTGGGTTGAGATTGAACCAAAGTGTTGTCAAAAATAGTTCGCAAATCAAATTCGCTTCCCGATTGTGATGCAGTATGCAAATTATGATGCAAAGAAGCATCAAAAAGGCTCATACAACCTTCGGTTTCTTCAATGTATTTTTCTAAAAGTGGCAATTCACCAGGAGCCCAAAATTCTCCTACTGCAAAGAGGTTTTTACCAGTATTGGCTCGTAATAATTGAAGCCATTCTTTATAAAATTCTGGCGATTGATGTTTCACAGCATCTAAACGAACACCTTCAAAACCGACGGTTTCATGATACCATTTTCCCCAATAATTCAGCTCTTCTCTTACATGAGGATTGCGATGTTCGATGTCATTGTACATCAAAAAATCGTAATTTCCTTTTTCATCGCTGGTCATTTCTTCCCAACCATCACCATGTTCATTAATGATTTGATAAATAAAATCTCCTTCTTCACCTTCGGCAAAATCGACGCCTGTAAAACAAGTGAAATTCCATTCGAAATCTGAATATTTTTTATTTCTTCCCGGGAAAGTAAATTTAGTGTAACTTTCTATTTCAAAAGGTTCAGAAATGAAATTTTGTCGATTGTTTGGGTCTACTTTGTACACTTGGAAACGTTCTTTTTCATCACCGCCAGCTTTGTGATTTAGCACAATATCTACAATTGTTCCAATTCCTTTTTCTCGGAGCGTATTGATGGCAGAAATATATTGTTCTTTGGTTCCATATTTGGTGGGAGTTCCACCTTTTTGGTCAAATTCTCCCAAATCAAATAAATCATAGGGATCATAACCCACAGAGAATCCGCCACCATTAGCTTTGTAAGCAGGTGGTAACCAAACCATTGTAATGCCAAGTTCTGCTAAATATTTTGCGTTATGTTGTACTTCTTCCCAAAGTTTTCCATCGCCTTCTGTGTACCAATGGAAATATTGAATCATAGTTCCGTTCATCATTTCTGTTTTTTATGTTGCAAAATTAGAACGATGAAGCGAAATTAATTTACAGATTTTCAGGGAATTATTTTATAATTATTCTTTTTCGAATTCTTCAAAAGGAATTTTGAGTTGTACCGAAATTTGTTTTTTCTCTTCTGTGTTGAGGTTAGAAAGTGATAAACCTAATAAACGAATAGCTTTATTGTAAGGTCTTAATTCCCAAAGTTTCTGAGCAGTTTCGTAGAAATCTTCAGCGTTTTCATAATACACTTCTTGTGTTTTGCTACGCGTGTATTGAGAAAAATCCTTGTATTTTATTTTTAAAGTCAAGGTTTTGCCTTTAATTTCTCTTTTCGAAAGTCTAGATTCTAGTTCTTCGCTTAGTGATTTTAGTTTTTGGTAAAGTTCTTCATCTTCGTTGATGTCATCCCAAAAAGTATGTTCTACACCTACACTTTTTTGAATTCGGTGAGGTTTTACTTCTCCATGATGAATTCCGCGAACCACATTGTAATAATAAATCCCAGATTTCCCGAAAAGTCTTGCCAGTTCTTCCATAGATTTTGCCTTCAAATCTTTGCCTTTGAAAATCTGTAAACTGTACATTTTATTGGCTGTGACTTTTCCGATTCCGTAAAATTTTTCAATCGGAAGTTCTTCTAAAAAATCTAAAATCTGAGTAGGATGAATGGTTTTTTGTCCGTTGGGTTTATTGATATCCGAAGCTACTTTGGCCAAAAATTTATTCACCGAAATTCCTGCAGAAGCAGTGAGCCCTGTTTCTTCAAAAATTTTTTGACGAATTTCTCTTGCTATTTCATTGGCAGATTCTATGTTTTTTTTGTTTTCGGTAACGTCTAAATAGGCTTCGTCTAGAGAAAGCGGTTCTACCAAATCAGTATATTCATGAAAAATTTCTCTGATTTTTTGTGAAATTTCTTTGTAACGATGAAATCTTGGCTTTACAAAAATAAGATGCGGACATTTTTCTTTGGCAATTTTGCTCGACATAGCAGAACGAACGCCAAATTTTCGGGCTTCGTAACTTGCTGCGGCAACTACACCTCTATGTTCACCGCCTACAGCAATGGGTTTTCCTTTAAGTTCAGGTTGGTCGTGCTGTTCCACAGAAGCGTAAAACGCATCCATATCTACATGTATGATTTTTCTCTGTGGGATTTGCATACACAAAGATAAGGAATTGGGGATTTTATAAATATTTCAAAAAAGGTTTTACTTTTTCGATTTGGTTTAGGTAGTTTTTCTGTGCTGATAAAGAATAAAATATACCAAAAATAATTAAGTAAAATGACATGAAAACAAATACAATTTCAATAAAAATTGGTTTATCACTTTGGAAAGTGATGATTTTTTGATATTTCTCAGGATTATCTATTAACCTTGTGTAAATATTCAGTAATGGAGAAAAAATAATTAAAAAAATAAAAACAGAATGTTGATGTAAAGTGAGAACATACTTTTTAAATTTTTTAGCTAATTTGAAATCTTGGTAATGGGAAAAATATTTTATTAAAGTATAAAACGTCAATCCAAATACTATTGACAAGGTTAAATATCCAAAAGTTTCTGCTTTAAAATTGAAAGCAATGATAAAAATTAAAAGGGTAGGAATAGTTGAAAATTTTAATGCAAAAAACAAATTAGTCTTGTCAATTTCCTTATTAGTTTTAACCATAAAATCAGAAATATCCTCAAGATTTAAATTTCCTCTCCAGTATGGTTTCAATTCTTTGTCCCAACTTAATTTAGTTTTTTCAAAAGCTTCCTCAAAACTCAAATTTTCTTCTCTCTGCAAATCTGAAGTCTGAGAAACAAAATGGTCATTTACTTCGATGAGAATATCAATCGGCAGTTTTTTTGAGAGCAGATAATTTCGGATTTCTGAGAGTTGAGTTTCTGAAAGCATTTTATAAATATTTTAAGAAAGGTTTTACTTTTTTTACAGTCTTTATGAGTTTTAAGTGATAAATTCCTGTATAAAGCATAATGGTATAAAAAGAAAAGAATAACAATAATTTTAATATAACTTCATATGAAAAATCATAAACTAAAATTTTTTGAAAAATAGGCTCAATTGGTTTTAAATATAATAGAATTAAATAACTAAAACTAAAAACCCCAGTAGTTCTCCATTGATAAACAGAAAACTTATATTCCTTGTGTTTTTCATTATACATAAATCTATTTTGTATTAAGTTAAAAAATACTATACTAATTGTAATAATGTACGAAGCAATTAATAACGATTTGTGAACATATTTGAATGTGGCAAAATTAAATTTAAACAAAGAAGACAGATACACAAAAATCATTAAAATAATAATGAAAACTGATGTTTTAATGATTTCTCTATCATTCTGGTTTCTAATCTTTTTTTCAAAATTTGTGATGGCTCTTTTGTCTTTGTTGGCAACAACATTAAAAGGAACAGTAGTCTTAAATTCTTCTTTCCAATCATCTTTTACTTTCTCAAAAGCCTCTTCAAAACTCAAATTTTCTTCTCTTTGCAAATCTGAAATTTGAGAAACAAAATGGTCATTTACTTCGATGAGAATATCAATCGGCAGTTTTTTTGAGAGCAGATAATTGCGGATTTCTGAGAGTTGAGTTTCGGTCATTTTATTAGTTTTTTAGGAAAATTTCAAAAAGTAAAAATACAATGTATAAGATAAAAGCAGACATTTCTAGAGTTTTAGATTTATTTTTTGTTGAAGTTCTTTAATTGTTTTTCTATAGTTTAAGAAATAGAATAAACCGAAAAGCCATAAAAAAACAAATATATAGGTAGAAAATATTGGAAAAAATTCAAAGTTTTTAAAATCTAAAAAATATATATCACTTATAGCTCTGTAAAACCTATCGAATCTTTCATAGAAATCAACAAGATTAAAAATAAAAACATATAAACCTCCAAAGTAAAACAAGAATGAACCTCGCTGATAAATACTAATATTTCTCTTTTCACTTTGACCAGAGGTTTTTAATATGTTATTAAAGTAGAAAGCTGTAACGATGCCAGATGTACCAATTATTGAATAAACAACTAAAAATATGTTTTGTGTAAGTTCTTTACTATAGAGAGATAATAATAAAGTTATAGCTAAAAATGGTAAAAAATATTTTAAGCTTTTTAATAATATTTCTTTTTCAGTTTTATGATTTATTTTTTTGTGAAGAATTGTAATTTTCTTTCTAGGTAATCTGAAAGCATAAACCATTCTTAAATCTTTTTCCCAAGATTTTTTGACTTCTTCATAAGCAACCTCAAAAGACTTGTTTTCAAAATCTATTTTGTGTTCTAGCTGCTCTTCCATATGGTCTTTTATTTCTACCAAGAGATCTAATGGGAGATTTTTTGCCAATAAATCGTAAATGATTTTTTGTTTTTGTTCTTTGGTAATCATGGTTGTTGTTTTTAAATATTAAAAATTGCATTCAGATTAAATAGGTAAGATTTCATTTCTTCTTCTTGTAAGGCTTGTTGTTTTTTGCCTTTTTCGGTCAGCAAATAATATTTTCTATCTCTACCATTTACTTGTTGCATTTCAGAATAAATAACTCCTTCATTTTCTAATTTGTGTAACAAAGGATAAAGCGCACCTTCTGTCATCTCTAGTTCACCTTTTGTCAGTTCTTTAGCACGTTGCGTCAACTGATAACCATACATTTTTACTTCTGAAGCGAGAAGTTTCAGAATAATATTTTGTAAAGTTCCTTTATATAATGCGTTTTTCTTCATACCTATATAAATTATGCATTACAAATATATACATAATTTTCTTATGTATGATAAATTTTTGAAAAATTTAAAACAAAAAAAACACCTCGAAAATCGAGGTGCTTCCTATGAAAAATATTTAGATTAGGTATAGTTATCTTTCCTTCTGAGAAGGAAATAGGCTACTTTAAAGGCAACTAATCTAAACGTATTCATTTTTTTCCTTTTTTACTTTGAAGCAAAATTAGGCTAAGACTGCCATTTAGTTTTTACAAAATTTTATAGTAACGTTATAGAATTTTCATAAAAAAACGCTCCAAAAAAATTGAAGCGTAATATTTTAAAAATTTACTGTGAATCAAAATTCATTTATTGATAATTCTTCACCAAGCCTTTTACAATTTTAATCACATTTGGCATTGCTTTATTGGCGGCTTGTAAAACTTCTTCATGAGAAACGGTGAAAGCGATTTCTGGTCCGCCAACATCCGTAATGATAGAAATTCCGAAACAATCCATTCCCATGTGTTTTGCTACAATCACTTCTGGAACAGTGCTCATTCCTACTGCATCGCCACCAATTGCTCTTACCATTCCGTATTCTGCAGGCGTTTCGAAAGTTGGACCTTGAAGTGCAAGGTAACAACCTTTGTGAACTTTAATTTCTAAATTTTTAGCCGTTTCTTCTGCTACTCCAATCATTTTTCGGTTGTAAGGTTCACTCATATCTACGAACCTTGGTCCTAATTCATCAATGTTTTTACCACGAAGCGGATGTTCTGGCATCATATTGATATGGTCTTCGATAATCATAATATCTGCAACTCTGAAATTAGGATTTACTCCTCCAGAAGCATTAGAAACGATTAAATTCTGAATTCCCAACAGTTTAAAAACTCTGAAAGGAAAAGTTACTGTTTCCATAGAATGACCTTCATAGTAATGAAATCTACCACTCATCATCAATACTTTTTTGCCTTCTAAAATCCCGTAAATGAGTTTTCCACCGTGTCCTACCACTGTAGTTTGCGGAAAATTAGGAATCTCATGATATTCTAAAGTGTGAATAGCCTCTACTTCTTCTTGTAATTTGCCTAAACCAGAACCCAAAACGATGGCGAAATCAGGAGTTTCTTGAATGATATTTTGGATGAATTCGGCGGTTTGTTTAATTTTTTCTAACATAATCTTGAATGATTTGATTAAATTCTTCTGCGCGGTCTATTTCTACATTAATCGGCCAATAATATAATTTTTCTCTTAAATAATCGAAGCCTTTTAAGCGAACATAATCTTTTTCTGTGGTTAAAATCAATTTATATTCTCCAAGTTTTTCGTATTCTTTTTTGATGAGAGAAATATCTTCTGTTGTGAAACTGTGATGGTCCTTGAATCGCAAGTGTTTTACATTTGAACTGTATCTTTTTACTTCTTCCACAAAGGTTTTTGGGTTGGCAATTCCTGTAATCAGGAGAATGTCATAATAACTCATGTTGTTATCTGGAAGTTTCAATTTTGGGTCAAAACAGAAAATTTCTTCATCATAATTGATGGTTGAGAAGAACACTTTTTGGTAATATCTAGGTTTAATTCTAGAAATATAGAATTGTTTTTTTTCTTCGGTAATATTTTCTGGACACTTGGTTACTACAATGATGTCAGCACGTTTTGCTCCACGTCTTGATTCTCTAAGATTTCCAGCAGGTAAAACAAAATCTTTAAAATAAGGGTCATTATAATCGGTCAAAAGAATATTAAAACCGGGTTTTATTCTGCGGTGTTGGTAGCTGTCATCTAATAGAAGTACATCTAAATCCATGTCTTCGATGATTTTTTTTGCTCCAAAAACACGGTCTTCACAAACGCCGATGACAAATCTGTTTTTAAATCTTTCGAAGAGTTGCATGGCTTCATCACCCACCATTTTAAAATTACTGTCGTAATTTACAATACCATAACCTTTGGTTTTTCTTCCGTAACCACGAGAAAGAACGCCTGTTCTAAAATTTTTAGCAAGATAATCAGCCAAATACATTACCATAGGCGATTTTCCACTGCCACCTACAGATAAATTTCCTACGCCAATCATAGGAGTTTTAAATTTCGTAGAAGAAAAAATTCCCCAATCGTACATTCTGTTTCTGAGGGCAGTAACAAAATGATAAACCAAGGAAAAAGGGTAGAGATACCATCTTTTCATGCAATAAATTTTCTTTCTGACGACTGAAATTCGTCATTTAATAAAGGGGCAAATTTACAAAATTTTTAAGGATTTTTTTGGGACTATTTCATCTACTTATTAACAATAAGAAGTCTTAGCGGTTTTAAGTTTTAAGAAAAAATTAACTTTCAGCATCTTTTCTTATCTTTGTGCTTACATATACACATTATGATTTTATCAATGACAGGCTTCGGAAGAGCCGAAGGTATTTTTGAAGGAAAAAAAATTAGCATCGAACTCAAATCGCTTAACAGTAAATCATTTGACTTGAATCTAAGAATTCCGCTTCGCTATAAAGAGAAAGAATTCGAAGTAAGAAAATTGTTAAATGACACCATTCTCAGAGGAAAAGTAGACTGCTATATCAATTGCGAAACCATCGATGACTGCAATGATGTAAAAATCAATCAAGATATTGTAAAAGCATATATGAATCAGCTTCGTGAGATTTCTCCCAATGCAGAAGAGTTTGAATATCTGAAAATGGCCATCAGAATGCCTGAAGCAATTAACGGAAAGCCTGCAGAATTAAATGAAGAAGAGTGGAAATCTTTGGAAAATTTGGTTAAAGAAGCTTTAGCAAAATTTGTAGATTTCAGAAAGACAGAAGGCGCAATTTTACACGAAGAACTGGCAAAAAATCTTAAAAATATTGAAGAAAATCTTCTCAAAGTCATTCCTTACGAAGACGACAGAATGGTAGCGGTAAAAGAACGTTATCAGAATACTTTGAAAGAATTTGAGAATGTAGACGAAACCAGATTCTATCAAGAACTGGCTTATTATACCGAAAAATTAGACATTTCCGAAGAAAAAGTACGTTTAACACAGCACTTGAAATATTACTTAGAAGTGATGCAAAACGAAACTTTCAACGGGAAAAAATTAGGATTTATCTCTCAAGAAATCGGCAGAGAGATCAATACATTAGGTTCTAAAGCCAATCACCACGAAATCCAAAAACTGGTAGTGATGATGAAAGACGATTTAGAAAAAATTAAAGAACAAACGTTAAACGTATTGTAATGATGAGTTATAAGTCTTGAGTTATAAGTTGTTTTTGTAGTCTTTAAATAACTCATCATTCATAATTCATCACTCATAACTATTAAAAATGAACAAAGTAATTATATTTTCAGCACCTTCAGGAAGTGGAAAAACCACTTTGGTAAAATATTGTTTAGGTGTTTTTTCTGAACTTCAATTTTCCATTTCTGCTACAACCAGAGCATTGAGAGGTGAGGAAATTCATGGGAAAGACTATTTTTTTCTTTCGGTAGAAGAATTTAAAAAACTGATTGCAGAAAATGCTTTTGTAGAATACGAAGAAGTTTATCAAGATAAATTCTACGGAACCTTAAAATCTGAAGTGGAAAGAATTTGGCAAGAAGGAAAAGTAGTCATCTTCGATGTAGATGTAAAAGGTGGCGTAAATCTGAAGAAGATTTTCGGAGAAAATGCCCTTTCTATTTTTATTGCACCACCTTCTATAGACGAATTGGAACGAAGATTGATATCTAGAGCTACAGATGATTTAGAAACCATCAAAACCAGAGTGGCAAAAGCCAAAGAAGAAATGACTTATGCTGAAGAATTTGACCAAATTATCATTAATGATGATTTAGAAACCGCTCAGAAAGAAATTGAGCGAATTGTAAGAAATTTTATTGAAGAATAAAACCAACACCAAATACGATTACCAAATGGAACAAGCATTAGATATAGCAAAAAATAACCTTCCTGTAAAAGGATTTTTGGATTTGAAAGATATTCAAATTCCGCAAGGTCAAGATTTAATTGATGCGATTTTAAAGCTCAAAAAAGAAAAAAATGCCGTGATTTTGGCACATTATTATCAGCCAGGAGAAATTCAAGATATTGCAGATTACTTAGGAGATTCCTTACAATTAGCAAGAGCTGCAAAAGATACAGATGCAGATATGATTGCTTTTTGTGGGGTACATTTTATGGCTGAAGCTGCAAAAATCCTTAATCCTACAAAAAAAGTAGTTCTTCCAGATACTTTGGCTGGTTGTTCACTTGCAGATGGTTGCAGTGGAGAAGGTCTTAGAAAAATGCGTGAACAGCATCCTGGAGCTTTGGTGGCAACTTATATTAATTGTAATGCAGAAACCAAGGCAGAATCTGATATTATTGTTACCAGTTCTAATGCGGAAACCATTATCAATGCATTGCCAAAAGATCAACCGATTATTTTCGCACCAGATAAAAATTTGGGAAGATATTTGATGAAAAAAACGGGAAGAGACATGATTTTGTGGGACGGAAGTTGCATTGTTCACGAAGCATTTTCTATGGAAAGAATTGCAAAACAATTGGCAGAAAATCCTGATGCCAAATTAATTGCACACCCAGAATCTGAAACTCCAGTACTAGAATTGGCGCATTT
This sequence comes from Cloacibacterium normanense, assembly GCF_003860565.1. NCBI lineage: Bacteria > Pseudomonadati > Bacteroidota > Flavobacteriia > Flavobacteriales > Weeksellaceae > Cloacibacterium > Cloacibacterium normanense. Next base: position 235,787 of record NZ_CP034157.1, read on the forward strand.
TATTGGTTCTACTTCAGCTTTGCTGAATTATGTGGAAAAAGATGATTGTCAGAAGTTTATCATCGCTACAGAAGAAGGAATTCTTCACGAAATGAAAAAGCGTGCTCCTCATAAAGAATTGATTCCGGCTTTGGTTTTTGACGAAAGTTGCAACTGTTCAGAATGTTTCTTCATGAAGAGAAATACACTAGAAAAGTTGTATTTGTGCATGAAATACGAATTGCCAGAGATTACTATGGACGAAGAACTTCGTTTAAAAGCTTTAAAACCAATCGAAGCGATGCTGGAGTTGAGTAAAACTATTAAGTAATTTAAAAAATAATAGAGCGTTCGGAGATTTTCTGAACGCTTTTTTTATATCTAATTACATTTTTTCAATTGTTTGCAATTAATTAACACGATTTTTCGCAAAAAAGTTTTCGTTTTTAAAATAAATTTATACATTTGTCTTGCAAAAGATGGAATACTCTCAAAACATACCTGTTTTTTTAACTTCTGAAATCAATTTTTCAGGAGCATTTTCTTGCATTATTTCTACAATTACTACAACTACAATTATTACCCCGTAATTGGGGTTCATTACTACATATCAACATTCGCAATGTTGCTCTTGGATGAAGAGCAAGAACAATCAGTTATTTAAATTTCCTTAAAAAAATACATTATGAAAGTCCTAAAATTTGGAGGAACTTCGGTGGCAAACGCCCAAAACATACTTTTAGTAGAAAAAATAGTTAAAAAAGAATCGTTAGAAAATAGAGTAGTAGTGGTAGTTTCCGCTTTGTCTGGCGTTACCGATGGTTTAATTTCTGCCGCAGAATTGGCTTCTACTAAAAATGAAAAGTACACCGAAACCATTAAATCTCTAGAAGAAAAGCATTTAGAATTTGTTAAAAATCTACTGCCAATTACAGAACAAAGTTCTTGGTTGAGCTTCGTGAAAAAGAATTTCAATGATATCGAAGATATTTGCAACGGAATTTACGTTTTAGGTGAATTTACGCCAAGAATTAAAGATAAAATTACAGCTTACGGAGAATTTTTGTCTTCAAATATTATCGCTGCGAAGTTGAAATCAGATGGTTTAGATTGCGTTTGGTTAGATTCTAGAAATTACATCAAAACCAACAGCAATTTTACAGATGCAAAGGTAGATTTCGAAAAAACAAATGCTAATTTTCAAAATTATTTTAAGGAAAACAAACAACAAGTTACGCTTGCTCCGGGCTTCATCGCTTCGGATGTTGATGGTAATATTACCACTTTAGGACGTGGTGGTTCAGATTATACGGCTTCTATTATTGCAGCTGCTGTAAATGCTAAAGAATTACAAATCTGGACTGACGTTTCCGGAATGATGACGGCAGATCCTAGATTGGTTTCTAATGCCAAAATTATTCACAAAATTTCTTACCAAGAAGCGATGGAATTGTCGCATTTTGGCGCGAAAGTGATTTATCCGCCTACAATTCAGCCTATTATGGATAAAAATATTGATTTGTGGATTAAAAATACTTTTGCAGCCGATGATTTTGGAACGCTAATTTCTCATACAAAAACTGAAAATGACAACAACGTAGCAGTTGGAATTTCAAATCTAAGCAAAGTAGCACTTCTTACTTTAGAAGGCAGCGGAATGATTGGTATTCCAGGTGTTTCTGCGAAATTATTTCAATGTTTGAGCCAAGAAAAAATCAATGTTATTTTAATTACTCAGAGTTCTTCAGAGCATTCTATTACCGTTGCAATCAACGAAAGTGATGTGGAAAAAGCTCAAAAAGCTTTGAATTACGCTTTCGAAGATGATTTAAAATTACACAAAATTGATCCTGTAAAAGTGGAAAAATCTTTGGCAATCATCGCTTTGGTTGGAGAAAATATGAAGAGCAGAAGCGGTGTAAGTGCGAAACTTTTTGGCGGTTTAGGAAATAACGGTGTGAATGTGAGAGCTATTGCGCAAGGTTCTTCGGAGAAGAATATAAGTGTGGTAATTTCTGATAAAGATGTAAAAAAAGCGGTAAATGTTCTTCACGAAGAGTTTTTTGAATCAGAAATTAAGCAAGTTCACCTTTATATTTGTGGTGTCGGAAATGTAGGTTCTAAACTGATACAACAAATTTATTCTCAAAACAAATATTTGAACGAAAATCTTTTAATGAATCTTAGAGTTGCTGGTTTAACGAATAGTACCAAAATGGTTTTCAATGATCAAGGCATTCAAGAAGAGGATTTTAAAGACGCTTTACACAATGGCGAACCTTCTACTCCGCATAAATTTGCAGAAGAAATTATCAATAGAAATTTAAGAAATTCAGTATTTGTAGATGTTACGGCTAATGCAAAAGTGGTGGATATTTATGAAGATTTATTGAAAAAAAGCGTAAGTGTAGTTGCTTGTAATAAAATTGCTGCTTCTTCAAACTACGAAAATTATAAAAATTTAAAAAATTCTGCAAAAAATCATAACTGTAATTTCTTCTTCGAAACCAATGTAGGTGCAGGTTTGCCAATTATCGGAACGATTAATGATTTGATGAGAAGTGGTGATAAAATTACATCAATTCAAGCGGTTTTAAGTGGAACTTTGAACTTTGTTTTCAATAATTATGACGGAAGCAGAACATTCTCGGAAGTGGTGAGACAAGCTCAAAAAGAAGGTTTTACAGAACCAGATCCAAGATTAGATTTAGCAGGAACAGACGTTGCGCGTAAAATTTTGATTTTAGCACGTGAAGCTGGCTATCAGTTACAATTTGATGAAATAGAAAACGAAGCGTTCTTGCCAGCGAAATGTATGGAAGGAAGCGTGGAAGATTTCTATCAATCGATGACGGAATACGAAGAGCATTTCAAAAAATTATTAGAAGAAGCAAAAGCAGAAGGTAAAATCTTGAAATACGTTGCTGATTTCAAAGATGGAAAAGCTAAAGTGGGCTTGCAAAAAATATCTCCTGAAAGCGATTTGTATCACTTGTACGGAAAAGATAATATTGTGATATTCAAAACATTAAGATATTCTGAGCAACCATTAGTGGTAAAAGGAGCAGGAGCAGGAGCAGAAGTTACTGCAAGTGGAGTTTTTGCAGATATTGTGCGTTCGGTATAAATTTTATTCAACCGCAAAAGAAACAAAAGATTTGTAATATTTTTAAGTTGTTCAAAAGAAAAAAAAGGATTTTACTTTTCTTTTTTGTGCTTTTGTAAATCTTCTTTCCAATCATTTCTTTTGTGTCTTTTGCGGTTAAAATAAATTATTTTCAAAAAATAAAAAATCTTAGCGCGATTTGCGTTTAAAAGAAATGAAAAATATAAAATTACAAGTTCCGGGAACGGTTGCCAATTTGGTTTGCGGGTTTGATATTCTCGGAATGGCGCTCAATGAACCGTTTGATGAAATGGAATTCAAATTGTTGGACGAAAGAAAAATCATCATTCGCCACGAAGATGAGTTCCATTTGCCAACCGAACCAGAGAAGAATGTAGCAGGAGTTGTTTTACAGAAAATTTTAGAAAAATTAGAAAATCAAAATATCGGTTTTGAGGTTACCATCAACAAGAAAATAAAACCTGGAAGTGGTTTAGGTTCTAGCGCTGCAAGTGCGGCAGGAGCTGCTTTCGGAGCAAATGAATTGTTGGGAAATATTTTTTCTAAAGAAGAGTTGGTGTATTTTGCGATGTTTGGCGAAGAATTGGCGTCTGGTTCTAGACACGCAGACAACATTGCACCGTGTCTTTTCGGTGGAATTACCTTGGTAAAATCTTCTGAACCAATGGATATTATTCCGCTTTCTTCACCAGATTTGTACGTTTCGGCGGTGCATCCTCAAGTTGAGGTGAAAACTTCTGATGCGAGACAAATTCTCAAAAAAAATATCCAAATGAAAGATGCGGTAAAACAATGGGGAAATGTTGCCGGTTTGGTAGCGGGAATTTTAAAAAACGACAATAAATTGATTTCCAGAAGCTTAGAAGATGTTTTGGTGGAGCCAGTTCGCAGTATTTTGATTCCAAAGTTTGATGAGGTAAAAAAGCAGAGTTTAGTTTTAGGAGCTTTGGGCGGTGGAATTTCGGGTTCTGGACCTTCGATTTTTATGTTGAGCGAAACCAAAGAAATTGCTGAAAAAGTGGCGGAAATTATGCAGAAAATATACAACGAAATCGGTATTGAAAACTATGTTTACGTTTCTAAAATTAATGACCAAGGAATAAGAATAGTCTAAAGACTGAAGTCCGAAGTCCGAAGAAATTTTGGCTTAATTGATTGAAATAAAAATCTAATTTGTAAGGTCTGAAAGACCGAAAATCAACAGGCAAGTGCAAAGCGCTTGGAAATAAATGAAGAAAAATAATGAGGTCTGAAAGACCGAAATCCTAATTTAAAAAAATGAATTTTTACAATTTAAAACATAAAGAAGAGCAGCTTAGCTTCAAAGAAGCAACGATAAAAGGACAAGGGAAAGATAAAGGTTTGTTTTTTCCAGAAGATATTTCAAAATTTAGTCCAGAATTTTTAAAAAATTTACCGAATCTTTCAGACGAGGAAATTGCGTATCAAGTGATGAAGGATTTTGCGGGAGACGAAATTCCAGAAGCTGAACTTAGAAAAATTGTTGCCGAAACTATCGCTTTCGATATTCCTTTGAAGAAAGTAACAGAAAATATTTCGGTTTTAGAACTTTTTCACGGGCCGACTTTGGCTTTTAAAGATGTTGGCGCAAGATTTATGAGCCGTTGTCTTGGTTATTTTCTAAAAAATGAAACTAGAAAGGTAACGGTTTTAGTGGCAACTTCTGGTGATACTGGTGGTGCTGTAGCGAACGGATTTTATGATGTGGAAGGAATAGAAGTGGTGATTTTATATCCAAAAAATAGAGTAAGTCCAGTTCAGGAAAAGCAATTGACGGCTCTTGGAAAAAATATTCACGCTTTGGAAGTAAATGGAAGTTTTGATGATTGTCAGGCTCTGGTAAAACAAGCGTTTTCTGATGATAGTTTAACCGAAAAATTACTGTTAACTTCGGCTAATTCTATTAATGTATCTCGTTGGTTGCCTCAACAAATTTATTATGTTTTGGCCTTGAAACAATGGCTGAAAAACAATTCAGAAAGCCCAGTAATCTGTGTTCCGAGTGGAAATTTTGGGAATATTTGTGCTGGAATTTTGGCGCATCATCGTGGTTTGCCTGTTAAGCATTTTATTGCCGCTTGTAACGTAAATGATGTAGTGCCAGAATATCTTAGAACTGAAATTCTAAAGCCAAAAGAAACCGTTGCTACCATTTCAAACGCAATGGATGTAGGTGATCCAAGCAATTTTGTGAGAATTTTAGAATTATTCGACAAAGAATTTAATCAAGTTAAAAACAAACTTTCGGGTTATACAATTGATGATGAGGAAACGCTTAAAACCATCAAAAGAGTAGAAAAAGATTATGGTTATGTTCTAGATCCTCACGGCGCAGTAGCATTTGTAGCTTTAGAAAAATATTTGGCAGAAAACGGAGGGAAAGGATTTTTCTTAGAAACGGCACATCCTGTAAAATTCCCAGATTCTGTAGAAAAGGCAACGGGAAAATCGGTAGAAATCCCAAAATCATTAGAAGAATTAATGAAACAGGAGAAATTTACAACAGAAATTAATCCTCAATATGAAGAATTGAAAGAGTTTTTGTTGAAAAAATAATACTTATTTAAAACGGATTTTTAGTCCGTTTTTTTTTATTTTTGTTAAAAACTTTAACTAGAAAAATTATAAAAAAATTGTCTAAAATGTCCTCAAAAATTATACTAGAAAATATTAAAATTTATGCCTATCACGGTGTTTTGCCAGAAGAGAAAATTTTGGGAACTTATTACATTGTGAACGCAGAGATTGTAGCAGATATTACCAAAGCTGCAGAGACCGATGACTTGAATGATACCATTAACTATGCTTTAATCAACGATATTATTCATGCTGAGATGAAAATTTCTTCAGAATTATTAGAACATGTAGCAGGAAGAATTATTAGAAAAATAAAATCAGAATTTGCTCAAGTTCAGAAGGTTAAAGTAAAAATAACCAAAACCAAACCGCCAATGAAAGGCGAAATGAAAGGAGTAAGTGTAGAATTTGAAGAAAATTTTTAAAAAATCTATTTCTAAAATTTTTAAAAATCTGAAAAATCCCTATATTTGCACTCCGAAACACATGGTACTTTGGCCGAGCGGCTAGGCAGTGGTCTGCAACACCATCTACAGCGGTTCGAATCCGCTAGGTACCTCAAAATCCTGAAATTTTAAAATTTCAGGATTTTTTTATGAAATAATTCTAAAATTATACACTTTTTTCTTTTTACTTTTTCCTTGGCTCTTAAAAAGTATTATCTTTACTTTAATGTTAATCATTATACTTTCCATAATCATTATTATTCCTGTTTTAGCAGGTTTTGGCGAAATTTTTCAAAGAATTTTTGGGAAAATTTGGTCAGGACTTTCTGCTCAGTTGTTTTCAGGGGTATTTTTCTTGGCAATGATTTGGCAAGTTCTTGCTTTTTTTATTCCGCTGAATATTTGGGTAGAAAGTATAAGTTTAGGAATAGGAATTTTGGCATTTTTTTATTTTAAAAGCTACCAAAATTTTACTTCATTTACTAAAAATGAGATTTTTAAAATACTCTTACTTACCATAATTGTTGCTTTCGCAGGGAGTTATTATCCTTTTATTTTAGATCATTTTGGTTATTATGTTCCGAGTGTGAATTGGCTCCATGAATTTGGTTTAACCAAAGGTTTGGCTAATTTAAATTTGATTTATGCACAAATGTCGGTTTGGCATATTTTTCAGGCTGGGTTTTCTAATATTTTGGATGTTCTTCTAAGAATAAACGTTGTTTTTCTGGTGATTTATCTGCTCTATATTTTTGAAAAAAAAGCATGGAGTTTACTTTTTATTTCACCTATTTTTCTGCTTTTTCTTCAATCTCCTAGTCCAGATTTACCAGCAATTGCGCTTTCGCTCATTATTTTAAATGAAATTCTCAAAGGAAATCAAAATGCTAAACTACTTTTTGCGTTTTCGGTTTTTGTTTTCAGTATAAAACCTACGATGGTGTGGTTGCCTATTTTTGTTTTTTTATATTTTTTAAAAAGAGAGCACTTCAAATTTTTGGGATTAGGACTTGTAGTTTTAGGAATTTATATTTTCAAAAATATTTGGGTTTTTGGCTATCCTTTTTTTCCAGTTCAGCTGTTTGATATAGGAGTTTCTTGGTTGCCTAATGCAGAGATTTTGAAACAATCTTCAGAAGTGGCTATTTTGAAAACCTATGATTTGAAATTTACCATTTCAGAGATTCAACAATTCACGATTTGGGATTACATTTACCATTGGTTCACACTCCATTCATACAAAAAATATATACATATTGCCTTTGTTTTATTGATGGTGATTTACACAATTTTTACTTTTGTGAAAAAACAGAAAACCCTTTATTTATTGTGGATTGCAATGCTTTTGAAAACGATTTTTGTGCTCTATTTTTCAGCACAATTCAGATTTTTTATTGATGTTTTTTTTGTGGCATTTGTAGTGATGGTTGGTTCAAAAGTAAAAGAGAAAATATCATTATTGAGTTTCAGTTTGGGCGCTGTAATTATTTTGTTTTTGATGAGTTTTCCTAAAATTTTGCAATCTCAAGTCCGTAGTTTCAAACTTGGACATTATATGCAAGGTTTTACCGTTACGCAATTGTATAAACCAGCGGTTTTTGAACTGAATTCTTATCAAACTTTCAAAATTGGAAATTTGGACTTCAATGTTCCGAATTACGATTTGAGTTTTGATACGCCTCAACCTTCAATTTCTCCTTATTCTGTAAAAAAATACTACGAAGCAGAAATTTTTCCTCAAAAAATCTCAGAGAATGTACAAGATGGTTTCGTTTGGAAAAAACTTTCGCCCGAAGAAAAAGAAAAATTGAAAAAGATTATCTCTAAATTTTGATACGTGTTACGTGATACGAGTTCTTACGTTACAAAAATCTCGCAACTCGCAACTCACAACTCGAACCTTTTCACTAACTTTGCTTTTATGAACAATTTAGGAAATTTTCTCACGCTTTCTACCTTTGGCGAAAGTCACGGAATAGCTTATGGTGGAATTATCACCAATTTTCCAGCAGGAATTGAAATTAATTTTGAAGAAATTCAGCATCAACTTGACCGCAGAAAGCCTGGTCAAAGTTCCATCGTTACCCAAAGAAAAGAAAGTGATACCGTACAATTTCTTTCGGGAACTTTTGAGGGGAAATCTACAGGAACTCCGATTGGATTTGTGATTTATAATGAAAATCAAAAATCGAAAGATTACGAACATATTGCCGCTGCCTACAGACCTTCTCATGCAGATTTTACCTACGACCAAAAATTTGGAATTCGTGATTACAGAGGTGGCGGGAAATCTTCAGCGCGAGAAACCATCAATTGGGTTGCAGCAGGCGCTTTGGCGAAACATATTTTACCCTCAACTATAGAAATTCACGCTTATGTTTCTTCGGTGGGAGATATTTTTTGCATGAAACCTTATCAGGATTTAGATTTTTCTAAAATTGAAAGCAATGATGTTCGTTGTCCAGACGAAGAAACCGCTGAAAAGATGATTTCTAAAATCAAAGAAATCAAAAAAGAAGGAAATACCATTGGCGGAACCATTACTTGTGTTATCAAAAATCTTCCTATAGGAATTGGCGAACCAGTTTTTCTAAAATTACAGGCAGAATTGGCAAAAGCCATGCTGAATATCAATGCTGCAAAAGGTTTTGAGTACGGAAGCGGATTTTGTGGAGCAACCATGACTGGAAAAGAGCATAATGATTTGTTCAATGAAGATTTTACTACGAAAACCAATCTTTCTGGAGGAATTCAAGGTGGAATTTCAAACGGAATGGACGTTTATTTCCGTGTCGCTTTTAAACCAATTGCTACGATTCTTAGACCTCAAGAAAGTGTAGATAAAGACGGAAATTTAGTTATTGTAGAAGGAAAAGGAAGACATGATCCTTGTGTTTTGCCAAGAGCAGTTCCCGTAGTGGAAAATTTGGCAGCATTTGTTCTTGCGGACTTGTTTTTGATGAATCAGATTAGAAAAATTTGATAAGAGTCGCGAGACACGAGTTTTTTACGTACAGTTTGTCATTCTGAAATAATCTAAATTTGGATAAAAATGAATAGAGTGTTTGATAAAAATCTTTTTATTCTTGAAGAACTTTTTGGTAAAGAAGAAGTTTCAGTGAAGTTGGATAGATTAAAATATATTTTTGAAAATACAGAAGAAAAATGGGCGGAAAATTTGAAGTTGTTGAAAAATTCCGAAATAAGATATTTGTTAATTTGTGAAGCACCACCTTTTAGCGAAATAGAACCTCCAAAATATTTTTACAACTATCATAATAAAAATTTTAATAAAGAAATATGGAAGACCTTTTATCCAAATGAAATATTTCCAAATGATAAAGAATATTATTTTAATAAATTAGTAGAAGTAGGTTTTTTAATTATTGATACTCTACCTTTTTCAATGTTTTTTCAAAATAAGAGGAAGAATAAAAATTATTATAACTTATTAAAAAATTCTTTTGAATGGTTTATTGAAAAATTAAATCAAGAAGAATTGAAGTTGTCGAAAAATTTAAAAATTGCTTTTGGATTTAAAGTAAATGCTGAAAGATTCATTGAAATTACTAAAGGAAATCTGAAATTAAAAAATAATATAACTTTAAATTTTAATAAAGATAACATTGCTTATGATGGTTCAGGAGTTCCTCATGCTAAAGTTCTAAGAAAGATTTTTTTCAGTGAGAGTGAGTATTCAATTTATAAATATTTCAATGGTGAGGAAGAAAACCCTTATAAATTGGAAAATGATTTTGAGTTGAGTTTTCTAAATCCAAAATCTCTTTTTTGGCATTATGAAAAAAATCATTTTGTAGGTGAAAGAAATGGTGATAATGAAGATTATAAAAATTTTATTGAAAATTTAATACATAATAAATTAAGTGAATATCATAGAAGTGATTATGAATTATGGCAAATGTATTTTGAAAATGCCGTAAAATAATCTCTGTCAAAAAAAACAATCTATATTTAAAATGAAAAATTACTGGCAAAACGCAGTCACTTTTGACGAATATATCAAAGAAACGGAACGCAGAATTGAGGTTCAAAATCCTGAAGACGACCATAATGAATATTATGAATTGGGGCTTCAGAGAATGAACAGAACTTTGAAAACTTATAAAGCAGATGAAGAGCAATTAAAAACGCTTAAATCTAAAAACTTCAATGGTAAAATCCTTATCATCACAGAACCTTGGTGTGGAGATGCAAGCGCAACCGTTCCTGCGGTTTCTAAATTTTTTGAAGGACATAATGATGTGAGAATTTTCTATCGTGATTCTGATACTTCTTTAATTGACCAATTCCTAACGAACGGAACCCAATCTATTCCTAAAATTTTAATCTTGAATGAAGATTTTTCGCTGAAAAATGTTTGGGGACCAAGACCGCAATATGGAACAGAATTGTTGAAAAAATTCAAGGAAAATCCAGAAACATATCCTCGTGAAAAGTTTTATAATGATTTACAAGTGTATTACGCTAAAAATAAAGGTAAAGACGCAATTCAAGAAATTTTAGAACTACTGTAGTTAGAATAGTTTCCCTCTTTTAGAGGGGTGGCTTCGCAAAGCGAAGTCGGGGTGTCAAAATAAATATTATCACATCAACAAATTATCACATCAACACATCAATTTATGAACTTTTTAAGAAAAAACTGGCTCACGTTATTGCTTTCGGTGTTTCTGGTTTCTATGTTTCTGTTTCCAGATTTTAGAGCGTTTGTTCAGCGACAAATTTTGATGAAACCTTCTTTAGAAAAAGTAGAAAAAGACGTCACTTTTTCAGCTGAGGAAATGAATATTCAACTTAAAGGAGTGAATGTTCCTGATGCGAATTTGGCAGATTTTAAGGACAAAGTTGTTTTCTTAAATTTTTGGGGAAGTTGGTGTCCACCTTGTAGAGCAGAATATCCGAGTATTCAAAAATTGTACGATGCCAAAAAAGATAAAGTGGCTTTCGTACTGATTGCTATGCAGGATGAGGAAGAAAAGGTGAAAAAATTCTTAGCAGATAACAATTATACTACGCCGGTTTATTTTGCGACATCGCCACTTTCTGAAAAAATGCTGCCAAAAGTATTTCCTACGACTTTTATTTTGGGCAAAAATGGAAGGATTTTGATGAAAGAAGATGCTGCAAAAGATTGGAATTCTGAGTCTGTGCATCAGTTTTTGGATTCTGTAAATCCTTAAGAATTATTAAATAAAGTTAAAATCTATTAAAATAAAATATTGTGAGCGTTTTTAATTTAAATTGGCAAAGATTTTGAAATCTAAATTACAACACACCTAAAAAACTCAAAATATAAAAATGAAAAAAATAACATTGTTGTTTCAAGCATTTAAAAAAGACGGATTGCTTTCTAAGTTTCCGAAAATTTTAAAAATGTTTAAAGCGTACAAAAAAGGCGAATTTCAAATGGACCTTAAGAATGTAATCATTCCACTGGCAGCATTTGTATATATCATTTCGCCATTAGATTTTTTACCGGGAATTTTCTTAGATGATTTAGGAATTCTAGCATTGGTTTTACCGATGGTTTTAAAAGAAGTAGACCGATTTATCATTTGGGAAAACGAAAAAAATGCGGTAAAGAAAGATAATAAAGTTATCGATGCAGAAATAATAGAGTAAATAAAATAATTTCATTTGTGTTTTTTTAAATCGTTCCGAGATTTTCTTGGGACGATTTTTTTTGAATAAATTTGCACTATGCAGAAAACACTCATTTCTATCATTGGCTCTACAGGAATTGGCAAGACAAAACTGGCCATAGAAATGGCAAAACATTTCGGTACAGAGATTATTTCTTGTGATTCTAGACAGTTTTTCAAAGAAATGAAAATAGGAACTGCAACTCCTACAGATGAAGAATTAGCACAAGCTAAACATCATTTTATTGGTCATCTTTCGGTTCAAGATTACTATTCCATAGGTCAATATGAAGAAGATGCTTTGGGAAAAATTGAAGAAATTTTTGAAGAAAAAGATTTCGCAGTTTTGGTTGGAGGAAGTATGATGTACGAAAAAGCAGTTGTAGAAGGACTGAACGATTTGCCTGAAGCTAATGCGGAAAATCAAGAAAAGTTACAGAAAATTTGGGATGAAGAAGGTCTGGAAAAACTCCAAGAGATTCTCAAAAAGCTAGACGAAGAATATTATAATGTAGTTCATAAAGAAAATCCCAGAAGATTATTACGAGCCATTGATGTGATTTGGCAAACAGGCAGAAAATATTCTGAAATTATTGCAGAACCTAAGCATAAAAGAGATTTTAAAGTAATAAGAATAGGAGTTACCGCACCCAGAGAAATCATGTACGAAAGAATTAATCTTCGAGTAGATAAAATGCTGGAAAAAGGTTTGATAGATGAGGTAAAATCTTTGACGGAATATCAAAAACTTGTTCCGCTACAAACCGTAGGTTACACCGAAATTTTTAAATATTTAGAAGGAACTTGGGACTTAGATTTTGCTATTGAAGAAATCAAGAAAAACTCTCGCAGATATGCAAAAAGACAAGAAACTTGGAATAGAAAAGTAGAAAATGTAACTTGGCTTCCGTATGATTATTCAGAAGAGCAGCTTCATGAGATTTTATCGAAGATAGAAAAATAAATTCCGTAATTTTGCAGTCAATAAATTAATGATAAATCCATAGTTATGGCAAATACACCTTCAAATATGCTCGCTTTAGGAACTAGAGCTCCTTTTTTTGAGCTCCCAAATCCTTCTCATAGCAACGAAATTCAATCTTTAGAAGATTTAAAAGGAGAAAAAGGAACATTGGTGATTTTCATGTGCAATCACTGTCCGTTTGTGTTACACGTTATCGATAAATTGACGGAATTATACGAAGATTATCATACGCAAGGAATAGAATTTATCGCTATTAACGCAAATGATATAGAGAAATATCCAGCAGATTCTCCAGAAAAAATGATAGAATTTCAAATCGAAAAAAAATTTGAATTCCCTTATTTGTTTGACGAAAGTCAAGCAGTGGCAAAAGCTTATGACGCAGCTTGTACACCAGATTTTTATTTCTTTGACGAAAAGTTAGATTTGGTTTACCGTGGTCAAATGGATGATTCTAGACCAGGAAATCAAAAAGAAATTACAGGTGAAGACTTAATTATCGCTTTCGAAAATCTATTGTCAGGAAATCCACAAGAAGAATTACAAAAACCAAGCATGGGTTGTAATATCAAATGGAAATAATTAAAATTACCTCATAAAAAGTAAAAGAGTCAAGCATTAAACTTGACTCTTTTTTTATTTTTTAGAAAAACGGATTGTGTTTTTTCTCAAAGCATATTTGTGTTGCGTTTCCGTGACCGCTATACACTTCTGTTTCTTCGGGTAAAGTGAAAAGTTTCGTGCGAATGCTTTCTAGCAATTGCTCATGATTTCCTCTGTATAAATCTGTTCTGCCAATGCTTCCTTGAAAAAGCGCATCGCCAGAAATTACAAATTTCTGCGCTTCATTGTAGAAAGCCAAACTTCCCGGCGAATGTCCTGGAACATGGAAAATTTCAAAACAATCTTCGTCTATAAAATACTTTTCGCCTTCGTTTAAAAGTTCTATGTCGCCAACAAAAGGTTTGAAATCAAATCCATAATTTCTGGCAGACATTGGGTTTCTGTCGAGTACATCTTTTTCTTCTTCGTGCATTTTTATGGCAACTTTATACATGTCAAAAGCCCATTGTAAGCCTAAAACATGGTCTATGTGAGCATGAGTCAGTAAAATATTTTTGATAGAAATCTCTTTTTCTTTGATGAAATTTTCTAGAATTTCATTTTCTTTTTCGTTCCAATTTCCTGGGTCTATAATGACGCCATTTTTTTGGTCATTAAACAAAACATAAGTGTTTTCTGAAAAAGGATTGAATCGAAAAATATGAATATGGAGCATGTTTTGAAGTTTAGATTTTAAGATTTCAAATTTAATCATTTCAGCGTTTTAATTTTCAATATTTTGGCTCGATTTTCGTTATCTTCGTGATATGAAATTTCTAAAATTTACTTTTTTATTGCTTTCTGTTTTGGTTTTTGGTCAAAAAATTAAAAGTATTCAGCTTTTTAATCCTCAGACCAATGATGAAACACCTGTAATCAAATTTGGGGAGCAATTGGTTTTGAATTTTGATGATTTAGAAAATAAATCTACCGTTTATCGATATACATTTAAACATTTTGATAGAAATTGGAAAGACGACGGTTTGTTTTTTACGGAATATGCAAAAGGTCCTGTGAATTCTTATATTCAAGATTTTAGATACTCTTTTAATACGGTTCAAAAGTATACACACTACACTTTAAAATTCCCGAATGAAAAAACGCAACTGAAAATATCTGGAAATTATGAAATCATCGTTTTTGATGAATCGGTGAATAAACCGCTTTTTAAGAAAAGGTTTTGTGTAGTAGAAAATGGTGCGAATTTAGGGATTAATGTAACCAGATTTGCAGATAGTAAAGCGCAAAATCTTAATCAAAGAATAGAAGTTTCTGCGATTTCTAATCAAGCAAGTTTGTTTTCTAACCTCAATTCTATTAGCTTGAATGTGATTCAAAATAATAATTTTGGACTGGGGATTTATAATCAGAAACCCAATGCTGCGATGGGAAATAAATTGCTTTTTCAGCAGATGAATTTGGTTTTTCCGGGAAATAATGAGTTCTATTATTTTGATAATAAAAACATGAGTCAACCTTTTGATATGGTAGCTGCAATTAATAATAATGACGAAGGAAATCATACCTATTTGCATTCGGTTTGGGCTTTTCCGCTTAACTATCAATATCAGCCAGATGTAAACGGAGCGTTTTATTTCAGAAGAAATGATTTAGGAATTGAAAGAAATGCAGATACAGAAGCGGATTATTCTTGGGTGTATTTTTCTTTGGATTCAGAAAAAACAGAAAAGGAAATTTATGTTTTAGGCGCTTTTAATGATTTCATTCCTTCAGAAGAAAATAGAATGTCTTATGATGAAAATGCTAAAAAATACATTGCCAGAATTTATTTGAAACAAGGTTTTTACAATTATATTTTGGCTACCAAAGATGCGACAGGCTTTATTGATTTAGGTGAAATTAATGGTAATTTTTGGCAAACCGAAAACTTGTATCAAGCATTTTTATATTACGCTCCTTTTGATAGAAATTATGATGGTTTAATTGGTTACGGCGAAACCAGAAAAAGATAAATTTGTTTATTGTCTCGAAATAAGTGCGAAAAATGTAAAATCCTTGCGAAAGGATTTTTTTTGTTTTAAAAAATTTAAAATTTTTCTAAATATTTGTTAAAATTTTTTATTGGTCGTTGTTTTGGTTTGTTTTTAATAATCATTATTGGGGTGAAAATAAAAATAAATTAAATAATTGTTAAATAAAAATTAATTTATTTGTGAAATATTTCTATATTCGTACTGTTAATTAAAAATATAGAAATATGAAGTCTAAAATTACTCTTGCGGCTAGCTTTCTAGCTGTCTCTTTTGCGTTTGCGCAAAACACTCCTTCAAAACTAATTTCTGGTAAGTCAGACATGTTTGCAGAACATGTAAGATTTGATGCTTCAAAAGCTCCCGATTTCAAAGGTAAGCCAATGGTTTATGATGAAACGGCTAAACAAATGAAAGAAGTTTCAGGTCTTAAATTAAGTTCTGATAAAGATGCTTTGGGTTTTGAAAATCACAAATTTCAACAAACAGTTAATGGGATTCCTGTAGAGTATGGAATGATTAATATGTTGGTAAAGAAAGGGAAGGTGGTTAGTCAGAATGGAGTTTGGTTTAAAAATGTTCCAGCTACTGTTGAGAAAAGAGCGGGTATTTCTGAAGCTAATGCATTAAACAGTGCTTTAGCTTATGTAGGAGCAACTTCTTATAAATGGCAGAATGCTGATGAAGAAGCGTTCTTAAAAAGCGATACAAAAGATGCAAATGCTACTTTTTATCCAAAAGGAAAATTGGTGTATTATAATGATCCAGCGGATGTAAATGCGAAAAAACTTACGCTGGCTTATAAGTTTGATGTTTATGCTTCTGAACCAGTAAGTAGACAAGAGGTTTATGTAGATGCTAAAACTGGGAAAGTTTTGGGAACAAATGCTTTAATTTTAGAAACAAATGCTCCAGGAACAGCAGTTACGGCTTACAGTGGGAATCAAGCAATTGTGGCAGATCAAGTAAGTGCTACTTCTTATAGATTAAGAGAAACCGGTAGAAATGGTGGTACTGCTGTTGAAACTTATAACTTAAAGCAAGGAACCAATTATTCTAGAGCAACTGATTTTACAGATACGGATAATACTTGGAATAATGTAAATACTTCATTGGATCAATATGCTACAGATGCACATTGGGGAGCTGAAAAAACAGTGGATTATCTTAAAGCACAATTCAATAGAAATAGTATAGACAATAATCATTTTGCAATTAAATCTTACGTACATTATTCTAGAAATTATTTCAATGCGTTTTGGGATGGGTCTAGAATGACTTATGGAGATGGAAGTTCTACTAATGGAAATAAACCATTAACAGCTTTAGATGTTTGTGCTCACGAAATTGGTCACGGTATGACTACTAAAACGGCTAATTTGGTTTATCAGAAAGAATCTGGAGCATTAAACGAAGCGTTTTCTGATATCTTAGGAAATTCTGTGGAGTTTTGGGCAAGACCTACAAAAGCTTCTTGGAAGTTAGGAGAAGATTTCAATTACGTAATTAGAGACATGGCAAATCCTAACGCTTATGGAGATCCAGATACTTATGGTGGAACATATTGGGTAAATCCTAACTGTACGCCATCTTCTACTAATGATTACTGTGGAGTTCATACCAATTCTGGAGTTCTTAACTTCTGGTATTATTTGTTGGTAAATGGAGGTTCTGGTACTAATGATAAAGGCTTTGCGTATAATGTAACTGGAGTTGGTTTAGATAAAGCGGCTCAAATTGCATACAGAACACTTACCACTTATTTAACTTCTACTTCTACTTATGCGAATGCTAGAACGTATTCGCTTCAAGCTGCTGCAGATTTATATGGAGCTGGAAGTGCAGAGGTTACTCAAACAACCAATGCTTGGAATGCTGTAGGTGTAGGTGGTGGAACTTCTCCTGCTGGAAGAGTTGCTGCAGATGCTACTACTGCGCCAGTGTATAAAGTTGCTGCGAATGTAGATAGAGTTTATATAAATTTTGAAAGTGAAAATGCAGAAATGAGAAATGTAGAATTGGTAAGCATTACAGGTAAGAAAGTTGCTGCTAAATCTGCAAAAGTGGTTCAAGGTGCTAATAATGTAGAAGTAAATATTCCAGCACAAGTTCATCCAGGAGTGTATTACGTATTAGTAAATGGACAAAAAGTTGGTTCTTTTATCAAGAAATAAACCCCAAAATAGCTTTTTGAAAGCCTTTTTATATTGCCTCGAAATTTATTTCGGGGCGATATTTTTTTTGAAAACAGCGGTGATGAAAATAGTCTCTGTTTCTTTTTCGAAAGTGTAATGCAAATTAATAGGGAAGCTGTCGAGTGCTATGATTCTGATGTTTTCGTAGATGATTTCAGATTGTTCTGGATTTTCAGAAATTTGGATGGCTTTTAGTTTTATTTCTTCCAGAAATTTTTGACCTAATGAAGAATCATCAGATTTATATTTTCTGGCGTAAAGTAAAATGTCGTTTTTAGCGATAGATGAAAGTTGTATTTTCATAATGAAGCGTAAAGAGAATGTTCTAGTTCTTTTATGTTTTCAAAAAAATCTAGTCTACTTTTAGGGTTTTCTCTATGAAATTCTAACCTTTCTTTTACTTCGTCTATTTGGTAAGTGCAAATGCCTGTATTTTTTTTAGGTTCTAGGTTTTCAAAGTAATTTGAAATCATTTCTAAAAACTCAGCAGGAAGTGAGTTGATTTTGCTTTTTAAAGAATCTAAATTATTTTCCATTTTTATTAATTTTTTTTATTACCCCTTATTTTTTTTGTCAAAATTAGGAATAAAAAATGTAATAAAATAAAAATACCCCTATTTTTTTTAGGGGTATTTGTTGAAAAATGTATTTATTTTTATAATTCTTCTTCGCAAAGTTGTTTTACGACTTCTATCCATCTGTCTTCGTCGTTAAGACAAGGAACGTAATGGAAGTTTTCTCCACCTGCATGTAAAAACTCTTCTTTTCCTTCTACGGAAATCTCTTCTAGTGTTTCCAAACAATCACTTACAAAAGCTGGACAAACAATTGCTAGATTTTTTACGCCATTTTTAGGTAGATTTTCTAAAGTTTCATCTGTGTAAGGCTCTATCCATTTGTCTTTTCCTAATCTAGACTGGAAAGTAGATTTCACTTGACTGTCTTCCAAACCTAATTTTTGTCTTACCAATTCGGTAGTTTTCAGACATTGGTGTCTATAACAATATTGATGTGAAGGATGATCTTCTTTGAAGCAACAATCGCCTATTTTACAAGTTTTGGTAGGGTCTGTTTTGTAAATATGTCTTTCTGGAACTCCATGATACGAAAACTGAAGCAAATCAAAATTTTCTGGCAATTTTTCTTTAATGCTTTCAGCCAAACAATTGATGTAAAGGTCTCTATTATAGAAAGGTTTTACATAATTGATTTTGATATTTGGGAAAAATTTCGCTTGAACTTCTTTCGCTTTTTCTACTACGGTTTCTGTAGTACTCATCGCATATTGCGGATAAAGTGGGAAAAGTACAATTTCTTCTACGCCTTTTTCTACCAAGTTTCTGATTCCGGTTTCAATGCTTGGTTCAGCGTATCTCATTCCGATTTCTACAGGAATATCCACTAATTTCTGCAATTTTTGTTGAATCTGTTTCGTGATGACAATCAATGGCGAACCTTCATCTGTCCAAACGGTTTTGTAAGCTGCTGCAGACTTTTTAGGACGAGTATTAAGGATAATTCCTTTTACTAAAAGCGCTCTAAAGAACCATGGATAGTCTATCACACGTTCGTCCATCAAGAATTCATCTAGATATTCTTTTACGTCTTCTACTTTTGTAGATTTCGGCGAACCAAGATTTACGAGTAAAATTCCCTTTTTCGAGTTTTTAGCGATATTATTTTCCAAAATTTTTAATTTTTTTAATTTTTTAAACGAAGTTCAATTTTTTTCGAATTTCGCAATTCTTTTTATCCGTTTACAGCTTCTACTTTTTCTACTAAATCTGGCAAGAAATTTTTAAGCACTTGTTCTATTCCTCCTTTTAACGTAGCTGTAGAACTTGGACAACCGCTACAAGCACCTTGTAAAAGCATTTTTGCGGTTTTATTTTCTGCATCATACTCTAAAAGTGAAATTTTCCCACCATCGTTTTCTACAGCCGGTGAAACGTATTCAGTTAAAATATCAGAAATTTTTTGCTCAACATCTGTATACTCTCTATTGATGATTTTTTCTACAGGACTTTCGTGTTTCTGAGGTTCTTTATTGGTGATTTTGTGGCCATTTTGTAAAAACTCGGCAATAACATTTCTCACTACAGTCATCACTTCATGCCATTGTACAGAATCATCTTTGGTTACTGCTACGAAATTTTCTGAGACAAAAACTTCTTTTACAAATTTAAATTCATCATAAAGTACTTTTGCTAAAGGAACTTCATCTGCTTCTTCTCTAGATTTTACTTCTACGAAACCGTCTAATAATAATCTGTTTCCACCGAATTTCATCACAGCAGGATTCGGAGTCATTTCAGCGAAAATTTCATATCTCTGTTGAGGTTTTTGTCTATAAATTCTAGGATTTGCTAGAAGCTCGTCTTCGATGACGTTTTTAAGACTTTCTGCAATATGCTCCCATTCTACGTGGTCTTCTTTAGCAACTGCTACAAAATTAGCAGAGATAAAAACCTTAGAAACAAAAGGATAATTGAAAAGTTCTTGAGCCAATGGAATTTCAGAAATATCAGAAGTTCTATCAAGTTCTAATGAACCTGGAATCAGTGTATAATCAGCCACAAACTTCATTACATTTGGGTTTGCAGTAGGTTCTATAATAATTGTATGCATTTTTTACTTAAATTTGAGAGTACAAAAATAGGGATTAGGTTTTAGGTTTTAAGAATCAGATGTTAGATTTTCTCTATCTATGGAATTTTTTAAATACATTTTCAATTTTCAACTTTTAATTTTCAATTAAAATATGGCTTTAGTAAGAGAACTTTTAGGAAAAACTCCCAAAATCGGGGAAAATACTTTTTTAGCAGAAACAGCAGTAATCATCGGTGATGTAGAAATGGGAAAAGAGTGTAGTATTTGGTATAATGCGGTTATCAGAGGAGATGTACATTATATAAAATTAGGAAACAAAGTAAATGTGCAGGATAATGTTATGCTGCATTGTACGTATGAAAAATTTCCTTTAGTGATTGGCAATAATGTTTCTATTGGGCATAACGCTTGTGTTCATGGTTGCACGATTCATGATAATGTATTGATTGGGATGAGTTCTGTAGTAATGGATAATTGTGTTATAGAAAGCAATTCTATTGTGGCTGCTGGTTCTGTAGTTACCCAAGGAACTCACATTAGAGCAGGTGAATTATGGGGAGGTGTTCCTGCAAAAAAAATAAAAGACGTTTCACAGGAACTGATTTCTGGTGAAATAGACAGAATTGCAAATAATTACGTGAAATATTCTTCTTGGTATATAGAGGAGAAATAGAGTGGTAGAGCTGGAGAGTGATAGAAAAATAGAGAATCTTCATCATGCTACAATTTGTTAAAATATTAAAAAATATCGGAACTCGGAACTAAAATGCAAAATTTCCCCACGTTTTCCACAGTCAGATTAGTGCTTTCTTTGCCTACGATTTCAGATTTGGAGGATATTATTATTCATGCCAATTCTACTTCGGAAATTGCAGGAAACACCATTACTTTTCCTTATCCTTATGAAGAAAAGCATGCTCATTTTTGGCTAAAAATGACTGAAGAGGGTTTTGCTAAAAAAGATGCAAACATTTTTGCTATTCGTGAAAAAGAAAATTTAAAATTAATAGGTGCGATTGGTCTTCATGTAGATTTGGCAAATCGAAAAGCAGAAGTTGGATATTGGCTCGGGAAATCTTTTTGGAACAAAGGCTATGTTTCTGAAGCATTACAAAGAATTCTACAATTTGGTTTCGAAGAGTTACATCTAAATAAAATCTATGCTTCTCATTTTCCGCACAATCCTGCTTCGGGAAAAGTTTTGCAGAAAAACGGTTTTGAATTTGAAGGAATTTTGAAGCAAGAAGTTCTTAAAAATGGTCAATTTTTAGATTTACACCGATATGCTATTTTTCAAGAAAAATATTTAAATTCAGAAAAATAAAATCAAAAGCCTGACTCGTGGAGAATCAGGCTTTTTTTACTGTATTTTCTTTGTCACAGAGTGCCAACTAAATTTGAACAAAGGATAGAGTAGCGCTATCAGTGCCAAAAGAAGTACAGCGCCGGAACTGGTGAAAATTTTGAAATAAATGCTTAAGGCGTTAATCATGTCATAAAAACTCTTGTTTTGCAATTTTTCAGAAATTTTTTGTAGTCCCATTCCGACTAAACAAACCCAAAATATAACCAATGATAAATTGAAGACTAAAAGACTCCAATTGTATCTTTTCCAATTTAAAAAATGCGGCGCCACATCATCTACAATTAAAGTGATTGAAGCTAATAACAGTAAAGTATTGATGCCAATTGTAGAACCCATTGCATGCGCCACTGTAATATGTGTTCCGTGCGTATAGAAATTTATAGCAGGGATAGATATAGAAATAGAAAGAACCAAGTTGAGTAAAATCCAGATTTCTGCATAAGTAAGAATCTTAAACGAAAGCTTGTGATTTTGGTGGTTCGCTTTTAGATAAGTTTTTCTAAAAGAGTAAATAATATTCGCCAAAATAAGCAATTCCGTCATACTAATGCTGTAAGCAATCAGTTTCACCGTTGGCGAAGCAGGAACAATGTAAGTATGGTGTCCCCAGTTGAACATAAGATTCGTTAAGCCAAGAAAATAAAAGAAAAATGCAATTTTAGATTGATTGATTTTTTGGTCTCCAGAAATTTTTTCCATTGCAAACATAGCAGTTCCGTACACCAGCATATTCCAAGAACCTACCATAGAACCCATAGCTTTCCACTGAATGGTTACATCTCGAATGATATTGTTATTAAAAAATGATAATTGCCAAAGTTGAGCTTCTACAGTAGTAATCAAAAAGAAAATTAAACCCGTGCTCCAACTCCAGATATAGACAGGAACAGTTTTGTAATTGGGTTTTACCGTCATGAAGAAATTATACATGAAAATCAACCAAGAACTCACAATCAAAATCACGATATATGGCGGGAATTCTAAATATTCTCTTCCTCCGAATTTTCCTAGTACAAAGAAAACCGTTACCAAAACTAGTATTAAAATTTGTAAAGCGATTTGTAATTTCGCCAGTTTCTCAGAATAAATTTTTCTACCCGAAACTTCTGGTAAATAATAATAAATAATTCCTGTAGCTGCTGTAAAAATCCAGTTGATAGAAAGATAAGTATGAAGCGGTCTCATTTTTTGGAAAGACAAAGTATCTTTCAATAAATCAGGATAAAGATGTTGCAATCCTCCTAAAACTCCAAAAACAAGTCCTAAGAAAAGCGAAAAAATGGCAATGATAATGAACCAACTTCCGATGATGTTATTTTTCAGTTTCATTTGGTGTAGTGTTTTTATAAGAAAAAGCGTTTGCGTCTACATATTTTAAATAATCTACCAATGCTTCTGTTTGTTCTTTACTGAAATGAAAATTAGGCATTCTGGTTCCGCCACCATTTTCTATAAAAGCTTTTACGTAGGCTTCTCCACGAGTTTTATCTGAAATAGCAGTAGTAAGTTCTGGACCTAAATAACCTCCTAAACCAAAAATCTGATGGCAAGATTGACAATTGTACTCTTGATATATTTTTTTACCCAATTGTTGTCGGGTAGTCATTACGGTTCCGTAGTCTGTTGCGCCTGTATAAATCCAAGAAGAATAAGTGGTAAACGCAAAAAAGAGCGTCAAAAAAATCCATATCTTTTTCATATGTAGATATTTATTGTTTTTTTAGAGGTCGTATGCAATCGCTTAATCATGATTAGCATTGGTGTTTTCTAATCATGGCGATTTCATAAGATTTTTCTTAAAAATTCTGGTGCAAAGTTAATTTCTTAGTCAATATCTTTTTTATGATTTGTGTCATCTATTGACTTGATAGTTTTTGTTTATCATTAAATCTTTCTCCATTTTTTACATCAATAATTTTAAAAAATTAGATTTAAAATCTTCAGAATGCTAAATTTTCAAATCATCACATCTTGATTTTTTTTCACTATTTTTGAACCTAGAATGAATAACCAACTTTTTGACCTTGTAGAAAACACTTCACGAAATATTTTCCTCACAGGGAAAGCAGGAACTGGTAAAACCACTTTTCTGAATAATTTCGTTAAAAAAACACGTAAAAAACACATTGTAGTAGCGCCAACTGGTATTGCTGCTATCAATGCTGGTGGCGTAACCATTCATTCTATGTTCGGGTTTCCTCTCAGAACTTTTATCCCAACTTTAGAACGAATTAATGAAAATCTGGCGATGAATATTCCAGATTTAATGCAGCATTTTAAGTACAGAAAAGATAAACTAAAATTGCTCAGAGAAGTAGAAGTCATCATTGTAGATGAGGTTTCTATGCTAAGAGCAGATGTACTGGATATGATGGATTTTTCGCTGCGCCATATTCGCAGGAATCAAGAAAAATTCGGAGGTGTTCAGATGCTTTTTATTGGGGATTTGTACCAACTTCCGCCTGTTGTGAGAGACGAAAATGAATACATCATGAAGCAATTTTATGCTTCGCCATTTTTTTTCGACGCTTTTGTTTTAAAAAACACCAATCTTCTCACGGTAGAACTGACTGAAGTTTTCAGGCAAAAAGATGAAGATTTTCTTGAAATTTTAAATGAAATAAGAGACGGAAATCTTTCACGAGAACATTACGAAAAGCTTCACGAAAGATACATTCCAGAATTTGAACCAAAAGAGGAAGCCTACGTTTATCTCACTTCTCATAATAGAATTGCAGATGATATTAATACAAAAAAACTCAATGAATTAGGAGGGAAAACGTATCAGTTTAAAGCTAAAATTGTTGGTGATTTTAAGGAATCTCAATTTCCAAATGAAGAAGTTCTAGAGCTCAAAGTAGGCGCGCAAGTCATGTTCATCAGAAATGATGCTACTCAAGAAAAAAAATATTTCAACGGAAAATTAGCAGAAGTGGTGGACTTGTCTGCAGATGAAATTTGGGTAAGAATAGATGGTGATGATGAAGATTATAAACTGAAAAAAGAAAACTGGGAACAGAAAAAATACTCTCTCGATGCAGAAAAAAACATAGAAGAAGAAGTATTGGGAAGTTTCGAGCAATATCCTATTCGTTTGGCTTGGGCGGTGACGATTCATAAATCTCAGGGGCTTACTTTTGATCGATTAATTGTAGATGCTGGGAAATCTTTCGCTTCTGGTCAGGTTTACGTGGCGCTTTCGCGTTGTAGAACTTTAGAAGGAATTGTTTTGAAATCTAAAATTTCTAGCGATGTGATTTTCAGCGACAGAAGAGTGGCGGAATTTCAGGATGCTACTCATGCAAATGACCGATTAGAAGAAATTTTGCATGCCGAAAAATACGATTACAGCATCAGAAAAGTGCTTCGTTATTTAGATATTTCTTGGACTAAAGAATCTTTGGAAACTTGGAATAAAGCTTCTAAAGAAAGCAAATTTGTAGACAAAGAAAAAACGCAGAATTTATATTATCTCATCAAAAAATCGGTGGAAAATCTCACGGATATTTACTTGAAATTTGAAAAAATCATTTGGCAAAAAACCAAAAAATTCATTCAAAATCAAGAAAATTGGCAAGAAATAGAATCTAAAGCTGAAGGTGCAGTTAATTTCTTTTTTGGGAAGGTAAAAGAAGAGGTTTTCAAACCTTTTAAAGATTTTTACGCAGAAACCAAAGGTGTAAAAGGAATGAAACAATACAATGATGACACCAGAACTTTTCTAGACGATTTAGAAGAATATCTCAATGATTTAAAAAACGTACATTTGTTAGAAAAACCACTTTTTGACCAAAAAAACGACGAAAAAATTTCGGTAAAAGTAGTTAAAATTCCTACCCAAAATATTACGTTTCAACTCTTCGAAGAGGGTAAATCTATTGGCGAAATTGCAAAAGAGAGAGGCATTTTGGTGCAAACTGTTTTTGGGCATTTAGGGAAATTTGTAGAAAATGGACAATTAGAAATAGAAAGAATTATTGCCAAAGAATATATACAAGATTTTGAGATTTTCTACAAAACTAAATTCATAGAGAATCCAGAACAATATGAAAGCCTTAATGAATTAAAACGCGAATTGCCTCATATGGAATTTCACGAATTAAGGGTTTTGAGAGATTATTTTAAAAATAATAGTTAGAAATTAGACGCTTATACTTCGTTCAGCGTGAAAAAAAATAGAATAAAACACGAATAAAAAATTTAAAAATTATGAAAATTGCCATTTTAGGAGCCGGAAACATGGGAGTAGCTTTTTCTCGTTCATTTTTAAAATATGAATTGGTGAAACCTCATCATTTACAATTGATTATAAGAGGCGAAAAAAAAGTTGGGAAAATAAAAAAAGAGTTTCCCGAAGTGCAAATTTCTAATTTTGAAGAAGCTAATGTAGAAGATGCAGATTTAATTGTTGTTTCGGTGAAACCGCAAGATTTTCAGTATGTTGCGGATAATCTTCCGTTTCAGTTAAAAGACCATCAAATGGTACTTTCTATAATGGCAGGTGTAAAAATTGAAAAAATTCAAAAAGCTTTGAATCATAAAAATGTAGTGAGAGCAATGCCAAATTCTCCTACTTTAATTGGAATGGGAATTACGGGTTACACCGCTGCAGAAGGCATTACATTTAACCAAATTTTACAAATTGAAAGATTGCTCAACAGTACTGGTAGAGCTGTTTATCTGGAAGAAGAAGATTTGCTAGATTCTGTTACAGCGCTCAGCGGAAGCGGTCCTGCTTATTTCTATTATTTTGTAGATGCAATGATAAAAGCAGGTACAAAAATGGGAATTAACGAAAATCTTTCGAAGCTTTTTGTGAAACAAACCATGGTTGGCGCTTATCACCTCATCAATAATTCTGATAAAAATCTAGACGAATTGATAAAAGAAGTTGCCTCAAAAGGCGGAACTACAGAAGCAGCTCTAAAAGTTTTTAATGAAAATTCATTAAAAGAAATTGTAGAAAACGGAATCTTTGCTGCCGAAAATCGTGCTAAAGAATTGAATGGGTAAAAAAAATAATATATTAAACCGCAAAAGAGACAAAAGCTTTTTGTTGTAAAATATAAAAAAGCAAAAAAAGTAAAATATCTAGCTTTTTTTACTTTTGAAAAACTATTTTTTAGGTATTTCTTTTGTCTCTTTTGCGGTTTAATTAAGTGTCGCCTGAAATTTAAGAAATTTTAATAAAAACCGATAAACCCAAAAACCAATAGCAACACCCATTGTATTCAGAATTACATCGTCTATTTCTGCATAACCTCTTTTGGTAATAAATTGTAAAAACTCTAAAGTACTAATTCATAAAATAAAAATAGGGAAAAGAAACCTTGCTTTTTTTAACTTTTCAAATACAATTCCTAAAAACCCAAATGGAATAAAAACAACAATATTACCAATAATATTGACGCTATAATACTTAAAATCATCTATTTGAGTAAACATTTTGTAAATAGTAGTAAAAGGAACAAATTGTACCGTTTTTTCTACGTTTGGAGTTCTTCCAAATCCAAAAAACAACCAATATAAAAGCAAAGATGTGTATAAAATAATGAAAATAAAGTACAGTTTTTTAGTCATTTTAGCTCATCATTTCTTGCAATTCTAACCAGCGCATTTCGTGTTCTTCTAGTTGTTCAGAAATTTTTTCTAAATCGGCAGAAAGTGCTGCAATCTTCTCATAATCAGCTTCATTATTAAGTTTTTCTAAAATTTCGGCACGCTTTTTTTCTAATTCTGGCATTTCTTTTTCTATGGTTTCCAGTTCGCGTTGTTCTTTGAAACTTAATTTTTTCTTGGTTGAGTTTGAAGGAGTTTGATTCTGTTTGAAATCATTTGAATTTGTTTGAGTAGTTTCTTTTTTGGGCTCGGAACTCGTACCTCGTACCTCAGAACTCGCTCGATATTCCGAAAAAATCCCTACAAAATCTTTGATTTTTCCATCACCTTCAAACGCCAAAACATGGTCTACAATTCTATCCATAAAATAACGGTCGTGAGAAACAATGATGAGACAACCTGCGAAATTCTGTAAAAAGTTTTCCAAAACCGTCAATGTTGGCAAGTCTAAATCATTGGTAGGTTCATCAAAAATCAAGAAGTTAGGATTTTGATACAACACATACATTAAGTGCAATCTTCGTTTTTCGCCACCAGAAAGTTTAGAAATCGGCGAATATTGCGTTTGGTCGTCAAACAAGAAAATTCTTAAAAACTGCGATGCAGAAATGGTTCTTCCGTTGGCTAAAGGGAAATTTTCAGAAATATTTTTGATAAAATCAATCACTCTTTCTTCTTCATTATATTGCAGCCCTTTTTGCGAAAAATAACCAAATTTTATAGTTTCTCCCGTTTCTATTTCGCCAGAATTTTTGGGTTCTAAACCTTGAATAATATTGAGAAGTGTAGATTTTCCTGCTCCGTTTTTTCCTACAATTCCTACTTTTTCGCCTCGTTGAAATGAATATGAAAAATCTTTGAGCAAAACCAAATCTCCATAACTTTTATTAATATTTTTGAGTTCCAAAATCTTTTTTCCCAATCTTTTCATCTCAAAATCGAGTTCCAGAGATTGCTTTTTGGTATTGGTTTTCGCAACTTTTTCGGTGTCGTAGAACGCATCAATTCTAGATTTTGATTTGGTGGTTCTCGCTTTTGGTTGACGGCGCATCCATTCTAATTCTTTTCGGTAAAGGTTGTTGGCTTTGTCAATCGTAGCGTTCAAATTATCTTCACGAATCATTTTGTTTTCCAGATAAGTCGCATAACTTCCGTTATGAACATACAGATTTTGGTCTTCCATTTCCCAAACGGTGTCGCAGACAGAATCCAGAAAATAACGGTCGTGCGTTACCAAAAGCAACGTAATCATGGCTTTAGAAAGGTAATTTTCTAACCATTCTACCATTTCTACGTCTAGGTGATTGGTAGGTTCGTCCATAATCAGCAAGACGTGTCTATGTTCTGCTCTGGTTTCGGTAAGGAGTTTTGCAAGGGCAACTCTTTTGATTTGTCCTCCAGAAAGCGTTCCCATTTTCGCCTCTAAATTGGTGATTTTTAGTTGCGAAAGAATTTGTTTCATTTCGGTTTCTAAATCCCAAGCTTTGTGAATTTCCATTTCTGCCAAAGCTTTCTCTATGAATTTTTGGTCAGTAGAATGAAGCGACTGATGATAGTTTTTAAGCGCTTGAATAGGCTTAGAATCTAGTGTCATCATGAATTCTTCCACAGAAAGTTGAGAGTCAAACTCAATTTCTTGGTCGAATAAAACTACCTGAACATCTTTATTAATCACTACTTCGCCAGAATCTGCAATTTCTTTACCCAAAATAATTTTAAGAAGGGTGGATTTTCCAGTGCCGTTTTTGGCGACAATCGCAATTTTGTCTCCTTCATTGATGTGGAAAGAAATATTCTTAAAAAGCGTTTTGATGCCGTAAGATTTGGTCAGATTTTCTGCGGAAACGTAGTTCATGTTAGGTTGAGGAAAAGGTTAAGGTTGAGATTGCGAAAGTACAAAAAATGAAATGGGAATAAATTTTATTGTGGAAAGATTTATTTTTTCTTCAAAGCTTCTCCTTCGAAAACAATTCCTTCCCAGCCAAATTTCATGAAATTTCTAATATTTTGATGGTCTGTTCCTTCTGAATTTTTCAAAACATCTTCTCTGTAAAACTCGCTAAATAATAAAAGCGTCTCTTTTGGAGAAAGTTGGTTCATTTTAGCAAAACTGAAAACCTTGCAAGAGCCATTATTTTGATTGGCTTCGTTTACCGTATTTCCATTGGTGAATTTGGTGGGTGTGAATTCGTAATGTTCATCTATATAAGCAATTACGTTGCTGAAAACCAATTCTTCTGGTGTGTTTTTTAATTGTTCTATTATCATTTTATTTTTCTTTAATCAAGTTTTAATTCGCTGAAACTCCATGAGTTTCCGTTGTAAATATTAAGGTCTACTTTTACATTAATTCCTTTTACGATGCCTTTTTCCGTGAATTGCCACATTTTCCATGAATCTTCTTCCGAAGGAACTAAAACATCATTGTAATTGGCTAACCAAAGTGGATAATCGTCAAACTCGCCTCGCAAATAATCTTTGTAATAATGGTAATAAGTATAAATAATGGGTTTTTCACCGTATTTTTCTTCTATAATTTTACACCAAACCTTCAGGTCTTCTATCAGTTTTTCCTTAGATTTTCTTCTGGGAATTCTTTCGATGTCTAAAACAGGTCGTAAATCTCCGCTTTCTAGATTTACACTTTCTAAGAAATTATTGGCTTGTAAAATAGGGTCTTCGTCTGCACGATAAAAATGATAAGCACCTCTTGTAAGATTATTTTCTTTGGCTAATTCCCAAAAATCATCAAAATGTTTATCCTTTTTTCGGTTTCCCATAGTCGCTCTCATAATCACAAATTCTAACGGGATAGAACCATTTGCAATGGTAAGGCTGTCCCATTTTATGTCTCGTTTGTGCTGATAATGAGAAATATCGAAACCGAAAATTTTGTCATTATATTCAGTGACTATTTTATTGATTCTAGCGGTTTCTTCTTCTGAATTTTTTAAGTTTTTATGTGCAAATTTCTCAAAATACATGGCGTAATAAAATGCCACTTTGTCTCTGAGGTAAAGCCCAGTTCCGAGCAAGGTCAATCCTAAAATGCCCAACAAAATATATCGGCGAAAAAGATAATTTTTTCGTCTGGTTTTATGGATTTTTTTTCTTTTGGTAGATTTTGGATTGGTTTTTGACATAAGTTTTGCAAAAGTAAAATTTTTAGAAAATAAATTCAGTAATTTTGCCAGAATCTTATGGAAATTAGAGATAAAATAATCGTCATCGGTGGTGGTTTTGCAGGATTGCAATTCGCTAAAAAACTTAATGGCAATCGTACCAAGAAATTGGTGATGATTGACAAAGCGAATCATCATATGTTTCAACCGTTATTTTATCAAGTAGCTTGCGGAAGAATTGAGCCTTCTAATATTTCGTTTCCTTTTAGAAAGATTTTTCAGCGTTCTAAAAATATTCAATTTAGAATGACGGAAGTGAAACAGATTATTCCTTCGGAAAATAAAATTATTACAGAAGACCATGTTTTTCACTATGATAAATTGGTGATTGCAACTGGCTGTAAAACGAATTTCTTTGGAAATCAAAAAATGGAAAATTTGGCTTTTGGGATGAAAAATACTCAGGAAGCGATTTCTATAAGAAACCATGTTTTGCTCACTTTCGAAAAGCTCATCATTGAAAAAAGCAGAAGTGATGATGGCAATTGGAACATCGTAATCGTAGGTTCTGGACCAACTGGTGTGGAATTGGCGGGAGCTTTTGCGGAAATGAAAAGAGAAATCTTGCCGAGAGATTATCCTAGAATGAATTTTGATGATTTAGAAATTATTTTGGTGAGTTCTACCGAAAAACCTTTGGCGGTAATGAGCGAAGAATCTCAAGAAAAATCAGAAAAATATTTGAAAGATTTGGGCGTGAGATTTATCTCAAACGATAGGGTGACAGATTATGATGGCGATAGAGTTTATCTAAGTTCTGGGAATATCATTCCGAGTAATAATGTGATTTGGGCAGCAGGTGTTACTGGAAATATTATTGAAGGATTAACCGAAAATTCCATTAAAAACAACAGGTACATTGTAGACCGATATAATAAAATAGTAGGATTTGATGATATTTATGCGATAGGAGATATTGCGTATATGGAAACCCCGAAATATCCAAATGGTCATCCTCAAGTGGCGAATGTAGCGATTAATCAAGGAAAAAATTTGGCTAAAAATTTCTTGAAAAAATCAGAGAATGAGTGGCAACCTTACGAATATGATGACAAAGGAAGCATGGCAACCATCGGGAAACATAGAGCGGTAGTAGATTTACCGAAATTTAAATTTCAAGGGATTTTTGCGTGGTATTTTTGGATGTTTCTTCATTTAATGTTGATTTTAAGTGTGAGAAATAAACTTGCCATTTTCTTCAATTGGATGTGGAGTTACATTAATAGAGATTCTTCGCTTCGCTTAATCATCATCCCGAATAAAAAAAATAAAACCGAACAATGAGAATAGATATTATAAGTGCAGTTCCTGATTTATTAGAAAGTCCTTTCAAAACTTCCATTCTGAAAAGAGCAATGGAAAAAGGTTTGGCAGAAGTTCATTTTCATAATGTTCGTGATTTTGCATTTAACAAACATCGTCAAATAGATGATACTGTTTATGGTGGTGGCGCTGGAATGGTGATGATGTGTGAACCATTAGATTTATGTATTTCTCAATTAAAAGCTGAGAGAGAGTATGATGATGTTATTTACTTAACTCCTGATGGAGAAACTTTTAACCAAAAAATAGCGAATTCTTACTCGCTGAAGAAAAATTTAATTCTGCTTTGTGGTCATTATAAAGGAATAGACCAAAGAATTAGAGATTTACACATTACCAGAGAAATTTCGATTGGTGATTTTGTGCTAACTGGTGGCGAACTGGCCGCTTGTGTAGTTGCTGATGCGATTATTCGTCTTTTGCCAGGAGTCTTAAATGATGAACAATCTGCTTTGACGGATAGTTTTCAAGATGATTTGCTTTCTCCGCCTATTTATACAAAACCAGAAGTTTACAAAGGGATGAGAGTTCCAGAAATACTTTTAAGCGGTAATTTTGGGAAAATTGAAGAATGGAGACATCAGAAAGCAATAGAAATTACCCAGCAGAAAAGACCAGATTTATTAAAAGATTTCTAATCATAATAAATTATTTTTACTAAATTTACAATCCAAAAAATTGAGGCAAGGCTATGGAGAATTTTTTGAAAAAAGAACTTGTCATGTTCTATAATGTAGAAAACTTGTTTTCTCCAGACCCAAAACCAAAACATTTTTTAGATCCTACCATTTCTGGATTAAGGAATTGGGACGAAAGAAAGTATCAGAATAAACTTCGAAAAATTGCTAATGTTTTTAGGCTTATCGAAGAAAAAGAAGAGGTGCTTCCGATGATTGTAGGTTTATGTGAAGTGAATAATGAAGAGGTTTTACAAGATTTGATTCAACAAGAACCCCTTCAAAATTATGATTTTGTTCATTATAATTCTTTAGATGAAAGAGGCGTAGATACAGCGCTTCTGTATGATAAGAGAAAAATAGAATTAGTAGATTCTGAAGCTATTTCTTTTATTTTCGAGGGAGTGAATGAAGAGCAAGATGAGTATTATGATACCACCAGAGATGTTCTTTTTTGTAAATTGAAATACAATGATGAATTGCTCAATGTTTTTGTGGCGCATCTTCCTTCAAAAAGAGAAAAAGATGTAAACAAACCCAAAAGAGATTACATTCTTCATTCAATTAAAGAAAGAGTTCTCACGTTATTAGAAAAAGAAGAACCCGTAATAATTTGTGGAGATTTTAACGATGACCCGATTGAAGAAAATCTAAATAATTTATTATATGACAATGGAGTTGATAAAATCTTAGTGAATCCATACATAGAATTATACAATAATAAAATCTATTCTACGTTTCACTACAACCAAGGACTGTTGTTCGATCAGATTCTATTTTCTAATCATTTCTTTTTGCCTATTTCCTCATTAGCATTTAAAAGTGCTGTAGTCTTTAATTCAGAAAAATTAAGTAATTGGGACAAAAAGTTTAAAGGAAGGCCTTTTAGAACTTTTGCAGGGACCAGATATCTTGGTGGGTATAGTGATCATTATCCCGTTTATACAATTTTAGAAACAAAAGACAATTAAATTAAAAATGAAAAGCGTTACAGAAGTAGGTTACAAGCTAGATGCAATAGATAAAAAAATAATCTATATGCTCATGGACAATGCCAAAACATCTTTGGCTCAAATTTCTAAAAACATTGGTATTTCTACCACTGCTGTACATCAGAGAATAAAAAAACTAGAAACCGCAGGCGTAATAGAAAATTCTGTATCTTTTCTCAATCCAAGAAAAATAGGTTACAAAGTAGTTTCTTACATCGGCGTTTACATGGATCAACCAAGTCATTTCCAAGAACTGATTAAATCTCTGAACGAAATTAATGAAATCGTAGAAGCTCATTATACTACAGGAAACTGGACGGTTTTCCTTAAAGTACTTTGTATTGATAATGATCATCTCATGCAAATTTTAAGCAAAATACAAAAGCTAAAAGGCGTTACAAGAACAGAAACTTTCATATCTTTGGAGCAAAGTATTAACAGACAATTAAAAGTGTAACGTTATGAAAATCAACACTTATTTAGATTCTACTTATCTAAAAACTCCAGCTCAATCTGGTCTTACCGAAGAACAAACGCTAGAAACGGTAATTAATCTTGCCAAAGAAGCCATCGAAAATGACATTTTTGCAGTAATGATAAGACCTGATTATGTTAAAAAAATGAAGCAATTCCTTACAGAACAAAATTCTAATGTAATCATCGGTACTGTAATCGGTTTCCACGAAGGAACTTATTCTAAAGAACATAAATTAGCTGAAGCTCAAAAAGCAATCGAAGACGGAGTAGATGAATTAGATTTCGTAATCAATTATGAAGCGTACAAAAATGGTGAAGTAGATGCTGTGAAATCAGAATTTGTAGATTGTACAAAACTTTGTTTAGATAACGGTAAAATTGCAAAATGGATTATTGAAATCGCAGCGCTTACCGATGAGCAAATTGCAGATATTACCAAAAAAATCTCAACTTGGGCGGAAGAAAACTTCAAAGCTGAAGATTTACACAGAATATTTGTGAAATCATCTACTGGTTTCTACCAAACAGAAGGCGGAAAACCAAATGGCGCAACTGTAGAAGGAATTAAAATCATGCTAGAAAATGCAGGCTCACTTCCTGTAAAAGCTGCAGGTGGTGTAAGAACGCCAGAAGAAGCAGAATATATGATTAACCTAGGCGTAAAAAGAATAGGAACATCTTCTGCAAAAGCTTTAATTAAAAACGAAGAAGTTTCTGGAGGTTACTAATCTTTAAGAAATTTCCAAAAATAAAAAACCATCGAACTTCGATGGTTTTTCTTTTTTATGATTTAAAAAATTATTGCTGTTTTACCACTTGCGTTACCTTTTGGGTATTGTCTGACAAAGTGTATTTCATTAAATATTTGCCAGGTTTCAGTTTGTCTAATCTAATTTCGGCGGTGTTCATGTTCACTATTGTTTCTGAAACTTGAGTCCCGATAATAGAGTAGAAGGTAACAGATTTTACCTTTAGCATTGGGTTTTTAGCCTTTACAATGATAAAGTCTCTTGTAGGATTAGGATAAGCGACTAAAACTCCGTCATCAGATTTTTGAGAATCAGAAAGCGGTTCTCTTAATGTTTGTTGAGCTTTTGCTTCGCCCGAAAACATTAATAAACCTACCGAAAATAATATAAAATATAAAGTTCTTTTCATTTTACTTAATTCATTCTTATCTCAAAGAATATACAAATTTATTTAAACGAATTGATATACACAATAGTTATAAATAACTAAATTTGCAGAGTATAAAACAAACTTTGTTCCAAAAATGATAATTTTTTCAAGAAATAGAAGATTACGTACTAACGAAAGCATCAGAAGTCTTGTGAGAGAAACAGTACTCACTACCAATGATTTTGTAATGCCAATGTTCGTAATGGAAGGCGAAAACGCACAGGAAGCTATTCCATCAATGCCGGGAATTTTCCGCAGAACAGTAGACTTAACGGTGAAAGAATGTAAAGAACTTTTTTCACTGGGAGTGAAAGCGGTGA
The DNA here is from genome assembly GCF_003860565.1 of Cloacibacterium normanense. Lineage (NCBI taxonomy): Bacteria > Pseudomonadati > Bacteroidota > Flavobacteriia > Flavobacteriales > Weeksellaceae > Cloacibacterium > Cloacibacterium normanense. The sequence continues at coordinate 271,116 of NZ_CP034157.1, forward strand.
ATATCTACATGAAAGTTCCAGAAAATTTAAAAGACAATCTCGGAACCGAAGCTTGGAATCCGCATGGTTTGATGCAAAGAACCATCAGAGAAATTAAAAATGCCATTCCAGAAATGATTGTAATGCCAGATGTTGCATTAGACCCTTATTCAATCTATGGTCACGACGGAATTATCACCAACGGACAAGTAGACAATGATGCGACTAATGATGCTTTGGCAAGAATGTCTGTTTCTCACGCAGAAGCAGGTGCAGATGTTGTAGCGCCAAGTGATATGATGGATGGTAGAGTTGCTGCAATTCGTCAAGCTTTAGAAGAAACAGGTCATACCAACGTAGGAATTTTGAGCTATGCAGCAAAATACGCAAGTTCATTCTACGGACCTTTCAGAAGTGCATTAGATTCTGCTCCGAAAGATTTTCAGGAAATTCCAAAAGATAAAAAGACTTACCAAATGGATTTTCATAATTCTAGAGAGGCCTTAAATGAAGTTTACAAAGACATCGAAGAAGGTGCAGACATTATTATGATAAAACCGGGACTTCCGTATTTGGATATTGTAGCAAAAGTTCGTCAGGAAATAGATTTACCCATCGCCGTTTATAATGTAAGCGGAGAATACGCAATGCTGAAAGCGGCTGCTCAAAACGGTTGGTTAGATAATGACAAAGCTATAATAGAAAGCCTTACTTGTATTAAAAGAGCTGGTGCAGATATGATTTTCACCTATGCTGCCAAAGAAGCTGCCATTTTATTAAATAATTAGGCGCCAAATTCCAGCTTTCGCTACTCGCTTTTTTTCTGCGGCGGCTTCGCCGCCGCAGAAAAAAGAGCTCAAACATGCCGCTCAATCTGGGGCGCAAGTTCAGGATTTTTAGAACCTATTTTTCTAAAAATAACTTACAGTAAAAAAATATAACCAACCCTTTCTGCGTTTTTTGTATGTGCATAAAACGCAGAAAGGGTTTTGCAATAAAAACATCCAACATCTAACATCCAACATTTTTCATATCTTTGTCTCTATGATTTTACGTGGCGAAAATTTAATTAAAGAATACGGACCTAAAAAAGTAGTAAAAGGAGTTTCCGTAGAAGTAAAAAAAGGAGAAATTGTAGGTTTACTCGGACCAAATGGTGCGGGAAAAACCACTACTTTCTATATGATTGTAGGCTTGGTAAAACCTACTTCTGGCAAAATTACGCTTGACGGAAAAGATATTACCAATGATGCCATGTATAAACGTGCGCAAAAAGGAATTGGTTATTTGGCTCAGGAAGCTTCTGTTTTTAGAAAGCTGTCAGTAGAAGATAATATTTTGGGAGTTTTACAACTCACCAATAAATCTAAAGAAGAACAAATCCGCAGAACCAACGAACTGATTGAAGAATTTTCACTAGAGCACGTTCGTAAAAACCGTGGAGATTTACTTTCTGGTGGTGAAAGACGTAGAACCGAAATCGCGCGTTGTCTCGCTACAGACCCAGATTTTATTCTTTTGGATGAACCTTTTGCAGGAGTAGACCCAATTGCTGTGGAGGATATTCAGAAAATTATCAGAAGTTTGGTGAAAAAAGATATCGGCGTTCTGATAACCGACCACAACGTACAACAAACTTTGGCGATTACCAATAAAACTTACATTATGTTCGAAGGAAACATCTTAAAAGAAGGTGTTCCAGAAGATTTAGCCAATGATCCACAAGTAAGACAAGCTTATTTGGGTGAGAATTTTAGATTTGAAAAATTCTAAACATCCATCATCTAACTTCCAACATCCATCAATTTTATGAAAATTTACACCAAAACTGGCGATAAAGGCGAAACCTCATTGTACGGAGGAACCAGAGTTTCTAAAGCAGCTGCAAGAGTAGAATCTTACGGAACTTTAGACGAACTCAATGCGTTTATTGGTTTGGCAAAAGCCGAAATTTCTGATGAAAAAGTTTTAAGTCAATTACAAAAAATTCAATTTGATTTATTTACGGTAGGTTCAGAAGCGGCAACTCCTACAGATAAACTGATTTTAGCCAATGGTAAAAATCGTCTAGATTTAATGATTTCCGAAAAGGAAATATCAGAATTAGAAATTTGGATGGATGATTTAGATGCATCTTTAGAACCTTTACAATTCTTTATTTTACCAAGCGGTGGAAAAGCTGCTGCATCTATTCACGTTTGTAGAACGGTTTGCAGAAGAGCAGAACGCGCTATGGTTCATCTCAATGAAACCGAAGAAGTAAGACCAGAACTCATCAAATATCTCAATAGATTGTCTGATTATCTGTTTATTTTGGCAAGATATATCTCTAAAATTTCTGGAGAAAAAGAAGATTACTGGAATCCTTCAGAAAGATAATCCCGCAGATTACGCAGATTTTTATTTTGCTTTTTATGATCTGCTTAATTTGCCAAATCAGCGAGAAAATATGAATGCACTCCTTTTCATCAACGGAACTCCACCTAATGAACTTCCTCATTTGGAAGGTTATGATATGATTGCTTGTAGTGATGGGGCTTTTCATTATTTAAAGGATAAAAATTTCCCTCTGGATAAACTTGATTTTATTTCAGGAGATTTTGATTCTCATGAAGGCAGTGACGAAAATATTTACCACGAAAAATTCATTCATACTCCGGATCAAGATTTTACCGATTTTCAAAAAGCTTTAGATATTCTCAAAAATCATGGTGTACAAAAAGTAGACGTTTACGGAGGAAGCGGTGGTGAACAAGACCATTTTTTAGGAAATCTTCACGTAGCTTTTCTCTTTAAAAATGAAATGGAAATCACTTTTTTTGACGAGTTTTCCAGATACTTTTTCATCCCAAAAAATTTTAAAATTCACGAAGTAGAAGGAAAGATGATTTCGCTTTTACCATTTCCTTTTGTAGAAAAAATTTCGACTAAAGGGCTTAACTGGGAGCTCTTTAACGAAGAATTGAGCTTAACCAAAAGAGTAGGAACTCGAAATTTTGCCCGAGAAAACACTGTAGAAATCACGTATGAAAACGGTGATGTATTGATTTTTATCGGAAACTAAATTTGTGATTTTTTAACAAAAAAAATTCAATCTTTTTTCGCATTTTTGTAATCTTAAATTTTTGCAATAAATGAAGATAAAATATGCTGAACTTATTGACCAAACACTTTATTTTCCGCAAGAGGAATTTAAGTATGAGGATCAACAGTTGTACTTTCATGATATTCCTTTGATGGACTTGGTAGAAAAATTCGGAACTCCTTTGAAGTTCAGTTATTTACCTAAGATTTCGCAAAACATTCAGCGTGCAAAAACGTGGTTTAAAGATGCCATCAAAAAGAATGAATATAAAAATTCTTACAGATACTGTTACTGTACCAAATCTTCGCACTTTTCTTTCGTATTAGAAGAAGCGCTAAAGAATGATATTTCTATCGAAACGTCTTCTGCTTTTGACATGAATATTGTTAAAAATCTATTCGAAACAGGGAAAATTGACAAGACGATAGAAGTGGTTTGTAATGGTTTCAAAACCGATGATTATTTGGCTAAAATTTCAGATTTAATCAATAATGGTTTTGAAAATGTGATTCCTGTTTTAGATAATTACAGAGAATTAGATAAACTGACCGAAAGTATAGATACTACCTTTGACATTGGGATTAGAATTGCTTCGGAAGAAGAGCCGAAATTTGAATTTTATACCAGCAGATTAGGAATTGGGTACAAAGATATTATCCCTTATTACAGCCAAAAAATTGCAGAACACCCGAATGCAAGGTTGAAAATGCTTCATTTTTTCATCAATACCGGAATTAAAGATACTGCGTATTATTGGAACGAACTTTTCAAATGTTTAAGGGTTTATGCGAGATTGAAAAAAATTGCTCCAGAAGTAGATTCTCTTAATATTGGTGGTGGTTTCCCAATTAAAAATTCTCTTCAATTTGATTATGATTATGAATACATGGTCAATGAAATCGTATATCAAATCAAAAAATTCTGCGAAGAAGAAGGTGTAGAAGAACCAAACATTTATACTGAATTTGGTAGTTTTACCGTAGGTGAAAGTGCTGGAAATTTATACAAAATCATTTCTCAAAAACGCCAAAACGATAGAGAAAAATGGAATATGATAGACTCTTCTTTCATGACTACACTTCCAGATTCTTGGGCGATTTCTAAAAGATTTATCATGCTTCCGTTAAACAGATGGGAAGATTCTTATGAAAGAGTTTTCTTGGGCGGTTTAACGTGTGATTCTGATGATTATTACAACTCTGAACAACATGCAAATGCTATTTATTTGCCTGTTTTCAGCGATACAAAACCTTTGTACATTGGTTTCTTTAATACTGGAGCATATCAAGAAAGCATTTCAGGTTTCGGTGGTGTTCATCACTGTTTGTTGCCTCAACCAAAACATATTTTAATTTCAAAAGCCAAAAACGGAAAACTGCAATACGAAGTATTTTCGGAAGAACAAAAACCTGAAGATGTATTGCATCTTTTAGGGTATAAATAATTGGTAAACAGAGTTTTGATGTTGTTAAATCAATGGATTCTCCTTACGTGAAACCTACTGCGTTTTTAGCAGCTAAGTTGTACTATAAAATGTTAGCTTACTATCATTTAAACCAAAAATAAAAAAATTGATTTATTCAAAATAAATTTAAAAAGCATCAGAATTCTGGTGCTTTTTTGTTGGAATCTCATTTGAATTTTTAAAAATTTAATAAAACTTTATAAAAATTGTGTAAAAATGGGATGGTTTTAATTACTAACTTTGGAAAACAACAATTAAATCATTATTACTATGAAAAAAACTATCAAAATTGCTGCTTTAGCGCTTTTATTTTCTGTGGCAGCATTTTCTTGCAAAAAAAATGTTTCTGATGCAGAACTTACCACACAATCTACTACTGTAGTTGCTGCTTATCCTGGAACTTCTGTGGAAGTGAAAGAAGGAGTGGCACATTTAAGTGGTACATTTGCTTCTCAGGAAGAAAAAGATGCAGCTATTGCAGCTCTTAAAAATGTAAAAGGAGTAAAAGATGTAATGGATATGGCTACCGTAGAAGCAGCAGCTTCTGTAGTAGAAACTGTATCTGCAGTTGCTCCAGAAGTTCAACAAAAAGTAACAGATGCGGTTAAAGATTTTCCTGCTGTAAAAGTAGATGTAGTAAACGGTGAGCTTACCTTAACAGGAGAAGTTACGGCAGAGCAAGCCAGAAAAATAAAAATGTCTGTAGATGCTCTAAAAGTGGGTAAAGTAAACTATAATTATAACGTTAAAAAATAATTACCATGTCATTACAAGAAAAATATTCAAGTGTAGTTTCAGCAGCTCAGTCTGCAGGAATTTCTGATTTAAAGGTTCAAGAACAAGACGGAATTCTTTACATTTCAGGAACTACTTCTTCTAACGTTGCAAAAGATGCTGTTTGGAATGCTTTAGGAGCTATAGATGCCACTTATTCTGCTTCAGATATCAATATAGATGTACAAGTAGCTGGTTTAGCTGTAGGTACTTCACTTACTGTAGATACAGAAAGTTCTAACCTAAACATTAGACAGGAGCCTTCTACAGAAGGCGTAATTTTAGGAAAAGCGGCAAAAGGTGAGGTGGTAACTTTAGTAGAACAATCTTCAGACGAGTGGTGGAAAATTAAAACCAAAGACGGAGAAGAAGGTTATGCTTATTCTAGATATTTAAGAGCTTAATTCAAGTCTCGAATATAAATTTATAATCCCGAATTTTGGACTGCCCCCAAAAAGTTAGACACTTTTTAGGGGTATTTTTTATGGGAAAAAGTAAATATTCAGTAGACTTTAAATTAAAAGCTATAAAGAGATATCACAAAGGGGACATTGGAACAGACGATTTAGGAAAACGCATTGGAGTTTGTGGTTCCTTGGTTCGTAAATGGATAAAATTTTATGAACTTTATGGAGTTTCAGGACTTGTTCGGCTTTCCAATACGCATTACACAAAAGATTTTAAATTAAAGATTTTATCAGTAATTGAGAAAGAGAATTTAAGTTTAAAAGAAGCGTCGAGAAGGTTTAATATTCCTGCGGAGTCCAGTATTCTTAGTTGGCAGCGTAATTACAAAAAAAATGGTATTTTAGGTTTAGAAAACAGACCCAGAGGAAGACCTAAAACCATGAGTAATTACAAGCGAAAAAAAAAGAAAACAGGCAAACCCTTAACAAGGGAGGAAAAACTGTTGGAGAGGATTTATTATTTAGAAGCCGAGAACGCCATTTTAAAAAAGTTAGACGCCTTAATTCAGGAAAGGAAAAATCCAAAGCCATCGAAGAGTTAAGGCAGGACTTTGATTTAGCAGTACTGCTGCATTGTACATCGATGGCAAGAAGCAGTTTTTATTACTATCAAAAACGCTTTCAAATGAAAGATAAATATGCGGAAATAAAAGAAATGATTAATCAGATTTATCATCGTCACAAAGGAAGGTTGGGCTATAGAAGAATTACTTTGCTTTTGAAAGAAAAAGGAATTTTGATTAATCACAAAACTGTTTTACGACTTATGAAAACATTAGGATTAAAGAGTATTATCCGAGTGAAGAAATATAAATCTTACAAGGGAGAGCAAGGGAAAATTGCGCCCAATGTTCTACAGAGGAATTTCAAATCGGACACTCCTAATCAGAAATGGGCAACCGATGTTACAGAGTTTAATGTATCGGGTAATAAACTTTACCTATCTCCAATCATCGATTTATTTAATGGTGAAATTGTCAGTTTTGACTTATCTGAAAGACCTGTGTTTAGCCAAATCATCAGAATGCTAAAGAAATCATTCAGAAAAGTAAAATCTACACAAAACATCATTCTACATTCTGATCAAGGTTGGCAATATCAAATGAAACATTACCAAAACTTGTTAAAAGAAAAAGGTATTATTCAAAGTATGTCCCGAAAAGGAAACTGTTTGGACAATGCGGTGATAGAAAACTTTTTTGGAACGATAAAATCAGAAATGTTTTATACCAGAAAGTTTGGTTCCATTCAGGAACTTAAGATCGAAATAGTGAAGTACATTCACTATTACAACAATGATAGAATAAGACTCAATCTCAAAGGAAAGAGTCCGGTACAGTACCGAACTCTTTCCTTTGAGAATATTGTTTAATTTTGTCTAAACTTTTGGGTGCAGTCTATTTTTTCGGGATTTTTTATTTTGGGCCCTCCCGAAAATTTTCCCAAAGCTTTTGCCATTCAAGAAATTTCGGAACCGCGCTATTCGTTACAATCTTTTTCGGTGGCGGCAGCTTTGCTGCCGCCACCGAAAAAGGATTTCCACTGCTATCGCTTGTCCAGAAATACAGCTTCAAAACAATTACCAATATTTCATTAAAAAAACTATATTTGTATTCTATAGAAAATCAATATATGAAAGGACAAAACAAACTTTTCTTTGCAATTATCATTGCTTTAGTTTTAGGGGTAATTATTGGTGGAGTAGTACACACTCAGTTTCCAGAAAATACAGAATCTTTTTCTAAAAATATAAAACTTCTCGGCACCATTTTCATTAGATTAGTACAGATGATTATCGCACCATTGGTTTTCACCACATTGGTTGTGGGAATCGCAAAAATGGGAGATACTGCAATGATTGGCAGAGTTGGTGGTAAAGCGATGCTTTGGTTTATTACCGCTTCTTTGGTTTCGCTCATGTTAGGTTTGGTTTTGGTAAATTGGTTAGAACCTGGTCATGTTACGAAATTACCTATTCAAGATGCTAATTCTGCTAAAGAAATCTTGGATAATTCTAAAGGATTTTCTCTGGAAGATTTTGTGAAACACGTAGTGCCAAAAAGCGTTTTCGAAGCTTTTGCTACCAATGAAGTTTTACAAATTGTATTATTTTCTATTATGTTTGGTACTGCCCTTTCTCATTTGGGTGATGAATATTCTAAACCTGTAATCAAATTTTTAGATGTTTGCGCACATGCTATTCTGAAAATGGTAGGTTATATCATGTGGTTCGCACCACTTGGTGTTTTAGGTGCTATTGCAGCAGTTGTGGCAACCAATGGTTTTGAAATTTTCAAAGTTTATGCGATTTATCTTCGAGATTTCTTCTTTGCACTTGGAATCTTATGGTTGATTTTATGTATTGTAGGTTATCTCATTTTAGGAAATAGATTGTTCGAATTATTAAGAAGAATCAAAGAACCTTTGCTTATTGCATTTTCTACAACCAGTTCAGAAGCGGTTTTCCCGAAATTGGTAACAGAATTAGAGCGTTTCGGGTGTAACAATAGAATTGTATCATTTATTTTACCATTAGGATATTCTTTCAATTTAGATGGAAGCATGATGTACATGACTTTTGCCTCTATTTTCATTGCTCAGATTTATGGAATCGACATGACAGTTGGTCAACAAATCACTATGCTTTTGGTGTTAATGTTGACTTCAAAAGGAATTGCAGGAGTTCCAAGAGCGAGTTTGGTGATTATTGTAGCGACTTGTTCTATGTTCGGAATTCCACCAGAAGGAATTGCACTCATTTTACCGATTGACCATTTCTGCGATATGGGAAGAAGCATGACCAATGTTTTAGGAAATGCACTTGCAACTTCTGCCGTTTCTAAATGGGAAGGGCAGCTCGATAATCACGGTGGTGAGTTATAAAAATTTAAAAAATATAAAATTAAAAACTTCGGAACTATCTGAAGTTTTTTTTATTGTAAATCAATTCTATCAATTACCATTATTGTTATTTTTATTCATTCCAAATTAATTATTTTTATGTAAATTTGTATCTCAAAAAATCTCAAAAAATTATGTTGACGAAAACCAGAGTTCAGGAGTTTCTGAAAGAAATAGAAGTAGATGATTTAGTACAAAACTTCCAAGTAATGGGTGATGATGTGTACATTGATATGATTGCACATTCTCCAGCAATGCACGAAAAAAAGAAGCTAGAAGCGGCCATGAAGCAGGCTTTTGCTACGGAATTTGGTGACCAAGTAGTGCTGAAACTTAAAATTACTTCGCCTGAACCTTCACAAGTTCAACAAAACCAAATCAAAGGAAAAGAAATCCCAGGAATTCAAAATATCATCGCCATTGCTTCTGGTAAAGGTGGTGTAGGAAAATCTACGGTTACTGCAAACTTAGCCGTGACTTTACAAAAAATGGGATTCTCTGTAGGTGTTCTAGATGCTGATATTTACGGACCATCTGTTCCTACCATGTTTGACACCGAAGCAGAAAAACCAATTTCTGTAGAAGTAGATGGTAAAAATATGATGAAACCTATCGAAAATTACGGCGTGAAAATGCTTTCCATTGGTTATTTCTCTGGAGCGAATCAAGCAGTAGTGTGGAGAGGACCTATGGCAAGTAAAGCTTTGAATCAAATGCTTCGTGATGCAGCTTGGGGAAATCTAGATTTCTTATTGATTGACCTTCCTCCAGGAACAGGAGATATTCACCTTTCGATTATTCAAGAAGTTCCTGTAACGGGTGCTGTAATTGTTTCTACACCGCAACATGTAGCTTTAGCAGACGTGAAAAAAGGAATCGCTATGTTTACGATGGAAAGCATTAATATTCCAGTTTTAGGGTTGATAGAAAATATGGCGTATTTTACACCAGAAGAATTGCCAGAAAATAAATATTACATCTTCGGAAAACAAGGCGCTCAGTTTATGGCGGAAGATTTAGGAATTCCAGTTTTAGGTGAAATTCCTTTAATTCAAAGCATCAGAGAAGCTGGGGATGTTGGTAGACCAGTAGCATTGCAAGAAGGTTCTAAAATTGCAGAAATCTATAAAGAAACTGCACAAAAAATGATAGAAAGTTTAGTGGAAAGAAATAAAAATCTTCCACCAACTGAAGCGGTGAAAATTACAACAATGGCAGGTTGCTCCACCAAAAAATAAGTAATTAGTAATAAGCAATAAGTAATTTTAAAATTTAGAAAATTTAAACTATGAGCTGAATGCAGATTGCTGAAAGCTTAAAGCAATTAAAATATGAATAAAGATAAACTCACTCACGAAGAAATAGTAACCAAAGTAATGGAAGCTTTGGAAAGTATTCGTCCGTTTCTAAATAATGATGGTGGTGATATAGAATTGGTAGATGTTATTGACAATAGAGTAATGGTAAAACTGCAAGGAAACTGTTCTGGTTGTCCTATGAGTTTTTCTACCATGAAACTAGGTGTAGAAAATACCATCAAACAATTTGTACCAAGCATCAAAGAAGTGGTGAGTGTAGACTAAATTTTTTCTGAAAAACATTATATATAGGAGCGGACTTTAGTCCGCTTTTTTTATTGTAAAATCCTTTTGACTTTAGTCAAAACTTACTATTTTAGTAAAAAACTTATAATGAAAAATCCTAGTAATCTAGCTATTTTAGAAAAAGCAGAAGAAATTTTTGAATTAGTAAGAACCATCACAGATTTGATTCCAGAAGATAATGAACATTTGCAGTCATATAAAGGTCAAATTTTAGGAGATGCCATGATGATTTGTGTGAAAATTTCTTCAGCAGAAGCTGTAAAGTTGTATGACCTTAAAATGGAAAACGCTACAATTATTAGAAAAGCAGCAAGAGACTTAATGGTTGCTTATCATGGTCTGGAAATGTTTGGTTTTGAAGAAGCGAAATATTATTTGATGGTAAGAGAAAAAATAGAAGAATTTAGATTACTATTTGTAGATTGGGTTGCAAATTTCAATCCAAAACATTTCATTACAGATCATTGGGGATTATTTAATCCTCCAGGAATTTCCCATGATTATGAACAACGAGATGACGAACTTAATTTTCTAGATGAAGAAGATGCAGATTAAGTGTTTATATCATTTGTTTTTTATCTCTCAAATTCCTTACTTTTTCACTTTATCATAAATACTGTGAATTAATCCATCTGCAACAGAAATTTTAGGAACGAAAATTTGTGAAATTTCTGCCCAATTCAGTACTTTGTTGAAAATCTCTAGCGCTGGAACAATTACATCTGCTCTGTCTTCTCTTAAGTTGTGTTTCAGCATTCTTTCTTCTACCGAAAGTTCTTTTAAATCTTTATAAAATGTTTTGAGCATATTCGCAGACATTGGTTTTCCATCTTTGGTTTTGCTCATGCTAAAAATTTTATTGATATTTCCGCCAGAACCAATCGCAACCATAGGTTTTTTGCTCACAATTTTGGTTTTGATTTGGGTTTTCATTTCTTCCCAATTTTCTTTGGTGACTAGATTATTGAGCAATCTAATCGTACCAATATTGAAAGAATGTTCGTATTTCATTTTGCCATTTTCGTAGTATGTCAATTCTGTAGAACCACCACCTACGTCTATGTATAAATATCCAAAATTTTTGTCAAGTCCTTCTGCTACGTGATTTTCGTAGATAAGCGTAGCTTCTTCGTCTCCAGAAATAATTTCAATCTGTATTCCTGATTCCTTTTTGACCAAATCTATAATTTCTTTACCATTTTTAGCATCTCGCATTGCACTGGTAGCACAAGCTCGGTAATGTTCTACGCCATAAATTTCCATCAATTGAGAGAAAACTTTCATAGATTTAATGACCATTTCCTTTCTTTCTTTGCCAATTTCACCAGTGGTAAAAACGTCTATTCCCAATCTGAAAGGAATTCTCAGAAGATTCAGTTTTACGAATTCTGGCTTTCCTTTTTTAGGTTCTTTTACTTCATTGATGAGCAATCTTGCTGCATTACTCCCGATGTCTATTGCTGCAATTTTCATGTTTTATATTTCTTTTGGCTTGTGGAAGAATAAGAAATTTTTCTCTGCGTTTTTAAACTCTTTCCAACTTTCGGCAGAAATTTTAAAAGCTACCACAGAACAAGTTGGCATGTGTTCTATATTTTCATTGGTTAGAGAATTAGCAAAATAAGTAATCCCGTTATTATGAGAAAAAATGGCAACATGATCTAAAGAATCGTTAAGATGTTCTATCACTTCTAGAAATTCTGTAGGCGAAGCATTGTATAATTCTTCTATTTTTTGAATGTTTTTATTCTCGAACACTTCGGCAAAATATCTGCAAGTAGTCAATGCTCTTTTTGCAGGACTGGTCACAAATGCATCTATGGTTACAGAAATTTCTTTGAGGAATTTCGCCATTTTAGGGGCATCTTTGTGTCCGCGCTCATTCAGTGGTCGGTCAAAATCATCTATGTTCGTTGGCCAATCACTTTTGGCATGTCTTACTAAAAGAAGTGTTTTCATAGGTAGAAAAGTTTCTGAGTTTAAAATTAGCAAAAATTTGAATTTCTACAAGCTGAAAAATTTTAGTAAATTTGCAAACTATGAGTCAAGTAGTTGCTATTGATTACGGAAAAGTGCGTTGCGGAATTGCAGCTACAGATGATATGCAGTTGATTGCTAGTGCATTAACTACTGTAGAAACCAAAAATATTTTTTCTTTTTTAGAAAAATATTTTTCAGAAAATAAAGTTGAAACGCTGGTAATAGGTTTACCTACTGATTTGAAGGGGAATTTATCAGAAATTGAGACGGATATTTTAAAATTTATAGAAAAAGTGAAAAAACTTTTTCCCGAAGTAGAAATTCATCGGTTTGATGAACGTTTTACCTCAAAAATGGCTTCGTTTTTTATCTCTCAAAGTGGGAAAAATAAAAAACAGAGACAAGAAAAAGCGCTCATCGATAAAGTGAGTGCTACCATAATTTTACAGAATTTTTTAGAACAAAAACAAAGATGATTTTACCAATCAGAGCATACGGAGACACAGTTTTAAGAAAAAAAGCCCATGATATTTCGCCAGATTATCCTGAGCTTAAAGAACTTATAGACAATATGTTCGAAACCATGAACGCAGCACATGGAATAGGTCTTGCTGCGCCTCAAATTGGCTTAGACATTCGTCTTTTCATCGTAGATGTAACCCCATTAGCTGATGATGAAGACTATGAAGATATTGCAGATGAATTGAAAGATTTCAAAAAAGTGTTCATTAATGCTAGAATTCTAGAAGAAAGCGGTAATGAATGGAAATTTAATGAAGGTTGTCTTTCGATTCCTGATGTAAGAGAAGATGTAAGCAGAAAAGAAACGATTTTGATAGAATATTTTGACGAAAATTTCGTTAAACATACCGAAACTTTTTCAGACATTAGAGCCAGAGTAATTCAGCATGAGTATGACCATATTGAAGGCGTACTTTTTACGGATAAACTCAGTCCTCTAAAGAAAAAAATCATCAAAGGAAAATTAACTAAAATTACTTCAGGAGATATTCATGTAGGATATAAAATGAGATTTCCGAAATAAGCAATCTGCTGTCAGCAATTAGCAATCAGCAATTTTTAGAAAAAATTTAAACAATAATAAAAGTGGCAGAAAGCTAAAAGCTGATTGCCAAAAGCAAAAAAATAATACATTATGCAGTTAGAAAAAATAATTTCGATTTCTGGGAAACCAGGTTTGTTTACCCTAGTAACGCAATTAAGATCAGGTTTTATCGTAGAAGATATTTCTACAGGAAAAAAAGCAAGCATTTCTAATACTTCTCAAGTAAGTTTATTAGACAATATTGCGATTTATACTTTTGACCAAGAAGTTCCACTTTTTGAAGTAATGAAAAACATTGCTGAAAAATTTGACTATAAAGAAGCCATTAACCACAAATCTTCTGATAATGAACTAAAAGCATTCATGTCTTCAGTTTTACCAAACTATGACGTAGATAGAGTTTACGGTTCAGATATCAAGAAATTGGTACAATGGTATAATTTATTACAAAAAGCAGGATATATTAAGCCAGAAGCTTTTGTAAAAGCAGAAGAATCAGCAGTAGAAGACGCTGAAATAGTAGAAGAAAAATCTGTAGAAAAGAAAGCAGCAGCTAAAAAAGCGGCTCCAAAAGCAGAAAAACCAGCTGCGCCAAAAGCGAAGGCATCTTCATCTGCTAAAACTACCGTAAAATCTACGCAAAGAAAACAAGGATAACAATTTATATTTTCCCGCAGATTTCAAAGATTAAGACATTTAATTGGTGTTTTTCTAAGAAATCTGCGGGATTTTTTATGTTCAATCTTTACCTTTGCCTTAACCTTAAACTTATGTTATGAATTCCAAAGAACAAAAACTAGAAGCTTTCTCTAAATTACTCGATATCATGGACGATTTGCGAGAAAAATGTCCTTGGGATAAAAAGCAAGATTTGCAATCTTTGAGACATTTGACGCTAGAAGAAGTCTACGAACTTTCTGATGCTTTGCTCGAAGAAAATCTTACAGAAATTAAGAAAGAATTGGGCGATGTTTTGTTGCATTTGGTTTTTTATGCTAAAATTGGTTCCGAAAAGAAGAGTTTTGATATTGCAGATGTGATTAATTCACTTAACGAGAAACTCATTTTCCGTCATCCTCACATTTATGGAAATGTAGAAGTGAAAGACGAAGAAGAAGTGAAGCAAAATTGGGAAAAACTGAAGCTGAAAGAAGGAAACAAGTCTATTTTAGCAGGAGTTCCGAAAAGTTTGCCACCGATTATCAAAGCATACAGAATTCAGGAAAAAGTAAAAGGAATCGGTTTTGAATTTGCTTCTGCCGAAGATGCTTGGAAGAAAGTAGATGAAGAACTTGCCGAATTTCACGCCGAAACCAATCCCGAAAAAAAGGAACAAGAATTGGGAGATGTTTTCTTTTCGCTGATTAATTATGCTAGAATTTCTGGTCTTAATGCAGACTCTGCTCTGGAACGCACCAATCTTAAATTCATCAAACGTTTCCAAACGCTAGAAAAATTGGCTTTAGAAAAGAATCTTAACCTTGCAGAAATGTCTTTAGATGAAATGGATATTCTTTGGGAAGAAGCCAAGAAAACGGTTTAATTATTTCGCATAAGATTCTACGCTGGTAATCAAATACCAAATGAGAATTAAGGTGAAAACAATTAATATAATGGTTGAAAGCCCGATTAAAAAAGAATTGTTTTTAAACGAATCTTCATTAATCTGTTTTTCGGTTTTTTTATAACGGAAGTATCCAAAAATGGAAATTATAAGTCCAAAAACAACCAATAAAATCCCAATTTCTGCCGAATAACCTTTGCTATGAATGATGTTTTGGTTTCCAAATATCAGTGAAAATTGTTTCAAAAAAAGAGAGAATTTTACCACTACAAAACCGAACGCCATCACTCCAATTCCCGTTCTTAACCATGCTAAAAAAGTTCTTTCATTAGCAAGATGGTCATTAAGGTTTTTAGGTTTATCGGGTTGCATAACCAATTTTTCTTGACAAGTTAGCTATTATTTTTTGATTCAAAATAAATTGGCAGAAGATTTCTTCTGCCAATTTTATATTTTTCTTATTTTAAAACCTCCACTTCAATTACTGAGTTGTTGAAGATTTTTTGAAAAGCTTTAGTATAATCAGATTTTTCTGCTTTGTAAGGATTTTCTAAAAATTTCTGAGGATTTACAGCAAATAGAGGATAAGCCGTACTCTGCACTTGAATTTGGATTTTGTGACCTTTTTTGAAAGTGTGCAATACATCTTGAAGGTTAAAAATTACTTCTGTTTCTTGATTAGGAACCAATGCTTCTGGTTTTTCAAAAGAATTTCTAAATCTCGCAGGCATAATTTCGCTTCTTACCATTTGGTGATAATTTCCGTAGATAACGCCCGGTTTTTCTTTTATTCCTTTTTCGTCTGCAGGATAAATATCAATCAGTTTTACGAAGAAATCTGCATCTGTTCCTGTAGTCGCTATTTTTAATTTTACTTTAATTTCTCCAGCCAAAGTAAGGTCTTCTGCAAGGATTTCTGTGGTGAAAGAAGCTACATCTGGTCTATTTTCTGCAAATCTTTGGTCTTCACTCATGTAATTTCTAGGCGTAAAACCATTGAAGTCTTTCAAATTAGTACTGCTCGGAGCTGGTTTGTTTGGGTCAGAAAAATATTCTGTGAAAGAAGCAGAACTTGGAGATTCTGAGCTAAATTGTCCGTTTTCTCTTAAATAAAAAGCAGTTTTTTGTGCATTTTTCGGTGGCCATTCTGCAAATTGTTTCCATTCTTTTTTCCCAGTATCAAACATATAGGCTTCAGGAAGGTCAATTGCAGATTTAGTATTCTTTAAATGATGATTAAAGAACGGAGTTTCTATATTTTTTTGATAAAAAGTAGCAATGCTATCCCCGAAATATACTTCATTATGAAAATGTTTTCCCATTTCATAAGACCAACCACCATGAGAAAAAGGCCCCATTACAATAGAGTTTTTCGCTTTAGGATTATTTTTTTCGATGGTTTTGTAAATGTGAAGCGGACCTCTCAAATCTTCTGCATCAAACCAACCGCCAACTGTCATTACCGCGTGTTTTATGTTTTTGAGATGAGGTAAAAGGTCTCTTTTTTTCCAAAAATCATCATAATTAGGATGGTCTACAATTTCATTGATGAAAAAATTATCTCTTCCGTAATATTTGTCAATTCCTTCTTTTAAAGTTCCCATTTCATTGAAGAAAAGTGAACCATCTTCAGATTTTGTACCTAATTTTTTGCTTTGTTCTGTGTACCAAGCAGAATTCTCGGGTTTAGATTTTTGTACTCCAAAAACAGGGAAAGTTCTGAAATATCCCATCATGAAAGCACCATTGTGATGAAAATCGTCAAACCAAAAATCAGAAATTGGAGCTTGAGGAGAAGAAACTTTCAATGCGGGATGATTTGCTAAAGCGCCAACTGCAGCGTAAAAACCTGGATAAGAAGTTCCGTATTGACCTACATTTCCGTTATTATTTTCAATATTTTTGATGAGCCAATCAATCGTGTCATAAGTATCAGTACTTTCGTCTACATCTTTTTTGGTTTTATGGTCTACTTGAGGCGTCATGTTGGTAAAGGTACCTTCGCTCATATATCTTCCGCGAACGTCTTGATAGACGAAAATATATTTATCGTTTTGTAAAAATTTATTCGGACCAAGGCTTCTTTTATACTGATCTTCACCATAAGGCGCTACAGAATAGCAGGTTCTCTGCATTAAAAAAGGATATTTGTTTTTAGAAGAAATATCTTTTGGAATGTAGATGGAGGTGAATAATTTTACACCATCTCTCATGGTGATGTACACTTCTTTTTTGGTGTAATTGTCTTTTACAAAAGTGTTTTGAGCAGAAAGCCAAACAATACTAAAAATTGCTAAAAGCGCAAGTATTTTCTTCATAAGTCAAATAAATTTTAACAAAAATAATAATTAATCGTTATTATGATTGCTAAAACTGAATTTTATTTTAAAAAGATAAATTCTTTAATCTGCAAAATGAAAAATAGTAAGAAAATCTAGATTTTTTCCCAAATTATGACGTCTTTCTGTAATTCCAAACCGCCCAAGAGTTAAAGAAAACGGCCATTCCTAAAATGGAGATAAACTGTGGAATTAAATCTTTGAATCCAGAATTTTTGAGCATAATTAATCGAATGACTTCTATTAAATACGTAAGCGGATTAAGAAGCGTCAGTTTTTGAGACCATTCTGGCATGCTTTCAATGGGCGTGTATAAGCCGCTCATCATTATAAAAATCATCATGAAGAAAAATATAGTAAACATCGCCTGTTGCTGCGTTTCACTATAGGTGGAAATCAATAAGCCGAATCCTAAAATGGCTAAAAGATAAACTCCTACAAAGAAATAAAGCAGTGGCAAACTCCCGTAAATTTCTATCCCATAGACAAATCTGGAAACCAAAAGTCCCATGGTAAAAGCTACATTTGCCAAAATCCAAAAGGGAATAAGTTTCCCGAGGATGAAGGTAGATTTTTTGATGGGTGAAACATTAATTTGTTCAATTGTGCCAATTTCTTTCTCAGAGACAATGTTTAGCGCCGAAAGCATTCCGCCAACTAGCGTCACTAGAAATGCCAAAATACCTGGAACCAGAGCCAATCTGTAGTTGTAAAATCTATTGAACCAAAGGGTAACATTGAGTTCTAGACCTGCATTTTTTTGAAATTCTACCAATTGTGGGGAGAGTTTCGTTTGGATATTTTGGTTGTAATCTTGTAAAATTTGTGCTAGATAACTTCCTCCCAAACCTGCTTTAGTGCCGTTTATTGCATTAATAGCAACCAATACTTTTTGTTGATTTTCCCTCACCAAATTTTGTTCAAATTTTGGTGGAATTTCTAGAATAATATCTGATTTTTCGCTTTCTATAGTTTCAAAAGCTTTTTGGTAGTCTTCACCGTAATATTGTAATTTGAAATAGTTACTTGCGGTAATTTTTTGAATTAATTCCCTTGAAAAACTAGAGTGGTCATGGTCTACAACAGATAGATTGATGTTTTTTATCTCATAACTTGCTGCTAAAGGCAAGATGATGAGCTGCATCATCGGTGTAACAAAAATAATGGCCAATATAGATTTGTTCCGAAAAATTTGTCGGAATTCTTTACGAAGTAAGAAGAGTAGCTGTTTCATTTTAAATTTTAGCGTTTTGTCATTCTGAATGGAGCGTAGCGTAATGAAGAATCTATTCTATTTCTTTATTTAAAAATTTCCAATCAGGATTAACATCTTTTATCAAATTTTCTTTTTTAATCTTGTCCAACCTTTGAGTTGTTTTTCTCTTGCTATTGCAATTTCAACATTTTGATTCGTTCCTCATTTCGTTCAGAATGACAAAATGTAATTTTTTGCATCATTCTAATCTTATTTTAAATTTTTTCACAGCAATCGTGAAAAGAACCATCATCATTCCTGTTAAAATTAAAAGAGATTTCCAGATTACGGCGAGTCCTGTTCCTTTGATCATAATATTTTTAATCATGATATAATACCATTTTGCAGGGATAATATTAGACATCACTTGTATTGGAATGGGCATATTTTCGATAGGAAACATAAATCCGCTTAGCAAAATTGTAGGAAGCATGGTTCCCATCAACGAAAAAAGCATAGCTTGTTGTTGAGTTTTTGAAAAAATAGAAATTAAAATCCCGATAAGTAAATTGGTGATAATGAAAATAGTGCTCACAAAAAATAGTAAAATAATGCTTCCTTTTATGGGTAAATCCAGTAAAAAATAACTTAAAATCAAAATCACACTTAAAATTCCCATCGCTAAAATAAAGTAAGGAATTGCCTTAGAAATAATGATAAATTGAGGTTTCATAGGTGAAACCAATAGAATTTCCATCGTTCCTGTTTCTTTTTCTTTTACGATGGCAATTGCGGTCATCATCACGCAAACAATCAATAAAACGAGTGCAACAACTCCCGGAACGAAATTAGGCGCTCCTTTCAGTTGAGGATTATAGAGCATTCTAATTTCTGGAGAAACAGAAAACGTTTGCAGCGTTTCCTTTTGTTGACTTTGATAGAAATCTAGGACAATATTTTGGAAATAATTCGCGATTTGATTTCCGAGGTTTACATCTGTTCCATCCACTAAAATCTGCAATTTTGCTTTTTTTCCTTGCGTTAAATTTTCTGAGAAATCAGAAGGAATAACGAGAAGTAGCTTTGTTTTTCCGTCTTTAAAAGCGTTTTCAAAGTCCTTGTTAGAAGTCAGATTTTTTTCAATGTCAAAATATTGATTTTCATGAATTTTAGAAACCAATTGTGCTGAAAAGATGCTTTTATCTTGATCAAAAACAGCTACTTTGGTGTTTTTAATCTCCGTAGAAAGTGCAAAACCGAACAGCAATACCTGTATAATTGGCATTGCAAGAAGAATGAATAAAGTTCTTCTATCACGCAGAAGGTGATAAAATTCTTTTCGGATAAATGGGAATAACTGTTTCATTTTTTATTTTGTCATTCTGAATGAAGCGAAGCGTAATGAAGAATCTCTTATTTAAACAGATTCTTCACTTCATTACATTACGTTCAGAATGACAAGTGTTTATTTTATTTATTAATTTTCAATTCTTCATTAATCAGCACTTCTTTTTGCGCCTCTGGCTAATTGATAAAATACTTCGTCCATGGTTTTGGCTTGAAAACTTTTTTTCAAATTTTCAGGAGAATCAATTGCCGCAATTTTTCCGTCAACCATGATGGAAACTCGGTTGCAATATTCGGCTTCGTCCATATAATGCGTAGTGACAAAAATGGTAATTCCTTGTTCTGAAGCATCATAAATTAAGTCCCAAAATTGTCTTCTGGTAATAGGGTCTACACCACCAGTTGGTTCGTCTAGAAATACAATTTCTGGCTGATGAAAAATAGCGACGGAAAATGCCAGTTTCTGTTTCCAACCTAATGGAAGTTCGGAAACCATTTTGTTTTTTTCTTGTTCTAAACCTAATTTCTCAATGAGTTCTTTGCTTTTTTGTTTGATCTCCCTCATGCTTAATCCATAGATTCCGCCAAAGAATTCTAAATTTTCTAAAATGGATAAGTTTTCATACAAAGAAAACTTTTGACTCATGTAACCAATATTTTTTTTGATTTCTTCAGCGTTTTTATAGACATCAAATCCAGCAACCATCGCTTTGCCAGAAGTAGGAATAGAGAGGCCACAAAACATACGCATTGCAGTAGTTTTTCCAGCGCCATTTGCGCCTAGAAACCCGAAAATTTCACCTTTTTTTACTTCAAAGGAAATGTGATCTACCGCAGTGAAATCTCCAAATGTTTTGGTGATTTGTTCGGCTTGTATGGCGATGGTATTGTTCATTTTTTAATTAATTGAAAATTGAAAATGGAGAATTGAAAATTTTATTAAATGGAAATCTTATTTAATTTAAGATTGATAATTGAAAGTGATAAAAATAATTTTCAATTTTCAACTTTCAATTCTCCATTGTTAGAAAGCAATAAAATAAAACTATCTTCTATGGTAGCTTCTATTTTGTTGATTTCAATTTTGTTAAATCTTTTTTCTTGTAAAAATTTCTCCAAAGTTTCCTTTTTAAAATCTTTTTCTTTTTTAATCACCACATGTACAAATTCGCCAAAGGCATATGTATTTTTAGTGGTTTCGTATTCTTTAAGGATTTTGATGAGAGCAGGAATATTTTCAGTTTTTACTTCGTATAAATCTTCAGGGAAGCTATTGCAAATGTTTTGAGGAGTGTCAATTTTTAAAATTTTCCCGTTTTGCATGAGCGCAACTCTGTCACAGAGTGTGGCTTCATCCATGTAAGGAGTTGCTACCACGATGGTGATGCCTTGTTGTTTTAAGCGTTTCAGCATCTCCCAAAATTCTTTTCTCGAAACAGGATCTACTCCAGTAGTGGGTTCGTCTAGAAATAGAACTTTTGGTTTGTGAATCAGAGCGCAAGAAAGGGCTAATTTTTGTTTCATTCCGCCAGAAAGTTTCCCTGCTTTTCTGTCTTTAAATGGTTCAATCTGCTGATAAATATCTTTGATTAAATCATAATTTTCTTGAATACTTGTATTGAACACACTAGCAAAAAATTCTAGATTTTCTTCTACAGTTAAATCTTGATACAGAGAAAATTTTCCTGGCATATAACCAAGAATTTGACGAATTTTCTTGTAGTCTTTAACCACATCAAGTCCTTCAATTTCTGCAGAACCAGAATCTGGATGAAGAAGGGTAGTCAGCATTCGGAAAATAGAGGTTTTGCCACTTCCATCGGGACCAATCAACCCGAAAATTTCTCCATTTTCTACCGAAAAGGAAATGTTATCTACCGCCAGAATTTTCTGTTTTTTTTCGCCGTAAGATTTTGATATGTTTTTAACTTCTATCATTTGATTTCGCCACTTCGTGGCTTCATAAATTGTTGATTACTCATTTCATAGCGCTTCGCACTATGCTATTGATTTCGCCACTTCGTGGCTCGCTAATTTTGAAATATTTTCTATTTCTTTTTAATTATATTAGAGTAGATTCCCCTCTTTCAGAGGGGTGTCAAAATCTTTGATTTTGACGGGGTGTTAAAAAACATCAGACTTAAAGTTTCACTTCTCCGTACATTCCAATTTTTAGAAAGCCATCATTTTTAACATGTATTTTGGTAGCGTATACTAGATTGGCTCTTTCGTCTTTGGTTTGAATAGTTTTGGGAGTGAATTCAGATTTTTGTGAAATCCAGTAGATTTTTCCGTTCATTTCTTTGGTTTCGCCATTTCCTGCGTCAACCAAAATTTTTACATTTTGACCAACTTTTACTTTTGCCAATTGGTCTCCTGTAATGTAAGCTCTGAGAGTCATTTCATCTAAATTTGCCATTTTATAAATTGGTTTTCCGATGGTGGCAAACTCGCCTTTATTCATGTATTTTGTAAGTACAATTCCTTTAATGGGCGAAGAAATAACATTATGTTTCAATTGTTCATCTATTTGCAAAACTTTCTTCTCGGTAGGATTTTTTTCACTTAAAATAGCTCTATTCTGGATTTTCACTTGTTCTAGAGTAGAAGAAATCTGTTGTTTCAAAATTTCTGATTGTGATTTTGCCGATGCAATTTGTTTTTGAATTACCACAACATTTCCGTTTAAATCATCTAATTGCTTGCGCGTTGCAGCATCTGATTTTACGAGATTGGCGGTTCTGTTTCTTTCTCTCACTGCATTGTTTAATTGCTCTTGAAGCACAGTAATTTGAGAATTTTGTGTAGCTAACTGAGATTGCAGAACTGCAATTTGAGGTGCTGCATCATTGGTTTTTTGTTCGATGGCATTGATAGAAGCCAAAACTTGTTCTTTTTGTAATTCTACGCCTTTTCCGTCGATTAAACCTATGTTTTGATTGGCTTTTAATGCATCTCCTTCATTGAGATTGAGTTCAAGGATTTTTCCTGTAGCTTCCGCCGTAACGATGATTTCATCTGCTTCGAAAGTTCCAGAAGCATCATAATCTTGGTCTGCTCTTTTGCAAGAGAAAATGGTCAAAACTAGGAGAGGAAGAATATATTTTTTCATTTTTTATTTTTTGTAAAGTTGTACAATCGTGAAGTTGTTAAGAAGTTTAATTTCCCCTTTCCATTTTCAATTATTTAGTTGAGCTTTCAAATTATATTGGGTCAATAAATATTGAATTTCGTGGGTAATTTTTGTGAGAATTGCTTGTTCTTCGGCGGTTACTTCTCGCAGATAATCATTAGTATTGATAACGCCATTTTCTAATTGGGCAAGACTAGCTGTTTTGATGTTTTTTCTTAGTTCAATCAGTTCATTGTCTTTGTCAATTAAATTTTGAATCTTTTCAAGGTCATTTCTTTGTTGGATTTCAATAAAATTTTGGTTAAACAAGAAGTTTTCTCTTTGGATTTCTATTTCTTGTGACTGATTTTCTAACAAAGCCAAATCGTTTTTCTGAGTGTAAAATCCAGAAATTGGGATATTAAGTCTAATTCCGCCAATATAGAAAATGTCAAACTCATTTTTCAGCATATTGAAGCCCGGTTTTCCGTATCCACCTTGGAAAAATGCTCCTAATTTTGGAGTGTTTTTAGTATTGATGATTTTTCTTTGCGTTTCTAGAAGTTGTTTCTGTGAATCAAAAAGTTTTAGTTCTGAGCGATTATTATTATTCGTTAATAGAATTTTTTCAGGAGTTTCAAGCTGAGTGTTTTCGTCGATATTTTTCTTGATGAAGTAAGAAAGCATTTGCACGAAATTTTGCTTTATGGCTTGGAGTTCAATTTCTTTTTGTTCAATTTTTACCAATTCTGCTTTTAAAACATCTAGATTACTTCTGAAAATAACCCCATTTTTCAATTGAGCTTCTGCTTTTTTGATGCCTTCTTTGATATCAAGTTTTGTGAATTGTAGTTGAGTCCATTGTTTATTGGTTTGAAGAATCCCAAAATAGAGTTGATTAATTCGCTCTTTCAGTTTGTCTAATTCCACTTCAGTTTGTATGGTTTGAACTTCGGACTGGATTTTTGCTAAATTTTTCTGATTTCTAATGTTTCCGCCATCGTAAATGGTTTGAGAAACGTCTGCAAAAACTTTGTATTGGTCTTTACTGAGTGGTTCTACATTCACGTTTGGTAATTTCACGGGAAATTGAGTAACATCATTTTGGTAAGTAGCTTGCGCAGTAATGTTTACTTGAGGAAGCCAGCCTTTCAGTGCATTTTCTGTGGTGAATTGCTCTGCTTTTTTAATCAATTCTTGCTTTTTGATTAAAGGATAATTTTCTCGTGACCATTGGTAACATTGTTCAAGGGTAATGGTTTCTTGGGCATTGATGAGCCCTATGAATAAGAGGAAAATGTATTTAAGTTTTTCCATCGTGTTAAAGATTTTCAGTTTTTATTTCTAAAAGTTGTTTTATCCAAATTGGAACTAGTTTTCTTCTTTCGCTAATGAATTGGTGGTATTCTTCTTCATTAGTCAGTTCAAAAGCATTAAAAACAGGTTTTGCTACGAAAGGAAAAATGGTCATCGCTAAGAAATTGACTGAATAATGCAATGGATTGATTTCTGGTCTTTTTTCTTTGATTTGTTTGATGATGATAGAGTTTTCAAAAATTTTATTGATAGGAATAATCTTAGAAATGTTAGAATTTTTTTTCTGAATTTCACTGATTACAAAAAGAGGAAGATTAGGATTTTTAGACAAAATTTCGAAATATTTTTCTGAAGCTAAGTCTATTTTTTCTTCTAAAGATGTTTTCTCGTTGCTTAAAATAGGGAAAATCTTCCCGAAGAGTAGCACTACTTTTATCTTCATCACTTGTTCAAAAAGTTTTTCTTTACTTCGGAAATAGTAATTAAGTAGCGCCAGATTTATTCCTGCTTTTTCGGCAATATCTCTGGTTCTGGTTCCTGCAAATCCCTTTTCTGTAAAAACTTCTGAAGCTGCTTCTAGAATTTTTTCTTCGGTAGATTGTTCTTGTTCATTCATCTGTTTTTCACTTTTCATGAAGCAAATGTACAATTAAAAATTTGATTTAAACAAATTATTTAATCAAATGATTAAAATTTGAAAAAACAAAAACACAACCCATTTCTGAATTGTGTTTATTTTATGATTAAGACTTGCCAATTAAAGTCCAAATTGTACTTTGAAAAGGTCTGGATAAATACCAATTGCAAGAATTGCTACAATGATGAAAACTGCAATAATATTATACGTAATGCTTACTTTTTCTGAACT
Source organism: Cloacibacterium normanense (assembly GCF_003860565.1). Lineage (NCBI taxonomy): Bacteria > Pseudomonadati > Bacteroidota > Flavobacteriia > Flavobacteriales > Weeksellaceae > Cloacibacterium > Cloacibacterium normanense. Next base: position 296,179 of record NZ_CP034157.1, read on the forward strand.
TTTAAATGTAGTTTCTGTATGGAAAAACATAGATATAATCAGATTTAAATAATAAGCGATACTTAGTGCAGAACCAATTACAGCAATCAAAACTAGGAAAGCAGCTCCGTTCATCGCTTGAGCAAAAATATTAAATTTCGCTACAAATCCTGCTGTTAATGGAATTCCTGCCATTGATAATAATGAAACTGCTGTTACAACTGCTAATAAAGGTTCTGATTTTGCCAAACCTTTGAAGGCTTCGAATGAGGTTTCTCTTTTTAGTTTTTCTACCCAAATTAAAGTCATAAATACTCCAACTGTAGCTAATGAATATGCGAATAAGTAAAATGCTAAATTATATACAGATAAGCTGTTTGCTCCGAAGAAAATTAAACCTAAATAACCTGCATGAGAAACAGAAGAATAAGCAAGCATTCTCTTAGCATTGGTTTGCGCTAATCCCATTGCATTGGCTAATAAAAGCGTGATGATGACTAAGACGCCTAGAATGTTAATCCATTCTTTAATGCTTCCTGCAAAAGCAAGATTCATAACCTTGAAGAAGGCAAAGAATGCAGCAATTTTTACTACAGAAGCCATGAATGCTGTAATTAATGATGGAGCACCTTGGTAAACATCTGGACTCCACATGTGGAAAGGAGCTAGAGAAACCTTAAATGCCATTGCTACCAACATTAACATGATTCCCATTACAAACATTAAATCTTTAGGATTTGCTACGCTGAAAGTATTGATTACATGAACATCAAAACTACCTGTGCTTCCATAAATTAATGCAATTCCAAAAAGAAGGAATCCTGTAGCAAATGCTCCCATTAAGAAATACTTAATTGAAGCTTCGTTTGAGCGTAAATCAGTCTTGTTGCTTCCAGCCATTACATATAGCGGAATAGATAAGATTTCGATTCCTAAGAATAGTGTAACTAAATTTGTAAAACTGAAAAGAATTACTGCTCCGATTAATGAAAATAACATTAACGAATATAATTCTGATTGGTGACTACGGTGATTGTTAAATGCAAAACCTCCTAAGAAGAAAATTAACAATGTAACCACTAAAGAAATTTTGGTAAATAAAGCCGCATTTTCATTAAAATCAAACATAGATTTGTATTGATTAAAAAATGCTAACTCAGGAGAGAAGCTTACACAAAGTGCAACCAAAAGTCCCAAAATTCCGATATATCTTGCAAATTTTCCTTGATTATAAACTCCAGAAAATAATGCTAATACTGCCGTAAGGAATAAAACTACTAAAACACTCATTATTTATAGATTTGAGATTTAAGATTTGAGATTTGAGATTCTCAAAAAACAAATTCTAAAATTTATTATTTTTTTAACCCTTAATAGAAGAGTAGATAAACTTCAACGAACTATTCACCATTTCTAAAACACCGCTTGGGAAAACTCCTAATACGATTACCACAACAGCTAAACTTGCCAATACTACAAATTCTACATTAGAAATGTCTTTTAAGGTACTTACCACTCTTTCGTCACCGGTTCCAAACATGGCTTTTCCATACATTCTTAGTAGATAAACTGCGGCTAGAATAATAGTAAGACCTGCAAAAACGACTACCACTTTATCATAATCAAAAATAGATTTTAATAAAATAAATTCGCCGATGAATCCATTCGTTAATGGAACTCCCATAGAACCAAGTAATAAAATCATGAAAAGCGTCGCAAATTTAGGAGCCGCTTTAGCGTAACCTCCCATTTGTCTGATGTCTCTTGTTTTGAATTGTTTGATTAAAATATCAGCACAGTAGAACAAACCTACTACATTAATACCGTGTGCAAAAGTTTGAACCAAAGCTCCTTGTGCTCCTTCGAAAGTGAAATTTCCTTGAGCGGTAAGAATAGCAGAAGCAAAAATACCTGCCACCATTAATCCTACGTGTGAAAGCGATGAGTAAGCGATAATTTTCTTAATATCATGGTGTACAATTGCAATAAGCGCTCCGTAAACCACTCCTAGAATAGAAAGAATCATCACGACTTGTCCAGAAGTTCCGAGTAAAGCAGTTGGCGCAATTGGTAATAAATATCTTAAAACACCATAAATAGCCATTTTAAGCATGATACCAGAAAGCAACATCGTTCCTTGAGTAGGAGAGAAGGTGTAAGTGTCTGGTTGCCAATTGTGAAGTGGGAAAATCGGTAATTTTACAGCAAAAGCTAAGAAAATTAACCAGAAAACCACTACTTGTTGTACTTCGTTTAAGTTAGCGTTGTATAAATCTGTGAGTTCAAAAGATGCAGCATGGTTGTATACATAAATTAAACCAATGAACATAAATAATGAACCTACAAAAGTATATACGAAAAACTTGGTGGTAACTTTAATTCTTTTTTCTTCGTCTCCCCAAAGTCCTGCGATGAACCAAATTGGGATAAGCGTTACTTCCCAGAAAACGTAGAATAATAATCCGTCTAGAGCAGTGAAAACACCTACTAAACCAAACTGCATTAATAGGATTAACGCGTAGAAATTATTATTGTATTTCTTGTTTTCATTGAAAGAAGAAAGAATAATTAATGGAACTAAAATGTTTGTTAATAATAACAAAAGCATACTCATTCCGTCTACACCGAAGTGTAATGTGCTTTTAATATAGGATGACCACGGTTTGATAATCTCAAATTGTAATGGAGAGTCTACCGTAGGTACATTATTAAATTGTGATAGCATGTAGAATGTTAAAAACATCTGCACGAAAGCAATTCCTACTGCTAAATATTTGCTATTAGAGTTTCTAAACGCAAAAACCAATCCTGAACCAATTAAAGGTAAAAGTAACAGTGCTTCTAACATTTGCTATTGTAATAAAAAGTTAACAATTAAAATTAAACCGATTGCCAAAGACATAATGAGAACATAATTTTCTACATTACCGTTTTGGAATTTTTTAAACGCTCTTCCAGAATCTACTGCTCCGAAACCTACAAAATTGAAGAATCTATCCATCAGTTTATCAAACATTCTGGTGCCTTTTCCAAGACCTTCTACAGGTTTCACAACCGTAGCATTATAAAGTTCGTCTATTAATAATTTTTTAGCTGAAAGTCTTTCCCAGCCTTTATAATTTTCTTCTGGTTGAGCCATTTTGTTTTTAGTAACATAAATGTTTCTTACGATGAAGAATACCGCTGCTACCATTACTAAGGTAATCGCCAAAAGAATCATTTCAATATTAAATGGAACTTCTGCATGTTTAGCTCCATATACGTAAAGTGGTTCTAGCCAATGTGCTAAATTTTGGTATTCACCATGACCTATAAAATGAGGTAAATTAATGAAACCTCCTACCACTGATAATACAGCTAATACTACTAATGGTAAAGTCATAGAGATAGGACTTTCGTGTAAATGATGTTTTTGTTCTTCTGTTCCTCTGAAATTTCCAAAGAAGGTTAAGAATAACAATCTAAACATGTAAATTCCAGTTAATGCAGCACTGAACAATGTTAAGCCCCAAATTATTGGAGATTTTGCCCAAAGTGCCACTAAAATTTCGTCTTTAGAAATCATACCAGACAATGGCGGAATTCCAGCGATTGCAAGTGTTCCGATTAAGAACGTCCAATAGGTTACAGGAATTTTAGATTTTAAGCCTCCCATAAATCTCATATCTTGTTCTCCACTCATGGCGTGAATTACTGAACCAGCACCTAAGAATAACAATGCTTTGAAGAAAGCGTGCGTCATTAAGTGGAACATAGCAGAAGTATAAGCTTCTACACCTAGTGCTATAAACATAAGACCTAACTGAGAAACAGTAGAGTAAGCTAACACTTTTTTGATATCATTTTGTCTTAAACCGATGAATGCTGCAATTAATGAAGTTGCAAGACCTATTACAAGAATAAAGTCTAAAGTACTCGGTGAAAGATGATATAAGAAATTAGAACGTACTACTAAATAAATACCAGCCGTAACCATGGTAGCCGCGTGAATTAACGCAGAAACTGGGGTAGGACCAGCCATCGCATCTGGTAGCCAAGTAAATAAAGGAATCTGTGCAGATTTACCCATAGCTCCAATGAATAAACTTAGCGTGATAAACATAATCACTACTCCGTCAAATTCAAATTTTGAAGCGTTTTGTGCTACAGAAAGATAATCTAGTGCATTGGTTTGTGAAGCGATTAGGAAAATACCAATCAATAAACCAAGGTCACCAATTCTGTTCATAATGAAAGCTTTTCTAGCAGCTTTACCATATTCTGTATTTTCGTACCAGAAACCAATCAGTAAGTAAGAACAAAGACCTACACCTTCCCAACCGATGAAAAGAATAAGGTAATTGCTTCCCATTACCAAAAGAAGCATGGAGAAAATAAATAAATTCAGATAAGTAAAAAACTTGTAGAAACCTTTGTCATGGCTCATATAACCAATAGAGTACAAGTGAATTAAAGAACCAATTCCCGTAACAATCATCATCATCATTAATGATAATTGGTCTATTTGGAACCCGAAATTCACCTGAATTCCACCAATGGTGAACCATTCAAATGCTTTTACAATAACTGGTGTTCCGTTTGCAGGAAAACCTATAAAAATACTTACAGAAATTAGAAAAGCCGCGAATACTACTAAAGTAGCTAATCCGCCAACTAAAGCTTTTGGTAAGCGCTTTCCGAATAATCCGTTGATTACAAATCCAATTAAAGGAAGTAAAACGATTGCGTATACTAAATTTTCCATCTGCATTATCCTTTTAATTTGTTAAAAATACTTACATCTACATTTCTGGTATTTCTATACATCATAGTGATAATCGCTAGACCTACCGCAACTTCTGCAGCAGCCACTACCATGATAAAGAATACCAAAATTTGTCCGTGTCCATCTCCTTTATAAGCAGAAAATGCAGCCAAAAGTAGATTTACAGAATTAAGCATTAATTCTACACATCCTAAAATGATGATGGCATTTTTACGAACGAGAACTCCTAAAACTCCTAAACAAAACAATGTAGTACTTAAAATGATGTACCAATTGAGCGGTATGTTTTGTAAAAATGAATTGACTTCCATAATTCTATAAATCTTTTTTACCAATTAATACTGCGCTTACAATACCTGCTAAAATCAGGATAGAAGCGAGTTCGAATGGTAATACATATTCGTTAAACAATAATTTTCCAAGGTTTTTAGTCAAACCGATGCTGCTATCAATATTTTGAACAACATTCGATTGAGAAAGACCTTTATAAGCTCCTAACATTCCACGAAAAGGATTCCGGCAGAAAAAATACCGATAAATTTCGTAAGGTTTTGTTTTTTGCTTTCGTCTTTAGCATTAAGATTAAGCATCATTAATACATAAAGGAATAACACCATGATGGCTCCTGTATACACGATAATTTGTACAATTCCTAAGAACTGCGCATTCAGTAAAACATATAATGCGGCAATGCTAAAAAAAGTAACAATTAATGATAAAATTGCATACAAAGGATTTCTTGCAAATACAAAGTAAACAGCACTTGCAACCGCTACTAAAGCGATAAAAAAGAATAAGAACTGTTCCATTTATTTAAGAGCTTTTTTTTGTGATTCTGTTTGTCTTTCAGAAATATCTATTCTATTTTCCATGCTTTCTACCAAAAGATCTTTGCCGTAGATAAATGAGCCTCTGTTTTGTTCTGGTTTTACAATTCTATCGGTAAGATAAATTGCAGATTTAGGACAAGCTTCTTCGCATAATCCACAGAAGATACATCTTAGCATATTGATTTCATATACTTCGGCATATTTTTCTTCTCTGTAAAGATGTTTTTGCTCTTTGGTACGTTCTCCCGCAGTCATGGTAATGGCTTCAGCTGGACAAGCTACCGCACATAATCCACAAGCCGTACATCTTTCTCTGCCTTCATCATCACGCTTCAGAACGTGTAATCCACGATAAATTTTAGAAAATTCTCTTTGCTCTTCAGGATAGCTTACCGTAGGTAGTTTCCCAGTAAGAGTCATTATCGCATGTTTTCCGGTAATTCCCATTCCTTTGATGATTGCAGGGAGATAAATTTTCTCTGCAAAAGTCATCTTTTTGTTAGAAGCTACCTTTGATCTATTGGTTAGTTTCATATAAATTAGATTTGAGATGTGAGATTTGAGATGAGATTTTTCTCTACTCAAACTTTATCTTAAATTTTTAATTTTTTTTAATTTCAAATTTCAAATAATCAATTTCAAATGATTAAATCCATTGATAATGTTGGTTCAAAAGAACTAAAGCTCCAGTTACCAACAAGTTTACTAATGCAAGCGGAATTAATGATTTCCAGCCAAGGTGCATTAATTGGTCATATCTAAATCTTGGTAAAGTCCATCTAATCCACATAAAGGTAAGGATTACGGCAATGGTTTTAGCCAAGAATGCTAAAATACTTGCAATTCCAGCAGCATTTTCTCCCCAGTTTTCACCAATCCATGCTAATCCTGGGAAATTGTAACTTCCTAAGAAAAGGGTAGTGATTAATGCCGAAGAAATGAACATATTTACATATTCTCCAAACATATATAATCCTAATTTCATTGCAGAATATTCTGTATGGAAACCTCCTACTAATTCGGTTTCACATTCTGGCAAATCAAAAGGATGTCGGTTACATTCTGCTAATGCAGCTACAAAGAAGATGATAAATGCTAATGGTTGGAAGAAAATATTCCATTTCATACCATACCATCCACTTTGAGATTCTGCAATTACCTTAAGGTCTAGAGAACTGTTCATCATGATAATAGCCAATAGAGATAGCCCCATTGCTAATTCGTAAGAAATCATTTGAGATGAAGCTCTAATTGCTCCGATTAATGAATATTTATTGTTAGAAGCCCAGCCTCCAATCATAATTCCGTAAACACCGATAGAAACCATTCCCATTAAATAGAGAACACCTACATCTAGATTGGCTACTTGTAAATCAAAAGATTGTCCGCCAATATTTAGAGATTTTCCCCAAGGAATTACAGCTCCGGTAATAAGTGAAATAAACATTACTAAACCAGGCCCGAAGAAAAATAAGAATTTTTCTGCTTTTTCTGGGATAAAGTCTTCTTTGAAGAAGAATTTTCCACCGTCAGCTAATGGCTGAAGTAAACCGAATTTCCAGGTTCTGTTGGGACCAATTCTGTCTTGCATAATGGCAGCCACCTTTCTCTCTGCCCAAGTAGAATAGGCTGCTACAGCCATAGATAGGGCGAAAAGTGATACTACAAGTATTGTTTTGAAAAGTATTAAATCCATTTCTTTATGAGATTTTAGATTTTAGATTTTAGATTTTAGATTTTGAGAATCTTTAACCATTCATCTTTCTCCAAATTATTCTAAATTATCTTTTTTGCTAATTTCTTTAGCGGTTTCATATTCTAATTTTTCCACTTCAGCATCTTCTGGTTTCTGATAGTGGTTTAGAGAAATTACAGAATGTCTGCTGATGTGTCTTGGTCCTTCTATGTTCCAGTGTTTTACGTCTTTTTTCTCGAATCTACATTCGTTGCAGATAAATTCTTCTACTTCTCCGTATTGGTCTTTTCTGGCAGTTACTCTTACGATTTCGTCTCCTTTCATCCAAAGAACTGCTTTACCAGAACATTTAGAACAAGTACAAGTAGCGTCTACTGGTTTTGTAAACCAAACTCTGCTTGCAAATCTTGCTGTTCTATCTGTTAATGCTCCTACTGGACAAACGTCTATTACGTTCCCAATAAAATCATTATCTAAAGCTTTATTAAGATAAGTAGAGATTTCTGCATGCTCACCTCTGAAAAGAATTCCGTGTTCACGAGTATTCGTCAATTGGTTAGCTACCAAAACGCATCTTGCACACAAGATACATCTGTTCATGTTCAGCTTAATGTTTGGTCCTAAATCATCAGCATCATACGTATTTTTTTCAAAATCATTTCTGGTTTGCTGAAGACCATGTTCGTAACCTAAATCTTGAAGGTGACATTCACCAGCTTGGTCACAAATAGGGCAATCTAGTGGGTGATTGAGTAAAAGGAATTCTGTAACGGCTTTTCTTGCTTCTTGCGTTTTTTCAGAAGTAAGGTTTTTCACTTCCATACCGTCCATTACTGTGGTTCTACAGCTTGCCACTAATTTTGGCATAGGACGAGGATCTGCTTCAGAACCTTTAGAAACTTCTACTAAACAAGTTCTGCATCTACCACCACTGTTTTCTAATTTGCTGTAATAACACATTGCCGGAGGAACAGATTTTCCACCAATCTGGCGCGCTGCGTTTAGAATGGTAGTACCTGGTTCTACTTCCGTAGTTTGTCCGTCAATGGTTACTTTAAATTTTTTAATTTCTTCGCTCATTTCTATGTATTATGAATTAAGCTTTAGCTTTATTAATGTCTAATATTATTGTTTTTCAACTACCGGAAGTGGATCTGCATAATGTGCAATTCCATAATTTCTGGTTAAGCATTCTGGATTATTGATATGCCATTCGAATTCATCTCTAAAATGACGAATTGCTGCTGCTACAGGCCAAGCTGCTGCATCTCCTAATGGACAAATGGTATTTCCTTCAATTTTTCTCTGAATATCCCATAGCAAGTCGATATCTTTCATTTCGCCTTGTCCTGATTCTATTTTTTTCAGAATTTTATACATCCATCCAGTTCCTTCACGGCAAGGTGTACATTGTCCGCAACTTTCGTGGTTGTAGAAATGAGCTAAGGTCATGGTGTGTTTTACCACACATTGGTCTTCATCTAAAACAATGAAACCACCAGAACCCATCATGGTTCCTGTAGCGAAACCACCATCAGAAAGAGATTCGTAGTTCATGTATCTTGGTTCGCCTGAAGCTGTTTTAAGCAATAAATTTGCTGGAACAATTGGAACTGAAGAACCTCCAGGAATACATGCTTTTAATTTTTTACCATTCGGAATTCCTCCACAATATTCATCAGAGTAGATAAATTCTTCTACGGTGATGGTCATATCTATTTCGTAAACTCCTGGTTTATTGATGTTTCCGCAAGCGGAAATTAATTTAGTACCTGTAGAACGACCTACGCCAATTTTAGCGTATTCTGCTCCTGTAATATCTATAATTGGAACTACTGCAGCGATGGTTTCTACGTTATTTACCACAGTTGGACATTGCCAAAGACCTTTTACCGCAGGGAAAGGTGGTTTTAATCTAGGATTTCCACGTTTTCCTTCTAGTGATTCTAGAAGTGCAGTTTCTTCTCCACAGATATAAGCACCAGCTCCTCTCTGAACATAGATTTCTAAATCGAAACCACTGCCTAAAATATTTTTCCCTAGGAAACCTGCTTTTTTAGCTTCGTCAATTGCTTGTTCTAAAATATCTGGAATCCATGCATATTCTCCTCTGGTGTAGATGTAAGAAGTATTAGAACCTAATGCATAAGATGCGATAATCATTCCTTCAATCAAAAGATGAGGAATAAACTCCATCAAATATCTGTCTTTGAAAGTTCCAGGTTCTGATTCGTCTGCATTTACAACCAAATATCTAGGCACACCTTCTGGTTTTGCTAGGAAGCTCCATTTCATTCCTGTAGGGAAACCAGCACCACCACGACCTCTAAGACCAGAAGTTTTTACTTCTTCTACAATTTGGTCTGGAGTCATTTTCAATGCTTTTTCTACAGACTGGTAACCTCCATGTTCTCTGTAAGTATCAAAATATCTGATACCTTCTATGTGTGCGTTTTTAAGTAAAAGTTTTTTACTCATTTTTCTATACTTTTGGCAATTCGCTTTTAGCTTATTGCTTTATTAATTAATTTACTTTTAAATATTTATCTAAAAACTCTTTCAAATTTTTGAGGTATAAATTATTTTCACAATCTAAATCCCAAAGTTTACTATCCTTAAAATCTCTACCAGAATCTTTACAATTATCTTTGTTTTCGATTAATGCTTCATGGTAAAGATATACTTTAGATTTTTTTGCAGGAATCATGTAACTTTTATTCTTGTCTAACAAACATTTTTCGAAACTGTTCCAACAATCAAAAATATCTGAATTTTCTTTGTTTATAATTTTTTCAAAAAAATCTTCAACTTCTCCTTTTTCTTCTATATTATTTGGGAAAATATATTTATCATAATTTTTCCAATTCCATTCCAACATTAAATCATCAATAAATTTTTCAGTTTTTTCTTTACCAGCTTTTTCAGCTGTTTTTTCATCATCTGCATCAAGAAAAATTAATGAGGTGAATTCAAATAATTCTTCTGTTATTTTATTTTTCAAATTTTTAAGATTTGTCCAACCTCCTAAATTATGTATAATTTCATTTTTTTTCAATTGCTTATCAGAAATTTCTATATCATAGTTTAGAAAAATGAAATCTCTTAAAAATCTTTGGTCAGAAACTCCCTCACAAAATATCCTAATATTTTCCATTTTATCGGGTTTCAGTTTCTGATTCAACTAAATATTGAAATTCATTATATGGATAAGTAATTGCCTTTATACTTTTATCTTTATTTTCTTGTAATTTTATAAGTTTTATAAGTTTTTTTATAGAGATTGATTCTTGCTCAATTGAAGTAATTAAAGCTTTTTGAAAATCTAAACTATGAGTTGTTGCAAAAATTTGAATATCAAATTTTTTACATAAGTAGATTATGTTTTTACAAAATTCTTTCATTTTTGAATAATGAATACCTGTATCTATCTCGTCAATCATTAATCTTTTTTCATTGCTACTACTTATATATAAAATCTCAACAATGTATCTGAAAATTTTTTGAAATCCATCTCCAAATTGAGTTATGGCAGAATATTCATTGTCTGATTTTGAAGCAAAACTAATCATCCCATTATAACCATGTTCTGTTGTGTGAAAATCAACCAATTCATAGTTGAAAATTTTATTTAAAATCTTGATAATCTCTTGCTTATGATTATAATTAAGATCATTTGTTTTCTGTATAAATTCTTCTCTTTTTTTATCCAGTGTTCTTAAAAAATCTTCTAAATCATTACTATATGATAAGTTAAATGTTATAAAAGGCCAATAAAAATCATTAATTTCTATATCATCTAAATACATAAATTGTATTTCTTCAAATTTAGAATTTTTATAAAATTTCAACCAATGACGTAAATTATTGAATTGATAATTATCCTTTCTTTTTAAATAATCTTTACTATTTAATTCTAATATATTCTTATATTCAATAGAAAGTTTTTCAATTTGATTATCTCCCTTTTGATAAGAAATATTTAAAGGACTATTTTTTTTAACTAAATATTTAAAATAACTTTTTTCAGGAAATTCAAATAAATTGGAATTCAAATCACCTTTGAGAAATGTTCTATAATTAATACCTCTAATATTTAAAGTCTGATGAAGGTTATGTATCCATTTAATAAAATTATCATCGAATAGTAATGCCTCAAGTAAACAAGTTTTCCCAACATTATTATCTCCAACAATTAGATTAAATTGTCCAATATCTTTTACTTCCAAAAAATCAAATTTTTTGAAATTTTCTATTTTTAGATATTTTAGGTGATTATTTTTCATTTATTTTCTTAATCCAAAGCGATTTGTCCTTGTCTGCAAAGCTCAAGGATTTCGTCTACTTTTTCTTTAGTTAAATTTTCGTGATAGAATTTTCCAAGTTGCATCATTGGTGCATAACCGCAAGCTCCAAGACATTCTGCAGGTTTTAGAGTAAATAAACCATCTGCAGTAGTTTCGCCAGCTTTGATGCCTAATTTTTCTTTGATATAATTTACGATATCATCACTTCCTCTTAACATACAAGGTCCTGTAACGCAAACTTCTAAAACGTATTTTCCTACAGGTTGCATATTAAACATGGTGTAGAAAGTAGCTACTTCATACACTTCTATTGGAGTAATTTCTAAAACACTTGCTACATAATCCATCACAGGAACGTCTAACCAACCTCCAAATTCTTTCTGCGCTATGTGAAGCACAGGAATTAATGCAGATTTTTGTTTTCCTTCTGGATATCTTGCAATGATTTGTTTTACTTTTTCTAAAGTTTCTGGTTTAAAAGCAATTGTTTCGCTCACTTCTTTAAAATTTTAAATTTTAAATTCTGAATTTTAGATTTTAAATATCTTTAATTCAAATAATTAACTATGGATTTTTTAGATTAATAATTTAAAATTTATAATCTAAAATTTATATCTTTTTATCCGTCTAATTCTCCAGCAATCACGTTCATGCTACTCATCGTAACGATTGCATCAGAGATTACGGCACCTTTAATCATTTCTGGATACGCTTGATAATAGATAAAACAAGGTCTTCTAAAGTGCAATCTGTATGGAGTTCTGCCGCCATCACTTACTAAATAGAAACCAAGTTCACCGTTTCCACCCTCTACAGAATGATAAACTTCTCCAGCAGGAATATCAGTTTCGCCCATCACGATTTTGAAGTGATAGATTAATGCTTCCATGTTATTGTATACTTCTGCTTTTTCTGGTAAGAAAAATTCTGGTACATCTGCATGGAAATCTCCTTCTGGTAAATTATTATAAGCTTGGTTAATGATTTTCAAACTTTCCCAAATTTCCTGTTGACGAACCATGAATCTATCATAAGTATCACCCGCAGTACCAATAGGAATATTGAAATCAAAATCTTGGTATGATGAATAAGGACTTGCGACTCTTACGTCATAATCTACACCAGCAGCTCTTAAGTTAGGGCCTACAAAACTGTAGTTTAATGCACGTTCTGCACTGATAGGACCAGCACCGATGGTTCTGTCCATGAAGATTCTGTTTCTTTCTACTAAATTTGAAAATTCTTGGAATCTTGCAGGGAAAGTTTTTAAGAAATCTTTTAATAATTCGTGGAATTTAGGAGTGAAATCTCTGTCGAAACCACCAATTCTACCCATGTTTGTAGTCATTCTAGCGCCACAAACTTGTTCGTAGATATCGTAAATTTTTTCTCTGTCTTGGAAAACGTAGGTGAAACCAGTTAAAGCTCCTGTATCTACAGCAATTACGGAGTTACAAACCAAGTGGTCTGCAATACGAGCCAATTCCATCATGATAACACGCATGTAATCTACTCTTTTTGGCATTTCTATACCAAGAAGTTTTTCTACTGTCATGTGCCAACCAATGTTATTGATAGGTGCAGAGCAATAATTTAAACGGTCTGTAAGAGTGGTAATTTGCGTGAAATTTCTACGTTCAGCAATTTTTTCAAAAGCTCTGTGAATATAACCTACGGTTTGTTCAGAATGAAGAATTCTCTCACCATCCATGGTTAAGACATTTTGGAAAATTCCGTGTGTAGCAGGGTGAGTAGGACCGAGGTTCAGTGTATATAATTGACCATCTACTTGCTCTTGAGCATCGTATTGGTTAAGTATATTTGATAATTGATTGTCTTTCATAATAATTTAGATTTCAGAATTTTTATCTACCGAACATAGAGTCGTCTTTGTCAGTTCTGGTTCCATCTTCTAGCGCATATTCTTTTAGAAGAGGGTGATAACCTAGTTCTTCCATGTTTAGAATAACTCTTAAATCTGGGTGACCTTTAAACGTAATTCCGTAGAAATCATATGTTTCTCTTTCCATCCAATTGGCTCCTGAATACAAGTCTGTAATAGAATCTACCTCGGCGTTATCCTTAGGGAAAAAGCTTTTGATTCTTATTCTAAAATTTTCTTGTAAATTATGAAGGTGATAGATTACTCCAAGTTCCTTCTCCTTATGGTCTGGATAATGAATACCACAAATATCTGTAAGGAACATAAAATTAAGAGAAGACTCTTTAAGGTGATGAATCACTTTTTTAAGCTCTTCTTTTTTTACTTCTACAGTAAGAAATCCATAAGGTTCAGACGAAGAAATCACTGCTTCTGGAAATTCTCTATTGATGGCTTCTAAAACAAATTCGCTTGTCATATTATTAATTTGAAAATTTGAAATCGAGGTAAATTACATCGCCTTCAAAAATTTGTTTCTATTATTGTTTCAAATTTATTTTTGATAAACGCAAGACTTGAAATTCAAATCTTTACATTTTCAAATTACTTAATTCCGTAGCTTTCTAATAAAGCTTTGTATTCTGGTAAGTCTCTTCTTCTTAAGCTTTCGTTTTCTGCCAAAGCTTGTACTTGCATGTAGCCTTCTAGAATTTGTTCTGGTCTTGGTGGGCATCCTGGAACATATACATCTACAGGAATAATTTTATCAATTCCTTGTAAAACAGAATAAGTATCAAAAATACCACCGCTACTTGCACAAGCACCTACAGCAACTACCCATCTTGGTTCTGCCATCTGTGTATAAACTTGTTTAAGAACTGGAGCTAATTTTTTAGAAATAGTACCACAAACCAGTAGGATATCTGCTTGTCTTGGCGAGAAACTCATTCTCTCTGCCCCGAATCTAGATAAATCATAGTTAGGAGCCATAGTTGCCATAAATTCGATACCACAACAAGAAGTAGCAAATGGTAATGGCCAAAGCGAAAACTTACGCGCCATACCAATAATATCGCTTAATTTTCCTGCGAAAAAACCTTCACCTTCTATTCCTGGAGGCGCAGGTGCATTAGTATTGATTACAGGTTTATTATCTGACATTTTTAATTTTTTTAAAGTTTTTTTTGAAAAATCTTACTCTAATGTGTAAAACACTTTAGCGGTATAAATTTACTTATTCCAATCTAAAGCTCCACGTTTTAGTACATAGAAAAATCCTATGAAGAAGATTGCTATAAAAGTAGTTACCGCAAGGAATCCTTCAAATCCTAATTCTTTAAAATTTACAGCGTAAGGATAGAAAAAAACAATTTCTATGTCGAATAAAACGAATAAAATAGCGGTAAGAAAATATTTTACAGAAAACGGAGTTCTTGCATTTCCTTCTACTTCAATTCCACACTCGAAAGTGTCATCTTTAGTAGCTCCAGAAGTGTGTCTTTTAGGACCCCAATTGTGTGATGCGTATAAAGTAAATAACACAAAACCTAAACCTACTGCCGCCTGAATAAGAACAGGGATATAATTATCAGGTAAATTCATCTCTATTAAGTATTTCTAACTGGCAAATTTACGAAATATAAATAGAAATGAGAAGTATTTTTAAACACTTTTCTTTCTAAAAAAGGGTTTTCTCTAATTTAGAATCAATAAAAACAACTACTTGTTCTTGAGGTTTTTTAAAACCTTAAACGCAATGAATGCAATGTACCCAAAAAGAAAACTCGCAAACAAAATATTAATAATAGCATTAGTTTTCTCATCTTTTACTTGGAAAAACTGATTGTACATCACGTACATGATGATAATGCCAATGTAATAATAAAGTTGAGTTTTCATTTTTAAATTTTTAAAATTCTAAAGTGTAAGTTCTACGTCTCTTGTGGTTTACAGGATTATAATCTTGCCAAAGTAATTGGATGTTTTTGTTCTCTTCTAATTCTGGATTGGTCTCTAAAAATTTCACCCCTTTTTTCTTGAAAGTTTTCCAAATTTCTTTGAAAATAATTGCAGTTACTCCTCTTCTTTGGTATTCTGGATGAATCCCGATTAAATAAAAGTTCGCTCTTTCGTTTTTTCTGCCTGCGTTTAGTAAATGATACCACCCGAATGGTAATAAACTTCCATTGGCTTTTTGCAAAGCTCTAGAATATGAAGGCATGGTAATCGCAAAAGAAATCAACTTGTCATCCTTATCCGTGATGCAGATAATGTAATCTTTGTCTATAAAACCGAAGTATTTTTCTTTGTAATGCAAGATTTGCTCATCGGTAATAGGGGTGTAAGTAGAAAGATTTTTGTATGTTTCGTCTAGTAACTTAAACATCGGTTCTACTAAAGGAAGAATTTCTTCTTTAGAATTGAATTTTATAGTTTTTAGTTGATATTTTTCTGCGATGAGTTGGCTAAATTTTTCAACTTTATCTGGTAAAACATCAGGAAACATAATTTCGAATTCTACCCATTCTTTTTCTTTCACCAATCCCAATTTTTCTAAATGTTTTGGATAATAGTTGAAATTGTAAATGCCAATCATCGTTGCCAATCTGTCAAACCCGAAAGTGAGCATTCCTGCCTTGTCTAGATTGGTAAAACCCATCGGTCCTTCTATTTTTTTGATATTTTTTTCTTTAGCATAAGCTATAGCAGTATCAATGAGAGCTTTAGAAACGGCTTCATCATCTATAAAATCTAACCACCCGAATCTTACTTTTTCTATGCCAAGTTCTTGTGCTTCTTTGTGATTAATCATCACCGCAATTCTTCCTACGATTTCATCATCTCTGTAAGCCAAAAATTGCTTAGCTTCAGAATAAGCAAGAGCAGGGTTTTCTTCTTTGTTCCAAATGCTTTTCTCATCTTTGATTAAAGATGGTACATAATTTTGATTATTTTTGTACAGATTCATCGGAAATTTGATAAAATCTGATAATTGTTTTTCGGTAGTAACTTGAATGATTTTTACTTCAGACATGTTGATAAAAATTAGAAAAACAAAGATAGCGTAAAAGATGACAATGCCCAAGTTTGGCACAGTTTTTACTTCAAAAAGGGTAAATAAAATAAAAAAGAAAATAAAAATATGACAGGTTATTATTTAATTTTAGGAGCGTTAATGCTCGTGAGTTGGTTGGTTTCGGCCAGATTGAAGTCGAAATTTCAACATTATTCCAAAGTCCATCTCAGAAATGGTATGTCTGGTAAAGAAATTGCCGAAAAAATGCTTCGCGATAATGGAATTCATGATGTGCAAGTGATTTCGGTTCCTGGTCAATTAACGGATCATTATAATCCAGTAAATAAAACAGTAAATCTTTCTGAAGGAGTTTACATGCAGAGAAATGCAGCAGCAGCAGCAGTTGCCGCTCACGAATGTGGTCATGCTGTACAACATGCAGTTGGTTACTCTATGTTGCAACTTCGGTCTAAATTGGTTCCGTTGGTAAATATTAGTTCTACGCTTTCTCAGTTTGTAATTTTTGCGGGGATTTCTGTGATGATTGCTTCTAGAAGTATTCAGAATCCGCAAGGGAATACTACAGTTTTGGCAATTGGTGTTTTACTTTTTGCGGTAACTACACTTTTTGCGTTCATCACTTTACCAGTAGAGTATGACGCGAGTAAAAGAGCGCTAGCTTGGTTAGAAAATTCAGGAACATTAGGTAGAGAAGAGCATGCTGCGGCTGAAGATTCACTAAAATGGGCGGCGAGAACTTATGTAGTAGCAGCACTTGGTTCATTAGCACAATTGCTTTATTGGGCATCAATGCTTTTCGGAGGAAGAAGAGATTAATTTAATCTAAAAAATTAAATGTTACATATTGAATCTCGGACAAAAGTTCCGAGATTTTTTCTTTTTCGGACAAATTGAATCTTGCTGTTATCATACAATCTTCCTGTGCATCAAAATTCAAAACTTTTGCATCAAATTTATTGAGAAGAGAAAAAATGATGTTTTGTTGAGAAAATTTAAAATGGATTTCTAGTTCGGTTTCTAATTCTTTGGTGATAATTTCTGCGTGTTCCAAAGTATATTTGGTGCTTTCTTTATACGTTTTTACTAAACCAGAAACGCCTAATTTGGTTCCGCCATAATAACGAATGATTACCACTAAAACATTGGTAAGATTGTGAGCGAGAAGTTGATTGTAAATAGGTAAACCAGCACTTCCTGAAGGTTCGCCGTCATCATTTGCGCGGTAATTTTCACCATTAATTCCTATTCTGAAAGCATAACAATGATGAGTAGCTTTTGGATGTTCTTCTTTTAAATTTTCTAGAGCAGTTTTGAGTTCCTTTTCGTTATTGACAGGAAATGCAAAACCGATAAATTTGCTCCCTTTTTCTTTGAGCAAAATATCTCGAACTTCAGATTTTATGGTGGTGTAATTGTATTGCATAAAAAACACCTCAAAAGTATGAGATGTTTTTTGTTTTATAAAATTTAATTTTAGTTTTTAATCAATTTTAATGTTTCTGAGTTGGTTTTTAGTAAATAAATTCCAGTATTAAGGCTAGAAACATCAAAGTTGTTTTGTCCTTTTTTAAGGTTAAACTTTTTAACTAATTTTCCTTGAGAATCAAATAACTCAGCATCTTGATTAAGAGGAGAAAGAATATCAAGAGAATTTTTTACCGGATTAGAAGTCAGTAAAAGTTTATTTTTTGATAATTCTTCTATGCTCAGATTGGTGCTTTGTACTGCTCCGGTAAGTGTTCCGTTTCCTGAAGTGAGATTCCCTCCACAATTTCCTTCTGTAACAGCGATGTTTTCTGTCCAAACTCCTAATGTTAAATTTGGTGGATTGGGTATAGAAGCAGAAGTATTATGATAAATGAGATATGGATTAATAAAATCTCCATTTCCAGTATCCGCTAAAAATTCCCATCTGTTATCATTGTTGTTCCAAGAAATTTGGAATTCGCAAGTTCCTAACCCGCCACATTCCTGTGCACCATCTATTGGAGTGGTTTGGTAAACGTTTCGCCCGTGAACATCAGTGCTTATTTTATTGAAAACATAAGTTTGGGTTTCAAATAAGTTAGTACAACCCGAAAATGTTATCGTTTGTGAATAAGCTAATGATGTAAAAAAAAATAAAAATAATAACTTTTTCATACTCAATTAATTTCTTGATGGATAAATGCCTTCTAAAGCAATGTAATAGCCTATTGATAGATAAGGTTGCATATTATTTACAGGAGTTCCGTTTCCTGTATTACCTACCATTGTTGGGTTCATTGTAGTGTTTGCGGTAGCACTAGAATATTCTTTGTCTAATGTTTTAGTATCTGCAGGAAGATTGTTGGTTGGCGAATTTTGATTTCCTTCAGAAGTAACAGCTTTAATGGCATGATTGTGAGGAGGTAGATTAGTAACTAATAAAGTATTAGTTTCTGTACCAGACATTTCTCCTAAAGTTTTAGGGGTTAAACCAGGTCCATTACCAATACCTACTACTATTCTTCCTCTTAAATCTGGTAAAGCAAAAGTAGTTCTTCCATCACCACCATAGGTTGTGCCTAAAAGTGAAAATAATGCAGTGTTCTGAGCTATAGGTAATAGTCTTCCATCGCATAAAGCCCAACCTCTAGGTTCAAAGTTGTAAGGGAAAATAGTTATTTGCCCGATATAAGGCTCCACTTGTGCTTTCATTGTAGATGTACTGCTAAAAAATACAAATACAAAAAATAATAGAATTTTTTTCATGAGTAAAAAAGTTTTTGGTTACTCAACAAAAATAACTCATTTTTATTAAAGTTTTTTAAAAATAATGTTAATTCTATTATTAATTTTGAAATATTAGTGTGGATTCCGTTTCTATTAGAGCTTGTAAAGAGATTAACAATACAGTTGTTGAAATAGGTAATTAATAGTTTTTTCTCAATATTAAATTATGAAAAAAAAGAAACTACATTATCTCTCATTGTCTTTTTTTGAGTCAGTTTTCCATTAAATTTAGGAGCTTTTGTGCCATTTTCTAATAGGAGATTTTCGTTTTTAATGATAATGATTTCATCCCAAAGATTTTGGTCAATAAAAGTTTGTAAAGTTCTGCTTCCTCCTTCTACTAAAACCGATTGAATCTGATTTTCGTAAAGTTTCTGCATGAGTTCTTCCATGAAATTTTCTTTAGAAATTTTGATGAATTTTACATTTCCTTCTTCTACTTCTTTTTCTTGATTGAAAACCAAAGTAGGCGCTTCATCATTATAAATTTTAAAATTTCTAGGAACTTTTAAATCAAAATCAATCAAAATTCTCACAGGGTTTCTACCTTCCACTAATCGAGTAGTTAAGCTAGGGTTGTCATTCAAAGCGGTTTGAGTTCCCACCAAAATAGCATGCTCCTCGCTTCTGATTTGATGTACAAATTGAGAAGCCAATTCGTTGGAAATTTTTGTAGGTTTAAAATCTTGGTCGATAAAACCGTCTTTGCTTTCTGCCCATTTTAGAATCAGATAAGGACGTTTTTTCTCATGGAAAGTGAAAAATCTTTTGTTTAAATCTCTGCATTCTTCTTCCAAAATTCCAGAAATGGTTTCTATTCCTGCATCCATAAGGATTTTTTTGCCTTTTCCGTTTACTTTATCATGGCTGTCCATTGCACCAATTACCACTTTTTTAAAACCAATTTCTTTTAATTTCAATGAACACGGAGGTGTTTTCCCGAAATGTGCACAAGGTTCAAGTGAGACATAAATCGTAGACTCGGGTAAAAGTTCTGGATTTTGTACAGAATTAATCGCATTGATTTCTGCATGAGCTTCACCTGCTTTTTGGTGAAAACCTTCGCCGATGATGACATCGTTATGAACAATTACTGCGCCAACTAAAGGATTTGGATAGGTTTTTCCAGTCGCTTTTTTGGCAAGTTCTATGCAGCGTTTTATGTAAGTTTCGTGATTCATTTTATTTGAAAAAAAATTCCGAAAAAAATTCCGGAATTAGTTAGTTTTTAGAGTTACAGAAGGAATGGTCATGGTAATAATTCCTTCTAAAAGTTTATTTCTTTTTTTGCCTATTGATTTTTGAAAACCTTTAGCATCTTCAGTAGATTTTTCTTTGTAGGCAATAATCATAAATGTACTTTCTTCGCCTAACAGTGTATTTCTGAATCTGTAGATGTTATAATCAGCAAATTCTTCTTCTGGTGCTTCCGCTTTTTTGTCTTTTGGAACATTGGTGGTAATAAAATCTACTACGAATTCGGTTCCATTAGGATTTTCGGTAACATTGTAAGTGCAATACTTGTCAGTTTCGGCTCTTCGGTCGAGTTCTTCTGTTTTTTGATAAGTAGCTTCTTTAGCGTCTATATTTTTATTGAAAAAATAAATGGTAATGACCGCTGAAGCAACTTCTATTCTTTCGTCTTCTAAAATATATTCCTGTACAAATTGGACTTTAGATTTTTGTTGTGCAGAAACCAAAACATATTTACTTTCGTTAAAGGTAAGTTCTGGCACACCAATTAAGTCTTCGGTGTTTTGTGAATAAAAAATCCCCGAAAATAGTAAAAGTACAACGATCGAAAACAGTTTACGAATCATCTTATTCTCCCGAAATAATATGGTGAAGGCTTTGTTTTAACATTTCTAACTGAGCTTTTTTGTCATCAATTTTATCAAAAGTATCTTTCAATAAAGGATTATCACGAGATACTTTGCCAAAGAAGCCTAAGTTGTTTTCTAATTTTACAATTTCTGCTTCTAAATCAGCCACTTGATTTTTGATTTTTCTAGCTTTATCAGTCAATTGAGATTCAGTAAGACCTTCTTCTTTCAAATCAAATTCATTGATTTTGTTCAGTCTTAATTTCTCTCTCATCGTTTTATTAAACTCAGTATTGATAGCCATTTTATCTCTTGGTACTTTTCCGATGTTGTTCCAAGCAGTTTTAATGTTTTCAATTTTTTCTACGCTTCCTTCTTCGTCGCCAATTTCTTTTAATTCATCTAAAAGCGCACGTTTTTGTCTGTAATTTTCTTTCCAGTCGTCTGTTACAGCATTGTTTTTAGTTCTGTAATTATTAAAAAACGTGTTGCAAGCTTCACGGAAATCATCCCAAACTTTATTGGTCATACTTCTAGGAACGTGACCTATTTTTTTCCAGTCTTCTTGTAATTTTTTGAACAATGGAACTGCAATTTCCCAATCTTCAGAATTCATATTATCTTGAGCGGTTTGTATAAGCTTCAGTTTTTCTTCTAAATTGGTATGCTGAGAGTTTTTAAGGCCTTTGTAGAATTCATTTTTCTTCGCGTTGAAAGCTCTAAGCGCTAATTTGAATTCGTTCCAGTTTTGGTTAGAAATTTTTCTAGGAACGCTTCCTAATTTTAAGAAATCTGCTCTTAGACTTTCTACGGTGTTGATGGCGTTTTGCCAATAATTATGATTCGGAGCTTTATCAGGGGAAGTCAGTTTTTTAATCGTATCGATGATTTGATTTTTCTTCTCAAGATTAGCTTGCTGTTCGCCATCGATTACGGCTAATAATTCTGATTTTCTTTCGTGAATTTTATTAGAAATTTCTTTGAATTCTTCCCAAGTTTTATCACGAAATTCTTCAGCAACTGGTTCTGCTTCTTCTTTCCAAAGCTTGTGCAAAAACTGTAATTCGTTTAATGCTTTTTGTACTACAGGTTCGTTTTGTAATTCTTTGGCTCTGGCAATAATATGCTGTCTTTTTTCTAGATTATGTGCATATTCTTGCTCTCTGTATTCTTTATTTAAGTCTAACATTTGATAGAAATTATTCAAATGGTAGAAATAATTATTGTTAAGATTTTTGAATTCTGATTTTGCTACTTGTCCAGCGTTGCTCCATTCTTCTTTAATTTCTCTGATGGCGCGGAAAAGATTGGTGTTCGGTTCAGAATGCGTGTAAAGATTTTTTAATTTTTCTATAATTGAGATTCTCTTTTCGAGATTGTCTTTTTGCTCAGATTCTTGTTTTCTGTGGAAAACATCATATTTTTCTTTGAAAATATTGCTCAGTGCAGAAATTTTTGATTGAAGAGGATGTTCATAATGTGCATCTGCTTCTTTTTGGTCTTCACTTTCTAGGTTTATTTTGTGAAGAAGCATTTCTTTTACTGCATTAAATTTTTTATGATTAGCTCCTGAATCTTCTGCATTAATCAGTGCTTCTAACTTAGTCATTAATTCTCCCGAAGTCATTTTTTCATGTTCGTGGTGTTCTACCATATCATGAGTTTCTTCTTCATGAACTTCTGAATCATGGCTTTCTTGAGGAGCAACAGATTGATTAGCAGTTTCTTCGTTTGGATTTACAATGTTCTCTTGAGCTTCAGAATTAGGGTTATCTGTAATCATAGCAAATTAATTTTAAAAGTAATATGCTTTTTCAAACACTTTTTTTGAATGTTTGAACGCATTTCGGCACTAAATTAAGGGTTTTTTATGAAATATGCAATTTTTTTGAAAGCGATAATTGTGCTCACTTTTAAAAAAATACATCAGTCTAAATCTTTGATGGCTCAGAAGTGTTTACTGTTCTTCATTCCAAATTTCCCAAGCTTTTTCGGCTTGTTGTTCTAGCATGAAATAACCGTTAATGGTTTTTGCACCTTTTTCGGCAGCATTTTTTAAAAATTTAGAAAGAGTAGGGTTGTAAATTAAATCGATAACGAGATGATTTTCTGTAATATTTTCAAATGGGAAGTGAAGCGTTTCTTCTACATTAGGAAAAGTCCCTACTGGTGTACATTGTATGATGATGAGGTTTTCTAGGACTTGATTTTCAGTGAGATTCTGATAATTAATTTCTGTAGTTCTAGAAACGGTAATAAAAGGAATATTATTCTTTTTCAATACAAATTGAACGGCTTTTGCAGCACCGCCATTTCCTAAAACAATGGCAGATTTTTGGTGTGGTTTTTTGTGCAGAAGAAGTGTTTTTTCAAATCCAAATGCATCAGTATTGAAACCTTTTGTTTTTCCGTTTTTGATGGAAATACAGTTGATGGCGCCTATTTCTTGAGCCTCTTCGCTCAATTCATCTAAATAAGGAATAATTTGCTCTTTGTATGGAATGGTCACATTAAGTCCTACAAGATTTTCAGTTTGAAAAATAGCAGGAATATTCTGAAGATTTTCGATGTCAAATACTTCATAGGAATGGTCTTTCAAGAAAAGTTTTTGAAATTTCTGTTCGAAATATTTTTTTGAAAACGAGTAGGAAATATTTCTTCCTACCAAACCTAATTTTACTGATTTTTCCATAATTCAAAGGTAATAAAAAAGGCTGGAAATGTTTCCAGCCTTGCAATGATTTGTATCAAGTTTATTCTACTAAAAATTTGTACGAATTATTATCAAATTTTAATAGATACATTCCTTTAGTAGTATTTTTAAGTGAAATGAAATTTTTATTGCTAAAAGGCTTTTCAATTACTTGAACTAAAATTCCATTTACGTTATAAATTTCTACTCTTTTAATTTTTTCAATATTTTTTCCTGTTACATAAAGGGTATTATTTTTAACAGGATTAGGGTAGATGCTGAACTTGTTAACTGTTGTTTCATCTGTTCCTAAGCCGTTATAGCAAGTCCAACTTAAATCATCAAAAGCCACTCTGTTAGAGGTTGTGCTATTATTTTGTATGCTAATCGTTACATTCCCAGAAACATTGATGTTTGAAATGGTAGTGGTAGTTACAGTGTCTGAGTATGGGATTGTTCCTTTTTCAACACCATTAATAAATAATTTAAAACTTCCATTTGTTCCTGAAAATTTTAATTGGGTTTTAATGGTTAAGCTACTAATTCCTCCTGATATAGTTGAAGAACTAAGCGTGCCATTTCTTACAGTAATTGCTTTATTATTAATTGTTTGGTCGGATCTAGAATCCGTTGCTGTCCATGTGATTTCATTGTTGTTCCATGTTACAGTTTTATAGGTGTTAACAGCTCCGCTAACTCCTTCAAAGTCTTCTGTTCCACAGCTTGTAGTAGAGCCGCCATCATTGCCGCCAGTATTCTCTGTGGTGGTTCCTGTTGTGGTATTGCTTTGGCTAGATGTGTTTCCAGCTGCATCTTTAGCTTTTACATAAAAAGAATAAGTTGTAGATGGATTAAGACCCGTTACAGTAATACTGTTAGAAGAGGAAGAAGTTTTAAGCGTTCCGTCTAAATATATGTCATAAGTAGCTACCATAATGTTATCTGTAGAAGCGGTCCAAGATAAAGATATTGTACTAGAGGTGCTTCCTGTAACTATTAGGTTAGTTGGTGTAGAAGGAGCTTCTGTATCTGGAGTAGTAGTTCCCCATATTAAAGCTACATATTCTGGATGGTCTATAAATGGGTTTCTATTGCCTTGAAACGAATAAGCGGCATTGTTTCTGTCAATTTCTTTTTCAGATACGGGGTCATTTGTGTGCCATTCTTTTAGAACTGCCAATTCCCAAGCTTCTACTCCAGGAAATGCAGAATTTGTTAAAATATCATTGTCTTTAAAAGAAGATAGTTTAGATTCATATCTTGTTGCAAAATATAAAATCATTCTTGCGACGTCTCCTTTAAATTCATCAATGGGTTCAAAAACAGTTCCACTATAGTTAGGTGATGCGCTAGTTCCTCTTTTAGAGCCGTTTTCTGAAATGAAATTTGCAGATCCTACTTTTCCGAATGGAAAATTACTTCTATATCCGTTGACTTTTCCATCAGTTGGGACAATATGGTGTATATCAGAAACCATAGGAGATGCAGAATTGAAGTATCCTTGTGGGAAAATGTGCTCTCTGTTATAGCAATCACCTTCTACTTTATAACTGCCACATTGTTTAGAGCCATGTTGATAGACATATGGGTCTGTTCCTTTAGGATTTTCTGAATATATGTCTAAAACAGAACCGTCTTTTTCGTAATAATTATCTGAATCCGTTGATGGATATCCGTTGTATAGGTTATCATAAGATTTGGTTTGGTGCCCACTTGTAATGATTTGGCTAAGTTTTGTTTTAAGTGCAGCGCCTGTTAAACCAGTTGTTCCGTCATAGTAACCAGTAGGAATTTGAGCAAAGATATTTGCTACAGAAAATAGTAGTCCTACAATAAGTAAAGTTTTAATCTTCATAATGTTAAAGTAATAAAAAGGGACACAAAGTTAGCATAATTATCAATAGGATAATTAATTATTTTCAATTATGTTCTCTTTATTAATTTTAGAAAAAATCCAAGAAACAGAAATTCCAAAGAAAAGTCCTATTAAAGCCACATAGAAATAATTAGGCCAGAAAATTTTAACAGGAAAAGGTAACGTTTCAGTAGCTTTGAAAATGCCAGTCTGTATTTGGATAACACAAATAATCGTCCCCAAAATCAATCCAGAGATTACCCCAAACAGTACAATAAGTAAACCAGTGTTGAAATAAGTCTTTCTTAAATCACTAATTGTAAAACCTAAAGAAATCAATGATTTAGCTTGATCTTTTTTATCCAATTGAAGAATAATAATAGCGCCTGCAAGGTTAAACGTAGTAATAAAAATCACCAAAGCAAAGATGAGGTAAATCATCAGTTTTTCGGTGTTAATCATTTTCCAGAAGGCAGCGTTTTCTTCTGCTTTTGTTTTTATGGTAACTTGATTGCCGAGTTTATTTTGTAAATCTTCTTTTATAGCATTTGCTTTTTCAGGATTTTTTAGTTTTATGGCAATCTCGTAAGCTGAGTTTTTAGGCAAGTTCAGTAACTCCGAAGTCAGTTCAAGCGGAGCGATAATATAATTGTTCAGTTGGTCATTTCCAGGGAAAATTCCAGTAACGTAAATGTCTCTTTTATTGAAAATATCTTCTTCTTTATTGATGATTCCTTTACCAGGTTTTGGCATGAAAAGCGTAGCTACGTTTACATCATTAGCTACGGGAATTGCCAATCTGTTGTTCAGTTGAGCTTCCATAATCACTTCATTCATAAATTTAAATGAAGGATAACTTCCGTAGAAAATATTTTTGTCAATAGGATTCACTTTTACATAAGCAGAGTCTACGCCTCTTATGTAAGCAATTTCTCCTGTGTTTTTGTAATCGATATAGACTTTTTCTTCAATCAATTTAGAAAAATGACTGATTTCGTTTTCAGATTTCAGGGTAGAAGTTACTTTTTGAATATTGGGAATAACTTTTCCTTGAGTGCTTTTTAGGGTAAGATCTGCATGAAGATTAGAAATAAAATCCTTGTTGAGGTCTTCTAATCCAGAAAAAACCGAAATAATAATAAACATGGCGGCTACCGCTACCATCATAGCAAAAGCAGCCAATCCTGTAATAAAACTTACAGCTTGGCTTCCTTTTTTAGCAATGAGATATCTTCTCGCGATATAAAAAGCGGTATTTCCTTTGGCCATTTTTTATAAAATAGGATTATCTCCCAGACCTTTTAGTTCTTTTTCTATACGTTCTACATCATCTAATGTAGTGTCTAAATAGAAATTAAGTTCAGGAATAATTCGCACTTGTTTTGCCATTTTCTGGCCAATAAAATTTCTGTAGAAAGACTTATTTTCGTCTATCTCCTTCATAATTGGCGTTCTAAATTCTTGCGGAAAGATGCTCAAATAAATTTTAGCAATGCTTAAATCAGCCGTTACCTTTACATCAGAAACGGTGATTAGAAAATTTTGTTTGCTCTCTGAAGCGAGTTTTCTAAAAAGTTCAGCAAAATCTTCTTGAATAATCTGTGCTACTTTTCTTTGTCTGTTACTTTCATTCATGTTGCAAATTTAGTATTTTTGTTTGAGATTTTGGGCGTGTCCTTTTCTTTTTGCCAATCGCAAGGTCTTGACCATAAAAAGAAAAGGTCGGTATTCGGCTCCCACTTTTTTCTAAATTTTTTATCAAAACCTATGCCCTTGCATAAAAATTTAGAAAAAGAGTTCCGCCTACTCCCTCACGCAAACTAAGATTTTAATAGAAATTAAGAAAACAATTACCACATCATCATGAAAATAGAACACTTAGGAATCGCCATTAAAAGTCTAGAAACATCAGACAATCTTTTTGCAAAACTTCTTGGGAAAAGCAGTTACAAACAAGAATCAGTAGAAAGAGAAGGCGTAACTACTTCTTTTTATCAATTAGGAGAAAGCAAAATAGAACTTTTGGAAGCCACAAATCCAGAAAGTCCTATCGCGAAGTTTATCGACAAAAAAGGAGAAGGAATTCACCATATTGCTTTCGGAGTAGAAGATATTAGAGCAGAAATAGAAAGATTAAAAGCAGAAGGATTTGTTTTTATTTCCGAAGAGCCCAAAGATGGTGCAGATAATAAGTTGGTGGTTTTCTTACATCCTAAGTCTACAAATGGAGTTTTGGTAGAATTGTGTCAAGAAAAACCTTAATTTTTTTTTTGAATTTTCCGAAAAAATCTTACATTTGCACACCCAATTGAAATAAAGATATTTTATCATAAATGTTTGGCCTTGTAACTCAGTTGGTTAGAGTAGCTGACTCATAATCAGCAAGTCCTTGGTTCGAGCCCAAGCTGGGCCACAAAATCCTCAGAATTTCTGAGGATTTTGTTATTTTTGTATAAATGAAACATTTTGTTTATATATTATTTTCTGAAACAGCCAATAAATATTATATTGGCGAGACAAATAATTTAGAAAGAAGATTAGAAGAGCATTTAAGCCATTTTTTTGAAAATTCTTTTACAAAAATTGCGGAAGATTGGGAATTGTTTTTAAAAATAGAGTGTAAAGATATTTTTGAAGCAAGAAAAATAGAGCGCCACATAAAGAAAATGAAAAGCAAAAAATATTTAGAAAACCTCAAAAAATATCCAGAAATTATTAAAAAATTAAAAGAAAAATAATCAGCAAGTCCTTGTCCCGATAACTATCGGGACGAGCCCAAGCTGGGCCACAAAATCCTCAGAATTTCTGAGGATTTTGTTTTTTGAGAGAAATTTTTTTAACCCTAATTGTAATTAAATTTGTTACAATTGAAAATTTACATATCTTTGCATCAGAAATGAACAATACTAGATTTTCCACAGCGCTTCATATTATGACTATTCTTGGTTCTAAACCAGAAGAATGGCATACTTCTGAGTGGCTAGCTGGAAGCATTAATGTGAATCCGGTAGTCGTAAGAAAAGAAATTTCTGTATTGAGGGAAGCTGGTTTGGTAGAGTGTAAAAAAGGTAAAGAAGGCGGCACTAGATTAGGGAAAAACCTCAACCAAATTACAATTGCCGAAATTTACAATGCTGTAAAAAACTCAGAGATTTTAGGTAAAAAAAATCAACATCCTAATCCACAATGTGAAGTAGGAAAAGTGATTAATCAGCATTTAGATCTTCTTTTTTCTGAAACAGATGAGGTAGTGGTGAATTTCTTAAAAGAAAAATCTTTGAAAAATTTTATAGAACAATTCAAATAAAATTTTTTAAGTATAAATGTAACATAAATTATTACAATTTAAATTATAGAAAAATGAAAAAAGTCGCAGTCATTGGTGCAACAGGTTTTGTTGGCACTCAAGTAGTAATAGAATTAGCAAATAGAGGATATTTCGTAAATGCTTTGGCTAGAAATACTTCTAAAATAGAAGAATCAGAAAATGTAAAAGCAGTAACTGCAGATATTTACAATACAGCTGAATTATCAGAAATCCTAAAAGGAAATGACGCTGTGATTAGCGCATTTAATCCGGGTTGGACGAATCCTAATATTTTCGAAGATTTCTTAAAAGGAGCGACTAGCATAGAAAAAGCGGTAGAAGAATCTGGTGTAAAAAGATTTATTACAGTAGGTGGAGCAGGAAGTTTATACATTGCTGAAAACCTTCAATTAATAGATACTCCTGAATTTCCAGCGGAGATTAAACCAGGCGCAGAAGCAGCCAGACAATATTTAGAAATCATTAAAAAGAATGAGAATCTAGAATGGACTTTCTTTTCTCCAGCCATAGAAATGCATCAAGGAACAGCAGGTGTAAGAAAGGGAACTTACAGAACGGCGCTAGAAAATCCTGTTTTTGATGAAAACGGAAGAAGTGTTCTTTCTGTAGAAGATGTAGCCGTAGCTTTGGTAGACGAATTAGAAAATAATCAGTTTGTAAAACAAAGATTTACTGCGGCTTATTAATTCATTAAATATTTTGAAACTGATTCACTAGAGTCAGTTTTTTTATTGGTATTCGTCTCTTATTTCTTTACTTTTTGCAAAGCAAACTGGCGAAGAATTTTCATTGATAATGATTTCCTTCTTTTCCTTGGAATTCTTTTTTGTAGACTTCTGTTTGTCTTTTTTAGGAACTTTGTCTTTTTTCATGACCCAAAATTTTCACTAAAGTTAAATAAAAAAAGCATCCAATCAAGTGGATGCTTTCTTCAAATTTTATATTTCGATTTTATAAATTCAGAAATAATTTAGGGTTTACAGGCGTATTGTTCTTATGAACTTCGTAATGCAAATGTGGACCAGTACTTCTTCCAGAATTACCAGATTGTGCAATTACTTCTCCTGCTTTTACATTTTGGTTGGCTTTTACGTTAATTTTAGAAAGGTGGGCGTAAAGCGTTGCTAAACCGTTGCCATGACTGATGATTACACAGCTTCCGTAGCCACTTTTTTGACCAGCAAAAATCACTTTTCCCGTAGCGGTACACATTACATCGCTACCATAACTTACGCCATAATCTATTCCTTTGTGGAATTGCATTTGGTCTTTTTCAGCAGGAGCTGCGTTTTTTGATGCTACGTTTACGTTACTTTTGTTGATTACATTTCCAGCGCTGTCTTTTTCTATTTTTTCAGATGAAATAGCAAGAGGTCTTGCAGAAGCGAGTAGGATTTTCTTAGACGGAATAGGATTTTTTCTCATCCCGAAATTAGAAGATAGAAAGCCATTGTTTATAGGATGTCCAACTGGAACTTGTTGTAAACGTTTTTCTAATTCTACGAGATATTCAGAATATCTAGAACTCTGATTGGACAGATAAACCGAACTAGATAAGCTGTCTCTAGATAGAGCTTCTATGCTTAGATTAGAGGCGTTTTTTGCCTTTAAATAATTGTTGATTGTTCTTACTGTATTGTCTACAGCGGCTAAATCATTTTTTAATTTAAAGAAATCTAAGCTGTCTTTTTGGGTGTTGATTTTTACTAAATTGACTTGATAGTTTTTGTCATCTTTTTCTGAATATAATTTTGCAATAACAAAACTTTGCAGAAGGATAACGAAAAGAAGAGCGCCCATAAATAGCTGAACATTCTTCTTTTTTATAAAAAATTTCTTCATTACTTTTTTCTCAGTTTTTCAATTTTTAGCGACGCCAAAATTAATTAAAATATTTTAAATCAATGTTTTTGCTCATCCAAAAACGATGAATTATGATAAAAATTATGCCAAAGTATTGTTAATAAAAGTATAAAATTGTTAAAAATAATGGATTATGATTGCTTTTATTATACTTGAAACTCAGTAGGTAAAGTCAATCTGTGAAATCTATTTTTGTTAATATGATTTTTTTAAGGTTTAGCTTCTCACTATAATTTGTATCTTTGTTTTTCTACCAAATTTTTTAAAATGGCTAAAAAGAAAGGCAAAACATTGCCAACTGTTGGGGTTGTAGGAAGCGGCAGTTTCGCTACGGCAATTGTAAAAATGCTATTAGAAAATGCAAAATTGGTGCATTGGTGCGTAAGAAATGAGTTTGTAAAAGGAGCTCTAGAATTGCGCGGACATAATCCTAATTACCTTACTGCGGTTGCTTTTGATGTAAAAAAACTAAAAATCACTACAGATATTAATGAGTTGGTTTCTGCTTGTGATATCGTAGTTTTAGCAACTCCTTCTATCTATCTTGCAGATGCAATAGAAAAAATGACTTGCGATTACGAAGGGAAATTATTCGTTTCCGCAATCAAAGGTATTGTTCCTAAACATAATGATGTGGTAGCGCATTATTTAAGAGATGTTTTTAAAATTGGTTTCAGAAGTCAAGCGGTAATTGCAGGGCCTTGTCATGCAGAAGAAGTGGCGATGGAAAGATTGTCTTATCTTACGATTGCAGCAGCAGAAAAAGAACATATTGATGCGCTTAGAGAACTTTTTACTTCGGATTATAT
Organism: Cloacibacterium normanense; assembly: GCF_003860565.1. Lineage (NCBI taxonomy): Bacteria > Pseudomonadati > Bacteroidota > Flavobacteriia > Flavobacteriales > Weeksellaceae > Cloacibacterium > Cloacibacterium normanense. The sequence continues at coordinate 327,796 of NZ_CP034157.1, forward strand.
CAAGGTAAGCTGTTCCAAAGATATTTTAGGCAATGAATACAGTGCTATTCTTAAAAATATTTATGCTATTGCAGCAGGAATTGCAAGTGGATTAGGTTATGGTGATAACTTTAATGCGGTTTTGGTTTCTAATGCGATTAGAGAAATGGAATTGTTTTTAGATGCAATCTATCCTGAGCACAGAGAAGTGAATGATAGTGCATATTTAGGAGATTTATTGGTAACTGCTTATTCACTTTTTTCTAGAAATAGAAATTTAGGAAATCTTATCGGTAAAGGTTATACCGTGAAATCTGCGGTACAATCTATGAGCATGGTTGCAGAAGGGTATTACGCCACTCGTGGAATTTACGAAATTGCTTACGAAAAGAAATTGAAAACGCCAATCATCAACACAGTTTTCAGTATTTTATACGAAGGAAAAGATGCCGAAAAACAATTTAAAAAATTAACGGAAAAATTAACGTAAAATAAAGCCTTATCGCTTTTTTCAAAATTCATTAACTTTGCCACACTTTCTAATTTTCATACAATGACAACTAAATACGAACAAATTTCTAGTTCACTTTTTATCAAAAATCGTAAAAAGTTTGTAGAAAAAATGCAGCCTAATTCTTTGGCTATTTTTAATTCTAATGACATCTATCCAATAAGTTCAGACTCTACAATGCCTTTTGCGCAGCACAGAGATATTTTTTATCTGAGCGGAGTAGATCAAGAAGAAAGCATTTTGTTGATTTTTCCTGATGCTTACAATGAAGAACACCGCGAAATTCTTTTTTTAAGAGAAACCAATGAACATATCGCTGTTTGGGAAGGCGAAAAATTAACCAAAGAAAAAGCAACTGAAGTTTCTGGAGTGAAAACAGTGCTTTGGTTATCAGATTTTGATAGAATTTTCTATAATTTGATGAACGAAGCCGAGAATATTTATCTCAATAGAAATGAGCATTATAGAGCAGTTTTAGAAGTGCAAACTCGTGAAGACAGATTTATAGAAAGAGTAAAAAGAGAGTTTCCACTTCATGAAATATTGAGAAGTAATCCTATTCTTCAGCATTTGAGAAGCATCAAAGAGCCGGAAGAAATAGAATTATTACAAAAAGCATGTAACATTACCGAAAAAGGCGTGAGAAGATTGCTTTCTTTCGTGAAACCTGGAGTTTGGGAATATGAAATTGAAGCAGAACTCATGCACGAATTTTTGAGAAATAGAAGTAAAGGTTTTGCATATACACCCATTATTGCAAGTGGCGAAAACGCTAATGTATTGCATTATATTGCCAATAATATGCAATGTAAAGATGGAGGTGTAATTTTACTAGATGTAGGTGCAGAATATGCCAATTATTCATCTGATTTGACCAGAATGATTCCTGTGAATGGTAAATTTACAGCGAGACAAAAAGAGATTTATAATGCAGTTCTAGACATGAAAAACTTTGCGACTTCTCTTTTAGTTCCTGGAAATAATTGGTATGATTATCATAAAGAATGTGGAGAATTCTACACATCTAAATTCTTAGAATTAGGACTTCTTGACAAAGCTGATGTTCAGAACCAAGATAAAAATTGGCCAGCTTACAAAAAATACATGATGCACGGAACGTCTCACCATTTAGGTCTTGATACCCATGATTACGGAATTCTAAAAGATAAATTTGTAGAAAATATGGTGTTTACTGTAGAACCGGGAATTTATCTTCCTGCAGAAGGTTTCGGGGTGAGAATAGAAGATGATTTGGTCATTCAGAATTCTGGTCCTGCTTTTAATCTGATGAAAAACATTCCGATTGAAGTAGAAGAAATAGAAGAATTGATGAATTCTTAAAAAATAAAAAGGTGTTTCTGATTTAGAAACACCTTTTTTTATGATTTAAAGAAATTAATTAAATCCATGTAATTTTTTTGATTCACGCCATGTCCGTTCATGTATTCTCTAAAAGTGAAAAATGCACCCAGTTCATACAAGAAATCTGCTGCTTTTCTTCCCCAATCTAATGGGATTACAGCGTCTTCGGTTCCATGAGAAATAAAAAATCTAAGATGCTGAATTTCTTTTTTGCCTTTAATATTTTTAAGGATTTTAGGTTCAGGATAAGCACTTAAACAAGCGATTTTCTGAAAATATTCCGGGTAAGTAAGCGTCATGGCATACGTAAGAATTCCGCCTTGCGAAAATCCCATCATATTGGTTTTCCCTTCTAACTGATAATGATGTTTTAGATTGTCAATAGATTTCATAATCGCTTTCATAGAATCTACCGCCTGTTCTACATCTATAAATTTTTCAGCATCGTTAAAATCAATATCATACCAAGAAAAACCATTGTAGTCGGTCATTTTTGGAGCTCTATAACTCACGATAATCCAATCTTCTGGTAAATCATGACGAAAAGAAAATAAATCTTCTTCATTACTTCCATAACCATGAATCATCACCAAAAGTTGAGTATTTGGCGTAATATTTTCGGGTTCTCTTACGATAAATTGTAAATCCATATTGCAAAGATAATTTTTTAAAATTTGATAAGGAGCAAGACGTTTTGTAAATTGTTTCAAACGCAGTCCAGCTTTCCGCTGCAATCTTTTTTCAAGAAAAAAGGATTTTCGCTGCAATCTGGGCTATAAATTGGCTTCCGTTTCTTTTCACTTTACCAATATTTTGCCAAATAAAAAAAACTGACACAAGGTTAGTTTTATAAATTATCAAAATTAATTTTTTAAAGAGTAAATGTTTTATAACATAGCGTTCCTACGGAACGCAACCAATATATGGCAAAAGTTTTTATACACATCACGTTTCTACGGAACGCCTTTGATATCGTTATTATTAATTTCTACACACATTGCGTTCCTACGGAACGAAAAATCACCCAATTATCACATTATCAAATCATCACATTATCAAATCACCAAATTATCACATCATCAAATTATCACATCATCTCATTATCACATCAAAATCCCCACTTTTACCATACAAGTTTTCATTTTTTGGTAAGTTCTTTCAATGTCATGGTCTAAACCAATTGAAAATCTAATCAATCCATCAGAAAGTCCCATGGAAATTCTCTCTTCTTCAGGAATTTCAGATGAGGTAGAACTTCCGCTGCAAGAGAATAATGTTTTATAAAAACCTAAACTTACGGCAAGGTAACCCAAGTTTTCCTGTTGCATCATTTCCATTAATTCATTGGCTTTGTCTACGGTTCCAGCATCTAAAGTTAATAAACCACCAAAACCATATTCCTGGTGCATCATAGATTTCATAAGTTCATGATTTCTGTGAGATTCTAAACCAGGATAATTTACTTTCAGACCATATTTTTCGAAATTTTCAGCGAGATACATTGCATTTTCGCTGTGTTTTTTCATTCTGATATGCAAAGTTCTTAAGTTTTTCAAAATACTTGCCGAACGAAAACTGTCCATAGTTGGACCGAGAAGCATACAACTTCCGTTATTTACATTTTTGGTGTCGTCTATAAATTGTTGAGAAGCGCAATAAACGCCGCCAACTGTATCGCTGCTTCCGTTGATGAATTTCGTTAAACTGTGAATCACAATATCTGCACCTAATTGTATAGGCGAAATCTGAAGTGGAGAAAACGTATTGTCTACAATCAACTTTAAATTATGTTTTTTACAAATTTCAGATAGTTTTCTCAAGTCTGCTACTTCTAATAAAGGATTGCTCACGCTTTCGCAATAAATTACCTTTGTATTAGGTTTGATGGCGTTTTCTATCGCTTCAAAATTATTGATGTCTACAAAACTTGTTTCAATGTTAAAAGGAGGTAGGAAGTTTTTCAAAAACGCGTAAGTTCCGCCATAAATCGTTCTTGCTGAAACAATGTGGTCACCACTTTTACAGATTTGAAGTAGAGTACAAGTAATTGCGCCCATTCCAGATGCGGTAACATTCGCTGCTTCTGTTCCTTCCATTTTTGCTAAAGCTTGAGCTAAATACAAATTCATCGGAGATGAATGTCTGGAGTACAAATAGCAACCTTCGGCATTGCCTTCGAAAGTATCGAACATGGTTTTTGCAGATAAAAAAGTGTAGGTAGAACTATCTGAAATAGAAGGGTTTATTCCACCGAATTCTCCGAAATATTGTAAGTCTTGAATAGCATTTGCTGCATCGAAATTTTCCATAATATTGAATTTTAATGTAAGAAATTTTCCGTCCTTTAGGATTGAGGAAAAGAAAATTTCTGGTAATAAAATTCTAAAAATTCCAACTTTTTTACAATGATTATTTTTAATTATAGAAAATAAATCTGTTAATTTTAAAATTAATAGAAAAATTTATGATTATATTTGGTTTTTGTAAACTTTTGCCAAAAAATAATCTATGGAACTCGACTCAATTGATAAAAAATTGCTCTATTTTCTTCAGGAAGATAGCAAACAAACGACTAAAGAATTGTCTCACAAGTTAGATTTGTCTGTGACGGCGGTTTATGAACGCATTAAAAAATTAGAAAAGCAAGGTGTTATTTCTAAATATGTGGCGCTGATTGATAAACATAAAGTGGAGAAAAACTTCATTGTGCTCTGTCATGTGAAATTAACGCAACATAAAAAAGAATACGTTTTACAGTTTGAAAAAGAAATTATGACTTTGCCAGAAGTAACGGAATGTTTCCACGTGAGTGGCGATTACGATTATATCTTAAAAATCTGTGTAAAAAACATGGAAGAATACAGAAATTTCATGGTTACTAAACTCACTACTTTACAACATATTGGTTCCACACACAGTTCTTTTATGATTGCCGAAGTGAAAAATACTACAACGATTGAGGTGTAGAAAAACCTTCAAGGATTCAAAATCCTTGAAGGTTTGGTTAGATAAAAAAAACACGCAAATTTGCGTGTTTTCTATTTTGTAAATTTTAGATTTCTCTTTTTGGAGTGGCCATCACTCGGTTCATTTTAATCCAACCTAATTTTTCTAAGAGCAACATAATCATGTACGTAACATCTATTTCGTGCCATCTCACGCCACCGAAATTAGCTCTTCCTCCGAATTTATGATGATTGTTGTGGTAGCCTTCACCAAGCATTAACCAATCAAAACGGAATAAATTTTTAGAAGTGTCATTCACTTTGAAATTGACATATCCGTAAATATGACCAAACCAATTGATGATCATTCCGTGGATTGGAGCCATTAAAATAGCTACAGGTAATAATAGCCAATGCCACCAATATTCTGCAAAAATAATAAAGAAGACGGTGTAGAAAGCTCCCCAACCAATTCTTGAGTACCATGAACTGGCAAACTTATCAAATGATTTCCATTGAGGTACATTTTTCGTGAATTTTTCTTCGATGGCAATTTTTTGCTTATTGATTTGTTGATAAATATTTTTGGTTCTCCACATCATTGCAAGTGGATTTGGGTCGTATTTTGGTGAATGAGGGTCTTTTTCTGTATCGGCAAAAGCGTGATGCATTCTGTGCATTACACCATATCCATAAGCTGAAAGATAATTAGAACCTTGGGTAATCCAAGTAAGAATAAAACACAGTTTTTCACCAAATTTAGACATGGTGTAAGTTTGATGCGCTGCGTAACGATGTAGGAAAAAAGTTTGAAAAAATAGTCCTGAATACCATAGAACTATGATGAAAATAATAATAACCATTAATAAGAATTTATAAAGGCACAAATGTAGACATTTGAAAACCAAATGATAAGAAAAAACACGCTCTAGAGCGTGTTTTATAATTTATTTAACTATGCAAAGCGTTGTAAATTTTATTTTAGACTGCTTTCACAATAAAATATTGTTTTTTACCTTTTTGAAGGAGTAAAAATTTGCCGTCGATTAGATTTTTTTCATCAGCTACGAAATCGTCTTTTACTTTTTCTTTGTTAACAGAAATAGCATTTCCTTGTAATTCGCGTTTTGCTTCGCCTTTAGACTTTAGGAAACCAGATTTTTCTGATAATAAATCAATAATGTTGCTTCCTAAAACGTCTGATTTAGCTACTTCAGCTTGTGGAACTCCATCAAAAATCTGTAAAAATAATTCTTCATCTAAGCTTACCAAATCTTCCGCTGTACTTCTGCCGAAAAGGATTTCAGAAGCTTTTAATGCTTTTTCGTATTCTGCTTTTCCATGAACCCAAATCGTAACTTCTTCAGCTAATTTTTTCTGCAATTTTCTTTCGTGTGGAGCAGTTTGATGCTCTTCAACCAAAGCTTCTATTTCTTCTTTTGGTAAAAATGTGTAGAATTTAATAAATCTTTCAGCGTCTTCATCCGTTGCATTTACCCAAAATTGATAAAATTTATATGGAGAAGTTTTCTTTGCATCGAGCCAATAATTTTCCCCAGCTTCAGATTTCCCGAATTTAGAACCATCAGCTTTCGTAATTAATGGAACAGTTAAAGCAAAGGCTTCACCTTGCGCTTTTCTACGGATTAATTCTGTACCTGTGGTGATGTTTCCCCATTGGTCAGAACCTCCCATTTGTAGTTTTACACCATTATTTTGGTAAAGATGTAAAAAGTCGTAACCTTGTAATAATTGGTAAGTAAATTCTGTAAAACTCATTCCGTCAATTCCAGCTTCGCCAGAGAAACGTTTTTTCACAGAATCTTTTGCCATCATATAATTTACGGTAAGGTGTTTCCCAATATCACGCACGAAATCTAAAAACGTAAACGTCTTCATCCAATCGTAATTGTTCACCAATTCTGCTTTATTGGGTTCGTTTCCTTCAAAATTTAGAAATCTGGAAAGTTGTCCTTTTATGCAATCTACATAATGATTAAGTGTAGCTTCATCTAGCAAATTTCTCTCTGAAGATTTACCAGAAGGATCACCAATCATACCAGTTGCACCACCAACTAGAGCAATTGGTTTATGACCGTGCTGCTGAAAATGCGCCAAAATTTTTATCTGAATCAAACTTCCGATATGAAGCGAATCTGCGGTAGGATCAAAACCAATATAAGCAGTCGTCATTTCCTTATTCAGTTGTTCATCAGTTCCTGGCATCATATCAGCGTACAAACCGCGCCATTTTAGTTCTTCAATAAAAGCGTTCATTTTCTTAAAAATTTTGAATGGCAAAGATAGGAAATTTGCACGAAGTAGGAAGCTGGAAGCTGGAAGTTTTTCAGAAGCACACGTTTCTGTATTTTTTCACTTTCAGACACGCTTTCCGCACTCGCTTTTTAATTTTTTTGCCAACGCTCAATCCTCAAAAAAATTAAAAGAGCTCAAACAATGCTCCAATCGTGGCTAATTTTCACGGGCAGTTTTTCTTTTCAATTTTCTTAAAGTTTGTTTATTCAAACCTTCAAGGATTTAAAATCCTTGAAGGTTTAATTACTTTGAAAACAATCGCCGCTCGTGAAGTTTATATTGAGCTTGTCGAAATGCTCGCGCCATAAATCTTATAGACAAAATCTAATCATTTTTTACTTGGCTCTTTTTATTTGGCTCTTACAAAATCCTTATCTTTGCACAGCAATGGAAAAACCAGAACTTCTACAACTCATCTTCTTGGCCAAAGAAAAAAATCAGAAAGCGCAGACCAAACTGATTAACCAATTTTGGACAGACGTTTTTTCTTTCGTGATGAAAAAAGTTCATGATGAAAACGCCGCAGATGAATTGACGGTTTCGGTGTTTTCTAAAGTATTGGCAAAATTAGATTTGTATGATGAGAATTTCCAGTTTAAAACGTGGGTTCTTACCATCGCTCAAAATACAGTAATAGATTATTGGCGCAAAAAAAATCGTGAAACAGAAGAAACAATGGACGGTTTTCAGGATTTTAAAAATCAATTCGAAAAATCTCCTGAAGAAATTATGATTTCTGTGCAGGAAGAGAAAAAAATCATCGATGCGGTTGCCAAAATGGACCACAATTATCAAAAAATTATCCATTTGAGATTTTTTGAAGAAAAAAGCATCAAAGAAATTGCAGAAGAACTCAATCTTTCTGTTGCCAATACCAAAGTGAGAATTATGAGAGCCAAAAAAGTTTTGGCAGAATTGTTAAACGAAAATGAGTAGAATCTCTCGCTGATTATGTAGATTGAGCAGATGAAAATCGGCCAAATCAGTTACATCTACGAGAAAAATTTTAGATATTTATGGAAAATCAAATTCAAGATACCACTACCAATAAACCAAAATGGATTCGTGTAAAACTTCCTACAGGAAAAAATTACAGAGAATTAAGAACTTTGGTTGATAAATATAAACTGAACACCATTTGTCAAAGTGGTTCTTGTCCTAATATGGGCGAATGTTGGGGAGAAGGAACCGCAACTTTTATGATTTTAGGAAATATCTGTACCAGAAGTTGTGGATTCTGTGGAGTGAAAACAGGTAAACCACTTGATGTAAACTGGGACGAACCCGAAAAAGTAGCACGTTCTATTAAATTAATGAAAATTAAACATGCGGTTTTAACTTCTGTTGACCGAGATGATTTGAAAGATATGGGTTCTATAATTTGGGCAGAAACTGTAAATGCAGTTCGTAGAATTTCTCCGGGAACGACTATGGAAACGCTGATTCCAGATTTTCAAGGAATTCACAAACATATCGATAGATTGGTAGAAGTAGCGCCAGAAGTGATTTCTCACAACATGGAAACCGTAAAAAGATTAACCAGAGAAGTGAGAATTCAGGCGAAGTACGAGCGTTCTTTAGAAGTATTAAGATATTTAAAAGAAGCTGGACAAAACCGTACCAAAACAGGAATTATGCTCGGTTTGGGTGAAACCAAAGAAGAAGTTTTTGAAACCATTCAAGATGTGAGAAATGCGAATGTAGATGTAATTACGATTGGGCAATATCTTCAGCCAACCAAAAAACATTTGCCAGTAAAACGTTTTGTAGAGCTAGAAGAATTCGAAGAATACAGAATTTTTGCAGAACAGTTAGGTTTCCGTCATGTGGAAAGTTCGCCTTTGGTGAGAAGTTCTTATCATGCAGAAAAACATATTCATTAATTGAGTTACGGGATTCGAGTTATGAGATTCGCATTTGGTAACTCGGAACTCGGAACTCGAAACTCGAAATTTTTATGAAAAACGCGGTCCTTATTACGATAGGAAACGAGGTTCTGTCTGGAACTACAGTAGATACTAACTCTAATTTTATTGCAAAAGAATTATCAAAAATTGGGATTTCTGTTTCGCAGATTTTTACCATTTCAGATGAAATAGAAATTATTAAAAATACATTACAATCTGCCTTTCAATTGACTGATTTGGTGATGACAACAGGCGGACTTGGCCCGACTAAAGATGATAAAACCAAGAAAGCTTTTTGTGAATTTTTCAATGATGAAATCGTTTATGACGAAGAAACTTTTCAGCATCTGAAAACCAGATTAGAACGCATCGGAAGGTTAGAAATTATCGAAAGAAACAGAGAACAAGCCATGATTCTTTCAAAAGCTAAAGTTTTCCAAAATCATAACGGAACTGCGCCGAGTTTGATGGTAGAAGAGAAAGGTAAAATTGCGATTTGTCTTCCTGGTGTTCCTTATGAAGTGAAGCCTCTAGTGAAAGACCAAATTATTCCTTATCTACAAAAAGAATTTGAATCTAATTTTTTGAAAATTAAAACCGTTTCTGTGGTGAATTATCCAGAAAGTTTATTGTCTGACGCTTTAGAAGACTGGGAACTGAATTTGCCTAAAAATTTTTCACTTTCGTATTTGCCAATCGCCAATAGAGTGAAGTTGAAATTAACGGCTTCAGGAAAGGATTTAGATGCTTTGGAAATTCAATTAGAAGAAGAAATTTCTAAAATAAGACCGTTACTGAAAGCGCACATTATTTCTGAAAATGGCGACAAAATAGAAGAAATTCTGCACGATTTTTTAATTTCTAGAAGCTTGACGATTTCTACTGCCGAAAGTTGTACTGGTGGAGAGTTATCACACTTAATTACAAGTGTTTCTGGAAGTTCTAATTATTTTTTAGGGGGAATTTGCACCTATCAAACGGAGAAAAAAACGAAGATTTTAGGTGTTTCTGAAGATTTAATCAAAGAGAAAACAGTGGTTTCTGCAGAAGTTGCGGAAGCGATGAGTTTGGGTTGCCAGAAATTATTTAAAACAGATATTGCACTTTCTACCACTGGAGTTGCAGGACCAAATTCAGATGAGTTCAATTCAGAAATTGGCACTGTTTTTTATTCGATTAGAGTAAAAGATTTCGAAAAAACTTTCAGATTGTATCTTCCTCATTTAGAGCGCAAAGATTTTATGAATTTTGTTTCGCAGAAAGTTTTGCAGGATTTAATTCAGATTTTAATTCAAGAAAATCTTTAAAAATCGCATTTCTCATGTAATAAAATGGCGCAAACAGTTGTTATATCTTTAAAATAATGTAGAATGAAATCGCCCTGATGAAAAAGTTCAAACATCAATGAATGTTCAGCGATTGCATAAGACCTTAAAAAAATAAATATCTATTTATGAAAAAAATAATTTTTAGTTTCCTACTTCTTTTGGTTCAGGTTGCATACTCTCAAACTTCCAAAAATTTTGGAGATTTCAGCGCAGTAAAGGTTTATGATAGAATTAATGTAACCCTTGTAAAATCCAGTGAAAATAAAATTCAGGTAAAAGGTGATGATCCAGATGTGGAAATTGTCAATAAAAATGGAGAACTCAAAATCAGAATGATTCCTACTAAGATTATGCAAGGCGACAAATCTGAAGTGACTGTTTTCTATGAAGATATAAACGAAATTCAAGCGAGTCAAGGTTCTAAAATCACTTCTGATGGAACTATTGATAGCAAAATGCTCAGCATTACTTCCAACGAAGGTTCTACGCTAAATTTACAAGTAGATGTGAATTTATTAAACTCTAAAGCCAATTCTGGAGGTGTCATTAATGTGTCTGGAACTGCCGAAATTCAAGATATTTTGGTGAATTCTGGCGCACAATTTTACGGAAGAGATTTAGACTCAGAAACCGTTACCATCACTGCAAATGCAGGTGGATTTGCAGAAGTAAATGCTTCTAAAATTCTTAATGCCACAACTAGAGCAGGCGGAAATATAGACGTCTATGGTTCTCCCAAAGACAGAAATACCAAAAATGTTTTAGGCGGAAAGATCACTTTCAAATAAAAAAATCGAAGCCAGAGTTTTAAACTTTGGCTTTTTTGATTTTAAAACGTAACAATTTCTTATAAATTTGTACTTATTCATCATTAATTAATCATATGTACATGAAAAAAATATCAATCGCTGTGTTGGCTTTTTCAGGAATGCTCATTTTAGATTCTTGTGGCGCTCAGAAACAAGCAACTACAGAACCTACACCTGCTCCAATTGAAGAATTAAAACCAGCAGAACTTCCAGAAAACGGAATTGCCATTGAACTGATGGACAAATCTGTTCGTCCGCAAGACGATTTTTACAACTACGTAAACGGAACTTGGATGAAAACTGCTCAGATTCCTGCGGATAAAGCAAGTTGGGGAAGTTTCAATGAATTAAGAGAAAAAACAGACCTTAATTCTCTTAAAATTTTAGACAATTTATTGAAAGAAACTTACGCTAAAGGAACTGAAGGTCAAAAAATTCAGGATATTTACGCTACTTACATGGATATGAATAAGCGTAATGCAGACGGAATTGCTCCTATTAAAGGTGATTTAGCGAAAATTGATGCCATTAAAACGATGGCAGATTTACAAAAATATTTAGTAGAAGCTACCAAAACTGGAGATAATCCATTTTATGGATGGGGAGTTTACGCAGACCTTAAAAATTCTACGGATAATGCAGTTTACATGGGAGATGTAAACCTTGGTTTAGGAAGAGATTATTATCAGAAAACCAATGATGAAAACACTAAAACCATCGGTCAATACAAAGATTATTTAACCAAATTATATACAGTTTTAGGATATAAAAATCCTGAAGTTGCTGCTCAGAAAGTAGTTGACTTTGAAAAAACTGCCGCTCAAACTTTAATCCCTAATGAAAAAATTAGAGATTCTAATCTTCAATACAATCCGAAGACTTTACCAGAGTTAAAATCTTTAGTGAAAAATGTAGATTTACCATCTTATCTTAAAAACGCTGGTGTAAATACAGACAGAGTAATCATCGGTGAATTAGAGTATTATAAAAATTTAGATAAATTTTTGAACGCTAAGAACTTACCATTCATCAAAGATTTCTTAAAAGTGAAATTATTGAACGGAAGCGCTTCTGTTTTAGACCAAAAATTAGACGATTTACAGTTTGATTTCTACGGAAGAACTTTGAGTGGACAAAAAGAACAACGCGCGATGAACAAACGTGCACTTTCTACCATTAATGGTGTTCTTGGTGAAGCTTTCGGGAAATTATATGTAGATAAATATTTCTCTGCCGAAGCTAAAGCAGAAATGGTTACCTTAATCGATTATCTTAAAAGATCTTACGTTCAGCATATTTCTAATCTTTCTTGGATGAGTGATGAAACCAAAACGAAAGCTTTAGATAAATTATCAAAATTCACGGTAAAAGTAGGTTATCCAGATGAGTGGAAAGACTATTCTAAATTACAAGTACTTTCTAAAAATGAAGGTGGAACATTATACGGAAACCTGAAAAATGTAGCAGATTGGGCTTACCAAAGAGAATTAGATAAAGTAGGCAAGAAAGTTGACAAAAAAGAATGGGGAATGACTCCTCAAACGGTAAATGCTTACTACAACCCAGTAAATAATGAAATCGTTTTCCCAGCTGCTATTTTACAAGCGCCTTTCTTTGATTTCAAAGCTGATCCTGCAGTGAATTTTGGAGGAATCGGAGCGGTAATTGGTCACGAAATTTCTCACGGATTTGATGATTCAGGAGCAATGTTCGATGGAGACGGAAACCTTAAAAATTGGTGGACTGATGCTGATAAAAAGAACTTCGAAGAAGCGACTAAAAAATTAGCAGAACAATACAGCAAATATGAACCAGTAAAAGGAACTTTCGTAAACGGTTTATTTACCAATGGCGAAAATATTGCAGATTTAGGTGGAGTTGCCATTGCTTATGACGCATTACAAATGTATCTTAAAGACAAAGGAAATCCAGGATTAATCAGTGGTTACAACCAAGACCAAAGATTTTTCTTAAGTTGGGGAACCATCTGGAGAACTAAATCTACAGAAAAATACATGATTAATCAGGTGAAAACAGATCCGCATTCACCAGGTTTATACAGAGCTTTTGGTCCGTTGGTAAATGTAGAAGCATTCTACAACGCATTCGAAGTGAAAGAAGGTGACCAACATTATAAAAAACCAGAAGAAAGAATCAAAATCTGGTAAGAAACCAAATTTTTCTCAACATAAAAACCTCAAAACCACAGAATTTTCTGTGGTTTTTTATTATTTATGAAGTCTATTGAAACAAATTCAAATTTTTATCAACTAATCATAATAAAACTGATGATTTTATTAAATTTGAACAATTAATAATGAACTATATATGAAATCGCCGTGCTGAAAAATACAAACATCAACGAATGTTCAGCGATTGCATATGACCTTTAAAAAAATAATAAATAACTTCATATGAAAAAGGTACCTTTTCTAGTGATGGCTGCAGCTGCTGTGCTTACAGTAAGTTCATGTGCATCACAAAAACAATTACCAGAAAACGGAATTGCTCTTCAATTTATGGATACTTCAGTTCGTCCACAAGATGATTTCTTCACTTATGTAAACGGAAACTGGGTAAAAACAGTAGAAATTCCTTCGGACAAAGCAAGTTGGGGAAGTTTTAATGAACTTCGTGAGAAAACAGACGAAAACTCTTTAGCCATTTTGAATAATATTTTGACGGAGAAATATGCAGAAGGAACTGAAGGCAAAAAAATTCAAGATTTGTATTCTTCTTTTATGAATTGGGACAAGAGAAATGCAGACGGAATTAACCCTATTAAAGCAGATTTAGCGAAAATTGACGCGATAAAAACGGTAGCAGATTTACAAAAATATTTGGTAGAAGCTACTCCAAATGGTGATAATATTTTCTACATGTGGAGAGTAGGAGCAGACCTTAAAGCGTCTAATGATAATGCGATCTATCTTGGGGGTCCAGCTTTAGGTTTAGGAAAAGATTACTATCAAAAAGAAAACGAAGCCAATACCAAAACCCTTGCAGAATATACCAAATATGTTTCGAGCATGTTGACAGTTTTGGGGTATCAAAATGCAAATGAAACTGCAGCTAAAATTGTAGACTTAGAAAAAAGATTGGCTAAAACTTTATTAACCAACGAAGAAGGAAGAGATGCTAATAAGCGTTACAATCCTAAAACTGTTTCAGAACTTTCTGGTTTGGTTAAAAATGTAGATTTAGCAGGATATTTAAATCAAGTTGGCGTAAAAACCGATAGAGTAATTCTAGGAGAACTAGGATATTTTAAAAACTTTGATGCTTTCGTAAACGAAGCGAATCTTCAATTGTTAAAAGATTACATGAAATACCACATGCTTTCTGGAAACGCAGGAGTTTTAGACAAAAAATTAGACGATATGCGTTTTGATTTTTACGGAAAATTCCTTCAAGGTCAAAAAGAACAACGTGCCATGAACAAGCGTGGACTAGAAGTAGTCAATGGTATTTTGGGTGAAGCTTTCGGTAAATTATATGTAGAAAAATATTTCCCTGCAGAAGCCAAAGAAGAAATGGTAACTATGGTAGATTATCTTAAAAAAGCTTACCATGACCATATCTCAAACCTTGATTGGATGAGTGACGAAACTAAAGTAAAAGCATTGGATAAATTATCAAAATTCAAAGTGAAAATCGCTTATCCAGATAAGTGGGAAGACTATTCTAAATTAACGGTAAGTCCAGATTCTTATTTCCAAAACAGACAAAACATCACGACTTGGAATTATGAGAAAAATTTAGAAAAAATTGGTAAAAAAGTAGATAAAACAAAATGGGGAATGACTCCTCAAACCGTAAACGCATATTACAGTGCTTCTAATAACGAAATCGTTTTCCCTGCTGGAATTTTACAAGCGCCTTTCTTTAATTTCAAAGCAGATCCTGCAGTAAATTTCGGAGGAATCGGTGCGGTAATCGGTCACGAAATTTCTCACGGATTTGATGATGGTGGTTCTAGATTTGATGGAGATGGAAACCTTAACAATTGGTGGACAGACGAAGACAGAAAGAAATTTGAAGCCGCTACTGCTAAGTTAGATGCTCAATATTCTGCTTACGAACCGGTAAAAGGAAGTTTCGTAAACGGTAAATTTACTATGGGCGAAAATATTGCAGATTTAGGTGGTGTAAATATCGCTTTTGATGCACTTCAAATGTACCTTAAAGACAAAGGAAATCCAGGTAAAATCAGTGGATTTGACCAAAATCAAAGATTTTTCTTAAGTTGGGCAACCGTTTGGAGAACCAAAGGAACTGAGAAATTCTACATCAACCAAGTGAAAACAGATTCGCATTCTCCAGGAATGTACAGAGCATTTGGTCCGCTGGTAAACACCGAAGCTTGGTATAAAGCATTTGGCGTAAAAGAGGGCGACAAACATTACAAAAAACCAGAAGACAGAATTAAAATCTGGTAAAAGTATAAAGTAGGGATTGAGAAGCTTCATCCTGCTTTCGCTACTCGCTTTTTTCTGCGGCGGCGAAGCCGCCGCAGAAAAAGAGCTCAAACATACCGCTCAAACCTAACAAAGTGGTTCAACGACTTAAAGGAGTTAATCAGGGCTATAAAACCACCGAAATTTCGGTGGTTTTTTTATTCCCCTCTTTTAGAGGGGTGGCAAAATTTGACAAAATTTTGACGGGGTGTTGCTTCTTATTTTTATAAATTTACAACTATGAAATTTACAGTAGAAAAAAATATCGTTTTAGAAAATCCTGCAACCAAATCTTTTTTGGTTGATGCTCTTGTTCCAGAAAAAGAAGGGAAATTACCACTCGTGATTTTTGCTCATGGTTACAAAGGGTATAAAGATTGGGGCGCTTGGAATTTGATGGCGGAAAAGTTTGTTAAAAACGGATTTTATTTCGTGAAATTTAATTTCTCGCACAATGGAGCTTCATTGGAGCATCCAAGTGATTTTGCAGATTTAGAAAGTTTCGCACAGAATAATTATTCTAAGGAATTGAGCGATTTAAATTTCGTAATAGAGCATTTTAGCAAAGATAATCGAGTAGATGCAGAACATATAACCTTAATCGGACATTCTAGAGGTGGCGGAATTTCCATTGTTTCTGCCTCGGCAAATTCTAAAATCAAAAACCTCATCACATTAGCAAGTGTAGACACATTGAATAGATTTCCTGTTGGCGAAAAATTAGAAGAATGGAAAAATCAAGGTGTTTACTACAATTACAACAGCCGAACCAAGCAACAAATGCCTCATCATATTCAGTTTCTGGAAGATTATTTAGCAAATGAAGATAGATTTTCCGTAGAAAAAGCTGTTAAAAATTTTAAAGGAAATTTCTTAATTATTCACGGTTCAGAAGATGAAGCAGTTCCGTATTCTTCTGCCGAAAATTTACATTCTTGGGCAAGAAACTCAGAATTAATTCTGGTGGAAAAAGGCAATCATACTTTCGGTGCCAAAGAACCTTGGTTAGATTTTAAATTGCCCACTTTGCTGAATGCTGTAGTGAATGATTGTATCAAATTTTTGAAATAAAAAACTTCGCCAAAGTTTTAAACTTTGGCGAAGTTAGAGTCAATTAATTTTTTAAAATGGCATTTTTTTCAATGTCTTTAATTATTTTCTTCAAATTCTTTTTAGATAAAGTCTCTGAAGTATAATGAAAACTTGGCCCTTTTGTTTTTTCTTCGCGAGTTTGTAAAGAACTTGCTTTTTGCAAATAAATCTTTTTCATTTTTTTGATGTCATAAACTTCTATAATTGCAAAAGCTTCATTACTTGCATATCTTGTTTGTTCAGTAGGCTCTATTAATGAAAGATTATTCCTCACTTTTTTAGTATAAATGTTTACTAAATAATCAAAATCTGTAGCGTTTTTGAGTTGTTCAATTTCTTCTATTTCAGGGGAAAAAGATATTTTACCAGCTATTAAATTTTCGCTTCTTGCCTTTTCTAAAGTGTATGCGTTTCCTTTTGATAATTCATTGAATTTTTCAAAAATTTTCTTATTCAGTTCATCTCTATCATAAGAATTTAAATCTGTATATATATTATTGATGAGCCATTTTTTATTTTGTTCAAAAACTAAATTTCTGCTATATCCATTATAATCTTGTTTAATATTTACAATACAACTTTGTAAAAATAAAATCGTAAGTAATGCTATTATTTTTTTCATAATTTTTATTGAGTTAAAAGAACTTTCCAAGCTTCTTCTATTTTGCCTTCTAAAAGCAGTTTTTGCGCTTCTAGATGCACTTTTTCATCTGCTGAAAAATTTCCTTCTGGGAGTTGTTCTACGTTTGCTAGCATTCCTAAATCATTTCCTGTGAAAATTTTAGAATTTTTAATTTCTGAAGGCAATTGATCAAAGCCAATTCCTTTGGTAACCAATGGTTTTGGAACTTCGAATAAAGTTTCTGCAGTTGTTCTTCCGTACCAGTTTCCGCCTAGTCTAGAAACCAAATCCAGTTTCTTTTGGTCTAAATTTCCTTCTTCATTTAAAAACTCTTCTCTGATATGAATTTTTAAAACTTCACAGATGACTAAATTTCCAGCGCCACCTTCGTTTCCAAGTGGTTTTACTTCGATGACTTTACATTCAAAATTCACAGGTGATTCTGCAATGAGTGGCGGTTTTACCAACTCTGCTGGTTTTTTAGTTAATCCAGATTTAATAAATTCATCTGTACCCGTTTCATATTCTGTAGACGAAAGTGAAACTTGTTGAACCATATTAAAATTCACGTTTCCAATCACCACTTCTGGAACTTCTAGCACATTATGAAGCGTGTCTTTTGTAGAATTATCTAGAAATCTTCTGGCTGGAGAAAAAATCAGAATCGGTGGATTAGAACTGAATAAATTAAAAAAACTAAACGGCGAAAGATTCACATTTCCGTTTTTGTCTATGGTAGAAGCCAGTGCAATAGGTCTCGGAGCAACAGCCGTTTGCAAAATCATTTGCACTTGCATTGGTGACAATTCTGATGGATTAATTGTTTTCATTTCTATTAATTTCTATTTTAACACATTAGTCATATTAGAGTTTAGTTTTTTTGAAAATATTTAGAGCACATGAGATGAAAATCAAAGATTTTCATCTAGGTAAATTTTCAAAATTTCTACTAACAAAAGTTTCCGTTCCTTCGTTATATAAATTGTAAACATTAAAATTAACTAATATTGCTTTAGGAACTTGTAATAAGTTCATATAATTCATGGTTTGTGCCTTATGAATATTATGAATGTCATTCACGGATTTTAATTCTAATACGATTAAATTTTCAATTAAAAAATCACATTTTACTTTGCAATCTATTTGTTCTCCTTTATAATTAAAAGGAATTTCTAACTCTGATTTGAAACTGATATTTCTTAAAATAAATTCTTTTTCAAGGCATTTATGATATACTGCTTCATACAAACCGGGGCCTACTAATTTGTGAACTTCTATACAAGCACCAATAATGTTATAGGTGAGTTCGTTTATTATTTTTTGGGTTATTAGCATTTTAGTTTTTTTTAGTTTTTTTTCACTTTGAAAATATCGTTTTCAAAGCCTCATGTGTTCTACATATTCTCAATTATTTATGTATATCTGATGTGAATTATGTGATAAATTTTTCACTTTGTTAATGACACTTAAATGTAAATCATTTATTTTTTCATTTTGAAAATGAAGCTTCTAAAGCCTCATGTGTTCTAATTATTTTCAATCATTTTTCTTAATCTGATGTGACTTATGTGTTAAATTTTTTATTTTGCTGGCAAAACTTTTCCTCTTACTTCTCCGAAACCTACTCTTATTCCGTTTTTTTCAGAGAAACCTCTCATAATGATGGTGTCGTGGTCATTTATAAATTTTCTTTCGGTTCCATCTGAAAGTTTTAGAGGGTTTTGTCCGCGCCAAGTCAATTCTAGCATCGAACCAAAACTATTTTGTTCATTTCCAGAAATAGTTCCTGAAGCATATAAATCTCCAACTTCCACATTACAACCATTGATAGTGTGATGCGCCAACTGTTGCGCCATATTCCAGTACATGTATTTGTAATTGCTTTGGCAAATCAGGTTTTCTTCGCCGTTTTCTGGTTGCAAATACACTTCTAGGTTAATGTCGAAATTTTTATCTCCTTCAAATTTCAGATAATTTAAAACTTCAGGTTCTTGCTTAGGTGATGCAGTTCTAAAGGGTTCTAAAGCTTCTAAAGTCACCACCCAAGGTGAAATAGACGAACAGAAATTTTTCCCTAAAAACGGGCCAAGAGGAACATATTCCCAGCTCTGAATGTCTCTAGCGCTCCAATCGTTGAAAATCACCATTCCGAAAATCGCATCTTCGGCTTCTTGAGTAGAAATACTTTCGCCAATTTCTGTGTTTTTATTCAATACAAAAGCCATTTCTAGCTCAAAATCCAATTGTTTTGAAGCTCCAAAAATCGGTTTTTCTGCATCTGCAGGTTTCATTTGACCTTTTGGTCTGTGAAAATTAATTCCCGAAACCACGATAGACGAAGCGCGACCGTGATAACCTACTGGTAAATGTTTCCAGTTCGGGAGCAATGCATTTGCAGGGTCACGAAACATTTTTCCCACATTGGTAGCGTGTTCTATACTGCTGTAAAAATCAGTATAATTCTGTACGTGAAGTGGCATCATCATTTGTACTTTATCTAAATCATAGAAACATTCTTCTATGGTTTTTTCGTCATGAGAAAGCGATGAACCTTCTAATAAAAGTTCTTGAATTTTTAAACGAACAGCATTGGTTACTGGTTTTCCGAGTTCTATAAATTCATTGAGCGTGTAAGCTTCGAAAACGTTTTCATTTAAGCCTTCTATTTCGTCAAAAAATCCGTAATCGTATAAAGTAGCGAGGTCTATCACCATATCGCCAATTCTGGTACAACAAGCGATGTATTCTCTGTTAAAAACCGCTACGCCAAAAGGAATATTATGAATAGAAAAATCTGAATTTTGTGGATAATTTATAAAAGATTTCATGTCTTAAAATTTGTTTTAAAGATATAAAAAAGCCCGAAAACAAAAGAATTTCGGGCAATATTTCATTGTTTTTTTTATTTTACCAAAGCAGTGTCAATCCACTTTTCATTATTATTCATGTTGATTAAGAAAAGGATACCGTCTCTTTCTTGAATCATGAAATTGTACGTAAGCGGAATGCCAATTTTTTGACCTTCTAAAACGTCTGCTCTTACAGAAATGTAATTGTTATTTCTAATGAAATCACCAGAATACAGTTTGGTCGTTTTGCTCTGAGCAGAAGTATCGTTGATGAGCTCTACAATGTTTATATTTTTATCTGCTAAAAAACTTACAACGTATTTGTATACCAAAGTTCCTTTATTCTGAATGAGGACAAAGGTTTTGCCTTCTAAATTTACATTCAGTACTCTTTTTTCAACTTCTCTTTCACGTAAAAGTCGGTCAAGTCGAGCATTAATGTCTTCGTAGTCTCTAGTATTCGTTTTTTGAGCGAATGAAAAAGCGAATAAAAAGATGGTGAAAAATAAAATTATTTTTTTCATAATTTATAGGTTGCCTCTTCTGGCTTGTTCTCTTTCTAATGCTTCAAATAATGCTTTGAAATTACCAGCTCCGAAGCTTTGCGCGCCATGTCTTTCTATAATTTCGTAGAAAAGAGTAGGGCGGTCTTCTACAGGTTTTGTAAAAATTTGTAGAAGATAACCTTCTTCGTCACAGTCGATTAGGATTTCTAAGTCTTGAAGTTTTTTAATGTCTTCATCAATTGTTCCCACTCTTTCTGGAACCATTTCGTAGTAGGCTTCTGGTGGTGCTGAAAGGAATTCTACTCCTCTTGCTTTCAATTCTTTTACTGTTTTTATGATGTCTTTGGTCGCTACTGCAATGTGCTGAACTCCTTCTCCTTCGTAGAAATCTAGATATTCTTCTACCTGAGATTTTTTCTTCCCTTCTGCTGGTTCATTAATAGGAAATTTAGCAAATCCGTTTCCGTTGCTCATTACTTTTGACATGAGTGCAGAATATTCGGTGTTAATTTGCTTGTCGTCAAAACTTAAAATATTTACAAATCCCATTACTTCTTCATACCATTTTACTACAGGAATCATTCTGTCCCAACCTACATTTCCTACGCAATGGTCTACATAAAGCAATCCACAATCCGAAGGGTTATAATCAGATTCCCATTTTTCGTATCCTGGCATAAATGGCCCGTCGTAATTTTTTCTTTCGATGAACATGTGAACGGTTTCGCCGTAGGTATAAATTCCAGACATTTTTACTTCACCGAATTCATCTTTTAGCGTTTTGGGCTCCATGTAAGGTTTTGCACCACGATTTGTGGTTTCTTCAAATGCTTTGTACGCATCATCAACCCAAAGTGCAAGAATTTTTACTCCATCACCATGTTTTCTTTGGTGTTCACAAATCGGTGAGTCTGAAGATAAACCTGAGGTAAGAACCAATCTTATTTTTCCTTGTTGCACTACATAAGAAGCTCTATCTCTTATGCCAGTTTCTGGTCCTGCATAAGCTACGCTCTGAAAACCGAAAGCAGTTTTGTAATAATGGGCTGCTTGCTTAGCATTTCCTACATAAAATTCTATATAATCTGTTCCATTTATTGGAAGAAAATTCTCTGCCTGCGCTATTTTTTCTGCAAAAGTAAGTGTGCTCATTTTTCTCTTTTTATTTGGAGTTTGTTATGTGCCAAATTACAAATATTGTGTGATGCGCACAAAAAAAATCAACAAAACCTATCTTTTTGATAGGTTTTATTATGTTATAATGCGTGTGATTTAAATCGTTCGAAGCAGAATTTATCGAGCATTTCTCTGTCATCAGGATGAGCAATGTCAATGAGTAGTTTTGCGCGCTGTCTCATGTTTTTTCCATACAGATAAGCTACTCCATATTCTGTTACCACATAGTGAATATGACCTCTGGTTGTTACTACACCAGCTCCTTCTTTTAAGTAAGGAACAATTCTAGGAATTCCTTTTTTCGTTCTAGAAGTAAGGGCAATGATAGGTTTTCCACCTTCAGAAAGTGCAGCTCCACGAATAAAATCCATTTGTCCGCCAATTCCTGAATATTGATAAGTGCCAATAGAATCTGCACAAACTTGACCTGTTAAATCTACTTCTATAGCAGAATTGATGGCTACTAATTTTTTGTTTCTTCTAATGATGGATGGATTGTTTACATGAGTTACATCCATAAACTGGAAGGAAGGATTGTTGTCGATAAAATCGTATAATTTCTTTGTCCCAAAGCAAAACGCAGTAATGGTTTTGTTGAGATGTGTTCCTTTATATTTATTGTTTACTACGTCATTCGCAACTAAATCTATGATTCCGTCACTAATCATTTCCGTGTGTACACCTAAATCTTTGTGATTGTTAAGTGAACTTAGAACCGCATCTGGAATGGTACCAATTCCCATTTGAAGCGTAGATTTATCTTCTACCATTTCGGCAATGTATTTTCCGATGGTTCTTTCGTCATCAGAAACTTTCGCAGCGTAATCTACCGTTAATAAATCGGTTTCATGCCACACCATTTTATCAATTCTTTTCACATGAAGCATAGAATCTCCTAGCGTTCTTGGCATTTTAGGATTTACTTGTGCAATCACATATTTTGCAGAATCTACGGCACTTCTCGCTACATCTACAGAAGTTCCAAGGGAACAATAACCATGCTGATCTGGTGGTGAAACCTGAATAATAGCTACATCTAATGGAAGAATATTATTTTTAAATAAAATAGGAATTTCACTCAAAAAAACGGGAACAAAATCTCCTCTGTCACTGTTTACCGCTTCTCTTACTGGTGCCGAAACAAAAAGTGAGTTGATGTAAAAACTGTCTCTATATTCTGGTTTTGCAATTTCTACTTCACCTTGAACAGTGATAGAAACCACTTCTACATCTCTTAATCTATGGGCTTGTTTTGCTAATTCCGAAATCAAATAATTAGGAGTACAAGCACTCCCGTGAAAAAATATTCTTTGGTTGCTCTGGACTAGTGATAAGGCTTCTTCTGCCGTGACGTAATTATACATAATATAATCGTTTTTATGTTTCTAAACTTTTCAATTTTCTCTGTTTCCCAAAGTTACATTTTTATGAAGAATGTACAAGATGAGATTTATCAAATAAAGTTCTGATTTTTTGATAATATTGACCTGTTTTTGTGCTAAAGTGCATAAAAATAGGAATTTTTAACCCATAAAATTTTTAAATGTTTATTCGGGTTTTTTACTCTTGACTTCTGTCGTGTAAATAATTTTCTTCGGTGTCTAACCAACTGGTAGCGTAGGATTTATCTTCCACTTTCATCGCTTCTTCTGTAATTTTCAGTGGTCTGAAAGGATCTACCATTACCGCATATTCTTCGGTGAATTTTTTGCCAATGCTTCTTTCCATTGCGCCAGGATGAGGTCCGTGAACAATTCCGCCAGGATGAAGCGTGAAATCCATTAAGTCAATATGATTTCTGCTCATAAAATCTCCTTCAGTGTAGAAAAGAACCTCGTCTGAATCTATATTAGAATGATTATAAGGTGCAGGAATCGCTTGAGGATGATAATCGTACATTCTCGCCACAAAAGAACAAATCACAAAATTATGCGCTTCAAAATTCTGATGAATCGGTGGTGGTAAATGCACTCTTCCAGTAATCGGTTCAAAATTTTTGATATTAAATTTATAAGGATAGAAATAACCGTCCCAACCTACCACATCAAATGGATGCGTAGCGTAAATAAAATCCCAAATCAGGTTTTCCTTTTTTACTTTGATGAGAAATTCTCCTTTTTCGTCTTTGGGTTCTACAAAAGTGGGAGCGATAATATCTCTTTCGCAAAAAGGGGAATGTTCCAGCAATTGCCCGAACTCATTTCTGTATCTTTTTGGCGTATAAATCGGGGAATGTGCTTCTAAAAAGAAGAAGACATTTTCTGTAGTTTCTAACTCCACTTGATAAATCGTTCCTCTTGGAATGATAAGATAATCTCCTTTTTCGAAGTCTAAATTCCCTACAAAGGTTTTCAGTGTGCCTTTTCCTTCATGTACGAAAAGCAGTTCATCACATTCTGCATTTTTATAAAAATAATCAGTAGATTTTCTAGGCTTTGCCAATCCCATTTTTAAATCGTTGTTTAACAACAAAACTTTTCTACTTTCTAAATAATCATTTTCGGGAGTCACTTGTACACCTTTAAACATTCTCGGCGTGATGTTTCGGTCTACTGCAATTTTTGGAGTAACATCTTTTGGCGTTCCAATAGATTTAATCTGTGTAGGTCTGTGAATATGATACAGTAACGAAGAGATTCCGTGAAAACCTTCAGTCCCAAAAAGCTGTTCGTAATAGAAATTCCCTTCCTCGGATTTAAAAATGGTATGCCTTTTTTGCGGAATTTTTCCTAATGTGGTGTATCTCATTTCTACTGGTGTTCTGATTTTCCCAAATATAATAAAATTTAGAAATCTCACTCTATAAAAAACTCCCGATGGATTTCGGGAGGAGAAATGGTATTAGTTCAGTCGAAAAATTTAAGTGTTGATATAGTGGGTAAGATTTTCGATGACGTCTTTTTGGTGCAGTAAAACTTCGTCTAGAAGATCTTTTACAGAAATTAGACCGATGAGTGTTTCATTTTCTACCACAGGCAAATATCTCACATTGAGTTGAGCCATGATTTCCATGCATTTTTCGATGGGGTCATTCTTAGAAAGTTTTGGGAGGTCTGTTCTCATAATTTCTCTTACCGCAAGTTCCTTAGAACTTTTGTTGAGGAGCACAACTTGTCTTGCGTAATTTCTCTCCGAAAGAATGCCGAGATATCTAGTTCCATCCATTACAATAACAGAGCCTATGTTTTTGTCTGCCATTAATTTTAAAGCTTCGAAAACGGTTTTTTCAGGTTCGATGATGGCGAGTTCTCTTGATTTTCTATCAAGAATGTGTTTTATAGTTCTCATATTCATGTGGTTTTAGTGTGCTTCTAAAATTAATAAAATATTTTGAATATGAAATAGTTAGCGAAAAAAAATCTAAAATTTTTGAGAAAATATGAACCTGTGCGTACTTAAAATGATGGAAACTTATCTGCTATTGCGATGTACATAGCTTATTTTAACTTTTTGTAAAACGCAAAGAATTTTTAATGATTTTTTGGCAAGTTTAAGTGAGCAAGGTTGACGAATCAATTCGTTTTTTAAACGTAGGTTTAATCCAATTCGCTAGCGAATTTTACCTTTGTTTGCTTATTTTTTTACTTTAAAGTTTTAAAACCTTTGCGTTTCAAAAGGAAGAAATATTGATTTTTATTTAA
Organism: Cloacibacterium normanense; assembly: GCF_003860565.1. NCBI lineage: Bacteria > Pseudomonadati > Bacteroidota > Flavobacteriia > Flavobacteriales > Weeksellaceae > Cloacibacterium > Cloacibacterium normanense. The sequence continues at coordinate 353,296 of NZ_CP034157.1, forward strand.
GTCAAGGAAATTCCGCCCAGATTTCCGCTACTCATCATTAGGAAAGCAGCATTTGATTTTTCCAGATTTTGCCAAAAGTTTTTCAAATCATCCGCATTGGTAAAAACCTGTAAATTTTCCTTCCCGAAAGAATCTTTAATCAATTCAGGAGAAATGGGAGTCATATTTTTAATTTTCAAAGCTTCCAAATCATAGAAAACCACCGCTTCATCAAGTTGGGCTAAAGTATTTTTGTATTTTGGCAAAAACGCTGGATTGAGAGAAGAATAGGTGTGAAGTTCTAGAACTCCAACTTTCTTCATCGCGGGAAATTGTTCTGTAAAAGCGTCAACAGATGCTTTTACTTTGCTCGGAGCGTGTGCAAAATCTCTGTACAAAATCACATCATCATTTCTTTTTACCTTTTCTAAACGTTTCGATGCGCCAGAGAAACTCATCATAGCTTCGTAGAAATCTTCGTCTAGAATGCCCAATTGATTGCAAATAAGCCTTGCTCCTTCTAAATTCAGTAAATTGTGCTTTCCGAAAATTTTAAGCGGAATTTGCCCCATTTCTGTCTCTACGGAAGTTTTACCGTTTTTGGTTTCGTAGTTGGGTGTTTTGTAAGGCATTTTTCTGAAATAATTCTCCGCTTCGTCTACTAGTTTTACTACGGTTTCATCTTCTTCATTGTACACTAAAATTCCACCAGAAGTAATATTTTTAATGAAATTTCTGAAAGCGTCTACATATTCTTCCTCTGTTTTGAAAACATTGATATGATCCCAAGAAATCCCAGAAACCAAAGCGATATTCGGATGATAATGCAAGAATTTCGGACGAGAATCTATCGGCGAAGAAAGATATTCATCTCCTTCTAAGATGATGAAATCATTTTCCGAAGAAAGTTTAACCATGCAGTCAAAACCTTCTAACGGTGCTCCTACCATAAAATCTGTGTCAAAATGATGATATTGCAACGCATGAAGAACCATCGAAGTAATGGTAGTTTTCCCATGAGAACCTGCAATCACCACTCTGGTTTTTTCTTTGCTCTGCTCGTACAGAAATTCTGGATAAGAATAGATTTTAATGCCTAATTCTTGAGCTTTCAAGAGTTCAGGATTCTCTTTTTTGGCGTGCATTCCTAGAATGACTGCGTCTAGATTTTCAGAAATTTTCTCAGGAAACCAACCTAAATTTTCAGGAAGAAGTCCGTTTTTTTGCAATTGAGAAAGAGAAGGTTCAAAAATAGCATCATCTGAACCTGTGATTTGGTAACCTTTATTTTTGAGAGCTATGGCAAGATTGTGCATCGCAGCACCGCCAATTGCAATGAAATGAATGTTCATATTTCAATTAAAATTAAAAAGAGCCAAGTAAAAAGAGCCAAGTAAAATTTAATAAAATAAGTTTACTCGTCTTTTTTCTCTTGTTTTTTGCGCTCCTGATATTCTTTGTCATAATCGTGTAACACGTTATGTTCAGGTGTTTGCTCGATGGCGTGCATAATTTTGTTAAGAATATCTTCCGCCTTTTCGTTGTCGTAATCTATATCTAGTGGAGCTTTGAACTGCAGGGTAGGTTCTACACCTGTCACTTTTACTCTCAATCCTTTTTTGTCAAAAGCTCTACGGAAACCATTGATTTTGATAGGAATAACGATAGAACGTTGTTGCTGAACGAGTTTAGCCGTTCCTTTTCTACCTTGTGCAAAAGCAGAAGTAGTTCCTTGCGGAAAAGAAATTACCCAACCATTATCTAGCGCTTTCAGAATATTTTCTACTTCTTTTAAATCTACCATTCTGTTCACATTTTTTCCTTCGGCGCGCCAAGTTCTTTTTACGGTAACAGCTCCTGCCAATTTAAAAATTCTTGCCAAAATTCCTTTATTCATGGTTTCTTCTGCAGCTACGTAGTAGAAATCTACTTTTGGATTGAGCAGGTAAACAGGATTTTTGATGGTGTTCATATATCCGTTATTCACGGCACAGAAAACGTGGTACATTGCTGCTACATCAGCAAAATACGTTTGGTGATTGGATACGAATAACACATTGTTTTTCGGGAGGTTTACCAAATGCTCGGTTCCTGTGATTTTCAGTTTGTTGAACCCATTAAATCTTCTGTAGGAAATCATTCCCAAGATGAAGATGATAAATCTCTTTAAAAAGTAAATATTCCCGAAAGAATCTGTAAAAATGCTTTTCTTCGCCATTTTCAAGCAGCTATTAAGCTCGATTTTTATTAAACACAAATGATTTTTCTGCGCTATTAATTTTTAACCGAAAAAGTGACAAAAGCTATATTTGTTTTAAAGTTTCCTAAAATGAAAAAGATTAAACAATACTTTTTCTTCTTTTGAAAGACTTATTTTCAAGCTTTTCTTTTGTGGCTTTTGTGGTTTAAAAATTTTTTGATAATGAATTAAACATCAAAATGCAGATTGCAAATTTAAACATTTTTTAGCAACTCGTTCAATTCACTCAAAATCATAGAAGTGGCGCCCCAAATTTTGTGGTTTTGGAAATCAAAATAAGGAACTTTATATCCATTGGTTCGTGGCAATTCCATGGTTAAAGGTGGTTTTGGCAAATCTCGTATCACAGAAAGTGGAACTTCTAAAATTTCTTGAACTTCGGTTTGTTGGTGATTAAAATCTGGCCAAGTTTCGGTGTAAGACAGAAAAGCATACACGAAAAAATTACTTGGCGGGATATAAATAGGAGAGAGTTCTCTCACGATTTTGATTTGAGAAGTGGTAACGCCTATTTCTTCCCAAGTTTCACGGATGGCGGTTTCTGCAAAATCTGCATCGGTGTCATCTTTTTTACCACCAGGAAGCGAAATCTGACCAGAATGTCTGTCGTTCTCATTGTGCGTTCTGTGGATGAGCGGAAAGTGCCATTCTCCATTTTTGGGATAGAGTAAAATATTTACGGCGGCGTATTTAGGATTTTTGGCCAAAATTTCTTCTTGCGTGAGCAGAGAACGATAAGGTGGCGCATAATCTTTTTGCGCATCAAAACCGCCCAACTCTGCATCTTGCAACTGCTGTAATAGTATTTCTAAAGAATTTTGCATTGCTCAAAAATAGGGAATTTTTAGCAGAGCTTGTTTTAAAGGATTGTTAAATATTGATAAGATTTTCCCGAATCAAGTTAGGGTCTGAGTCGAGTTTCCTTTTACATTTGTTCGTGGTTTGTTCGTGATTTAGGGTACTTTTCCGTGGCTGATTCGAAGGAAACACGAACAAACCACGAACAAACCCAAAAGAAGAGTAGAAGAATTGACCGTTTTAGATGCAAAAAAATCCGCTGGTTGCGGATTTTTTTGAGTATTTGTTTTTTTTGTTATGGATTGTAAATTTTTATTTTCTGCTCATGCTTTATTGTTATGGGCACGAGCGTAGCGCTCGCGCCAGCGATGGGGCTTTCGTTGCTTATTATTCTTCTTCTTTTTCGTGGTAGTCGTCAAAATTTGCTTCTTCGTCATAATCCAAACTTGGATATTTGTCGTCAAAACGTGAATGCAGAACTAAATGAAGTCTCTTAAACAGAAAGCTCAAAAACTCTTTATCATCTTTGATGTCTACAGACAAACTTGTAATATGTTCTTTTTCATCTGTTGTTTTCTTTTTGTCTATACAGAGTAATGAAATATAATGATTTTCAGTTCCGTAAATTGAAAGTCCAATAACTTCAAACCTATTTAAGTCAAGTTTGAAATATTTTCCAAAACTTTCAAGACTATTTCCATATTTTGTACCTAGAAAATCCGAAATGTCTGCTGCTGCAGTTCCAACAAAGTCATTGTATTGTACGTCTGCTTTCATATTATTTTAATTGTCTTGTTATGTTTAAGAGTTTGTGGTAAAGTTTATCTTCCATTTCTTTTACTTCTTTGTATGCAGGAATTTTGTCCGTACTTACGTTCTCTTTCTTAGCTGCTTTTTCTAATTCTTTCAGGTCTTCTTTTACAAAGTCCCACGCTGCTTTTAAGTCAGCAATTGATAATTTTTCTATTTCCATTTTATTAAAATTTTCAAATTCTACGGTGTCTTGTTACAATGACGCACAACTCATAAATATGCACAATAATATTTCATAAATAACTGATTGTAAATATTTTATTAAGTAAAATCAAGTATAAAAATATTTAATTTGTGCAATGATGTTTCATGCTATTAATTTTCTACTAATTTAGAAAATAACTTTCAAAGAAAAATACGGAAAACCGTAAAATGTTAAAAATCATAAAATTATTTTCATCTTTTTTAAGAAAAGGTTTTTAACACCCCGTCTTTAACAAGTTAAAGACACCTCTCTAAAAGAGGGGAACCTGCGTATGTTTTAATGGTGAGCAGTTTATAAACAAAAAAATCGCTGCATTACTGCAACGATTTTATAATTTTTTAGAAATTTTCTTCCTCTCTAACTCTCCTCAAGGAGAGCACCGAAAATTTCATATTACTCATTAATTAGAGTAGCTTATGAGTTCTTTTTTGTCTGCATCGTAGAGTCTGTACTCCAGATATTTAAAAGAATCTCTTGGGATAATGGTAACCCATTTTTTGTACTTGATAAACCATTTCATTTGTTGGCTCATCAATCCTTTTGTAAGATATGCTTCTACAAACGGATGCGTGTGTAGGTATAATTTGCCCTTGTTTTTGGTAAAGAAATCTTTGATGGTTTCTTCCATGCGTTCTACCACAAAAATAGGAGCCAAGATTTCGCCGTCTTTGTTCGGGTTTTCTTCTTTGGTGTCTATTTGTTTTTCTGGTCTTACACGCTGTCTGGTGATTTGTATCAAACCAAATTTACTCGGCGGTAGGATTTTGTGCTTTGCTTTGTCGCGTTTCATTTCTTCGCGCAAGTGTTCGTAGAGCTCTTTTCTGTGGTCAGGATTTGGCATATCTATAAAATCTACCACAATAATTCCTCCCATGTCTCGCAGTCTGAGTTGTCTTGCAATTTCTGTAGCAGCCATTTTGTTCACGTTTAGGGCGTGTTCTTTATTGGCAGTGCCAGAAGAAATGTTGTTCCCCGAGTTCACGTCTACTACGTGCAGTGCTTCTGTGTGTTCTATCACGAGGTAAGCACCTTTAGAACTTGGGATGTTTACATGTTTTCCAAAAGATTGTTTCAGCTGTTTTTCTACATTGTAATATTCCAGAAGTGGAATGTGAGAATCATAAAATTGTACAATGTTTTTTCGTTCTGGAGCAATGACTTCAAGGTAATTTTTCATATCGTTTACCATCTGTTCATCGTCACAAATGATAGAAACGAAATCCTGATTGAAATTGTCTCTCAAAATAGCCGAAGCTTTGTCTTCTTCACTAAGAACTTTGGCAGGTGTTTTATTTTTTTGGATATTTTTGAAGCAAACGTTCCATTTATCAACCAATTGGTTCATGTCATTATGGAGTTCTGCAACTTTTTTTCCTTCTGCTACTGTTCTGATGATTACACCGAAACCTTCTGGCTTTATGCTTTCGATAAGCGTTTTGAGCCTTGCTTTTTCTTCGGTGCTTTTAACTTTTTTAGAGATAGAAACCTTATTATCAAAAGGGATGAGTACTAGAAATCTACCTGTTAAAGAAATCTGGGTAGAAATTCTGGGCCCTTTTGTAGAAATAGGTTCCTTGGTAATTTGCAATAAAACTTCGTCTTGAGCAGCCATCACTTTGTCTATAGTGCCGTGCTTGTCTATTTCTGGCTGAATTTGGAAGTTTTTAAGCGAAGAAGTTTGTTGTCTTTTGGATACCGTATCCTGTAAAAACTTGCGATAGGTAAGATACTGCGGACCGAGATCCTGATAATGCAAAAAAGCATCTTTCTCGTAACCTATATTTACGAAAGCAGCATTGAGATTAGGAGCTAATTTTTTAATTTTTCCCACAAAAATATCGCCTACTACAAAATCTGTATTCTGCTGTATCTCGTGGAGCTCGAATAATCTACCGTCTTCAATAAGGGCAATTTTAGAAGCATCATCTTCATAAGAGATTATTAATTCTTTCTTCATTTTCTAAAATTTCTTTTTAAAGTTTTTAATTAAAACAAAAATATAGTTAGTGCTCATTATAAAGATAAAAACACCAACTATATTATATTGTATCTAAACAGAAAAGATTATTTTTTCTTATGTCTGTTTGCTCTTCTTCTTTTCTTTCTTTTGTGGGTAGCCACCTTGTGTCTTTTTCTTTTCTTTCCGCTTGGCATAGTTAGAAATTTTTAAAAGTTAATATTTGAATTTTTTTTGAACCTAATTTATAAATTATTTTACAGCAACCTTAGTTTTAACTTTTTCTACGAAAGTTTTAGAAGGTTTGAAAGCTGGGATGTTGTGAGCAGGAATGTTGATAGCTGTATTTTTAGAAATATTTCTACCTGTTTTTGCTGCTCTGGTTTTGATTACGAAAGAACCGAAACCTCTTAAATATACGTTATCTCCATTATACATAGAAGTTCTGATTTCTTGCATAAAAGCTTCGATAACTTTTTGTGTATCATTTTTTTCTATTCCTAATTTGCTTGAGATGGTGTTTACCAATTCTGCCTTTGTCATTTCCTTTTTTGTTTTTATTTTTGGTGTGCAAATATAAAAAATATTTTTTGAAAAAGAAGAACAAATATACTGATTTTCTAAACATTGGTTTAAAACTCTTGAAATGGTATGATTTGAATGCGAGAGATTTACCTTGGCGAAAAACGAAGAATCCTTATCACATTTGGGTCTGCGAAATCGTTTTACAGCAGACTAGAGTAGAGCAAGGCAAGAATCATTACCTGAATTTTGTAGAAAGATTTCCTACGGTAGAATCATTATCCAGTGCAGAAATAGACGAAGTTTTACTCTATTGGAAAGGTTTAGGCTACTATTCCCGAGCGATTAATCTGCACAAAGCAGCACAACAAGTGATGGAAGATTTCGGAGGAACTTTTCCAGACTCCTTTTCTGAAATTTTAAAACTAAAAGGCGTAGGAAAATATACAGCAGCTGCGGTTTCTAGCATTTGTTTTGAGGAAAAAGTTCCTGCCATTGATGGAAATTTCTACCGAGTGTTGAGTAGAGTTTTTGCCGATGATTTTGATGTTTCCTCGCCAAAAGCGTATGCTTATTTCTATGAATTGGCTTTACTCATTATGCCTGAAGAAAATCCGGGGAACTTTAACCAAGCGATTATGGATTTGGGTTCAGAAATTTGTAAGCCTAAAAATCCACAATGTGAAATCTGTCCGATTCAGGAAAATTGTCTGGCCTACGAAACGGGAAAAGTGCTGGAATTTCCTGTGAAATCTAAAAAAGTAAAAGCGGTAGATTTAAAACTACACTATTATTATATAATGTATGAAGATAAATTCCTCATCAAACAACGAGATGATTCCTTTATTTGGAAGAAATTATATGATTTTCCAGAAAGTATTTCTCAGGAATTGGAAAATTTTGTCGTAGAGGAAAAAACAGTGTATCATAAACTTACGCACAAGAATCTTGAAATCAGTATTTCTAAAGTGATTTTACAGGATAAAACGAGTTTTGAAAAGTATGCTCAGAAGCATCAATTGCAGATTACAGATTACGAAAATTCTCATCAAAAGTCTTTTCCGAAACCTTTAGAAAATTATTTGAAGAAAACGTTTGAAAATTAAATCTTTAAACCTGGTTTTCGAGAGAATTCTTCCATAAAAAATTCTTACTTTTGCAGAATGTTTAAAAAATTAGCAGTCATTTTGTTAGCGTTTTCTGCATTGGCTTGTAGTGAAGAAGCAAAACCTAAACCCAAAGGTGAATTGCGTCTAGAATATCCACAGCCTCATTATCAAGCATTTACAAATCCATGTGCTTATACTTTTGAATATTCAGATTTTGCAGCAATAGCAGATGCTAAACAAGCATGTTGGTATAATTTGCGTTATCCCAAAATGAAAGCCAATGTTTTCATTACGTATTTTCAGGTGAAAAATGATTTTGATGCGCACGTAAAAGAAGTGGAAAAAATGGTTTACGGACATACCATTAAAGCTTCAGCTATCGAAACCAAGTCTTTTTCTTATCCTGAGAAAAAAGTTTATGGAAATGTGTATGAATTAAAGGGAGAAAGTGCTTCTAATATTCAGATTTTTATCACAGACAGTACCAGACATTTTGTAACAGCGAATTTATATTTTAATACAAGACCAAAACCAGATTCACTCGCACCTGCAGTAGATTATATTAAAAAAGACTTGCTGCACATGATTGATACTTTTCAGTGGAAGTAGTTTGAGTGGGAGAGTTGGAGAGTTGGAGAGAAAAAATAATATATAAAAACAATAAATAATATCTACATATGAAATTATTAGCAGTAGGAACTGTAGCATTTGATGCCATAGAAACGCCTTTTGGTAAAACTGATAAAATTTTAGGAGGAGCAGCTACTTATATAGGTTTAGCCGCTTCTGTAATGAAAACAGACGTGAGTTTGGTTTCGGTGATTGGTGGAGATTTTCCACAGCACTATTTAGATATGATGACTTCTAAAGGAATCAATATCGATGGAGTAGAAATGATTAAGGACGGGAAAACATTTTTCTGGAGTGGGAAATATCATAACGACCTTAATTCTAGAGATACTTTGGCTACAGAACTGAATGTTCTAGAAAATTTCGACCCAAAAATTCCAGAATCTGCAAAAGATGCCGAAGTTTTACTTTTAGGAAATCTGCATCCTGCTGTACAATTAGCCGTGTTAGATAGAATGGAAAAACGTCCACAATTGGTGATTTTAGATACCATGAACTTCTGGATGGATCTTACTTGGGATTTATTATTGGAGGTAATTGCTAAAACAGACGTTATTACCATTAATGATGAAGAAGCGCGTCAACTTTCTGGAGAATATTCTCTGGTAAAAGCAGCGCAAAAAATCCACGAAATGGGACCAGAATTCGTGATTATCAAAAAAGGAGAACACGGAGCATTGTTATTTAATGATGGAAAAATCTTTGCAATTCCAGCATTGCCATTAGAAGAAGTTTTTGATCCAACTGGAGCTGGAGATACTTTCGCAGGTGGTTTTGCAGCGTATTTGACTAAAAACCAAGAATTTACTTTCGAAGAAATGAAATCTGCATTAATTGTCGGTTCTGCAATGGCAAGTTTCACGGTAGAAAAATTCGGAACTCAACGTTTAGAAGAAGTTACCGAAGCCGAAATGATTGGCAGAATAAAACAATTTAAAGAACTCACCACTTTCGAAGTGAAACTTTAAAAACGTTTTGAAAACGCAGATTACCATGAATTTTCAACTTTTATTAAACGCAAAGTTTATAAAATTGAAATAAAATATCAAGAGAGCAAAGTTAGATTCGCTAGCGAATTGATAAAGCGAACGCTTAAAACGAATTTATTTGTATTCTTTGCTCCCTAAAATTGTTCATAGGATTAATAAAATCTTTGCGTTGTATAAAATTTAGATTGCAAAATAATTTTAAGAAATAATTAACTCCCTTTTAAATTTTATTTGAAAGGGATTTTTTTTAGCTTTGAGGCTGTAAATTTTTGGAAAGATGAACGTTAGGATTTCCAATTGCAATTGAAAATTGAAGAAAACATGAAAAAAACGTTAAGTTTAGTCCTCTTTTTAGCTTTTGTAAGCTATCAATCACAGTATCTTATTATAGGAAAAGACAGTATTTCTGTAGATAAATTCAAAACAGAAAATAAATATGGTTTAGAAAATTCTGGCATAGAAAATACCGTGAAAACGTATGTAGATTTTAAGTTGCTCCAGAATTTTGCTCTAGAAAAAAGAGCAGACACTTTAGGCTATTTCAAAAAAACAATGGCCGAAAAAGAGCAAGAACTTAGAGAAGAGAGCTTTTATCCTAAAGAAATCATGCAGTCTTCGCTTCAACAGTATTTTTCATCCAACTTGATTGAAAAGAAAATTCAGGTTTTCTATGTAGAAAAAACAGCTGACGATAAAAATGATTACAATCAAATCTATAATGACGTAAAATCGGGTAAAATTACCTTAGAAAAAGCGATTATAGATTACACTAAACAGAAACCAGAACCATTTTTTGTAAAATCTGGCAATGTAGATGTAGAACTGAATAGGCAACTAGAACTTTTGCAGCCTGGTCAGTTTACACAATTGGTCAATAGTGCTACAGTTGCGGCTTTTGCGAAGTTGGTAGACAGAAGACCTTCATTAGGTTACATTATTTTTGGAATGATTTCTTATCCTAAAAATGAGGAATCAGAAAAAATGAAATCTCAAATTTTTGAAGCGCTGAAATCTGGAAAAAAATTCGAAGAAGTAGCACAATTATACGGTTCTACAGAAGCTGAGAAGAAAAATGCAGGCGTAGTAATGGGTTCTCCAGTATTGCCAGACGCAGTTTATGAAGCTTTCAAAAATAAAAAGCAAGGAGAATACACCGAACCTATTTTAATAGGGGAAAAATATTTTGTGTTCAATTTGTATTCGGTGGTTCCTTATCAAAGTTCAGAAAAATACAATCCTATGTTCATTAGAGACATGATGGATTCGCCTTTTGCAGATGTGGCGTACAATAAATTGATAGAATCGTTGGTTAAATCTATAGATTACAAAGAATTCCCAGATTTCAAAAAAATTAAGAAATCATATCAGGATTATTTGGCTTTTAAAAATGATAAAGCAGTTTTGTATCAATTCAATAAAGATGTTTTCACTTTTGGTGATTTGAAAACGCTGTTGTCTGAAAATTTTAAAAATGCAGATAAATTAACGAAAGAACAATGGTCTGCTTTCCTTGATTCTAAAAGAGGAAATGATGTTTTTGCCGTTTATTCTAGAGATTTTGTCAAAAAACCAGAAATTAAAGAGCAATTGTTAAAAACTCAACAAAACTTATTGGCAGATTTTCTTTTCAGTGAGTGGATTGAAAAGGAACTCACCAACAAGCCAGAATTATTGGATGATTATTTCAAAAAAAATCAACAAAAGTATATTTGGGAAAAAAGAGCTGATGCAAGAGTGGCGATTTTAACCGATTTAAGCATAGAAAAAGACATCACCAAAGAAATTAAAGATGCTAAAAATTGGGATGCTCTCAATAAAAAATATTACGGGAAACTGAATGATAAGCAGCAACTCATGGTACATTTCGAAAAAGGTGAAATGTCTGAAAATGCAGAAGTTTTCCAAGTGAATAAAGTTCCTTTCGAAAAAGGGATTCAAAAAGTGAAACTGGGAGAGAGATTACTCATCATCGCTATTGATGGAATTTTACCGAGTTCACCCATGACCAAAGAAGAAGCCATGGAGGAATTAAGAGTAGATGTGAGAGAAGACATTTTAGCAAAAACGATTGCAGAACAACGTCAGAAAACAAAAATTGTAATAGAACCAAGTTTTAATGCTGAACTTGAGAAGAATTTTAAGAAATAATTATAATAAAAATTATAGGAAATCTCGCAGAGAATCATAATTTTGCAAATCAGTTAAAAATTTAACAATGATTAAAAACATGAAATATTTATTTGCATTGAGTTTTTTGGTAACCCTCATTTCTTTTAATGCAAATGCACAAGTGAAAAAAGGAGATTTAGTAGATGGAATTTCTGCAGTGGTAGGAGACGAAATCGTATTAGAGTCAGATATTTTAGAACAACAAAACTACGCTATTCAACAAGGTGCTGCACAAACCAATAAATGCGAATTTATGGAGCAGATTTTGAGCAATAAACTTTTGATTTATAAAGCGAAAAAAGATACTCTTATTCAAGACAGAACTGCTGCAATTAGAGCACAAGCTGGTGATAAATACAATCAGATTTTATCTCAGTTTCCATCAGAAAGAGCGATGCTAGATTCTTATAAATTCCGTTCTTCTTACGAAATGAAAAACGTGATTGAAAAAATGGATGTTGATAACTATTATGGTCAAGCTAAATATGCGCTAATCACCGATAAAGTAAACATCACACCAAATGAAGTAACCGATTTTTATAACGCTTTCAAATACCAATTGCCACAAGTAAAAGATGAGGTAGTGCTTTCTAAAATTGTAATGTTTCCTAAACTTACAGATGCGCACAAACAAGAAATCATTGATAAACTTAAAAAAATCAAACAAGATATTTTAAACGGAGAAACTTTCGAAAATAAAGCAAGAATCTATTCTGATGACCCAGGTTCAGCTGCAAATGGTGGTTTGTATACCAACATCGGAAGAGGAAAAATGGTGAAGATTTTCGAAGCTACTGCGCTTAATCTTCAAGAAGGAGAAATTTCTGATCCTGTAGAATCTGAATTTGGTTTCCATATCATTCAATTGGTGAAAAAATCTGGTAAATTGTACGATGCAAGACATATTCTTTTAAAAGCAGAACCAAATGCTGAAGAAATTGCCACTGCAAAAGCAGAAATGGAACAAATTAGAAAAGATATCCTTGAAGGAAAAACTACTTTCAAAGATGCTGCTTACAAGCATTCTGATGATAAAAATACCAAGTTTAATGCAGGGGTAATTCCAGCGGAAGATGGTTCAGACAGACAAGAAAAAATTAATCTTCCAGCAACTGTTGCTTATCAAATTGCAGGGGTAAATAAAGGAGATTTAACAGAAGTTTTCATGGATGAACTCAATCAGAAAAAAGCGGTAGTTTTAATGAAAGTGAATGACATTATTCCTGAACATTCTCTAGATATTGCTACAGATTTTGAAAGAATTAAAAGTTTTGCTCTAAACAAAAAGAAAAATGAAGTCTTAGAAAAATGGGTAAAAGAAAATCTAGCAGATACTTTTATCTCGTTAGACAACCGTTACAAAGATTGCCAGTTTAAAACCGATTGGAACAAAGCAGCAATCGTTAAATAATTTTAAAAATTTCCCACTATATCAATCCCGAAACTTTTCGGGATTTTTTATTTTAAATGGATTTAGATTTTAACAATAAAAATCGAAGATTTTTTTAAATGACCTCAGTTTCGAAGGCGTATAGAAATTCAAAATAAAATCCGTTAAAAATTCCTGCTGTTTGAACTCGTCAGTATGACGAGAGAGTTTCAGGGATTTTAGGATTTTATTTTTAATTTTAGCCGAAGAAAGTGAAGTCTTGATTTTGGGTTCTTTTCATCAAGGAAAAGAACATAATTAATTTTTAAAAATCTTATCTTTAAACAAAAAATTTCATGAACAGAATTACTCAACTTTTTAATATTAAATATCCCATTATTCAAGGAGGTATGATTTGGCATTCTGGCTATAAATTGGCTGCTGCGGTTTCTAATGCTGGTGGATTGGGTTTAATTGGTGCAGGAAGTATGTATCCAGATGTTTTAAGAGAGCATATTCAGAAATGTAAACTCGCTACGGATAAACCTTTTGGCGTAAATGTTCCGATGTTGTACCCTAATATTGAAGAGATTATTCAGATAATTTTAGAAGAAAAAGTCCCTATCGTTTTTACTTCTGCTGGAAATCCGAAAACGTATACTGAAATTTTAAAAAAAGAAGGAAGAAAAGTTGCACATGTAGTATCTTCTGTAAAATTTGCAAAAAAATGCCAAGAAGCAGGAGTAGACGCAGTTGTAGCAGAAGGATTTGAAGCGGGTGGACATAACGGAAGAGAAGAAACTACTACACTTTCTCTCATTCCGAATGTTCGTAGAAATATAGAAATTCCGCTCATTGCAGCTGGTGGAATTGCGGTAGGAAGCCAAATGAAAGCAGCGATGATTCTGGGAGCTGATGGTGTTCAAATTGGTTCTAGATTTGCCGCAACCGTAGAAGCAAGCGCTCATGAAAATTGGAAACAAAAAATTGTAGAAACTCAGGAAGGAGATACGCAATTGACTCTAAAAGAATTGGCGCCAGTTCGTCTCGTAAAGAATAAATTTTTCTATGAACTGGAAGAAATTTACAAAGAAGGAAAAGATATTGAAGCTTTGCAGGACAAACTCGGGAAGCGAAGAGCAAAACGTGGAATGTTCGAAGGAGATTTAGAAGAAGGCGAATTGGAAATTGGACAATCTTCTGCTTTAATCGATGAGATTTTAACGGTGGAACAAGTTTTTCAAAAATTATTGAAAGAGTTTGAGGAGGCGGATTTTTCTAAATTTTAAAAATTTTGATAGAAATAAAAAACGCTTTCAGGGTTTTAAACCCTAAAAGCGTTCGTCAAAACAAAGCCAGCGCTCCCAATTTGGGAGCGCTGGTTGTACAAAAAAATATGAAAACTCTGATTTATTATTTTTTATAATGCTCTAATGCTGCATGTAATTGCATAAAACCACCACCGTTAAAAAGGCCTTCTAAGCCGTTTTGAGCTAGAAATTGGCAAGCTTGTCCGCTTCTTCCTCCACTTCTACAGAAAATGATTTTTGGGCCTTTCATTTCCTTGATTTCGTCTAATCTTAAAGGAACAGTTGCTAAAGGTATATTTACAGCGCCTTCTATTGCGCCGTCCATTTGTAATTCTTCTGGTTGTCTTACGTCGATTAAGTGATATTCACCTGAATTTAAAATTTCTTCAAAAGTCATTTTTTATTTTTTTAATTATTATTCATTCATTTTTACAGGGCAAAAATAGAAAAAAACTTAACTTCGCACTGTAATTTATGTTACAGACTATAAATTATACCAAAATCATTGAATAAAAACGCAAAGTCGCTAGAAGAATTTATAAAAATAAAATCTTTTTAAGTCACTAGAAAATCATTGATTTTCCAAAATAAAACAAACGAAGTTTGTTAAAACTTTGCGTCTTAAAAACGTAAAAATAAAAAAAATATATTTGCGCCTTTGCGTTAAAAATTAATGAATTATTCTCAACTGATTAAGCAAAAAGCCGAAAAATTCGGGTTTCAATCTTGTGGAATTTCTAAAGCAGAATTTCTAGAAGAAGAAGCGCCACGTCTTGAAGCTTGGCTTAATAAAGGCTATCACGGCGAAATGAAATACATGGAAAATCATTTCGACAAAAGGTTGAACCCAATACTTTTGGTAGATGGTGCAAAATCAGTCATTTCGCTTTCTTATAATTATTTTCCTAAAGTAAAAATAGATGAAATCAATAATTTCAAAATTTCAAAATATGCTTACGGAGAAGATTACCATGAAGTCATCAAAGATATTTTAAAAGAAATGGTGACTGAACTGCAGGAAGAAATTGGTGAGTTTGGTTTCAGGGTTTTTGTAGATTCTGCTCCTGTTTTAGAAAAAGCTTGGGCTAGAAAATCTGGTTTAGGTTGGGTAGGGAAAAATGCGAATCTGATTACCAAAAAGCATGGTTCTTTCTATTTTTTAGCAGAAATTATTTGTGATTTAGAGCTAGACTATGATTTGGCGGTTACAGATCATTGTGGAAGTTGCAGAGCGTGTATAGATGCTTGTCCTACTCAAGCCATCGTTTCAGATAGAATAGTAGATGGCAGCAAGTGTATTTCTTATGCTACGATTGAGTTGAAAAACGAAATTCCAGATTATTTTAACGGAAAAATGGATGATTGGATGTTTGGCTGTGATGTTTGCCAAGATGTTTGTCCGTGGAACCGATTTTCTGCACCTACTTTACAAGAGAAATTTGCGCCTAATTTCCAAAAACTAAATTTTAGAAAAAACGAATGGAAGGAACTTACTCAAGAACTCTTTTCTGAAATTTTTAAAAAATCTGCGGTCAAAAGAACCAAGTTTTCTGGATTGATGCGTAATATTAACTTATTGAAGGATCATTCTTTGTAAGTTTTATAAAAATAAGAAATAAATTTTTACAAAGCTTTTTCGGAGCATTTACAATTTTAATTTTTCGTTTACCTTTATCTTCGAGAAAAAAATATCATGAAGAAATTCTTTAAAATTTTATTGAAAACCATTGTTTCTATTGTTGGATTGGTGGCTTTATATTTACTGTGTGCTTATTTATTGCCTTTTATAGAAATTCCAGCGGAAAAAACCAATGAGCCCAAAAATGTAGAAGCATATATTTTGACCAATGGAGTTCATACGGATTTGGTTTTCCCAGTGAAGTCAAAAGAAATAGACTGGAGTCAGAAATTTCCTTATGAAGATACGGTTGCCAAAGATTCTACTTTGAGATACATCGCTATTGGTTGGGGAGATAAAGGATTCTATCTGGATACGCCAGCTTGGGCAGATTTAAAATTTTCTACGGCTTTCAAAGCAGCTTTTTGGCTGGGAAATAGTGCGATTCATACTACTTTTTATAAAGAAATGAAACTAGGAGAGGATTGTAAGAAATTAGAGATGACTTCAGCGCAATATCAAAGGTTGATTAAGTTCATTGATGATGCTATGGATAAAAATGCTGAAGGAAATTACATCAACATCAAAACGAAAGCGGTTTACGGTAAAAATGATTCTTTTTACGAAGCAAAAGGCAGTTATAGTTTCTTATTTACCTGCAATACTTGGACGAATGAAGCTCTGAAAGTTTCTGGGCAAAAAGCTGCATTTTGGACGGCTTCTGATAAAGGAATATTTCAGCATTATCAGTATTAAATCCAATATTTTAGAATTGTCTATAAAAGAAAATTGATTTTTTGAAGAGAGCGTATCTCAATCAAAAAATCAATTCTTATAATTTTTCTGAATTCTTTTTGGTGGAAATTTAATTCTTACTTTAAATTTTTTCTGTGGTGTTTGTTTTTTGTGCATGGGATAAGTGATTTGTGTATTCTAAAATTAAGAAATAAATCATTTTCATGCACTTATATTAATAAAAATTAATATTTAGGGTTTCACTTTAAGGCTTACTGCTAAGTTTAAGTCGTCTTTTACACTTACCATTCCGCCAAATTTCTTAGGAGGAACAATGTCAAACTCGCTAAAACGAAGGGTTTTGTTTCCTACCAAAACCGAATCTTTAAGCGTGAGGTCTACAAAATATTTTTTGACTTTGTTCATCATTTTTACTTGTACATAAGCTTTGTAAGTGTTATGGTCTTTTTTGTCTAAAGATAAAAAAGTGATGTTAAGAAAAGGATATTTTTCTGCGTGAATAATATCTCTAAAATCATTGGTCATGATTCTGTTTTTACAATCGAAATCTTTTACGATAAGATTGATAGAAGTTTCTGCAAATTTGTTATTACTAGAATGGTTGAGTGATAGTGGAACAAGCTGATGGAAACTGTTATTTACACATTTAAAAGTATTGACATTGGTAGTGCCATTAATGCTTACGTAAGAAGTTTTTTCTTGTGCTGATACGTTGAGAGATAATAACAAAACCGCTGTTTTAAGCACTGTAGATAGCGTTTTCATTTTTATAATTTTTGAGTTGTTTTTATACTATAAAATTACGAAAAATTATAGTGGGAAATTTTTGATTTTTATCATTAAAAAAGGGGCAATAGATGCCCCTTTCTTTCATTTCTTCTATTTCGATTAGCGATTAGAATCCAATTGTAGCTTCGAAAACTAAACCATTGAATTTACCTCCGTAAAGAGCTGAAGTTGTACCCCAAGCTGCACTTTCGTTATATTTTTGGTTTACGTATTCTAATTTAGCTAAGATATTTTTAGTCATGAACCAACCACCTGCTAAGTTGAAACGGTCTATTTTTCTTTCAGCAGCACCGTCATAATCTTTACCACTTACAGTGTTATATTTAGTACCTACATAGAATTGTTCTTTTCCACCGAATCTGTAAAGTAATTCAGCTGCGATTTGGTTGTAAGAACCATCAGAATCTCTCTTAGTAGTTGCGTTTAAAGGTTTGTTACCAGAAACGTGTTCGTAAGTACCGAAGAATTCTAAACCTTGATATTTAACGAATGGGTTAATTTGGATAGCAGTCATTTCTTTGAAACCTGGGTCAAATCTACCAGTCAGGAAGTTAGAAGTTCCCATAGCATCAGCTGTAGTTAATAATAC
Organism: Cloacibacterium normanense; assembly: GCF_003860565.1. Classification (NCBI taxonomy): domain Bacteria; kingdom Pseudomonadati; phylum Bacteroidota; class Flavobacteriia; order Flavobacteriales; family Weeksellaceae; genus Cloacibacterium; species Cloacibacterium normanense. The sequence continues at coordinate 371,158 of NZ_CP034157.1, forward strand.
ATAGTAGTATCTAGAACCAGCTCTGTCATCACCGAATAATTTACCGTTAGTATTTAAACCGTTAGTTTTGATCACTGAACCAGAAAGTCTGAATCTTAAATCTTCGCTAAGTTGTTTGTCATAAGCAAGTTTTCCGTAGATAGAAGGAGCGTTATCGTTAGTTCCTTTTACTGCAGTTTGGTTTAATTTACCGTTAGATGCACCAACCATACCCATGAATCCATTAGAGTAGTAGTAAACTTCCCCAAAAGCTTGAGTAGTGAAAGAATCCATAATGTTATTTTCTACGAAAGCATTGTTAATTGCTTTAGCATTGTCAGTTCTTCTGAAGTGAGAGTCACCGTAGTTAATGTCATCCATACCTATTTTGATTCTTGCATTTTTCATAAGACCACCTAGGAATCCTTGAGAAATGAAATCTAAGTTATCAATTTGAATGTAACCACCTTTTACCCAAGCTTCGTTGTGGTGTCTTGCAGAAAGATAAGTTCTTAAGTGCATTTTAATACCTTTAGCTAAATAAGCATTAAGGTCTAAGTTAGCAGTTGGTAAGTTGAAGTCAGCACCCATGTTTACAAGTGGAGCAGCAGTAGTTCCTTTTGTACTATGGTCTAGAGATTGGAATTGTAAAGCGAAATCACCACCTACAGATACTTTTACTCCATTGTATTCAGGAGCTTCTACTTTAGGGTCTTCGAATACGTTTCTAGTTGATTTTTCAGGTGCAAGATAATCTCTCATATCTGCTTCTTGTGCATAGAAAGCTGTGCTTGTTAATACAGTTGAAAGAACAGCGGCTTTAATCCATAAAGTTTTCATACTTTTTTTATTTAATTGTTATTCATATTTATTATTAGTTCGCTACGATATTTACGTTTACTGTAACAGCATCACCTGTAGTTACACCTAAGAAACCTGGAGTTTCCATACCGTATTCAGACATTTTTAAGCTTTCAGACCCAGTAATTTTATAAGAATTACCATTTTTTTCTACGTTTACAGTAATGTTAACGTTTTTAGTAACACCTGCGATTGTTAATTTACCAGCTACGTTGCTTTTTCCTACAGGTAAAGAAGCAGCAGTGAAAGTAATGTTAGGATTTGCATCTGCTTTTAAAGCTTTATAAGCTTTGTTGTCCATCATTTTACCTTTTTCACTTTTTAGGTTTTTACTAGCCATTACAAATTTTACATTAGTAATAGCATTACCATTTACAGTACCAGTGAATACTGCAGATGTAGAAGTCATTGTCCAATCGTGCATTGGAGATGTTCCGTTTACTGCCACTTTAAAAGATTTTCCAGTAACGCTTTGTGCATAAAATACAGCTACTGCTAAAAGGGAAAGTAAGATAAAAACGCGATTAATTGTTTTGGCTAAATTTTTCATATTTTTATTTTTTTTAAAATTTTATTATGAATTATTGAATTTTAACAATACAAAGATATGCTTATATTTTAAATAATTCCTAAAATTTTCTAAAATATTTACATGATATTTGTCAATTAGCTTATATTGTTATGAAATTCATAATAAAAAGAACTTTATATCTGATTATTATCATAAAATATGACATTGATATATATTAAATTAATAAAGAAACTAAAGGACCCTTAAGGATTATTTGAAAATTACCAATAAATAATGAATTATTACCAAAAAAAAAGAGAACTCTGTTAAAGAGTTCTCTTTTTGTACCCAGTGCCGGAATCGAACCGGCACATCTTTCGATACTAGAGTTTGAGTCTAGCGCGTCTACCAATTCCGCCAACTGGGCATTAAAAATTGGTGGTGCAAATATAGAATATTTTTATTTTAAAAAAAGAAAATTTCTAGAAAATATTTTCTTAAAACGCTATTTCTAGTCCATCATATGCAGGATGAACATTCTCTGGCGTCATCGCTTCTATCTCGTCATGGAAGCCAAATCTATTGCTAATATGAGTAAGATATGTAGTTTTGGGTTGTAGTTTTTCTACCAATTCTAGAATTTCAGGTAATATATAATGTGCAACATGTGGTTCATCTTTTCTTAAGCAGTTAATAATAAGAACATCTAAATTTTTCAATTTTTCTTGTTCTTCTTCCGAAATGAAACTGGCATCAGTAATATAAGCGAGGTTTTTGAACTTATAACCTAGAATTGGTAACTTATAATGTATTACTTGAATAGGAGTAATTTCTGTGTTTTCTATAATAAATGGTTTATTTCCTATTTCTGTGATTTCAAAACTCGGAGCGCCAGGATATTTGTCTTCTGTAAAAGCATACGGAAACCTATTTTGAATCTCTTTTCCTACTCTTGGCAAACAATAAATAGAAATATCTTTTCTTTTTTGGAAAATAATAGGGCGTAAATCATCTAAACCAATAACATGGTCATTATGTTCATGCGTAATTAATAAGGCGTCTAAATTGCTTTCTTGGTTGGTGAGCATTTGTTGACGAAAATCTGGACCACAATCAATAAGAATCTTTTTTCCATCATCATCCGTAATCATGACAGATGACCTTAGTCTTTTGTCTTTAGGATTAGTAGATAAGCAAACAGGATGAGTAGATCCAATCACGGGAATGCCTTGTGAAGTGCCAGTTCCTAGAAATTTCAACTTCATTTTTGGGTTTTTGTGAGATTTTGGTAAATTTACGCAAAATTTTATTCATGTCTGTAATTAAGCAATATCTTACTCCCAAGCAAAAGGCTTTAGCCATCAATTTAGACCCTAATATATATGGTACTTTTGCAGAAATTGGTGCGGGACAAGAGACGGTTCGTCATTTCTTTAGAGCGGGAGCTGCTTCTCAAACGATTGCAAAAGCAATGTCTGCTTATGATAAGGATTACAGTGATGCTATTTATGGTAAAGAAGATAAAAATAGATATGTAACCCAAAATAGACTGAAAAAAATGCTTCGTCATGAAGTAGGTCTTATCCAAGAGCGTTTAGATAAAGAAGAAAATGCACATCGTAAATTTTTCTCTTTTGCAAATACAGTAACTACCATTAATTATCAAAAAACCTTTTTAGGTCACGGTTGGGTAGGAATTATGTTTCAGGCGCAACCTGGTCAAGAGTACAGCGAAATTGTATTGCATGTAAAATTTAAAGAAAATGATGCTACACTTCAGCAAGAAACGCTAGGAAATCTTGGGGTAAACTTGGTTTATGGAGCATTTCATCTATATGACAATCCTAGAAGATTAATCAAAAGTTTGTATGATGATATTTCGGTGGATAAAATTGAAATAGACATGATTGATTTTCAGGGACCTGCTTTTCCTTATGTGGATAATCGATTGATGAGTCTTCAGTTGATTAAAAATTCTATGACAGAAGCGGTTATCTTCAATTCTGAGGGGAAAAACATGCTTCCAGCGGATTTATTGTATAGAAAAGATGTTTTTGCAGTAAGAGGAAGTTTCAGGCCAGTAACTTTGGTGAATGTAGATATGTTCGAAAACGGTCTAAAAATGTTCCTCAATGAAACAGAAGGAAAACCAGAAGATACCGTTATTCTTTTCGAAATTACAGTTTCTAATCTCAAAGCTTCCGGAAATTTAGACGAAAGAGATTTCTTAGATAGAGTAGATGTTTTGGCGAAATTGGGTTATACCGTGATGATTTCTAATTTCTCAGAATATTATAGATTAGTAGATTATTTCACTTCTTATAATGTAAGGTATACCGGAATTGCGATGGGAGTTAATAATTTATTGATGGTTTTTGATGAAGATTATTACAAACATCTTTCTGGTGGAATCTTAGAAGCATTTGGTAAGTTCTTCAAAAAAGATATGAGAGTATATCTGTATCCTTATAAAGATCCTAAAACACACGAATTGCTCACATCAGAAAACTTAAAAGTGAATGACAATCTTAAAGAATTGTATAAATATTTTAAACATAACAGAAGAATTGTAGATATTAAGGATTATAATCCAGAGCATTCTGAAATTTATTCTAGAGAAATTTTGCAGAAAATTTCGAATAGTGAATTAGGCTGGGAAGAGCAATTACCAGATGGAGTGGCGGCAATGATTAAAGAAAGAGGAATGTTCGGTTACAAAGAAGATATTACATTCGAAGAATATTAAAAATTTAAAAATTATGGAAATTAAAAAAAGACTTTCATCTATTATTGAAAGCCCAAGTCACAATACCACCGAAAAGTTAGAAAAAATCTGTCATCTTCTAGACCAAGAGTTTGATTATTTTAACTGGACGGGTTTTTATTTTAAAAATGGCGATAAGGAAGAATTGGTTTTAGGACCTTATGTTGGTGCAGTTACAGATCATACTGTAATTCCTTTTGGTAAAGGGATTTGTGGACAAGTTGCGGTTTCAAACGAAACTTTTGTAGTGCCAGATGTTTGGGAACAAGATAATTATTTGGCTTGTTCGCTAGAAACCAAAGCAGAAATTGTAGTTCCTATCATTAAAGATGGTGTAAATATTGGCCAAATAGATATAGATTCTCACAAAAAAGACCCTTTTACAGATGAGGATAGAGAATTGCTAGAATGGTTGTGTGCTGAATTGGCAAAGATTTTATAAAATTCTATCAATAGAAAATTATTCAGAAGCAGGAGTAGTCATATTCCTGCTTTTTAATTCAGTAATCATGTTTTTGATGACATTTGCGGTGCCTATTTTTATAGAATTTTCTGCACTGCCGAGTAATCTACCGCTTCCTTTATAAGTGTCATAAGAGTTTTCTATCACCAGTTCGCCGTCATTATTGTACATTTTCATGCTGATGATGACTTGATTAGAAAAAACGTATTTCCCAAGACCAACTTTAAAATATTTTACTTTCGGAACCAAGGCGATTTCTGCACCGTTATTTAGGCAAGATTCTTTGATCATATTCACATCTACGCTGTCATATTTAATGTTAGCATTATTGATGTGCATGATTTTGTAATTGCCGTAATTTTTCAATTCGTCAGAAACGGCACTATAAATAACATTATTGGTGGGTTCTTTTATTTCTTCGAAATTAGGATAAACTTCTGGGTCGAAATAGACAATTCTATCTACATGTTTTAGCTTAATAGAATGGTTAAGCTTCACCAAGGTGCTTCCTAAATTTTTGCAACTTATGATGATAAGGCTTGCCGCTAAACCACAGAATAGAATTTTTTTCATATCAAAAAGATGAGGCAAATTTACGCAGAATTTCAGTAAGTTATTTATAAAATTTAAGAATTTGTTAACATTATTACAGGAATGTCTTTAGAATCTAAGAATAAATTTTTCGGTTTAAAAATAAAGTTGTACTTTTGCACCTCGTTACATAATAATCATTAAATAATATTGGCATGTACTTAACATCAGAAAAAAAATCAGAAATCTTCGCTAAACACGGAGGAAACGCTGCAAACACAGGTTCTGCAGAAGGACAAATTGCTTTATTCACATTCAGAATTAACCATTTGTCTGGTCACTTAAAGAAAAACCACAAAGATTATGCTACAGAGAAATCTCTAGTTAAATTAGTAGGTAAAAGAAAAAGATTGTTAGATTATCTTAAGAAAACTGAAATTTCTCGTTATAGAGCAATTATTGCTGAACTAGGAATCAGAAAATAATCAGATACAAGAAAAACAAAAAAAGCAACTCAATTTTGAGTTGCTTTTTTTGTTAATTAGAGTGAGTTTACGCTCTACCTCTGGTAAATAAATTGATTATAGCAAGTAAAACTATTGAACCTACTGCTCCTGTAAGAATCTGACCAATTAATGCAGTTCCTAATACAGTTCCTAAAAGCCAATAGCCAATTGCACCTCCAATGATACCTACAATTATGTTTCCCACTAAGCCAAGGCTTCCACCTTTAAAAATTTGTGCTCCAAGCCATCCTGCTATAGCTCCAATAATTAATGTCCATAAAATTCCCATAATGTTTTGTTTTTAGTGTTAATATTAAGGCAAATGTATAGTATTATTTCCCTCAAAAAATTATTTATAAAAATGATATAAACAATTCTTGAAATTCTAAAAATCTAACTAATTTTAATGAAATTTTCTACTTTAATGTATGTGGCAATGAACTCAATATTTCAAAACCTTTTAAAACCTAATCAAACAAAATTCCGTATCTTTGCCATCGAAAATTTAAAGAGTTTAAATAATAACGCAATCAATACGGATTGCACAAGACAGTAAATTTTATGAATGCTCCAGAAGCAATTATTGAAAAATTTCAATTGAAAGACGGGAGAGAAGTCTCCATTGAAACAGGAAGATTAGCAAAACAAGCTAATGGTTCTGTAGTAGTAAAATGTGGCGGAACGATGCTCCTTGCAACAGTTGTAGCCAATAAAGACGCAAATCCAGGGGTAGATTTCTTACCTCTTACAGTAGATTACAGAGAAAAATTCTACGCGGGTGGTAAAATCCCAGGAAATTTCTTTAGAAGAGAAACCAAACCTTCTGATGATGAAGTTCTTACCATGAGATTAGTAGACAGAGTTCTTCGTCCGCTTTTCCCAGAAGATTTCCACGCAGAAGTTCAAGTAATGATTTCCCTCATTTCTTACGACAAAGAAGTAATGCCAGAAGCTTTAGCTGGTTTAGCTGCTTCAGCTGCTATTGCGATTACAGATATTCCTTTTAACGGGCCAATGTCTGAAGTAAGAGTAGTAAGAATTGATGGGCAACTTTCTATCAACCCAAGTATCGAAAATCTTAAAAAAGCAGATTTAGATATTATGGTAGGTGCTACCAAAGATTCTATCGTAATGGTAGAAGGTGAAATGAAAGAAATTTCTGAAGCAGAAATGCTAGAAGCGATTAAATACGCTCACGAAGAAATTAAAGTTCAAATCGAAGCACAAGAAAGATTAGCAGCCAGAATTCCTGCATCTCAAACCAAAAGAGAATACTGCCACGAAACGCACAATGAAGAAATTCGTGAGAAAGTTTGGGCAGAATGTTATGATAAAGTTTACAACGTAGCAAAAACTCCTTCTGCAAAAGAAGAAAGACACGAAAAATTTGCTGCAGTTTTAGAAGAATTCCTTTCTCAATATTCAGAAGAAGAAAGAGCAGACGTAGAACCATTTGCTAAAATTTACTACCACGATGTAGAAAAAGAAGCAATGCGTCAAATGATTCTAAACGAAGGAATCAGATTAGACGGTAGAGATCCTAAAACGATTCGTCCGATTTGGTCAGAAATCGATTATTTACCAGGAGCTCACGGTTCTGCAATCTTTACCAGAGGTGAAACGCAATCTCTTACAGCGGTAACTTTAGGTTCTGTGAAAGATGCCAACATGGTAGATTCTGTTGCCATTAATTACGACGAAAAATTCTTCCTACACTATAATTTCCCACCATTCTCAACAGGTGAAGCAAGACCTCTAAGAGGAACTTCAAGAAGAGAAGTTGGTCACGGAAACTTAGCTCAAAGAGCTTTAGCAGGAATGATTCCTCACGAAAATCCTTATACCATTAGAGTAGTTTCAGATATTTTAGAATCTAACGGTTCTTCTTCTATGGCTACAGTTTGTGCAGGAACTCTTGCATTAATGGATGCTGGTGTACAAATTACAAAACCAGTTTCTGGTATTGCTATGGGATTAATTACTGACCCGAAATCTGGTAAATTCACTGTACTTTCTGATATTTTAGGAGACGAAGATCACTTGGGTGATATGGACTTCAAAGTAACAGGTTCTGCAGACGGAATTACCGCTTGTCAAATGGATATCAAAATCCAAGGTTTAACCATGGACATCATGGAAACCGCTCTTAATCAAGCAAGAGAAGGTAGATTACATATTTTAGGAGAAATCCTTAAAACCATCGATAAACCAAGAGCAGATGTGAAACCTCACGCTCCGAAAATGGAAATTTTAGAAATTCCTAAAGATTTCATCGGTGCGGTAATTGGACCTGGTGGTAAAATTATCCAACAGCTTCAAAAAGATACAGATACTGTAATATCTATTGAAGAAATGGGCGAAATTGGTAGAATTGAAATCTCTGGAACTGACCGTGAGAAAATCAATGCTGCAATTGCTAGAATTAACGAAATTACTTTCGTGCCAGTGGTAGGAACAGTGTATAAAGGTAAAGTAGTAAAAGTAATGGATTTCGGTGCTTTCGTAGCGATTGCTAAAGGAACCGAAGGTTTACTACACATCTCAGAAATCGAATGGAAGAGACTTGATAAAGTTCCGTATGCAGAAGGTGATGAAGTAGAAGTGAAATTTATGGGTTATGATGATCGTAAGAAAATGAGACTTTCTAGAAAAGTTCTTTTACCAAGACCACCAAGACCAGAACAAAAGCCTAGAACTGAAGGAGAGGCTCCAAAACCAGAAGGAGAACAACCAACAGAACAAGCATAAAAATAGAAACTCTCGCAATTTTGCGGGAGTTTTTTTCTCACGTTTCCTTCACGCTATAATATTCTAAAAGTCTGTGAAGAAATTTTTTAAATCGTAGTTTTATAGTTCTCATATTTTTACTTTTTGGATGTTCAAAAATAGGGCTATCCTTTTTGTGATTCAATTACACTTTTGTGTGATTTTTTGATGAATTTTTTTAGAAAAATCTAAAAATGTTTTTCGGAGTGTATTCATAGATTGTCATTTTTATTTAGATTGTATTGATAATATTTAGTTAAATCTCTCAAAACATAAAAAATATTCTCATTTTTTGGTCGGTGATAAATCTCAAGCGTAAAATTTTCATGGTTTAGTCAAATTCTTGTATTTTTGAGAATAAACAAATTAAAAAATATGAGCTTTCCTACAGACTTAGAAATAGCGCAATCGGCAGATATTAAACATATTAGAGAAATTGCAGATAAAATCGGTATAGACCGAGAAGATTTAGAGTATTACGGGAAATACAAAGCGAAAATCCCTTTAAAATACATCAACGAAGAAAATATTAAGAAATCAAAATTGATTTTGGTTTCAGCGATTAATCCCACTCCAGCTGGTGAAGGTAAAACCACTGTTTCTGTTGGTTTATGTGACGGATTGAACAAAATCGGGAAAAAAGCCATCGCAGTTTTGCGTGAGCCAAGTTTAGGTCCAGTTTTCGGGATAAAAGGTGGAGCAGCAGGTGGTGGTTACGCACAAGTTATTCCGATGGTGGATATTAATCTGCATTTTACAGGAGATTTTTCGGCGGTAGAAAAAGCCAATAATTTACTTTCTGCATTGATTGATAATAATCTTCAAGATAAAAAAAGAAGCCTAAATATAGACCCTAGAACCATCGTTTGGAAACGTGTAATGGATATGAACGATAGAAGTCTTCGTCATATTGTAGTAGGTTTGGGCGGTTCTAATAACGGAATTACGCGTGAAGAAGGTTTCAATATTACACCAGCATCAGAAGTGATGGCGATTCTTTGTCTTTCTAAAGATTTCGAAGATTTAAAAAACAGATTAGGGAATATTTTCGTAGGCTATACTTTTGATAAAAAACCCATTTACGCCAGAGATTTGAATGCAGAAGGTGCTATGGCGATTTTATTAAAAGACGCTATTCGTCCGAATTTAGTACAGACTTTAGAAGGAAATCCTGCGATTCTTCATGGTGGGCCTTTCGCGAATATTGCGCAAGGAACCAATACGATTATCGCTACTAAAATGGGACTTTCTCTAGCAGATTTTGTGGTAACAGAAGCCGGTTTTGGAGCAGATTTAGGCGCAGAAAAATTCATGCACATCAAAGGATATTATGGAAATTTAAAACCAGATGCTTATGTTTTGGTGGCTACCATTAGAGCTTTAAGATATCACGGTGGTGCTAAAAAAGGCGAATACGAAAAACCGAATCTCGCAGCAGTAGAAAAAGGCATTGAAAACCTTAAAAAACATATTGAAAACGGCTTTAAATGGCAATTAAAACCAATTGTAGCGATTAATCATTTTGCTACAGATTCAGAAGAAGAAATCAATTTTGTAAAATCTGAATGCGAAAAACTAGGAGTGAAAGCCATTCTCGCAGATGAATTTACGATGGGTGGAGAAGGCATGAAAGCACTTGCAGAAGAAGTGGCGAGTTGTGCTTTTAATTGTGGTAATAATTTTAAACCTTTATATAGTGTAGAAGACTCTGTGGAGCACAAAATCGAAACAATTGCCAAAGAAGTTTATGGAGCAGACAGCGCTGTATTTTCTCAGAAAGCTAAAAATCAATTAAAATCCATTTATGAACTTGGACTGGATAAGCTACCGATTTGTATGGCAAAAACTCAAAAATCTTTAACTGATGATGAGAAAAAAATCGGAAGACCAACTGGTTTCAAAGTTACCGTTCGTGAATTTGAATTTGCAGCAGGAGCAGGATTCATTATCCCAATTTTAGGAGATATGATGAGAATGCCTGGTTTACCAAGTATTCCAGCAGCAGAAGGAATGAATATAGACAAAGATGGCGTCATTACTGGATTAAGCTAGTCTTTACACCATATAAAATAACAAACCGACTTTTTATAAAGTCGGTTTTTTTGTGAAATTCTGTAAATATTTATGGAAATTCTATAAAATATTTTCAATGGATTTGCAGAATCTTTGTATCAACAAAAAGCACCAATCACAAAATATAAAAACAAAATTATGAAAAATGTAAGATCAAAAATATTCACTGCGATTTTAGCTTATGTAGCTCCGATTGCTATTAATTATTTGATGAATAGATTTCTGAACAAGAAATCTAAACCGCAAGTAAAATCTACACTATAACACTATAGTTTCAACATAAATCAGTTTTCTCAATTATTTAATTTTTTAGCTCTCGAGATGTTATTTTGACTTTCGGGAGCTTTTTAGTGATAAAACTCAGATGTTTATTATTTGAATATTTCAGATAAAAACTGTAACTTTATGAAGTGAAAGATAATAACTTATAAAATGTAGGTGGTTTTTTTAAAGCCTCAATTTTATAACTATTTTCATAATTTTTAAGTTTTTATGTTAGACTTCGCTTGAGCCATTCAAGCGAAGTTTTTTATTGATAGAAGAAATTAAATATAGAAATTGAAATTTCTTAACATACATCAATGACTTCGTATCAGAAATAAGACTACTTTTGTCTCATTAAAAAATAAAAAGATTATGATTAAAAAAATTGCATTATCATTAGTACTAGTATCTGGACTAGCTTTTGGACAAGCTAAAAAAGTAGTTTCTTCTGACGTTCACTGGTGGGGTTATAAAATCGCTAAAACTGAAGCTTCTTCTCACGATGGAACGGTAAACGTGAAAAACGGAACTGTAGTTTTAAAGAAAAACGCTCTAGTTGGTGGTACTTTTGTATTAGATATGACTTCTATTAACGCTACTGATTTACAAGGTGAATATCAACAAAAATTAAACGGTCACCTTAAAAATGGCGACTTCTTCGAAGTTGATAAATATCCTACTGCTACTTTCAAAATCACTTCAGTGAAAAAAGGAGCTAATGGTAAAAGCATCGTTACAGGAAATCTTACTGCTAAAGGAAAAACAAACGCAGTTTCTTTCCCTGCTAAAATTTCAGTTAAAAACGGCGTAGTAACTTTAGAATCTGATAAATTTACTATCGATAGACAAAAATGGGACATAGCTTATAAATCTACTATGCAAGATGTAGTAGTAAAAGACGATATAGATTTGGTTGTTAAACTAACAGCGAAATAGTTTTTTTCAATTGTGTTTTTAGAGAATCCTAAAGAAAATTTCTTTAGGATTTTTTGTTTTTAATCTGTATATTTATACAGAATTACTAACCTAATAATCGTATGAAATTATATGTCATCAGTGGATTGGGAGCAAATGGAAGTATTTTTGAGTACATCCAGTTTCCTAAAAAGTTTACCGAAATTATCTACATCGATTGGGTAATCCCTAATTACAATGAAAGTTTTGAAAACTATGTAAATAGAATGGCCGAAAAAGTAGATGTGAGCGAAAAATTTTGTCTATTGGGTTATTCTTTTGGAGGAATTATGGTGCAAGAAATTCACAAACTGAAACCTGCAGAAAAAGTAGTGATTCTGGGAAGTATAAAGTCTGATAAAGAAATGTCTATTACCTTCCATTTGGCAAAAAGTTCTAGAATTTTTGCGAAACTTCCCGAAAGTTATTTCTCCGAAAAAACCATCAAATCTTATGCCTTTTTCAGAAAATTATTTGACCCCAATAATCCTAAACTTTGGCAATATTTCAAGGTGCAAAATCCTACTTATCTGAAATGGAGCATCAATAAAATCTTAGAATGGAAACATGAAGAGGATAAAAACGTTATCCAAATTTTAGCAGATAAGGACATTGTTTTTCCGGTAAAAAATTCTAAGCCCAATTATGTAATAAAAGGCGGAACACACCTTTTCCCTGTGACTAAAGCCAAGGAAGTTTCTAAAATTTTAGAAGAAGTTTTCAGCGAGTGATTATTTTTGGTTTTTCTGAGCTTTTTGTTTTTCCTTTTCTAATTTTTTAAAATAACCTCTGAAGAAAATATTATGTTTCAGCGCTTCCAGATTTTGGTTCAGTAAAACACTTGCCTGGTTCAGATTATTCATTGTAGAGTCTATATTTTTCACCAAATTGGCATCGTTAGAAAGGTAATTGATGGCGCCTTTTCCGTTTTTAGCATTGCTGATGGTTTCGTTTAGATTTTCTACAGTTTTATTGATATTTTGAGAAGATTCATCTAAGTGAGTTAGCGCTCTTCGCATTTTATTAGCAACAGCAGAATCTTTAAGAACCGCAACAATGTTTTCTTTGTCATTAATTCCTGCAAGAATTTTATTCACTTCATTAATGGTTCTCGTGGTTTCGTAGCTAGTTTTCTTAATGTTGGCAATACTGTTTTTAAGGTCAGAAATCCCATATTTCACGTCTTGACTTAGTGTTTTGTCATTCAGCAACATACTTAGCGTTCCTGTTCCGTTATTTATTTTTTCAGAAACTTCTAGAATATTAGCCGTAATTTGTTCAGCATTGTTATTGGTTTTGTTGAGGGTTTTGAGCAAATCTTCAGTAGTAAGTCTTTCTTCGACTTTTAGAATGTCTCCAGATTTAGCAAGTTCAGCATTTTCAGAATTTGGAGTGATATTGACAATCATATTTCCTACTAAACCATCAGAAGCAATACTTGCCACTGCATTTTTTTTGATGAATTTCATCGCACTTTTGTCGATATTCATTTCTACATTAATGAGCGTATCGTTGATGATTTCTATCCTCTTAACATAGCCCACATTAATTCCAGAAAAACGGACATTGTTCCCTTCTTGTAAGCCATTTACATTTTCGAAATGTGCTTTTAAGGTTTCGGTTTTTCCAAAAAATTGCTGTCTGTTTCCAATAAAATAAACAGCCATAATAAAAATGATGGTTCCGAGGATAACAAATATTCCGAGTCTTAATTTTTGAGCAACTGATTTTTCCATGTTTTTAAAAAACTTATTTAAAAAATGCTTTTACTTTTGGGTCTTGTGAAGTGGAAAGTTCGGCAAATGTTCCTTCTGCATAATTTTTTCCGTCAATCAGTAAAATCATTCTATTAGCAATAACTCTAGCACAGTCTACATCATGCGTAATGATGATCGATGAGGTTTTATATTTTTCTTGCACCGATTTCATGAGCAAGATAATTTCTTTAGAAGTAATCGGGTCTAAGCCAGTGGTTGGTTCATCATAAATGATGATTTTTGGTTTTAGAATAAGCGTTCTGGCAAGAGCAACTCTTCTTTTCATACCACCAGAAAGTTCATTCGGCATTAAATCAATTACATTTTTGAGTCCTACATTTTGCAGCGCTTCTTCTACCAAAGGCAAAGTATCTTTTACATTTCCAAACTTTGAAATATGTCTTCTGAGCGGAAATTCTAGATTTTCTCTCACCGTCATAGAATCATAAAGCGCACTTCCTTGAAATAAAAATCCAATGTCTGCTCTTATTTCGTCTAAAGCTTTCAGAGAAAGATGCTCTAATTTTTGGCTCATAATTTCAATTGTTCCGCTGTCTGGAATTTCTAACCCAATCAAACATTTTATCATCACCGATTTTCCAGAGCCAGATTTTCCCATAATCACCAAATTTTCTCCTTGATAAAGATTTAGGTTAAATCCGTCCAAAACTACATTGTCTCCATATTTTTTATAGAGATTTTCAATTTTGATTATCGGTTCATGTGCAGCATTAGGATTCATCTTATTCTATAAAAATATTGGTAATCAATACAGCGATAAAATCGATAACAAACAATAACATGGAGGAGTAAACCACCGCAGAATTGGCGGCAATTCCTACACCTCGTGTTCCTGATTTACATTGGTATCCTTTGAAACAACCTACCATTCCTATGGCAAAACCAAAGAAAAAAGTCTTGATGGTTGCAGGAAGCAAATCACTAAATTCTATATTGTCAAAAACTTGATTAAAATATTGTAAAAAAGAAACATCACCTTTCAGATTTTCTACCAAATAAGACCCGAAAATTGCGATAAAATCACTGTAAAAAACCAAAATCGGTAACATAGCAGTCGTCGCAAGAATTCTAGTCACCACCAAATATTTAAAAGGATTGGTTCCCGAAACTTCCATAGCGTCTATTTGTTCGGTTACGCGCATAGAACCTATTTCTGCACCTATTCCAGAGCCTATTTTTCCTGCACAAATCAGCCCAGTAATAATCGGCCCGATTTCTCTAATAATGGAAATACTCACCATGGAAGGCATCCAAGAAACAGCACCAAATTCCATTAAGGTAGGACGGGTTTGTAAAGTGAAAACCAAACCGATGATAAATCCCGTAACAGAAACTAGAAAAAGTGAGCGGTTACCAATGCTGTAACATTGTTTCAGGAATTCTTGAAATTCATAAGGCTTTTTATAAAATTCTTTTAAAAATCTTATGCTGAAATAGCTCATTTCGCCTATCTCTACGATGAAGTTTTTTAAAGATTGTACTATTTGATAAAAAACTTTCATAATAAACATTTAAGCTTCTATCAAATTTACTGAAATTTTTTGATTTATCCTTAAAATTCCTGTTAATTATTTGATAACAAAAAAAAACCGCAGTCATTTTTTATGACAGCGGAAAACTTTTTATTTTGCGACTTGTTTTTTTGGTGATTATTTTTTTCTTTTAAAATCTTCGTCTTTCATAACCATTTTATAAGCGAGCCATAATCCGAAAACCGATGCAATGATGAAGAAAAACATCGCTATAGAAATTCCAAAAATTTGAAAATTAGGAACTCTCATCAATAGAGATGAGCCAATAATTAATGCAGCAATAATAAGTGCGATGGAAATTCTATTGGCTACTTTCTGGAAGGCATCTGTAAATCGTTCTTCATCTATCGCATCTATTTTGAGCTGAAACTGATTCTGAGCTAAGTTTTCGGTGATTTTATTAAGTCTTTCCGGAAGATTTTCGGCTAATTTTTTGGTTTCTATCAATTGAGCAAAGAAATTTTCGGGTTGGGCTTCGTGAGCCATTTTTTTAACCATCATTTTCTCCAAAATCTGCTTCATACTTTCAGCCAAATCATATTGAGGAGCGAGAACCGCTACGATTTGG
This sequence comes from Cloacibacterium normanense, assembly GCF_003860565.1. Classification (NCBI taxonomy): domain Bacteria; kingdom Pseudomonadati; phylum Bacteroidota; class Flavobacteriia; order Flavobacteriales; family Weeksellaceae; genus Cloacibacterium; species Cloacibacterium normanense. The sequence goes on from NZ_CP034157.1 coordinate 386,708, forward strand.
TCTAAATTCAATAAAATTTTTCCAAGAATATTCAGTTCTACCGCAATTCTAATTCCTTTTTCTGCGGCAATTTTATTCATTCTGATGAGCATTTTTCCCGTTTGCATTTCTGCGGCATTTCTGTTCTGAGAATCCAGTACAATTCGGTTGATTTCTTTTTTGAAACCAATAATATCCGCGTTTTTATCATCTTGACTGATTTCTAGAAGCACTTTAGAAACTTCTTCACCATTGTATTTGCTGATGGCAATGAGCAATTTCAAAATTTGTTCCTGCAAATTAGGACTGAATTTCGCCACCATTCCTAAATCCATTAAGGCAATTTTTCGGTCTTTGGTCAGGTGTACATTTCCTGGATGTGGATCTGCATGTGCAAAACCATCAAAAATAATTTGTTGAAGATAAGCTTCTACCAATTCATCAATGAGCACGGAAAAATCGGTTTCTGTTTTTTGAATTCCATGAACAGAAGTGATTTTTTGACCGTCCACGAAATCCATCGTCAGAATTTTAGAAGTAGAGTAGTCTAAAACAGGTTGAGGAATCACAATATGCTCAAATTTTTCTAGATTTTTGCCCAGAGCAATCAGATTTTGAGCTTCTCTGTTGTAATCTAGTTCGTGAATGAGAATATGTCTCATCTCGTCTAAAACATCGTTTATTCCGTATTTTTTGGCGGTTTTAGAATGTTTTACAGCAAGGTCTGACAATTCTTTCAGGGTGTCTAAATCTTCGAGGAAATTTTTACGAATTCCCGGTCTTTGAATTTTCACCGCGACTTCTTTTCCAGAGCGCAAAACCGCTTTGTGAACTTGCCCAATACTTGCCGAAGCCAATGGTTGGATGTCAAAACTTAAAAAAGCTTTGGAAATCTTCGTTCCTAATTCTTCTTCTACTATTTTTTGAATTTCAGAATACGGAATTTCCTCTACATCATCTTGTAGAGAAGCCAATGCCAATAAATAAGGTTCTGGCAATAAATCTGGTCTTGTAGAAAGAGTTTGCCCGATTTTTACATAAGTCGGCCCCATATTTTTAAGGTCTTCTACCAATTCTTCTGGCGAAGTGTAGCGATTAGACTCTTCAGAAAGTTCCTGATCTTCTGCCAATTCATCAAGCGCTTTGTCTGAAGCAGCTGATAAAATGTCGCTGTTTCTATATTTGAGCACCAAAGAAATAAATTTTTGGTATTTTTTTAGATTTTCGGGAATGATATTCATAGGAAATGAGTTGTTTTTTCAAGAGCAAATTAATTGAGAATAAGTGGCTTATCTGTTACAAAATTTGAAGGCGTATTTTCAAAATTTTAAGGATGAATAATTTTTTATGGTTTGCCTAATAATTTTATCTTTGTAAAAATCATTTATCATTAATCAATATGGAGAGTATTTCGGTTTTTGAAATCATAAAAGTAGGAATTGGGCCGTCTTCGTCTCATACAATGGGACCTTGGAATGCAGCGGAAATGTTTCTGAGTGAAATCAGAAGAAATCACCAGATTTCAGAGGTGGCAGAAGTGTATGTAGAGTTTTTTGGCTCTCTTGCCAAAACAGGAATTGGTCACGGAACAGACATTGCCGGAATGCTGGGTTTAAGCGGCGAAAATTTCAAAAAAATAGATACCGATAAAATAGATGCTAAAATTGCCGAAATCAAAAATTCTGGAAAATTGATTTTAGGAGCTGAAAAAGAAATTCCTTTTATTTATGGAAAACATTTGGTGTTGAATATGCAAAAATCACTAGATTTTCACCCCAATGGAATGATTTTCAAAGCGGTTTTTAACAACGGCGAAATTTTAGAAAAAGACTACTATTCTGTTGGTGGCGGTTTTGTGGCGACTCAAGAAGATAATTCTATAGAAAGTCACTGTATCAGAACACCTTACCCTTGTCATAAAGGCGAAGATATTTCAAAATATTGTGAAAAATTAGGCGTACAGAGACTTTCTGATTTGGTATACATCAATGAAGAAGCTTGGAGAACCAAAGAAGAAACGAGAAGTGAAGCACTTTACATTTGGCAACAAATTAAAGAATGTATTTACAAAGGCGTTAATAAAGAAGGTGTTTTACCAGGTGGACTTAATGTAACGAGAAGAGCTGCAGATTTCAATCGAAAATTATTAGGCGAAGACGTTATTTACAAAAATATAAACGAATGGTTTGCTGCGGTAAAAAATTCTCCTAAAGATTTCAATCAAATTACCCGTTGGATTTCGTGTTTTGCATTGGCTGTAAATGAAGAAAATGCCAGTTTTGGTAGAATTATCACGGCACCGACAAATGGAGCAAGTGGTGTAATTCCTGCGGTGCTCATGTATTCTCAAACCTTTACTGAATTCAATTCTGAAGAAGATATCATCAGATTTATTTTAGTAGCGGGAGAAATCGGTACGCTTTTCAAGAAAAATGCAACTATTTCTGCAGCAATGGGAGGTTGCCAAGCAGAAATCGGAGTTTCTTCGGCGATGGCGGCAGCTGGTTTAACAGAAATTTCGGGCGGAACTCCAGCTCAAGTAATGATGGCAGCAGAAATTGCAATGGAACATCACCTTGGTCTTACTTGCGACCCAATTGGTGGATTGGTGCAAATTCCATGTATTGAGAGAAATTCTATGGGCGCCATGAAAGCGATTACCGCTTGTCATATCGCGCTAGAAAGCGATCCTTCTAAAGCCAGAGTTTCTCTGGATGATGTCATCAAATCCATGTGGGAAACTGCGCTAGACATGAATTCTAAGTATAAGGAAACTTCTGAAGGTGGTTTAGCAGTTGCCGTGAACGTGGCAGAATGTTAATGAAATTTTGAGGAAGATAACTTCTATTTATTTTCTAAAAATTCTTAACTTGTGCCGTTGAATTTTTATCAATGGCTACCATTATCAAACCCAATATTGCTCCAGAATTGCTCTCACAACTTGACACAAAATTCGAGGAAGAGAAGCAAGTTATCGTGCACTGTGGTTTTCAGAATAATTATTTGATTGGAAATCTCGTAAGAATTTGGCGCACCACGTTCTTGGTAGATAAATTTACGGGACACAGAAGCCAACTTTTATTCTGGGAAAATATCTCGATGTTTCCTTACTGGACGGAAGTTCCGCCTGTGAAAGAATATTGGTTTACACTTATTTTTTCTGGATTGCCTAAAGATTGCAAACTCTTTGATTTCGTAGAAGAAATTCCGCAAGAAGGAGGTTTTCTGGTGACTGATATTGATAGAAATGAAAGCGATGTTTATACTATAAAATTAATTTAAATGAAGAAGATTTACCTACTTTTACTCTTAGTTTCAAGTTTTGCCTTTGGTCAAGGTCTTAAAAATAAAACCGATAAAAAACAATTTCCTGCAGAAATTCTAGAAATCGAAACCTTTCAAAAAGAACTTAATAAAGAATACAAAACAGAAGAAGAAACACCTTTGCGTGGTTCTAATTTCAAGAAATTCAAGTCTCATCCCTTTTTTCCTATTGATTTAAACTATCGTGTAAAAGCGAAATTGGTAAAAACTGAAAATGCGGTTCCTTTTGAAATTCCTACTTCGTCTGGAAGAACCAAAAAATACAGAGAATTCGGGAAAGCCTATTTCACGCTGAATGGAGTAGAACAAGTATTGACGGTTTATCAAAGTTTAGCTTTGTTAGATGACCCAGAATATCAGGATTATTTGTTCTTGCCTTTCAAAGATGAAACCAACGGAAAAGACACGTATGGTGGCGGAAGATATTTGGACTTAAGAATTCCTCAAAATGATGAATTGATTATTGATTTCAATAAAGCGTATCATCCGTTTTGTGCTTATAACGCTACCGATTACAGTTGCCCAATTGTTCCTCAGAATAACTGGTTGCAATTACCAATCGAAGCAGGTGTGAAATACCAAGATATTTGGTTTGAGCATTAATATTTTTAATAGGAAATAAATCTTAGAAATTTCAAAAAAAATTTGCTTATATACACAACAAAAAACACGCTCCAAAGCGTGTTTTCTAATATATATCTTAGCGTTCTTTGCGAAAAACCTTTGCGCCATTGCGTGAAAAAACATCACAAAGTTCACGAAGAAAAACACAGAGTTCACAGAAATTTTATGGCAAATATTTTAAAATTCAAATAAAATCTTAGCGCTCTTTGCGAAAAACCTTCGCGACTTTGCGTGAAAAAATCTATCTAACCACCACATTAATTTTATCCCAAAGAGCAGCATCAAAACCAGACAGTGCAAAATTAGGATTCTGCGGATCCGAAGCGTCGCCCATTCTGATGACCACCATATTTTTACTCGGAATTACATAAATTCTTTGGTCTTCGGCGCCCATTGCTGCAAACATACCTGCAGGAGCATTAGGAACTAAAGCTGTGGGATAAACCGTTTGCGAACCCGGAACCATATATTTGGATTTTCCATTGAGCCACCAAAGATAACCGTAAGAAGGATTGATATTTTGAGAAGTAGAAATGGCTTCGTTCAGATAAGTTTCATTGATGATTTGTTCGTTTTTCCATTTTCCTTTGTTCAGGAAAAGCAGTCCAAATCTCGCCATACTTCTGGTATTGCTATGATAAATGGTGAAAATAGTCCCGAAATTCCAGAAACCATCCATCCCGATTTTATTTTTCAGTTTAGCATTAAAATAATTCTCAAAAGTTTGGTTGCTAGAAGCTGCCACTACATCTATTAATTTCTGAAAAACATTGCTGTAAGACCATCTCGTTCCAGCATCTGCCAAATACGTGAGGTTAGATTTTATGACCCAATTGCTTTCGTCATTTAAGCCCGAAGTCATAGTAAGTAAATGTCTTGGCGTGATGAGGTTTTCTTTTTCCAGAGGTTCGCTTGTCCAGCCGTTTCCTAAATATTGAGAAACTTTATTGTTGATGTTCAGTAAACCTTCTTGTTGCGCAATTCCTGTGGTGGTAGAAACCAATGTTTTTCCTGCGCTGTTCCATGGCCAAGTTTCGGTAGCAGAATGCCCGTTGAAATATTCTTCCATCACAATTCTGCCGTTGACCAAAATCATAAAAGATTTAGAATGTTTTTCTGCCAAGAAATCTTTAAGCGGTTGCACTGCACTTTGGTTCCAACCGAGACTGGCGATAGATTTGGTTTCCCAATTGTTGTCTGTATTATTAGGGAAATACATTGTTTCTGTGGGAGTTGGCGTAGGTTCATCATTACTACTGCTACAACTTAAAAATGGGAGTAACACTAAAAGAGGTAGAAATTTTAAAATTTTCATCAACTGGTTTTAGCTCTTTGATGGGATTTTGGCGGGAAGGTTAAATTTTTTGTATAATAATGACTATTTCCATTTTTTAGTTAAAACAATAGTTTCATTATATGGTTTGTTTTCGTCTGGTAGTTTATCGATTTTCATCACTACAGGTAAATCAGCGGAGAGACCTGCCAAAATACAACCACCTTGAGGCAGAATTGATAAACTGTCAAAAGAAATTTTGTCTAAATAAGAAACAGTTCTTCCTATAGCTTCAATGTCTTTATTGTTTATTAATCTATGTAAAAAATAATTATGTAATTGAGAAATGATAGTATCTGAAATATCGAATGGTCTTTGACTTGATATTGTTAAAAATACACCAAATTTTCTTCCTTCTTTTATAATTTCTTCAAATGTTTCTAAACGATAATCTTTCCAAGTTTCACTTTCTCTAATTGAATTGCGGGATAGAATATTATGAGCTTCATCAACAATTATATTTAAATAGTTTTCTCTATCTAGATTATTTTTTTTAAAAAATTCGTAATAGTATTTGCAAATAACTAGTGGTATGATTTTTTTCATTTCAACATTCACATCGTTAAGATTTACCACAATTAAAGGTTTTTTATTAATGATTATTTTGTCTTCATTAGTTACAGCAAAGACTTTTGTTATTTCATTAAATTTTGATTCTAACCTATTGTATAATGGGCCTATATGTTCTTTTGAATAATATCCTTTTGTTATAACATCGAAATAATTGATAATTATTTGTAGTCTTATTTTTACAAAAGAATTCTGTTTAGACAGATCAATTACCAAGGATTGTACAATTTCTTTAAGTTTAAATAAAAACTCATTTGGCTTTTCACCATGTTTAATGTTTTCTAGTATCCAATTACCATAATCAGTTTTAAGACCACTTTTTAATCTATTTCTAACATCTTTTATATTTGGAAATACTGATGAGCTATTATTAAGTTTAAATAGTTCATCTAAAAAAAAGATATGAAAATCTTTATCCAAATTTCTACTTCCTTGAGTTAAAATAGTACTCAAAGTATTATAAATAAGAGCTTTAATTCCATTTTCTGTTTTTGTATGTTCAACTAAAGTTTTCTTAAAGAGTGAACTATTTAAAAATGGCTTTTGTGTTTGCTCAGTGGCTTTTAATAGTATTGACCAAAAGGTTAAATCATTAATTTCAGACTCAGGGATTGGAAATCTATCTTTGTCAGATTTTGAAGTGGAAAGAAAAAAGCGACTTTTTAATGCCTTTTCAACAATAATATTATCATTATCATTTTCAATAGCATATTCTCCATTAAAATCTATAAGAATAAATTTAGCATTTTTTTGAAAATTGGTATTTTCTTTATATTTATTAAGCAATTCATAATAAATTTTTGATAATGTATAAGATTTACCACTACCAGTATTCCCAAAAACACCAATATGACTTGCAAAAAGTTTATCAACACCTAGTTCAATTGGTGTATTTGTTTCGTTTAATAAATAACCAAGTTTAATTTTATCATCTTCTATTTTTGCAAAACTGTGAATACAATTAAATTCTAAATCATTTAATAAATAGCAATCATTTTCAATAAGTGGTAATTCTTTAAGACCTTGACGGAAAATACTGTTATCAATATATCCGACTAAAGTCACGTTTAAAAAACGCTTGATTTTATTATTTTTTGATGTGTAATTATTGTTTTCAAGGTTTTTATCTTCTGATATAAATTCTCCCTCTATTTTACCAATGATTTCATTATATCCTTTTGCTATTTTAACATAAGAACCGACAGACACGTTTTTTATTATTTTACCATCAAATATTAGGTGAGGTGCATTTTTATTTTTGTCAACTCTAACAAGTATGTTTTTTCCTTTTACCTCACTAACTGAACCTATTTTCAAAACTGATTCAGAAATAAAATTGTCGTTATTTATCTTGTTCTTCATCAGTTAATCTAGTTTTTATATTTTCTTTTTTAGAATTATTATCTTCTGATGCTTTAATCCTAATAGACAAATCAAGTTCTTCAGCAATTTTTAAAAAAACAGAATTAGCAACTTTTTTGAAATCATAACCTATGAATTCGGTATATAAATTTTTGTATTTTAGTTTTGTAAATAGATTTTCAATCTCTTTTTTTCCAGACTCATTAAAATTGAATACAATAACCAATAAAGTAGGATTTGAATTTAAAGCTCTTCTTGTAATTTCTCTTATATGTTCATCAGCAAATGAGAATCCTGTGACAAAAAGAACAGAATTTTCTCTTTCTAAAATATTTGAATACATTCTGATTTGCTCATAATACTCAAGCCTTAATGTCGTGTTTTCAAATTTTTCTTTAGTAGGATTAATCATTACAAGTTTATCATATTCTGTAACAAAATTTTCAAACAGTGTAATGTCAAAATCTTCAAATTTTTTACTAGAAACTTCTTTTTTTAATTCTGAGTAATTTTTGTGCTTAATTTTAATTTCTTTTTCATTATTCGATTCGGATATTAAAGAAATAATATGTTCTTTGGGTAATGTAATTTTATTTAAGATTTTTAATACATCACAATTCGGATTATATTTTATTTCTTTTTCATTGCTTTTATCCCAAGTTATAGAGCCGTGAAGTTTAAAAAGGTTAAAGAGTGGTAATTCAGAACTAATGTTGTATTGTGAGCTATTTTTAAAAAATGACTTTTGATAATTTGAAGTGTCAAATGTTTGACTAAATTTTCCACTAAAACCATCGTTAAATTCTAATCCTAATTTGTCTAAATTTTTATCAAAGAATAAATCCATATTAGTTGTAAAAATATTGACTTCTTTTGGAAGTAAATTATTTTTACGTTTAAGTACTATAATATTAAGTGCTTGTAGAAAATTTATATAGTTATTTAATGTTTCATTGAAATCTAGTAATTTTTCTTTGGATAACTCAAATTCGTTATCAATCAGTTTAGTATTACCCTTTATACATTTTTCATAATACCAAAATTTGATAGAAGCTTCTAAAACTTTATACCATTTTTGTGATTTATTTTCTTGAGTTTCATTTTCTAAATCGGTAAGAAGTTCTTCAATATTAGAAAGGGTATCTAAATAATTTCTTGAGGCTCCAGAGCCAATTAAAAAGTTGAAATGACTACTTTCTATAATTTTTAAAATTTTTTCATTATCCATTCTTGTGATTATTAATTCTTTACTAAATTAAAAAATAAACTCCACACTACATTAAGGAAAAACATAAAATGCTAAAAATCATCTAAATTTTTCTTAACACCCCGTCATTTCGATTCTCTGAATGCCACCCCTCTAAAAGAGGGGAGCCGCACTAAGAACATTACTTTATCATTTACCACAGCGTTTGTCATTCTGAAAGAATCTCTACATATAGTTGCGTTAAATTTAGATTCACTTTGTCGAACCACTTCGTTAGTTTTCTTACGGAAATCGAAGATTAGACGAAGTCAATGACAAAGTGTATTTTAAAAAGTTTTGAAAAGTAATTAAGAAAACGGAAAAGTGAAACATAGCCCAGATTGAGCATTTGTTTGAGCTCTTTTTAAATTTTTTGATGGATACCCTTTTTGCGTTTTAAACGCAGAAACCTAACAAAGTGGTTTGACGAAGTCAAAAGGTTTCTGCGATGGGAAAAATTTAAAAAAGCGAGTTGCGAAAGCTGGACTGAACGTCTAAGAAAACAAAAGCGTCTTGCTTCTAAACTTTCGCCAAAAACTCCTCAAAAATAGGAGAGATAGAAACGGTTCCGTCTGGTTGAATTTTATCCAGTTTTACCATTTCTATTTGGTTGATAGAACTCGCGTCAAAAGGTTTCTGAACGCGCACATAATTTTCGGTGAAGCCAAACATTTTTCCGTCTTTTTCTTCGTGTTCCCAAAGTACAGGCAAGGTTTTTCCTAATTGTGTTTGGTAAAATGCCATTTTCTTTTTCTCAGAAAGAATTCTGAGCATTTTGTTGCGTTTTTTACGTTCCGCAATCGGCACTACACCTTCCATTTCTACGGCTTCGGTATTTTCTCTTTCAGAATACGTGAAAACGTGTAAATACGTAATCGGCAGTTCGTTAATAAAATTATAGGTTTCTAAAAATTTCTCTTCTGTTTCTCCCGGAAATCCTACAACTACATCTACGCCAATTGCAGCATCGGGCATTACTTCTCTAATTTTAGAAACTCTGTCGCTGTACAATTTGGTAAGGTATCTTCGCTTCATTTTTTTGAGCAAATCATCGCTTCCACTTTGTAATGGAATATGAAAATGCGGTACAAAACTCTTGCTTTCTGCCACCAAATCTATGGTTTCGTCTTTTAGTAAATTCGGTTCTATGGAAGAAATTCTAATTCGTTCAATTCCCTCTACTTTATTGAGTTCTTTCACCAAATCTAGGAAAGTATGTTCGTGTTTTTTATTGCCAAATTCACCTTTTCCGTAGTCGCCAATGTTTACACCAGTCAAAACTATTTCTTTGATGTCTTTTTCGGCAATTTCTTTGGCATTTTTCACTACGTTTTCTACGGTGTCACTTCTAGAAATTCCTCTAGCCAATGGAATCGTGCAATAGGTACATTTATAATCGCAACCGTCTTGAACCTTCAAAAAAGCTCTGGTTCTGTCGCCAATAGAATAACTACCGATGAAAAAGTCTGTTTCTTCTATTTCGCAAGAGTGAACTTCGGCGTGCTGTTCAGATTTTTCTAAATCTTCGAGATAACTTAAAATATTGAATTTTTCTTTGGCGCCCAAAACCAAATCTACGCCTTCAATCGCAGAAATTTCTTCGGGTTTTAGTTGAGCATAACAACCAACTATCACCACCAAACCATCAGGATTGGCTTTCATCGCACGTTTTACATGAAGTTTACATTCCTTGTCAGCATTATCAGTTACAGAACAAGTATTGATGATATAAACATTCGCAGCATCGTCAAAACTTACTTTTTGGTAACCTGCACCAGTCAATTGTCTGGCAATAGTAGAGGTTTCCGCAAAGTTCAGTTTGCAACCCAGCGTGTGAAAAGCAGCGGTTTTTTTAGTGAAATTTTCCATAATAAATTGGGTGCAAATTTACGGAAAAAATATTTAGAATGAACTGAACAGAGGTTGAGAAGAAATTTTATCAAAATTAATTTCCCCATCCCTAAAAGTTGTAATTTTGATAAAATTTTAAAGATATTTTTCCAACCTTTAGGGTTGGGGAAAAGAAAAATTTCTTGGAAATGTTTTTTCATACAAAATCTAAAAACTAAAAATTTCCGAGTTTAGTGGCAATCAAAGTCGAATCAAAGTCGAGTCAAGTTCGGGTTTTGTTCGGAAAAAGTACCCGTTTTCCGAAGCAGACTCGACTGTGATTCGAACATGATTCGAACAAAAGTGGTTTTTTGGTTAAATTTTCGATGAAATGAGGTTTTAAAACAAAAAAAATCCACAAATTGTAGACTTGTGGATTTTTGGAAAGATAGTTTGAGTTTATATGGTTTTGTGTTTTGTTTTTATAGTTGATAAATTTTTTCAAAAGCTTCTTCTGGTAAATTCCAAGTGCAAGAAGGTGCTTTGTCATTAAGAACCGCCCATTTCTTATGTTCTAAGTCGAAAATTCTAACTCCACTTAGGTTCAGTTGGTTGGTTTTGTAAATATGTAAACTTACCGATAGCGTAGGTTTGTTGTTCACAATGCTGTGAATTCCGCCCATTTCTTCGGCAAAAGAAATGCCTTCTATCGCTACACCAGCGCCTTCATATTCTATAAAATCTTTGGTTTCTTTGTAATACACTTCTGTTAATTCACCTTTTAGGACTTTTATTTTTCCCTCGTAGTTTTTGTGGTCGTGAATCGCTGTTTTATTTTCAGCGCCCCATAACATGAGAATTGCTACTGCGTTTTCATTGTTAAAAACAGGGAATCTTTTATACGTTTTGGCAGGAACATCTAGTTCGTTGATTTTGAAAACTTGGTTGTAGTCTTCGAAACGGAATTCGAATAGTTTTTCTACAACGGTATTAAAGTCTGCCGAGACATTTTTTAAGTCTTCTAAAGTTTGGGCTAGGGGTTTAGTCATTGTTCTTTCCATAATTTTTACAAGCATGATTTTCAGTTGGTAAAATTATTAAAAACTGTGTTTTATGACACCGATTTTGAGATGATTTACATCATGCAAGATTGCTGATTTTATAAAAGAATTTATGATTTTTATCAAATTTTCTATTCTTAACATACATTCCGCTTCAGTTTTCTAAAAAAATAATACCTTTGCACCTGATTTTAAAGAAACGAAAAAATGGATTTTAAAAATTATCAGATGCCTTATAGCATCAACCCGAATTACAGCAAGAAAGTTGCGTATTTTTCGATGGAATTTGCCATTGATCAAGCATTGAAAATATACAGTGGAGGTTTAGGATTTTTGGCAGGTTCTCACATGAGAAGTGTTTATAATCTGAAGCAAGACACTGTCGGAATCGGTATTTTGTGGAAATTTGGTTATTATGACCAAGCTAGAAATCACGATCAAACGCTTAATCCAGTTTGGACTAAGAAAATGTACAGCTTCTTGGAAGATACAGGAATTAAATTCCAAATTGACATTCACGATGCACCAGTTTGGGTAAAAGTAATGTACCTGAACCCAGAAACGTTTAAAACTGCACCTATCTTTTTACTTTCTACAGATGTGCCAGAAAATGACCACGTTTCTAAAACCATCTGCTACAGATTATATGATGCGAATGAATCTACAAAATTGGCTCAATACATCCTTCTAGGAAAAGGAGGAGCTAAACTTTTAGACGAATTAAACCTAGAAAGAGAAGTATATCACTTAAACGAAGCGCACGGTTTACCAGCAGCATTCTATTTGTTGAAAAAATTCGGTGGAGATTTAGAAAAAGTAAAAGAAAGATTGGTTTTCACTACGCACACTCCAGAAGAAGCAGGAAACGAAAAACACAATGTACACACTTGTCACCAAATGTCTTATTTCTCTGGCTTAAGCTTAGAAGAAGTAAAGAAAATTGAAGGACAAGATAACGACCAATTTAACCACTCATTGTGTGCTTTGAGAATGGCAAGAATTGCGAATGGAGTTTCTCAGTTACACGGTGTAGTTTCTAACGAAATGTGGGGTAAATATCCAGGAATTTGCGAAATTAAAGCCATTACCAATGCACAAGATTTCAAATATTGGGCAGATAAACCACTCTATAACGCAAGAGAAGAAAGAGAAGACGAAGAATTCGATTTCAGAAAAAAACATCTTAAAAAGAGAACTTTCAGAATTGTAGCAGACCAATGTGGTAAATTGTTTGATTCTAAAGTATTCACCATGGTTTGGGCAAGAAGATTTGCAGGATACAAAAGAGCAGATTTGTTGCTTCAAGATAAAGAAAGATTCAGAAAATTATTGGAAAACAAAAAATATCCAGTGCAAATTATCTTTGCAGGAAAGCCTTATCCAGTAGATTATGCAGCGATTTCTACTTTCAATAATTTGGTAGAAGAAAGTAAAAATCATAAAAACATGGCGGTTCTTACAGGTTATGAATTGTCATTAAGTAAATCTCTAAAAAAAGGTTCTGATGTTTGGTTAAACAACCCAAGAGTTCCTAGAGAAGCTTCTGGTACTTCTGGTATGACGGCTTCTATGAACGCTTCTGTAAACCTTTCTACAGATGATGGTTGGATTCCAGAATTTGCAAAAAATGGTGTGAACTCTTTTGTGGTTCCAAAAGCAGATTATGCGAATATGAGCGTTTTCGATGTAGACAATTATGATATGAACCAATTGTATGACATCTTAGAAAACCAAATCTTACCAATGTACTACGAAAGACCAGATGAATGGAGACAAGTAGTGAAAAATGCAATGGATGATGTAAAAGAGCAGTTCAATTCTGATAGAATGGCTGATGAATATTACAAAATTATGTATAATAATTAATCCATATATTAATATTTTTTACGTCTGGGGCGCTTCCTTTGGAAGCGCCCCAGATTTTTTAGTACTATAATCATTTAGTATTATAAAAAATAATTTATCTTGTGACTATAAATTCAGTTTTCATAAACTGACCTTATCAGCGTATGTATTTTCATTTGTAGTTAGTATGATCACTTTATAAAAATCTAAAATAAATGGCTACCAGAAGAAAATTTTTGAAAAATGCAGGAATTTTATCTGCAATCTTGGCTTTGAATCCTTTAAAAGCCGAAGAAATTCTTCCAAAGAATAAAAAAATCAGAAAACCAGTCGTGCTTTCAACTTGGAGATTTGGTATTCAAGCCAATGAAGAAGCGTGGAAAGTCCTTTCAAAAGGAGGAAAAGCTTTGGATGCTGTAGAAAAAGGCGTAAGATTGGTAGAAGACGACCCGAATGAAAGAAGTGTAGGTTACGGAGGAAGACCAGACAGAGACGGAAGAGTTACGCTAGACGCTTGTATTATGGATGAAAAAGCGAATATTGGTTCGGTGGCGTCTTTAGAACATATCAAAAATCCAATTTCTGTAGCCAGAGCCGTGATGGAAAAAACGCCTCACGTCATGTTAGTTGGCGATGGAGCCTTGCAATTTGCGGTTTCTCAAGGTTTTGAAAAAATAAATTTGCTTACACCAGAATCTGAAAAAGAATGGAAAGATTGGCTCAAAACATCAGAATATAAACCTGTGGTAAATATAGAAAACCATGACACAATTGGTATGATTGCGCTTGATGAACACGGAAATCTTTCTGGAGCGTGCACAACTTCTGGAATGGCGTTTAAAATGCATGGTAGAGTGGGAGATTCACCAATAATTGGAGCGGGGCTTTTTGTAGATAATGAAGTGGGCGCTGCTACAGCAACTGGTCATGGTGAAGAAGTGATTAGAACTTGCGGTTCACATTTGGTGGTAGAACTAATGCGACAAGGAAAATCTCCTCAACAAGCGTGTGAAGAAGCAGTGAAGAGAATTTATAAGAATTTTGTGAATCAAAACCGTAATGTAAAAGACACTCAGATTGGTTTTATTGCCATCAATAAATTTGGTGAAACAGGTGCATTTTGTTTGCAAAAAGGCTTCAATTACGCGGTTCATACTCAAGAAAACAATGTTTTAATTGATGCCAAAAGTTTAATTTAAAATTTTTAAAAACGCAATCTTGAATCTAGGTTCTCGATTCTCAAATCTAAAAAATATATGTTAGAAATAGCTTGTTTTAATAAAGAATCTGCTGTTATCGCAGCAAAAGCTGGAGCGGATAGAATAGAGTTTTGTGCAGATTTTCATTTGGGCGGAACCACTCCTGATTTAGAAGATTTCAAAAATTTAAAAAAGGAAATAGATGTACCTATTTACGTGATGATTCGTCCGAGAGGTGGAAATTTTTTCTATTCAGATGAAGGCTTCAGTTTGATGAAACACCAATTGCAAAATTTTTATAACGCTGGAGCAGATGGTTTTGTTTTTGGAATTTTAGACCAAAATGATGAGGTAAACGAACAGCAATGCAAGGAACTTATCCAGTTTGCAAAAGGAAAACCATGTACTTTTCATCGAGCTTTTGATAGAACCAAGAATCTAGAAAAATCATTAGAAATGCTTATCAATTGTGGTTTTTCTACCGTTTTGACGTCTGGTGGAAAATCTAATGTAGAAGAAGGCAAAGAAATGCTCCAAAAATTAGTGGGAATTTCAGCGGGAAGAATAGACATTTTATGCGGAGGTGGTTTGCGTTCTTCTAACCTTGTTGAGATTAAAAATTTCACTCATGCCAAGAGCTTTCATTCGTCTGCAATTCTAGAAGGAGAAGTTGCCGATTTTCACGAAATAACAAGACTAAAATCATGTTTTTAGGACGTTTTCTATGAGGTTTAAATTGCTGAAAATCCGTACTTTTAGGGGAATTTTTTTCAAAGCAATTTTATTAAAATTAAACAACACAATATTTAAAATTTTCACACTATGAAATTTCCGCTTTATTTACCACAAATCGAAAATCCAGCAAACAATAACCTTTCAATTCTAGCAGCAGATGTAGGTGGAACCAAAACCAATATTGCACAATTTGTTTCGCAAAATGGCAAAATGGTTCTTCAGTTAGAAGAAACGTATACCACCAATCATCATAATTCTTTGACCGAAATTATTCTTGATTTTATAAAAAAAAATAATTTTGAGAAGCCAGATAGAATTTCTATTGGTGCTGCAGGTCCTGTAGTAAACGGAACTTGTCACACCACGAATATAAAATTTAAAATAGATGTAACAGAACTCAGTAGAGACCTACAAATAGATAAAGTCTATCTTATTAATGATTTAGAAGCTACGGCTTTTGGAATGACAGAGATGGATGATGAATTTATGGTGACCATGAGAAACGGAAATCCTTCTATCGGTGGTCATATTGCTATTTTGGCTCCAGGAACAGGTTTAGGTGAAGCTTGTCTTTTCTGGGACGGAAAATATTTAAGACCAATGCCTTCTGAAGGAGGCCACAGTGAATTTGCGCCGAGAACAGATGTAGAATTTGAATTGGTGAAATTTTTACAAAAAACCTACGGCGAAATCATCGTTTGGGAAAGATTGGTTTCTGGACCAGCTATTTACAAAATCTACGAATTTTTGAGAGATGTAAAAGGCTACGAAGAACAAGCTTGGCTTACCCAGAAATTAGCAGAAGCTAAAGATAAATCTGCCGTAATCAGTGAAACTGCAATGTCTGGATTATGTACCACTTGCGTTTTGGCTATGGAAATGCTGGTAGATTTTATGGCGAGAAGAGCCAATAATATGGTGCTGAATTATAAAGCAACCGGTGGATTAATTTTAGCAGGTGGAATTCCGCCAAGAATTTATAACTTTATCAACAAAGATAAAATAGAAGAAAGCTTCTTAAAATGTGACGAAATGGAACCGCTTTTAGCTGGAATTCCTATTTACTTAAACCTAAATAGCAAAACAGCATTATATGGAGCGGCATATTATGGAGCTTTTTCTGAATAATAACATTTAGAAAAATTTAAAAATTAAGGAATGAAGAAATTGTTTTTAACATTAGGTTTCTTGGGAATGATGCATTTTGGCTTTGCTCAAGAGATTACTCTAGAAAAAATCTATTCGGGTTACTACCGCGGCAAAAACATTGCAGGAATCGCTTCTCTTAAAAATGGAGAAAACTATGCCGTAATCGAAAGAGGCGGTATTGCAAAATATTCTTACAAAACCACTGAAAAAGTAGGCAATATTGTAGACGGAAGTTTTGAGAGTTATATTTTTTCTGATGATGAATCAAAAATTCTTTTGCAAAAAGAATCTGAGCCTATTTATAGACATTCATTTTTAGGGAAATTTGATGTTAAAGACCTTACTTCAGGAAAAATAATCAGTCTGAACAACGGAAATTTCGTTCAAGAGCCTAAATTTTCGCCAAATGGAAAATTAGTGGCTTATATTTCAGACAATAATTTATTTTATCAAGATTTAGAATCTGGAAAAATTACCCAAATTACCAATGATGGTAAGAAAAATTCAGTGATTAATGGATTGGGAGATTGGGTTTATGAAGAAGAATTCGGGCATGCAGATTTCTATCAGTGGAACAAAGGAAGTGACGCCATCATTTTTGTAAGATTTGATGAATCGCAAGTTCCAGAGATGAACATGCAGATGTATAATAAATCGCTTTATCCTACAGATTATCGTTTTAAATATCCAAAAGCTGGAGAGAAAAACTCAGAAGTTTCTGCGCATTTATATCAGGTAAATTCTGGTAAAACCATCCATTTAGATTTGGCAGGTTTCGAGAACTATTACATTCCTCAAGTTTTCAGTACTGCTAAAAATGATGAGGTAGCGATTGCCACTTCCAACAGACATCAGAATAAAGTAGAGATTTTAAAAATTAATACTGCTTCTGGAACCGTTTCTAAATTATTAACCGAAACAGACCAAGCTTGGATTGACACCGATAATCTTACGTTAGAATTTTTAGAAGATAATTCATTTTTATGGGCTTCAGAGAGAAGTGGTTTCAGACATCTGTATTGGTATGATGCGAAAGGAAAACTGAACAAACAAGTAACCAAAGGAAACTGGGAAATCACTGATTATTATGGTTTTAACCCAAAAACGAAAGAAGTTTTCTTACAAACAACCGAGAAAGGAAGCATCAATAAAGTGGTTTCTAAATTTAATATTTCATCAGGGAAATCTGTATTGCTTTCTCAAGCGGAAGGAAATAACAGAGCAGATTTTTCTAAAAATTTCCAATATTTTATTGAGACCAATTCTACTGCTAAAAAACCATTTACCTATACTTTAAAAGATGGAAACGGGAAATTTGTGAAAGAATTGCAGAATAATGATGCACTTTTAAGCAAATTAAATGCGGATAATTTGGTAACCAAAGAATTTATGATGATTCCGAATGAAGCAGGAGACCAAATGAATGCTTACATCATGAAACCGAAGGATTTTGACCCAAATAAAAAATATCCACTTTTCATGTTCCAATATTCAGGGCCAGGTTCTCAGCAAGTTTCTAATTCTTGGGATGGTGGAAACGGACTTTGGTTCAATCATTTGGTGCAGAAAGGATATATCGTAGTTTGTGTAGACGGTCGCGGAACAGGTTATAGAGGAACAAAATACAAAAAAGTAACCTATAAAAATCTAGGAAAATACGAAATAGAAGACCAAATTGCCGCTGCAAAATGGTTAGGAAATCAATCTTATATTGACAAGTCTAGAATTGGTATTTTCGGGTGGAGTTATGGTGGTTATATGGCAAGCTTAGCCATGACAAAAGGTGCTGATGTTTTCAAAGCAGGAATTGCAGTAGCGCCAGTTACCAATTGGAGATATTATGACAGCATTTACACCGAAAGATTCTTGCAAACGCCACAAGAAAATCCTGAAGGTTACGACCAGAATTCGCCTACAACTTTTGCGAAATTACTAAAAGGCAAATTCCTTTTGATTCACGGAACAGCTGATGACAACGTACATTTCCAAAATTCTATGGAATTTTCTGAAGCATTAATTCAAAACAATAAACAGTTTGAATTTATGGCATATCCAGACAAAAATCACGGAATTTATGGCGGACAAACAAGACCTCAATTGTATAAAAAAATGACTGATTTTATTTTGGAGAATTTGTAAAAAGTTGTACACTTAAAGATAAATTAAAACCGCAGAAGAAAATTTCTTTTGCGGTTTTTTATGGGCGTTTATCAATGTCTTGGTTTCCTTGGAAAACAGCATTTATACTAATTAATTTTCTATTTTCATCAACTTGATAGAAAATGATAAACGGATATTTTTTAAGAGGTAAACCTCTGAAATTTTTGTAATACCGTTGAAAAAAAGGATTTTGCTTGATTTTTTGTAGTGTTTGCTCATAATCTTTAACAAAATTTTGTGCAACTTTTAGAGAAGCTTCTTTTTTGTAATATGTAACCGCTTCTTTAATATGAGATTTTGCTAAAGACGAAATCCTAATTTTATAGTTCATATTCTTTCTTTAATTCAGCTAAAAATTCATCATGGTCTTGAAATTCAGAATCATCTAAATTTTCTTGACTGTCTAATATTTTTTTCTGATTTTCAGTGAGTTTGAACGTTTCTTCTTTTGATGAACTCTTACTTTCTTTGGAAATGTATTTCTCCTTCAAGAAATCAATATAGTCATTCACATTCCCTAAAAGTTCTTTGGGAAGTGTCTTTAGATTTTTTTCTAAATCTTTTATTGTGATTTCCATTTTTTTAGAATTTATTTTTATCAAAGTTAGAAAAATTTTTCATTCCATTTAAAAAACTTATTTTTGGGAAAAATAAATTTTATGA
Source organism: Cloacibacterium normanense (assembly GCF_003860565.1). Lineage (NCBI taxonomy): Bacteria > Pseudomonadati > Bacteroidota > Flavobacteriia > Flavobacteriales > Weeksellaceae > Cloacibacterium > Cloacibacterium normanense. The sequence goes on from NZ_CP034157.1 coordinate 405,788, forward strand.
ACAATAAACATCCAAAAGGTTTACCGTATTTGTTCTTCACAGAAATGTGGGAAAGATTCGGCTACTATTTAATTTTAGGAATTTTTGTATTATATCTTATCGAGCCAGAAGGAATGAGAGGAGGATTAGGTCTTCCTGATAAAATGGCAGATGATATCTTCGGGACTTACATTGCCCTTACTTATCTTACTCCATTTATTGGTGGTTTCTTAGCAGATAGAGTTTTAGGATACGTAAAGTCTATTTATTTGGGTGGTATTTTGATGGCTGCAGGTTACATTGGAATGGGCGTTTTCAAAGATTTACCACTTTTTTATACTTCTTTAGGATTAATTATTGTGGGAAATGGTTTCTTTAAGCCTACTATTTCTACACTTTTAGGAAATCTTTATTCAGACGAAAAATACAAAGCCAATAAAGATTCTGGTTATAACATTTTCTACATGGGAATTAATATCGGAGCATTCATCTGTAATATTATTGCAGCATTTATGCGTAATAAATTCGGTTGGGGAGAAGCATTTATCACCGCAGGAATCGGGATGTTGATAGGTTTAGTAGTTTTCACAGTAGGAATGAAACATTACAGACAAGCTGCAGAAATGAAGCCAGTACAAGAAGGAGATACCAAACTTTCTGAAATTTTGGTTAAAGTATTCTTACCTGCAATTATCGCGGGAGCAATCGGTTGGTTCTTACCAGGAGAAATCTTCGGAAGTGATAGTACAGATGCGTTTATTTTTGCATGTATTCCTGTTATTTATTTTTATGTTTCCCTTTATTTCAAAGCGAATCAGAAAGAAAAACCTGCAATTGGAGCATTGTTGTCTATCTTTTTAATTTCGATGTTTTTCTGGGCGGTTTTCAAGCAAAACGGAACGGCTTTAACACGTTGGGCAAACTATTATACCGATAGAAGTGTTCCTGCAAGTGTAGAAAAACCTTTGGAAGATATTTATATGGTTGACGGTAAAGATTTCAAAGACAAGGAAGTTTCTGTGTATGATGACCAATATCAAACTCAAAAAGATAAAGAAGGAAAAACTCTAAAAACACAAGGAAAAGATATTTATTTCAGAAATATTAAGCCTGAACAAAAAGCACAATTAGAGCAAAATCCTTCCCAGAAAGTGTTTTTATACAATACAGAATTATTCCAGTCCATTAATCCATTTTGGGTAATTGCGTTAACGCCAGTTATTGTAGCATTCTGGGCCATGCTCAGACGAAAAGGAAAAGAACCTTTAACGCCTACAAAAATTGTTTTGGGATTATTTATCTCGGCGCTCTCTTGTTTGGTGATGGTTCTCGCGGTTTATGCTGGTGATAATGGAGCCGTAAAAGTTTCACCGTGGTGGTTAGTCGCAAGTTATGGAGTGATTACGGTAGGGGAATTATGTTTATCACCGATGGGACTTTCTTTCGTGTCAAAACTTTCGCCAGCGAGAATCACCGCATTAATGATGGGTGGTTTCTTTTTGGCGAATTCTGTAGGGAATAAGCTCTCAGGAATTTTGGCAAGTACTTGGTACAGCTATGACAATAAGATGAATTATTTCTTGGTGAATTTTGCTTTACTCATCTTTGCGACTTTACTAGGAGCATCTATGCTAAAGCGTTTGAATAAAATTATGAAAGACCAAGGTCACTAATTAAGAAGATATAAGTCAGTACTTTTAGTGCTGACTTTTTTATTGACTAAACCAAAAAAAAACTATATTTGCTAGTCTTAACAAAAAATTAACAATAAAAATATGGATACAGCACAACAAAAAGGACATCCTAAAGGACTATACCTTTTATTCATGACTGAAATGTGGGAACGTTTCTCTTACTACGGTATGAGAGCAATTTTTATCTTATACATGACGAAAATGCTTCTTATGCCAGATTCTGATGCTTCTAATATCTACGGAAGTTATACAGGTTTGGTATACTTAACACCACTTTTGGGAGGTTATCTTTCTGATAGATTTTTAGGAAACAGAAGAAGTATAGAAATTGGAGGTATATTAATGGCTCTTGGTCAGTTTGCGATGTTTTTTAGTGCTTCTACTTCTGGTGGTGCTGCTATTTCATTAATGTGGGTAGGTCTTACTTTGCTCATCATTGGAAACGGTTTTTTCAAACCAAATATTTCTACAATGGTAGGTCAATTATATCCTCAAGGAGACAGAAGAGTAGATGCTGCATTTACCATTTTCTACATGGGAATTAACTTAGGAGCATTCTTCTCACCATTAATTTGTGGAACTTTAGCTGAAAAAATAGACTTCAAATGGGGCTTTTTAGCAGCTGGAATCGGGATGATTATCGGTTTGATCACTTTCGTAGCTCAAAAAAATAAACTTTTAGTAGATGCAGACAATAACCCTATTGGTATGCCTACTCAGAAATTTGGTGTAAAACAAGTAGGAATTGTAATTGCAGCAATAGCTCTTATTTTCTTCTTAATGAACTATAAAACCATGTTCAACAGCGAATTAGATATTATTGGATATTTAATTTACGGAGCGATGGTTGCAATGCCACTTATTATTTTAACAGATAAATCTCTTACAAAAGACGAGAGAGACAGAATTATGGTGATCTTCATTCTAGCGTTTTTCGTGATTTTCTTCTGGGGAGCATTTGAGCAAGCTGGAGCTTCGCTTACTATTTTTGCAGACAGACAAACAGATAGAACTTTATTCGGTTGGGAAATGCCAGCTTCTTACTTCCAATCAGTAAATCCATTAGCAATTATCCTTTTAGCACCATTATTTTCTTCACTTTGGTTAAGATTAGGGAATAGAGGTTTAGAACCTACTTCTCCTAAAAAAATGGCGATTGGTTTATCTTTAGTAGCTCTTGGTTATGTAGTAATTGCATTTGCAGTTTATGGTTTAGGAGCAATGGATAAAGTATCTATGTTCTGGTTAATCGGTCTTTATGTGATTCACACGATGGGGGAACTTTGTTTGTCACCAATTGGATTATCAATGGTTTCTAAACTTTCACCAGCAAGATTTTCATCATTATTGATGGGAACTTGGTTCCTAGCAAACGCTGCAGCGAATAAATTTGCAGGAACACTTTCAGCATTAATTCCTGGAGGCGGAGAAGGTGGAGAAGGCGCAGCTACTACCTCTTTCTTAGGTTTCCAAATTGCTAATTTATTTGATTTCTTCTTAGTATTCATCGTAATGTGTGGAGTTGCAGCAGCAGTTCTATTCGTGATGAGTAGATGGTTAGAAAAGAAGATGCACGGCGTAAATTAAAATTATCATAAAACTCACTAAAACCTCTGCAATGTCAGAGGTTTTTTTTATTTTCGTACTGCTTTGTCAAAGTTTAAAAATATTTGTCAAAGTTTTTAACAAGAAATACAATTAAAATGAATTTAACTCTCGAACAAATTCAAGATTTTAAAGGCAAATATCCTCGCCAGATTTGGTCACTCTTTTTCTCTGAAATGTGGGAACGTTTCTGCTTCTACGGAATGCGCGGAATGCTTGTGTTCTTCATGATTTCTCAACTTAATTTCGGAGACGAACAAGCCAATCTTCAATATGGAGCTACTCAAGCTTTTGTATATGCTTTTACTTTTGTGGGCGGACTTTTTGCAGATAAAATCCTTGGTTTCAGAAAATCTTTATTTTGGGGAGGTTTACTGATGATTGTTGGGAGTGTTATTTTATCCATAGATCCACACCAGTTTTTCTTTTTAGGAATTGCTTTTACCGTTGTAGGAACAGGATTTTTTAAACCCAATATTTCTACTATGGTAGGGAAACTTTATAAAGCGGGAGATTCTAGAACAGATGCAGGTTTCTCATTGTTTTATGCAGGAATCAACTTAGGCGCTTTATTGGGTGGTTATTTCTGTATCGCTATTGGTAAAGGCGAAATGTTTTCTAGTTTTATTCCAGAAGATAAAAGATGGAACGTAGCTTTCAGTTTGGCGGCTATTGTTATGGTGGTAAGTTTGGTGAATTTTATCTTTACTCAAAGAAGATTAGGACCTATCGGTTTACAGCCTCAAACATTAAATGCAGATGGAACTTTTTCACCTATGGCAAAATGGAAAGAATATGGAGTTTATGTCCTTTCTTTGGTTTTTGTACCAATAATTATGACGATGGTTTCTATAACCGAATACACAGATTTATTTATGTATATTGTAGGTCCATTGACGCTCATTTATCTTTTTTATGAAATGACAAAGGTTACACCAGCCGAAAGAAAAAAACTTTGGGCGGCTTTGGTTTTTATTATTTTCTCTATTCTTTTTTGGGGAATTTATGAACAGAGTGGAGGTTCTTTGAGCATTTTTGCTGCGAATAATCTGAACAAAGACTTACTAGGATTAGACCCGAATGGAGTGAACAATTCTGGAGGTGCATTTTTCATTATTTTCCTAGCTCCAATTATTGGTTTATTATGGATTTGGCTCAGTGAAAGAAAATTGGAACCCAATACTTTAATCAAATTTGGTTTAGGATTTATCTTTTTAGGATTAGGATATTATCTGCTTTTTGCGACTAAATTTTTCGCCAATCTTCAAGGGATAACATCATTAAATATTTTCACAATTGCTTTATTGGTCATTACTTTTGGTGAATTGTGTTTGTCGCCGATTGGTTTGTCTATTATGACGAAACTTTCTACTGAAAAGTTACAAGGAATGATGATGGGAATGTGGTTTTTGGCTTCAGCTTACGGACAATATGTTGCAGGAATTATTGGCGCAAACATGGCTTCAGCAAGAGAGGGTGCAACCAACTATGAAAAACTAATTACTTACACAGAAGGATATAAAGATTTAGGAATCTATGCTTTAGTAGCTGGTTTGGTACTGATTTTGATATCTCCTTTTGTGAAAAAATTAATGCAAGAGGTTCATTAACCACATAAAAACTACTGTATGAAAACTACTTTATCGATGTTTTTTCTTTGGGTGTTCAGTTTTTCCTTTTCACAAGTGAATTGGATGACGATGGAACAAGCGTTAACTGCTCAAAAAACCAATCCAAAAAAGATTCTCATCGATTTTTATGCAGATTGGTGTGGACCGTGTAAATTGATGGATAAACAAACCTATTCACATCCTATTATTTCTAAATACATCAATGAAAATTTTTACGCTGTAAAATTCAACGCAGAAGGCAATCAGACGGTTAATTTTTATGATAGGGTTTTTACCAATCCTGATTTTGCTAACAAGGCAAAAAGCAAAAATGCAATGCACCAGTTCGCGAAGTTTATGAATGTCAATGGATATCCAGCTCTGGTATTTTTAGACGAAAATGCTCAACCGATTACCAATTTGATGGGATTTTTCTCTGCCAAAGAATTAGAACCTTATATCACTTTGTTTTCTAAAGGCGAATATAAAAATATCAAAACCCGTGAACAATGGGAAAACTATCAGAAAAAATTTAAATCCAAGATTAAAGAGTAATTCGAGTTGTGATTTTTTGAAAAATATTTGCGAGGAATGAAATAATGAAGCAATCCACAGGATTTATCAATATTTTTATCAATAGCAACGGACTTTAGTCAGTTTTAGAAATCATAAAAATCAATTTGGCTTTAGCCAAAACATAATAAAAAGACTTTCATGATTGAAGGTCTTTTCTTTTTTAGTTTTGAACAAATTTCCTTAATTTCACATCGTAAAACTCACAGTTCACTGCGAAGCAAATTCACCATTGACATTAGACACTTCCATAGAATTTTTAAAAGGAATTGGTACAGAACGTGCCAAACTAATTGCTAATGTCTTAGATATTAGAACGGTGGAAGATTTTCTGCATTTTTTTCCGATAAGATATTTAGATAAATCGAAAGTCTATAAAATTGCAGATATCAAGGAAGATAATTTAGAAATTCAACTGAAAGGTCGGATTACAGAATTGCAGGAAATCACTTATGCTAAAGGGAAAAAACGACTTTCGGGGAAGTTTACAGACGGAACAGGAACACTGGATTTAGTTTGGTTTCAGTATTCTAATTGGATGAAAGAACAGATTCCCGTAAACCGAGAAATCTATATTTTTGGGAGAGTTCAGGAGTTTAACCATAGTTTTTCGATGCCGCATCCAGAAATTGAATTAGAAGATAAAAAATCGGCAGAAGAAAGACTCAGACCTATTTATCCAAGTTCAGAAAAATTGACGAAACGTGGATTAAACCAGAAGTTTTTTCAAACGGTTCAAGCTAACATCATTTCGCAGATTCCTCATTTGATAGAAGAGAATTTGCCAGTTTCCCTCATGAAATCTCTGAAATTGATGAGTCGTCAACAAGCATATCTCAACATCCATTTTCCACAAAATGCAGATTTTGCAAAACATGCAGACAGAAGATTAAAATTTGAAGAAGCATTCTTTTTCCAGTTGGGTTATGGTTTGAAGAAGAATTACAACAAAAGTTTTACGATTGGGAATCCTTTTCCGATAGTAGGCAAAAATTTCAATAATTTCTACGAAAATTTTCTTCCTTTTGAACTCACCAATGCCCAAAAAAGAGTGCTGAAAGAAATCAGAAATGATTTGAAAAAGCCTATTCAGATGAACCGATTATTGCAAGGAGATGTAGGTTCTGGTAAAACGATGGTGGCACTTTTAGCGATGCTTTTGGCGATGGATAATGGCTTCCAAAGTTGTATGATGGCGCCTACAGAAATTTTGGCAACGCAGCATTTTAATTCGATTGCAGATTTATTGAAGGAAACAGATGTTAAAGTAAGATTACTCACAGGTTCTACCAAAACCGCCGAAAGAAAAGTGATTCATGAAGAACTTTTAAACGGCGAACTTTCGATTTTAGTAGGAACTCATGCTGTTTTAGAAGATATTGTTCGGTTCAAAAATTTAGGATTGGCAATCATCGATGAGCAACATAGATTTGGAGTAGCACAACGTGCGAAACTTTGGGCTAAAAATAAAATTGCACCGCATATTTTGGTAATGACGGCTACACCTATTCCTAGAACTTTGGCAATGAGCTATTATTCTGATTTAGATGTTTCGGTAATTGATGAAATGCCTGTTGGTAGAAAACCAATTATCACAGCTCACCGAAGAGAAAAAGATAGAAATTCTGTCTATGGTTTTGCCAAAGAAGAAATTGCCAAAGGCAGACAAGTGTATTTTGTATATCCATTAATCGAGGAATCTGAAACGCTGGATTATAAAAATTTGATGGAAGGCTTTGAACATATTTCAGAAATTTTTCCGCTTCCAGATTATAATACCACCATGCTTCACGGGAAAATGAAACCCGATGAAAAAGATGCAGCCATGAATTATTTTGCCAAAGGAAAAGCAGATATTATGGTCGCAACTACCGTAATAGAAGTAGGTGTAAATGTTCCGAATGCTTCGGTAATGGTGATAGAAAGTGCCGAAAGATTTGGGCTATCACAGTTGCACCAGCTTCGTGGTAGAGTAGGAAGAGGAGCAGAACAAAGCTATTGTATTCTGATGACTGGCGATAAACTCTCCACAGAATCCAGAAAACGCATCAAAACCATGTGCGAAACCAATGACGGTTTTAAAATTTCTGAAGTAGACATGCAATTGCGCGGTCCTGGAGATATTCTGGGAACTCAACAAAGCGGAATGGTAGATTTTAAACGCCTAGATTTGGTAAATGATGGTAATATCATAAAAGCAGCAAAAGAAACCGTAGAACATTTGCTAAAAATAGACGGAAATCTACAGCTTCCGGAGCATCAAAGCCTTAGAAATTACTACGTTAAGCAGTATAAAGGCAAAAATAAATGGGGTAAAATCTCTTAATTTTTAATCAAAACTTAATAAAAATACCGATGAAATTTTCATCGGCATTTTTAAAAATTGAGTTGAAATGTTTTAAAATTTTATCCTATCACCGAAACGCCAATTAATTTACCGATTCCGAAAGTGATTGCTGCAGCCAATAATCCGAAAATAACTTGTCTGAAACCTGAATACCAAATGCTTTTTCCTGTGAAAAGAGTAATGGCAGAACCTATTAAAAATAAACCAACGGAACTAGAGATAGCACTCGCAATAATTGCTGGAGTTCCTCCTAAAAAGAAAAACGGGAAAAGAGGTAAAATTGCTCCAATTGCAAATAATACGAATGATGAAATTGCAGCTTCCATAGCAGAACCTTTCAGTTCTTCGGAGTTGATTCCTAATTCTTCTTTTACCAAAAATTGATGTGCAGAATTTTTGTCATTCATGAGTTCTATTGCCATTTGTGCGGCTTGATGAGCAGGAATTCCTTTCGCTCTGTAAATCAATTCTATTTCTTTTAATTCTCCTTCGGGATTTACTTCTAATTCATCCATTTCCAGAGACATCTGGTTTTCGTATAATTCTTTGGAACTCTGTACCGAAATCCATTCTCCTAATGCCATAGACAATGAACCTGCCAAAAGCCCAGCTAAACCTGCGAGCAGTACTTCTTTTTGTCCGCTACTTGCTCCTGCAACTCCCATAATTAATGAAAAGTTGGAAATTAAACCGTCATTTCCTCCTAAAACAGCTGCTCTAAGTGCATTTCCGCCAACAGAACGGTGTCTTTTTTCAAAACGAGAAAGTGCATTTCCACCGATTTTAGGATTATTTTGAAGAATATTTTCTAAAATTTTCACATGTGCTGTATCCGAAATAGATGCTTGAGTTTTAGTATTAACTCTGGCTTTTCCGATAGAGCTAGATAATGATTTTTCGGTATCCATTAAAACACCTAAAACATAATCATATCCTAGAATTCCTCCAATTTTTTTGAGAATTTTTGCTCTTGTAGAAGGTTTCGGCATGTCTTTTTCAGTGAGTCCTACTTTCTGTAAAAATGATACTGCGTGAGATTTTTCTATGGCGGACATTTGTGAGAAAATCTCTTTTACATTTTGGTCTTCTTCTTTCTCTGCTAATAAACCGTACAGAAAAGAAGCATCTACTTCGGTTTGGATGTTTTTTAAGTTCATTTTGTGGGTGTTTTGTGGTGTTATTCTTCTACATTTTTAAGTCCCATCAATAGATAATAAGCTCCTTTCGTTACAAATTTCTTGTTTTTTGCCTTTTCGTCAAGGTTCAAAATTTCTGTTCTCCCATTTTCCGAATTTCCTATGGTTATAGGAAACATTTTATAGGTTTTTGGTTGTACTTCTTCAAAAATATATTGTTTGCTTTCCCAAGTAACCACTGCATCGTCTGGAACAGTGTTACCGGTTTCAGTTTGGGTTTCTACTTCTGCATTCATGTAAGTTCCGGGAATTAAACTCTTATCATATTCTATAAAATGACAATGAATAATCACAGATTTGTCTGGCTGAAAATCTCTACCAATTAAAATAATATTAGCGGCGTATTTTTTATCAGGATTTTGATTGGTATAGGCAAAAACTCTTTGGTTCAAAGCAATTTTATTTAAATCTTTTTCAAAAACCTTTAATGCAAGATGAATATCTCCTGTGTTTACTACATCAAAAAGTCTTTCTGTAGGCGAAACATATTGTCCCATCTTCACATTTACACTAGAAATATAACCAGAAACTGGTGATGTAACTGCTACACTTCTTTTAATGTTCCCAGCGTTCAGATTATTCGGATTTATTCCAAGAGCTCTCAGTTTTTCGGCCATTCCTCTCATCAAAATATTTTGATTTTGAGCTTCAGTTTGTGCGAGTTGCATCGCTTTATCTGATGCGGCTTTGCTTTGATTTAATTCACTTTGTCTAGCATAATCTTTTTGTGCGTAACCTAAATTAGATTTTGCCAAAAGATAATCTTGCTGCAACTGAACAATCTGTGGATCTTCTAAAACAGCCAAAGTTTCACCTTTGTCTACATGCATTCCTGGCATATGACGAATAAAACGCACATAGCCACCACTTGGCGCAGAAACACTTGCTAAATTCTGTGGCGGAACATCTACAGCTCCGTTGAGGATTATTTTTGCTGAAATATCTTCGTATCCTAAATTTCCTGTTTCTATACCCGCATTTTTGATTTGGTTATCGTTCAGCGTAATTTGGTTTTCAGCGGCTACTACTTCAAATTCTTCTTTGGCAGTTTCTTCTTTTTTGCCACAAGAAAAGAGTAGAAGTGATATTGTTATAATTGAAATTATTTTTTTCATTTTTGATTCATTTTTTGCTTAAAAAATTAAAACTTACAATTGATTGAGGATTATTCTCCTCCAATCATTTTAGAAACAATTCCTTTTTTGTTGGTAAATTCTGCAATGGTAATTCCTACAAAGTGAAGGACGATGAATCCTGGCATCCAATAAATGGCTAGTTTGTGAATTTCTTCGGCTTTTTCTAGAATGTCTTCTCCGGCTAATTCAAATTTTAGCATCATACCAGTTGCAGCTTCTACCGCCACTAAAATGTAGAAAATAAAATAAATGGTTCCTTGGAATTTTTCTTTTCCAGAAGCCGTTTTAGAAAAAGGATTAGGAAATTTAATGCCTTTTACCAGCATATAAATTATCCTTAAAACAAAAGCAAAAACGAGTACATAAGCAAAGTTAACGTGCCACTCAAACATTGGATTGATAATGGATTTTGCAATAGCACGAACGCTTTCTTCTGGTAATTCTAAACCTTTAGCAGTAAGTTCGTTATTGATAGCAGCAGAAATGGTTTTTCTACCCATCCAATACATTCTTAAAAATCCAGTGGCTAATAATACTAACATTGAAATTGCGATAACCCAATGTATAATTCTATGTGTTGCGGTAAATTTTTTCATCTTTTAATTAATTTTCGCTTTTCAGCGCGTTGATTTCTATAATAATGTCATTGAGTTCTTTTAATCGATCTGTGTATTTGTTTTCAATTTCAAATGCTTGATTTACTAAAAGAGTCCATTCTAAATAATTGATTTCTCCGTTATAATACTGGTTATTGGCAGTTTTTAAAATGCTTTCGCTGTTTGCCAAACCTGTTTTTTGATAGTAAGAAATCTCATTCGTTAGTTTTTGATAAAGATTAAAGTTCTGTGTGTATTGATTTTTCAGTTTTAATGAACCCAGCTGATAATTATTTTCAGCGATTTGTTGGTTGATTTTCTGAGCTTCAATCACTGATTTTTGTGCAGAATTGAAAACAGGTAAACCTATTCCTACCATTCCAGAGTGAAACCTTGCCGAACGCTCATAGAATTTATTATCTGCACCATTTCCGTACATCGACATATTGTTGTACCCAATGTTAAAACTAGGAGTAAGCTTAGATTTTTCAGCTAAAAGTTTAGCGTTTTGAATGTTTTTTTCTTGCTCTAATTGTTTCAAAATAATTGGATTTCCTGAGAAATTTTCGCCAAGATTGTTAATGTCTAAAACAGCATATTTTTCTTTATCATTTTGGTAAAAAGTTCCATCATTGATGAGGAAATTAAATTTCTGCAAAGCAATTTCTCTGTCTTTTTCCAGTGCATTGAGTTGTAATTCTGCTTGACTTCTCAAGTTTTCGGCAGTCGCTTTTTCTAAGAGATTGCTTTCTCCTTTTTTCAGTCTGAGTTCTGCTCTTTTGTAATATTGAGAAAAGATACTGTCTGCTTTTTTGAGCAGTTTTTTCTTCTCGTCTAGATATTTTAACTCGTTGTAAATCAAAGAAATTTCTTTTTTGATTTGCCATTTATGAACATCCAATTGTAATGTAGAATTTTTATATTCTTCTGCTAAAACTTTCTTCTGACTGTTGTAAAATTTTGGCAATCTAATCGTTTGAGAAACCGAAAATTTATTGTCAACATAAGCTGAATTCATTTGCCCGATTTCTCCTGAAATCATCAATGGGTCAATAACGGTAGCAGAACGTTGCATTTTTTCTTGGTATTGTACCTTTAATGTTCCGTCTTTGATGGCTAAATTATTATCCAAAGCTTTATTGATGGCACTTTCTAGTGAAATAGGAGTTTGTGAAAACCCTATTCCAAAAATTAGAAAAGTGAATATTTTTAAAAATTTATCTTTCATTTTATTTGATTTATTTTTTACCACAGAGGTCACAGAGAAATTATTAGAGTTCACGGTGTTCTCCGTGAAATTCTTTGTGTCTCTGTGTTTAGATTTATAGTTGGTATCCATCTTCAGTATCTTCTATTTCTTGCAATTTTCTATTTTTTTCAGGGAAATGTGCCTCAAACCAAATGTACATTACTGGCAATAGATAAAGTGTAAGATAAGTGGCTAATAATAAACCACCAATTACAACTGTAGCGAGAGGTCTCTGCACTTCTGCACCTTCGCCAGTAGAAATTGCCATTGGCAAAAATCCTAAAGATGCTACAAAGGCAGTCATTAAAACAGGTCTTAATCTGGTTTTTCCACCGACAATCACTGCAGTTTTTAAATCTGGTTGTATTGTTTTTTGTCGGTTAAATTCCGAAATAAGAACAATGCCATTTAAAACCGCTACCCCAAATAATGCGATGAAACCAACTCCCGCAGAAATACTGAAATTCATATCTCTTAACCAAAGTGAGAGAATTCCTCCAATAGCGGAAAGTGGAATTGCAGAGAAGATGAGCAATCCGTATTTTACGGAATTAAACGCAAAATACAGCATCAATAAAATTAAAAATAAACTCACCGGAACTGCTATTGCTAAACGTGATTTTGCTTGTTGAAGATTTTCAAAAGTTCCACCATATTTTATGGAATAACCAGCAGGAAGTTTCAGTTGTTTTTCTACATTTTGTTGTAAATCTTCTACCGTAGATTGTATATCTCGGTTTCTTACATTGAAACCAACGATGATTCTTCGCTGAGCATTTTCACGCTGAATTTGGTTAATGCTTTCCTTTAATTCTACATTGGCAACTGTGCTAAGTGGAATTTCAATTCCAGAAGGAGTAGAGATGAGTAGATTATTGACATCGTCTACATTTTTTCTTTGGTTTCCATCTAAACGAACGACCAAATCAAATTTCTTTTCTCCTTCGAAAACAGATCCTGTAGCTTGTCCTGCAAAAGCAGTATTCACGATATTATTGACATCACTCACATTAAGCCCAAATTGTGACATGGCTTCACGTTTGTAAGTAATTACAATCTGTGGCATTCCGGAAACGGGTTCTACATAAATGTTTTGTGCGCCTTCAATTTTTTTGGAAATTTGACCTAATTTTTCAGCATAAACTTTTAAGGTGTCAAGATTTTCTCCAAAAATTTTACAAACTACGTCTTGTCTTGCTCCTGTCATTAATTCGTTAAATCTCATTGCAACAGGATATTGGAAAGAGTAGGTCACGCCAATCATATTTTTTTTCAGTTCGACAGACATTTTTTCTGAGAGTTCATCATAAGTTGTCGCAGAAGTCCATTCAGCACGAGGTTTTAAGATAATCATCATATCACTCGCGTCAATTGGCATAGGATCGGTTGGGATTTCAGAGCTTCCTGTTTTCCCTACAATTTTTTCAATTTCTGGGAATTTTTTCATTAAAATCTGAGAAGATTTTTGAACAGCATCTGTAGAAGTTTTCAGATTACTGCCTGGTAAAACTCTGGTGTCTACCGCAAAATCTCCTTCAGGAAGACTAGGAATAAATTCTCCTCCTAATCTGGTCATTATAAAAACGGCAAAGAAAAATACACCAACAATTCCGAAGAATATTAAGTTAGGAACTTTTAAAACTCTTTCTAATGATTTATCGTAGTTTTTCTCAATTTTTTCAATCATTTTATCCGAAATGGTCTTCTTATTGTTAATTTTTTTAGACAAAACAAGAGAACTCATCATCGGGATATAGGTTAAAGAAAGGATAAATGCTCCCAATAATGCAAAAATTACGGTTTGCGCCATCGGAATAAACATTTTGCCTTCTACGCCTTCTAAAGTGAGAATTGGTAAGTAAACGATAAGGATAATAATTTGTCCAAACACCGCCGAATTCATCATTTTGCTAGAAGAAGTATAGACTTCGTCATCCATCATGGTTTGAGAAATGCGTTGATTTTGATAAACTTTTAAATGTTGTAATCTATGCAAAACCGCTTCTACAATGATGACGGCTCCATCTACAATTAATCCGAAATCTAATGCGCCTAAACTCATTAAATTCCCCGAAACTCCAAAAATATTCATCATAATGATGGCAAAAAGCATGGAGAGCGGAATAACAGAAGCGACCAAAAATCCAGCACGCAGATTTCCTAGGAATAATACCAAAACGAAAACTACAATTAGTGCACCTTCTAAAAGGTTTTTCTCAACTGTTCCGATGGCATTATTTACCATTTTGGTTCGGTCTAAGAATGCATCTATTTTTACGCCTTCTGGTAAAGTTTTCTGGATTTCTTCTATTCTTGTTTTTACTTTTTTAATGACTTCGTTTGAGTTTTCTCCTTTCATCATCATCACCACAGCTCCTGCAACTTCTCCTTTTCCGTTGTAGGTCATTGCGCCGTATCTGATGGCTTTTCCGTATTGTACGGTTCCAATATTTTTAATCAAAATTGGAGTTCCGTCTTCTAAATTTTTAACTACAGTGTTCTCAATATCTGTAATTTTTCCCATTAATCCTTCGGTTCTGATAAATAGAACACTCGGACCTTTTTCTATATAAGCGCCACCAGTGTTTTGATTGTTTTTTTGTAATGCATCAAAAACTTCGGTCATGGTTACACCCATAGATTTCAGTTGAGAAGGATTTACAGCAACTTCATATTGCTTTAAATCTCCACCAAAACTCGCTACATCTGCAACTCCTTCTGTTCCTAATAATTGTCTACGAACTATCCAATCTTGAATGGTTCTGAGTTGCATCGCATTGTAACGGTGTTCATAACCTTTTTTCGGACGAACAACATATTGATAAATTTCTCCTAAACCTGTAGAAATCGGAGCCATAGAAGGCGTGCCTAAACTGGTAGGAATATCTTTTGAAACTTGCTGAAGCCTTTCTGCAACTTGTTGACGTGCCCAATGTAAATCTACTTCATCTTTAAAAACAATAGTGATTACAGAAAGTCCGAAACGCGAAAAACTACGCATTTGTTTAATTCCTGCAATGTTATTATTGGCTTGTTCTAGCGGAAAAGTGATGAATCTTTCTACATCTGGTGCTCCCAAACTTGGGGAAACGGTAATAATCTGTACCTGATTGTCTGTAATATCGGGTACCGCATCGATAGGTAATTTTCTTACCTCAAATATTCCATAAATGATTAATCCAAGCGTGAATAAAGCGATAATCAGTTTATTCTTGATGGAAAATTCTATGATTTTGTTAAGCATTTTAATTTAATTTATAGAGTGAAACGTCTCAAAACCAAATAGTAATGAGTTTTCTATACCAATAAATTAAATCAGCTCTGGCGGTTGAAAAAATGAAAGTAAATGTGGATTGATAAAACTTTCAGCGTAATGAAAGTTCTGGTTTTTTTCTTCAAAAAACTTTTTAGTTTGAGCTAAATTTAACTCAAAAGATTTAGGTAAATCTTGGATAGCAAAGCTAACGGAAGAAATTTCATGGGCTTTAAAAGGCAGTTTCATATCTTTTTCATAGTCACTGTCTTTTTGGCTACCGCTTAAATAATGAAGCACGATAAACCCAATAATACTGATGTTTTTATTTTCAGATTTATGTTCCTGATAATGTTCGATTAATGCAGGAATTTTCAATACTTCTTTTACCTCTGTAAAACTAAAGAGGTAAATTGTTAAGAGAAATATTGAAAAATGTCTTTTCATCTGAATATTTCACAAAGTTAGTGAAAAAATTAATAGAGAATGTCTATGACATGTTAAAGATATGATCATTTATGCATTCCATTCCATCAAGTAATCATTCATCACGAAGCCATTTCCAATGTCAAAGACACCTTCTTCATAGACTTTGAAGCCTTGAGAAAGATAAAAATGATAAGATGGATTTTCCTTGTTTACATTAAGAATAATTCTTTGGTCACCTATTTTTAGAATTTGATTTTTTAGAAATTGAATGGCTTCTTTTCCTAGACCTTTTCCTTTTCCTTCTTCGGTAATGTAGATTCTATGGAGTTTAGTAGTGTTTTCTTCATAATGATTTTCGAAGCCCATAATTCCATAGAAATTTTCTGCATCACCCAAAAGATAATAATGATAATTGGGATTATTAAATTGACGGATGATTTCTTCTTCCGAATACATTAAATCCAGCATAAAATCTATTTGTTCATGAGAAATAATTCCCGGATAGTGACTTCTCCAAGATTTTTGCGCTAAATCTTGAATTAAAGAAATGTCTTTTATAGTGGCTTTTTTTATCATTTTTTGAGTTCAGTAAAAAGTTGTTCTAATTCTTGATGCGGAATAGAAGTGTATTCGTTTTGATGAACTAATTTTTTGGCAAAATTTATTCTGTCATTCGTAATAGGATGAGTAGAAAGGATTTTAGGAATTTCTAGACCTTCTTTTTCTTTTAAAATCGAGAACAGTTCTTCTAAACCTTTTGGATTGATTTTATTTTTTCTAAGAATCTGATAACTTCCTGCATCAGAAGATTCTTCAAAATCTCTAGAATAAGATAGATTATTCAATTGATTGGCATTATCTGCAATAGTAGACATAATTCCGTTTACATCACCAGTTACAGCAGAAACAATAATGTAGCCAGAAATAGCTCTGGAAAGAATTTTGACGCTGTGTCTTTCTTTTACGTGAGTAGCTTCGTGACCAAGAAGTGCAGCTAACTGCTCATAATTAGAGATTTTATCTAAAATTCCTGAATGTACCAAGATGGTTCCGTTTGGCAAAGCATAAGCGTTGACTTCGCTGTCATTCACTACTTTGAAAGTCTGTTTTCTGGAAGTTTCAAAATCGATATTTGAAGCAAATTCTTGAAGGATTCTTGATTTTTTTTGATCAATTTCAAGAATACTTTCCATCTGGTTGTATTGAGAATCTCCTATTTTATTGTCAAATTCTACTGGCGTGATTTCGGTAACACGCTCACTCATCCAAGGAATCACAAAAACATAAAATAAAGCAATCGCAGCAACTACTGTAACGGTGGCAACTGCATAGAATTTAAATCCTAAATCTAGAATGTTTTGGTACCAAGAAATGTTTCGAGATTTTTTAGCAGATTGGTAAATAAGATTGATAACGTAAGGATTGTCTATTCTTAAACTCTCTGCATGATTCTCTTTTCTAGTAATGTAGAGTGTATCGCTATTTTTTTCAAAAGAAACTTCCTCGAAATTCCAATTGAGCTTTCGATTATTATAAAAAAAGGAAATTTTTTTTTCGGGCCATATTTCTAACTCTACGTCATAGGGTTTAGAAGTATGGCCGTCAAAATATTTACCATATGCTTTAGTAAAACTCATTTAGATTACTCCGCTTAAATCCATTACATCTAATGCTTCGTCTCCGAAAGCGTTTTTGTATTCTGCTTCAGTCTGTTGAATCGCATCTAAATCGATATCGCCATAAATCTGAAGTTTAGAAAACATAGTAGTTAAAGTTCTCACTTCTGCAAAAGCATAACCTAATCCTAACGTGAAAACAATAATAATTAAATTGATAATTAATAATTCAAAAATATCTCCTGCACTAAGGTGAGATTTGAATTTAACCTTTTTATCATTGTGATGAAGACTTAAATGGTCAAAATAAAAGTTAATGATGTCTCTTTGGAACCAAAAACTGTAAATTCCTAGTGTAATATAGGTTAAAATTATTCCTTTAAGATTAAGGAAAAAATAATCATCACCATTTGCATGATGTTTAAATGATGCGCTCCCAAATTTTACATTGCTCAAGGTATAATTTCTAAGGTGAATCGTCATCCAAGAACTGTAAATTCCGAAGGTAAGAATGGTCAAAAATAAATCTCTGAAATACATTTTTACCAAAGTGCTTCTGTCTCCTCTGTAACCGAATCTTATTCCTCTCCATGAAGTTCTAGACATTCTATATCTGTAAAATCCGTGAATAGCAAAAGGAATAATGCCTAAAATAAATGCATAGAATAAAAGAAGAATTATCACAGAAAGCGCAGCGTTTTGTGATTGTGCAGCAAATAAAAATGCTAAATACAGGAATAAAAACATTCCAAATACTTTAATAAAACCTACAAACATTTCTTTTCCTGTTCCAGAAAATTGAAATCGGTCATTTTCTAAGTAAGTGTTCGCGTACAAATATTTTAGGGTTCTTTCTTTTGCCCAAGGATAATATAATCCCAAAGTAATAACGGTCAATAGCCAGTTGACAACAACTACGCCAAAAAATTCGCTACCTTTTCCTCTGAAAGAAGAAGAGTAGTTTCTCATGTCAGTTTTCTCCATAAAAGTTTTCTTAGTTTATATAGTTATGATTGTTTTTTTATAAAAGTTGAGACGCGAAAAAATCGCGCCTCAATATAGTAAAAAATTGTTTTTCTGATTAAATTTTTGCCATTTCTGCTTTTATTTTTGCTTGTAAACCTTCAGAAGCAATAACTAGAGGCAATCTTAAGTAGTTTTTGATGATTCCTTTCTCTGCTAAAACGGTTTTAATTCCGCAAGGATTTCCTTCAGCAAAAATAAGTCTGGTGATTTCTACCAATTTGTTATGAATTTCATAAGCTTCTTTTACTTTTCCTTCGAAAGCAAGTTTTACCATTGTAGAAAATTCCTTAGGATAACCTTGTCCAATTACAGAAATTACACCATCTCCACCAGCTAAAGTTACTGGAAGTGTATATTCATCATCTCCAGAAACTAAAGAGAAATTTGCAGGTTTTTTTCTTAAAATATCAAAATATTGTAAGATGTTTGGTGCAGCTTCTTTTATCATAAAAAGATTAGGGAATTCATTCGCTAAACGCAATGTGGTAGAAGCCTCTATGTTTTGACCAGTTCTTCCTGGAACGTTATAAATAATGATTTGTTTTCCTGTAGAAGCTAGCATTTTGTAATGTTGATAAAGTCCTTCTTGGTTAGGTTTGTTATAGTAAGGAGATACCGATAAAACTGCATCGAAATCAGTTAAATCTGCTTCTTCAATTTGTTTTTTAACTTCTAGAGTATTGTTTCCACCGATTCCTAAAACCAATGGCAAACGTTTATTATTAATCTTTATAACGTGTTTTATAACTTCTTGTTTTTCTGTTGCAGAAAGAGTAGCAGCTTCTGCTGTGGTTCCTAGAACTACTAAATAATTGGTGCCATTTTCGATGTTGTATTCTACTAATCTCGTTAGCGAATCAAAATCTACTGATAAATCTTCGTTGAAAGGTGTTACTAATGCTACACCTACTCCTTTTAAGTTACTCATTGTTAAATTCTGTTATAAAAATTAATTTGTTCAAAATTAGTGAAAAATTTTTTTTCAGGAGCAAGAAGTTTACTAATTCTCATCACTTTTGGTCCCTCTTTTCGCTGCAATCTTTTAAAATTTTTTCACTCGGGTTTCATAAAATGAAAAAACCTGAAAATTTTAAAAGGATTTCGCTTCAAAAAGAGGCACGAGTTTCGCCGATTCCTTTAAAAATATAAAAAAACAAAGAGGCAATCGGGGCTATTTTTCACTCAAATTTCTTCGGTTCACGACCGCCAAAAAATCTATTCATAATAACAGATAATCAATTATATTTGCATTACAATTTTTATAAAATCATGAAAAATAAAATTTGGTTGTTGGCCATCGTTGCGCTCACTGCTTCTGCATGCAGAACTCCGCTTCAAGTGGCTCAAGTTCAACCGCAGAAAAATACTTCAATTACTTCTGAAATTGCAGAAAATCAGAATTTTGTATCCTATATCGCTCCATATAAAGCAGAGTTGGAGAAAAAAATGAATTCTAAAATTTCTTACACTTCTGTAGACCTTAATAAATCGGGAGATAATTCTAATTTAGGGAACCTTTTGGCAGATTTCACTTATGAAGGAGCAGAAGAATGGGGAAAAAAAAATGATATTGATGTAGATGCTGCAGTAATTAACATTGGCGGAATTCGTTCTACGATTGGTGCAGGAGATATTTTGACCAAACATGTTTTTGAAGTAATGCCTTTTGAAAATGAAGTGGTAATTGTAAAAATGAAGGGTAGTGATTTGAGAGGTTTATTTCAATATTATCTAGAAACACAGAAAAATAACCCTGTTTCTCATCTTTACATCGAAACAGAAAACGGTAAAATCAATCAAGCCTTAATCGATGGCGAAAATGTAGAAGATGAAAAGGTGTATTACATTGCTACGTCTGATTATCTTGCTTTGGGTGGTGATAATATGAAGTTTTTCAGCAAAGGAGAATTGATTTCTACAGGAATTAAATTAAGAGATTTATTTTTAGAATATTTCGAGAAAAATCCAGAAGTAAAAGCTAATAAAGACATTCGTTTAAATTTTAAAGGGAAAAACTAATGAACAGAAAAGAATTTTTAAAAACAGTAGGAGGCGGAACATTAGCACTTTCTTTAGCGCCTAATTTAGTTTTTGCCCGTCAAAAAAGTATTCTTGACAAAAATTCGGCTTATAAATTGACCGTTTTACATACTAATGACCAACACAGTAGAATAGAACCGTTTGATTCTAGTTATTCTAGAAATCCTAATCAGGGAGGTTTTGCAAGACGTGCTACCTTAATTCAGCAATTTAGAAGCCAAGAAAAAAACGTTCTGTTATTAGATGCAGGTGACATTTTTCAAGGAACACCATATTTTAATTTTTATGGAGGCGAACTAGAATTTAAATTAATGTCTATGATGGGTTATGATGCTGCAACTATGGGAAATCATGATTTCGATAATGGTTTAGAGGGCTTCTTGAAGGCTTTACCGAATGCTAAATTCCCTTTTATCACTTCTAATTACGATTTCAGCAATACCATTCTTGATGGAAAAACCGAAAAATATAAAATCTTCAAAAAAGATGGAATTAAAGTAGGACTTTTCGGAGTGGGAATAGAGTTAGACGGTTTGGTAGGCAAGAAACAATATCAGGAAACTAAATATTTGAATCCAGTAGAAATCGCACAGCATTATGCAGATTTTCTGAGAAAAGAAAAAGGTTGTGATTTGGTAATCTGTCTATCACATATTGGTTATGATTACCGAGATGATGCGGATAAAATTTCTGATAAAAAATTAGCAGCTCAAACGGATAATATTGATTTAATTTTAGGAGGTCACACTCATACTTTTTTACCAGAACCACAATCTTTTACCAATAAAAGTGGCAAAAACGTTTTGGTGAATCAAGTAGGTTGGGCTGGATTACTTCTAGGAAGAATAGATTTTTATTTTGACAAAAATAAGAGTTTACAAAATATTTCATGGAATAATCAAGTTATAGATGATAGCATTTTAGGTTAAAAATTGATGATGAAAAAAAATATATTAGTCTTTTTACTGCTCTTTTTGTATTTTTCAGTGTTTTCGCAAAACACCAATAGTAAGTGGAGCGATTTGTTCTCTTACAATAATGTTTTGGCTTTCAAAGAAAAAGACGGGAAAATCATTGCCGCAACTGAAAATGGAGTTTTTTATTACAACACCATTTCAGGAGAAATTACCAAACTTTCTAAAGCCAATGGTTTGCACGAAGTGAAAATTTCGGCTTTTGACTATGACGCAGCTACCAATACAGCTATCATAGGTTATAAATCTGGGAATTTAGATGTGGTAACTGCAGATGGTGTAACGTATGTGGTAGATATTCCGCTCTCACAAAGTTATACAGGAAGTAAAACGATTAATAATATTTCTATCAATGGAGACAAAGCCGTGATTTCTGTAGGTTATGGCGTTTCTATTTTTAACATCACCAAAAAAGAATTTGGGGATACTTGTTTCTTTTTCAATGGTACTTCTTACGAAAAAGTTTTAGAAGCCACCATAAAAGACAATACCATTTATGCAATTACAGAAAATAGCCTTAAATATCATCCGATTGATGTAACTTTTTCGGTGTACAGCAATTGGAATTCCGTAGCAGGAAATTATACCCAAATAGATTCTAAAACAACTTTGGTATTATCTAATAACAATACGGTGTATTATGGTAATGTGGGAAGTTTAAGTTCAATTCCGCAAAGTTTTACCAAAATTAAAGACATTAAAATTACCGATTCCCAAATTATTGTTGCAGACCAAACCAAAGTATACGCGTATACACTTACAGGAACTTTGCAAAAAACAATAGATATTGCAGAAGAAGTTAATACGGCTTTTGTTGTAAATAATCAAATTTATACAGGAACTAAACTTTCAGGAATTTATGACGAATCTAAAAACTCCTATAAACCAGATGGTCCATATTCTAACATTTCGTATAAAATTAGTCTTTTAGATAATCAATTGTGGGTTTCTACGGGAGGAAGAGATGGTTATAATACTCCGTTTTATACAGGTTTAGGGTATTATCATTTTGATGGTAATCAATGGAATTATCCTAATTATTTCAAAAGTTCTACTTTCGTTTGGAATATTTTAGATGTAGTTCCTAATCCTTCTAAACCTTCCGAAGTTTTCTTTGCCAATTATTCATTTAGAGCTGGAGAAAAAGGGATTTATAAAATGGATAATAATGTTTTTGTAAAAGCATATAACCAAACAGACGCTAATAACTTTTATAACAGACCTGCAGGTTGTGTTTTTGACGAAAATAATCAACTTTTTTGTTCGGTTGGTGCTTTACAAAATCAGAAATATACAGAAGGTGTCTATGTGTATGATAAATCTAATGATCAGTTTGTAATCAATTCTTTAGTTACTGCAGGAAGTACTCAAAAACCAATAATTAAAGAAGGCAAATTATTTATTCCATCTCCTTATTATAATCCGGGAGGTTTGATTATTTCTGATTATAAAAATACGCCGCTTAGTTTTTCAGATGATAAAACCATTTTGATTAATTCAAAAAATGGATTGGCAGCTTCTGGAACTGTTTCAGCTGCGATAGATAAAAATGATGACATTTGGGTAGGAACTAGACTTGGACTTAGAATTTTATCAAATGCTTCTAATGCAATTAATAATACTGATAATAAAGCAGAACCTATTGTTATTACTCAAAACGGAATTCCAGAAGAACTTTTTAAAGATTTGGTGATTCTTCAGGTAGAAGTAGATTCAGGGAATCAAAAATGGGTTTCTGTAGAAGGAGGAGGCGTATTTTACCTCAGTTCTAATGGCGAAAATACCATTTCGCATTTTACAAAAGTAAATTCTCCATTACCAAATGATATTGTTACAGATATAAAAGTTGACCCTAAAACCGGAAAAGTTTATTTTGTAACTTTTGATGGAATTGTGGTCTATCAAGGAGATGTAATCAATGTTTCTAGCGATTTTTCGGAGATAAAAGTTTATCCAAATCCAGTTGTTACAAGTCAATACCGAGGAAATGTAAAAATTTCAGGACTTGCCGAAAAAACCAATATTAGAATTACAGATGCAGCAGGAAACGTGGTGCATCAAGCAGTAGCAAGAGGCGGATATTACGAATGGAACCTCAATAATCAAAAAGGTATTAGAGTAGCCTCGGGAATTTATTTTGTCTTAATGACCAATGAAGATGGAACCGATAAAGCTACCGCGAAAATTGCAGTGGTAAATTAATGGATAAAAATACGGGTTTTTTACTCTCATATATTAAATACGGAGATTATGATGCCATTCTGCATTGTTATACATTAGAAAGCGGTTTTCAGTCGTTTTTCATGAGAGGAATATATTCTGCTAAAAACAAAAAGAAAGCTTTTCTCTCGCCACTTAATGAACTAGAAATTACCTTTTCAAGTCATCACGGCAACCTTCCAATGATTAAAAAGGTAGAACTGAATGAGAAGTTACCAGATGAGGTAAATGTTCATCAGAACGCGGTGATTTTTTTTCTTTCGGATTTTCTCAATCAAATTTTGAAGAATGAAAGTCAGCAAGTTGCTCTTTATCAAGAAATTAAGTTTTTCAAACAGAAAACTTTAGAGAAAAAGATGCATGCGCATTATTTTTTTCTGATTAGGATGCTTCAGTTTTTTGGGATTTCTCCATTGGTGTCCGAAGAAAAATTTTTAAATATTGAAAAGGGAGTTTTCCAAGAAGAAATTACTCAAAAAGAAGTAGATGAAGAACTGTCTTTTCTTTGGAAGAAAATTTTAAACCAAGAAATAGACGAAGATTTTATAATTGAAAAAAAATACAGAAAATCTTTATTAGATTCTATTTTACAATACTATAAAATGCACTTTCCAGAATTTTATTCGCCTAAGTCTTTGGCTGTAATTTTAGAAGTTTTTAAATAAAAAAAACGCCTAATTATAGACTGCACCCAAAAGTTTAGACAAAATTAAACAATATTCTCAAAGGAAAGAGTTCGGTACTGTACCGGACTCTTTCCTTTGAGATTGAGTCTTATTCTATCATTGTTGTAATAGTGAATGTACTTCACTATTTCGATCTTAAGTTCCTGAATGGAACCAAACTTTCTGGTATAAAACATTTCTGATTTTATCGTTCCAAAAAAGTTTTCTATCACCGCATTGTCCAAACAGTTTCCTTTTCGGGACATACTTTGAATAATACCTTTTTCTTTTAACAAGTTTTGGTAATGTTTCATTTGATATTGCCAACCTTGATCAGAATGTAGAATGATGTTTTGTGTAGATTTTACTTTTCTGAATGATTTCTTTAGCATTCTGATGATTTGGCTAAACACAGGTCTTTCAGATAAGTCAAAACTGACAATTTCACCATTAAATAAATCGATGATTGGAGATAGGTAAAGTTTATTACCCGATACATTAAACTCTGTAACATCGGTTGCCCATTTCTGATTAGGAGTGTCCGATTTGAAATTCCTCTGTAGAACATTGGGCGCAATTTTCCCTTGCTCTCCCTTGTAAGATTTATATTTCTTCACTCGGATAATACTCTTTAATCCTAATGTTTTCATAAGTCGTAAAACAGTTTTGTGATTAATCAAAATTCCTTTTTCTTTCAAAAGCAAAGTAATTCTTCTATAGCCCAACCTTCCTTTGTGACGATGATAAATCTGATTAATCATTTCTTTTATTTCCGCATATTTATCTTTCATTTGAAAGCGTTTTTGATAGTAATAAAAACTGCTTCTTGCCATCGATGTACAATGCAGCAGTACTGCTAAATCAAAGTCCTGCCTTAACTCTTCGATGGCTTTGGATTTTTCCTTTCCTGAATTAAGGCGTCTAACTTTTTTAAAATGGCGTTCTCGGCTTCTAAATAATAAATCCTCTCCAACAGTTTTTCCTCCCTTGTTAAGGGTTTGCCTGTTTTCTTTTTTTTTCGCTTGTAATTACTCATGGTTTTAGGTCTTCCTCTGGGTCTGTTTTCTAAACCTAAAATACCATTTTTTTTGTAATTACGCTGCCAACTAAGAATACTGGACTCCGCAGGAATATTAAACCTTCTCGACGCTTCTTTTAAACTTAAATTCTCTTTCTCAATTACTGATAAAATCTTTAATTTAAAATCTTTTGTGTAATGCGTATTGGAAAGCCGAACAAGTCCTGAAACTCCATAAAGTTCATAAAATTTTATCCATTTACGAACCAAGGAACCACAAACTCCAATGCGTTTTCCTAAATCGTCTGTTCCAATGTCCCCTTTGTGATATCTCTTTATAGCTTTTAATTTAAAGTCTACTGAATATTTACTTTTTCCCATAAAAAATACCCCTAAAAAGTGTCTAACTTTTTGGGGCAGTCCATTAGGCGGTTTTTTTATCGGGTTTCCGTTTTGTAAATTTGAAAATTGAAAACAAAACTTTTGTCTTTCATGCTTCCTAAATAAGGAAATGCGTCATCTCTAGCAAATGCGGCTCTTGAAGGTATGATAATTACACCTTGTAAATTATAGTTTTCACTATTTGGAATTTCACAGCTTTGGAAGTATTTTAAACCTTCTTGTAAACCCTCTATTTCATAGAAAGTTCTTGTGTAAGTCTTATTATAGGCAGTATTGTAAGCATTCAATACATCATCTTTAACATAATAATAAGATGGGTCGTATTCTGGATTTCCTGTTCCGCTAGTTACAGTATTTCTAAATGCAATTGGAGTTGAAAAACTTACAGTTCCTTTACTATCTTTTGTCGCAACATAGGTAGTTGTTTTTTGCAGAATAGATATTTTGTCTGTTGCGCCAATTGTTTTTCCATTAGTTGGAGTATATCTACTAATATAAACTACCCCAGAATTAAGTTTTATAACATTATAGTTAAATAGTGGCTTTTCATTATCATCCGCAGTAGAAGTGCTGCTAAAAGCTACTATGTTTCCTCTAGAATCAAAATAGTTATCTTTTAAAAATTTTTGGATAGCCTCGTCGTCATATGAGTTCTGTGTTTCTAGACTTACTTCTGGAGTTGTAGTGGTATTATCATCATCTTTTCTACATGAAGATAAGATAAGAGAAGTGAAAGTAAGAAACAAAAGTATTTTTTTCATAAGTTTTTTTATCCTTTAGATTTGTTTAATTAAATTGCTCGATATTTTCAATAACTGCAAAAGTATAAATAAATTATGAGAATTGATAAATTTTTATGGAGTATTAGGTTTTACAAAACAAGAAATATCGCAGCCGAAGAAATTAAGAAAAATAGAGTTTCTATAGGAGAAAATACCGTAAAATCTTCCAAAGAAGTAAAAGAAGGAGATATTATCAAGATAAGAAAAAATCAAATCGACTATAAAATTAAGGTTTTACAAATTCCCAAAAGTAGAATAGGAGCCAAATTAGTTACCCTTCATGTAGCAGACATGACCGAGAAAGAGCAATATGAATTGCTAAAACTCAGAAAAATGTCTCAGGATTATTATCGTACAAAAGGAGAAGGAAGACCAACCAAAAAAGACAGAAGAGATATGGATGATTTCTTAGAAACAGACCATGACGAAACTTCCATGACAGAAGATGATTGGGATTCTTTCTTTAAGGATGTAGTTGAAGAATAGTAGTGATTTCCTCTACTATTTCTTCTGGCGTTTTACGGTCGGTATCTACAACGTATTGTGCTTTATTGTAAAAAATATTTCTCTCAAAAAGATGCTTGGCGATAAATTCTGGTAAATCTTCATCACTTATTCTTGCAATAAGTGGTCTTTTTTCTTTTTGTTTAGATAATCTTTGAACCAGTGTGCCAATATTTGCTCTTAGATAAATGGTGATAGAATTATTATTAAGGATTTCCATGTTATTGTAGTAAACAGGAGTGCCACCACCTAGACTAATAATACAATTTTCCTGGGTAGCAAGTAGCTCTTCCAAAGTTTCTTTTTCTGACTTTCTAAAGTAGATTTCACCCTTTTTTTCAAAAATTTCAGGTATAGTCATGTTTTTTTTCTTAGAAATTTCTTTGTCGAGGTCAAAAATTTTAAAATTTATTTTTTCTCCCAATATTTTGGAAATGTGAGATTTACCGCTTCCCATATAGCCTACAAGTGAAATAATCATAATTTTATTTTGCACAAAGTTCTTAAAAAATTTTGAGAATTTAAAAAAAGGCGTATCTTTGCACCACTTTTTAACAGAGATGTTAAGGAGACCTGGTAGCTCAGCTGGTAGAGCAATACACTTTTAATGTATGGGTCCTGGGTTCGAATCCCAGCCAGGTCACAACAAAATTCCGTATACCCTTTACGGATTTTTTTTGCCTACGTGGTGAAATTGGTAGACACGCCATCTTGAGGGGGTGGTTTCCTAAGGATGTGCTGGTTCGAGTCCAGTCGTAGGCACGAAGAGCAAAAAATAAAAACTTAGAAATTTTTTTTAAATTTCAAAGACCTGGTAGCTCAGCTGGTAGAGCAATACACTTTTAATGTATGGGTCCTGGGTTCGAATCCCAGCCAGGTCACAATTTACGAAAGTAAATTTTTTTCATATTAATATTTTGTGATTTGGTGTTTAAAAGCCTTCAAGGTAACTTGAAGGCTTTTTATTTGTTTTTATCCTAAATGCATATTGTCTATTAATCTTACCGTGTCTGCATACGCTACTATAAATGCTCTGTATTTTTTATCTTCATCGATAGCATTTGCTTCTTTAAGTGTTTCTTCATCTGCAATGACAAAATACTCTAATTCGAAATTAGAATTTCTAAAAATATCAGTCACTTTTTGTTTAATTTCTTCCAGAGAAATCACTTTAAACCATTCTTTTACTTTTGTAAGTGTTTCGTAGATGATTGTTGCTTCTTTTCTTTGGGTTTCTGTAAGTCTTACATTTCTAGAACTCATGGCAAGTCCATCTTCTTCTCTTAAAGTGGGAACTCCGTGAATTTTTACGGGTAGTTTTGTTTTTTCTATCATTTTTTTGATAATGGCTAATTGCTGGTAATCTTTTTCGCCAAAGTAAGCATTGTGGGGTTGTACTTGTCTGAAAAGTTCTTCTACGATGGTTCCTACTCCGTCAAAATGACCTGGTCTGTATTTGCCTTCCATTTCGTTTTCGAGTCCGTCAAAATCATATTTTTTGCTGTTTAGTCCATCTGGATACATTTCTTCTACATTGGGAACGTAGACTGCATCTACACCTGCTTTTTCTAAAAGTTCTAAGTCTTTTTCTAAGGTTTTCGGGTACTTTTGAAAATCATCAGGATTGTTAAACTGGGTAGGGTTTACAAAAATGGAAGAAATAACCTCGTCGTTTTCTTTTTTAGCAGCTTTGTAAAGAGAAAGGTGACCTCGGTGAAGTGCGCCCATTGTTGGGGCAAATCCTATCTTTTTACCCATTTCTCTCTGTCTTTCAACATAATCAATCAGTGTTTTTTTGCTTTTCAGAACTTTCATAAAAATTGTATTTAGGGTAAAGTTATAAAAAATTGTTAATTAAAAGAAATTCGGTTATTTTTTTGTATTTTTGCATAATTAACCGTCTTTGTATAGAGAAGAAAAAAATATTATGCCGAATCAAAAGATTTTATACGTCACCACAGAGATGTTTCCATATCAGGAAGATAGTAATATGGCGATGATGGTGAACAAGATGGCACTGAAGATGCACCAAGAAGGCAATGACGTAAGAGTTTTTATGCCGAGATTTGGATTTATCAGCGAGAGAAAGTTTCAGTTGCATGAAGTGATTAGATTATCTGGGATGAATATCATTATCAATGATTTAGACCAGCCGTTAATCATAAAAGTAGCTTCTTTGCCAGGAGAAAGATTGCAGGTTTATTTCATAGATAATGAAGAGTATTTCAAGAGAAAACAATATTATCAGGATGAAGATAATCAACCGTTTGAAGATAATGATGAACGAGCAATTTTCTTTGCGAGAGGTGTGATAGAAACCATTAAAAAACTGAATTGGGTTCCAGATATTATCCATTTTAATGGATGGATGGCGTCATTTATCCCGATTTACCTTAAAAATTACTATAAGACAGATTCTTATTTTAACGATACTCAACTTGTACTTTCTGTGTACAATGAAAAAGATTTATCTCTAGGTGACAATATTACTGAAAAATTAAAGTTTGATAATATTGAAAACCTTAAAGCATTAGAAGAGCCTACCATCCAAAGTTTTGTAATAGAAAGCATGAATTTGGTAGATACTATTGTAAAAGGAGATGAATTTTTAGAAGAAAAACTAGACAAAGCCTTTGAAGAATCTAAAACACCTAAAAACGAATATGTAGACGGCGGTTCTATAAGCGAAATTTACTAATCACAAATCACATATAATTACTTAAATGATAAAAGAAATTCAGAATATCTTTAGGCTATTTTTTATTTTATTTTCGGGAGCTGCTATTACAGTAGCTTGTGAATCTGAGCCAGACGAATTAGGAATGCAATTTTTCCAAAACGGAACCGCTCAAGGAACAGAAGAAAGTTTCGATGTAGTAGCCTATAATGTTTATAATAATGATGCGCTAGAAGCAGATAATGATAAACTTTCAGAAGCTACTTTAGGTGCTTTTGATGAGCCTAATTTTGGGATGCAGAAATCATCGTATGTTACCCAAGTAAGATTATCTTCTTATGATCCAGATTTTGGAGCAAATGCTGTAGTAGATTCTGTAGTTTTACAGATGAAACCTCTTTACCAAACAGCAACCGATTCTGTGGTGACTAAAACTTATGAAGATTACATACACCCAGATAATATCGCTGCAAAAAAAGTAGTAACAAGTTATCCTATTAAAAAATACGGAAAAGCGAAAAGAAATTTTACCATCAACGTACATGAAGTTACCGATTTCTTATATTCTACAGAAACCAATTTTTATTCTAATCAACAAGTCAATACAGGAACTTTATTAGGAACCAAATCATTTGACGGATTCATTAGATCTATTAAAATTACTAAAGACTCTGATAATTCTGAATTATTCAGTAGAGATGCAGGATTAAGAATACCTTTAGATAAAGAATTTTTTCAATCTAAAATTATTGATAAAAAAGGGTCTTTTGAACTAAAAGATGTTGCAAGTTTTATTAGATATTTTAGAGGTTTAAAGCTTTCTGTTGTAGAAAATGATGGATATATTTTTAGTTTTAATCCTAATGAATTATCTGCTATTATCTATTATAAATATGATAAAACAGAGAATAGTACTACTACAAGAACTCAAGGAAATTACACCCTAGATTTAGGTTCATCTAATGTACATTTTAATCAAATTCAGTATAACAGAAGCAATACATTTGTTAATCACGTACCAAGTACTCCTAATACAAGTGGAGATGCTAAACTTTTCTTACAAGGAATGGGCGGTCCAGGTGCTGAAGTAGTTATTCCTGATGCCATTATTGCTAAGCTTAAAAATTTATATAAAAACGAAAAAGCAGGCTTACTTTCTGCTAAAATAAGATTGTATTCAGACGAAGTTTTATGGAATAATTCTTATGCTAAACCAGAAACGTTTGCTACTTTAGTAAAAACCATAGGTACAGATAATACGACTACATTTTCGTTTTTCCCAGATAAAGATATCTTTGCTTTTTCTGGAGTTTACAAAATGGTTAACGCAGTAGATTTAAATAAAAATCCTGCCTATTATGATATTGGTATTACTCAGTTTATTAAAAATATAGTAGAAAAAGAAGAAGCAAATAAACCAATTACTATCAATGTAGGTAGTTTCCAAACTTCATCTACTACTGGAGGGTTATTAGGAACAGATTATACGACTAAAGCGTATGCTCCTCAAAGAATTGTTTTAGTTGGAACAGATCCTAGCTTAGACGCTAACCCAAATCCTAGTAATACCAAATATGCTCAATTAAAAGTAATTTACTCAAAAAAATAATATAACTATGTGCGGAATTGTAGGTTATACAGGTTTTCAAGATGCTTATGATATTGTTATCAACGGCTTGAGAAGATTAGAATATAGAGGTTATGACAGTGCAGGAATTGTACTTGAAGATAAAAATAATAATTTTGAGGTTAAGAAAACTAAAGGGAAAGTTTCTGATTTAGTTGACATTTCTGAAAACTTAAAAGGAACTTCTCATATTGGGATGGGACATACAAGATGGGCTACTCACGGAGTTCCAAGCGATAGAAATTCCCACCCACATGTTTCTAACGATGGCAAAATTGCTCTTGTGCATAATGGTATTATCGAAAATTATGATACGATTAAGACCATGCTTATAGGCAAAGGTTTTACTTTTTTATCTGAAACCGATACAGAAGTTCTAGTTAATCTAATTCAATATATTTTAGATGCTCAAAATGTAGATTTTCCACAAGCAGTAAGATATGCTCTAAACGAAGTTTATGGAGCGTATGCAATTACCGTGATGCATCAGGACTATCCAGGTGTTTTAGTTGTAGGAAGATTAGGTTCACCATTAGCAATTGGTTTAGGAGATAAAGAATATTTTATTGCTTCAGATGCATCACCATTTGTAGAATTTACAAAAGAAGCAGTATATCTAGAAGATGGACATATGGCTACCATTTCTTTAGAAAAAGGAGTAGATATTAGAAGCATCAAAGAAAATGAAAAAATAGAACCAGCAATTCAAGAGCTTAAAGTAAGCTTAGAGCAAATAGAAAAAGGTGGTTATGAGCATTTCATGTTAAAAGAAATTTTCGAACAGCCAAAATCTATTCAAGATACATTAAGAGGTAGATTACTCGTAAATGAAGGCATTATAAAAATGGCTGGAATTTGGGATCACCTTGATAGAATTAATAAAGCAGAAAGAATCATCATCATTGCGTGTGGAACATCTTGGCATGCTGGTTTAATCGGAGAATATCTTATTGAAGAATTTGCAAGAATTCCTGTAGAAGTAGAATATGCTTCAGAATTTAGATACAGAAATCCCATCATTACCGAAAAAGATATCGTTGTAGCCATTTCTCAATCAGGAGAAACCGCAGACTCTATGGCAGCGATTAAATTGGCTAAAGAAAAAGGAGCATTCATCTATGGAATTTGTAATGTAGTAGATTCATCTATTGCAAGATTCTCAGATGCTGGTTCTTATACTCATGCTGGTCCAGAAATTGGAGTGGCTTCTACCAAAGCATTTACGGCTCAATTAACTATTTTATCACTTATCGCCCTTAAATTAGGCAAGCATAATGGTAATCTAAGTAATGCTGAATTCATGAGACTCATCACAGAGTTAGACAATATTCCTAAAAAAGTAGAAGAGGTTCTAAAATCTACACATGATTATGTGAAAGAAATTGCGCATGATTTTGTTAATTCTACTAATTTCTTATACTTAGGTAGAGGATTTAATTTCCCTGCAGCATTAGAAGGAGCACTTAAATTGAAAGAGATTTCTTATATCCATGCAGAAGGTTATCCAGCAGCAGAAATGAAACACGGACCTATCGCTTTAATAGACGAAAATATGCCAATTGTAATCATTGCTCCTAAAAAAGGTCATTATGATAAAATTGTAAGTAACGTTCAAGAAATTAAAGCAAGAAAAGGTAAGGTAATCGCTGTAGTAAATTACGGAGATGAGCAAGTTGCTTCTATGGCAGATTATGTAATAGAAATTCCAGAAACTTCAGAATGTTTCTCGCCAATAGTAGCATCTATTCCGTTGCAATTATTAGCTTACTACATTGCGGTTTACAGAGGTGCCAATGTAGACCAACCAAGAAATCTTGCGAAATCTGTAACAGTAGAATAAATTTTAATCAGATACAAAATATTTTACTTTAATTCTCGTTTAAAAAAAATCTTAAAGATTTGTTAAAAAAAAAATTAATTATATATTTACCGCTTTAAACTATAATAGTATAATGAAAAGAATGTTTCTTTTGATGCTTGCAGCATCTTTTGTGGTTTCATGTTCTAAAGGTGGAGGAAGAGCAAGCTCTGGAAAACCAGACTCTAGAGGAGAATTGGTGCCAAAAGAAAGTAAAAAATCTTTCGAGGCTCAAAGACCTTACGGTATGGTGGCCATTCCTGGTGGTTCTTTCGTAATGGGGCAGGCTGATGCAGACTTTACCGCAACACCAGAAAAAGCTCCTCTGAAAACCGTTACCGTTTCTTCATTTTTTATGGACGAAACAGAGGTAACCAATTCAGAATACAGACTCTTCGTAAACTATGTAAGAGACTCTATTGCAAGAACATTATTAGCAGAAGCTGCAGGTGATGATACCAATGAAGATGGAATAGGGAGATATGCTTTTTTAGCTAAAAAAGCGGGTGATGATGCAAACGCATATCAAAAATATTTAGAAGCTCAAGGTGATAGAGACGGGTACAATGATTCTAGAAAATTAGATT
The DNA here is from genome assembly GCF_003860565.1 of Cloacibacterium normanense. NCBI lineage: Bacteria > Pseudomonadati > Bacteroidota > Flavobacteriia > Flavobacteriales > Weeksellaceae > Cloacibacterium > Cloacibacterium normanense. Next base: position 439,451 of record NZ_CP034157.1, read on the forward strand.
GGAGAGTGCCATTATACTGGAAAACTGGTCAATATCCTGACGAAAAATATGCAGAAGTAATGGAATCTCTTTACTTACCACCAGCTAAAAGAATTAACAACGAAAGACTTCTCGATACTCAGAAATTAAAATATTCTTACGAGTGGGAAGATATAGCAACTGCGGTAAAAGATAAAACAAGAAGTGCAAGCTATCTTAAAAAAGAAAGCATTGCTGTTTATCCAGATACAACAGTTTGGGTTAAAGATTTCAACTATGCATATAACGAACCTTTATTTGATAGATATTTTTGGCATAGAGCTTATAAAGATTATCCAGTAGTAGGAGTAACTTGGGATCAAGCAAGAGCTTTTTGTGATTATAAAACGAAAGCAAAAAGAGACTACGTAAAATCTGGTAAAAAAAGAGGAGACAATCCTATGAAATTTAGACTTCCAACAGAAGCAGAATGGGAATACGCAGCAAGAGGTGGTCTAGAAAATGCAACTTATCCTTGGGGTGGTCCTTATCTTACAGATGATAGAGGTTGTTATTTAGCAAACTTTAAACCGAAAAGAGGTAATTACATAGAAGATGAAAAGAAAGGGACTTATCCATATACAGCTCCAGTAAAAAGATTCCATAGAAATGGTTTTGGTCTATATGACATGGCTGGAAACGTTGCAGAATGGACGGAGTCTCCTTACAGCAACTCTACTTATCAATTCTCGTCAACTTTAAATCCTTACTTATCAAACCAAGCCTACAGAGAACTTAAAAAATCTGTAAGAGGAGGTTCTTGGAAAGATGTAGGTTACTTATTAATGACAGGCTATAGAGACTGGGAAAGAAAAGATTCTGCAAGAAGTTATATTGGTTTTAGAACTATTCAAGACGTTCCTGCAGGAACAGCTAGATTGAGAAGATCAAGCAAATAAAAAGTAAAAATTAAATTATCAAAAACTATTAAAAATCAAAGGTATGATTGGGAATCCGTTTAAAACTAAAGACACAACTTTAAATTTTATTTATTCAGCAGGTGCTGCTGTAGTAATCTTAGGAGCATTATTTAAGTTAAATCACTGGAATATTGGGCCATTAACTGGTACTTGGATTCTAGCAATCGGGTTAGGTGTAGAAGCTTTAATTTTCTTAATCTTCGCATTTGATGCACCAAAAGAAGAAGCTTCATATGCTTGGGAAAATGTTTATCCAGAATTATTAGATGCAGATGCTCAGCCAAAAGCTAGAAAAGTAGCTGCAGTAGAAACTTCTGACTTAGACGTTACCTTGTCAAATAAATTAGATAAAATGTTAGCTGATGCTAAACTAGATGTAGAATTATTCGAAAGACTAAAAACAGGAATTGATAAATTTTCTAGTTCTGTAGAGCAAATTAATTCTACGGTAGATGTATCACAAGCTACTACTAAATATAATGACCAATTGACTTTGGCTGCTAGTCACTTAGAAAGCATGAATGCATTATATGCACTACAATTAGAGCATGGTAAAGCACAAAGCGAAATGAGCAAAAAGTATGTAGAAGATATCCAAAAATCTGCAGACCAATCTCAGAAATTTAATGAAGAATTAGCAGGTCTTACATCTAATTTAAATAATCTTAATAGAGTTTACGGAGGTATGCTTTCTGCAATGAAAGCTTAATTTTCTTTCAATATTTTAATCAATAAAAATTTAAAAAAAAAGAATTAAAATGGCTAAAGGAAAACAAACACCTCGTCAGAAAATGATTAACTTGATGTATCTGGTTTTCATTGCGATGCTTGCAATGCAGATAGACCAAGAAATCATTAGATCATTTCAAGATACCAATCAATCTCTTACCGATTCTAGAACATTAGCAGAGAAAAAGAACGATATTTTTGAATTAACCCTTAAACAAAAAGCTGATAATTCACCAGAAACCTTTGGTTTGGCAAGTCAACAATACCAAGGAATGAAGAAAAATGCTGATGACTTAGTTGGTTTTATTGAAACAATAAAAGGACAATTAAAAACAGAAGCAGGTTTTGATGCTAACAAAAATGTAGAAGATAATTTTTCTTCTCTAAATAATACAGACGCTGTAACTAAAAAGTTCTTTAAGGGAGGAGATGCAGAGTTACCATCTAAAAATTCTGAAGAATTAAAAAATAAAATGGCTGCGCTTCAAAGCTATATCATTCAGAATTTTGGAAACAATAAAGATTTAGTTTCTGTAGTAGAGAGAGCTAAAAAAAGACTATCAACTGATGATGCTCCATACAAAAAACAGGGTAAAAACTGGTTACAGTATAAATTTTATAATCAGCCTTTAATTGCTGCTCTTTCTAATTTAGAGGTAATTCAGTCAGAAGCAAGAAACTTACAGTCAGATGCTCTTTCTTTAATGTTAAGAGAAAAAGTAGACGCAGATATTAAGTTTGATGCATTCGAAGCGGTAGTTGCTGCTCCAGATGTAATTATTCAAGGAGAACCAGCAGAAGCAAAAGTATTCATTGGTACTTATGATAGCAATTTACCAGGATTTGGTGTTGCTGGTGCAGATAGAACAGAAAACGGAATTGGTTATAAATCATTAGTTTCTTCTACTCCTGGTGAATATACTTTCAATGGTGTAGTTTCATTTAATGATGCTAATGGTAAAAAATTAGAATACAAATTCTCTCATCCATATAGAGTAGTTCCAGGTGCTAAAGAAGTAGCCTTCGAAAGTGGAGCTTTATTATCTGCTGATAAAATGAACGTTTTATACCGTGGTGTTCAGAACCCAATTTCTGGTTCTATCCTTGGTGCTGATAATAGCCAAACTACACTTACTGCAACTGGCGGAACAGTTACTAAAAAAGGTGGTGGATCTTGGATCATTACTCCAGGTTCAGGTAATACTACTACATTAACCATTTCAGGAAAAGGACCAAAAGGACAAACAATTTCTCAGAAATTTGAGTTCAGAATTAAAAATGTTCCAGCTCCTCAAGGACAAATTAGAGGTGAAAACGAGGTTACAATGCCAGCAACTTCTATTGCTAATCAAACAGTAGGTGCTGCTATCCCAGATTTCGATTTCCCTGTGTCATTCCAAGTAACAGGATTTAAATTTAAAGTTCCAGGAAAAGCTGCGATGTTTGTAAATGGTAACTCATTAAGCTCTGTAGCAGGTCTTACTAAGAACTTAAGATCAGGAGATATTTGTTACATTGCAGGTATTCAAGCAACTGCAACTGGTTTAGGAGGTCAAACGCTGAAAAAAATCAGTCCAGTTGTAATAAATGTTCAATAATTTAGTTATTAAGAATATACATATCATATCATTAAAATGAAAAAGATTTTAATTTTACTATTAGCATTAAGTGTTTTTTCTGTAGACGCGCAGACGAAGAGAAGAACTACGAAGAAGAGAACTGCTAAAAAAACTACAGTTGCTAAACAAGAAACTCCAGCTCCCGCAGTTGAAGCAGCTCCTGTTACTCCTAATGTTAATACTGAAGTTACAGCTACAGCACAACCAGAAGCTGATTTAGAGCCTATTAACTCATTATCTATATTAAATGCTAAGTCTCCTGCAGCTTTCAGAGTATACAGAGAGATTGGTACTATTAAGAAAGGTGATTCAGTTATTTCAGCTAGAAACAAGCCTATTAGCTATGGTTACATAGATGAAAAGGACGTGCTAAGAAGTATGGTGGTTTGGGAAATTATTGATATGAATGAAAAAATCAATCAGCCATTTTATCATAATGCTGACGGAATTGTTTCTCAAAATAAATCTTTATATCAATTGTTGATTGATAACATCATGAGTGGTGATATTAAAGAAGTGTATGATGATGAAATGTTCATGACTAAGTTGTCTCCTGAAGCAATTAAGCAAAGGTTATCAGTAACTAAAGAATCTGACTGGTTAATTGATAAAAGAAATGCTGGAGAAAAACTTACTCCAGAAGATATCAAAGCTGGAACAGACGTTATTGAAACTAAAACTGAAAGCGTAAAACTTCTTAAAGTTAAAGGAATGTGGTACGTAGACAGAAGAGATGGTCAAATGAAATACAGACTTCTAGGTATTGCTGCGATGGGACCAGATCCTACCATGATGGCAGAAAAAACTGCTGATGGTGTTTCTTTAGGTAACAAAGATGAATTAATTGATCTTTTCTGGGTATATTATCCAGATGCTAGAGAAGTTCTTGCTAACTCAGTAGTTTTCAATAGCAAAAACTTATCTTCAGATTTAACTTATGATGATATTCTTAATGCGAGAAGATTTTCTTCAATTATTTATAAATCAGACAATGGTTTAGGAACAGGAATCATTAAAGATTATATTCCTAATGATGCTGAAGAACAATTAGAAGAATCTGACAGAATTAAAAATCAAATTCTAGAAATGGAAAATGATATGTGGAATTATTAATCCAAATATCCTTATATAAACAAAAACCTAAGTATCTTTGCTTAGGTTTTTTTATTGACAATTTATGACGAAATCAGTAGAGTATATTATCGTAGGAGATGGTTATGCAGCAATTTTTTTAGCGCATCAATTCATTAAAAATAACAAATCATTTTTACTTTTTACCGAAGGCAAAAAAAGTGCATCAATGGTTTCTGCTGGAATGATAAATCCTGCAGTTCTCAAACGTTTTACCACATTTTGGTTGGCACAGGAACAAATCGATTCTCTTAAAAATACCATGACCGAAATTGAACAATATACAGGTCAAAATTATTTGATAGAAAAGCCTATTCTAAGAGTTTTTCATGACGAAAAAGAAAAAGAATTATGGCTGAAAAAATCAGATGACGAAAATTTAAAACCTTTCCTTTCCAAAGATTTTGTAAAACTTAATTCTGTCAAAAATCCATTTGAATGTGGAGTGGTGAATCAATCGGCTCGGTTAGATGTAAGTGGTTTTTTCTCAGATATGATGAACTTTTTAGAAAGTCAAAATTATCTTATCAAAGAAAAATTTGATTATCAGTTATTGAAACCAAATGATTCTACCTACAAAGATCTTTCGTTTAGAAAAATAATCTTTGCCGAAGGAATGGCGGTCAAAGAAAACCCATTTTTTGCTGAAATTCCAGTACATCAGAATAAAGGCCATCATTTAGAAGTTCAACTTTCTGTGCCTTTAGAAGATGGGTTTACGATTAAAAAGAAGCATTTTATTTTTCCATTGAACAACGGGAATTATTATTACGGTGGAACGTATGACCGTGAACAAATCCATCATAAAATAGACGATGTTGCTGTAGAAAAACTCACTAATGCTTTAGCAGAGTTTTATCCTCATGATTTTGAAGTAAAAGAGGTGAAATTTGGCTTTAGACCTACTGTTAAAGATAGAAGGCCGATTTTAGGAAATCATCCAGAATTTGGTAATTTATATGTATTTAACGGATTGGGAGCAAGAGGAATTCTCAATGGAAATTATTTCTCGATTAACCTATACCATCATTTAGAAAACGACGAAGAAATTCATCCAGAAGTAGATTTGAAAAGATTTCAATAAAAAAAAATCCGCAATAGTTTGCGGATTTTTTGCAGAGAAGAAGGGATTCGAACCCTCGATACAGTTACCCGTATACTACCTTTCCAGGGTAGCTCCTTCAACCACTCGGACACCTCTCTTTTTATCTGCTGGCAAAGGTAGAATTTATTCTTCAATTTCCGAAATTTCTCCACGCAGATTTTTCTTAAAATTTTCAGCAAAATCACCTGAGTAATTTGGATTATCAATTAAATGCATTGCTTTTGCCAAAGCACTTTCGGCAGTGATGTCATGACCGCTTATTGCGCCAATCTTTTTGAAAATATTACTGTTATTGTATTTTCCGATGCTTATTCCACCAGAAACACATTGAGAAATCACCACGATTTCAGTTCCGTTATTTCTGATTTTTTGAAGCACTTCTTCCGTTTTTTTATTGCTGAAAATCGTTCCAGAACCAAAAACTTGAAGAATTAAAACCTTGATTTTAGGAATTTGAGGTAAACTTTCTAAATTGATTCCAGGAAAAATTCTCCACAAAAGAATGCTGTCATTCAAATGTAAATCTACAGAAAAATCTTCTTGATGAGGCGTTCTGTAAAGCATGGTTTCTTCCACCTTCAAGTGAACACCAGATTCTCCTAAAATAGGGTAATTTGGACTGATAAATGCATCGAAATTCTCGGCAGAATATTTTAAACAGCGGTTTCCTCTCAATAGTTTATATTCGAAATAGAGCGCCACTTCTTGTACCACCGCTTCATCATTTTGATATAAACTCGCGTAATAAAGACTGGTAAGCAAATTTTCTTTGGCATCAGTTCTTAAATCCCCGATTGGTAATTGCGAACCCGTCAAAATCACAGGTTTTCTTAAATTTTTGAGCATGAAACTCAGTGCAGAAGCCGTGTAAGCCATCGTATCTGTTCCGTGAAGAATCAAAAATCCATCAAAAAGGTGATAATTTTCCTCAATCAGTTGAGCGATTTCCTTCCATTCTTCTGGTCCTACATCTGATGAATCCAAAGGTTCTGAAAACTGATGAACGCTTACTTCGCATTCCAGCAGATTCATCTCTGGGATTTTATTGAAAATATGATTGAAATCAAAAGCGCGAAGACTATTGGTTTCATAATCTTTCTCCATTCCGATGGTTCCGCCTGTGTATATGATGAGGACTTTTCTTTTCATGTAAAATTTTCTTTTTTGTAGAATTTTTCAGACTTTAAAGTTAAAAATTTAAAGTTAATTTCTAAAATATTTTGCAATTTTGCCAAATGATTCCTAAAAACAGACTTCAAGAAACTTTTGATTATCTAAAACAATTTCTTACTGATGAAAGATTGAGTAAAATAGAGCATTTTTCTCAGGAAAGTTCAGATTTTGTGCTTCCGGTGATGGAAGATGTGTATCAATTCCGTAATGCAGCAGCAATTGTAAGAAGTGTGGAAGCCTGCGGTTTTCATCACGTAGTTGCTTTGGAAGAAGAAAATGTTTAACCCAAATCTAAAGGTTACGAAAGGTGCAGAAACTTGGGTGAAAGTTGAAAAAATGCCTAATAATTTAGATTCTTTGAAGGAAATCAAAAACAGAGGTTATAAAATTTTGGCGGTTTCTCCAGAAAATAACGCGACCATGTTGCCTGATTACGAAGTGAAAGAACCGATTGCACTGGTTTTTGGGACAGAATTGGAAGGCGTTTCTGATGAAATTTTAGATTTTGCAGATGAAACTTTGGCCATTCCCATGTATGGTTTTACCAAAAGTTTTAACGTTTCGGTTGCCGCCGCAATTTGTATGTACGAATTGAAGCAAAAGCTTATGAAATCTGGAATTGATTATAAATTATCTGAAGAAAAATTACTAGAAATGAAAATCAGATGGACGGTAAATTCCATCAGAAGTGGCGAAGAACTTTTGGAAAGATTTTTGAAAGGTTAGTTCCACAGAGTACGCTGATGAAATATCAATAATTTTCCGCTAAAGAGAATTTGCTAAATCTGCTAATCAGCGAGAAAATTTTTAAAATTCACTTTTCTGAAAAAAATTGACTATTCACTTATTGACTTATAGTAATTCCACGCAGCTACGAAAATCCCTGCGGTTTCTGTTCTTAATCTTTGGTGCCCCAGTGAAACGGCTTTTATGCCTTTTTCGGCTAACATTTTAATTTCTTTTTCGGAAAAATCACCTTCTGGACCAATAAGGAAAGTAGGATTGGTCAATTCTGGAATGTCACTGAGGTTGATGCGTTCAAAAGCCACATCGCAATGTGCCACAAAAGTCATTTCCGGATTTACATTTTTAATAAAATCTGAAAGTTTTGTAACATCATTAATTTTTGGAAAGTGAAATCTTAAACTTTGTTTAGAGGCTGCAACAGCTTGTTTTCTGAGTTTGTCGATGTTCAGGTTTTTACGTTCTGTTTTTTCAGTATTCAGAATGGTAATCTCAGAAATACCCATTTCTGTTGCTTTTTCCACGAAAAATTCAATTCTGTCGATGTTTTTGGTAGGAGCAATCGCAATATGCAATTGTTTGGTAAGATTAGGGAAATATTCTTGAACTTCCGTAACGTTCAGACTGACTTTTTTCCCTTCAAAAACGAGGTTTCCTTTGGCGAGATTTCCTTTTCCGTCTGTCACAAAGATTTCTTCGCCTTCTTTCATGCGAAGAACTTTCACAATGTGCTGTTGCTCTTCGTCATTAATTTTTACATCTGGAATAATTTCGCCAAAGAAAAGTTTCATTTATTATTTTTTAAACAGTGAAACGATTTTTTTTACTAAAGTAATCACCAATACCATGATGACACCGCCTAAAATTCCAGCGCCAAATTCATTAACAATCGCAGGAGTAGGTAAATCTTCAATCAAATGATGTAAATATTCTACATTGTGTAGGAAAATTCCTCCAGCTACTAGAATTAAAGCAATGGTACCCACTACTCCTAAAATTTTAATTACCCAAGGCAACATATTGATAAGCAATTGACCAATGTTAAATAAAATTCCGCCTTCTTTTCTTGATTTTTTTTGCAGTTTGTAACCAGCGTCATCCATTCTTACAATTAAAGCTACAATTCCATAAACCCCAACTGTAGCGATGATTGAAACGACTGTAACTGTTAAAATTTGATTTAATAATGGTTGGTCTAATACAGAACCTAAAGCAATAATTACAATTTCTAAAGACAAAATAAAATCGGTGGTGATAGCAGATTTTACTTTTGCTTTTTCTGCAGCGATAGGATCATCCATCACATCTAAAGCTTCTTCGTGTTCTGTTTTGTGGTCATTCTTATGAAAGAAAAATTCTATAATTTTTTCGGCACCTTCATAAGCCAGATATAAACCACCAATCACTAAAATAATTTTGATGGCTGCAGGAAATAACCAGTTTAACCCAAAAATAATGGGTAAAATAATCAATTTGTTAAGAAATGAACCTTTGGTAATTGCCCAAAGTACAGGTAATTCTCTAGAAGAAAGGAAGCCTGTTGCTTTTTCGGCGTTTACGGCCAAGTCGTCTCCTAAAATCCCTGCGGTTTTTTTGGTTGCCAGTTTACTAGCAACTGCTACATCGTCCATCAATGCAGCGATATCATCTAATATTGCGAAAAATCCTGAAGCCATAATTGTTGAGTTATGAGTTAAAAGTTATGAGTTTGTTTAAAAATTTAAAATTACGATATATTATTATTTTTCATCATCCAACATCATTACATATCATATCTTGCAGTTGCGCTGGTTCTTAAATCTGTAAATTCTCCACGCTCGAATTTTAGTTTTGCTACCATGGCAATCATTGCTGCATTGTCTGTAGTGTATTCAAATTTTGGGATGTAAACGTTCCAGCCTAATTTTTCTACATTGTTCTGCATGGCTTCTCTCAAGCCAGAATTAGCAGAAACTCCACCTGCAATCGCTACTTCTTTTACATCGTAATCTTTAGCAGCTTTTTCTAATTTTTTCATCAGAACATCGATGATGGTTTTCTGAACAGAAGCGCAAAGATTTTCTACATTTTCTTGAATGAAATTTGGGTTTTCTTTCAACTGTTTTTGAAGGAAATATAAAACCGAAGTTTTAATTCCGCTGAATGAATAATCGTAGTTTTCGAGTTTAGGTTTTCCAAAAGTGAAAGCATCTGGATTTCCTAATTTAGCGAGTTTATCGATAATTGGACCTGCAGGATAATCTAATCCCATGATTTTTCCGATTTTGTCAAAAGCTTCACCAGCTGCATCATCAATGGTTTTCCCAATGATTTCCATATCAAAATAATCTTTCACCAAAACAATCATAGTGTGTCCTCCAGAAACGGTAAGACACAAAAATGGAAATTTTGGTGGCATCGGATTTGCATCTTCGATAAAGTGGCAAAGAATATGTGCCTGAAGATGGTTAACTTCAATCAATGGGACATCTAAACTCATCGCTAATGATTTGGCAAAAGAAGTTCCTACAAGTAGAGAACCTAAAAGTCCAGGTCCGCGAGTAAATCCTATGGCAGAAATATCTTTTTGTTGTATATTTGCTTTAGTGAAGGATTTTTCCACTACAGGAATAATGTTTTGTTGGTGGGCTCTAGAAGCCAATTCTGGAACTACGCCACCATATTCTTGGTGTACCGTTTGATTCGCTGCTATATTAGAAAGGATTTTATTTCCGTTAATAATGGCAGCAGAAGTATCATCACAAGAAGATTCTATTCCTAAAATAATTGGTTCATTCATAATTAATGGCAAATTTAGAAAATAATAACTCCGAAAACAACAAACCAATTTCAGAAAAAGTTGGTGAAAAAATAACTGATGTTGCAGAAGGCGTAAAACACACTATAGAACATCCTGTAGAAGCTGCCAAAGAAACTGTTGCTCAGGCTGTAGAAGATGTACAAAAGTTTTCTTGGTGGGCCAAATTGTTCCTTTGGTTTGCCGCAATTGCGTCTTTTTTATTTCTTACTTTTTTAATTATTATCAATCTTCCTGCAACTAAGGATCGTGCTGCAAATTATGCTTTAGGATTTTTGGAAGAAGACTTTGGAGTAAAAATTTCCAAAGAAAAAGTAGAAGTGAATATTCTGGGAGATGTTATCATTCATGGTCTTAGAATAAAAGACCACAGAAGTAATGATTTAATCTTTGCTAAGCAATTTAGAGCAGATTCTGACTGGTTATCAATCTTGAAAATTGGAAAATCTAGACAACTTGATTTCTCTACGTTGACGCTTTCTGAGGCAGATGTAAAAGTGGTGACTTATAAAGGTGATTCTATTGATAATTTTAACAGATTTATTACCAAATTTGATAGTGGAAAACCAAGTGATCCTAAAAAACCACCTTTCAAACTCAATTCTAGAGTTGTTATTTTAAATTCTAAAATTTCTATCATTAATCAAAATCATGATGGAGACGAAGGAAAATGGTTGCAAGCTGAAAATGTAAATCTTATTGCACCACATCTTAATATTTCTGGACCAGATATTTCTGCTAGAATTAATAATCTTAGTTTTAAGACCAAAAGATGGGGAAAAGTACACACTTTAGATACTTTTTCTACAGATTTCTCGATGTCTAAAGAATTTTTGAGTTTAAAGGATTTAACACTTTATACCGATCATTCGCTTTTACAAGGTGACCTTACTTTTCATTTAGACAAAGAAACCAAGTGGCAAGATTTCAATAATAAAGTGAATTGGGAAATGAAAATGAAGCGCGGAAGTGCTGTTTCAGGCTATGATATTTCCTATTTTGTTACTAAATGGGATAATTATACCGCCATCAATCTTTCGGGAGACATGAATGGACCGCTGAATAATTTCAGGCTCAATGATTTCCTTTTAACAGGCGAAAATGTAAATATTTACACGCCAAATACTAAGTTTAGAAATTTATTGAAAGGGAATTTTAATATTGTAACCAATAATATTTCTACCAATTTTACTTATCCTGCGCTTCGAGCGATGGTTCCGAGTTTCGTAGCCAATAAAATGAAGAATTTCGCAGATCCTTTCGGAAGAATTCAATACAAAGGTGCGGTAGATGTTACGCCAAAAAGAGTAATTGCCAAAGGAAATGCTATTACAACTATTGGTAGAGCAAATGCAGATATTGTTTTGTCTGATATTGACCAACAAAATCCTCGATATCTTGGTGTTTTAGACGTGAAAGATTTCAATACTTCTGCGATTACTAAAAACAATACGGTAGGTTTAATTTCGGGGAGATTTAATGTAGATGGAAGAGGTTTTGATGTTAATACCTTGACTTTAAGAACCAAATCTAATATTTCTAAAATTGATATCACAGGAAAAACCATTAACAATCTATATCTAGACGGAACGCTTGACAAAAAACAATATAACGGAATTATCACCATTAATGATGAAGAAGCAAAAGGAAAAATAACTGGAAAAATTGACTTTTCTACGCCAAGACTTTTTGCGGATATCAAAGGAAATATAGATTATCTTAATTTGAGTTATTTCGGAGTTCAAGGTAACGGAAAATCTGTTTTCAGTGGAAATATTGATGGGAAATTAGCTTTCAAAGATTTGAATGATATGAATCTTGATGCGCAACTCAATAATGTGATTTTCTATGCAGGTGACCAAAAAATAGACGTTCCGAATGGTAGCGTAAAAGCCTACTTCGAAAACGGAAATAGAATTGTAGATGCAGATATTCCGAATGTGGTAAAAGGAAACATTTCTGGAAAATATAATTTGGGAGATTTAGGAAAAATGTTCCAAAATGGTTTTGATAAAATTTTGGTCGGAAATCCACAAAGAAGATTGTACAAAGGTCAACAGTTTACCTATAATTTTGATGTGAGTCAAAAACTGGTGAATTATTTTGAGCCGAATTTAAAAATTCCTGAAGGTGCGAAAATTGACGGTTCGTATAACGGAAACACCAATGATTTAGTGCTGAATCTTAATTCGACTTCACTGAAATATATTTTGACTAAAAAACAAGAGATTTCTCAAGCAGACAGACTTTTGGCGCAAGCAAATCCAGAATATAAACTAGACGAAAACAAGGTGACCAAAGATTCTGCGATGATTAATAATATCACCATCAGAATCAATACAGCAAATCCTTCTGAACAAATTTTCGCCAATATTGGTAGGGTAGAATACAGCAAAAATGTATTAAAAGATGTAACACTTTTTGGGGAAAATGAGAATGATGAAAGATTGCATTTGATTGCTAATTTTAAACTTGGAACGCTAGAAGATGAGCAAAATGATGCCATGAAATCTTATGCCATTAATCTCAATCAAAGTGTAGATGCAAATGGAGATTATGTGGTGAAATTTAATCCAACAGAACTGAAGCTGAACAATTTTACTTGGAATGTAGACACCTCTCCAGAACTCAATCATAGCATAACTTATCGTAAAAAAACGGGAGATTTTCTTATTAAAAATCTTCGATTATATTCTGAGGACAGCGAATTATTTGTAAAGGAAGCGACTTATAAAGATGCCAAAGATTTCACCGCAGATATAGATGTGAAAAATGTAGAAATTTCTAAAATTTTAGATTTATTACCGAGCCAAAAAGGAAATCTTGACCTAAAAGGAATTGCCAATGGAAACATACAGTTGAAGATGAGCAAAACCAGCTTCGAACCTTTGGTTGATTTAAAAGTTAAAGATATTTTCTTAAGCGGAAAACAATTGGGAGATATGGTGATTTCTGCGAAAAATAGTGCTCAACCTAATATTTTTGACATTAATGCAAAAATCCTTTCTTCTGAATTTTTAGGAAAAAATCAATTAGAAGTTACGGGAACTATAGATAATAATACCACTTCTCCTACTTTAAATTTAACCGCAGATTTGCAAGAATTTAATCTTGGGTTTGTGCAAGCATTTGTGACTAATATATTCTCTAATTTCCGTGGGAAAGCAACTGGAGTTGTAGCGATTAACGGTCCGTTGAATGATATTAATTACGGCGGAGATGTTGCTTTAAAGGATTTTGGACTGAAAGTTAATTTTAATGGAGTAGATTATACTTTTGCTGATGCTACTGTCTTGTTGCAAAACGGAAACATTTTAGTTACTGAACCTGTGAAAATTAAGGATGGAAGAAATAATTCTTCGGGAACGCTTTCATTGGCGCAGATTAATTTGAGTAATCTTTCTAATATTGGAGCCAACGTCTTAATTACTTCGGATAATTTGATGCTTTTGGATACCAAACAAAGCGATTTTGATTTATTCTGGGGTAAAATTTATGGAAAAGGCGACTTGTATGTAGGTTTTGATAATGGGAAACTCAGTATTACTGCAGGTAAAGATACGCCAACAGATTCAGAGCCTTTCCAAATTTTGAATAACAGTATTTTCACTCTTAATAGTAATACCACTTCTTCTGTCGATGAGTTTAAAATGCTCAGATTCTTAAAAGAAGACAAAACAGGTGTGGTAAGTATTGATGAAGGAACGAAAAAAGGGGTAAATATGGATATTAACCTTCTTTTGAGTGTTGACAAAGGTTCTACTGTAAGTGTTTTGGTGGGAGATGATATCGGAGATATTGTGGTGAGAGGAGATTCAGATAAATTAAAATTTGTCATGAAACCAAATGGAAGAATTTCTCTTGATGGAACATATTCTGTGGAAAACGGAACGTATATTTCTAAAGCAATTCTAGAAAAAACCTTCCAAATTGATAAATTTAGTAGCATTTCTTGGGATGGAGATCCATTTAATCCGGCATTAAATATTACTGCAAATTATTACAGAACAGTTTCTAATGCTACAGAATATTTAGGCGTTGGTAATTTGCCGCCGATTAATGTAATGCTTCAAACAAAAATCACCCAAAATCTTAGAAATCCTAAAATTGAGTTTGATGTTCAAGCGCCAGATGTTTCTTCTCAGGTAAAAGAAGCTTTGACGGTAAGAATGAGCAATAATGACGAAAAAACGCTACAATTCGGTTCTGTATTGCTTCTCAATAATTTCAATACTTCTAATACAGGTGGATTTGGAAATATCAATATTGGGAATGTGGGTTCTGATTTGGGGTATAATTTGGTTTTAAAACAATTGGGCAACGTAATCAATACGATTAGTGAGCAGTTCCAAATTGACTTGAATTACATCAAAGGTGACCAAGCTTCTAATACAGCAGATAGAGCCAATATTGGCGGTAATTTTATTCTTTCGCCAAGAGTAACCTTAAAAACTGGTTTTGGAATTCCTGTTGCAAAAACCGAAAATACCTACGGAAATTATCTTTCTGGTGAAGGAATTATAGAATATGATGTGTCTAAGAAAAATGATGGTTCATTAATCCTTAGAGCTTATTCTAAGCCTTCTAACTTAGGTTTAGGAACTACGCTAAATTCTACAGCCAACCAAACCTATGGAGCGGGTGTAGTGTATAGTAAAAGCTTTAATAATCTGTTCAAAAAGAAAAATAAAGTGAAAGATTCTTTAAAGAATTCTAATAAAAATAAACCCGAAACCATTAAAATTGATTCTGCTAAGTAATAGATTTTTAGAAATTTTCTGATAAAAATCAATGTTTTTTTGTCAAAATAATATTTTATCATTTCAATTAAATTTCCTAAATTTGCAAAAAAAGATAGCAATTTTTATAAATTTAATAATCTAAAAATACTGGTATGAATTATCAATTAGATGAAATAGACAAAAAAATCTTAGATTTTTTAGTAGAAAATACAAGAATGCCTTTCACTGAAATCGCTAAACAGATGGATGTGTCTGCAGGTACTATTCACGTAAGAGTAAAGAAAATGGAAGATGCAGGAATTATCCTGGGTTCTTCTTTAAATATAGATTATGGTAAATTAGATTATCATTTTACTGCATTCATTGGAATTTTATTAACCAAATCTAACAGAACTCAAGAAGTTCTTAAAGAATTAGCGTCTATTCCAAATGTAGTAGAAGCAAGCGTAATTTCTGGTAAGTATAACATCTTCTGCAAGGTAAGAGCTAAAAATACAGAAGACGCTAAAAGAATCATTTATCAAATAGATGACATTCAAGATGTTATGAGAACTGAATCTATGATTTCTATGGAAGAGTTCCTAAGTGATAAAAATAGATTAATTAATGCTATTTCTGTTTAATAATTTATTATTTTCGCAAAGTATAAAGCTTTTGAATTTTCAAAAGCTTTTTTTATAAATTTAGAAAGAATGGAAGATAATTATTTTGACAATAATCCTCAAAAAACTACTTTTTTTTATGTTGCCATTTTCTTTATGGTAGCATTATCTTTTTTAGGAATAGGAGTAGATCTTACCGAGTATTTTCAGAAAACAGACATTAATATTCCAGTTTGGTATTTTTATTTGATTTTCGCAGTAGATATTATCGGACTTTTATCAATTGTGGGCATTTATTTTTATAGAAAAATAGGCGTAATCTTATTTCCAGTAGCAATTCTGTTTCATTTTTACTTGCATGAGTTTTATCTTTCTACCATGCTATATTCAGATTTGTTTACGCTGTTTTCTTATGTGGCATTAGGTTTATTGGCAATCATACCAAAATGGAATTTTTTCAAATAAGATAAAAAAATCCGAATAAATTGCTTAACTTTGATGTCGTAATGATGATTAAAATAACTAAAAATGTTTTCTAAAGCTTGCGAATACGCTATAAAATCGGTAATTTATATAGCACAAGAAGCTCTTGCTGGTAAAAAAACCAATGTAAAACAAATCGCTGAAGCTACAAACGCTCCAGAAGCTTTTGTTGCAAAAATTCTACAACCTCTTTCTAAGAAGGGGATATTGACGTCTAATAAAGGAAAACAAGGTGGTTTTTCGGTAGAATTAGACAAGATTGATAAGATTAAACTCATAGAAATTGTACTCGCAACAGATGGTCCAGATATTCTAACGAGATGTGCATTTGGTTTAGAAAAATGTACTTCAGAGAAACCATGTCCTTTTCACGATAAATTCAAAGGAATAAGGGAAGAATTAAGAGATTCTCTCAGTGAAATATCAGTCTATGATATGGCGCTTAAAACAGAACAAGGCATTGCCTTCTTAAAGAACTAGAGATAGTTCTTTTTTTTATTTCTAAAATTTAATTCGGATAAATTTGTCCTATTAAAATATTTTTGTATTTTTGTCTTGTCAAAAAAGAAAAAAAT
This sequence comes from Cloacibacterium normanense, assembly GCF_003860565.1. Lineage (NCBI taxonomy): Bacteria > Pseudomonadati > Bacteroidota > Flavobacteriia > Flavobacteriales > Weeksellaceae > Cloacibacterium > Cloacibacterium normanense. Next base: position 456,089 of record NZ_CP034157.1, read on the forward strand.
ATGGAAATAAAAGACAAAACAATAGGCGGAATTGTAGCCGAAGATTTTAGAACAGCAGCTGTATTTAAAAAATACGGAATCGATTTTTGTTGCAAAGGAAATAGAAGTATAGAAGAAGTTTGTGCAGTGAAAAAGAAAAATCCAGAAGATATTTATGCAGATTTAGAAAGAGTAACGCAAAATGCAACTCAGAACATCGATTTTAAAGCTTGGGATTTAGATTTATTGTCAGATTATATCGAGAAAACGCACCACCGTTATGTAGAAGAAAAAACCATTTATTTGCTTCAGTTTTTAGATAAATTAAGAAGAGTAAAAGGCGATAGATATCCAGAGCTAATTGAAGTTCACGAATTGTTTAAACAATCTGCCGAAGATTTAGGAGCTCACATGAAAAAAGAAGAATTGGTATTATTTCCGTTCATTAGAAACATGGTAGAAGCAAAAAGAAGAGGCGTAGAATTACCAAAACCACATTTTGGAGCAGTAGAAAATCCAATTGAGATGATGAAACATGAACACGAAAATGAAGGAGATCGTTTCGAAAAAATAGCCCAACTTTTAAATCAATATACACCACCTGCAGATGCATGTAACACGCATCAGGTTACTTATAAAATGCTTCAGGAATTCGAAGAAAATTTACATACTCATATCCATTTAGAGAATAATATTCTGTTTCCAAAAGCAATTGAGTTGCAAAAAGAATTGCAAAATTAAATTCACTTTAATTGTTTTTTCAAAAAATAACCCTAGAAAAACTTCTAGGGTTATTTTATATGTTATGATAAGTTAAATTAAATTATCTTGCTAAAACTCTTTTTACCGCTTTTACTACAGCTTCTGCATCTATTTCGTATTTGTGCATTAATTCTGCTGGAGTTCCACTTTCTCCGAAAGTATCATTTACGGCAACAAACTCTTGTGGAGTTGGTTTTTTTCTAGATAACATTCCTGCTACAGATTCACCTAAACCACCTAAGTAATTGTGCTCTTCTGCAGTCACAATTTTACCCGTTTTTTCTACAGATTTTAGAATGATTTCTTCATCTAAAGGTTTGATGGTGTGAATGTTAATCACTTCACAAGAAATTCCTTCTTTTTCTAATTCTTCAGCAGCTAGAAGAGATTCCCAAACTAAATGTCCGGTTGCTACAATCGTAACATCTTTTCCTTCTTGTAGTAAAATTCCTTTACCAATTTCGAAAGGCATATCTTCTGGAATGAAAACAGGAACTACAGGTCTACCAAATCTTAAATAAACTGGACCTTCATATTCAGCCGCAGCTAGAGTAGCTTGTTTGGTTTGGTTATAGTCACAAGGATTGATAACTACCATTCCTGGTAACATTTTCATTTGACCGATATCTTCTAAAACTTGGTGAGTTGCACCATCTTCTCCTAAAGTTAAACCAGCGTGAGAAGCTGCAATTTTTACATTTTTATTAGAGTAAGCGATAGATTGACGAACTTGGTCTAAAACTCTAGAAGTTGCAAAATTAGCAAATGTTCCTGCGAAAGGAATTTTACCAGCAGTAGCTAAACCAGCAGCAATACCCATCATATTTGCTTCTGCAATACCTGTTTGTACAAATCTTTCTGGAGCTTTTTCTATGAATTTCTCCATTTTTAGAGAACCGATTAAGTCGGCACAAAGTGCTACTACATTTGGATTTTTGTCTGCTAATTCAGCTAAACCTGCTCCAAAACCACTTCTTGTATCTTTTTTTTCTGTGTATGTAAATTTCATGTGTATTAAATTTAGAAGAATTAATAATCTGCTTCGGTTTCTACATAAAGTTGAGAAAGTGCACTTTCTAACTGAGCATCATTCGGAGCTTTTCCGTGCCAAGAGTGAGATCCCATCATAAAATCTACACCTTGTCCCATTTCTGTATGAAGAATGATGGCGACTGGTTTTCCGTTTCCTGTTTTAGATTTTGCATGTTCTAAAACTGCAATTACCGCTTCTAAATCGTTACCGTTTTTCTCTTCTAAAACTTCCCAACCGAAAGCTCTTAATTTAGCATTTAAATCTCCTAGAGATAATACATCATCTGTATCACCATCGATTTGTCTTCCGTTATAATCTATTGTAGAAATTAAGTTGTCTACTTTTTTAGCAGCAGCAAACATTAATGCTTCCCAGATTTGTCCTTCTTGTAATTCTCCATCTCCATGAAGGGTATACACTAAAGATGAATCTCCATCTAATTTTTTAGCTAAAGCTACTCCTATTCCTACAGATAAACCTTGACCAAGAGAACCAGAACTCATTCTGATGCCTTCTAAATGTTCGTGTGTAGTTGGGTGACCTTGCAATCTAGAATTTAATTTTCTAAAAGTAGAAAGTTCAGAAATTGGGAAAAATCCGTTTCTTGCTAATGTAGAATAGAAAACGGGAGAAATGTGACCGTTAGAAAGGTAGAAATGATCTTCGCCTTTTCCTTCCATAGAGAAAGGGAGTTTGTAGTTCATCACTTTGCCATAAAGCGCTGTGAAATATTCTACACAGCCAAGACTTCCACCTGGGTGTCCTGAATTTACGGCGTGAACCATTCTTAAAATGTCTCTTCTGATTTGTGTTGCCTGAGCTTTTAACTCTTCAATAGATTTACTCATGATTTATAAAATAAGTTTTGCAAATTTACTAAATTTAAGGGGCATGAAAGAATTAAAAATGAAAAGATTTCTTACTTTTTGAAATAAAAAATTCGGCAATGATTTACCGAATTTTTTAAAATTTATTTCTTTCTGATGAGCCAAAGTCCTAAAAAGGTGATGATGCCGTTAATAATTAAGACTTCTATTCCTATTTGGTAGGCGTATTCTGCTTTTTCTAGATAAGTACTGAGTGCATAAGTGATGATGGGTGCCGCTAAACAAACCCAAAGTGTCAATTTATCTTTAATCTGATGTTTAGTCAGAATTCCAAATGCGAATAAGCCCAAAAGTGGACCATAAGTATATCCTGCGATTTTTAGAATTAAGCCAATGATGGATTTGTCATTGATAACTTTAAAAATAATAACCAAAATCAAGAAAATTAAAGTAAACGTTAGGTGAACTATTTTTCTGGTTTTAGAATTTTCAACTTCTGATTTTTGATTTCTGTTGATGCCTAAAATATCAATACAAAATGAAGAAGTAAGTGCTGTAATTGCACCATCTGCAGAAGGAAATAGCGCAGAAATAAGTCCAATAATGAAAACCACACCAATAATGGGCGACATTTTTTGGAACGCTAAAATAGGATATAAATCGTCTCCTTTTGCATCTACTCCAATTTGAGCAGCGTACATATAAAGAAGTCCGCCCATAAAAAGGAAAATGAAATTTACAATCACCATTACCACCGAAAAAGTGAACATGTTTTTCTGTGAATTTCCTAATTTTTCGATGGAAATATTTTTTTGCATCATTTCTTGGTCAAGACCTGTCATAGAAATGGTAATGAACATTCCTCCGAGAATTGATTTTAAGAAAAAATCTTTAGAATTAATATCTAAAACAAACATATTATCATAACCCAAACCTTGAAATTGAGTCCACGTTTCGCCAATTCCTAAATTCATTTTGGTAAGGATATAACCTACAGTAATAAGCAATGCTCCTAACATGAAAACGGTCTGCAAAGTGTCTGTCCAAACGATAGTTTTCACACCACCTTTAAAAGTATAAGCTAAAATCATTAATAAAATAGCGACAGAAATGGCAACAAAACTCCAAGAAATATCGGTAGCTTTCGTAATGTCATTATGGAAAATAAGTAAGTCTAAAATATTGATAACCAAATACAAACGAGCAGTGGCGCCTAAAGTTCTAGAAATAATGAAAAAAATAGCGCCAGTTTGGTAAGAATTAAACCCAAATCTTTCGTTGAGGTAAGTGTAAATAGAAGTGAGTTTCAGTTTATAATACAAAGGAAGTAAGACAAATGCCACTACAAAATATCCTAAAAAATAACCTAAAACTACTTGGAAATAAGTAAAACCACCTGTTCCTACCGTTCCAGGAACCGACACAAATGTTACTCCAGAAAGGGAAGTGCCAATCATTCCAAAAGCTACTAAAAGCCAGTTAGAATTTTTATTTCCTATAAAAAATGTTTGGTTATTTGCATTTCTAGAAGTGTAGTAAGAAACGCCAAGTAGCGCCAGAAAATAAACGGATAAAATTACTCCTACAAAAACTGGATTCATTGATTTGATTTTAAGTTGAGCAAATATAGTTTTTTTAGCGTTTTCAGAAAGTTATTTCAGGGAAAGATTTTAAGATTTCATATTATCGCCATCTCTGAAATGGAGTCTTCTAAAGACGAAACCAGATAAAATAGTGAGAATTCCCATCACCAAAAAAGTATATCGAAAAGCATTGTGAATGTTTCCTTTGATAAGTTGCGTATCACCTTCAAAAAGTTTTAAAATGATTAAACCAAATGCAATTCCAAATCCTATGGCAATTTGTTGATTTACAGAAATTAAAGAGTTTCCACTACTCGTGTGACTATCTCGTAAATCCGAAATAGAAATAGTATTCATAGAGGTAAATTGAATAGAATTAAAAAATCCTAAAACCAAAATTAAAGGTATAAACCAATAAATAGATGTGTTAATTCCTGGGATTGCCATTAAACAAATGAGTGTTCCAATAAGAAAAGTATTGAACATCAATGTTTTTCTGTAGCCAAAACGATTCAGGATTTTAATAACGGCAGATTTTCCAAACATGGCAGTGATTGCCATCGGAGCTACAATCCATCCAGAAACTACAGCAGATTGTCCGTAAGCAATTTGAATCATCAAAGGAATCAAAAGCGGAATTGAGCTTATGCCTAATCTGGTAGCTAGATTTCCTAAAAATCCCACTCTGAAGGTTCTTACCATGAATAATTCTAAGGGGAAAATAGGATTTTCTTCTTTTTTGGCGTGTCTGTAATAGAGATAAATAAAAATAAAACCCATTAAAAATACCAATAGAACAGGAGTTATATTTTTAGCATTACCCATCCATTCTAGTGATATAGAAAGCAACAAAGACGCTGCTGCAAAAAATAGAAAACCTTTAAAATCAAAATCTATGATTTTTGAAAAGTAATTTGGCATATATTTTACACTCAGCACAATTCCTAAAATTCCAATTGGTAGATTCATTAAAAATATCCAATGCCAAGAAAGATAATCTACCATATAACCTCCAATTAATGGACCGAGAACTGGGCCAATTAAAGCGGGGATAATGGCGAAATTCATCGCTTTCAATAATTCACTTTTGTCAAAAGTTTTGATAAGTGCTAATTTACCAACTGGTGTCATTAAACTTCCTCCAATTCCTTGTATGACTCTTGAAACAACCAAAACAGTTAAATTTGGGGAAAGTGAACACAAAAGAGAACCTAAACTGAATAGAATTAAAGAAATAATAAATACTTTTTTCGTCCCGAATTTATCTGCCAAAAATCCGCTAACAGGCATAAATAAGGCTAATGTCAAAACATAGCTGATAATAGCATTTTGCATATTGAGCGGTGACTCGTTCAAATCTTTTGCAATGGATGGTAGAGAAGTATTGAGAATCGTAGAATCTAGCATTTGCATAAAAATAGCAGTAGCCAATATTAATGGAAGAATTTTTTTGGTGGTTTCTATATTTTCAATCTGTGGTTTCATTACATCAAATTTACAAAAAATAAAACCTGCTAATTTGCAGGTTTTGATAGTTTATACTAATGGTTCTTGTTGGCTTAAACAATGAAAACTGCCTAATCCCCAAATAATTTCTGTGGAATCTATACCTACCACTTTTCTTTCTGGGAAACATTTTTGGATGATTTCTAAAGCTATTTCGTCTTTGCTACATCTATAAGTTGGTACAATAACATGCTTATTCGAGATGTAAAAATTAGCATAAGAAGCTGGCAATCTTTGGTCTTCCCAAATTACAGGATCTGGCATTGGCAACTCAATAATATTTAAAGGAGAGCCATCTAAAAGTTTCATTTCTTGCAATTCTCTGAGGTTGGTTTGCAGGATTTCGTAGTTTTCGTCTTCAGGATTATCTTCTACAACGGTTAAAACAGTGTTTTCATTCACAAAACGAACGGTGTCATCGATGTGTCCATCGGTATCATCACCAATAATTCCGTCACTTACCCAAAGAACTTGCTCTTGTCCGTAATAATTTTTAAGATATTCTTCAATTTCTTCTTTTGAAAGATGAGGATTTCTATTTTCATTCAAAAGACAAGATTTTGATGTCAAAATAGTGCCTTTTCCGTTAAATTCTACGCTTCCACCTTCCATTACGATTCCGGGATAAAAGACAGGAATGTCAAATTCTTTCCCGATTTTTGTAGGAATTACATCATCCAAATCAAACGGAGGATATTTATTTCCCCAAGCGTTATAACCCCAATCTACGATTGCTTTTTCTGGTTCGTTACCATTTTTATTAATCAAAAAAGCGGGACCGTGATCTCTGCACCATGCATCGTTGGTTTCGTGGAAATAGAATTCAATATTTTCGAGATTTGCACCAGCTTGCATGATACAATCCATCACAAATTTTCTCATTTCTTCGTCTTTTACATTAATTCTCACGAATTCGTCTTCGGAAAGAATTTTAATAAATTGACAGTAATAAGGATAAATTTCTTCTAATTTACCTGGCCAAGATTCTTCCTTATGAGGCCAAGAAAGCCAAGTAGCTTCGTGCTCTTCCCATTCTGCCGGAAAAACGTAGCCTTGTGATTTCGGGGTTTTTGTTAGATCAATCATTAGTCTTCGTCAATAAATCTTTTAACAATAGGTTGATAAGAATCTATTCTTCTGTCTCTCAAGAAAGGCCAGTGTTTACGGAAATAATCAGTTTGAGATAAATCTAATTCAGTAACTACTACTTCTTCTTGGTCGTGAGATGCGAGATACAATAATTTACCTTGAGCATTAGCAACGAAACTTCCGCCCCAGAATTTCATAGCACCATCTTGTTCAAAACCAACTCGGTTTACAGAAACTACAGGGACTCCATTTGCAACAGCGTGACTTCTTTGTATGGTTTGCCAAGCGTTATATTGGTCTGCGTTGGTTTCTTCGTCTTGGTCTGTTGCCCAACCAATTGCGGTAGGGTAAAAGAGGATATCAGCTCCCATCAATGCAGTGATTCTAGAAGCTTCTGGATACCACTGATCCCAACAAATTAAAACACCAATTTTCGCAAATTTGGTTTGAAAAACTTTATAACCTAAATCTCCAGGAGTGAAATAGAATTTTTCGTAAAAAGCAGGATCATCCGGAATGTGCATTTTTCTGTATTTCCCAAGATAAGTTCCGTCTGCGTCTAAAATTGCAGTGGTGTTGTGATACAAACCTTGCGCTCTTTTTTCGAAAAGCGAAGCAATAATTACCACGCCTAATTCTTTGGCAACAGCACTCAACGCATCTGTAGAAGGTCCAGGAATGGCTTCTGCTAAATCGAAATTGTCGTAATCTTCTACATCACAAAAATAAAGTGACGTGAAAAGTTCTTGTAAACAAACAATTTGAGCACCTTTTGCAGCAGCTTCTCTTATTTTTTCGATGGCTTTTTGCAGATTTTCGTTTTTATCTTTTACACAGGTCATTTGCACTGTGCCTACTTTTACTTTTGACATTTTTTGGAATTTTTAAATTTCTATTTTGATACAAATTCTATGCAAAAATATGATTTTTTTAATGCTTAATCAAATTATGGTTTTTAGTCTTACAAATTACAAAAAAGCCTGTTCAAATTTTATTGACAGACTTTCTTTTATTGTTTAAACTCATTAATCTCTTTCAATAGGATTGTTGTAATAATTTATTTTTTTTAGCAATCTTTCTTTGTATTCTTTGATAAAAGTTGGGTTTATTTCTGGATTTGCCACGTCAGCGCCTTGTAAAGGGTCTTTTTTATAATTGGTTTTAAGTTTTAGAAAATTTTCTTTAGATACTTTAATTGTTTTAATGTATTTTTCGTTGTGCGATTCTTGTTGGAAAGAACAATTTTCTTTGCAAAAATAATTTCCTTTCAATGTCCATGAATACTCTTTTTCTGAATCTTCAATTTTTACAATTAAACCTGGGAGTCCAAAGAATTTATATGGGCCATCATTGATGGGGATTTCGGTAGTAAACCAAGCATTCCATTTTCGTCCACCAAAATCTGTTGTGGCTTTTTGAGTGTTATAATTTTCTATTTTTTGATATTCGTTGCTAAGTATCCAATTAAAATTTATCTTTTCTACATAATTAAAATTCTGAACTTCTCCTATTACTTCTTTTTGTGTTACAATGCCATTTTCTTTAATAATTTTGACAGAGTTTTTAGGTGAATTATTGGAAAAGGTTTTCCAATCAAACAGTTCGAATTTAGAAGGGTTTTCGTTTGACGCAGTAATAATTGAATCATGAACAGCAAGTTCTTGGTTTAGATAAAGTGATTTGCCATCTTTAATATCAAGAACTGTAAGAAGTTTTTCAATTTTGCTAGAGTCTTTGTTTGGTTTATAGTTTAATTCATAATAAAATCTGTTGATTTGAGAAAATATTAAAATATTCAATAATAGAAAACTGAAAATAAAGGTTTTTTTCATGGCTTTGATTTTTCTATAAATTTAGTAAATTTTTTACATAAAAAAGTCTGCCCAAAAAATTTGGACAGACTTCTCTTCATATCAAATTTTGAATAACAATTTTTAATAAGAATCTTCATGAACGGAAATCACGGCTCTTCCGCTCGGATCATTCATTTTTTTGAAAGCTTCGTCCCATTCTAGCGCAATTGGTGTAGAACAAGCTACTGATGGAACGGAAGGAACGGTTAAAGCAGCGGTTTCACTTGGGAAATGCTCCTCAAAAATTGTTCTGTATCTGTATTCTTCTTTGTTTTGTGGAGTGTTTTGAGGAAAACGGAATTTTGCATTCGCCATCATTTCATCAGTCACTTCTTTTTCGGCAATTTCTTTTAAAGTGTCAATCCAGCTATAACCAACTCCGTCAGAAAACTGTTCTTTTTGTCTCCAAGCAATCGATTCTGGTAACAAATCTTCAAAAGCTTTTCTCAATAACCATTTTTCAATTTTGGGTTCGTGAGCAGTAACCATTTTATCCGCAGGATTTACGGTCATGGCAATATCCATAAATTCTTTGTCCAAGAAAGGAACTCTTCCTTCAATTCCCCAACTCATCAATGCTTTGTTGGCTCTCAAACAATCGTATAAGTGTAATTTCCCTAGTTTTCTTACCGTTTCATCATGGAATTCTTTAGCATTGGGAGCTTTGTGAAAATATAAATATCCACCAAAAAGTTCATCGCTTCCTTCACCAGAAAGTACCATTTTAATTCCCATTGATTTAATCACTCTCGCCATTAAATACATCGGTGTAGAAGCTCTTACTGTGGTTACATCATACGTTTCGAGGTGATAAATTACATCTTTTACTGCGTCTAAACCTTCTTGAACGGTAAAGTGGATTTCGTGGTGAACAGAGCCAATATGTTCCGCAGCTTTTTGTGCAGCCGCCAAATCTGGAGAACCTTCTAAACCTACTGCAAAACTGTGTAATCTAGGGTACCAAGCTTCTTGTTCGTCTCCACTTTCGATGCGTTTTTTTGCATATTTTGCCGCAATTGCAGAAATAATAGAAGAATCTAAACCTCCAGAAAGTAAAACTCCATAAGGAACATCACTCATCATTTGTCTGTGTACTGCATCTTCCAATCCTTTTCTAATGGCAGCAATGCTGGTTTCATTGTCTTTTACATCTTCAAAATCTTCCCAATCTCTTTTGTACCATTGTTGCAATTCTTGACCGTCTTTGCTGTATACAAAATGCCCTGGTAAAAAAGTTTCAATTTTATTACAAACGCCTTCTAAAGCTTTCAGTTCAGAAGCTACATAATAGTTTCCGTGTTTGTCCCAACCTTGATAAAGCGGACAAATTCCCATGTGATCTCTTGCGATTAAATAAATATCATTTTCAATGTCATAAAGTGAAAATGCAAAAATCCCGTTGAGTTTTTCAATAAAATCTTTGCCATATTTTCTATAAAGTGCCAAGATAACTTCACAATCAGACTGAGTAAGGAATTCATAATCAGGGAATTCTTTTCTGAGTTCTTGGTGGTTGTAGATTTCGCCATTTACTGCCAAAACTACTTTTCCGTCTTTTGTAAATAGAGGTTGTTTCCCAGAAGTTGGGTCTACGATTGCTAGTCTTTCGTGAGAAAATACGGTTTTTTCTGATTGGAAAATTCCGCTCCAATCTGGACCGCGGTGTCTAATTTTTTTAGACATTTCTAATATCTGAGGACGCAGAGCGTCTGTTTTTTGTTTCGCATCAAACAAGCATACAATTCCGCACATATCTTTTATAAATAATTTTAAAGTTGATTAAATGTTTACGTTTCGTATGCAAAAATAGATTTAAAGTTTATAAATAAAAATAAAATATTAAAATTGGTTAATTATTTTAACTAATTAAATTTAATTTAGAAATATTTTAATTTAAACGCTTGTTTTGAAACAAGGATGCGAATTTTTTTAAGTTGAAAAAATAAAAAAAGCAACCTTACATAAAGGTTGCTTTAGAAGCTATGTTTTGAAGTTTATTTAAACTCTCTCAATCAGCGCCATGTAAAATCCGTCAAAACCTGTACTTGGCATTACTTTTTCTTCTTTTACTAATTTGAAATCAGGATTGTTTTTCAAGAAATTTTCTACCTGTTCATTGTTTTCACTTGGCAAGATAGAACAAGTGGCGTAAACCATTTTTCCACCTTTTTTAATGATTTTAGAATAATCTTGAAGAATGGTTTCTTGCTCTTTTCTAATTCTATCGATGAAATCCTGGTCTATTTTCCATTTAGAATCTGGGTTTCTTTTCAAAACGCCTAAACCAGAACACGGTGCGTCTATCAAAAGTCTGTCTGCTTTTTCGTGAAGTCTTTTGATGACTTTATTATCTGTAATTTCTCTGGTTTCTATATTGTGAGCTCCCGCTCTTTTTGCTCTACGTTTAAGTTCGGCTAATTTCCAACCGTGAATATCCATAGCAATGATTTGACCTTTGTTTTCCATCAAAGCAGCAAGGTGAAGGGTTTTTCCGCCAGCTCCAGCACAAGCGTCTACTACACGCATTCCTGGTTTTACATCTAGAAATTCTCCAATTTTTTGCGAACCAGCATCTTGTACTTCAAAAAAGCCATCTTTAAAAGCCGAAGTTAGGAACACATTTTTCTTTTCTTCCAACTGCACTGCATTTTCGAAGCCTGGAACTTGAAAACTTTCTACATTTTCGTGTTTTAGTTCTTCGATTAAGTGTTTTGTTGAGGTTTTCAAAGAATTAGCACGCAAAATAGTTGGCGCTTGTTCATTTAGCGCAATCATTTCTTTTTCCCAGTTTTCACCAAGTTCTTTTTCTAAAGTTTCTACCAACCAATCTGGGATAGAATGTTCAAAAGCTTTAGTAGGAACGGTTCCTTTCTTTAATTTGGTAATAATATCCGCAACTTTTATCCCTTGAAATTCTTCGAATTTTTTATATTCTGTTTCGCTCCAAAGCAAATAGGCTAGTATAAGTCTATAAATGTTATTGGGTTTTGCGCCTTCTCCAATGTAATATTCTAGGCGTTTTTTCCAACGGATAATGTTGTAGAAAATTTCAGAAACTACTTTTCTGTCATCGCTTCCCCATTTTTTATGAGCTTTCAAAAGTCTTTCTATAACTTTATCTGCGTATTTATTTTTTTCGAAAAAAGTTTCTTGTAGTGCATCGTGAATACCGATGAGTAGATTTCTGTGGATTAATTGCATAGTTTCTGAATTGCTTTCGGCAGTCGGCTTTCTGCTTTCTGCTATTTCTTTGCAAAAATAAGGATAAAAAGCTAATTAACAATTATTGTATAACTTGTTGAAAATAATCTTTTCTTTTTGTTTTGATTGAATTTAGAATTGATTTCTGATTTATCTTTTAAAACGATTGAATCATTCTCTTTATTAATAATTATTTGATGAAAAGGAAAACTATCTTCACCGCCACCATAACCAATACTCCCAAATATTCTAAATGTTTCTTTAGGTTTAATAATAGCAGAATCTAGTTCTCTACCATAAATATTTTTGTCATATACTCTTATAGGTGGATTGGTATATATATAAATATCTTTTTCTGAATTATTACTTATGTAATATGCATAACCAGGATCACATGAAATAAAAGTGAATAATATGATAATAAAAATAAAGTATTTCATGATTAAAAATTTCTTTAAAATTAAGAATATTTTTTATATCAAATCAAAAACTTCTAGCATCCATTCTTCCATCTTCAATCAAATTAATATATTTGCCGAAAATCAAAATAAATGAGAAAACTACTATTAGGAACATTATTTTTACTGAGTTTAAGTATGAATGCTCAGGAAGATGACACGCAAAGAAGAAACATTATCAAAACCAATGTTACTGCATTTGCTTTTAAGAATTTTCAATTGAATTATGAAAGAGTTTTTACCAAAACATTTTCACTGTCTGTAAGTTATGGAATGATACCAGAAGGTAAATTGCCATTTTCTTCACTTTTACCCAATGATAGTGAGGTGAATTTAGAAGAAGTAGAACTCGGTGGAAGCAATGCTACTTTAGAAACCAGATTTTATTTAGGAAAAAAAGGTTATGGTCATGGTTTTTATTTAGCTCCTTATTATAGATATTCTACCTTCAAAGTTTCAAATTTTACAGAAACCATAGATGTGGAAATCAATGGAGTAGTGTATGATACCGTAGACGTTACTTTCAAAGGAAATTCTACAGCTCACAGTGCAGGTTTGTTAATCGGTGCGCAATGGTTTTTAGGCAAAAAAGATAATTTCGTTTTAGATGCATGGTTTTTAGGTGCTCATTATGGAACATCAACCGGAGATTTAGATGGTATTACAGATAGAACATTAACTTCAGTTGAGCAACAGCAAGTTCAGGATGAATTAGACAACTTAGATATTCCAGTGGTAAAATACAAAGCTACTGTAAATGCAAATGGTGCTAATCTAAAAGTAGACGGACCTTGGGCTGGTTTAAGAGCAGGGATTTCTTTAGGTTACAGATTTTAAAGTAACTTTGCAAAAAATAAAAAAATGAGTGAATTAATGCCTTGCCCAAAATGTGGAAGCGAATTTACCTACGAACAAGACAATCTTTTGGTTTGCAGTCAATGTTTCCACGAGTTCGATCCTGCAGAAGTAGGTGCAGAAGATAAAATTTTCGATAGCAACGGAAATGAATTGCAAAATGGTGATTCTGTGGTAGTTATTAAAGATTTACCAGTAAAAGGAGCGCCAAAACCTGTAAAAGCTGGAACTAAGGTGAAAAATATTAGATTAAGACCAGGTTCAGATCACAATATCGATTGTAAAATAGATGGTTTCGGAGCAATGGCATTGAAGTCTGAATTTGTGAAGAAAGCTTAAGAACATTTTAATTTGCACAAATTTTCTCGAATTACTCAAATTACTGATTTGGCAAAATTTGTATAATTCGAGGAAATTAGCACAATTTCTAAAAAAAAAGGAAAGATTTGGCAGGGTTCTTTTCTAAGACTTTGATTGTTCGTATGAAACGAATCTAATTTCAGTCCATCAAGGCAGAAAGAGAATTAACCAAAAATTTCCTTACGTTTTTCAGGGAAGACAAAATTAATAAATTTTCTAGAAATAAAATGAAATTTTAGTTGGATGTTCTAAACGATGAATTTTAAACTCAACTTTTACCTTTACCTAATCCTTAATCTCAACCTTAATATTTCCCTCCAATTTGTTTTCTGAATACATAACAAGCGGAATATTATGAACTAAAATCTTGTTCCAATAATGGTTTCCTGCAAATCTGCTTTCTACAATTTGAGCATCTAAACCATTTTCGGTGATTTTAATTTGATGCGGGAAGAAATAATTTTTAGAAACGTTGAGTACAGATTTTTCTTCTTCGGAAATGGTATTTACTTCGCCCAGAAGTTTTGCTACATAAGCATTATAAGGATTTCTGAAAGTTTCTTCAGCGTTGTCATTTTGAATCAATCTTCCTTCTTGTAGTACAATAATTTGGTCTGTCCAAGGAAGAATTTCTTGAATTTCGTGAGTAGAAATCATCACAGAAAGTTCATGTTCTTTAGCATAATTAAACAAACGCTCTCTCAATTCCATTTTTCTGGAATAATCCAAATTGCTGAAAGGTTCATCTAATAAAAGCAGTTTTGGCATTACAGAAAGCGCTCTCGCAATCGCAACTCGCTGTTGCTGACCACCACTTAAATTTTTTGGCAAAACATGAGCGTAATCTTCTAGTCCAACTACTTGTAAAAGTTCCTGAATTTTTTGCTTTTTCTCGGAAAGATTGGTGTTAGAAATAAATTTCCCAATATTTTCGGAAACAGTAAGATAAGGCATTAAATCATAATTTTGAGAAACCAACTTCATGCCGAGTTCTCCTGGAACAATGTTTCCTTTCGGTCCGAAAAGTCTTTCGTCTTCCAAATAAATTTCTCCGCTTTGCCAATCAAACAAACCGTAAATAATATTAAGAAGAGTAGATTTTCCACAGCCAGATTCGCCAGCCAAAGCAATAATTTTACCTTTTTCTACAGAAAGATTGATATTTCTGAAAAGTAAAGTTCCGGGTTTGTAACCGAAATATAAGTTTCTAACATTCAAAAGCATATACAAAAATAAGCATAATAAAAGAATTTTTGAAAATTTGAAGAGAAATTTCTTACTTTAGCAGAAGTAAAATGATAAAAAACAGTTAAAAATGAAAAAGAATTTATATAGCGTTTTTGGAGTTTTAGTCCTCTCTTTTTTAGTGATTTCTTGTGGTAAAGATAAACCTGTAACCAGCGAAGCCAATGAAGTTTTAACCGAAACTGACGGTGTGCTCTACAAAGTAGACACCATGAACAGTAGAATAGAGTGGAAAGGTTATAAAGTGCTAAAGTCTGATCAAACCACACATTTCGGAGAGATAAAATTTGAAAGTGGAGATGTTACTGTAAAAGATGGTAAACTGCAATCAGGAAAATTCGTGGCAGATATTACCACACTAGAAAATATAGATTTAAAAGATGACCAAGAAATGAAAGCTAAATTAGAAGGTCATCTGAAAAGTGGAGATTTCTTCGAGGTAGAAAAATTTCCTACCGCTTCTTATGAAATTACCAAAGTAACCAAAAATGCAGCTGGAGATTACAACACGCTTTTAGAAGGAAATCTTACGATTAAAGGCATCACAAAACCAGTTCAGTTTAAAGCAAATGTAACGGTAGCTGACGGAAATGTAAGCATTGCAAGTGAACCAACAGATATTAACAGAGAAGATTTCGGGTTGAAATTTGAACTTCCTCTAGAAAATGGTTTGCTAAACAAAGAAATTAATCTTCAGATTTTGGTAAAAGCTTTAGAAAGCAAGTAATTCTCAAGAGCCAAGTAAAAATAACCAAGTGAAAAAAATAGGAACTCGCAGTTTTGTGAGTTCTTTTTTTATGACTTAAGTTCGGGATTATTCTGTGATGGTTTTTGTGGTTAAAAATTAAAATCCGTATTTTTGCAATTCTATAAAACAAACCGATGTTAGATAAGATAGATGAGTTATTGAAAGAAGTGCAAGGTTTTACTTCTACTAACAAAGACGAAATTGAACAATTTCGTATCAAATTCAATGGGAAAAAGGGAATTTTAAATGATTTTTTCGAAAAATTTAAAGAAGTTCCGAATGAACAGAAAAAAGAATTTGGTCAAAAAATCAATACACTCAAACAAGCCGTGAATACTAAGTTAGAAGAGTTGAAAGAAGCTACTTCTAGCCAAATTATTATCGAAAAAGAAGACCTTACGAAACCTGCTTTTCCGTTGGAATTGGGTTCTCGTCATCCTATTAATTTAGTAAAAGGCAGAATTATTGAGATTTTTAAATCTATTGGTTTTGCAGTTTCTGATGGACCAGAAATAGAAGATGATTGGCACAATTTTACTGCGCTTAATTTACCAGAATATCATCCTGCAAGAGATATGCAAGATACATTCTTTATTGAGCAAAATCCAGATGTTTTATTAAGAACGCATACTTCATCGGTGCAAATTCGTCACATGGAAGAAAATCAGCCGCCAATTAGAATTCTTTCTCCGGGAAGAGTTTTCCGTAACGAAGCGATTTCTTCTCGTTCACACTGTATTTTCCACCAAATAGAAGGTTTATATATTGATGAAAACGTGAGTTTTGCAGATTTGAAACAAACTTTACAGTTTTTCACTACAGAACTTTTCGGAAAATCAAAAATCAGAATGAGACCTTCTTATTTTCCTTTTACAGAACCAAGTGCAGAAGTAGATGTTTATTGGGGATTGAATTCTGAAACCGATTACAGAATTACCAAAGGAACCGGTTGGTTAGAAATTATGGGTTGCGGAATGGTAGATCCTGCCGTTCTTAAAAATGTAAATATCGATGCGGATAAATACTCTGGTTACGCATTCGGAATGGGAATTGAGAGAATCGTAATGTTGCTTTATCAATTGGGAGACATCAGAATGTTTTTCGAAAATGATAAGAGAATGCTAGAGCAATTCGGGCATTTATAAATTAGAATTTATTATTGAAATTTTCAGAAATGATAAAAAGAAAGCGTTCAAAATTTTTTGAACGCTTTTTTATTTTTAAGATTTTTTGAACCAATTTTTTGCTCTGTTGTAGTCTAAGAAATAAGTAATTCTGAGCGAAATATTGTTAATCATAGGTTCGTTAAATAATCGGTCAAAATTATCTCTCATGCTTAATCTCGCTACATCTAAGAAATTTTGAGCTTGATTTCTATACAGTAAAGTCAGCTGTGAACCTGGCGCAAACCACCAACTGTAACGTAAATCCAAGTTCCATGAATTGAAGGTTCCATCTTTGTTTTCGGCGAAAGTAGTGTCTGGATTGAGTTCTCCATTATCTTTTAACGTGTAAAATTGTCTGTAAGCAACTTCCGAAAAATAATGACGGAAAGTAAGGTTAATCGCCATTTTTTCATTAAAAGTATATTGAGAAGAAACACTGTTTTCTACTGAATTTCTTAATCTTCGGCCAATGAAAATGTTCGTGGCATCTTTTCCTACAAATCCAGTTTCATTATTGAAATTAGCATAATTTAAAGTGTGGAAAATAGAGAAATGGTCATTAAATCGATATCGGGTATTGATTTCTGAAATGTACGTAATTCTCTTGTCTTCGTTATATTTATAAAATTCTACAAAACCACCGATTTTGAATTTTTTTCTTTCGTCTGTATTGGCAAAAACCCATGGATTATACATTGCCGGAATGAAAAGATATTTTCCGAAGGTTCTAGGTTCGTAAATGTCATTGGTTCCGATAGGTTTTACCATCAATCCTCCTCCGAAATTGAAAAACTTTTTATTGGTAATTTGTAAATTTTGGTGAATCACGAAATCTGCAAATAAATCGGTTTCTAATCTTCTGTTATTGTTTACTTTAATACTGTAATTCAATTGATTGATATTGCCTTTTGGTTGCAAATAACGGTAATTATAATTGGCGCTATAATTCACATAATTGGTTTGTCCAGTAAATCCAAGATCGTTAATGTCATAATTTTTATCTCTCAAGAAAACTTCTGCGCCGAATTGATGCCCTTTAATAATTTGGTTAAAACCAGCACTTCCTTCAAAACCGAATTTTTGTTTTTGATTTTCGAAAACCCAACTTCCCTCTGTAGAACCGAATACAGAAAATGTATTTTTCTTATTGGTTAAGTCAAGGAAAACTCCAGTTGCATTAGCATCTCTGAAATCTCCGCTTCTCATCACACTTGTATTGATGAGGGAAACCGAAGAATTTTCACGAAATCTTTGGTCTAAAACAAAGACATTGTAATTCGCCAAAGGTTCTGTTACTTCTTTTCTGATTTCGCCAGTGTTGATATTTCTGATGGAAGCTTCCGTTTTTTCGGTAATGGCATTGAAAAATCCAATTCCTAAGCCTTTTTTGGTTCTTCCTGAAATTTTAGTAGCGTTAAAAAGTTTTACTTTTTCTGGATTTTCTGCAAATTCTTCATCGGCTGCAAGTTGAGGAAACTTACTTGGGAAACCACCAATTCTTCTGGAATAAAACATATTTCCTTTGTTGAAAAGCTCTGTTCCTTCATTGAAAAACGATCGCTGTTCACTGAACTGTTGTTCAAATGGTCCTAAATTTAAAACGGTAGCATCAAAATTGGCTTGTCCAAAATCGGGAATTAAAGTGGTGTCTAGTGTAAAAGCGTCATTAATTCCATATTTCACGTCCATTCCGCCATTGATGTTGGTAGTGGTTTTTCCGTCAAAATAATTTACATAACTCGAAAAATAAGGAAGGAATGACAATCTGGTAGGCGTTTGTATATTTTCTACGCCGTTTAGAATTCCGTCATATAATAAGAAGCTTCCTTTTTGATTATTCACATGATTCCATGTATAAGCGGTTTGCAATCGATTAATTTGTCTGAAAAAATTAATTCCCCACTGTTGTTTCTCGCTTTTAGGAAATCTCATCTCGAAATATGGGATTTTCATCTCAACAGACCAACCGTTTTCTAAAATTTTCACGCCAGAATACCAAATTCCGTTCCATGAAAAATCTTCACCATTTTGATTGGTAATTTTGCTGTCTGCTTGTACACCTGCTGCAGTTACAAAGAGTTCTAAACTCTGCTGTTTATCATTATATCCATTAATAAAAAGTACGAAGAAATCATCATTTCCTATATTGTCTCTTTCGGTGAGTTCTTTCCCGATTTTAGAAGGTTCTTTATCATACATCATCGCAGAAACATAAATCCCAGTATCGTCATAAGCGACTTTTACTTCTGTTTTGAAATCAGGATTTTCAGCTTTGCCATTATTAGGTCTTAGTTCTATAAAATCATTGGCAATAGGTGCGTTTTTCCAAATTTCATCATCTAAAATTCCATCAATCTTTGGCGCTTTTTCTGCTCTTACCGCGTTGATGGTTTTCCGGGTAATGTTTTCGGTTTTTTCTTCTTGTGCCGAGGAAAAACCAACAAAAAGAAAAGTGAATAAGATGATGATTTGAACTTTCATGTATTTTTTATTTAAAGAAATTAGTTGCAAAAAATTTTCATTTGTTTCAATTAGAACAACTAATCTTTTAGTTTTATTACATTAAGTACAAAAAAATCCTACAAAAATTGTCGGATTTTATATTTCAAGAAATTTATTTAGAAAAATTCAAAGGATATTTTACGTTGGCATATCCGTCTAAACTTGCTTTGAGAGAACCTACTAAAAGTTCTGCTCTAATTTCTACGGGAACGTGGTTTTCGTCATTGGTGACCCACATCGTAACGCCTTCTTGAGATTTAAAAATTCTACCACTCATTACGTAAGGTTTGATTTTAAGGCAAGAAATATCTCCAAATTTGGTAGTTTTGTTTTCTACAGCAACCACTTTTAGCATAAAAGGATAAGACTCGTCATCAATCCAAACGTTCATTTTAATATTACTTCCTACTTTAAATTTAGATTTGTCCATGCTTCTAAGGTTGTAAAAAGAAGAAAGCATATCTTGAATTCCTCTCATAGTTTTAAAATTTTTAGAAGTTTGGTCTAATTTATTGGTTAGGGTAAGAGATTGATTATCATGGTTAAATTCGGTTTCATAATGTCTTCTGTAACCACCTTCCGAAACGTTTCTAACATAATAACTAGGCAATCCAGTAGCGATATTGATGTAACTTTCATACACATCATCCACTTTGAAGAAAGCTCTTACCGCACCAGTACTTTTCCCAATTCCTGTCACTCTGTAATGAGGTTTTCCTTTATAAGTAATTTGGTTGGTGGTAAGAGTTGCTGTTCCTGCATTTAAGAAACCATAATGTAATCTATAAGAGAGTTTTTCACCACTTTTGATATTGTCAATTTGTGAAAAAACAGTGATTGAAATTAATAAAAATATAAAATTGAATATTTTTTTCATAATCGATTTTTAAATATTTATTTCTTCGCAAATTCTTTGCCAAAATTTTAAAGCGGCAATTTTACGCATAATCAGTTGTGACAAATGTCATAAAAGTTACATAGGCCAAACCACAAAATTTGCTATATTTGCAAAAAATGAAAAGTTTTTATTCGTAATTCAAATTTACAATAAAAAATATATAAATGATAAATACAGATTTATTGATTATCGGAGCCGGACCAACCGGTCTTTTTGCTGTTTTTGAGGCAGGTTTACTTAAAATTAAATGTCACATCATAGATGCATTACCACAACCAGGTGGTCAATTGGCAGAACTTTATCCTAAGAAACCAATTTTTGATATTCCTGGCTATCCATCAGTGTTGGCAGGTGAATTGGTAGATAATTTAATGGAACAAATTAAACAGTTTGAGCCTGGATTTACCTTGGCAGAAACTGCAACTACTCTTAATAAATTAGAAGATGGAACGTTCGAAGTGATTACCAATAAAGGTACCGTTCACCGTGCAAAAGCTGTGGCAATTGCTGGTGGTTTAGGAACTTTCGAGCCGAGAAAACCTTTGATTGACAATATTGCAGACTACGAAGAAAAAGGAGTAGAATATTTTGTGAAAAATCCTGAACATTTCAGAGATAAAAATATTGTAATTGCTGGTGGTGGTGATTCTGCACTAGACTGGAGTATTTTCTTATCTAATGTGGCAAAATCTGTTACGCTTATTCACCGTAGAAATGAGTTTAGAGGTGCTCTTGACTCTGTAGAAAAGGTACAAGAACTTAAAAACGCAGGTAAAATTAACTTAATTACACCTGCAGAAGTAATTGGTCTAAAAGGTGATGGTCATATAGAAGCTATTACAGTAGATAAAGAAGGTGAAATTTACGATTTAGCAACCGATTATTTTATTCCGCTATTTGGATTAACTCCTAAATTAGGTGATATTGCGAATTGGGGATTAGAAATTGAGAAAAATGCGATTGTGGTAAATAACGCTTTGGATTATCAAACCAATATTGAAGGCGTTTATGCAATTGGCGACGTGAATACTTATCCAGGAAAATTAAAACTAATTTTGTGTGGTTTCCACGAAGCAACTTTGATGTGCCAAAGTGTCTACAATAGAATGAATCCTGGCAGAAAATATGTCTTGAAATATACTACTGTAAGTGGAGTAGATGGTTTTGACGGAACCAGAAAAGAAGCCGAAAAAGCAGTAGTGAAGAAGATAGACTAAATTTTTAGTATTTGGTACTGAGTATTTTGGTAGCTAGACTTTTTACCAATTACTAATTACCAACTACCAATTACCAAAATACAACTACTAAAATGTTAGACGTAAACATAAAAATTACAGATAGAAACGGAGTTACCCATGAAGTGGTAGCGCCAACAGATATGGCGATGAACTTGATGGAAATCGTGAAACTCTATGAATTAGCAGAAGAAGGAACCATTGGTGTTTGTGGAGGAATGGCAATGTGCGCATCTTGTCAATGCTATGTAAATAGTGATACTCCGCTTCCTGAAAAATCTGATGAAGAAGAAGCGATGCTTTCTGAAGCTTACAATGTAAAAGAAAATTCTAGATTAGGTTGTCAAATTCACATTACAGAACATTTAGAAGGTCTGGAAGTAGAGTTGGCTCCTTATGAATAAGGAAATTTAAAAAATAAAGTAAGAGCAAGTTATGACTTGTTCATCAAAAATAAAAAGACGCAACTTAGTTGCGTCTTTTTTATGGATAATTATTTGATGTTTAATTCTTTAAAGGAATATTTTTCAGAATTTCTTGTAAATATTTCCAGAATTTTTGAGTAGAAGGAATATTCGCTCTTTCGTCTGGAGAATGCGCTCCTCTAATCGTAGGACCGAAACTTACCATTTCCATTTTTGGATAATTCGCTCCAATAATTCCACATTCTAAACCAGCATGACAAGCAACAACGTGAGGTTTTGCCCCGAAATCTTTCTCGTAAATTTCTGTCATAATTTTAATGATTTCTGCACCTGGTTTTGGTTTCCAACCTGGATATGAACCCGAAAAGTCAACTTGCATTCCTGCTAGTT
Organism: Cloacibacterium normanense; assembly: GCF_003860565.1. Taxonomy (NCBI): domain Bacteria; kingdom Pseudomonadati; phylum Bacteroidota; class Flavobacteriia; order Flavobacteriales; family Weeksellaceae; genus Cloacibacterium; species Cloacibacterium normanense. Next base: position 478,204 of record NZ_CP034157.1, read on the forward strand.
CAAAAACAGATTTCAGTTGTTCGGCAACAGCCATTTTGGTAGATTCTACCGAAGAACGAGTTAAGTTTAAGATTTTTAAACCACCGTTTTTCAATTCTACTCTTGCAATATTGTTAGAAGCTTCTACTAAATCTGCAACGTCTGGAGACATTCTGTATACACCATTGTGAGCAGATTTTAAAGCTAAAATAATTTTTTTAGAGTCTTCTACAGAAAGTCCGTTCTCTATATTTTCAGCGGTAGCGAAATTGATTTCTAAATCTTTTTCAACCGAAGCAAATTCTTCTAAAATATCAGATTTAAGGGTTTCTAATTTCTGTAAATATTCAGAAGTGTTATTTACAGCAACCAAAGCGTGAGCTTCTCTAGGAATAGCGTTTCTCAATCCGCCTCCGTCAATAGAAATCAATTGAATTTCGTTAGAAATTCCTGCATAAAGCAATCTTCCAAGAATTACATTAGAGTTGCCAAAACCTTTATGAATATCCATTCCAGAGTGACCTCCTTGTAAACCTTTGATTTCAATTTTTACAAAATTAGATGAAGTGGAAGTCAGATTATAGTTTGCAGAAGCCGTTACATCGATTCCACCAGCGCAACCTATATCTATTTCGTCATCTTCTTCTGTATCTAGATTTAATAAAATTTCTCCTGTCAATTGACCTGGTTTTAAACCAAGCGCACCCGTCATTCCCGTTTCTTCATCTATCGTAAAAAGAGCTTCAATCGCAGGATGAGCTATATCTGTACTTTCTAAAATGCTCATAATAGCTGCAACGCCAAGTCCATTGTCTGCACCTAAAGTGGTTCCTTTTGCTTTTACCCAATCTCCGTCTACATACATTTCGATTCCTTGTGTGTCAAAATCGAAATCTACATCATTGTTTTTCTGACAAACCATGTCAAGGTGAGATTGTAAAACCACGGTTTGACGGTTTTCCATTCCTGCGGTTGCTGGTTTTTTGATGATGACGTTTCCTACTTCGTCTACAGAAGTGGGTAAACCAAGATTTTCGCCAAAATTTTTAATAAAAGCGATAACTCTTTCTTCCTTTTTAGAAGGACGTGGAACGGCATTAAGCGCCGCAAAGTTTTTCCAAATATTTTGAGGTTCTAAATGGGTAATTGACATATAAAATGATTTCTTACAAAGATAATGAATCGTGAAAATGTAAACATAAAAAAACCTGCAAAATGCAGGCTTTTCTTTTATTTTTTAGCAAGTAAATCTACTTGTTCGTAAATTTTTTTCTTATATTGTTCTAATTCTTCGCCGTATTTTTCTAAAAATAATCGAGCGCTCATTCCATAAACTGCTTTGTTAATGGTAGTAAAGTCTTTTTCGTTTTGCTTCATCAGCGTTTCATAATCTTCTGAAGAAAGTTCTGCTTTCTTTGATTTAATGTATTTTCTGATGTCAAAATAATATTTGCTAATTTCTAAATCTGCTTCATTGTTTTTAAACGAAGCATCATTCATGGTAAAATAGCTTTGATAATTATCGCTATCTCTTTTTACATTGTTAGAAGAAGAATTTTGTTGCGCAAAAGAAAGCACAGAAACTATCATTGCGGAAAGTAATATTAGCTTTTTCATAATTTTTTGGATTTTATCAAAGATAATAAATATTTTTTGATTTGATGTTAACCTTTTGCTCTTTCTAATAAAACCATCATCATTAGGCTTAAAACCACTAAAGTTTCATCTTCATCTGCAATGTCATTGATTTGGTCTAACTGAAATTTTCTACCAAAAAATGAAGGCATTTTCTTCAAACGGTAAATTTCCTTCCCGTTATTATCATGAACGATATAAGTAGGATTGAAAAAATAACCTGTAAAAATTCCCAAAATTGGAATTTCGGTAAAGAATCCGTCTATAATTTTTACCCAAGCGTTTTCTTCCTGAACTTTATATTTTTGGTTGTCAAAAGCATCTAAAACAAAATATGTTGCCTTCCAAATAGAGCGCATTCCTTTTCTGGCGATTTTTCCTAAATTCTTTCCAGTGTGGTCTGTTATCGCATAACTTGCGTTAAAATCTATCCATTGATTAGCTCTTATTCTAAAGTTTTCCTGCGTTCTGCTTTCGTTATTGTAAACAACTACATCTTCTTTTAGTTTGAATAATTTTTGACGAACATAAGCCAAAGAATTTCCGTTTTTGTCAGAAATATTGAAATCACTCGCCAATGTAGAAATTTTGAATTTTAAAAATAGCGGATACTGAAGATTCTGCATAGAAATATATTTTGGATAAAGATAATTTTAAATTTTCAAATTTTCAGATTTTCAAATTAAAAAGTACATTTGTATAATGAATTTTCCCAGTAAAGTTTTAGAAAAAGCCGTAGAAGAAATTTCTAGTTTGCCCGGAATTGGTAAAAAATCTGCATTGAGACTTGCTTTGCATTTGCTTCGCGTTCCAGAATCTCAAGGAATGGCACTAGGTAAAGCCATCCAAAAATTGGTAACAGACATTAAATATTGTCAAGAATGTCATAATTTTTCAGATGAAGATATTTGCGAAATTTGCAGTAATCATAAGAGAAATGATGAGGTGCTCTGTATTGTAGAAGATGTAAGAGATGTCATGGCGATAGAAAATACAGCAAAATTTAATGGTAAATATTTGGTTTTGGGAGGTAAAATTTCTCCTATGGAAGGAATTGGGCCGCACCAGTTGAATATTTCTTCTATTGAAAGAAAACTGAATGAAGGAAAAGTAAAAGAATTGATTTTTGCGCTTTCTGCAACCATGGAAGGAGACACTACAGCGTATTATTTATACAAAAAATTCAAAGAGTTTCCGGTGACTTTTTCTACCATTGCTCGTGGAATTTCCGTAGGTGATGAACTAGAATATGCAGACGAAATTTCCCTAGGAAGAAGTATTGTGAACCGTTTGCCTTACAACGAGTCTAATTAATTATAAATTATTAATTCTGTGTCTTTTGGAAGCTGTTTTTTAAAATTTTTAAGAGACTCAAGTAAGTCATTTTTTAAATTACTATTTTGGGGAATATAAAAACTTACTTTGTTATCACCGAATACTTGATGATGTAGATTTTTTAATTCTGCAATTTTTACTCTAGTCTTCATTTTATCATTGGAAAACCAGCTGTCGTAAATTACCATTAAATCATAATTTACATGATTTAGATAGTATTTATATTGTTCTGGATTATTTTTCTTTAAAATTAAAATATTAGTAGAGCCTAGTCCCATTAAATCTATAATTTTTACATCTGAGAAGTAACAAATTGCACCAATATCATTTGCGATTACAGTTTTTATTTTTTTATTTTTTTGTAAAAACATCCCTATTTGTACTTGTTGACTGTAAATATTCTTTGCAGAAAATTCTAAATCTTTTTCAGATTGTAAAAATCTAGGTGTGAAGAGGGCAAAAATGAGTAATATAGTAGTTAAATAATATCTGTTTGTGTATTTTATTACGTTTTTTTTAAAAAATAATGGAACAGATACGATAATTAAAGTGAGGAGATACGACTCATATCTGTATAACCAATTAAATTTTGCAAATAATGAATGTAATATAATAGTAATGAATATTATTAAAAAAGTATCATTTTTTAATAATATATTATATGATTTTTTATAAAGTTCCTTTTTCGTTTTTTTATTAAGCGTAAAATTTAAAAATATAATAGTGATTAAAAACAATATAATTGAAATTATAATAATCTTCCCTATAATGCTGGTTTGCTGAAAAAAAACGAAAGGATTTAATGATAAGTTACCTTTAACTAATAAACTGTTTGGGAAAAAAAATCCACCTTTTTTTATGGAAAATAATCCAAAACTTATAACTGGGATTAATGATAATATTAAAATTGTGATGGCTTCTAAATTTCTTTTTTTTATCAATAGAAAAATTATTGCTGGAAATAATATAAATAAGCTTTCGTATCTAGAAATAATTAAAAAGAAGGATGAAAGATAAACAAGGTATAGATGGTTATTTTTTAAGTAATTACTTTCAATCCATTTAAATAAACTTAACCAAAAAATTGTGATAAAAAATATATGCAAAATATGTTCTAATCCCGTAACTGTTTGTATTTTTAATAAAACAATGAAATATAAGCCAGTAAATATAGATGCTAATACTATTGGTTCATCTTTGTAATATAAATAAATAATTATTAAAAATAAATTTGCAATGAATATGTTTAGATATAATGATACAAGTGGATTGTTCTCCCATAGATTCATTAAAATTGACAATAAAATGCTAAAAAATGGAGATGATGAAGTACTACTGAATTCATATCTAGTAATACCCCAAACTTCATGAAAACTAATGTTTTTAGCTATACTAAGATGGATGTAACTATCGTCTAAAGGATAATAGTAATCTCCAAATTTTTCTTTTAAAGCGTTTATGTAATTTATGACATCAAAATTGAAAATTACTATTGCAAGTATTAAGATAAAGAAGGATAAATGTATGTTTTTTTTCATTAGAGTATGAGTATAATACAAATGTAAATAAATTTAAAGTATGCTATATTTTTGTATCAAGGGTAGTTTTTGTATTTTAGTAAATAAATTTAGAGATGTATAATTGCTCCATAAAAAAAATAAATGTTTTATTATTAATTTATTTGTTTATAAATAGCTTATTTATAATAAAATATACTCCCAATTTTGAAATTTTTATATTAATTATCTACAATTTATTGATTTTTAATTTATTGTGTTTCTATGATAAAATAAACTTAAATGAAAAGATATTTGCATTTATCTTTTTCATGTTTATTATAGTTTTTTTTCTTTTTACTATTTATCTAAACTATTCTGTAGACGGTAATACTCTAAATGTAGATCGATGGTCAGCTCTGGAAAATGGAGCAAAAGCTCTAATTAATGGAGATTATCCGTATAATTTCTTAAGTCACATGCAGCATAAATCATCTAATTTGCCAATGCTGATGATTTTAGGATTGCCATTTTATCTTATTTTTGGGAGTGTAGGATACTTACAATCTTTTTGTTTTCTTCTTTTTGCCTTTTTAATCTATAAGATGTTTAAATCATACAAAGAAAGGTTATTAATACTTTTACTCATCGTATTATCTCCAAGTTATGTATATGAAGTATACACCAAAAGTGATATGATGTCTAATTTTATAATCTTGCTATTGGGAATGTATTTAATTTTGAGAAACCTAGAGCAAAAGAGTGCAAAAAAAATAATAATTTTAGGATTATTTTCTTCTATGCTATTCTTAACAAGAATATCTAGTGTGATTCCGTTACTCTTGGTTTTATTTTATCCATTCATAAGTTTTTCTTTAAAAAATAAATTAATTTTTATAATATCATCTCTTACAACTTCTATCATTATATTATATATAGGTTTTCATAATGCAAATAATTTTTCAGAAATTGTAAAAAATAATCCTTTTACAGTTCAGGCTACTAGGCAACCTTTATATATTACTCTAAGTTTTGTAATTTTATCTGTTCTATTATCTTTTAGGATTAAAGTTAAGTCACAATATTATAGTTTTTCTGGACTTTTATTGTTTATGATGATCTTCATTTTCTTTATTATAAGTTTATTAAATTATGGATTACAAAATGTTATCGCGAATTCCTATTTTGATATCAGTTACTTTAATATGTGTATGCCCTTTGTTATAGTGTCAATTGGGTTAATGTTTTTTAATAATAAAAGATTAAAATTGTGGTCTCTGTAATTATTCCTCTATATAACGCGGAAACTACCATTTTAGCAGCACTAGAATCGGTAAAGAATCAATATGGTAATTTTGATTTTGAAATTATAGTAGTGAATGATGGCTCTACAGATTCTAGTATATATAGAGTAAAGGAATTTATAGAAAAAAATCCAGAACTCAATATTCAGTTGATCCATCAGGAAAACAAAGGGGTTTCTTCTGCAAGAAATGCAGGGCTTCAATCTGCCAAGGGTGATTTTTTGGCTTTTTTAGATGCAGACGATGTTTGGCTTCCTCATAAAACTGCTGAACAATTAAAAATATTACAACAGCTTTCGTTAGATGCTGATTTTATTTCATGTAGAATTAATGATAACAAGTTGCTTTTTCCTTACTTTTCTAATAATAAATTAGTGAAAGTTACATTTAGAAAACTGCTCATTAGAAATGGAATTCCTACACCTACAGTAATTTTTAAAAGAAAAGTACTTTCTAACACAGGTCTTTTTGATGATAATCAGAAATTTGCTGAAGACCACAACTATTGGTTGAAAATTTCACTTCATAACAAAATGTATATATTAGACGAGAGTTTAGTGATTGCTGGAGGTGGAAAAAGAACTTTTGGTGTTTCTGGTTTATCAGCTAATTTGAAAAAAATGAAAAAAGGTTTTGCTAAAAATATTTTAGAGATGTATGAGGGTAATAGAATAAATGTAATAGAATATTTTTGTTTGAAATTTTTTTATGAAGCAAAATATTCGTTACTTTTAGTTAGACAATTTTTTTTTAATCTCAATAAATAATTCTATGAATATATTGATAACTGGTGGCGCTGGCTTTATTGGGAGTAATCTTAGTCTCAGACTTTTAGAAAAAGGTTATCAGGTAACCGTTTTAGATAATTTATTGCCTCAAGTGCATGGCGAAAATCCAGAAGAAGAATCTCCGCTATTTCAGAATATTTTAGGTAAAGTAAATTTTATAAAAGGAGATGTAACCAAAAAATCTGATTGGCAAAAAGTTCTTAATAATCAAGACGCAATTATACATTTAGCTGCATTAACAGGAACAGGACAATCTATGTATCAGATAGATAAATATACAGATGTTAATGTTTCTGGAACTGCAAAAATGTTAGATGTTTTAGTAAATGAGAGTCATCAAATTAAAAAAGTTATTCTAGCATCTTCTAGAGCAGTTTATGGTGAAGGAAAATATTTTCATAAAGATTTAGGAATTGTTTATCCGGAATCTAGAAAATTAGGTGATTTAGAAAATGCTGATTTTGAAGTAAAAAGTAACATGGGAGAAATCCTTACACCGCTTCCTACAGATGAATCATCCTCACTTCATCCTATTTCAGTGTACGGAATTACAAAACAAATTCAAGAGCAATTGGTGATGTCTGTCTGTAGTTCTGTCAATATTGATGCAGTGGCATTAAGATTTCAGAATGTATATGGTGCAGGTCAATCTTTACAAAATCCTTACACAGGAATTCTATCTATTTTTTCTAGTCAAATATTGAATGATGAAAACCTCAATATTTTTGAAGACGGAGAAGAATCTAGAGATTTTATTTACATAGATGATGCAGTAGAGGCCATTATCTTATCACTTGAAAATACGGATTTAAATAAAGAAATTTTTAACATCGGTACAGGAATCTCTACAACCGTTTTAGATGTGGCAAAAACTCTTAAAAAATATTATAAAAAAGATATTGAAATAAATATTTCGGGGCAATTTAGAATAGGAGATATAAGGCATAATTTTGCAGAGATTTCTTGGGCTCAAAAAAAATTAAATTTTTATCCAAAAATTTCATTTGAAGAAGGGATTAGAAAATTTACAACATGGGTTCTTAAACAAAAAAAAGGTAAAATAAATCTTAATCAATCATTGAATGAGATGAGAGAAAAAGGACTTTTAAAATGATTCAACTGAAGAATAAAAAAATACTTTTTGTTTCCGTAAGTTTTTTTAATTACGAAAAAGCTATTGTTTCTAAACTCGAAGAATTAGGAGCAATTGTAGATTTTTATGACGATAGACCATCTAATTCTCTAATTAATAAAGCTATTGTACGATTAAATAAGAAATTAATTTCTTCTAAAATTAATCATTATTATAAAAAAATTTTAAAAGAAATAAATCAAGAAAATTATGATTATTTTTTACTAATCAAAGGAGAAGCTACACCTCGTTTTTTTGTGAAAGAATTGAAAGCTCGTCTTCCTAAACTCAAAACAATTTATTATACTTTTGATTCATTTACTGAATATCCTCATCTCGTTTCACATTTAAATGATTTTGATGAAAATTTCACTTTTGATAGAAATGATGCTCATAAATATGGATTGCATTTTCGTCCCTTATTTTTTTTAGATGAATATTACAAGAAGAGAAAGGAAATAAAATCTCCAGAAATTGATATTGCATTTGTAGGGAGCGCACATACAGACCGATATATTATTGGAGAGAATGTAAGATGCATAGCAGAAAAACTTCAATTAAAAACTTTTTTTTATTATTATGCTATGGATAAGTTTGTTTTTAAGTTAAAGAAAATATTTGATAAGAATTTGCAATATTTCAATATAAAAAAACTGAGTTTTAAAACACTTTCTCATCAGCAAATCATTGAAATATATCAAAAAACAAAATCCGTCTTAGATATCAATAAACCCTTTCAAAATGGATTAACCATTAGAACTTTTGAAGTTTTAGCATTAGGTAAAAAACTCATTACCACAAATGCAGATGTAATAAATTATCCACTTTATCATCCACAAAATATTTTGATTATAAATAGAGAAAATATAATCTTAGAAAAATTTTTCTTTGAAACAGAATTCAAAGAAATTGAAAATGAAATTTTACAGAAAATGTCTTTAGAATCTTTTATAGAGTGTCTTTTTGTAAAAAATCAAGATGAATATTGGAACAATCAATAAAAAAGCGATTCAGAATTTCTGAATCGCTTTTTAAATATCGTAAATAATAAATTATTTCGTAGCAGTTGGTTTTTGAACCGGAGCTTGTGGAGCTGATTGAGCAGGAGCTTTAGCTTCTTTTTTCTCTGGAGCATTTACGTCTTTAATTTGTACGCTTGGTTTTGCAGTAAGCACTACGCTTAAGAAAATCAATGAAACAATGATAATCGCTAATACCCAAGTTGCTTTTTCCATAAAATCATTCGTTCTCTGTACGCCGAATTGTGCAGAAGAACCGCCAAACGTAGCAGATAAACCTCCACCTTTTGGGTTTTGTGCCATTACAATAATAACTAATAAAACACAAGCTATGATGATTAACACCATGAAAAGACTAAATATAGTACTCATCTTATATTAAAATTTTTGAGTTGCAAATGTAGTGATTATTTTTATAAAATTTGTAAAATATTATAAATTAATTTGTTGGTAAAGGTGCGCCAACTGGAATATCACATCTGTGACCGGGCTGTCCGTGTGCCGGATTCATTCCAGCTGCTATTGTTGTAGAACCAGCGTTGTTTTGTGGTGCAGCAATAGGAGCAGTAGTAGTGGTTTGATTATCAGTAGTTTTTACCGTTGTAGCTTCAACTTTTTTAGAATTTAATGGAGCGCCAACTGGAATATCACATCTGTGACCGGGCTGTCCGTGTGCAGGGTTCATACCAGCTGCTACTGTTGTGGAAGAGTTGTTGTTTTGTGGTATAGCTACAGGAGCAGTTTTAGTCGTTTGAATATCAGTGGTTTTTACCGTTGTAGCTTCTGCTTTTTTAGAATTTAATGGAGCGCCAACTGGGATGTCACATCTGTGATTTGGTTGTCCGTGTGGTGGATTCATTCCTGGAGCAGTTTGTTGTGGCTGGTTGACTGAATTGGTGGCAATAGGCGCAGAGTTGTTCATTGTGATAGGCGCAGAATTCTGAGCACTTGTCACATTTGAGGAATCAGAAGCACTTTTTTGCTCATAAGAAGCCAATTCAGGAGAAAGGGTTTCAGGAGTTTCATTTTTTTTCTGACAAGAAACCAAAGTGAGCGTTAGAATGACTAAATATATTTTTTTCATATTTTTATTTAAATCAAGACGTTAATATTAATTGGATAACTTTTAGTGGTAAATCTAAGTAAAATTTAGATTTATATTTTAGAAATTCTAGTGGTAGCGTTATTAATTGTTCAGCTCTGAATTTTGTAAATATATTTTTAGTAGAAGTACTAAAATATTTTGTAGTTTCTGTATTTTTTTTTGTATTCAGGATTTAGATTCAAGTAATTTAGAGAGTCTTTTTTTATTAAAAATTTAGCATTGATAAATTCCGTGATTATTTTTGAATTTGGTTTTGGCTCACAATTTTTTGAAGTCATTCTCATTTTATCATAATTTTCTGAAATATTTAAAGAAAAGTCATCAATTATTAGACATTCATTTGGTTGCAATGAGTTTAATGTCAAAGTATCGTTGTTTAAATCCCATATTCCTTCAGAATAACTCTCACTTAAATGTCCAGTTTCTGAATATTTAAATTCGTGATTAGCGTAAATACTCAAAATTGCATTTGAATATGGATATCGAATGACTTTCCAATCACGTATAAAATTTTCTTTTCTCTTAAATTCATCTTTGCTTTCTTTTGAGCAATTTATCAAAATTAGTAATAGAAAAATTAATGAATTTTTTTGAAACATTGTTGGTATAGTATTTCTGCTAACGGTTCGGCGGATTTGCGAAGTCCCGAGAAGGAAGTTTACTTCCGTTCTTGGGATTTTGCAAATTCACAGATGTGCGAAGTTCGCGTAGCGACGAGCAACATCTGCGGATGTAATCCGCCGAACCGATGTGGCAAAAGGAGCGGAGCGGATTTTGCCACATCACTCAAATATACGAAAGTATTTTTGATAGCCAAAAGCTTAATCAAAATCATCATGTCTTGTCCTGAAATAGCTATACACAAAAATAGAGTATATGCAATCAAAAGAAGAGAGATTTTTAGCTCGCGAGAGTAAACAGAGTCATTACGACAAACGATTAAAAAAACAAATTGTTCAAGAGGTAGAATCAGGATTACCGAGAAAGGAGGCGATTCGGCTCTATAATTTAGGCCAATCCACCTTAGATAGTTGGATGCGAGATTTTGGTTCGCCTAACTACCTAGAAAATTTGAAACGTCGAACGTACACAGGACTAGAAAAACGTACAATAGTTACAGCGATAGAACAAGGTCTATTAACGATACAAGAAGCCAAGATAGCCTATAACATAAAGACAGACAAAGTAATTCGTAATTGGATAACACAGTACAAATCAGAAAAAGTCGAACTTTGTATTGGAAATAGTTCTATAATGGGAAATAAAACCACACCTAGGAAAGAACCAGAAAAAGAGTCTTTGGAGAAAGCATTAAAAGAAGCGGAGCTTAAAATTAAAGCCCTCAATACGCTTATTGATGTAGCCGAAGAACAGCTCAAAATAGATATTAGAAAAAAGTCTGGTGCCAAGCAGTCATAACAATGAAAGAATTCTATCCTAAATTGGGAATAGGGTTCTTGTGTAGATTGTTTGGCAAAACAAGACATGCCTATTACGATGGGCTTTGGCGAAAAGAAAACAGTCTGATAAAAGAAGACATAATCCTTCAAGAAGTTCGTACTATTCGTCGGGATCTGCCACAAGTAGGGACCCGTAAACTACACTATATGCTTCAAAATCAACTAAAATCTCATGCCATCAGTTTTGGCAGAGACTATTTATTTGATTTATTGGCAGCGCATCAATTGTTGATTAGAAAACGGAAACGTAAAGTCATAACAACAGATTCAAGACATTGGATGCGAAAATACAGTAATCTCATCAAAGGAATGGTCATAAATCGGCCAGAACAAGTATGGGTAAGTGATATTACCTATATCCGATTAACCCATCAATGGGGCTATTTGAGTTTAATTACCGATGCCTATTCTCGAAAAATTATGGGCTACAGTTTTCGTCAAGACCTATCGGCAGAAGGATGTATTGATGCTTTGAAAATGGCACTTCATAATCGATTGTATCATCATCCTCTCATACATCATTCCGATAGAGGTTCGCAATACTGTTCCCAGAATTATGTAGATTTATTATTAAAAAATAATATTGCCATCAGTATGACAGAAAATGGTAATCCTTATGAAAACGCATTAGCAGAAAGAGTAAATGGCATTATAAAGAAAGAATTTAATCTTTATACAAGCGCATTAGGTTTTGAACAAACGAAGAGACAGGTGAATGCAAGCATTTTGTCATATAACCAACTCAGGCCTCATGCAAGTTGTGATTATTTAACCCCTCATCAAGCCCATCTAAAATCTGAACAATTAAAGAAAAGATGGAAAAAATACAATAAAAAATTTAATGATAAAAAAACAATGGTATAGTAAATTTAGGATTAAGAATTATATTTGTATAACTAAAATAGGATTTATTAAATAACCTGTATAGTTATTTTAGGACGACACATCACCCAACCCAAAGCAATGTCAAAGGAAAGTCAAAGGAATTTATAAGGAAAGGGTAATGAATTTCTGCTTGTACTTTTTTTGAAGAATTTTTCACAAAATAGCAGAAAAAATAAAATGACAAGACAAAAACAGAAACCACATTAGGGTTTGGTTTTACTCAAGTGGCAGTTTCGTTCGAGTTTTGTTCGCAAAAAGTACCCTTTTTCCGAAGCTGATTCGAACTTGATTCGAACAAGACTCGAACAAATGTCTAAAAAAGTACCTAAAAAGGAGCGAAAACCAAAAGATAATTTCTATTCCATGACCATTACTTTAATCAATTCCTCATTCTATTAAAATAATTTCCAACTCCCATCTTCCAAACTCCATCTTCCAACTCCCAACAAATTTTCATAAATTCGCAGCAGAAAAATTTGCAGTAAAATATGGATTATTTGAAAGGATTAAACGAACCTCAGTATGAAGCAGTTACCACTTTGCACGGACCACTCATGGTTTTGGCAGGAGCAGGTTCTGGTAAAACGAGAGTTCTTACGATGAGGATTGCACATTTAATTACCAACGGAATTGATCCTTTTAATATTTTGGCGCTTACTTTTACCAATAAAGCCGCCAAAGAAATGAAACTCCGTATTGCAAAAGTAGTAGGAGAAGGAAATGCTAAATCTCTTTGGATGGGCACTTTTCACTCGGTTTTTGCTAGAATTCTGAGAAGCGAAGCGCATTATCTCGGTTTTCCTTCTAATTTTACCATTTATGACACGCAAGATTCTCTCAATGTTCTCAAAAAAGTCTTGAAAGACCTCAATATTGACCAAGAATTATACAAACCAAAAAAAGTTCAAGCTAGAATTTCTAGCTATAAGAACAATCTCATCACAGTTCGTGCCTATCAGAATAATCCAGAATTAATCGAAGCAGACGAACGTGCAAATATGAAATACATTGGCAAAATCTACGAGAAATATGTAGAACAGTGTTTCAGAAATGGTGCGATGGATTTTGATGATTTACTCTTGAGAACCAACGAATTATTGACCAGATTTCCAGAAGTTTTAGCCAGATATCAAGATAGATTCAGGTATATTTTGGTAGATGAGTACCAAGATACCAACCATTCTCAATATTTAATTGTAAAAGCACTTTCTTCAAAATTTGAAAATATTTGTGTGGTAGGAGATGATGCGCAATCTATCTATTCTTTCCGTGGTGCGAATATTTATAATATTTTGAACTTCAAGAAAGATTATCCAGACGCCAAAACGGTTTCTCTAGAGCAAAACTACCGTTCTACGCAGAATATTGTCAACGCTGCGAATGTAGTGATTGCCAGAAACAAAGAACAGTTCAAGAAAAATGTATTCAGTGATAATGAAGTAGGCGATAAAATAAAGGTTTTCAGAGCGCTTTCAGATGCAGACGAAGCCAATTTTGTGGCGAATAACATTTGGGAACAGCACAACGCGAACCAAAGAAAATTTACAGATTTTGCGATTCTTTACAGAACCAATTCACAAACCAGAGCTTTCGAAGATGCGCTGAGACGTAAAAATATTCCGTACAGAGTTTATGGCGGTTTAAGTTTTTACCAAAGAAAAGAAATTAAGGATTTGGTAGCATATTTAAGACTTTTGGTCAACGAAAATGACAGCGAAGCTTTGCTTAGAGTTATCAATTATCCCACTCGTGGAATTGGAGAAACCACCCAGAATAAATTGATTGTTTTTGCAGATTCACAAAATGTGAGTTTGGCAAACGTTTTAGATAATTTAGGAATTTATGCACCACATTTGGGTTTTAACAATGGCGTGATTTCTAAATTGGCAGATTTTTGGAGCATGATTAAAGCCTTCCAAGTGATGCTAAAAACCGAAAATGTGTACACCGTTGCAATGGAAGTTGCCCAAAGAAGTGGTTTAATCAAGTTTTTGAAAGACGATCAAACTCCTGAAGGAATTTCCAGAGTAGAAAACGTGCAAGAACTCATGAACTCTATGCAAGGTTTCATAGAGGAGCAACAACAGTTGGAAGATGGAGACCCAAGTTTGTCGAGTTTCCTAGAAAACATTGCCCTTTCTACAGACCAAGACAAGAAATCTGAAAACGAAGACCAGGTTTCTTTGATGACGATTCACTTGTCAAAAGGATTGGAGTTTCCAGTGGTTCATTTGGTAGGTTTAGAAGAAAATTTGTTCCCAAGTTTTATGAGTTCTTCCACGCGTGAAGAATTGGAAGAAGAGCGAAGATTGTTCTACGTAGCTTTAACCAGAGCCGAAAAACAAGTGTTCTTTTCTTATGCCGTTTCCAGATTTCAATGGGGTAAAATTACCGATGCAGAACCTTCCAGATTCTTAAGCGAAGTTGATGAAGAATATATAGAATTCTTAAATCCAGTGGTAGAAAGCAGATTTGTAAATAAATCTGGGTTAAGTTCTGATATTTTCGGAGATAATTTTTCAGAACCGAGATTCTTCAAAAAAGCAGAAAAGAAAAAACTGCCAAGTTCTGATGAGCCAAAACCTTTACCTAAAAATTTAAAACCGGTTGCTTCAGCAAAAATCATCAACCCGAGCGGAAATTCTTCTCAAGATATTGAAGTAGGAGACAGAGTTCGTCATGATAGATTTGGAGTAGGAGAAGTAGTTTTTCTTGATGGAACTGACCCAGAAAATATTAAAGCTAAAGTAAAATTTGTAACAGAAGGAGAAAAAAATCTAATCCTAAAATTTGCAAAACTGACGAAAATATAAACGAAAAAAACGTGCAAATAAGCACGTTTTTATTTTAATAAGAATTTCTAATTGTTCTTTGCGAAAAATCTTCGAGTCTTTGCGTGAAATTCATAAACTTTATTTCACCAATTCTTCAAATAATCGTTCAAAAGTTTTGTCAAGATCTTTAGATTTTCCAGGATGAGGTCTTGAGGTTTGAATGACTGCGCTTCTTACTGCAGTGAGCCAACGAAAACGTTCAGGAATATCTAGCAAAGCTATTGGCCCACCTTCTTTTTCGCCTTTGGCAACTTTTTGAAAGTTTTCCAGATTTTTGAAAACTTCTTCGTAGTCTAATTTGCTGTGCATCAGTTGGAATTTATCTTTACAGAGATAAAATTCAACTCTTATGTATTTTTCTTTCTTAGAAAACATCACCAATCCTATGTTGAAAAATTCTTCTCTTTCAACCTTAGGAACAAGTCTTATGACTGCGTATTCGTAAATTTTATCCTCTTGCATTTTTGGCTTCGTTTAAAAAGATTTCTGAATGTTCTAATCTGGTTTTCAAGAAATTAAAATAAATTTCTCTTATTTCTTCTGGCGATTCATCGGCATCATTCCATTGCAACCAATCTTCAGGAATTAAATTCACAATCGTTCTGAAAACGTCATCATTTAAAACCGATTTTGCAAAGGCATCAGCTTCGTCTAATTGGCTGGCTTGAGGAAGCAAAACGTGGTCTTTTACATATTTGAAAGGTGTTTTCGCAGCGGTATCAAAATTTTGCCAAGAGTGATGGAAGTAGAAGGAAGCTCCATTATCAATCACCCAAAGTTCTTTGTGCCACCAAAGCAAATTAGTATTCTTAAAAGTACGGTCAATATTAGTAATAAACGCATCTAGCCAAACAATTTTGGAAGCCAAAAGTGCATCAATTTTCATACTTGGATCGTAGGCAATCGCTCCCGAAAGATAATGCAAACCTAAGTTAAGACCTTCGGAAAACTTCAATAAATCCTGAATTTCTTCATCGGCTTCTGTTCTCCCAAAATCAACATCGAGATTGGCAAAAACCAATTCTGGAATTTTCAATCCTAAAACTTCCGCAATTTTTCCGCCCAAAAGTTCAGAAATCAGCATTTTAACACCGTGACCAGCACCTCGAAATTTCAAAACGTATTTAAAATCATCATCCGCTTCTGCTAATGCAGGTAGACTTCCACCTTCACGAAGCGGAAGAATGTAACGCATTACCGTAACGTTCCTTAAATTCAAATCTTTCATTGAGCCAAAAATACGATTTATTTATAAAATTTGGATGAAAATACATCCAACTTTCAGCCCAAAAAACTTTTTACTGGGTTCTTTTTACTTGGCTCTTTTTATTACCTTTGTTTTATGACAAATTCTGACAAAAGACTTTTTCTCATCGATGCTTATGCGATGATTTTCCGCGGTTATTACGCCCTGATTAGAAATCCTAGATTAACTTCTAAAGGTTTTGATACGTCTGCTATTTTTGGATTTACCAATTCATTAATTGAGTTGATTAGAAGAGAAAAACCTACACAT
Source organism: Cloacibacterium normanense (assembly GCF_003860565.1). Taxonomy (NCBI): domain Bacteria; kingdom Pseudomonadati; phylum Bacteroidota; class Flavobacteriia; order Flavobacteriales; family Weeksellaceae; genus Cloacibacterium; species Cloacibacterium normanense. The sequence continues at coordinate 494,692 of NZ_CP034157.1, forward strand.
TTGGCTGTGGTTTTTGATGTAGGAAAAGAAAATGTGAGAACCGCAGATTTTACAGAATACAAAGCCAACAGAAGTGACACTCCAGAAGCGATAAAAAACGCAGTTCCATACATTCACAGGATTTTAGAAGCTATGCATATTCCAATTTTGGGAGTAGAAGGTTATGAAGCAGATGACGTGATAGGAACGATTGCCAATAAAGCCGAAAAAGAAGGGTACACCACGTTTATGGTAACGCCAGATAAGGATTTTGCGCAGTTGGTTACCGATAAAATTAAAATCTACAAACCGGGTTTAAAAGGTGGCGATGTAGAAATTTTAGGCGTGGAAGAAGTTAAAGCCAAATACGAAATTGAAGACCCAAAACAAGTCATCGATTTTCTGGCAATGATGGGAGATGCGGTGGATAATATTCCAGGATTGGAAGGAGTGGGCGAAAAAACTGCCATGAAATTTTTGAAAGAATTTGGCAGTATAGAAAATCTTTTGGCAAACACCGACCAGCTAAAAGGAAAACTCAAAGAAAAAGTTGAAAACTCTGCAGAAAGAGGGATTTTGTCTAAAAAATTGGCAACGATTATTTGTGACGTTCCCGTTGAATTTCACCAGGAGCAATACGATTTAGATATTCCAGATTTTGAAAAAGTTCGTGAGATTTTTGACGAAATAGAATTCAGAAGGTTGTATGAGAATTTGTATAGGGCTTTTCATGAGCAATCAGAAATCAGCAATCAGCAATCAGCGAATGAAAGTGATTCAAAACCAGTCTCGCAGAATGCGGAAAGCGGAAAGCAGAATGCTCTACAATTAGACCTTTTCGCAGATTTCGAAGCGCTAGAACAATCTACTTCTACTACGCTCAATATCGAAACTACGGATAAAATTTATCAATACATTGATACCGAAAAAGCTCAGAAAATTTTAGTCAAAAATCTTTTGGCACAAAAAGTAGTTTGTTTTGATACAGAAACGACTTCGCTTAATGAAATGGAAACCGAACTCATCGGGATGAGTTTTTGTTACAGAAAAGGATTGGCTTATTACATTCCGATTTCTGAAAACCAAGAAGAAGCGAAGAAAACGTTAGAAATTTTCCGTCCGTTTTTTGAGAAAAAAGAAATTTTAAAAATCGCTCATAATCTTAAATTTGATTATAAAGTTCTGAAGCATTACGGTGTGGAAGTAGAAGGAGCGATTTTTGACACGATGATTGCCCATTATCTTCTAAATCCAGACGGGAGACACGGAATGGATTATCTTTCAGAGATTTACCTCAATTATAAGCCTGTCTCTATTGAAAGTTTAATTGGCAAAAAGGGTAAAAACCAAGGAACTTTGCGTGATGTTTCGTTAGAAGAACAAACCAATTACGCTGCGGAAGATGCAGATGTAACGTTTCAACTCTACGAAATTTTTGCGCCTCAACTGAAAAAAGAAGGGGTAGAAGATTTGTTTTACCACATCGAAATGCCATTAATGCGCGTTTTAGCTAAAATGGAATTTGCGGGAATTTCTTTAGACGAAAGTTGGTTGATTCAAGAAAGTAAGGATTTAGAAAACGACTTGAAAAACCTTGAAACCAAAATTTTTGAACTCTGTGGCGAAGAATTTAACATGAATTCTCCGAAACAACTCGGTGAAATTTTATTCGAAAAGTTAAAACTAGACCCGAAAGCGAAAAAAACCAAAACCGGTCAATACGCTACTTCGGAAGATATTTTGCAGAAATTGGCTTCTAAACATGAAATTATACAATACATTTTAGAATACAGAACCTACCAAAAATTGAAATCAACGTATGTAGACGCATTGCCGAATCAGATTGACAAAGACACGAAAAGAGTACATACCAATTTCTCGCAAACTACTGCTGCTACAGGAAGATTGGCTTCTCTGAACCCAAATTTACAGAATATTCCGATTAGAACTTTACGTGGTCAACAAATTCGTGGTGCTTTCGTGGCAGATAAAGGAAACAAACTTATTTCTGCCGATTATTCTCAGATAGAATTGCGCTTGATTGCAGAAATTTCGGGTGAAGAAAACATGATTAAAGCCTTCCAAAATGGCGAAGATATTCACGCTTCTACTGCGGCAAAATTATTTAAAATCCCAATCGAAGAAGTAACAAAAACGCAGCGTTCACAAGCTAAAACTGTGAACTTTGGAATTATTTATGGTCAAGGTGCTTTTGCTTTGGCAGAGCAAACTGGACTTTCACGAACGGAAGCAAAACAACTCATCGATTCTTACTACGAAACCTATCCTAAATTGAAAGAATTTATGGCAGAACAAGTTGCGAAAGCCAGAAAATTAGGATATGTAGAAACAATTTTGGGCAGAAAACGCCATTTGCAAGACATCAATTCTAATAATTTTGTGGTAAAAGGTCACGCCGAAAGAAATGCTGTAAATGCACCGATTCAAGGTTCTGCTGCAGATATTATCAAATTGGCGATGATTAAAATTCAGGAAGTTCTGGAACAGGAACATCTGAAAACCAAAATGCTCTTGCAAGTGCATGACGAATTGGTTTTTGAAGCACCAGAAAATGAAGTAGAAACCGCCAAAAAACTGATTAAAGAAAATATGGAAAATGCCTACAAAACTGAAGTTCCTTTATTGGTGGAAGTTGGCGTGGGTGAAAATTGGTTGGAAGCGCATTGATTTTGAGAGGGAGAATGGTAGAGTTAGAGAATGGTAGAGTTAGAGAGTGGTAGAGTTGGAGAATTGGAGAAGTTGCTTTTCTAAAAAATCAAAATTTATTTTTAAAAAATTGCTTCGTAGAAGCAAAAGGTTTGTAGAAAAAATATAGAATTTGAAAGGAAGTTCCGTAGGAACGATAGATTTTTAAGATTTGGAATTTATTCCAAACATTAGAGTTTAAAAGATGTTTTTGCTTCGTAGAAGCAAAAGGTTTGTAGAAAAAAATGTAGATTTTGAAAGGAAGTTCCGTAGGAACGACAGATAATTTGAGGTTTTGAATTTATTCCAATAACAAGTATTAGTTTCAATAGGAACGGGCTTTAGCCCGTTTTAAAAATAAAAAAATCAATTGGCTTTAGCTAAAATTTAAAAATACCAAATACCAAATACCAAATACCAAAATACGAATTACTAATCAAAAAAATATGAAAACAGTTGTCCTTTACGAAACCGCACCAGATACAACTATGGAGAAAATGATGGAAGTTTTTCCTGCGCATCAAGCCAATGAAGAAATCTTTGTAAAAGCTGGAAAAATATTGGGAATTGGTCCGTTTGCAATTCCGGGAGAAGGAGCGATGGCGATTTTTACAGATAGAGAATCTGCTGAAGAATTTGTAAAAGGAGACCCTTTTGTAACCACAGGTTTGGTCTCGAAAGTAATTATTAAAGAATGGCATGACGAATTAATGTAATCCATGAAGTTTCTTATTGTAATTCCCGCTCACAACGAAGAAGAGAACATACTTCCGTGTTTAGAATCGCTGAAAAATCAGACGTTTCAGGATTTTAAATGCGTCATTGTGAACGATGGTTCTACGGATAAAACTCAAGAAATTGTAGAAAATTTTATTAAAAGTGTCACGCTGAGCGGAGTCGAAGCGTTAAGTTTCAAAGTTTTAAATTTAGAAAAATCCGAACATCAACCCGGCGCAAAAGTCGTGAGAACCTTCAATAAAGGTTTAGAAACCGAAAATTTAGAAAATTTTGATGTGGTTTGTAAATTCGATGCAGATATTATTTTCCCTGACAATTATTTAGAAAAAATCAACGAAGTTTACGAAAAAAATCCAAAAGCAGGAATGGTTTCTGGTTTGGTTTATATTAAAAAAGGCTTCGACTCCGCTCAGCCTGACAAAAAAGACTTTACAACTTCACAACTTCACGATTTTACCAATCAAAATGAATGGACTTTCGAAAACTTATCTTCCAAAAATCACGTTCGTGGTCCTATAAAGTCTTACCGAAAAGAACTTTTCCAGAAAATGAATGGATTGAGAGCGGTTCTCGGTTGGGATAATATAGATGTGATGCTTTGTAAAATGCACGGATTTGAAACAGTAACACTTCAAGAACTTTGGGTGAAACATCTTCGTCCAACTGCCTATAAATACAAATCTCAAAAAGCCCAAAAATTGGGAGAATATTTTTACAATATTGGGCTTAATTTTCCATTAGCTGCTATTTCTTCGGCAAAATCTTCTTTGAAAAATAAATCGATTTCTGAGTTTTTTATCACCATGAAATCTTTTTTAAATCAAAAAAATGAAAGGATTTTAACCAATGAAGAAATTGCATTTATCAGAAATTTGAGATGGAATGAAATGTTTAAAAAAATTATGAAATCATAAAATATGAAAAATCTACAAATACTCTTTTTACTATTCTTTGGATTGTTTTCCGCACAAAAAAAAGCAGATTTAATTGTTTACAATGCTAAAATTTATACGGTAAATCAAAACTTTGAGATTGCTGAAGTCATGGCGATTTCCAAAGGGAAAATTGTAGCAATTGGAGGAAAAGAAATTCTAAAAAATTATACCGCTACTCAAAAAATTGATGCTCAACAAAAGCCCATTTATCCGGGTTTTATAGATGCACATTGCCATTTTACAGGTTATGCAACAGACCGTTGGAAAAGTGATTTGGTTGGCACTAAATCTTGGGAAGAAATTGTAGAAAAAATCAAAAAATACAGTGAAACAGCTCCTAAATTTTGGTTGTACGGAAGAGGTTGGGATCAGAATGATTGGGCGGTAAAAGAATATCCAACCAAAGAAAAACTAGATGAATTGTTTCCTAATCGTCCGGTTTATCTAAAAAGAGTTGACGGTCACGCTGCAATCGCTAATCAAAAAGCCTTGGATTTGGCCAAAATTACAACCGAAACTAAAATTTTGGGTGGAGATATTGAACAAAAAAACGGAAAATTAACTGGGATTTTAGTTGATAATGCGATGGATTTGGTAGAAAAAGTGATTCCAGAGATTGAAGATGATTTGGCTATCAAATATTTCGGGGAGTTGCAAAAAGAATGCTTTGCTTTCGGTTTAACTTCGCTTCATGATTGCGGAATTTCTGAACATACTTTGTCGCTTTTAGAAAAATCTCAACAGCAGAAAGTGTTGAAAATGAATGTTTTTGCACTTTTAAGTGACAATCCTGATTATTACGAAAAATGGGCTAAAAAAGGTCGATACACGAAAGGAAAAATCACAGTTGGCGGTTTTAAAGTTTATGCAGATGGAGCTTTGGGAAGTAGAGGTGCGTGTTTGCTCAGCGATTATCACGATAAACCAAAGTGGAGAGGTTTTCTATTAAGCGAAAAATCTCATTTTGAAAATTTAGCTAAAAAATTGGTTAAGAGTGACTTGCAAATGTGTACTCACGCGATTGGTGATTCTGCCAACCGAGAAATTCTGAAAATTTATGGTGATGTTCTAAAAGGTAAAAACGATAAAAGATGGAGGATTGAACATGCACAAATTGTAAATCCTGCTGATTTTCAATATTTTGGAAAATACAATATTGTTCCGTCTGTTCAGCCAACTCATGCTACTTCAGACATGTATTGGGCGGAAGAAAGATTGGGAAGTGAACGTATAAAAACAGCGTATGCTTATCAAGATTTGTTGAAACAAAACGGTTGGGTTGCATTGGGAACTGATTTTCCTGTGGAAGACATCAATCCGTTTAAAACGTTTTTGGCTTCGGTTGCCAGAAAAGATGCGCAGAATTATCCTGAAAATGGTTTCCAAAAAGAAAATGCTTTAACCAGAGAACAAACCTTGCGCGGAATGACAATTTGGGCGGCAAAATCGGTGTTTCAAGAGAAAGAAAGAGGAAGTTTAGAAGTAGGAAAAAATGCAGATTTTATTATTTTGAACCAAGATTTAATGAATATTGATGAAAGAGATATTTTGAAAACTAAAGTTTGGGAGACTTGGGTTGATGGGAAACAAGTTTATTTTAATTTTGATATGGATAATATAATAGTGACAGATAAAAAGATAAAAAAACAAAGCTATTAATTTTTGAAAAAAATCGCTTACATAGAACTCGATACTCACGCAGAAATTGCGCTGAATTTTATGGAATTGATTCAAGATTCCAAAGCATTTTCTGTGGATTATTATTTCAGTGAAAAAATTCTGAGATTCTTCGGCTTCGCTCAGAATGACAAATTGCCTGAAAATATCAAAAAAGCAACTCCAGAAAATCTTATCCAACAACTATCAACCGACAACTATCAACTCATTATCATCGGAACAGTTCATCGCTATTTCAATGTTTTTGAGGAAGTTGCGGAGAAATTTAATACTTCTATTATTTGTCATAATTTGAATTTTGTGAAGGCTTCAAACTTTGATTTGTTGAGTTCTGTTTTCAAAGAAGATTTTCAATTTCGTTTGAAATTATTGTTGAAAGAAGGTTTGTTGAGGAAGTCAAAAGTTTATGAAAAAGCAAAAAATCTTTTGGTTTTAGACCGAGGCTTCGACTCCGCTCAGCCTGACAAATATAAATTCTTACCGATTTTTTACACCAAATTTTTAGAAAAACCTAAAAATGAAACTTATACTATTGTCATTCCAGGTGCGGTTTCACAAAAAAGAAGAGATTATGAAAAGGTATTGAAGTCAATTATAAAATTTCATTTTCCTTTCGAAATTATATTTTTAGGAAAAGCCTCTGGAAAAGAGTTAGAAATGCTTCAAGATTTTGAACAATCAAAACCAGAAAATATTTCAATAAAATATTTCAAAGAAAAAGTTCCACAAGATGTTTTTGATGATTATATGCAAAAAGCAGATGTTTTGTGGTGTTCGATTCAACAAGAAACGGAATTTTTCAGTCAAAAAGAAATCTATGGAATAACTAAAATGAGTGGAAACATTGGCGATGCTGTTAAATTCGGAAAATTGGCAGTTTTTCCAGAAGATTATCCTTCAAAATATTCTTTTATTATTCCAGAAAAAGGAAGTCTAGGAGATTTTCTATTTACCAAAAAAGATGTAGATTTTTCAGAATTTAGCAAAGAAAAAGTCCTACAAGAACTAGAAAAAACTATTTTTGCACTCTTATAATTCATTCATGAAATTCTATCAACTTCTCACAGAAGCGTCACAATATATCATTCCTCAGTTGTACAAACAGAGGTTTTTTAAGAAGCAGAATCAACTTTCTCGCGAAAATATTATTTCCAGAAAAGTAGAACCAGAATTGCTTTGGTTGACCGAATTTCTTCCGAAAGATGCCGTTTTTATAGATGTTGGCGCAAACGTGGGACATTTTATTTATCAATTAGAATATCATCTTTTTCCTCAAAATATTTATGCTTTTGAACCGAATAAATCTTTGAACAGAAGATTGAAAAGGCTATTTCCGAAGGTTAAATTGTTTTCGGTGGCTTTGTCAGACGAAAATACGGTGGCAGAATTTAAAATTCCAGTTTTGAAAGGTGAAAAACTGAATTCCAGAGGAACTTTGCAGACTGATTTCAGAGAAGAAAACGAAGAAAAAACCATTATTCAAAAGGTGAAAGTGGTAAAACTAGATGATTTTAACCCAATTCAAAAATTAGAAAAAGTAGATTTCATCAAAATAGATGTAGAAGGAAACGAGATGAAAACGCTTTTCGGAGCGAAGGAAACAATTTTGAAATTTAAACCAACGGTAATGGTAGAAATGGAACAGCGTCATCACCAAGAACCTGTTTGGAACTTGATTTCAGAAGTGGAAAATTGGGGTTTTGAAGCGCATTATTTAGAGAGAAATACTTTTGAATTGAAAAGACTGACAGAAGAGTTTATCAAATCTCAAAATGCTATCTTTGTAAAAGATTACGAAAATTACGTTAACAATATTATATTTATTCCTCAATCTTAACCTTTGCCTTAACCTGATTTATGAGCGTAGTAGCCAGACAAAGTTTTAAATATTCTATCATAGGATACCTTGGTTTTTTACTAGGAACTATTTCTGCTATTTTCATATTTCCGTTTGATATGGTTTTCTACGGAAAACTGCGTTTCGTTTTATCGGCTACTTTAATGTTGGTTCCTTTTGTGGTTTTCGGGTTGAGTTATTCTAATGTTTATTTTTTTGGGAAAGCCAAAGAAGAAGGGAAACATCAAAATCTTTTTAGCCTTTCTTTAGTTGGTGTTGGGATTAATTTCTTGATTTTTTTACTCGGATTTTTTGCTTTTTTCTATATTTTTTCTTCGTTTCAAGAAGATTCTGAGTTATGGGATATGAAACGATTGATTTTGCCAATGGTTTTGGTGATGTCGCTTTCCGCAGTTTTTAACCGATATATTTCTAATTTCAAAAGAATCGTTGTTCCGAATATTTTTGAAAATATTTTCCCAAAATTAGCCAATCTTGGAGCGTTTTGTCTGTTCTTTTTCTTAGGAACTTCTGAAAAAATCTCTTACGCATTTTTCTTAGGCGTTTTTGTGCTCGGATTGATTGGTTATGTTTTGTATACCAATAAATTAGAAAAAATAGAGCCAGATTTCAGTACAGATTTTGTTAAAAAAGACAAACTTTGGAAAGAAATCCTGAATTATAGTTTTTATGGATTTTTAGGAAATTTAGGAAGTTTCTTAGCACTGAATATTTCCAATTATATGATTGGGGAAAAGCTTTCTTTCGAAGAAAACGGAATTTACAGCACGGTTTTTTCGGTGGTGCAACTCATCAGCATTCCATCAATGGGATTGTATAATATTTCTGCGCCCATTATCAGTAAACATTTTGCTGATGACACCATTAAAGACCTTGATGTTTACTATAAAAAAACCTCACTGAGTTTGTTTTTTCTAGGTTTGGTGCTATTTTCTTGTATCGCAGTTGGTTATCCTTACCTCACGGATTTCATGCCAAAATCTGGAAAATTATTACTGGAAGCGCAACCGCTAGTTTGGGTAATTGGTTTTGCACTGTTGTTTGAATTGGCAACAGGTTTTAACAGTCACATTATTTCCATGTCAAAATTTTATCGATTTAATATTTATGTGATGTTGTTTTTGGCGGTTCTTACCACGAGTCTCAACTTTTATTTCATCAATAAAACCAGTTTAGGAATTCTGGGAATTTCTATTTCTTACGCCGTTTCATTGACGATATTTAACTTGACCAAAATTGCGTTCAACTACTATCAATTCAAGGTTTATCCTTTTACGATAGAGATGTTGTACAGCGTGATTTTAGCAACTTTAGCCATTTCTTTGGCGATTGTTTTGCCTAATTTTTCAAATAGTTTTTTGAATTTGGTATACAAACCAGCTTTGGTTCTCATCATTTTCTTTGTAGGGAATCACTTTATGAGAATTTATCCTTTAGATAAATTTTTAACCAAAGATTTTCTAAAGTCACTTTTTAAGTTTTAAAAAATCCCAAATCCCCAATCCCAAATCCCCAATCCCAAATCTAAAATCGTAAATATTCAGGGCAATCTTTTTCTGCCTCTACTTTTGCCAAAGCAAGAAAAAGCCGGGCTATCCATTACAATCTTTTTATAAATTTTCCCAGATTATTGTTTCACAAAAAATTTATAAAAAGGATTTTCATTACTATCCCTATTGCAAAAACATATACCATTTAACCAATTTTACTGATAAAATTCATAAAAAAAACGTAAATTTGCACATACTTAAATATTTATGGAAAGCGTAAAAATTCACGACAAGACTTTCGTTCCTTATCTTAAGCACAACGAGCTGCAAGAGGTTATCAAAGAATTAGCCCTTAAAGTTTACGAAGATTATAAAGACGAAGTTCCTGTTTTTGTAGGAGTTCTAAATGGGGTAATTATGTTTTTTTCAGATTTTCTGAAATATTATCCTGGCAAATGCGAAATTGCATTTTTACAAGTAAGTTCATACACTGGTACACAATCTACTGGTATCGTTTACAAAAAAATGGATTTAACTAAAGATGTAGAAGGCAGACATATTATCCTGATGGAAGATATTGTAGATACAGGTAATACTCTAGAAAGTCTATTCGAATATTTTAAAAATACGCAGCGTCCGAAATCGCTAAAAGTAGCTTCACTTTTAATGAAGCCAGAAGTTTTCAAAAACAGATTCCCGATAGATTACGTAGCCAAAGAAATTCCTAATAAATTCGTGTTGGGTTATGGATTAGATTATGATGAATTAGGAAGAAACTTACCAGATTTGTACCAATTAGAAGATGGTAGAATAAATCATTGATTGCAGTCAGCTTTCTGCAATCAGCAATCAGCAAAAAAAACTAATAATCAAAATGCGTGATTATAAAAAATATGATATTTGGAAATTGAGTCATTTATTGACTTTAGAAGTTTATAGAATAACTGAAAGTTTTCCAAAAGAAGAAATATTTGGGCTTACATCGCAGATTAGAAGAGCATCAAGTTCTATAGGAATAAATATAGTAGAAGGTTGTGGTAGAGGAAGTGATGAAGATTTTAAAAGATTTTTGAGAAATGCATCTGGTTCTGCATTTGAAGTAGAATATATACTTTTGCTCTCAAAAGATTTGAATTATATATCAGAAGATAAATTTTTAGAATTAACTCCAAAAGCAGAAGAATTAAAAATGAAAATCTCAAAACTAATTCTCAAAATTGAAGAAGATATCAATAAAAAGAAAAATAGATAAATAGTATTAACCAAAAAAAATTGGCATTGCAAAGCTGAAAGCTAAAAGCAGATTGCCGAATGCTAAAAATGATAAACATCGTTCTATTCGGTCCTCCAGGAAGTGGTAAAGGAACCCAAGCACAAAACCTAATTGAAAAATTTAACCTTAAACAAATTTCTACAGGTGATTTGTTCCGTTTTAACATGAAAAATGATACGGAATTAGGAAAATTGGCTAAATATTATATTGACAAAGGAGAATTGGTTCCAGACCAAGTAACCATTGATATGTTAGTAGATGAGCTTAAAAAACCTACAGATACTAATGGTTTTATTTTCGATGGTTTCCCAAGAACTTCTTACCAAACTGAAGTTTTAGACCAAATTGTAAAAGAACAATTAAATTCAGAAATTTCTGTATGTCTTTCACTTATCGTAGAAGATGAAATCTTAGTGCAAAGATTAGTAAAAAGAGGTGAAACTTCTGGCAGAGTAGATGATAGTGAAGAAAGCATCATCAGACACAGAATAGAAGAATATTATACTAAAACTGCTGAAGTAGCAGAGTTATATAAACAACAAGGCAAATATGTAGAAATTAATGGAGTAGGAGAAATCTCTGAAATCTCTGAAAAACTTTTTGCCGAAGTAGAAAAAATAAAATAGATTTTTAGGTAATAGGATTTAGGAAATAGCATTGAAATTTCAAAAAAACTAAATCCTAAATCCTAAACCCTAAATTCTTATAAAACATGAGCAATTTTGTAGATTACGTAAAAATACATTGTAAATCAGGTCACGGTGGTGCAGGTTCTGCGCACCTTCGTAGAGAAAAATACATTCCCAAAGGTGGACCTGATGGTGGCGATGGAGGAAGAGGAGGACATGTTATTATGAGAGGAAATGCTCAGGAATGGACATTGCTTCCACTTCGTTATACGCGTCATGTAAAGGCAGAACGCGGCGAAAATGGTGGTAAAAACCAATTGACTGGAGCTTATGGAGCAGATGTTTACATTAATGTTCCTATTGGTACCATTGCCAAAAATGAAGAAGGCGAGATTATTGGTGAAATCATGGAAGATGGTCAAGAAATCATCATCATGAAAGGAGGAATGGGAGGTCTTGGAAATGAACATTTTAAATCTTCTACCAATCAAACTCCGCGATATGCACAACCAGGAATGCCTGGAGAAGAAGGTTATGTGGTTTTTGAACTCAAAATTTTAGCAGATGTAGGATTGGTAGGCTTTCCAAATGCTGGAAAATCTACACTTTTAGCTGCTGTATCTGCGGCAAAACCAAAAATTGCAGATTACGCTTTTACTACATTGACTCCCAATTTAGGAATTGTAGAATACAGAAATTTCAAGTCTTTTGTAATGGCAGATATTCCCGGAATTATTGAAGGAGCTGCAGAAGGAAAAGGCCTTGGTCATAGATTTTTAAGACATATTGAGCGAAACTCTATCTTGCTTTTTATGATTCCTGCAGATTCTGAAGATCATTACAAAGAATATCAAATTCTACTGAACGAATTAGAAGAATACAATCCAGAATTAATAGATAAAGACATTATCGTTTCTATTTCTAAATCTGATTTGCTAGATGATGAATTGAAAAAAGAAATCGCCGCAGAGTTTCCAGAAAAACTGAAACCGCTTTTCTTTTCAGGAGTTACGCAAGAAGGTTTGGTAGAACTGAAAGATGTAATCTGGAAAAAATTACACGGATAAAAAATAAAGAAAGCGTTCATTTTTGAGCGCTTTTTTCATTTATTTCTAAAAGACTATCTTTGTCCCATTATTCGCGGCATTCTTTAGCCAAAGTAGAAGATACTTTTTCAAAAATCTGTAAATATTCACAGATTTTTTGAGCAAAAAATGTTGAAGTAAAATACTTCGCCCGCACACATTTTTAAAATTTAAACATTTGTTATTTACAGATTTACAATTGATTAAGCCTATCCTTGATGCGCTTACCCAAGAAGGTTATGAAAAACCAACACCTATTCAATCACAAGCGATTCCACATTTATTAGAAGGCAAAGACTTATTAGGAACAGCTCAAACAGGAACCGGAAAAACCGCAGCATTTGCCATTCCTATTTTGCAAAATCTTTATCATAAAAACACCAAAAACCATCAAATTAAGGCTTTAATTCTTACACCAACCAGAGAATTAGCGATTCAAATTGAAGAAAGTTTCAAAGCTTACGGAAGACATTTGCCGCTAAAAACTTTGGTGATTTTTGGAGGCGTAAAACAAGGCGCTCAAGAACAAGCGCTGAAAAAAGGTGTAGATATTTTGGTAGCCACTCCAGGAAGATTACTTGATTTCATTAATCAAGGCATTATTTCGCTCAAAAATTTAGAAATTTTTGTTTTGGATGAAGCAGATAGAATGCTCGATATGGGTTTTGTTCACGATGTGAAAAGAGTAGTGAAGTTGCTTCCGCCGAAAAGACAAACTTTGTTTTTCTCAGCGACTTTTCCTAAAGAAATTCAGGAATTGGCGAATTCTATGCTTCATAATCCTGTGAAAGTAGAAGTTGCGCCTGTTTCTTCAACTGCTGACACGATTAATCAATCGATTTATTTTGTAGAAAAAGACGACAAATTAGATTTGTTGACACACATTCTTCAAGACGAAAAGTTAGACCAAGTATTGGTTTTCGCCAGAACAAAACACGGTTCTGATAAAATCGCCAGAAAACTCCATAAAAGCAATATTTCTGCTGAAGCCATTCACGGAAATAAATCTCAAAACGCCAGACAAAACGCTTTAAGTAATTTTAAAAACAAGAAAACAAGAGTTTTGGTGGCGACTGATATTGCTGCAAGAGGAATTGACATTGACGATTTAAAATATGTGATTAATTTCGAGCTTTCAGACGTTTCTGAGACTTATGTTCACCGAATTGGTAGAACGGGAAGAGCGGGAACAGAAGGTACTTCTATTTCGTTTGTAGATGGTCTGGATTTAGTGAATTTAAGAAACACCGAAAAACTCATTGGTAAGAAAATTCCTGTGGTGAAAGATCACCCTTTTCATCCTGAAAAATTAGTTGAGCAAAAAAGAGATTCTAATAACAAACCTTTTGTTCCTAAACCTAAGCCTCAGAAAAAAGAAGACATTAACTTTAAAAAACCGAAAAAGAAGGTTTTCTATAGAAAGAAATAAAGTAAAAATGCCACGAATGCACTAATCTTTTATGCATTCGTGGTGTTTTAATTTTATAGAGTAGAAAAAATATTTGTGCATTTGTGGCAAAATCATCTCCCGAAAATACGATGTGCGTTTTCGGTAGTGATTCTATCAATTTCTGCAAAATCTTTATTGTAAATATTGACGAGTTTTCCAACGACCAAATCCAGGTAAGAACTTTCATTTCTTTTGCCACGGTGCGGAACTGGTGCCAAATAAGGCGAATCTGTTTCCAGAACAATTTTTTCTAAAGGAATTTCATGTAAAAATTGGTCGATTTTACCATTTTTAAACGTAACAACGCCACCAATTCCGAGAAGGAAATTTAAATCTATTGCATGTTTTGCTTGTTCTAAATTTCCAGAAAAACAATGGAAAATACCTCTTAATTTCGGGTGTTTTTTACGTTCTAAAACCTCGAAAGTTTCATCAAAACTTTCTCTGGTATGAATGACAATAGGTAAATCTCTTTCAATTGCCCAATCTATCTGTTTTTCAAAAGCTTTTATCTGAATGTCAAGCGTAGTTTTGTCCCAGTATAAATCAATTCCGATTTCACCAATGGCTGGGAAACTTCTTTGATTCAAATAATTTTCTACAATTTCTAATTCTTTTTCCCAAGTTTCTGGTTTTACATAACAAGGATGCAGCCCCATCATTGCGAAAATTTGATTGGGAAATTCTGCTTCTAATTGAAGCATTTTTTCATGAAATTCTGAATCGATGGCAGGAAGGTAAAACTCTGTTACGCCCTTATTAATGGCGCGTTTTATCATTTCTGTTCTGTCTTCATCAAATTCTTCTGAATATAAGTGTGTATGTGTGTCAATCATTATTTACAAATTTATTTGTATTCTGTCATTCTGAACGAAATAAAATGGAGTGAAGAATCTCTTGTTAATAGATTCTTCTGAACTTCGTTCGTAATCTTCATTTAAAGTTTCACTTTTTATTTGATTATGCTATGCTCTATTCAGAATGACAAACATGAATTTATATTTTCATTTTCATGAGTAAGTCTGTTTGTACGTCTTCTCCGAGAACAAAGTCATGTTTTCCGAAGATTTCAAAACCATTTTTTTTGTAAAATTTTATAGCTCTGTGGTTTTCTTCCCAAACACCAAGCCAAACATATTCTAAATTCTTTTCTCTTCCGATTTCTATGGCTTTGTCATAGAGAATTTGTCCGATTTTTTGACCTAAAAACGCTTTTAAAACATAAATTCTTTCAATTTCGAAATGGTTTTCTTCTAATTTTTCGGTTTGAGCATCTTTGAAATTCAGTTTTAAGTAACCCAAAATCTCACCATTATTTTCAGCGAAATAAAACTCAGAATTTGGTTTTTCTAACTCAGATTTTAGCTTTTTAATGCTCAGATTTTCATCCAAATATTTTTGCATGTCTTCTTCTGTATTCACTTCTTCAAAGGTTTCCTTGAAGGTTTGAATGCTGAGATTTCTAAGCGTTTCTAAATCGTCAATATTGATTTTTCTGATTTTCATATTTTAGGTTTTGGCTAAAGCCCGTTAGTATTGATATAAATTAAAATATCTTATGCTTCACTTTCTGTTGTTGAAGTGCTATTTTTTCTTTTAATTTTTCTAAAAATTCCAAATATTTTGGAGATTTTTCGTCATTTGGGCGGTGTTCTAGTGCTGCTTTTATTTTGTAGTTTTCAGTTATGAAATCTTTTACTTCTTCTGAAAAATAAGCATTCCCGAATTTTTCCCAAATGTACTGAATCGCTTGTTGATTAGGATGAATTAAGTCTTCTTTGTAAAATCTGTAATCACGCAAATCGTCCATCATGATTTCGTAAATCGGTAAATAATGACAGTTTTTGAAATGGGGAAGTGTTTCATGAAGCGCACAAATCAGCTTAGATTTACTTAATTGATTTTCGGTGATTCCATCTTTGGTATGTCGAACTGGTGAAACCGTAAATAGAATCTGAACGTCATTTTCGCAAATATCTTTCAGATTTTCTAGGGTTTCTGTGATGGAATTTTTCAATTCTTCATCAGTTAAAAGTCTTTTTAGAAAGAACTTTTGCGGAATTTTATGACAGTTCGCCACCAATTGATTTTTAGGCAAAAATTCATAGATAAATGAAGTTCCGTAGGTGATTATCACCCAATTGGTTTTTTGTAGAAATTGATTTCCTGTTTCTATGTTTTGATTGATTCTTTCTAGGGT
Source organism: Cloacibacterium normanense (assembly GCF_003860565.1). Lineage (NCBI taxonomy): Bacteria > Pseudomonadati > Bacteroidota > Flavobacteriia > Flavobacteriales > Weeksellaceae > Cloacibacterium > Cloacibacterium normanense. The sequence goes on from NZ_CP034157.1 coordinate 510,712, forward strand.
TTTATGTGCATAAAAACTGTTGAAAGAAGTGTGATGATTCAGCGAAATGTACTCTTGATTATAGAGGATTAAATCTTCTTCCTTGTACTTTTTGCAATCGTGTAGATTTTGGATGGCGATATTCAACGAAAATGGGTTGAAAATCGTTCCAAAAGGATTGCAAAGCGTTTGCATTTGTCCGTTTTTGAGCAGTTGAGACATTTCTGCAGCAAAGCAAGAACCGACAGAAAAAATGCTGTCGGTTAAAAGGATTTTCTTTTCAGAAATAGGAATATGGACTTCTGTTCTGAATTTCATTTTAAGAGTTTCTTCTCAATAAATAATTAGCCAATTCCATGAAAGGTTTTTTCTTTTCTTCTGGTGCGTCTATTTTTTTTAAGAAATCGTGACCTATTTCGTTGTGTTTTTGAATCAGTCTAAGTACTTTTTCGTCTACTTTATTTCTTCTGAAAATTTTCTCTACGCTGTAGATTTTGTCTACATTTTCAGTTTTTTTAGAATACCAAAAATCGAGTTCTTTTTTCTCTGCTTCATTGGCATGTTCCATCGCAAGAAGATAAAGCACGGTTTTTTTGTTTTCATAAATATCACCAGCGTGTTTTTTACCGAATTGCTCTACATTACCGAAAACATCTAAATAATCATCCATAATTTGGAACGCAATACCAATGTGTTTTCCGAAATTATAAAGAAGTTCTGCGTCTTCTTTTTTAGCACCAGCAATGAGTGCTCCAATTTGGAATGAAGCGGCACTTAGAACTCCTGTTTTGTTGGTAATCATTTCTATGTAATCATCATAGGTTACGTTTTCCATCGTTTCGAAGTTCACATCCATTTGTTGACCTTCACAAAGAACAGCACCTGTTTCAGAGAAAATTTTAATACATTCTTTGAAAAGTTCTGGTTCTAAATCTTCAAAAAATTGGTAAGCTTTTATCAGTAATGCATCGCCAGAAAGGATGCCGATATTAATTCCGTGTAAAGTATGAATGGTAGGTTTTCCTCTTCTCAGTGGTGCTTCATCCATAATATCATCATGAATGAGTGTAAAATTATGGAAAAACTCTATGGCAAGAGCGGGTTTGATGGCTTTTTCAATATTTCCACCAAAAAGTTCGTTAGCCATAAGAACCATGATAGGTCTTAATCTTTTTCCGCCATGAGAAATGATGTAATTCATGGGTTCGTAAAGTTCGGTTGGCTTATTTTTGAAGGAGTGTTTTTCAATTGCTTTGGCAACTATTTCTTGATATCTGTCTATGAATTCCATACATGTTAATTTTTACAAAAATACAATTCTTAAGGTTTAAAAAAAAGAAAAACTACTTGTAAAGACAAGTAGTTTTAATATTATTTTAAAAATATTATTTTTTATAAAGCGATTACACCAAGATAGCATAATGCTGCAATAACTGCACTGATAGGAATAGTAATTATCCATGCCCAAAGTAAACTGATGGTAACTCCCCATCTTACTGCAGAAACTCTTTTGGTAAGTCCTACACCAATAATAGAACCTGTAATGGTGTGTGTAGTAGATACAGGAATACCAAGGTGATCGGTAAGGAATAAGGTAATAGCACCAGCTGTTTCAGCACTTACACCTTCTAATGGAGTCACTTTAGTAATTCTAGTACCCATGGTTTTTACAATTTTCCAACCACCACTCATTGTTCCTAAACCGATGGCCAAGAAAGATACAAATGGTACCCAAATGTAATCTGTGGTGAAGTGATTAAAACGATCAGCACTTTCCATAGTGGCATATACATCTGTACCACCAATCATATTTACGTGGTAATAAATAACTGCAGCACCTATGATTCCCATTACTTTTTGAGCGTCATTTAATCCGTGACCTAAACTGAAAAGTGCAGAAGAAAACAACTGCCATTTTTTAAATTGTTGATCAGCTTTGTGAGGATTAGATTTCTTAGAAAAATACACAATGATTAAAGTAATGATTACCGAAACAATCATCCCGATAATTGGTGCTAAGAAGATGAATAAAAAGATAGGAATTACCTTTTCATATTTAACCACATTCTGTGTAAAAAGTTCCGAAAAAGCAAGTTTTAATTTTTCAATGATGGTAAAGTCTGGATGAGCTAGAGCTACTGCATTGTAATCTAAAACTAAAGCATGCATAAGAGCAGCACCTAAGAAACCACCAATAAGTGTGTGTGATGATGATGAAGGAATACCAAACCACCAGGTTAATAAATTCCAAGCGATAGCCGCAATCAATCCTGAAAAAATTACTTCTAAGGTAATGTAATTTTCATTTACTGTTTTGGCGATGGTATTACCGATTTTAAATTCTCCGATGACGTATGCTGCAAAGAAAAATGCAACAAAATTCCAAAATGCAGCCCATAATACTGCCTGAAACGGCGATAATACTTTAGTAGAAACTATGGTTGCAATAGAATTCGCGGCATCGTGGAAACCGTTGATAAAATCAAAAATTAATGCAAGTGCAATAATGATGATTAATAGTAAGGGAAAATCCATTCTCTATAAATTTTTAAGGTTAATGAAAATAGATTTATGCGTATTTAATAACAATGTTTTCAATGGTATTGGCTACGTCTTCCGCTTTATCAGTTACGATTTCTAGATATTCTAAAACTGATTTTACTTTAATGATTTTGATAGGGTCATTGCTTTCAAAAACATCTACAATTCCTTGACTTAGTACATCATCTGCAATGTTTTCGAAAGAATTTATTTTGATGCAAGATTCTTTAACTTCTTTAGGATTTGCAAACTCTTTTAAGTTTTTAATTGCGTTTTGAATTTCTACACAAGATTTGTAAATCAATAAAGAAAGCTCTGAATATTGTTTTACTTCAGGGCTCTTGTATAAATAGATGTATTTAGCTGAAGCAAATAAATAATCTGCGATGTCATCTAAACCAGCTGCAAGATAATTAATATCTTCTCTGTCAAAAGGAGTGATGAAGTTTTCACCTAATTGCACAAAAATTTCGTGAGTAAGATCATCCATTTGATGTTCGTAATCACTCATTTTTTTTAACAAAGTATCATCATTGATGTCAAAATCTTTAATTCCTTCGTGAAATTCTTTTGACATGTCTATCAATTTATCTGCTACTTGTTCAAACAATACAAAGAAAATTTTGTCTTTTGGTTGAAATGCTCTGAAAATGTTTCCAATTCCCATTGTTTTATATTTAATTATAATTTGTTGCAAATTTCTGAAAAAAATGTGGTGCGAAGGTTACAGTTTTGTTAAGTTTTATTAACATTAACTTAATCTGCTACGTTGTAAGGTTCGTGATGCCCGAGTTTAGCTCTGTCTAAGGTGAAATTAAATGCTAAATACAAGAAATGTAAGCTTCTAAGGTTAGGACTAAGTTCTCTTTGCCACATATAGCCTAGATTGGTAGAAACGCTTGAATTAAATACATATCCTACACCTCCGAAAATTCTATTTCTCTTAAATAAATCTCCATTTGGACCAATGAAAAGCTCGTCAAAAGCATTCGCAAAAATGGTTTTTGGAGCCATTTTATCACTGTTAAGAGGCAGTGTTAATGCAGTTCTGAATCTGTATCTTTCGTCATTGGTGTTTACGTCTGTAATTGCGTTATGAAAGAAACGTTTTTCGAGACGTATTCTATTGTCAATCTTTAATTTATCTAAATTAATGGAATAAGTGTGCTGTAACCAAATTCTGAATTCTTCATTGGCAATTCTGCTTTCTTTGTAGGTTGCGTATCTTCCTAAACCTACGAAAAATTGGTTGCTTTTATCAAGATTATAACCTATTCCTCCTTTGATTTCGTAATAATCGGGTTTGCTAAAATCTTCTATCGAACGTTCTTGTAATTCTAAGTAAGCATTCCATTTTGGACTATGTTTGTAATTGAGTGAAACTACTGCAAAACCAGAAAGATGTTCTGAACTATTGGTTTGAGATTTTGCGAAAATAGCAAAAGTAAAAATGAAGATAATGCAAAATTTGCGTATCATTAGAATGCTTTTTTTGAGTGTTGCGAAGCTAATCATAATAAAGAAAATTAATGTTACGGTAATGTTAAATTAACATATAAAATAAATGTTTACCATAACTTTAAAAGTTTTATCTCTATACAAATGTACACAAAATAAAAAAACGCTACCGAAAAAGTAACGTTTTTATGTTATGTAAGAAAAAATTAGTTGGCCACTTCGGCGCGCATATCTTTTCCTTTGAATTTCTGTGTTTGTAAACCTTTTAGAACTTCGTCTTTAAAAGATTTTTCAACTTCGAAGAATGAGAATTTTTCTAGAATTTCTATATCACCTATGTCTGCACGTTTTTTAGATTTAGCCGTAGCTTTATTGATGATTTCTAGCATGTCCATTTTCTTTAGATTATCTCTTTTACCAAGGTTAAAGAAAAATCTGGTCATGTTTTCGTTTCTGCGTTTTGGTTTTCCACCTCTTTCTCTTCCTCCGTCTCTGTCCGAACGTCTTTCGCTTCTGTCTCCTCTGTCTCTGTCTCTTCCTCTTCCTCTATCACGGTCACGATCTCTTCTACTGCCTCTGTCATCTCTGTCATTAGATAATTTTTGGTCTGCCAAATCTTGTTTGTCTTTATAGAAAAGCGCTAAATCTCTTAGCTGAAGTTGAAGCAACTGGTGAACCAATTCTTCTTTAGAGAATGCAGATAAATCAGGGATAAGGCTGTCGTCAAAAGTGAAAAGCTCTTCGTGTTCTGTAAATAACTTTTCAAAAACACCTTCTACTTGAGCTTTGATGATCTCTTCACCCGTTGGAATTTTCTTCTCTACAATTTCAATTTTTGTAGAAAGTTTAATTTGTTTTAGTTTTCTAGATTCTTCAGGTTTAATTAAAGACATAGAAATACCATCTTTACCAGCTCTACCAGTTCTACCACTTCTATGTACGAAAACTTCTGGATCATCTGGAAGCGAGTAGTGAATAACGTGCGTAAGAGAATTTACATCTAAACCTCTAGCTGCTACGTCTGTTGCAACCAAAATGTCAATGTTTTTCAAACGGAATTTTTTCATTACCGTATCTCTCTGCGCTTGAGATAAATCACCGTGAAGTGCATCTGCTGCATAAGCATTTTGCATCAAGAAATCTGCAACTTCCTGAGTTTCCATTCTTGTTCTACAGAAAATAATAGAATATTGATTAGGATTAGCATCCAATAATCTTTTTAGAGCTTCTTTTTTCTGTCTGTAGCCTACCACATAATATTCGTGCTTAATGTTTTTCTTAACTTCATTAATAGAACCTACAGAAATTCTGTGTGGATTGGTCAAATAATTTTTGGTAATACGTTCTACCTCTTTGCTCATCGTAGCAGAGAAAAGTAACGTTTGTTTTTCAGAAGGAGTTTCGTTTAAAATAGTTTCCAAATCATCTTTGAAACCCATAGAAAGCATTTCATCAGCTTCGTCTAAAACGAGCCAATGGATTTCTGAAAAATCTAAAGCTTTTCTACCAATTAAATCAATTACACGTCCTGGAGTTCCTACAATAATCTGTGGTTTCTCACGAAGTGAACGAATTTGGTCTGTAATACTGCTTCCTCCATAAACTGCGGTAGTTTTTAGGTTAGGAAGGTATTTTGTATAGTTTTTAATGTCTTTGGTAATCTGAAGGCAAAGTTCACGAGTAGGGCAAAGCACTAATAACTGGATTTTACGACTTGCGTCGTCTATCATATCCAGAATCGGAAGCGAAAATGCTGCTGTTTTGCCTGTTCCTGTTGCCGCAAGTGCGATGAGATCGCGAGTATCCGAAAGGATAAAAGGAATAGTCTGTTTCTGGATTTCTGTCGGCTGTTCGTAGCCGAGTTCGCCAATTGCCTTCAATAAATCAGGACTTAAATTGGATTCCGTAAATAAATTCATTTAAAGATCGTCTATAATAATTAAGTTGCAAAGATAGTGATTTTATTTTTAATAAAAAAAATAGGGTTTTATTGGGGATTTTTTAATGTGCTTTGAATGTTGGGTGATGGATGATGGAAGAGGAAGAGTGTTGATAGAAATTAAAATTTTTGCTCTTTAAGAGCAAAAGGTTTGTAGAAAAATGATTTGTTGTTAAATTGAGCTCCGTAGGAGCGAAAGGTTTCTGAGAAATTCATTAATTTTGAAAAAATAAATTACAGTATGCAATCATCCACCCTTCAATTTCTTAGAAATTTAGAAAAGAATAACAATAGAGAATGGTTTAATGATAATAAAACGCTTTATCAAGAAGCGCAACAAGATGTGATTTCTTTTGTGGAGAAATTAATAGAAGAAATGGCGGATTTTGATGAAGAAATGGGAAAACTAGAGGCTAAAAAATCTGTTTTTAGAATTTATAGAGACACTAGGTTTTCTAAAGATAAAACACCTTATAAAACCAATTTCGGAGCGGGTTTAGGAATGGGTAAAGGCAATAAAATTTCAGGATATTATTTGCATATAGAACCCGGAAAATCTTTTTTGGCAGGTGGTGTTTATATGCCAGAACCATCAGTTTTAAAGACGATAAGACAAGAAATTTCTGCTTTTGGTGACGAGTTCAAAGCGATTTTAGAACAAGATGAATTCAGAAATTATTTTCGTGGATTAAGTGTAGAAGATAAACTGAAAAAAGTGCCTCAAGGTTTTGAAAAAGATGATAAAATGGCTGAATATTTAAAACTCAAGCATTTTATCGTAACGCATCCCGTCTCTGATGAGCAATTGCTCAGTGAAAATGCGGTTAAGGAATTTGCTAAAATTTTCAAAGCCATGAAGCCGCTCAATGATTTTTTACAAACGCCTTTTATATAAAGAAAAAGTCAGAGTTTATAAGCTCTGACTTTTTTTATTTTGATAACTCATCTATTGTTTTCTGAATTTCTGGATCTTCTGGAGAAATCGCATAATATTTAGCAATTCCAGATTTTTGATTGACAATTAAGTATCTCGGAATCCAGTTGAGGTCTATGTAATTATTAAAATCATTTTTCCAACCTACATGAAACCAATAATTTTCTTTTTGAGTCATTTCATGTTTTTCTAATCCCTTTTTCCAAGCTTCTTCGTTTCGGTCTAGAGAAAGGAAAATAAACTTTACATTCGGATTTTTATCTTCTAATTCCTTAGCTTTTGGCATTGCTTTTAGACAATCTCTACACCAACTTGCCCATAAATCGATTACAACAATTTTTCCTTTATTTTGGTCTAAAATTTTAGAAATACTGATGGTTTTACCATTAATATCGGTTACTTTTTGAGCCAAAGCTTCTTTAGAAAATTTGGTTTTCAAAACTTTTGGAACTTGTTGCGAGACTCCCCAAGCAAAGATAAGAAGCGCAAACAATAGGATAAACTTTTTCATATTTTTTAAAACAGAATTTTAATTATAACTTTTCATACAAAACTATGCCAAATTCTGAATCTATAGAAACTTTTCCGTTAGTAACTTTTGCAGTTTTTCCGCTATAAGCGTCTCTTAATCTCGTTCCGTTCTCGAAAATTCCTGCTACAGAAACTTCTTTTACGCCAGGATTTAAGTCTAAACCTACTAAAACTTTATCGTCTTTGTAAGTTCTGGTAAACCAATACGGTGAATTAGAAACCATCTGATGTTTTCCAGCACCTACTGCTGCGTGATTTCTACGGAACTGACCTAGTTTTTGCCAATGTGTTAATACTTTTTGGGTTTCAGGATTGTTTTTTACCTCGTCCCAATTCATATTGCTTCTTAGGTTGGCATCGCCAATTGCGCCTTCCACGATTAATTTTCTAGCGGTTTCGTCGCCGTAATAAACTTGCGAAATTCCTGGAGCGAGTAGAAGTTTTGTTCCCGCTTCGTAATTTCTTTTTCTTTCTTTGTCAAAAGGATCGCCGTCATCGTGAGAAGAAATATAGTTCATTACGGTGTTTCCAGAAAGGTCTGCGTGCAAAATTTGATCATAATTGCTGAATATTTCTTCATAAGATTTATTGGCATCTCCTTTGAAATCGAAATTAATTAAAGAATTCAATCCGTTTTGATAATAATTGACTTTTTTATCTCCAAAATCATACAATCTTTTCTGAGAAATTCCGTAACCATAAAGTTCTCCAATGGTGAAGAATGGTGAGTTGTCTAGAATTTTTTTAGGATTGTTCAATTTATATTCAGCAAAAGCAAGGTCGCAAACTTTTTTGAAATCTTTCCAAACGTCTTCATTGGTGTGTTTCAGGGTGTCTATTCTGTAACCATCAATTCCATATTTTACGATATAATCAGCAAGCCATTTCATAATGTAATATTTTGGCGCTCTCGGAAATCCAGTTTTCACGAAAAATACATTCAGTTCAGACATTTCTTTTTCGTAACGGCCTTCTTTTCTCCACTTTTGTTCTAACATTGGCGGAAGTCCTACATTTTCATCACTTTCAGTAATTACATCTGGTAAATTTTTAACCAAAGTACAAGCGGTAGTCATTTCATAAGAATTGTAAGTACATTGTGGTTCTGTTCTTACCCATTTATTAGGATATTCTGGGTCTACATAAGTAACAGGACCAGTGTGATTAATCACGGCGTCTAATACTATTTTTATTCCGTTTTGGTGTGCTTTTTCTACCAATTCTTTTAAATCTTCTTCAGTTCCAAAGTTTGGGTCAAGAGCGGTCCAATCTTTTGTCCAATATCCATGAAAAGCATAAGTAAGACCTGTTCCTTCATCAGTTGCGCCGTGAATTTGTTCTACAATTGGAGTGAGCCAAATCGCGTTAATTCCTAATTTATTGAAATAACCTTCATCTATTTTTTGAATAACACCTCTTATGTCGCCACCTTCGAAACCTCTTAAAACGGCTGCTTTTTCGGTTCTATTGAAATTAACATCGTTGTCAGGATTTCCATTGTTGAACCTGTCAGTTACTGCGAAATATACATTGGCTCCTTTCCAATCAAATGATGATGGAGTTGTGGTATTTTGTGATGCGCAGCTTGCTAAAAAAGCGAATGCGGAAGCTAAAACTATTTTTTTCATAAAGAATCTAATTATTTAAAATGAAAGCAATTTTAAGGCTAAATTTCTTTAACTCAAAAAAATGGCGGCATAAATTTAAGGAATATTCACGAAAAGCGGCTATCAAAAGGAATGAAATTTTTCATGTTGTAAATTCGTGAAAACTTAATTTGGCGATACGGTTTTTTACAATTACCTTTGTAAAAATCTAATAAAAAATTCTAAAAATTTATGTCAACTTACGTTGTTGTTGGTCTTCAATTTGGAGATGAAGGTAAAGGAAAAATTACCGATGTTCTTTCAGCTAAATCAGATTATGTAGTTCGTTTTCAAGGCGGTGACAATGCTGGTCACACTGTTTATGTAGGCGAAGATAAGTTTGTACTGCATTTGCTTCCTTCTGGAGTTTTACAATGCAAGGGAAAATGTATTATTGCGAATGGAGTAGTGGTAAATCCTAAAGCTTTTTTACGAGAAATAGGACAGCTAGAAGCTAAAGGTTATAAAACTGACCACGTTTTTATCAGTAGAAGAGCGCATGTAATTATGCCTTATCACATCATGCTCGATACTTACAGAGAAGAGGAATTGGGCGGAACGCAGATTGGAACGACCAAGAAAGGAATCGGACCTTGTTATGAAGACAAAATTGCAAGAGTAGGAATCAGAATGATTGACCTCTTGAATCCAGAAGTCTTGAAAGAAAAAATTGAGAAAAATCTTAAAATTAAAAACAATCTTTTCGAGAAATATTTTGGAAAACCAGCCATGAGTTTTGACGAAATTTACAATGAATTTTTAGAAATTGGAAAACAACTTCAAGATAGAATTGTAGATACAGAATTAGAATTGAACGAAGCGATTCGTGATAATAAAAATATCCTTTTCGAAGGAGCGCAAGCATTAATGCTTGATATAGATTTCGGTACTTATCCTTACGTAACTTCTTCATCGCCTTCTACAGGTGGAGTTTGTACAGGAGCAGGAGTTCCGCCAACTTCTTTGCAGAATTTAATTGGGGTTTCCAAAGCGTATACTACTAGAGTTGGTCACGGTCCTTTTCCTACAGAATTAGACAATGATTTAGGAGAGCACATCAGAAAAGTAGGTCATGAATACGGAGCAACTACAGGAAGACCAAGAAGAACGGGTTGGTTAGACTTAGTAGCGCTTAAACACGCTTGTATGATTAATGGTATCAATAATTTAGTGATTACTAAACTAGATGTTCTTACAGGAATTGATACTTTGAAAATCGCTACGCATTATAAAACTGAAGACGGAAAAATTATTGATTATTTCACTTCTTCTACTACAAAATTATACGATTACGAAGCAATTTATACCGATTTGCCAGGTTGGACAGAAGATATTACCACGGCTAGAACTTTTGATGAATTGCCAGAAAATGCTAAGAAATATATTGGTTTTATAGAGGAATATCTAGGAATTAATGTATACTTGGTTTCTGTAGGTCCAGAAAGAAGTCAAAATATTATAAGAAAAGAATTATTCTAATCATAATTTAAATAAAATATTGAAAATCACGCTTTTGGCGTGATTTTTTGTTTTAAAATTGTGTTATTTTCATTGAAAACAAATAAAACATTGAATTTTAAATAATTTTTTGGCAAGGTAATTGAATTACTCTAATTACTTTTTGCAAAAAGATAAAAAATTAATAATCGTGTTTGAAATTTGTTTAATCTAAAAAATCACACAATGAGCAAAAATTTCTTTACTTATGACCCGCATCAAGCGCTGAACGAAGTTGTTTTCGAGAAGAGAAACAAAGAATATGGAGCGTATGCTCTACGAAACGAAGCTAATGTCTTTCTAAAAAAGGCTTTATTTATAGGAGTTGGATTATTTGGTCTTTTAGCAATGACGCTCTTAGTTATTGCGAATTTAAAACCAAAAGCAATTGAAAATCCAGTTTTTGTAGATATAAATATTAAAGATCTTAATTTACCAGAAGATGTAGTAGAAAGACCAATACCTAGAGTTATTCCTCCGAAAGCTCCTGTTCAGGTAAAAACGCAGAGTTTAACTCCGCCTACTCCAACCAGAAACGCTGTAAAAGAGGAAACCATTAACCAAAAAGTAGATGATGCCGTAATTTCTACGACTACAACTCCAGGAGTTGCCGTTACCAACCCTAATCAACATGTAGCTACTGGAACAGAAAACGGAAAAGAGATTGTAAAAGAAACGCCTGCAAAACCTAATCCAAATGAAATTGTAAAGAATGTAGATGTAGAAGCAGATTTCATCGGTGGAGTTAATGCTTTTAGAACAAAAGTTTTACAAAATTTTGATTCTAGTGTCGTTGAAAATGAAACAGGTGAAGTGGTAAAAGCAGTGGTAACTTTTGTGGTAGAAAGAGACGGAACAATTTCTAATATTAAAGTTTCTGGAGAGAATACAGATTTTAATAAAGAAGCAGAAAAAACGATAAAAGGAATTAAAGGAAAATGGAATCCTGCAAAATTTCAAGGCGAAAATGTTCGTTCTTATTTTAGATTCCCTATTTCTATGCAGTTCGAATAATCATTTAGAATATTTAATTTCAAAATTGTATTAATCTATAGCAATTCATTTAATTATCCACATTTTCTAAAAATTGTGGATAATTTTTTTGTGCTTTAACCCTTTAATTCACAATAGTTTAATATTTTTGACAGTTATTAACATTCAACCGAATGACTATTTATTGTATTTTTGGAAACTAATTCATTTTTATGGGAAAAATTATTGGAGTTGCCAATCAGAAAGGAGGCGTAGGTAAAACCACTACTGCAGTGAATTTAGCAGCTGCGCTTGGCGTTTTAGAGAAAAAAGTTTTATTAATTGATGCAGATCCACAGGCTAATGCTACCTCAGGTTTAGGAATAGAAGAAGTAAATTATTCTACCTATAATTTATTGGAACACAGTGCAGATGTGAAAGATTGTATCCAAAAAACTTCATCTCCAAATTTAGACCTTGTACCTTCTCATATTGATTTGGTAGCAGCGGAAATTGAGTTAGTAGACCGTGACAAGAGAGAATATATGCTTAAAAAAGCATTAGAAGAGGTGAAATCTGAGTATGACTACATCATCATCGATTGTGCACCAAGTTTAGGTCTTATTACGGTAAATGCACTTACTGCTGCAGATTCTGTAATCATTCCAATTCAGTGTGAATATTTCGCACTAGAAGGTTTAGGCAAATTATTGAACACCGTGAAAAATGTTCAGAAAATTCACAATTATGATTTAGACATCGAAGGTTTATTACTTACCATGTACGATTCTAGATTAAGACTTTCTAATCAGGTGGTAGAAGAAGTAAATACGCATTTCCCAGAAATGGTTTTCGAAACGGTAATTTCTAGAAATGTAAGACTTTCTGAAGCGCCAAGTTTCGGAGAAAGCATCTTGATGTACGATGCCGAAAGCAAAGGTGCAATTCAATATATTCAATTGGCAGAAGAGGTACTTCTGAAAAACGAAAAATTACAAAAAGCATAACATTTTTAGAATTGAGAAGAAATTTTGTTTGTTCTCATGACTAATGACTTATCATACAATATGAAAGACAAAAAAAGAGCAATGGGACGTGGTTTGGGTGCTATTTTAAGTGCCGAAAGCAAAAGTAACATTAATTCTGCAACAGATACAGGAGCCGAAAAATTAGTAGGAAACATGGTAGAAGTAGCATTAGAAGATATTTATCCTAATGCAACTCAGCCAAGAACTTATTTTGATGAAACTGCCCTTAATGAATTGGCTCAATCGATAAAAAATCTTGGAGTCATTCAACCTATCACTTTAAGAAAAGATGGTGATAAATTTGAAATTATCTCTGGGGAAAGACGTTACAGAGCTTCTAAAATTGCTGGTCTTACTTCTATTCCTGCTTACATAAGATTGGTAAATGACCAAGAATTGCTAGAAATGGCTTTGGTAGAAAATATCCAGCGTGAAGATTTAGATGCAATAGAAGTAGCACTTACTTATCAAAGATTATTAGAAGAAATAGGTCTTACTCAAGAAAATTTAAGTTCTAGAGTAGGAAAAGAAAGAAGTACGATTACGAATTCTATTCGTTTGTTGAGGTTAAGTCCTGAGATTCAAAATGCGATTAGAAGCGGCGAGATTTCTGCAGGTCATGGTAGAGCAATCATCAGTGTAGAAGATGCCGAACTTCAACAAGAACTTTTCAAAAGAATCATCAAAGAAGGATTAAACGTAAGACAAGCTGAAAAAGCAGCTTCGGAATTTAAAAATCCTAAAAAATCTATCCAAAAAACAGAAAAAGAACTTCCGAATCATCTAAGAAAAGTAGAAAAATCATTAGCTGATGTTTTAGAAGTTGGGGTAGAAATAAAATCTTCAGGCAAAGGAAAAAAAGGGAAAATCATCCTTGATTTCAATAACGAAGATGAACTGAACAAAATCCTTTCACATTTTAATTAATGAGAGCAGTTTACTCCATCATATTATTGTTGTTCTTTGGGTTGTTTTTTTCTCAAGAAATTAAACCTTTTGACACCATCAAGACCGAAAAACAGGTAGTTGAGGAAATAGAAAAAGCCAACGTGAGCACCATTCAAAAATACAATCCTACAAAAGCAGGGTTGTATTCTGCTGTTTTTCCGGGCCTTGGTCAATATTACAACAAGAAATATTGGAAAATCCCAATTGTTTGGGGAGCTGTAGGAACTGGAGTAGGGATTATTGTGTATAATGATAAGCAATATCGCCGTTATAGAACAGCGTTTTTAGCGGAGTTAAATGGTCAACCTCACGAGTTTGATGATTTACCTTATGTAGACGCTACAGTTCTAGGAAATACACAAGACAGAGCCAAAAGACAAAGAGATTACGCCATCGCCATTACCGGAGTTTTATATATTTTAAATATTGTAGATGCGGTAGTAGATGCACACTTATACGACCAAAAGAAAGACCCAGATTTAGCCATTAAACCTACCATTATTTACGATGATTTAGGCGTAGCAAATGGTAAAGCTGGATTGTCTTTGAGTTTTAGATTTTAAAAATTAAAAAAATGAAAATAGCATTAGTAGGTTACGGAAAAATGGGCAAAATCATTGATGAAATTGCCACAAAAAGAGGACATGAAGTTGTAGCAAGATTAAATGAAACGCCTACCAAAGAAAATCTGAACAATCCAGATGTAGTGATAGAATTTTCTCAGCCAGAAGTAGCTTTTAGCAATATAAAGACCTGTTTAGAAAATAAAATTCCAGTAGTTTGTGGAACTACAGGTTGGCTAGAACAAAAACCTGCCATCGAAAAAATAGCCTTAGAAAACGAGACTGGATTTTTATACGGTTCTAATTTTAGTTTAGGTGTGAATCTTTTCTTTGCTTTAAATGAAAATTTAGCAAAATTGATGCAGAAATTCAGTGATGATTATACCTGTCAGCTCGAAGAAATTCATCATATTCATAAAAAAGATGCTCCAAGTGGAACTGCAATTTCTATTGCAGAAGGAATCTTCAAACATTCAGACTATAATTCATGGAAATTAGATGAAACTGAAGGGACATCTTTAGGAATTGAGGCAATTAGAGAAGGAGAAGTTCCGGGAACACATAGTGTTTACTATCGTTCGGAAGTAGACGAAATAGAAATAAAACATACTGCTTTCAATAGAAACGGATTTGCATTAGGTGCAGTAATTGCTGCAGAATGGTTGCCGGGAAAAGTTGGGAATTTTGGAATGAAAGAAGTTTTAGGACTTTAATCTGAGTTTAATTTACAGAGTTAAACCTTGAACCCTGAACTTTAATGTAACAAATCACGAATTGCATTACTAATTACACATCACATATTAATCATAGAAAATGGATTACATCTTACAATATTCTATTTTTATACTGATTTTATCAGTTTTATTGGGACTTTCGTCTTTTAAATTATATCAAAAAATGGGTTACAAAGGCTGGGAAGCTTTTGTTCCTTTTTATAATTACTACATCATTCAGAAAGAAGTAGGAGAACCAAAATGGTGGGTTATCTTGGCTTATTTGCCAATTGTAGGACCTATTATGATGACTGTTTTCCATTTGTTTTTGATGAAAAAATTTGGAAGAACTTCAGCGCTGGAACAAATTCTTACTGCGTTGCTTCCTTTTATTTATTTGGCGTATTCGTCTTATTTTCAGTTGAATAAAGTAGACAGATTTGCGGTAGATGATCCAAAAGCTAAAAAGGAATCTTTCTTAGGTTCTATCACTTTTGCTGTAGTTTTTGCTACGATTATTCACGCTTTTGTTACCCAACCATTTGCCATTCCTACAGGTTCTATGGAAAGAACTTTATTGGTAGGAGATTTCTTATTCGTAAACAAATGGAGCTATGGTTTTAGAATGCCAACAAGACCGGTTGCATTGCCATTTCTACAAGGAACTATTATGGATACTCAGAAAGATGGAAATCCTAAAAACGACCCAAAATCTTATGTAGATGCCATTAAATTGCCTTATTTTAGAATTGGTGAATTCAAAAAACCTAAGAAAAATGATATTGTAGTTTTCAATTATCCGGGAGATTCCGTGCATACAGCGATAGATAGAAAAGATCCTTATGTAAAACGTTGTGTAGCGGTAGGTGGAGATGTGGTAGTAATGAGAGCAGGGAATTTATACATTAATGGCAAACCAGAAGTTCAAATGGCAGATGCTGAAGTTCAGCGTTCTTACACCATTTATACACGTTCAGAAATAGATATCGATTATTTATGGAAAAATCTCGCCTATTTACCGATTACTGATGAAGGTGAAACCAAAGACGGATTGCATTATTATCAATTTCAAGGGTTGACTAAAGATTTATTGGCTCAAATTAAAGCCATTCCTGAATTTGTAAAGGCTGAAGAAGTTTTAGGCGAAAAAGGAAAAGGAGCAATTTCTTACTATCCAGTTTTAGACGAAAACGGTCAATATGTAAATGATGGAACAGGTCACGCTTTAATGTCTAAAAAAGTAGATGTTTCTCAATCTATTTTTCCGATTAATAAACCTTGGAACCAAGATTGGTACGGACCTCTCACTATTCCTAAAAAAGGAGATGTGATTACCATTACTCAAGAAAATTTACCAGAATATAAAAAACTGATCACAGAATTTGAAGGAAATATTTTAGAATTCAAAGGGGGTAAATTCTATATCAATGGTGCTCAAACTGATAAATATACCGTAAAACAAGACTACTATTTTATGATGGGAGATAATAGAGATGCTTCTCTAGATGCTCGTTTCTTTGGTTTTGTTCCAGAGACGCATATTGTAGGAAGCCCTATGTTTACTTGGCTTAGTTTACAAGGAACTTTTGACGAAGGTCCTAAAAAAGTAAGATGGGAAAGAATGTTCAAAGCAACAAACACTGGCGAAAAAGATAAAACTTCTTATTGGTGGGTTGCAGCTGCAATTTTAATCTTATTCTTCGGTTGGGAATTTTTTGTAAAACTTTTCAAAGGGAAAAATAAAGAAGAAGAGTAGAATTTTATAGAAATTTGAAAAATTGACATACCCTTTTTGCGTTCAAAACGCAGAAAGGGTTTTTTGATATAATCACATTTATTTTTTTAACTTTGGACACTCAATTTTAGAATGAAAATGAAAACGGTATTACCTATATTTTATTTGCCGCCAGTTTCTTGGTTTGCAGAATTTTTAAAAGAAGAAAACGAAATTCTTCTGGAGCAACATGAGAATTTCCCTAAACAAACCTATAGAAGCAGATGCAATATTTACGGTGCCAATGGTAAATTGGCGCTCATTTTGCCAATTCATCATAACGGAAAACGTGCGATGAAAGATTTAGAGCTTTCTTATGCTGAAGATTGGCAAAAACTCCACTGGAAATCCATTAAAATTGCTTACCAAAGTTCGCCTTATTTCGAGTATTATGAAGATAAGTTGAAGCAGGTTTTCTCGGTACAGCCTACATCTCTTATTGAATTTAATCTCAATGCTTTGAAAATCATTCTTCAAATTTTAAAAGTTGAAAAAGACTTTTCACTCACCACGGAATTCGAAAAAACACCAGATGCAGTAGATTTAAGAGAGCGTTTTTCAGCAAAAAAAGAGTCAGAATATCATTTGCCAGAATATTACCAAACGTTTAGCGATAAATTAGGATTTATCAAAGATTTATCAATACTAGACGTGGTTTGTAACATTGGTCCAGAATCTGCTACGTATATTAAAAAAGTAACTCAATCCATACAAAATATATCATAATGAAAAGAATAATCATTGCAGCTGCATTTTTAGCAGGATTTAATTTTGGGTTTTCGCAAGAAACCAAAACTGAAGATAAAGATTTGATGACTTGGTATCACAAAGATTTTTCTACAACAAATGTTTACGGAGTCAATACTCAAAACGCATATAAATTTTTTGAATCAAAAGGTCTAAAACCTAAAACAGTAGTGGTAGGTGTAATAGACAGTGGTGTGGAAGTAGACCATCCTGGTTTAATAAAAAATATGTGGAAAAACGTAAACGAAGTTCCTAATAATGGTAAAGATGATGATGGGAACGGTTACTTAGATGATGTTTACGGCTGGAACTTTATCGGGGGTAAAAATGGAGATGTAGAAATTGACAATTTAGAAGTAACAAGAGTTGTAAAACAATACAAACCCGTTTTTGAAGGGGCGAGTTCAGAAGTGAATAAAGCCAATCAAGCAAAAATGCCTACAGAATTTGAGATGTATCTTCGTGCAAAAGATATGTACAATAAAAAAAGTGTAGAAGCTAAACAGCAGTTTCAGTTTTATTCAGAATTTGCAAAAGTGATTCCTAGTGTAGCAGCTACTTTAAAAGGAAAAACACTGACTAAAGAAAATTTAGATTCTATTAAACCAACTACACAAGAAGAAGCTAGAAATCTTTCGATTTTAAGTCAAGTAGTAAATGATCCTACTATGGTTGGGAAATCTCAAGCAGAAGTAGAAGAATTTTTAAATAAAGAAATCAAAGGTGCTCTAGAATATTTCGAACCTCAAGCTACAAAACAGTATAACTTAGATTATGATCCTAGAGCAATTGTAGGAGATAATTATCAAGACAAAAAAGAGAAATTCTACGGAAATAACCATTACGAAGGTCCAGATGCACAACACGGAACTCACGTTGCAGGAATTATTGCAGGTTATCCTCAAGGAAATGAAGTGCAATACGGAGTTGCCTATAAAGTGGCAAAAATTATGACGGTAAGAGCGGTTCCAAACGGTGATGAACGTGATAAAGACATCGCAAATTCTATTCGTTATGCGGTAGATAATGGTGCTAAAGTCATTAATATGAGTTTTGGAAAGCCTGTTTCTCCTGAAAAAGAATTGGTGTGGGAAGCATTCCAATATGCTAAAGATAAAGGCGTTCTATTGGTAAAAGCTGCTGGAAACGAAAACGAAGATATTCAAGAAAATCCATATTTCCCTACTAATTTTAAATCTACTAAAGACGAGAAACCTTTCATTAACAACATGATTGTAGTAGGTGCAAGTACCAATAATAATGAATTTTTAAGAGCGGGATTCTCTAATTTTAATCAAAAAATGGTGAATGTTTTTGCGCCTGGTGATAAAATTTATTCTACCGTTCCAGATGGTAAATATGAATATTTACAAGGGACTTCTATGGCTTCTCCAGTTGTAGCGGGAGCTTCTGCAGTTTTATTGGCTTATATGCCTAATTTAAAACCAGAGCAAGTAATAGAATCTCTAGTAAAGTCGGTGAATAAGTCTGAGGTAAATGCAATGTTGCCAACCAATACCAACAATAGATTTGATTTAATTTCAGAATCTGGAGGAGTGATAGACTTATACAAAGCGGCACAATACGCTTATACACATTTCTACAAAGCGGCTCCTGCAAAACCAGTGAAAAAGGCGGTGCTTAAAAAGAAAAAAGTAGTTAGAAAAAAATAATTAATCATACTAATCAATTGAAAGGCTGTTTTTTACAGCCTTTTTTATTTGTTGAATTTTAAGAAAAGTTTATAAGATTATCATATTGGCACAGTTTTTACAATTAACTTCATAACTTTACATTTATAAATAACAACCAAATTTAAGATAAAGATGAAAAAAGTACTATTGACTCTAGCTTTCGGCTCATTATTTGCCGTTTCTTGCTCTTCTGTGAAAAAAGCAGAAAGTGCTCAAACTTCTAGAGCAGAATTTTTAAAAATGAAAGGTGATTGGGAAATTACCAGTGTAAATTATGATAAAGGATATCAAATAAAGCCTTTTGACGAAGGAGCAAATGCTCAGTGTTTTGTAGGAAGTCATTGGAGACTTATCCCGAATAATTATTCTGGAGCGTATACCATAAAAGGTGGTGGAAACTGTCCTACAGTAACTCAACCTATTAAATTTGAAGTAACCAGAGATAATGAATTTAAATTCAAGAAATTAGTAGCTGATACTAAAGCTAAAAATGTAACGGCTGGTTATATTTTACAAATCGAAAAACAAGACACAGACAACTTTACCTTGGTTCAAAGCGTTCCTTTTGAAGGAAATGTAATTAAAGTATATTACAATTTTGTAAGAACAGGAATGGAACAAAAATAACTTTTTAAAATTTAAAAAAATTATGAAACTAATCAATAAATCAAGCGTAGCAGCATTATTTTTATCATCAGCAATGGTGTTAACCAGCTGTGAAGCCATTCAGAATGCAAATAATACTCAAAAAGGTGCCGTAATTGGTACGGCTGCAGGTGCTGTTTTAGGCGCTGTA
This sequence comes from Cloacibacterium normanense, assembly GCF_003860565.1. NCBI lineage: Bacteria > Pseudomonadati > Bacteroidota > Flavobacteriia > Flavobacteriales > Weeksellaceae > Cloacibacterium > Cloacibacterium normanense. The sequence goes on from NZ_CP034157.1 coordinate 530,472, forward strand.
ATCGGGAATAATGTAGGAAAAGGCGGTAACGCTCCTCAAGGTGCCGTATTAGGCGGTGTAGTTGGTGGAGTAGTTGGTGGAGTTATCGGTAATAAAATGGATAAACAAGCCAAAGAAATTAAAGAAGCTTTACCAGGAGCAGAAGTGGTGAGAGTTAATGAAGGAATTAAAGTAACCTTATCAGAAAATACAGTAAACTTTGATTTTGACTCTTCTAATCTTACTTCAGTTGCAAAAACCAACCTTAATAAATTAGCAGAAGTCCTTAAAAACAATCCTGATACCAATATCAATATTTACGGACATACGGATTCTAGAGGAACAGATGAATATAACCAAAGTTTATCTGAAAGAAGAGCAAATGCAGTAGTGAATTATTTAGTTTCTCTTGGGGTTGCAAAATCTAGATTATTTGCAATGGGAGTTGGTGAAAAAGAGCCAGTTGCAGACAACGCTACAGATGCTGGTAGAGCTAAAAACCGTAGAGTAGAGTTTGCCATTACTGCAAATGAAGAAATGATTAAAGATGCTCAACAAGAAGCCAAATAACATACATAAATCATAATCCACTTAAATCGCCTTGTTTGCAAGGCGATTTTTTATTTTTTTATTCTTAAATTTGTATAGTATAATAACTTTTGATGAGAAAATTTTTAAAACTTTTACGTGTAGAACAATGGGTAAAAAACCTTTTTGTTTTTACACCACTTTTCTTTTCGGGGAATGTTACACATGTAGATTTAACGCTAAAAAGTATTTTCGCTTTTTTAGTTTTTTCATTTACAGCTAGTTCTATTTATATATTAAACGATTACACAGACATAGAATCAGACAAAAAACATCCAGAAAAAAGCAAAAGACCATTAGCAAGTGGAGCGATTTCTAAAACCACAGCTAAAATTATTTTTGTACTTCTTATTTTATCTGTTGTTTTATTGGTTTTCTTTGGTGGAGATTATTTCCAGAGAAATCTTACCAAATTTTCTATCATCATTGCCTCTTATTTCTTCATGAATATTGCTTATACTTTTAAGCTAAAACATGTCGCCATTATAGATGTTTGCATTATTGCGTTAGGATTTGTGCTCAGAGTTTTAGCGGGAGGTTATGCTACAGGAATTGTCGTTTCACAATGGGCTATTTTATTAACCTTTGTTTTGGCTTTGGTTTTAGCGATTGGTAAAAGAAGAGGAGAGCTAATAAACGCCGAAATTTCTGGGAAAACTAGAAAAGCACTTGATGGCTATAACGTACAATTTGCAGATATTGCCCTTTCTATTTCGGTAACATTGGCAATTGTTTGTTATCTTATGTTTACCTTAACTCCTGAAGTTCAAGAAAAATTTGGGGTAAGAGTTTTTTATACTGTTTTGTTTGTAGTTTTTGCTTTTTTAAGGTATTTACAGCAAACTTTGGTGTATAATAAAACAGAATCACCTACTAAAATTGTCTACAAAGACAGATATATACAAATAACCATTCTCATTTGGTTAATAGCATTTTTGTTATTAATATATTTAAAAAAATGAAACCAGATTTCGTAAAAAATGTTTCTACTTGGGGCAATCATCCCATAGTAAACAAACTGTTCAAAGCCGAAGAAGACTACAGTAAAATCAGAGAATATCTTAGACAAAATAACGAAGTTATTGCGTATGGAAATGGCAGATGCTATGGAGATTCAGCCTTGGCTGAAGCCATGTTTTCTACAAAAAAATTAAATAAATTCATCAGTTTTGATCGTTTAAATGGCATTTTAGAATGCGAATCTGGAGTTTTGCTTTCTGAAATTTTAGAAATTACGGTTCCTCAAGGTTACTTTTTAGCCATCACGCCGGGAACTAAGTTTATTACGCTTGGTGGAGCAATTGCATCAAATATTCATGGGAAAAATCACCATGCAGAAGGAGCATTTTCCGAATGTGTGATTGAGTTTAAAATGATGGTAGAAGATGGCGAAATTATCACGTGTTCTAGAGAAGAAAATGCAGAGAAATTTTGGGCTACTTTCGGAGCAATGGGACTTACTGGAATTATTCTTTCTGCAAAAATTAAACTTAAAAATATAGAATCGGCTTATATTCGTCAAGAGTCAATTAAAGCTGAAAATCTAGACGAAATCTTACAACTTTTCGAAGAATCAGAAGACTGGACTTATACCGTAGCTTGGATAGATTGCTTGCAAAAAGGTAAAAACATCGGAAGAAGTATTCTAATGAGAGGGGAGTTTGCATTGAGAGCAGAATTGCCCCAAAAATGGCAAGAAAATCCATTGAGATTAAAGAAAAAATTAAGTCCTGCCATTCCGTTTTATTTTCCAAGTTTTGTGTTGAATAGTTTTTCCGTAAGAGCTTTTAACTTTTTGTATTTCAATAAACAAAGACAGAAAGTAGTTAAAAATTTCATAGACTACGAAACTTTTTTCTATCCTCTTGATGCGATTAATGACTGGAATAAAATCTATGGAAAAGGTGGTTTTATTCAATATCAAATGGTGATTCCAAAGGAAAAAGGAAAAGAAGGCATGAAAAAAATCCTAGAAACCATTGGTAGAAGTGGACAAGGTTCTTTTTTAGCAGTTCTTAAACTTTTTGGCAAAGGAAATCCAGAAGCGTATAATTCTTTCCCTTTTGAAGGCTATACACTCGCTTTAGACTTTAAAATCAACAGAGAATTAAGACAATTGGTAGATAATTTAGATAAAATTGTAGAAGATTTTGGCGGTAGAATTTACTTGACCAAAGACAGCATGAGTAAATCTTCACTCACCAATTATCTGAAAAATGTAGACAGTTCTAAATTTGTTTCGCTGCAAAGCAAAAGAATAAAAAGAGGTTCTTAATAAAAAAAACTAAATCATTCATAACTAATTCATTACATATGATTATTCTTGGTTCCACATCAGAAGTTGCACAAGCATTTGTAGAAAAAGCATTAACTGCTGGTGAAAAATTTCCTAAAATTTATCTGGTTACTTCTAGCCGAGAAACCACAGAACGTTTTGCGCAACATATCGATGTGAAATTTCTACAGCCATCAGAAATCATAGAATTGGATTTGACTCAAGAAATCAATTATTCTGTTTTTGAAAATATAGATTCAGATTTGCTTTTCTGTGCCACTGGTTATTTAGGTTTGGGAACCGAAGATGGTTTATATGATGATAAAAACACAGAGAAAATCATTGACATTAATTATGCAAAATTGGTTCCTGTAATCAATTATTTTGCTAAAAAAATGGAAAGCAAAAGAAGCGGAAACATTATCGCGCTTTCCTCTGTAGCTGGAGATAGAGGAAGACAAAGCAATTTCATCTACGGAAGCGCAAAAGCAGCTTTTACCGCTTATTTAAGTGGATTGAGAAATTATCTTTTTCCTCAAAAAGTTCATGTGATGACGGTAAAACCAGGTTTTATGGAGACCAAAATGACCGAAGGTTTACCACTGAATCCAAAACTTACCGCAACACCAAAACAAGCTGCAGAATGCATTTATAAAGCCTATAAAAAGCAAAAAAATATCGTTTATGTTTTGCCTATTTGGAGATTAATTATGCTCATCATCATTCATATTCCTGAGTTTATTTTTAAGAAATTGAAACTGTAATTTTCTATTCATATCTTGTCGTTTTACCAATGAAAAAACTATATCTATTTGATTTTGATGGAACACTTACCTACAAAGACACCATGTTTTTGTACTTGCATTTTTATAATGAAAAAAAATATTTTTGGAATTTTCTGAAACACATTCCGCTTTTTGTTTTGGTGAAATTACATTTGGCGAATGCAGAAAAAGTGAAAAAAAGTTTCATCAGTTCTATTCTAAAAGGGGAAAGAGAAGAAAAAATCAATAGAGTTTCTCAAGAGTTTCTCAATAAATTTTATCCGAAAATCATCAGAGAAAACGCTTTAGAATTTATCGAAAATATTGATAAAGAAAACACAGAAAGTTACTTAATAACCGCTTCTCTTGATATTTGGGTAAAACCTTTTGCCGAGAAAATGGGAATGAAACTTTTGGCTACAGAAGCTCGTTTCGAAAACGGAATTTTCACTGGGCATTTCAAAACCAGAAATAACAATGGTAAAGAAAAAGTAAACCGAATTAAAAAAGAAATAGAAGGCAAAAAGTACGATAAAATCATCGCTTTTGGGGATACTTCAGGAGATTTACCTATGCTTTCTCTCGCGCACGAATCTCATTACAGATTTTTTCATTAATTTCGTCGCATAAAATTCTAAAATTGAGAAATTAAGATTTTCTGTCTTAATGCTCACAAATATTTCCTAAAAATGACACAGATATATTTAGATAATGCTGCTACTACACCACTTTTAGACGAAGTGATAGATGCGATGGTAGTGGTTATGAAAAACAATTTCGGGAATCCTTCTTCTACACATACCCTTGGTCAAGAAGCCAAAACAATTATAGAAGAAACCCGTAGAAAAATTGCCAATGAACTCCATGTTTCCCCCGCAGAAATTATCTACACTTCTTGCGGAACGGAAGCTAATAATTTAATTCTGAAATCTGCGGTAGAAGATTTAAAAATCGAAAGAATCATCACTACAGAATTAGAACATAAATGTGTTGCAGAATCGGTAGAAAACCTCAAAAATTTTAAAAATGTAGAAGTAATTTACCTCAATATCAATGAAAAAGGAGATGTAGATATAGAGCAATTACAGCAGCTTTTGAAGTCTTCAGATAAAAAGACTTTGGTGTGTTTAATGCATGCCAATAATGAAATTGGCAATCTTTTAGACCTTGATAGAGTTGCGGATATTTGCAAAGAAAACGGAGCGTATTTCCATTCTGATACGGTACAAACGATGGCGCATTTACCTTTGGATTTTTCTAAAACTTTGGTAGATTTTGCCAGTTGTAGTGCTCACAAATTTCACGGGCCAAAAGGTGCAGGTTTTGCTTTCATCAGAAAATCTACGCACTTAAAAGCTCAAATTCATGGAGGAACTCAAGAGAGAAATTTAAGAGCTGGAACAGAAAACGTGGTAGGGATTGCAGGATTAGGAAAAGCATTTGAAATTGCGACTGACAATTTAGAGAAATTCTCTTCTCATATTCAAGAAATCAAGGATTACGCCATCCAAAGACTTTCAGAAAAAATTCCGGGAATTCTTTTTAATGGAAGAAGTGCAGAAAGTGATAAGAGTCTTTATACGGTATTAAGTGTGTCTTTGCCTTCACAAAATCCTTTGATTGGTCTGCAGTTAGATATGAAAGGAATTGCAGTTTCACAAGGAAGTGCATGTAGTTCTGGAGCAGCAAAACCATCATCTGTACTTTCTAAAATTTTAAGCGAAGAAACCCAGCAAAACACAACTCCGCTTAGAATATCTTTTTCTCATAAAACCATAAAAGAAGAAATAGATGCTTTAGTTAATGCATTGGTAGAAATCTTGCGATTATAGAAAAAGATAATGGTTCGCATAGACAATACTTTTAAAAATTTGGCAAGAATATTGTAAATTTGTAACCTGAAATCAATAAATAAATAGAAACAAATATTAAAGAATTATGGCAGTAGAATTAACAGACAGCAACTTTCAAGAATTGGTATTAAATTCAGATAAACCAGTATTAGTAGATTTTTGGGCAGCTTGGTGTGGACCATGTAGAATGCTTGGACCAATCATTGAAGAACTTCATGATGATTTCCAAGGAAAAGCGATAGTAGGAAAAGTAGATGTAGATAATAATCAACAAGTATCTATGGATTACGGAATCAGAAATATCCCTACTGTTTTGATTTTTAAGAACGGAGAAGTAGTAGATAAATTCGTAGGAGTAGCTCCTAAAGCGGCTATTGCAGAGAAATTAAATGCATACTTATAAAAATAATATAGTTGAAAATGAATGCTTTCCGTTTTGGAGAGCATTTTTTTTATAAAAATATTTGCAGTATTCAAGAAAAGTTGTAATTTTGCCATCACGAAAAAAGAGCAATGTTCTTTAATTAAAAGATCCGGTAGTTCAGTTGGTTAGAATGCCGCCCTGTCACGGCGGAGGTCGCGGGTTCGAGTCCCGTCCGGATCGCAAAAAGTTTATCAATTACTTTTCAAAAAATTGATCCGGTAGTTCAGTTGGTTAGAATGCCGCCCTGTCACGGCGGAGGTCGCGGGTTCGAGTCCCGTCCGGATCGCATAAAGCTTTACAAATTTTGTAAAGCTTTTTTTATTTTATTTCCGTTTCTTTTTTATCATTTCTAAAATTAATAATTTTATAAAAATTTTAAAATGAAACTGGTTCACATCAAAGAAATTGTAGTAAGCGACGAGCATTTAGACCAAAATAATCATGTGAATAATGTTCAATATGTGCATTGGGTAGAAGAAATGGCAAAAGAACATTGGGATATTTTAAAAAATAGTACTCCTTTTGCAGATGATTTTTGGGTGCTTTCTGACCATCATATCCAGTATAAGAAGCAGGTTTTTAAAGGTGAAGTACTTACACTGAAAACGTATCCCGAAAAACCAGAAGGAATAAGACAGCCTAGAAAAGTAGAGTTTTATAGAGGTGAAGAATTGGTGGTAGATTCTAGAACGTTTTGGGTCTTAATTGATAAAGGCACACAAAAGATAAAAAGAATTGAAAATGATTGGTTAGAGTTTTAAATTTTTTAGGAAATTTTCATTTTGGCTTCATTTTTTCATATCATTGTAATAGATTCAAAACCCAATAGATGTATTTTATTAGATTATCATTCTTTTTTTTCGTTATATTTTTATTAATTCAGTGTGATAAAAAATCTGCTGATGAGGTAAATGCTGAGCCAGAAAAATCTTCAGATTCTTTGAAAATTCTCGAAGAAAAGAAAAAAGAAGAAATTTCAATTTCTTATCATCCCGAAATTATCAATCATCAAGATTCGGCACTTGCGGAGTTTCAAAATAAGTATTCTGAAGAAGAAATTCATGCTATTTTAGCAATTAACAGGCTCGATTTTAAAAACAGATGGAGAGCAGATACTTTGGTAGTTCCAGATAAGATTGTGAAAGATTTTAATGTGTACAGTCCTTTTCCTAAATACGTTTCTGAGGCAAAAAATATTAATAAATTGGCTCTTTTTAGTTATCCAATTCACGCTTACGCGCTATATGAAAATGGAAATCTCATAAAATGGGGGCCAACGAGTATGGGGAAGAAATCTTCACCAACTAAAACTGGACTTGGATTTACCAATTGGAAGAAAAAAATAGCAATTAGTACTTCAAATTCTGAATGGAAATTAAGATGGAATTTCAATGTTTTTAATTTTCATGGGATTGGTTGGCATCAATACGATTTACCAGGTTATCACGCGTCTCATTCTTGTATGAGATTGTTAGAAGAAGATGCACTTTGGATGTATTCTTGGGGAGAACAATGGATTTTAGATGAAAAAGGAACCAAAATTTTAGCCAAAGGAACCCCTGTAATTATTTTTGGAGAACCAGATTTTAAATCAAAACCTTGGAAAGAATTATTGAAATCTTCAAAAGCAAATGATTATTCTGAAGCTCAGATTAATAATGAAATAAAACCTTTTTTAGAAGAAATTATGAAGCAACAAGATATTAGAAAAGAATATTTGCAGAGCAAAAGAGATTCTTTGTAAAAAAAAATCTTCCTGATTTAATAGAAATCAGGAAGAATGAATAATGGATATGTTGAAATATCTCTAAAATAGAGTAGTAGCTATTTGAATTCTTGCAAATTTGCTTGTAGGATTCCACATAGTAGTCATAGAAACAGGTAGTTTTTTATTAAATACCGTGATGTTTTTGCTAGCGGTAACCCCTACATTTACTACTTGGAAATTGTTTTCTCCGTTTCCGTATAGAGAGTAGTTTCCTTCTTTTCCGTTGAAGACAAATGCGCTTCCAACGAAACCATTTAAATTAACAGTTGAATTTTTAATGAATGGATAAGAAAGTTCTACATAAGTAGAGTATTTATTTTTATCATAGTCTCCATTGTCATTGTAAAGAGCATCTGCACTACCATATAATAAAACGTCTGCTTCAATTTTTAATGGAAATTTTTCGGGGAGTTGATAAGATGTTCTAAGGTCTATAATGTGTTTGGTTCTGCTTTTTGCGTATCCATAAATATCGTTTGCACCTAGATAAGCTTCTCTTCTAGAGTTGTATAAATCCCAAACGCCGATAGATAAATTATTCTTTTCATATTTTAAGAAATAGTTAATCTCTTTATAGTGGGTTCCATCTGCTTCGTTAGAGATAGAAGTTCCGCCCCATACGCCAAGTTTCAAAGATTTTTCTTTGTTAAGAGATAAACTTGCCATTGCAGAAACCATTGGTTTGTCTGAGATGATTAAGCCTCTCCAAAGGTGATTGGTTTGTATGCCAGCCGTAAATTCTAAAGGGCTTTGTTTTAAGCTGTCTGTCTGAGCGTAAGATATAAATGGAAGTATGAGTAATCCAATTTTTATAAATTTTTTCATTCTTTTTTTGATTTAATAAAGTTGAATAAAAACTATTGCAATGCAAGGTAAAGTAGTGCTGCTAATACTGCGCCTGTTAATGGTGCAATAACAGGAATCCATGCATATCCCCAATCGCTGCTGCCTTTTACAGGAAGAATAGAATGCATAATTCTAGGGCCTAAATCTCTTGCAGGGTTTATTGCATATCCAGTAGTCCCACCTAATGCTAAACCAATTACCCAAACGATAATAGAAACTGGTAATGCTCCTATAGTACCTAATCCTATTTTTGCGTCTCCTGTTACTTCTGTTGAAAAAGATGGACCTGCAATATAAAATACGGTAAATACTAAAACAAAAGTTCCTATAAGTTCTGAAATAAAATTAGAAAAAGTATTTCTGATGGCAGGGCCTGTACTGAAGCAAGCTAGTTTTCCTCCTTCATCTTCTGTAATTTTGAAATGGTCTTTGTAGAAAAGCCATACCAAAAATGCGCCTATCATTGCTCCAATCATTTCACCTGCTAAATAAGTAGGAACGCTTTCCCAAGGAAATAAACCTGCTGTTGCTAAGCCTATAGTAACTGCTGGATTAAGGTGTGCTCCGCTAATTGGGCCAGCGATGGTAACGCCTGCAAAAACTGCAAATGCCCAAACTGTGGTAATTACAATCCAACCAGAATTGTTTCCTTTTGTATCTTTAAGTACTACGTTTGCTACAACGCCGTTTCCTAAAAGAATAAGAATTGCTGTGCCGATGATTTCGGCTATAAATGGTGTCATAAATATAGGGTATTAAATTAGTTATTTTATTGGTTATTCTTCAATCCAATTTCTTGTTCTTTCCACCGCTTTATGCCAATAGTGCAATTCCTTTTCTACTTGTTCTTTATCTCTTTTTGGATAGAATTCTTTATCTACAATCCATTGATTTTGAATTTCTTCTATGTTTTTCCAGAAACCTACTGCTAAACCAGCAAGATAAGCTGCTCCCAATGCTGTAGTTTCTAATGTTTGAGGTCTAATAATTTTAAATCCGAATAAATCTGATTGAATTTGCATTAAAAGATTACTTGCAGAAGCGCCACCATCAACTCTTAATTCTACACTTTCTTCTTTTGCATCTGCTTCCATAGCTTTCACTACATCATATACTTGGAAAGCAATACCTTCTAATGTTGCTCTTGCGATGTGTGCATCTGTAGTTCCTCTGGTGATACCGAAAATTGCACCTCTGGCATATTGATCCCAATATGGAGCTCCAAGTCCTGTAAGAGCTGGTACAAAATATACGCCTCCGTTATCTTTTACGGTATCTGCTAAAGAGTTAACTCCTGGAGCTGTTTTTACTACTCTTGCTCCGTCTCTTAACCATTGAACTGCTGCTCCTCCTACAAAAACACTTCCTTCTAATGCGTAAGTAGTTTCTCCGTTAATTTTCCAAGCTACAGTTGTAAGTAAATTGTTTTCTGAGTAAACTGCTTTGTTTCCTGTGTTCATTAATAAGAAACAACCTGTTCCGTAAGTGTTTTTTACCATTCCTGGTTTTGTACACATTTGCCCAAATAATGCTGCTTGTTGGTCTCCTGCGATACCAGAAATCGGAATTTTTGTTGAAAATAGAGTAGTAGAGGTTTCTCCGTAGATTTCGCTACTTTGTTTTACTTCTGGTAAAATAGCTCTTGGGATGTCTAAAAGTTGTAATAATTCTTCGTCCCATTCCATTTTATGAATATTGAAAAGCATGGTTCTACTTGCGTTAGAAACGTCTGTAATAAACATTTTTCCTCTGGTAAGTTTCCAGACAAGCCAAGTATCTATTGTTCCGAAGCAAAGTTTTCCTTCTTCAGCTAATTTTCTAGCTCCTTCTACGTTGTCTAAAATCCATTTCAGTTTTGTGCCAGAAAAATAAGCATCTAAAATTAAACCTGTTTTTTCTTTAATTAATTGAGCTTTACCTTCACTTTTTAATTGGTCGCAATATTTTGCAGTACGTCTATCTTGCCAAACGATTGCGTTGTATATAGGTTCGCTGGTTTCTCTGTTCCAAACTACGGTAGTTTCTCTTTGGTTGGTAATTCCAATAGCTGCAATTTCTTTTCCAGAAACACCAGTTTTGGCGATTACTTCTGCGGCAACGGAGATTTGAGAAGACCAAATTTCGTTAGGGTCGTGTTCTACCCATCCTGGTTGAGGAAAGATTTGTTCGAAAGGTTTTTGAGATACTTCTACAATTTGACCGCTGTGGTCGAAAACGATAGCTCTAGAAGATGTGGTTCCTTGGTCTAAAGCTAGGATTAATTTGTCTTGCATGATGTTTATTTATTTTAGAAGTGTTACAATATTTCTAAATATGTGTATGGTATATTTCTGCAATATTTTTGAAACTTTCTATTTGGTTTTTTTGCCAAACTTCATCCTTTCCAAGTTCTTTAGCCATTACTTCGGCAACAATTGGAGCAATCCTTACAGCCTCTTTTTGGTTTAGAAGTAATAATCTTGTTCTTCTAGATAAAAAATCTTCAATGTTAATTGCCATTTCTTTTTTTACAGCCCAAACAATTTGCGCTTTAATAATGTTTTGTTCTTTGCTAATTATCTCATTTCCGTTTTCAATTTCTTTTGATAATTCTAATATTTTTTCTTTGTCTGTACCATAGTAATACATTGGATCTTTGTAATCTATGTCTTTTCTGTATCCATGAATTTTAAGATGTTCTGTATTGCTTTTTTTATGAGGAACTTTCATAATTTCTTCGGCTTTTTCTACTACATCTTCGCCCATTTTACGGTAAGTTGTCCATTTTCCACCAATAATACTTACCAATCCAGATTTTGAAGTGATTATTTTGTGGCTTCTAGATACTTCTTTGGTTTTAGCGCCTTCTTTGGTTGCCGCTAAAGGTCTTAAACCTGCGAAAACGCTCAAAATGTCTTTTCTTGTTGGTGCAGGATTCATATATCCTCTTGCTGTTTCTAAAATGAAATTAATCTCTTGCTCTGTTGGTTTTGGCTCTAGAGATTCTTGTTTTACAGGAGTGTCTGTAGTTCCTAAAATAATTTTATTGTGCCAAGGAACTGCAAAAAGAACTCTTCCGTCTGATGTTTTTGGAATCATGATTGCAGAATCTGTTGGACAGAATTTTTTATCAATCATAATATGCACACCTTGACTTGGGCTAATGGTTTTGTCGTCAGTTCCGTGATCCATTTTATTAATATCGTCTGCAAAAACTCCAGTTGCATTTACGATTACTTTCGTTTTCGTTTCAAATTCTTTACCGGTTTCGGTGTCTTGAAAGATTACTCCGTTCAATTTTCCGTTGGCGTCTTTTTTAAGTTTAATAACTTTAGCATAATTTAAAACTGTAGCACCGTTTTCAATAGCGGTTTGAGCCATGTTTAGGGCAAGTCTAGAATCGTCGAATTGTCCGTCGTGATAAAGAATTCCTCCTTTTAATCCTTCTTTTTTGATGGTTGGTAATCTTTTTATCGTTTCTGATTTGCTAATCGGAACAGATTTTCCTAAGCTGAGTTTACCAGCTAAAAGATCGTAAAATTTTAAACCAACTGTGTATAATAGTTTGTCCCTCCAAGTGTAAATTGGGATTACGAAAGAAAGATTTTTGGTAAGATGCGGTGCGTTTTGAAGTAATAATCCTCTTTCTTTACATGCTTCTCTTACTAGGTCTACATATCCTTGAGCTAAATATCTTACACCTCCGTGTACAAGTTTTGTACTTTTACTAGATGTAGATTTTGCAAAATCACTTTGTTCTAAAAGCAAAGTTTTATATCCTCTTGTTGCAGCTTCAATTGCTGTTCCTAAGCCTGTGGCTCCTCCTCCTATTATTACGAAGTCCCATGTTGTTTGGTTTTGGTCTTCGAAGTTCTTTAAAATTTCTGTTCGTAACATTTTATTAAATTTTCTTTTACAAATCTATAAAAAAGAAATAATACGAAACAATATGATTTTCGTTATATTTTGATTTTATTTGAAAATTCTTTTGGTTTGTTTTTGTTAAAATTATAAAAATTTTATTTAAATGCTTGACTTGTATACTTTTAAATGGTTGATTTGTTTTATTTTAATCTTTGAAATGAAACGAAAGTTGATAAAAGTCATAATAATATGTAATGTTTCGATTGAGAAACTATTTAATTTGTTTTGCTTTGTTAAGTTTGCTATATTTGAATGAATATTATTTTAGCTATGAATATCACACAAAGACATCAGGAAATTCTAGCTGTAATAAAACATGAGAAATATATTACAGTATCCGAAATATCTAAGCTACTTGGTGTATCAGAAGTTACCATTCGAAAGGATTTTAATTATCTGGAAGAGAAAAATTTAATATATAGACATCACGGTGGAGCTAGCCTCAATAATCCTTATGTGGTAGATTTGCCTGTAAGTCAAAAACAAAACATTAAGATTGAAGAAAAGAACCGAATTGCTGAGAAAGCTGTGGAGTTTATAGAAGATAATGATGTGGTGATTTTAGGCTCTGGAACTACCATCTATAATATGGTGAACTATATTTCTAAAGAAAAAAATATCACTGTTATTACTTCATCTTTGTTAATTGCTGCAAGATTATGCGAGTTTCATAATGTTACGATTATACAATTGGGCGGAAGTGTAAGATATTCTTCGCAATCTACAGTAGGACCAAATGCACAAGAAATGATGTTGCAATTTTCTGCAAATAAATTGTTCTTAGGAGTTGACGGGATTGATGAAGATTTTGGTGTTTCTACTTCTAATATTGAAGAAGCGTATCTAAATCAAATAATGATTAAAAATACTACCAAAACATTTTTGCTTTCGGATGAATCCAAATTTGGGAAAAAGGGTTTAGGTAGAATTTGCAGTCTGAAAGATGTAGATTGTCTTATTACCAATCAAAAAGTTGAAGAAAGTTTTGAAAGTGTTTTGAAAAAATTTGGAGTTAATATTATTGTTACAGATTAATAAATCCAATTTTTTATAAATCTTCAATTGTTTTTTCTGCAAAATTTTTGAGTTGTTCCATTTCGGTTTTTGCTTTTTTCTGACCGATTTTTGTGGCCAAAAAAGTAAGCAATAATAAAACCAATGCAAAGATAGAAAGATAAATTGCCCAAGGAAAATCTTGGCTGTTAATTTGTTTCGTTACAAACCAAATGGTGATAAAAAACATGAAAATAATAGAAAAAATGAAGTAAAGGAACATAAAAAAAGTCCAAACGGCTGCACTTGGACCAAAAGTTCCTCTGATAATGGTTTTTTCATCTTCGTTTTCTGCTCTGAGTGAAAGATAAGGTTTCCAAAATTCATTATGAGCGGTTTTTACCCAAATAGAAGCCACTTCTTTATTGGTGTTTCCTTGGATTTCAGTATTTTTTTGAAGTTCGGTTTTTAAATTCAATTCAAAATCCTCTTTACTCAAATCAGTTTCTAATTTGAATCGAGGTCTGGTTCTGATGGTATTGATTTTTTTATCCATTAATTTTCTTGATAAGGAATAGGGTCTTTTAGAATAAATTCTTTGATTAAAGTTAATGAATTTCTTAGAAGTTTTAGGGTAATTGTTTTTTCTTCTTCAGACATGAAAACCTCATTGATTTGTTGAAGAGTCATGTCAGAAGTCTTTTTACCATTGATTTCTATAAGTTTGTCTCCTTTTTTGATATCTGCTAAAAATCCCGGTGAGTTTTCTCTAACTCCAGCCACAGAATATTCTGGTTTCAACACAAATTTGTATTGAAATTCACTCGCGTCTTGAATTCTTATTGTAGTTCCTCTGTCGTTATTTGTAGATTCTGGAAGTTTTGGAAGTTCAACTTTTACCAAATCTTTTTCCCATTTCATGCCATCATGTTTGATATCTAAACCACTCATGTTAAATCTGAATGGTTCTTTGATGGATTTGTTTTTTTTGATGAAAAATAAGCCATTCTTATAGTCGAAACCAATAGTAAATCTTTTTAAAACATCTGCGCCGATAGAACCAATTCTTTCTTTTACGAAATTCATAGATTTTACCGATTCTTCGCTCGGCATTGCTACGATAGGTTCATTTAAAATATTATTTCCAAGTTTCAGCGCGTGGATTCTACTGCGTTTTCCATAGATGTCTCCATTAAATCCTCTTCCGAGAAAATCATCTATATTAGGTCTATTATAGTTGAAATTAGGAATTCTATTAGGGAAAAGCCACATTGCATCACTATTTCCTAAGTCAATGAGCATTTTTGCGGGAAAAAACTCCTTGGTTTGCTGTACTTCGGCAATGTGATACGGTTTTTGGGATTCTACACTTATAGGTAGTTTCTCAAATTTTCTGAAAGTTTTCTCAGAATAATATTTTCTATTGTAAACCGTAATAATATGCCTTTCGAAATCTATTTTTAGAGGATTATTTTTAAAAAAATGATAACCGATGATGCCATTTACAGGAATTCCTACGTGAGAAGAAAAATTGAAGTCTTCGTCTAAGATGATGTAAATTTCGTGACTGAAATCAATTAAAGTTTTATTGACTTCTACTTTGTTTTTCGTAGATTTTATGCCTTCTATATAACTGCTTCCGCCAAGTCCTGTAAATTTTATTTTTTCTACATTTTCGAAAACTACTTCTTTATTTTCTAAGCTAAAAAGTAAAGTTTCGGAAACGCCAGTGTCTAACAAAAAAGTAAGGTCTACATTATTGACTTTTAAATCCAGAAAAACTAAATTGTTAATTTGCCGAAAAGGAATGTTTACCTTTTTATTATCCTCTAATATCTGAAAGCCATCCTGAGCATTGATGGATAAAGAAAAAATCAGAAAAAGAAAAGATAAGATTTTCATAGTCTGAAATTACAAAGAATATTTTAATAAAATTCAAAATATTTTGCAGATACATAAAAAAACTCCTCAGAATTTCTGAGGAGTTGTAGTATAAATTAATTTTTAGTCTTCCATCTTTCGATTTCTAACTTCCAACTTTTTAGTATCTGTAGTATTCTGGTTTGAAAGGACCTTCTACTTCTACACCAATATATTTAGCTTGTTCTGGAGAAAGTGTTTCTAACTCTACGCCTAATTTTTTAAGGTGAAGTGCTGCTACTTTTTCATCTAAATGTTTTGGTAACATGTACACTTTGTTTTCGTAAGCTTCAGAATTTGTCCAAAGTTCAATTTGAGCTAAAGTTTGGTTGGTAAATGAGTTAGACATTACAAAACTTGGGTGACCAGTTGCACAACCAAGGTTTACCAATCTTCCTTCTGCTAAAATGATGATTTCTTTACCATCTACATTGTAAATATCTACTTGTGGTTTTACTTCAGTTTTTGTATTACCATAGTTATCGTTTAACCAAGCCATATCAATTTCGTTATCAAAGTGACCAATATTGCAAACGATGGTCTTATCTTTCATTTTTTTGAAATGTTCAGCTCTTACGATATTAAAGTTACCAGTAGTAGTGATTACAATATCAGCATTTTCGATTACAGTGTCTAATTTTTTCACTTCGTAACCTTCCATAGCTGCTTGTAAAGCACAGATTGGGTCAATTTCTGTAACCGTAACGATAGAACCAGCTCCTCTAAATGAAGCAGCAGTACCTTTACCTACATCTCCGAAACCACAAACTACCACTCTTTTACCAGCTAGCATTACGTCTGTAGCTCTTCTGATTGCATCTACAGCAGATTCTCTACAACCGTATTTGTTGTCGAATTTAGATTTAGTAACAGAATCGTTTACGTTAATTGCAGGCATTACTAGAGTTCCGTTTGCCATTCTTTCGTATAGTCTGTGAACACCAGTAGTTGTTTCTTCAGAAAGACCTTTGATTCCAGCAGTTAATTCTGGGAATTTGTCAAAAACCATATTGGTTAAGTCGCCACCATCATCTAAAATCATGTTTAATGGTTTTCTGTCTTCTCCAAAGAAAATGGTTTGTTCGATACACCAATCGAATTCTTCTGCATTCATTCCTTTCCATGCGTAAACTGGGATTCCAGCAGCAGCAATAGCAGCAGCAGCGTGATCTTGAGTAGAGAAAATATTACAAGAAGACCAAGTTACTTCTGCACCAAGGTGAACCAAAGTTTCGATGAGAACAGCAGTTTGAATAGTCATGTGAAGACAACCTGCAATTCTAGCGCCTTTTAATGGTTGAGAAGGGCCATATTCTTCTCTTAACGCCATTAAACCTGGCATTTCTGCTTCAGCCAATTGAATTTCTTTGCGTCCCCATTCTGCTAGGGAAATATCCTTAACTTTGTAAGGTAAATATTGAGTTTTAGTTTCCATTAATTGAAAAAATTTTTGCAAAAATACAATATATTTTTTTAAAAAATTTGAAATAATTACAGTTAAAATCTATCATAATCATCCATTAAAAACTCCACTACAGAAAAATCCATAGCAGAGTTTCGGTTGATAGAAAAAACAATATATTATTTCCAACCTCCGCCTAAACTTTTATAAATTTCGACTACAGAGGTGAGTTGGTTTTTCTGTGCTTCTACAAGTTCTATTTTAGCATCTAATAAATCTCTATTATTCATCAATACTTCTAGATAGTCTGCTCTAGAATTTTTGAAAAGAAGTTGAGCAATGTCTATAGATTTTTCTAATGCTTTACTTTCTTGGTTTTTTAATTCATAGTATTGATTAAGGTTTTTGATTTTTGACATTTTGGTAGAAACCTCTAGGTAAGCGTTCAGTATGGTTTTATCATATTCATACAATGCTTCTAGTTGTTTAGCATTGGCATACTGAAAATTGGCTTTAATTGCAGATTTATTAATCATTGGTCCTGCTAATTCACCAGCAAGGTGATAGGCTACTGATTCTGGAAATTTTACCAAATAATTTGGTTTAAAAGCTTCCAAACCTAGCGAAGCTGATATTCCCAAAGAAGGGTAGAACTCTTTACGAGCCACTTCTACATCTAATTTTGAAGCGGTAAGTTCATATTCTGCTTGTCTAATGTCTGGTCGATTTTCTAGCAATTGAGAAGGAATCCCTGTAAAAATTTGTTCAGGAAGTGGTGGCATCATATTTTCGGTAGAACGTTCAATATTTTGCGGAAATCTTCCCGTTAAAGCATTAATTATGTTTTCTTTTTCGGTAATGTCTTGTTTGATGACATATTCTTCGGCTTTTGATTTTGCTAATTCTGCCTCAAATTTTTTGACCGCTAGTTCGGTAGTTGCCGCTGCTTCTTTTTGAATTTTTGCTATTTCTAGTGCCTTTTCATTAATTTGAATATATTGATGAATAATATCTAACTGGCGGTCAAGAGCAATAAGTTCATAGTAATTGTTTGCAATTTCTGCAATTAAATTGGAGAGAATGAAATTTTTCCCTTCTACAGTAGACAGATAATGAGCTACAGCAGCATCTTTTTCGTCTCTCAATTTTTTCCAGATGTCTATTTCCCAACTTGCATTTAATCCGCCTTCATAATTAAATAATGGGTCTGGAATAGGGTGGTCTCCTTCCATATTGGTGCTTGCGTCACCAGCGCCTTCACTGGTATATCTTCCTGCTTTTTTTACGCCAATAGAGCCACCTGCATTTACAAAAGGAGAGAGTTTCCCTTTTTGATAAAGAACATTGCTTTTGGCCATTTCTATTTCTTGATATGTTTTCATCAGTTCTTGGTTATTAACAAGAGCTGTTTCTATCAATTTTTGAAGATTTACGTCGGTGAAAAATTCTTTCCAAGGAGTATTTCCTATGTTTTTCGTTTCATCATTACTAGATTGAGCGAAATTTTTAGGGAGATTTTCTTTCGTTTCATCTTTAATCACGGTAGGCATAGGTGCTTTACAACCTATTAATAATATGGTGAAAAAAGAAAGGCTTATGTTTTTATAAAATCGGTTCATTATTGTCAATTTCTTCGGTTAAAGGTTTTTCGTCTTCGTGTTCTGCCATTCTAAGTTTATCTGAAATCACTCCGAAAAGGTAATATAAACCTGGAATAATGATAAGTCCAAAAACGGTTCCTATTAGCATTCCTCCAGCAGCGGCTGTTCCTATGGTTCTATTTCCTATAGCTCCTGGTCCAGTTGCTATGGCTAGTGGAATAAGCCCAGCAATAAATGCAAATGAAGTCATCAAAATAGGTCTAAAACGTAAAGTAGCTGCTTGTATGGCTGCTTTGGCAATTTCTTCTCCAGCAGCTCTTCTTTGTACAGCAAATTCTACAATTAGTACTGCATTTTTCCCCAATAAACCTATGAGCATAATCATGGCAATCTGTGCATAAATATTATTTTCTAAACCAAATAATTCTAAGCACAAAAACGCTCCGAAAATCCCAATTGGTAAGGATAAAATAATTGGTAATGGTAAAACAAAGCTTTCGTATTGTGCGGATAATATGAGGTATACAAATCCTAAACAAACTAAGAAAATATAAACGGCTTCATTTCCTCGGCTTACTTCATCTTTAGAAATACCTGCCCAATCAATGTCAAAACCTCTAGGTAAAGTTTTTTCGGCCACTTCTTTTATGGCATTAATCGCTTCACCACTACTGTATCCTTCAGCGGGATTACCACTTACCTCAGAAGAATTGTAAAGATTATGACGAGTAATTTCAGACATTCCATATACTTTTTCTAAGTGCATAAAATCTGAATAAGGAACCATTTGGTCTTTGTCATTTTTAGTGTACAATTTGAGTAAATCTTGCGGCAATGCACGATATTGTGGCCCAGCTTGAACAATCACCTTGTAAGGTCTGTCAAATCTTATAAAACCTGTTTCGTAATTAGACCCAATAAGTGTAGAGAGATTATCCATGGCTTTTCCTACACTTACTCCTTTTTGTTCTGCCATATCATTATCTACTCTCATCATGTATTGAGGGAAACTTGCGGAATAAAAAGAAAAGGCATTGCCAACTTCTGGTCTTTTTTTAAGATCTTCTACGAATTGTTTGCTCACTTCTTCCATTTTATGATAATCACCACTGCCAGCTTTATCTAATAAACGAAGTTCAAAACCTCCTGCTGCTCCATAACCTGGGATAGAAGGTGGCTGAAAAAACTCAATATTAGCTCCTGGAATTTCTTTGGCAATCTCTTCTAACTGTTCTATGATTTCTGTAGCAGAATGTTTTCTATCACTCCAGTTTTTAAGATTAATTAAACAAGTCCCAGTATTAGAACCTGTTCCTTCGGTAAGGATTTCGTACCCGGCTAATGAAGAAACCGACTGTACACCTTCTATCTTTTCCGTTTTTTTCTGCAGGTCTAAAGCAATTTTATGCGTTCTCTCTAAGGTAGAGCCTGGCGGAGTTTGTACTATGGCGTAAATCATTCCTTGGTCTTCTCCAGGGATGAATCCAGAAGGAACTTTGTTACTCAAGAAAAATGTTCCCAAACAAAAAATCAATAATATCGGAAGAGTAAACATTTTCTTAGTCACAAATTTTTGAAGTAATCCTTCGTATTTATTTGCACCTCTGTTGAAGAAGTTATTAAATCGATCTAGAAAATTATTGACAGGTGTTTTCTTTCTTTTTTTTCCGTGATTATTTTTAAGAATTAAAGCACATAGAGCAGGGGTTAAAGTAAGAGCAACTAACCCAGATAGAATAATGGCGGAAACCATAGTAATGGAAAATTGTCTATAAAAAACACCTACAGGGCCAGACATAAAAGCAATAGGGATAAATACAGATGCCATTACCAAAGTGATGGCAATGATTGCACCGCTTATTTCGTGCATGGCTTCTTCAGTAGCTTTTAAAGGAGAGAGATTTTTTTCTTCCATCTTGGCATGTACTGCTTCTATTACTACTATGGCGTCGTCTACTACTACCCCAATTGCCATAACTAATGCAAATAATGAAATAAGATTTAAGGTAATCCCAAATGCAGACATTACTGCGAAAGCTCCAATTAATGAAACGGGCACGGCAAGTGTAGGGATAATGGTGGAGCGTAAATCTCCTAAGAATAAAAATACAACAATTGATACCAGAATAAACGCCTCGAAAAGAGTATGAATTACTTTTTCCATAGAAGCATCTAAAAATCTTGAAACATCATAACTTATTTCATAATGCATCCCTTTTGGGAAATCTTTTTTTTCTAATTTGGCCAAAAGTTCTTTTACATCTTTAATTACTTGACTCGCATTAGAGCCATAAGATTGCTTAATGGTAATTGCAGCAGAAGGTTTCCCGTTTAAGGTAGAGTAGATGTCGTACATCATGCTTCCAAATTCTACATCTGCTATGTCTTTTAACCTTACAAATTCTCCATTAGAATTCGCTTTTATAATAATGTTTTTGTATTCTTCTTCTTTGGTAAATCTACCCGGATATTTGATGACATATTCAAAACTTTGTGAGACTTTACCAGAACTTTCGCCAGTTCTTCCCGGAGAAGCTTCTAAACTTTGTTCGTTTAAGGCTTCCATTACTTCGTCAGCAGAGATGTTGTAAGCAGTCATTCTATCTGGCTTTAACCAAATTCTCATGGCGTACTGTCGGTCTCCTAAAATATCTGCAAAACCTACACCATCTATTCTTTTGAGTTCTGGAAGAATATTGATGTCAGCATAGTTGAACAAGAATTTTTGGTCTGCTTTCTTGTCATTACTATAAAGGTTTACATACATCAACATGTTGGGTTCTTCTCTGGTGATTTTCACCCCTTCTCTTACAACGATTGGCGGAAGTTTATTAACTGCAGACGAAACTCTGTTCTGTACATTTACTGCAGCAATATTAGGGTCTGTTCCTAGGTTAAAAACCAATTGTATAGAGCCTTCTCCGTCATTTCCAGCATCAGAAGTCATGTATTTTAAACCGGGAATTCCATTCAGAGATTGTTCTAATGGAATGATTACCGATTTTACCATTAATTCATTATTAGAACCAGGATATTCTACCGTAATATTTACTTTGGGTGGCGAAATAGATGGAAACTGCGTCACTGGCAATTCTATGAGAGCAAGCGCACCAAGAAACACTACAATCAATGAAATGACTATAGAGAGAACGGGTCTTCTTATATATTTATTAAACATAATTTTTCAAAGGATTTAAGAAATTAATTCGCTTTTATTTTTAAAGATTTAAAAACTTCTTGTGGGTTTACAAATTTTATTTGTACTTGTTGATTGTCTTTTACTTTTTGTACGCCTTCTAGCAAGAATTTTTCATTTTCTTGAAGTCCGTTTGAAACCACGTAAATATCTGGTAGTTCATGAGCAATCGTTATTTCTCTAGACTTTATTTTTCCGTTTTGGTCTACTACAAAGACATATGTTTTGTCTTGAATTTCGTAAGTTGCTTTTTGTGGAATCTCTAGAATATTCTCCAGAGGCAATGACATTTTTATTTTTCCTGTTTCTCCGTTTCTTAGTAATTGATTAGGGTTAGGGAACTTAGCACGGAAAGCTATATTTCCTGTCTCACTATCGAATTCACCTTCTATGTTTTGAATAAATCCCTTTTCTGGGAAAAGTTCTCCGTTTGCCATGACCAGATTCACTCCTTTGTCACCTCTTTCAGCAGCATGCATTTGATAGTTAAGATACTCTGGTTCAGAGAGATTGAAGTATGCGTAAATGCCAGAATTGTCTGATAATGAAGTAAGTAAATCTCCCTCATCTACCAAACTTCCTAATTTTAAAGGAATTCTATTGATAATCCCTGAAAATGGCGCTCTAATGGTGGTAAAAGATAATTTGGTTTGTGCCAGTCTTAATTCTGCTCTTGCTGCATCTAGTTTTGCTTTTGCCATTCTTTGTTCGTTTCTAGAAACTACATTATTTACCGATAGTTTAGTTGCATTTTCTAGTTCTATTATAGATTGGTCTACTTCGGCTTTTGCTTTCATCACTTCTGCCTGTAGAATTTGAGGCATAATTTGAAACATGGGTTGTCCTGCATGTACATATTGACCTTCGTCTACGTATATTTTTTGTAGAAATCCTTTTTCCTGAGCACGAATTTCAATGTTTTTAGCAGATTGAATTTTGGCTACATATTCTTTAGTAATATCTGTATTTGTTTTTAAAGGAATAGTAGCTGGATAAATGGAATTTTCTACTTTTTCTTCTTTTTTTTCTGAACAGCTTAATGCCAGAAATAATACCATTAGACTTGCTAATGATGTGATTTTTTTGATCATCATATGATTTGAAAATTTTTATGAAATTTAAAATGATAAAATGCACATAGTCAATGATTAATGACTTGTGTGTAAAGAATTTTTCTCTTAAAGAAGAGAAATTTTAAGAAAGGAAAAATGGAGGAATCAAATTCGCAGATTACGAACCAGAATGTAAATTTTAGATTGTAGAGTGAGTAAGATTTTGTTTCTTAATTCTATTTTCTTCCAAATAAAATCATTGGGAATATTAAAATTAAGATGATAAAGATTATCCGTTAGAGAAAAATCAGAGAAACTTCCAGTATGTGAAAGTTCTTCTTCATCTAGTTCAAAAATTACATTATCTAAATCTTGTAATTCATCTGAAATGCTGATGAAATTATTGTCTGCTGAATGTTTTTCTATGTTTTTGTGTGAAGAAATTTTCTCAGCAGAAAAAGTTTTAGGAGAAACATGAAGTTTTCCTCCTACTAATAAAAGCAGGAGAATATTGGTAATAAAAAATTTAGTCCAAGTCTTCACGTAGTATTTTTTCAAGGGACAAAATTACTATTATATTGAATAGTTAAATCATGATTAACAAAAATTAACATTCTTAAACTTTTAAATTAAATGTTTTAAAAAATTATAGAATTGAAATTATTTAGTAATTTTACCGTAAAATAAATATATGCCCTTCTATCATGATTATTCTGATGAAAATGCTGTAATTCTTTACTGGAAGTATAGTGATGACGATGAATTTAACGTAGAAGAACTCATAGAACCCGAAAATCTGGAAAAAGCCAAAGATTATCATCCCAAAAAGTTATTAGAACATTTGATGGTAAGAAAAATGCTCAAAATGCTACTTCCAGAGCACAAAATTCTCTATAAAACCATCGGCGAACCTTATCTCTGGCCAGATTCTGCACATATTTCTATCACGCATTCTTTTCCATTTGCTTCTCTAGCGGTTTCTAAAAATAGAGTAGGAATAGATTTAGAGAAAATAAGTTCTAAAATTCTAAGAATCAAAGATAAATTTCTACACGAATCAGAACATATTTGGACGCAGGACAGAGAAAATGAAGTAGATTTATTGACGATTATTTGGGTCATCAAAGAAAGTCTTTATAAAGTTCACTTGTCTAAATATTGGTCGTTAAAATCTCATTATCAGGTATTTCCTTTTGATGTCAATAACCTTTCTGAAATAAAATGCAGAGTTTTTGATGATTTTTTCAGTCATGATTTCACTGCAAAAGTTTTTAAGATAGAAGATTTTTATTTCGCCATCGTAGAAGAAAAACGAGATTTAGATAATTAATCAGTCACTTTTTCTGCAATTTTTCTTTGGTCACGAGCTTGATTATAAATCAGTTCCAGTAATTCTCTGATGTTTTTGAGCTCAGTAAGATGAGAAATATTTTTAGGATCTCGTCTGTCATAGAATTCATTTTCGGTGATTTCTTCTTTTCTTTTTTCTAAAAGTTCATTCACCAAATCTTCTGGCGTGAGTTTGCTTTCTGCAAAATCATCTTTTTTAATTTCTTGTTTTTGCAAAATAGCGATGGTACGTGAAAGTTCAGCATTAATCTTATTTTTCCAATTTTCGAAGTCTATTTCACGATAAACTGTATTTTTTTGTGCGTACTGAGAAAGAGATGCGCTGTAAGCGGTAAAAAGGTGAGAAGTGGTCACGAATTGGTGAACGTTTTCTAGATTTTTCTGTTGACCTTTTGGGTCAGAAAGCATTTTCTGGAAATTATCAGAAAGATTGGCCAAACTTACCACAGCGTGTTTCCGGCTGATTTTATAGTCTTGAATAGGAATGTGTTTTTGCTGAAGAATCTCAATGATATTATTCAAATATTTATGATTGGCAAGGATGTAATTCAGCATAAAAGTTCTATTTTTCTGATGTTCCCAAACGGGTAAAACCAAGTAAGAAACCAGAAATACAATGACTCCAGCAATTGCTGTGTCAATCAATCTTTCCATAAAAAGTTCTGAGAAATCTTCTGGTTTTAGAAAGTTGAACATCAAGAAAATATAAATCGTCATAAAGAAAACAGACCATGCATATTTATCTTTGAGCAAGCTGAAAGTGAGTACCAAACAGATTAAGAAAATCACAAATTGTGTAAGAGGATTGGTGATGAAATAAATCACAAACAATCCAGCAGCAGCACCGCCAATTGTTCCATATAATCTGAGGATATTTCGGTGTTTGGTAATGCTATAAGCTGGTCTCATAATCGCCAAAATGGTGATGAGAATCCAGAACGTTTTTTGAATATGAAAAATTTCAATTTTTGAAATGGCGTAACCCACTAATAATGCGGTAGTTATTCTTACGGCGTGTCTGAAATGATTGGATTTGATAGAGAAATTTTCTAGGAAAACTTTTGAGTTAAGTTTTTCATCTTTTTGTACAAATTTTTCTAAATCTAAGCCTGTAGAAAGGCTTTTTGCCAATTTAATATCTTGAGATTTTAAAAGATATATTTTTTGAGTTTCTTCTGAAATGGCAGAAATTCTGTGCATGATTTGTCTCAAAATCATGAAATCTTCTAGCGTTTCAGCGTTCAGGTGTTGATTTCTGAGTTGGTAATATTCTTCGTGTAAGGCATGAAGTTCTGCCGAAATATCAGTAATGGGAGTGGTTTTTAATCCACCTTGAATAGAAATCCCGATGTGAACCAATTCATTCGATAATAAATTGAGGTAATTGTGGATTTTTTCTAAAATATTTTTATTTCCAAAGGTATTTTGCAGTTTTCGGTAGTCGTTGGTTGAAGTGAGTAAAATCTCGTAAAGGTCAAGTGAATTGAGGAAAAGTTGAATCAATAATCTACTGGTAGAAGTAGATTCTCTTACGATTTGTCGGGTTTTGAAAACTACTTCTCTTGTCGCTTCTTGATGTTCTTTGATTCTGACTTGCAATGCAAAAATTTGCTTGTACAAAACATCGAAATCTGGCTTAGAATGGTAAAAATGAGCTTTTAATTTCAAATAATTACCGAGTTCTATGTAATTTTCGCCAATCATTTGTTCTGCCAGTTTATAAGGTTTGATAACTGTTACCAGCATGAAAACCAAGATGAACCAAATTCCACCTAAAGTAAAAACCAATGCATTATAAAACGCAGAATGAGCACCAGGAGCGCCATCTATAAAAATGGCTAAAACGACTAATGTGAGGGAACCAACTGCTGCTAAACGTTGTCCATAAACGCCTAACATGGTGAAAAACATCCCAAAAATGATAATTTCTAAAAAAATAAGCGGTGGGAAATCTTTCAACAATCCTGCAATGAGCGAGACAAAGAAATAAAATCCAGAGGCAACTATCAGTGCGTTCCTTCTTCGGTGAAAAGGACCTGTAGAATCCGTAAGTGCTAGGAAAAGGGTTCCGAGTGGAAATAAGAAAAATTCTTTTAGTAAACCTAAATACGCCAAAATAATACTAGGGATTACAACGGCTAAAGCAATTCTGGTTCCTGAGTAAATATATTGACTGGTGACAAATTTTTTAAGTTCCGAAGCATAATTCATTTTGCAAAGATAGCAATTGTCTCGTAAGTCTGAGATTCTGGAATATTACTAAACTCTGAATTTTTGTAAAAAAACACCGCGCCGAATTGAAAATTCGGCGCGGTGAAAAAAATATTTTATTCTTCTACTACTTCTGCATCTGGTGCATTTTTCTTTACAGATTCTATTCCGTTATCTCTTGCTGCTTCAGATTCGTAAAGTTCACTTGTTCCAATGATTTGCCCGTTTCCAGCTTTCAAGTTGAACATTGGCTTCCCATTACTACTTTCTTTTCGTTCATATTTTGCATCATCAGAAGCGTTCTTTTTCACAGATTCTACACCGTTTTCGCAAGCAGCTTTCGTGGTATAAACTTCGCTGGATAAAATTACTTGTCCGTTTCCAGCTTTTAGATCAAATTTAAAACCAGTTGCAGTGGTTTTTATTACAAATTTTCCCATAATGTTTTGAAATTTAGTGATAATCAAAGTTATAGAAAAATAAAAAAATCTCAATAAGAAATTGAGATTTTTTAAAATATTTAAGAAGTTTCTTTATTTAGTTGAAATTTTTCTTTTATACTTGATGAAAATTTTAAAATTAATTTTAATAATCTTCGTTGTTGTAAGATTCTTCGCCAATGTTCCAAGTAAGTCCGAATCTTAAAGTATTATCAAGAGCAGTATTTACTTTAGAAGTATTGATGAGGTAAGATAAATCTAGACCAAAAGAGTTGTAATTAAGACCTACACCTACAGTTGCGTATTGTCTTGCTCCTTGAATTTCACTCTCTCTGAAATAACCTGTTCTCACCGAAAAAGCATTGTCATAAGAATATTCTAAAGAGCCACTGTACATAATACTTTCTTTATTGCTGAAAGACTTACCAATTCCTTCTATTACACCCACATTTGGAACGTTACCTGTTTCGTCTGGACCAGGAACGAGTAATTTAGAAGCTTCTAGAGTTAAACCTACTTTGTTGACTTCGTCTAAAAATAAATCGTAACCAGCTCCTAATCTGAAAGTGGTGGGTAAATATGAACGTGAATTTTCGTCACCAGTGTAATCTAATCTTGGACCTAAATTTTGAATTGCCCAACCAGCTCTTACTCTTCCTTCATAATCACCAAAACTGGTGTGTTTGAAAGTTTGTAAATATCCAGAAACGTCTACTGCGAATGAATTTCCTGGTTTAAGTGTGCTTTCAGAACCAATTCCACCAGATAAATCAGAACGGATATATCTTCCTGTTACTGCCATAGAGTAGGTGTCTGATAATTTTAAAGCATAGGCTACATCTATTGCAAATTCATTAGGTTTTGCGGTTCCTTCATTTACCACTTCGCTTCCTACTAATCTGGTAAGGTCTACAGAGCCCATATTGAAATAATAAATACTTGCAGAAAGAGATGAACGGTCTTCTTCTCCTAACATAGTATTATAACCTAGATATAGTAAAAATACATCGTTGGTGAGTTTTCCCATCCATGGAGTATAACTTACGGCAGCAGAAGAGGTATTTCTACTAAACGGAAACTTAGAAGCGTTCCAAAATTGTGAAAAAGCATCTGCGCTTGTTGCTACACCTTGGTCTCCTAAACCTCCAGCTCTAGCATCTGGAGAAATCCTTAAAAAAGGAGCTCCTGTAAGCACAGGATAAGTATTTTGTGCCATCGCCAAACTTCCGATTCCAATACTTAGTCCTAAAAAGAGTTTTTTTGTTAATTTCATATTTGTTTTTTCTATTTTAAAATCACTAATTTTTCTACTAAAGAGGCAGTTCCTTTACATTTTTCTTGATTTTGACTCTTTACTAAAACTTTGTAAATATAAGTTCCTTTACCAACTGGAGCGCCAAAATCATCATTTCCGTCCCATTCTATAGCAGTTCTGTGTGTTCTATATCCTTCTAAAAATGGAGTAGAAGTCACTGTGGTGCTGAATGTTCGTACTAATTTTCCTGTGATGGTATAGACTTGAACATTTACATCTAAAACATCATCACAATTGTGTTCAAACTGTATATACGTTTTATTGGTAAAAGGATTCGGCCAATTTAGTAATTTTTTAACAACTAAATTTTCGGCTTCAGGGTCTCTTACTACAAAGTTTAACGTTTGAGTAGTCGAATTATTGTTAATGTCCCAAACTTTAAAGGTCAATTGGTGATTTCCAGGTTTTAAATTCTGGAAAGGATAGAGTACAGAGCCTTTCTGATAGTCTAAGAAAGAAGCGTTAATACAGCCATTTCCTGTTCCCGGAGTATAAAAATCGTTCAGAACAGTGGTATTGATAACTTCGCCGTCAAGAACTACGGTGATGTCATGACCAATTCCCGAACCTGTAGAGTTAATTCCTGTATTATCTGTTACACAAGCCAAAAGATTAGGATTAGAGTCGGTAATTCCTCCATCTACAAAATTGGTATTGTTTAAGTACAATTGAACTTTTGGAACTTCATTATCATTAATTCCGTTTGGATTAATATCTCCAACTTTTTGTGTTTTATTATTGAAAACATCAAAAACATTATTATCTGCATAAGCCAATATTCTACCGTCTCCCACAGTATAATTGATGTCTTTTGGCATATAGAATTCTACGGTGAAAGTTCCATTGGTAACCGTTCCAGAAGCTTTCACAATCGGGCTTCCTTCTTCGAAATAATTAAGAACTGGAGTTAAGTTTCCATCATTGTTGAGGGTTTTCTTGGCTAATTTTTTATCAAAAATATTGATGACTACTTTACCATTAAAAGTATTGTCAATCGCTCCTGATTGATTATTAACATGCCCCGTAATTTTCACAAAATCTAACGCTCTTAGTTGACCAACAACTGGTGAATCTATATTGTCTATGCTGATGAGATTTTTCGGTCTGCTGAGTTTAAGAGCGGGATCACCAAGAAGATTTATTTTCAAGTGGTTTGAATCTGTTCCGTATTCAGTTTTTGCTGCGATGAAAGCATCTCCTACTGATAAAAAGTCATTGTTGTATAGTTTAAAGAGATTTCTGGTGAACGTTTCTGTAAATAATCTTCCATAAACTACAGCAATTGCTCTAGAAGAAGTAATCATAGAATTGGCTCCACCTTGTGGTAATTTCATCAATTGTTCTCCTGCAGATGAAGTATTATGGTCATCCCAAAGTGTAAATTCACAAGTAATGGTACTGACTAAAGGAAATCTGCTGTAAGCGTTATTGTAATTATTAAAAGCTGCAATTTCTTGAGTGGTCAAAACTCTTTCTTGCGCCCAACCGTTAATTCCTCCATGTCCGAAATAATACACATATAAACTGTTGCTCATTGCATTCGTAATGGCTTGGTTTACTTGTGGAAATCTTTGTCCACCTGCTGTACTTTGACCAGGAAAAGCATCTAAGTATAATTTTTTGATATTATATTCTGGTTTGTCTGTATTTCCTTCAAAATTATTGACTAAAACTGTGTTCATCACATCATGGAAAGTTCCTTTGAGATAAGGATTCGTACTGGTGTCTACACGACTGTCTTGGTCATCATCTACCACGAAATTCATTTTTAGTCTCCAATCTCCAAAAGGCGAAGATTGTCCAGGAACTGCATTGTAATAAGAAAGCGTTTTATCAACTAAATTTTTTGCTTCAGCAATATTTTCTGCAGGAAGTCTTCCTACTGGAATATCTGGTAAAATAGCATAAATATAAGTGGTGTTTTGAGGAGTAGTCATCCCGAAATAGTCATCGGTTACAAATGAAGCTTCGTAGTTTTCACTATAATCACTTTGATAACTTGGGATATAGTTTTTATTATTGGTGGTAATATTTCTATAATCAAAAGTAGTATCTCCTAAGATAAGTACATATTTTAGTGTTCCAGCTGGAGTGTTTAGTTTGGTAATAAAATCTCTAATCGCCGTTAAGTCTTGTCCACCAGAAGAAAATTCATTGTAAATTTTCTTCACATCAGCTACTTCTACATGATAATTTTTTTGAGTTCTGTAGTAATTGGCAATTCTTTCGGCTTGTGGAGTGAAATCGCGAGTGGTAACGATGAGGTAGTCTACATTCCTCAAACCAGATAAGTCTTGATTGTCTACTTTTTCAACAAAAAGTGGCTCAAAAGACGCAGAATTTTTAAAAGCTACAAATTCATTGTTAAAATATGGAGAATTTGTAGTATATCCGAAAGAAAATTGCGCTCCTGAAGCTTTATTGACTATTTTTTTAGCGTTTGTAATGTCTGAAACATCCCAAATTTGCTCTACGTTTGTGGCGTTTTCTACCGTAAATCCGAAAGTCTCTCCAGAACCTGTAGGAATTTCAAAAACTCTGAAATTCATCTGTGCATCATTGTATACAAGGTCTTGTTTGTATTGAACTTCGGCATAATCCAGATAATAAGCAACCAAAGGATTAGAAGATTCTAAAGTATAATCTATTTTCAGGGTAGTTCCGCTTAGATTTGACGCAGAAGTTTCCCAAGGAATTTCTTTGATTTTGATTTCTGGGGAATTACTGACTGTAAAACTGCTGCTGTTTTGTCCATTGATGCTGTAAGTAATTTTGTCATTGGCAGCATTCTTCACATAAACCGAAGATTTTATTTTTACAGTATCAGTAGGTTTAATAGCGGTTCTGGTAGTAAAAGAAACCGATTTATTGGCATTAAAAGCATCTCCCACCCAAAGTCTACCAATATTCAAGAAATTGGTTTTTTCTTCATTGATAAATTGATAGTCGTCATAACGCGTGTAAACTTTGGAAGATGGCGCAATATCCGAAAGAGTTACTCTTTTCCCTTCTCCTTTGTCAAAATTAATGAAGTAATAAGAGAAATTTTCATAGATGTTTACACTGTTATCGCTAATGTGAGTGAGTCTGGTTTCGTTACGTTTATATCCACTTCCGTTATTTACATTGTAAAGATTATAACCATTTGGACCTTGAGCGTAGAAAAGTGCATAGTCATTTTCGTCCCATTTTCCATCTTCTTCACCGATAACTTGTATCGCGTTTTCTTGTAAAGCAGCATATCTGAAATCCTGATTGAATTCTGGCAATATTAAGCCACCATTTCCATATATTCTGAAATTTTTAGGATTAATACTCGATGGATTGATGCCATTATCTCTAAGGAATTTTGTTGTGATTTTGAAAACTCCAGACTTGTCGACTTTAATTTTATAGAAATTCCCAGATTTTAAAGGATTTTCGGTAGTGCCAATTAAATCAGAAGTTCTAGAAGTTCTTTGGTTATTAACCGTTTTTTTTACCAGTTCAAAAGAGGTTAATCTATAAAGAGTATTTTTATCTTTTTTAATGGTGGCAATCACTACATTGGTGAGAAATTGTCCGTTGATGGTTTGTTTTTGACTATTAGAGTATGCAATTTCTTTAGTGGAAACATTATCAGCAATTAAACCGTATACTTCTTTAGCTGGAATTTTTTCCCAAACTAAATTTTTAATATCATATTGAGAAGATTCCTTTTCTTTTTTAGAAAAAGTGAGATAAGGAACTCCATTAATTACAGAATAATTTTCGTTTTTAAAAAATGGAAGATTGTATTGGAAGGTTCCATAATCCATTATTTTGTTTCCTTCCCATTCTATCGTAGTTTTTTGACCGAATAAATGGCTAGTAAAAAGTACAAAAAGAAGTAGTAATAAATTTTTTTTCATAGTCTAAAATTGCGCTACAAAATAAACGAAAAAAACAAAATTTTCATATCAAACAATAAAATAAATTTTAATACGTTAAAAAAAACATAAAAATCTTACTTTTGATGTTTGATTAATAAAATAAATTATTTTTCTTTGTAGCTCGAAATTATCTAAAACAATTATGAAAAAACTAAAGTTTATTTCATTGCTTGCACTAGGCGCAACATTGCTTCTAACCAGCTGTGGTGGAGGCGGTAACGTAAAAAGTGGAGGCGGAACCAAAAAATTTACCAGCAAAACAGGTTGGAAGCCTAATGACACGAAAGGTTGGTTCTTTACTGGTAAAAAACAAAAACCAAAAGGATGGCCAGGAATGGTCTATGTAGACGGAGGTACTTTTACCATGGGGTTGGTAAAAGACGATGTAATGCATGATTGGAACAATACCCCAAGAAGAATGCAGGTAAGTGCATTTTTCATCGGTGAAACAGAAATCACTAACTATGAATATAGAGAATATGTAACTTGGCTTAAGTTTGTATTTCCTCCATCTGATCAAAGTTTTAAAAATATTTATACAGGTGCTTTACCAGACACATTAGTTTGGAATAACAAATTATCAAGAAATGATTACGCGGAAACTTATTTCCGTGCTCCTGAATATGATTACTATCCTGTAGTAGGAGTTTCTTGGCAGCAAGCTTCTAGATATTGTGATTGGTTAACGGATAGAACCAATGAAAGAGAGTTAATGAATCAAGGACTTATTGATAAAAGTTATTACGCTAATGATGGTAATAATCAAGGTCCGAATGCATTTAACTTAGACAAGTATAAAGCTAATGATCCAGAATTAGATGCTTATTTGAACAAACAAAGACAACAACAAAAATCTGGTATCAAAACTTCTAACGCAAGAATTCAAGCAGCAAATAGAAACGCAACCGCAGGTTTAGTAACTAAATTCCGTCTTCCTACAGAAGTAGAATGGGAATATGCAGCGCTTGGTTTACAAAAAAATAGAGAATACAACAACTACCTAGGAAAAGAACCTGAAATTGAAAAACTTCGCGGAACCAAAGGTAAAAACAGAGGAATGTACCTAGAAAACTTTAAACAAGGTAGAGGTGACTATTCTGGCGTTGGTGGTTGGAATAATGATGGTTCTCCTACAACTGCAGACGTGAGAGAATATCCATCTAATGATTTAGGAATTTATGGAATGTACGGTAACGTAGCAGAATGGACTGCGGATGTTTACAGACCAATTATAGACGAAGAAGCGAGCGATTTCAATTACTACAGAGGAAATATGCCACAGCAAACCGTGAAAAATGCTGATGGAACTTATAAAAAAGTTGATCCTAAAGATATGAAGTTCGAAAGATTAGCGGATGGTAGAGAAATCTACAAAGGCTTACCTGGAACTTATGAGAGAAAAACTGTAGAAGATCAAAGAAATTATAGAGATGGTGATTTCATGTCTTCATTAGAAGCTGGTTATGGAAAAGAAGTAGACAGTTCTATGGCAGAATACAATATGTATAATTCTCCTAAAACTCAATTCATTGTAGATGATAAAGGTAGAGTAATCTTGCAAAAAGATAATAAGCCTAGAACAACTAAAGTTTCTAATACGGTAAGAGTTGTAAAAGGTGGTTCTTGGATGGATACTGCATATTGGTTAGACCCAGGACAAAGAAGATTCAAAGAAGAATCTAAATCTTTCGGATGGATTGGTTTCCGTGTAGCACAAGATGCTAGAGATACCAACAATAAGAGAACGAAGAGATAAAATTTCTTTTAAATAATTTAAAATCCTTTCCTTTTTTGGAAAGGATTTTTTTATTTTTACCACATGAATATTACAGATTTTTATGCGCTTTATTTACAAGCCAATAAAGTAACCATAGACAGCAGAAAAGTTGAAAAAAACGATATATTTTTCGCTTTTTCTGGTGATAATTTCAATGCGGCTACTTTAGCTGAAACAGCTATGGATAATGGCGCTCTTGCAGTAATTGTAGAAGATGAAAATTTTGAAAATACCGCTAGAAATATATTTTATGTAAAATCTACTCTTGAATTTTTACAAGATTTAGCAAAACATCACAGAGCACAGTTGAGAATTCCTATTATTGCTTTAACAGGAAGTAATGGGAAAACTACGACCAAGGAAATCATTCATGCTGTTCTTTCGCAGAAATACAATACTCAATATACTTTTGGGAATCTCAATAATCATATTGGTGTTCCTTTAACCATTCTTTCCATAAAACCAGAGCACGAAATGGCGGTGGTAGAAATGGGTGCTAATCACCAAAAAGAAATTGAATTTTTATGCACCATTGCTCAACCTAATTTTGGATATATAACCAATTTCGGGAAGGCGCATTTAGAAGGTTTCGGAGGAGTAGAAGGTGTAATCAAAGGAAAATCTGAATTGTATGATTACCTTAAATCGAATAATCAATTTGTGGTAGTGAATGAAAACGATCCGATTCAAGTTGAAAAAACAGATGGATATGATTTGGTGATTCCTTTCGGAAGAAGAGATTCTGAGTTTTATTTCGAGAAATTTACAGAGAATAATTGCGTAGGAATTATTTATAATGAGGTAGAAGCACTTTCAAAACTTACAGGAGATTACAATTTTACCAATCTTTGTGCGGCTACCAGCTTA
The DNA here is from genome assembly GCF_003860565.1 of Cloacibacterium normanense. Lineage (NCBI taxonomy): Bacteria > Pseudomonadati > Bacteroidota > Flavobacteriia > Flavobacteriales > Weeksellaceae > Cloacibacterium > Cloacibacterium normanense. The sequence continues at coordinate 564,907 of NZ_CP034157.1, forward strand.
GGTTTGTATTTCGGTATTGATTTTAATTTAATCAAAAAAGCCATTGAAGAATACACACCAACCAACATGCGTTCGCAAATCGTGAAAAAAGGAGACAAAACCTTGGTTTTAGACACTTACAACGCGAATCCTAGTTCTATGAAAGTTTCTCTGGAAAATTTCAATGATTTTATTGGACCTAAAACCATCATCATTGGTGATATGTTAGAATTGGGCGAAGAAAGTGTAACAGAACATTCTCAAATTTTAGAATTGGCAAAATCCCTTAATTTTGATGAAATCATTACAGTTGGTCCACATTTTAAAGAAGTAAATACTTCTGGAGTGGCCTTTTTAACCACTCAAGATTTAATCAGTTATTTAAACGAAAATGAAGTTCATTCGCAGAACATATTGCTGAAAGCTTCACGAGGAATCGCACTCGAAAAAGCTTTGGAATTCATTAAATAGAAAAGAAAAGGTGGAAATTTAAATTTCCACCTTTTTTATATTGCAAAAACCTCGCTCAAAATCAGTTTGATGTTTTTAAAAGTATTGGGTAAAACTTCGTCGTTAATTTCGGTTTGCGTTTTCCATTCTACTTTTGTAATTCCTTCTTCGGTTTGAGGAATCGGTTCTTTTTGACCTACATAAGTCATTTTAAACCAATGCGTGGCTTTTAGAATTCTTTCCTCTTTTCCTTGTTTTTTTTCTTTGTAAATATGGAAAGTAGTATTCACAAATTCTTGTAAAATAAGCTCTGTAAGTCCAGTTTCTTCTTCTAATTCTCTTAGCGCAGCATTTTCTAGAGATTCTTCTGGCTCTATTTTACCTTTCGGTAAATCCCATCTTCCTAATCGGTGAATGAAAAGGATTTTATTTTCTTGGTTGAAAACAATTCCACCTGCTGCTTCCACAACTCGTAACATACCCGTCAATTCTTCCCAAATTTGCTCTAAATTCTCACCGTAAATATTAATTTCGGAGGTAGAAGTATTTTCGAGCAAATCTATGGCGATTTCCAAGGTGGTGGTTTCTTCATAAGGCAAGTTCTTCTCAATGGGAATTGGAGATTTACTGATGCTTAATCTTTTTTCATTGACAAAAACTTTATACATTTGTAATTATATTAATTTTTACAAAAATATTAAAAAAATGAATTTAGAAGGAAGAAAAGTTATAGTAAATAAATCTTCTGAGCAACTTTTTCAAATGCTTAAAAATCCTGAAGATTACAAACACTTAATGCCAGATAGTTTAACCAGTTTTGAGCACAGAGAAGATGGCTTTAAATTTGGTTTAAAAGGAATGCCAGAAGTTGCCCTTAAAATCGCTGAGTTGGTAGAAGGTCAGAAAGTAGTTTTGAAGTCTGCAAGTTCTTCATTGGATTTTTCACTTACAGGAAACATCTCTCCAGTAAACGAAAACCAAACAGAAGTTCAGTTATTATTCGATGGAAATTTTAATCCATTTATCAAAATGATGGTAGAAAAACCATTACAAAACTTCTTAAATGCACTTACAGACAAGTTAGAGCAATTATAAAAGCGTTTAAACGATAATTAAAAGGTTTTAGATTTCTTCTGAAACCTTTTTTTATACCAATATTCCGCTGCAATGATTCTCTGAACTTCCTGTTGCTGAACAAAGTACATTTACCTCATTTCTGATTCTTAAAACGCCCATAAAAGCAAAGATTAAAGCTTCTTTGAAGTTGATTATGTTTTCGTCTGGAACAATGAGTTCTGTATGAGATTTTTCTTGTATTTTTTCTAATAAATAAGTATTGAAAGTTCCGCCACCAGTTACTAAAACAGTTTTGAGCTGATTGTCATTAAAAACTTTGGCAATTTGTTCGGCAATATGTTCGGTAAAAGTAGCGATGATATTTTCAGGAGTTTCGTCTTTTAACAAAGGAAAAACCTCTGAGTTTACAAATTCCACACCGAGTGATTTTGGAGCTGATTTTTGATAAAAGGTTAAAGCATTCAATTGCTCTAAGATTTTGAAATTAATTGCGCCATTTCTGGCAAAATCACCGTTTTTATCATAGTTTTTGCCTAATTTTTCAGCAAAATAATTCAAAACTACATTGACTGGCGAAATATCAAAAGCAATTCTTTGATGGTTTTTCTGTAAAGAAATATTAGAAAATCCGCCCAAATTGAGACAAGCATCATATTGCGAAAATAAAAGTTCATCGCCGATGGGAACTAATGGAGCGCCATTTCCGCCCATTAAAACATCTTGACTTCTAAAATCGTAGATTACGGGCTTTTTGGTGATTAATTTTATGGCTCTTCCATCACCGATTTGTAAAGTGAATTTTCGTTGCGGTTGATGAAAAACAGTATGACCGTGAGAAGCGATAAAATCTAAATCAGTAATATTATTTTTGGAAATAAATTCTTTTGTTTTTTCGCCGAGATAGAAGCCATATTCTTTGTCTAACGCCAATAAATCTTCAGCCGAAAGTAGAATAGCATTTTGCAGCAGATTTTTCCATTCTGGATAGTAAGGAATGGTTTCGGTTTTTAGAATTTCAAATTCCCAATTGGTAATATTTTGGAATTTTGCATAGCAAATGTCTAAACCATCAAGGCTGGTTCCAGACATTAAACCAATGGCGAAATATGTTTTCATGAATTAGAATTAATAAACCACAAAAGATACAAAAGATTTCTAAGGAAAATTTCTTCAAAAGTAAAAAAAGTAAAATATAAACCTAAAACTTTATCTCTACCTCTACCTTTACCTCAATCTCAATTTCCAGAATTCGGCATTTTCTTCACATTGAAGTCTCCAGAATTGTTGTAGAAGGTATATTCAGAAAAATCGTCTTTTGCATTCATTCCATTTGCCGCTACAAAAATTGAACCGTCTTTATCTGTAATGAAAACGGTGTCTTTAGTGTACATTCTTTGTTTTGCTTTGTCCCAATAAATAGACTGCATGGCAAAAGTTTGTCCTTCGTTATTAATGACTTTTACATTTCCTCTGGCTTCGTAGAATTGTTTTTTGTCAATCATTTTGGCATATTTTGCCCAAAGTTTTCCTGGAGTTTTGGGTTTTTTTGAATCATAGAATTCCAGATAGAGTCCCTTTCTTACCACTACATAAGGAGTGTCTACAAATTCATATTCTTCTAGCAATGGTGCTTTAAAACGCACTTTTACCATTCCAGAATCTTTTTTTACAATGTCTGCATTGTAGATGATTCTAGAAGCGAAATTGGTGCTTTTTTTATCGTTTACTTTAGCCAAATCTTCTTCGCAAGAAGTCAAAGCAAAAAATATAGCCAAACCTGAAAAGGTGACTATATTTTTAAATAATATTCTTGAGAATTTTTTTTGCATTTTTATAGATTTAACTATAAAATTTATGAATAAGTGTATTGTTCGGTTTATTCGTAAACTCTTTTCTGGAACCATTTATCAGCAAAATTAATTCCAACTTTTACGTTGAAGAAATTCTGTTGGATAAGATTGTTTTCTAAAGTTCCTCTTCTACCAAATTCTAATCCTAAATCTATACCGCTCATTCTTACTGCATTTGATTTTTCGAAAGGTAAAGTAACTCCAGCAGTGATTCCGTATTGGTTAATATTGGTTCCGTTTACGTTTAGATTTCCTTTTTCATAGAAAGCACCATATCTATAAACTACACGGTTAAGATAGCTTCTGAAGTCATTATAATTTGGTAAATACCAACCACCTGCAGAAATTCTATAAGAATCTTGGTAAGAAAAAGGCTGACCTAAAAACATGGTAGTAGAACCTTTCTTATAATCGATTTGAGCAGAAGCAAACCATTTTGCATCATGACCATAACCAATCCCTAAAGAAGCTTCTGTAGGAATAAGATTTTTGTCTTCGCTGGTTTTCTTTTCTATTTCGGTAACGTTTAATTTTTGGTCTAGATAATAGTAATAAGTGCTGTTTAAGAACTGAGTTTTTACATTACCAGTGGTTCCAAATGTATAGGTAGCTCCTAAGGTAAGTTTTTTATCGTTTTTAAATTTTTTCTGATAGGTAGAACCTAGCGTAAAGTTGAAAGTTTTGATTTTATTAGAAGTTTCAAAACCATTAATCAGTTCAGCATTAGAATAAGCCAGTTCTTCTACATCTGATAATTTTCCGAAGTAGAAATTACTTCTTAAACCTACTGCAAATTCTTTGTTTACTTGATAACCAAAAGCTGCTTGAATAGTACTTAGCGTACCTTCACCATAAAAACGATTTGCTTTTACAGTACTGTCTGCAAGAATTTTAGAAGTGATAATATCATATCTTTTAGAACTGTACGGTTGATATCCTAATCCAAATTTCAATTTTTTAGAAATGGGGAAAGCAATAGAAATATTAGAAAGATAATTAGAATGTTTATTAGCGCTTAATCCATTAAAATCAGATTTTAAAGATTGGTTCTCATTGGTCATTTGAACCCTGAAAGAAGTAAGCTCTAGATTGGTGTTTGCAGCAGGGTTTTTAAAGTTAAAACTATTGTTGAAATCCCAAATGTAAGCAGTGTTTATGCCGCCCATTGAATTGGTTTCTACTGAGTTATCATATTTTACTTCGCCGATACCAAATGCTGCATAAGGAGAATTACCTAAACTTTGCGCTTCTACACTTAAACCAACAGCAATGAAAGGTAAAAGAAAAATTCTTTTTATCATTATCTTTTTTAATTAATGCGCAAATATCTTAATTATTACTGAAACGTGAAAGTTAATAAGCGTTAAATTTCACAGTATTAAAGACGAATAGAGTAGAAATTTTTATAAAATTAACTCAAAATCAAAAAAACTTGTAGCATCCGTCTTTTCACTTCCCGCCAAATTCTTATCTTTGAAACTATGAATTGGGAAGAAATTGTAGGACAAAAAAAAGTTATAGAAACGCTTAAAGATGCAATAGATAAAGAAAGAGTAGGGCATGCTCAGTTATTTATTGGCGAAGAAGGTTTCGGCGTTTTACCATTGGCTCTGGCTTATGCTAAAGAAATTCTCAAAAGAGAAAATGAACATGCCGCTTCTAAAGTAGAGCATCTCAATCACTTAGATTTACATTTTAGTTTTCCCGTTTTTACAGAAAAAAACAATTCTTTGAGTCAAAGATTGTTTGAGGATTTCAGAAATATGATTATAGAAAATCCTTACGCTTCCATTAATGATTGGAATGAAGTGTTAGACGCTCAAAACAAGCAATTGTTTATTTCTGCTGATGAAGTAGATGCTCTGAATCAGAAGTTTGCGCTAAAAAGTTTCGAAGGTGGAACTAAAATTCTCATTGTTTGGCGAGCCGATAAAATGAATGTGACAGCAGCCAATAAATTTTTAAAATTTCTAGAAGAGCCACCTAAAAAGACCATTATTTTGCTTCTTGCAGAAAAAATAGACACCATTTTACCTACTATTTTATCAAGATGTCAAGCCATAGAAGTCCCTAGAATAGATGACGAAAGTCTAGAACAAGGAATCAAAAATCAATTTGATGTTTCCGAAGAAAAAATAAAAGAAGTCATTCATCAAGTGCAAGGAAATTACAATACCGCGCTACAATTGCTTCAAAATGATTCTGCGAATGAAGAATTTGAGGAACTTTTTATCGATTGGGTGAGAAACGCTTTCATGGCGAAAAAGAAACCAGAAGTTTTGAGAAATATCGTTTTGTGGGGAAGAAATATCGCTTCTTGGAACCGAGAAAAACAGAAAAATTTCTTAGATTTTTGTTCTGAGATGTTCAGATTGGCATTATTGCAAAATTATGATGCAGAACATTTGGTTTACAAACGTTTATCTAAAAACGGATTCAACTGGGAAGCGTTTACCAATTTTATTCACGGAGCTAATATTGTAGATATTTTAGAAGAAATCTCCGATGCTGATTTGCATCTTTACAGAAATGCAAATGCCAAAATTGTTTGGACAGATTTAGGCATAAAATTAACCAGATACATTCACCGAAGTGCATAAAAAAAATCCCGAAATTTTTAGACTGCACCCAAAAGTTTAGACAAAATTAAACAATATTCTCAAAGGAAAGAGTTCGGTACTGTACCGGACTCTTTCCTTTGAGATTGAGTCTTATTCTATCATTGTTGTAATAGTGAATGTACTTCACTATTTCGATCTTAAGTTCCTGAATGGAACCAAACTTTCTGGTATAAAACATTTCTGATTTTATCGTTCCAAAAAAGTTTTCTATCACCGCATTGTCCAAACAGTTTCCTTTTCGGGACATACTTTGAATAATACCTTTTTCTTTTAACAAGTTTTGGTAATGTTTCATTTGATATTGCCAACCTTGATCAGAATGTAGAATGATGTTTTGTGTAGATTTTACTTTTCTGAATGATTTCTTTAGCATTCTGATGATTTGGCTAAACACAGGTCTTTCAGATAAGTCAAAACTGACAATTTCACCATTAAATAAATCGATGATTGGAGATAGGTAAAGTTTATTACCCGATACATTAAACTCTGTAACATCGGTTGCCCATTTCTGATTAGGAGTGTCCGATTTGAAATTCCTCTGTAGAACATTGGGCGCAATTTTCCCTTGCTCTCCCTTGTAAGATTTATATTTCTTCACTCGGATAATACTCTTTAATCCTAATGTTTTCATAAGTCGTAAAACAGTTTTGTGATTAATCAAAATTCCTTTTTCTTTCAAAAGCAAAGTAATTCTTCTATAGCCCAACCTTCCTTTGTGACGATGATAAATCTGCTTAATCATTTCTTTTATTTCCGCATATTTATCTTTCATTTGAAAGCGTTTTTGATAGTAATAAAAACTGCTTCTTGCCATCGATGTACAATGCAGCAGTACTGCTAAATCAAAGTCCTGCCTTAACTCTTCGATGGCTTTGGATTTTTCCTTTCCTGAATTAAGGCGTCTAACTTTTTTAAAATGGCGTTCTCGGCTTCTAAATAATAAATCCTCTCCAACAGTTTTTCCTCCCTTGTTAAGGGTTTGCCTGTTTTCTTTTTTTTTCGCTTGTAATTACTCATGGTTTTAGGTCTTCCTCTGGGTCTGTTTTCTAAACCTAAAATACCATTTTTTTTGTAATTACGCTGCCAACTAAGAATACTGGACTCCGCAGGAATATTAAACCTTCTCGACGCTTCTTTTAAACTTAAATTCTCTTTCTCAATTACTGATAAAATCTTTAATTTAAAATCTTTTGTGTAATGCGTATTGGAAAGCCGAACAAGTCCTGAAACTCCATAAAGTTCATAAAATTTTATCCATTTACGAACCAAGGAACCACAAACTCCAATGCGTTTTCCTAAATCGTCTGTTCCAATGTCCCCTTTGTGATATCTCTTTATAGCTTTTAATTTAAAGTCTACTGAATATTTACTTTTTCCCATAAAAAATGCCCCTAAAAAGTGTCTAACTTTTTGGGGCAGTCCATTTTCTCGGGATTTTATTTTTACTAAGCTGCTTTTTCTTTTTTAGCGGCACAACAAGATTTTTTGTCTTTGTTAGCTTCAGCTTTACAGTCTTTTTTGTCTTTAGAAGCGCATTCTTTCTTTTCTTTTGCGCTACATTCTTTTTTATCTTTTGCTGCGCAACAAGATTTTTTCGGTGTTTCTTGAGCCATTCCTAATGTAAATACTGATATGGCTAATACGGCGATGATTCTTTTCATATTTTTAGAAATTATTTTGTTGAATTTTATGCAATATTAGTAAAATTTGATAATATTTTAATAAAGTGATTTAAAAATCACCATTTTTTTCTTCTTACATATATAAAGGTGATAATCACGATGAGTCCCATCAAACCTAATGTGGCAAAATACCCATAAGGTTTTGTGATTTCTGGCATATACTCGAAATTCATGCCATAAACTCCTGCAATAAAAGTAATAGGCAAGAAATAAACCGAATAAATGGCGAGCATTTTCATGACCTGATTGGCTTTTTGGTCAGAGAGTGCCAGAAACATGCTCATTAAGTTATTGGTTTGTAGATGCAAATGGTCGAAATCACTAATGGCATCTTTATAACTGTCTTTCAAGTCCTTTATTTCTACAGAATCTAGAGGTAGTTTTTCAAAAGAACTCACCCAATCTGATGAAAGATTCAGCACTTTCAGATTGAGTCCTACTTTTCTTTTGAAACGATAAAGCCTTTTCAACTGTGCAGAATTAGAAACGTTTTTTAGAAAAACTTCATTTTCCATTTTATCTAATTGGTCTAGAAGAATCTCGTTTTCTTGTTCAAAGGAAATAAATATTTTTTGTCCTAAATGAAGTGCTAACTGATAAGGAGTTTTGAAATTTTCTGGGTGAATTGCTATTTCTTTCAAAAGGGATTTTATCGCATCGTTTTCTATTCTGTGTACCGTAAGAATGAGATTGTCTTTCAAGAAAATTCCTAATTTGGTACTTACATCACTTATGGTATTGAGGATGAGTCTTTCGGTAGAAGTATTTAATCTGGTCAGGAAAAATTTTAGATTGCCATTGTCTTCGAATTTTGGCAAGTGATTCGGGTCTATACAGTCTTCTAACCAATAGTGATTGATATCATATTTTTTAGAAATTTCGGCAATGTCTTCTTGCTTCATTTCTAAAATATCTATCCATTCATATTCTATGGTTTTGTGAAGTGTACTCTCTATCATGGTCTAATTGCGTTAATTTTATCAAATGTATAAATTTTTATAAATCTATAAAGACACATGAGTAAATAATTATTTATTAAACATTTTAATACATGATATTTATGACTCATGTTAATTATATGTTAAAAATAAAATCTTACTTTTGTACCCCACAAATTTTAAAAACTTTATGATTAAGAGTGTAATAAAAGGATATGGTTATTATGTTCCTGAGAATGTGGTAACTAATGACGATTTGTCTAAGTTGATGACTACTAATGATGAGTGGATTACGGAGAGAACAGGCATCAAAGAGCGCCGTCACAGAAAAAATAGAAATGACAGCGAAGAAACGACAGCGTTTTTAGCAAAAAAAGCAGCTGAAAAGGCTCTAGAAAAAGCAAATCTAACGGCTAAAGATTTAGATTTCATCGTTTTTGCAACTTTAAGTCCAGATTATTTCTTCCCAGGAAGTGGTGTAGTTTTACAAGAAATGCTAGGTTGTGATACCATCGGTGCATTAGATGTAAGAAACCAATGCTCAGGATTTGTTTATTCTATGAGTGTTGCAGATGCCTTTATCAAAGCGGGAACTTATAAAAATATATTAGTTGTAGGAGCTGAAGTTCATTCTTTTGGTTTAGATTTTACTGATGATGGTAGAGGTGTTTCTGTAATTTTCGGAGATGGAGCAGGAGCGATTATTCTTTCTGCAAGTGAAGACGAAAACGAAGAAGGTGTTTTAGCAGTAAACATGCACTCAGAAGGAAAATATGCTGAAGAATTAGCAGTTAAATTTCCAGGAACCAAACTAGGTTGGATGGATAGAGTTCTTTACGAGCCAGAAGCTGTAGAAAGACAAGATATTTATCCAGTGATGAATGGTAATTTCGTGTTTAAACATGCGGTTTCTAGATTCCCAGAAACCATGATGGAAGCCTTAACTAAAGCTGGAAAAACTCCAGAAGATTTAGATATGTTCATTCCACATCAAGCGAATTTGAGAATTGCTCAGTTTGTTCAACAAAAATTTGGTTTGCCAGACGAAAAAATATTCAATAATATTCACAAATACGGTAATACTACAGCTGCGTCTATTCCTATCGCATTGTGTGAAGCTCTAGATCAAGGAAAAATTAATAAAGGAGATTTGGTTCTTCTTTCAGCTTTCGGAAGTGGTTTCACTTGGGGAAGCGTACTTTTCAGATATTAATTTGATTAATCCATGATAATTAAGACCTTTCAGTATTTTCTGAAAGGTTTTTTTTGTAACTAAAGTGACAAAATCGAAAAATAATTACCCTCTTTTTATTAATTTTATATGATATTTATCAAAATTGATAAATGTCAGCAAATAATAAAGGAATTTATTATAAGGTAGTTTGTAATTTTGTTCCAGAAATTATAAGAGAAAAATAACAAATTAATATATTATGGCTACAACAGCAAAAAATGAAAAGTATGTATATTCCTTCGGAGGTGGTAAAGCCGATGGAAATGAGTCAATGAAGAATCTACTTGGTGGAAAAGGTGCTAATTTAGCAGAAATGGCAGGTCATAAAGATCTTAAACTACCTGTTCCTCCTGGTTTTACCATCACTACAGAAGTATGTACGTATTTCTACGATAATAAAAGACAATATCCTTCTACATTAGAAAAGCAAATAAAAGATGCACTTGCTCAAGTTGAAAAATTAATGGGCAAAAAATTCGGAGACGTTAAAAATCCTTTATTAATGTCTGTTCGTTCTGGTGCTAGAAAATCTATGCCAGGAATGATGGATACCGTTCTTAATATTGGTCTTAATGACGAAACTATCCAAGGTCTTATCGCAGAAAGCGGTGACGAAAGATTTGCTTACGATGCTTACAGAAGATTGGTAATGATGTATGCAGACGTAGTAATCGAAAAAGCAGGTGGTATGGAACCAGCAAAAGGTATTGGTATCCGTAAAATCATGGACGAAAGATTAGAAGAAGTTAAAAAAGAAAAAGGCGTAGAATTAGATACTGATCTTTCTGCTGATGATCTTAAAAAATTAGTAAAAGAATTCAAAGCTTTAACTAAAAAACACCTAAAACAAGACTTCCCTGAAACTCCATGGGATCAATTAATGGGAGGTGTAGGTGCTGTATTCGCTTCTTGGAACGGAAAACGTGCAATTGAGTACAGAAGAATCGAAAGAATTCCAGATGAATGGGGAACTGCTGTAAACGTACAAGCTATGGTATTCGGTAACATGGGTAATGACTCTTGTACTGGTGTAGCTTTCACTAGAAACCCAGGAAACGGTGAAAATAAATTCTATGGAGAATATTTAGTAAATGCTCAAGGAGAAGACGTAGTAGCAGGTATCAGAACTCCAGCTCCTATCAATCAATATTCTAAAAATGACCACAGTAAAAATTTAACTACTTTAGAGAAATTCATGCCAGAGCAATATAAAGAGCTTGATGAAATTCAACAAAGATTAGAAAAACACTACAAAGACATGCAAGATATAGAATTTACCATCGAAAAAGGTAAACTATACATGCTACAATGTAGAGTGGGTAAAAGAAATGGTGTATCTGCAGTAAAAATGGCTGCTGATATGTACAAAGAAGGAATGATTGATGCAGAAACTGCAATCCTTAGAGTAAATCCTAATCAGTTGGTAGAATTATTATTACCAATGTTCGACCCAGATATCGAAAAAACTCATAAAGTAATTGCTAAAGGTTTACCAGCTGGTCCTGGTGGTGCTGTAGGTAGAGTAGTATTCTCTTCAGAAGATGCTGTAGAATGGGCTTCTAAAGGAGAAAAAGTAATCCTAGTAAGAGAAGAAACTTCTCCAGAAGATGTAGATGGTATGCATAAATCTGAAGCAATTCTTACTACAAAAGGTGGTATGACTTCTCACGCAGCTTTAGTAGCTAGAGGTTGGGGTAAATGTTGTATCGTAGGATGTAGCGAAATCTCTATCCACGATAAAGAAAAATATTTTGTAACCAAAGACGGTAAAAAAATAAAAGAAGGAGATTGGGTATCTCTAAACGGTAGTAAAGGAACTGTTTACGAAGGTTCTTTACCATTAATTGATGTAGATTTAAATAAAAATCAATCTTACAAACAATTAATGACTTTAGTAGATAAATACAAAACAATGGGTGTAAGAACCAATGCTGATACACCTAAAGATGTAGAACAAGCAACTTATTTTGGAGCAGAAGGTGTTGGTCTTTTCAGAACTGAACACATGTTCTATGGTGAAGGTAGTGATAAACCATTATTCTTATTAAGAAAAATGATCATGAGTGACACCGAACAAGAGCGTAAGTCAGCACTTAATGAATTATTCACTTTCGTGAAGAGAGACATTAAAGCTACATTAGAAGTAATGAAAGGAAATCCAGTAACCATCAGATTACTAGACCCACCATTACACGAATTCGTACCTCACGATAAAGCAAAATTACAAGAGCTTTCTAAAGAGTTAGGTGTAAGCATGAGCATCTTAAACAGAAGAATTCTTGCATTACACGAAAACAACCCAATGCTTGGTCACAGAGGTGTACGTTTAGGAGTTTCTTATCCAGAAATTACCGAAATGCAAGTAAGAGCAATCTTCGAAGCAGCAGGTGAATTACAAAAAGAAGGCGTAAAAGCATTCCCAGAAATTATGATTCCTGTAACTTGCGGTAGACACGAACTTTCTCACCAAAAAGCAATCGTAGATAAAGTATACGACGAAACTTTAGAGAAATTAGGAGTTAAAAAAATTCCTTACCTATACGGAACCATGATTGAAATTCCTAGAGCAGCGCTTAAAGCAGATTCTATGGCAATGGTAGCAGACTTCTTCAGTTTTGGTACTAATGACTTAACTCAAATGTCTTTCGGTTTCTCTAGAGATGATATCGGTGGATTCTTACCTAAATATCTAGACCTTAAACTATTACCTGGAGATCCATTCGTATCTATTGACCAATCTGGTGTTGGTGAATTAATCAAAATCGGGGTAGAAAGAGGTAGAAAAACAAAACCTAACTTAAAAGTAGGTATTTGTGGTGAGCACGGTGGTGATGCAGAATCAGTGAAATTCTGTCATTCTATCGGTATGAATTATGTAAGTTGTTCTCCATTTAGAGTTCCTATCGCTAGATTAGCTGCTGCACAAGCTGCAATCGAAGATAAAAAATATGTGAAAACTTCATAACAATATTTATAATTAACAATGATAAGCCGCGTAGAATTTTCTATGCGGCTTCTCTTTTTACTAAATTTAAGAAACATTTAACCTCCTAAAACTTTGTACTCTCGTTTACTTGCAGTAAATTAGTGTGTTTATTTAACATTCCTAAAAACACTAAAATCACCATGACTTACCAAGTAGTGCCTCATTCTCTTTTTTCTGAATTTGATATCCATCTTTTCCGTGAAGGAAAACACTTTAAACTCTACGAAAAAATGGGTTCTCATAAAGTAGAAATAGACGGTAAAACAGGAATTTATTTTGCTGTTTGGGCGCCTAATGCTAAACAAGTTTCCGTAATTGGAGATTTCAATAATTGGGATTCTAGAGTTTCTGAACTTAAAATCCGTTGGGATGGTTCTGGGATTTGGGAAGGCTTTATAGAAGGCTTAGATTTTGGTGTGATTTACAAATATGGCATTCAAACATATAGCGGTGCCTATTTAGAAAAAGGCGATCCTTATGCTTTAAAGTGGCAACAAACCATTCAAGCTGCTTCTATTGTAGATACTACTTTCTACGAATGGAAAGACCAAGAATGGATGAAAAATCGCCATCAAAACAATTCTTTAGAATCTCCTATTTCGGTTTATGAAGTTCACTTGGCTTCTTGGATGAGAGGAACAGATGATCCTAATCGTTTTTTCACGTATAGAGAAATTGCAGAAAGACTAGTTCCTTATGTGAAGGAAATGAATTTTACACATGTAGAATTCATGCCTGTGATGGAATATCCTTTCGATCCAAGCTGGGGTTACCAAATTACAGGTTTCTACGCAGCGAGTTCTCGTTTTGGAACGCCACAAGATTTAATGTATTTAATAGAAGAATTACACAAAAATGAAATTGGCGTAATTCTCGATTGGGTTCCTTCTCATTTTCCGGGAGATGCCAATGGTTTGCATTATTTTGATGGAAGTTTCCTCTACGAACACGAAGACCCAAGAAAAGGATTCCACCCCGATTGGAAATCTCATATTTTCAACTACGGAAGAAACGAAGTAAAATCTTTCCTGATTTCTAATGCTTGTTTTTGGCTCGATAGATATCATGCAGATGGTTTACGTGTAGATGCAGTTCGTTCTATGCTAGAATTAGATTATTCTAGAGCAGATGGAGAATGGGAGCCAAATAAATATGGAGACAATAGAAATCTAGAAGCGATAGATTTCATCAAAGAGATGAATACAATTGTGTACAGAGAATTTCCAGATATACAAACGATTGCAGAAGACAGCAGTGATTTTCCTAAGGTTACCAAACCTATTTATGATGACGGATTAGGTTTCGGAATGAAATGGATGATGGGCTGGATGCATGATACTCTTGATTATTTCGAAGAAGATCCTATTGCTAGAAAATATCATCATCATAAACTGACTTTCAGTACTATGTACATGAATAATGAAAACTACATGTTGCCATTATCTCATGACGAAGTAGTACACGGAAAAAGCAGTTTGATTTTTAAAATGCAGGGTGACGAATGGCAGAAACATGCCAATTTGAGAGCATTGTACACGTATATGTACACGCATCCAGGTAATAAATTGCTTTTCATGGGTGGTGAATTCGGGCAAACTCACGAATGGGATTTTAGCCAAAGTTTAGATTGGCATCTTCTACAATATCCAATACATCAAGGATTGCAGAATTTTGTAAAAAATTTGAATACGGTTTTCAAATTCGAAAAAGCACTTTACGAAAATAATTTCAATCCATACGGTTTTGAATGGATTGAAGCAGATGATGCAGATAATTCTATCTATGTTTTTCTAAGAAAAGGAAAATCTGAAGATGAGGTGCTCATGTCTGTATTGAATCTTACTCCTAGAACTTTCGATTATAAAATTGGGATAGAAGAAGGAACAAAATGGAAAGTGATTCTCAATTCAGATGCTCCAGAATTTGGAGGAAGTGGAGTAGTTCCAGAAATCAAATGGTACGAAGAAACTCCATGGAATAATAAACTCAATTCTATGATTGTTACTTTGCCTCCGCTTTCAGGAATTATTTTAAAGCAAACGGAGAAAACTAAAAAGAACCAAGCAAAAAGCAAATAATAACTTATAATTTATAACTCATAACTCAAACTTAAGATGAAAGTCTTCCATTTAAGCGTAGAATGTTTTCCGGTAGCTAAAGTAGGCGGTTTAGCAGATGTAGTAGGTGCGCTTCCTAAATACCAAACTAAAATGGGAATTGATGCCAAAGTAGTAATGCCTTGGTATAATAAACCATTTGTAAACGAAAACGAATTCGAAGTAGTTTTTGATGGTTTTATTCATCAGATTCATCACATGTACCAAGTTTTGGTCATGAAAGAAAAACATAATGTTTTAGGATACGAATTGTATTTGGTGAAAATTCCTGGATTGCTAGATAGAGACCAAGTCTATGGTTATTTTGATGAAAGTCAACAGTTTATCGCGTTTCAGCATGCGGTTTTGCATTGGCTTTCTGCTATGGAAATTCGTCCAGATGTCTTGCATTGTCATGATTATCATACCGGTTTAGTTCCGTTTATGGTAGAGTATTGTCAGGATTTTGATTTTTTAAAAGGCGTAAAAACCATAGGAACCATTCATAATGGAGAATATCAAGGTACGATGGATTGGCAAATGTCTAATTATATGCCACGTTTTGACGCTTGGAAATGGGGACTGCTCGATTGGAACGGAAGAATTAATCCTTTGGCGACTATGATTAAGTGTTGTCATGAATTTACTGCAGTTTCTCAAGGTTATATGCATGAGTTGTTTGAAGATGCGCAAGGTTTGCAAGACTTAATCAGACAAGAACACAGAAAAGCACATGGAATAATCAATGGAATAGATACAGAAGTTTGGAATCCTATGACGGATATAATGCTCAACGATCATTATTCTAGAGAGAACTTTGAAGAAGGAAAAGAAAAAAATAAAAAATGGCTTTGTGAAGAATATGGTTTGAATCCAGAACTTCCGCTTTTTGCTTTTATTGGAAGATTTGCTGGCGAAAAAGGAGCAGATATGTTACCAGATATTGTAAGAAGAAGCATTTCTGAAACCGAAGGCGCTTTAAATATTCTCATTTTAGGTTCTGGAAATCCGCAAATAGAAAATACACTGAAACAACTTCAAGAGGAATTTCATGTGAATTTTGCGATGGATTTAGGATACAAAGAAGCTTTGTCACACAAGATTTACGCAGGTGCAGATTTCTTATTGATGCCTTCTCGAGTAGAACCTTGTGGATTGAATCAAATGTATGCCATGAGATACGGAACTATCCCAATTGTACGTTATACAGGTGGGTTAAAAGATACCGTAACAGACATTTCTTCAGGAGGTTATGGTTTAAATTATACTTTCCCAGGAACAGATGATGCTGTACATGCCATCAAAAGAGCGCTGTATTTATATGATGACAAAGAAGAAATGCAAAATTTACGAAAAACAATAATGAATTTGGACTTTTCTTGGCAGAAATCTGCTGAAAATTATGTAAATTTATATCGTAAAAAATGATTTATAAGAAGTTCTTTTTTTTAATAAATTTAATATTTTCAATTTTAGTATTTTCTCAAAAAATTACTGTTGCGAATTATTGTACCATAAAAAATGTTTCTTTAAATGATAGATTATCGAAATATTTGTGTATAAAATTTCTTCCTAATAATAAGTATGAAGAAATTTTTTCGATGGACGTTAGAATTATTATTTCAGGTGATTATAAATTGCAGAAAGATTTTCTTATTTTGAAGGAAAATGAAAAAGATAGTACAGTTTTTAAAATTGTAAAGATTGATAATTCAAAATTGATATTGAAAACTAATAAAAAAAGAATTGTACTTTATAGACAAAATTAAAATAAAACCACAAAATATATGAAACCAAGTGTTATATCTATTGTATTAGGAGGAGGTAGAGGTAGTAGATTATTTCCTCTTACAGATAAGCGTTCTAAGCCCGCAGTTCCCATCGCAGGGAAATACAGATTAGTAGACATTCCTATTTCTAATTGCCTTAATTCTGGCTTTAATAGAATTTTGGTGCTCACACAGTTTAATTCGGCATCGCTTAATTCTCATATCAAAAACACCTATCACTTTGATATTTTTAGCAAAGGTTTTGTAGATATTTTAGCAGCTGAACAAAGCACAGATAACGAAAATTGGTATCAAGGAACAGCAGACGCAGTAAGACAATCTATGCGTCATTTAGACAAATATGATTATGATTATATTCTCATTCTTTCTGGTGACCAATTGTACCAGATGGATTTCAAAGAAATGATAGATTTCCATATTGAAAATGGCGGAGACATCACCATTGCTACCATTCCTGTAAACAGTAAAGATGCTACTGGTTTTGGAATTTTAAAAGCCAATGACGAAAACCAAATCACTTCTTTCATAGAAAAACCATCTGCAGATTTATTGCCAGATTGGACTTCTGAAGTTTCTGATGATATGAAACAACAAGGTAGAGATTACCTCGCTTCTATGGGAATTTATGTCTTCAATAAAAAAGTTTTGAGAAAAATGTTTGAGGAAGACAAAGGAGATGACTTTGGCAAAGACCTCATTCCAAATGCAATCAATAACGGATATAATACGCTAAGTTACCAGTACGAAGGTTACTGGACAGATATAGGAACCATCGGTTCTTTCTTCGAAGCGAATATGGATTTAACCAATGAATTGCCAAAATTCAATATGTTTAGCAATTCACCTATTTATACAAGACCTAGAATGTTGCCACCTTCTAAAATCAATGGTTCTTTCGTAAATAAAGCCATTTTTGCAGACGGTTGTATTATCATGGCAGACAAAATAGAGCATTCACTCATTGGAAACAGAACCAGAATAGAAAAAGGTAGTACCGTCATTCGTTCTTATATCATGGGAGCAGATTACTATCAAAATACTGAAGACATGGCAGAAAATGATGCTAAAGGCATTCCAAACATTGGCGTAGGTAAATACTGTTACATAGAAAATGCTATTTTAGATAAAAATTGTCATATTGGGAATAACGTAAGAATTATCGGTAGCAAACATTTACCAGATGGAGATTTCAAAACGCATTCTATAAAAGACGGAATAATCGTGGTGAAAAAAGATGCCATCATAAAAGATGGAACAGTGATACCATAGAGTTTTTTTATTTTTAGGAAATCGGGCTTGTAATTTTTTTGCAAGCCCGATTTTTAATTCTAAATTTGCTCAACTAAAAATTAAACAAATGAAAAAAATCAAATTTTTATTCACCGTAATGGCTGTGTTCTTTATGAGCCAAGTTGTTTCTGCGCAAACCAGCGAATGGAAAGAAAAAACTGAATTTCATAAAGTGATGAGTCAAACATTTCATCCCGCGGAAGAAGGAAATTTTGCACCGATTAAAAGCAGAATAGATGAAATGGAAACCAAAGCAGTTGCTTTCAAAAACTCAGAAATTCCAGCAGATTTCGGTAATAAAGATGCCATTAAGAAATCTTTGAAAAAATTAGTAAAAGAAACGAAAGCTTTCAATAAAAAAATTAAGTCTGGAGCATCAGATGAAGCCCTTAAAAATGATTTTATGGCTCTTCATGATACATTTCACACGATTGTAGGTCTTTGCAAAGCAGAAGACGAGCACGAACATTAATCTATAATTATATGTAATGAGTAGTCTGCAAAAGATACAATTTGCTGATTACTCATTATTTTTTAACCTATATTATGCGTTGGTATAAATTTGTAATTTACATAAGTATCTTTTTGTTTTCGGTGTATGCCGTTTCTATGCTTTTTGTAGAAGAAAGCAAAAGTTTTACCATAGAAAAAGAAATTAATTATCCTATTGATAAGGTTTTTCCTCAGTTCAATAATTTGCAGAATTTCACGCAATGGAATGAATTTTTTGTTTCAAAAGAAGATTACACTTTCGCATATTATACACCTTATGAAGGACAAGGTTCTTCTTTGAATTATCAGAATAAGAAAAATGAATCTGATTATGGAGATTTTTTCATTCGTTATGAGAATCCTTTTTCTACGCTAAAATATCAATTGTTCGAAGGGAAAAACGTTAATCCATACAGTATTAATGTAAAATTTGTTCCACAAGGAAATAAAACCAAAGTCATTTGGTTTGTTCATACGCCTAGATTGCCATTTTTGAAACGTTCGCTTAATCTGCTTTCAGAAGATTTTGTAGCGGGAAATATAGACCAATCTATGGTAAATCTATCTCAACTCTTGAGTGGAAAAGTAGACAAAGAAATCTTACTTTCTAAAATTAAATATGATACACTCATGGTCGAAAAACAAAACGGTCAATTGCTTTTGGGAATCAATGTTTCGAGTGTGAATAAAAAAGGAGATTTAATTAAAAATATAGAACTGAATCACAATAAAGTCATCAGTTTGGTAACCAAAGATTTAGGTAAAAAGGAAGATGAATTTGGAGTTCCTGTTTTAATTACAGAGCCAGGAAGTTATAAAGACAAAGAGGTTTCTTATTTCTATGGAGTTCCCGTGAAAAAAAGAGAAGGACTTTCTGATAATAATTTCAATTTCCGCACTTTGAATGCTTCGGAAAACTATTACATGTATTACAAAGGGAGATATGAAAATAGAATAAAAGTGATTGCTCAACTCCTGCAAAAAGCTCAAAAAGACAGCATGAGAAATGGTCAGTTACAAGAAACTTTCATAGAAGCTCCGAATGCCAAAAAAGAAGTGACCATAAAAATTTCTTTGCCGGTTTATAGATAGTTCAAAATTCTCATTTTTAACTACTTTTTAACAAATTTTAATTTTATTTAACGATTTTTTAGATTGCATAGATTTTTATTATGTAAGCTATACCTTTTTACCATCTTTTTAAGTTCCTCAATTCGCTTTTTTTTAGTAATTTTGCCTGAACTATACTTCTAACAAAGAAAAAGGCGGAAAATGGACAGATTTTCATTTCTAAATGCAGCACACTCTCAATTTATTGAAGATTTATATCAGCAATATTTAAAGTACCCAGATTCTATAGAACCTTCGTGGAAATCATTTTTCCAAGGTTTTGATTTTGCACTAGCAAATTATAGTGATGATGAGGTTTCTATTACCCAATTAACTTCTAATGTAGTCGCTACTGGGAATATTCCAGAAAACATTGAAAAAGAATTCAAGGTAATCAATTTAATTAATGATTACAAAAGACGTGGTCACTTGTTTACCAAGACCAATCCAGTACGTGAACGTAGAACGTATTCTCCAGATTTATCGATAGAGAATTTTGGTTTATCTCCAGCAGATTTACAGACCAAATTTAATTCTGCTAAAGAAGCTGGACTAAATGGTGCAGCTACACTTCAAGATATCATCAATCATCTAGAAAAAGTTTATTGTGATTCTATCGGGGTAGAATATATGCACATTCAGAGTGTTGAAGAGAAAAAATTCATCAGAGAATGGATTAATGTGAATGAAAATCACCCAACTCTTTCTGCAGCTGAGAAAAAAGAGATTTTACATAAACTAAATCAGGCAGTAGCTTTCGAAAACTACTTGCACACGAAATTCGTAGGTCAAAAACGTTTCTCTCTAGAAGGTGGGGAATCATTAATTCCTGCGCTTGACCAATTAATTTCTCGTTCTTCTCTTCATGGAGTAGATGAGGTAATTCTTGGGATGGCTCACAGAGGTAGATTAAATGTTTTAACCAATATTTTCCAAAAATCTTACAAGCAGATTTTCTCAGAATTTGAAGGAAAAGAATTTGAAGAAGATGTATTCTCTGGTGACGTAAAATATCACTTGGGTTCATCTAAAAAAATAACTACAGCAGCTGGTGAAGAAGTAAGAATTAACTTAGTTCCTAATCCGTCTCACTTAGAAACCGTAGCTTCTTTGGTTGGCGGAATTTCTAGAGCTAAAATAGACCACACTTACCAAGGAAATGCTAAAAAAGTCTTGCCAATTGTTATCCATGGTGATGCTGCAATCGCAGGACAAGGAATTGTGTACGAAGTAGCACAAATGATGACGCTAGAAGGTTACAAAACGGGTGGTACAGTTCACATTGTAGTGAATAACCAAGTTGGTTTTACCACCAATTATTTAGATGCTCGTTCTTCTATTTACTGTACCGATATTGCTAAAGTGACTGATTCTCCAGTAATGCATGTAAATGCAGATGATGTAGAAGCAGTAGTTCACGCTATTAGATTTGCAGCAGATTACAGAGCACAGTTTGGTAAAGATGTATACATAGATTTATTAGGGTACAGAAAATATGGTCATAATGAAGGAGATGAACCAAGATTTACCCAACCTAGTTTATATAAATCTATTTCTAAACACCCTAATCCAAGAGAAATTTACAAGAAAAAACTTGTAGAAGAAGGAGTGGTTTCAGATGCTGTAATGTCTGAAATGGAAAAAGAATTTAAAAATTTACTAGACCAAAACTTTGATGAAGCTAAGGAAATCGAAAGAAATACCATGGCGATTTTCATGGAAGATGACTGGAAAAATTATGCTTCACTAGGAAAACTTCAGCAAGTTTTAGAAAATTATAATACTACTTATGATGTAGAAAAGCTAAGAGAATTAGCCGTTAAAATTTCTACATTACCAGCAGATAAAAAATTCATCAATAAAATTTCTAGATTATTCGAAGCCAGAGTGAAAATGGTAGAAAATAATGCTCTAGATTGGGCAATGGGTGAATTATTAGCTTACGGAACACTTCTTACTGAAGGCAGCACCATTAGAATTTCTGGGGAAGACGTAGAAAGAGGTACTTTCTCTCATAGACATGCAGTGGTAAAAACAGAAGATAATGAAGAAGAATACGTTCCATTAAAACAAGTTTCTGATAACAAATTTGATATTTACAACTCTCACCTTTCTGAATACGGTGTTTTAGGTTTTGACTACGGTTATGCGATGGCCTCTCCTAATACTTTGACGATTTGGGAAGCGCAGTTCGGAGATTTTGTAAATGGTGCTCAAATTGTTATTGACCAATATTTAGTTGCAGCAGAAGAAAAATGGAAAATTCAGAACGGTTTGGTAATGCTTTTACCTCACGGTTTCGAAGGACAAGGTGCAGAACACTCTTCGGCAAGATTAGAAAGATTCCTCAACTTATGTGCAAACGGAAACATTATTGTAGTGAATTGTACTACACCTGCCAATTATTTCCACTTGTTAAGACGCCAACAAAAATTCCCGTTCAGAAAACCGTTAGTGGTAATGACGCCTAAATCATTGCTTCGTCATCCAAGAGTAATTTCTACGGTTGAAGAATTAGCAAACGGAAGTTTCCAACCGGTAATTGATGATGCTACAGCTCAACCAGAAAAAGTAGAAAAATTAGTGTTCTGCTCTGGTAAATTGTACTATGAATTATTGGCGAAGAAAGAAGAATTAAATGATGACAAAGTTGCTTTGGTAAGAATTGAACAATTATATCCATTGAATCCAGAAATTATTCAAGGTATTTTCGATAAATATTCTAACAGAAAAGAATTTGTTTGGGCACAAGAAGAGCCAGAAAATATGGGAGCTTGGACGTATATGTTGCGTAATTTCCGTAACGAAAACATTCAAGTGATCGCTCCTGTTGCAAGTGGAACTCCAGCTCCAGGAACTCATAAGAAATTTGAGAAAAACCAAAAAGGAGTTATCAATAGAGTTTTCGGAGTAGCAGAAGAAAATGTAGATTTGGTAAGACCTATTACCACGGTAAATGACTAAATCATGAAAAAAATTATTTACATCTTATTATTGAGTTGGTCCATCGTTACTTTTGCACAATCAAATGTAAAAGTAATAGAAAATCAGTTCTTAGATTATAATCAATTGATTGTAAAAAAAGATTTTTCTAAAGCATTAGACCAATATGCTCATGAAGGATTTTTGAAATTTGTACCAAAAGAAACCATGGTGCTTATTTTTGATAAGATGTTTAATGATCCTAACATGAAATTTTCATTGGAAGTTCCTACCATTTTAAAAGTGGAAGAATATCCTCAGAAAATACAAAATGTATCTTATGCTAAAATTTTTTACTCTCAAAAAATGAGTGTAGAATTAGCAGATGTGGTAAATGCAAAAGATGCCGAAGAAAAACAAAAGAATATCAATCTTTATTTAGGTGCTTTTAAATCACAATTTGGTGATGGAAATGTAGTTTTCAACGAAAAAAACAATCAATTTGAGGTTATGTCATACAAAATGGCAGTTGCCAACTCTAATGAAGGTAAAAATTGGAAATTTACAGTAGCCGAAAAACAACAAGTAGAACTCTTAAAACAATTTCTTCCAGAAGAAATACTCACTGATTTAAAATAAAAAAATACATACAATGTCAATACTAGAAATGAAAGTTCCTTCTCCAGGAGAATCAATCACAGAAGTAGAAATAGCAACTTGGTTGGTAAAAGACGGAGATTATGTAGAAAAAGATCAAGCAATTGCTGAAGTAGATTCAGATAAAGCTACACTAGAACTTCCAGCAGAACAAGCAGGGATTATCAGCCTAAAAGCGGAAGAAGGAGAAGTAGTAAAAGTTGGTCAAGTCGTTTGTTTAATTGATATGAGCGGAGCTAAACCAGAAGGTGCAGCTGCACCAGTTGCAGAAGTTCCAAAAGCTGAAGAAGCTCCAAAAGTAGAGGCTCCAAAACCTGCTGCTGCTCCAGCTGCTACTTATGCTACCAATTCGCCATCTCCAGCTGCTAAAAAAATTCTTGACGAAAAAGGAATTGATGCTGCTGCAGTTTCAGGAACAGGTAGAGACGGAAGAATTACCAAGGAAGATGCGCTTAATGCAACTCCTGGTGTTCCAGCAATGGGTGTTTCTTCGGGTAACAGAGCTCAAACCACTACTAAACTTTCAGTTTTAAGAAGAAAATTGGCGGCAAGATTGGTTTCTGTGAAAAACGAAACAGCAATGTTAACGACTTTCAATGAAGTTGACATGTCAGAAATTTTCAGAATCAGAAAACAATACAAAGAAGAATTCGCTGCAAAACACGGAGTAGGTCTTGGATTTATGTCTTTCTTTACAAAAGCGGTAACCAGAGCTTTACAGATGTATCCAGATGTAAACGCAATGATTGATGGAGATTATAAAATCAACAACGAATTCTGTGACATTTCTATCGCGGTTTCTGGTCCTAAAGGTTTAATGGTTCCTGTATTAAGAAATGCAGAAAACCTTACTTTAAGAGGAGTAGAAGCTAGCATTAAAGAACTAGCAACCAAAGTAAGAGACGGTAAAATTACCATCGAAGAAATGACAGGCGGTACATTTACCATTACCAATGGTGGTGTTTTCGGTTCTATGCTTTCTACACCTATTATCAATCCACCTCAATCTGCAATTTTAGGAATGCACAACATTATTGAAAGACCAGTTGCGATAAATGGCAAAGTAGAAATCAGACCAATGATGTATTTAGCAGTTTCTTATGACCACAGAATTATTGATGGTAGAGAATCTGTAGGTTTCTTAGTTGCGGTAAAAGAAGCGCTAGACAATCCAGTAGAAATTCTAATGGGTGGCGACGAAAGAAAAGCGCTAGAACTTTAATTTCTTAGAAAATAAAGTCATAAATTTTAAGTATTTATGAAATAAATAACTCCCGCTGATTTTTCGGCGGGATTTTTGTTATCTTTATTTCATCATAAAATTTTAAAAATGTATTCTTCAATTACTCAAAACATCAAAGTTTCTGTAATCCCAGAATATGATGTGAAAAATTCCTTTCCTGCAGACAATCGTTTTGTTTTCAGATACAATATCGTCATAGAAAATCTAGGAAATGATGCAGTAAAACTCATGAAAAGAAGATGGCTGATTTATGATGTAAGTTTTGGTTTTACAGAAGTAATGGGAGATGGCGTAATCGGTATGACTCCAGAATTACAACCAGGAGAGTCTTTCAGCTACTTTTCTAATGTAATTTTACGCTCTGGAGTAGGAAATATGCAGGGAAACTACATTTTTAAAAATTTAGAAACTTTAGAAACTTTTGAGTCTGATATTCCTAAATTTAATTTGGTTTCAGAAGTCCTTTGCAATTAGTTTTAAAATAAAAATTCAAGTGAAGAAGTCGGAGCTGTTGTTCTGACTTTTTTATTTTAGAAATTATAAAACTTTCAAATTTTTGCTAAAAAGCGCTGATAATTCATCATTTTCGGTAATCAGAAGTCTTTCAAAAGCCAATAAAGAAAGCTTCGCACAAACTTCTGCATCAGCTCCAGCTCTGTGATGCGTAAATTGTATATCATGACAATTGGCGAGGTTTTTTAAACCATAGCTTGTCAAATTTTTCCAAGATTTTTTGGCAATCTGTATGCTGCAGAGATATTCTGTTTTAGGCTTGAAAATACCATAATAATCAAGGCAACTGCGCAAAACTCCTGCGTCAAAAGAAGCATTGTGAGCTATCATAAGATTTCCGTAGAGCAAATCTTCTATTTCGTACCAAATTTCGTCAAAAGTAGGAGCGTGAGCTACATCTTTTGGATGAATCCCATGAACATTGATGTTGTGTGGATTGAAATAAGGGAAACTCGGCGGTTTAATGAGCCAAGTTTTGGTTTCTACAATTTCAGAATTTTCTACCACGCAGATTCCCAATTCACACGCAGAGTTTCTCTCGTGAGTAGCCGTTTCGAAATCTAATGCAACAAAATTCATTTTTTAATAGTTTAAAATTCTAGAAATAATTTGATGATAAAATAATCTTCCACCCAACATCCATCATCCATCAACCATCAATTATAAAAAATGCTTAAAAATCAACCATTTAGTTTGGTAATAGTCTTTAATTTGATGTTTGCTTCTTAATTTTAGACTTTCGGCAAACATTCCATAAAAACCAAAATGTGCTTTAAGTACCGCAATTAAGTGAGGAAATCCATCTTTCATTCCGAAATAAATTCCTGCAATTCCGTCTAAAACCAATCTTAATGGAATAATCCAAAAAAGACTAGAAGTAGGCAAATTTTTAAGAAGCATGGTCAAATTGTTTCTAAAATTAAGAAACGTTTTTTGTGGAGATTGCTTGTTAAGTGTTCCACCACCAACATGAAAAACGGTAGATTTTCCGCAATAATAAATTTTTCTTCCCGCATTTTTGAGACGC
Source organism: Cloacibacterium normanense (assembly GCF_003860565.1). Lineage (NCBI taxonomy): Bacteria > Pseudomonadati > Bacteroidota > Flavobacteriia > Flavobacteriales > Weeksellaceae > Cloacibacterium > Cloacibacterium normanense. The sequence continues at coordinate 590,864 of NZ_CP034157.1, forward strand.
CAACATAAGTCTATTTCTTCTTGATGGGCAAAAAATCTTTCGTCAAAACCTTTCATCTTCCAGAAATCCTCTCTTCTGATGAATAATGCACAACCAGTTGCCCAAAAAATTTCTGTTTCATCATCATATTGTCCCAAATCTTCTTCTATCGTTTCGAAAACTCTTCCTCTACAATACGGATAACCAAGATGATCAATCATTCCACCAGCTGCACCTGCAAATTCAAAATATTTAGAATTTTTAAAAGCCCTAATTTTAGGTTGAATAGCAGCAATATCAGGATTTTTCTCAAAAAGTTCTAGAATGGGTGTAATCCAATTTTCGGTCACTTCTACATCAGAATTTAGCAAACAATAGATTTCTTCATTTATATGTTGTAAACCTTCGTTGTAACCACCTGCAAAACCAGAGTTTTTAGCATTGATGATGATTTTTACCGTTGGGAAATATTTTTCTACAAAAGCAACGGAATCATCTGTAGAAGCGTTGTCTATTACATAAACCGTAGCTTCGTCAGAATATTCTAACACATTGGGTAAGAATTTTTCTAACCATTTTTTTCCGTTCCAGTTGAGTATTGCAATTGCTAAGGTTGGCATCATCATTTATTCGTCATAATGTTTTATAGCATCTTTGTACTTCCATCTTTTGTGGCTCCAAAGCCAGTTATCAGGATTTTTATTGATGGTTTTTTCTAAATTTTTATGAAATTTTTTCACCACTTCGTATGGTTCAAATTTATCGTTGTCTGGTAAAATTTCGTGATAAGTAACCTTGTAATGTCCTCTTTTTACTTTTTCCATTTCGCAATAGACAAAAGTTACATTCATTCTGCTAGAAAGTCTGTCGTAGCCGATAAAAGCAGGTGTTTTTTGATTTAGAAATTTCAATCCGAAATTTACCATAGAAATATGTGGCGTTTGGTCTGCTACAAACATGTAGGCAGAATTTCCGTCGTTAGGATTTCTAAGAATATGTTTCATTACATCATCCGCTTCTAGAGCTTCATTACCATATCTGCTTCTAATTTTTCTAATTTTTTCTTCCCAAAAAGGATTTTGCATTTTTCTGTAAATAGGGAAGCATTTTTCTTGAGGAATAATTGTTGCCAAAGAATTAAACCATTCCCAATTGAAAACATGACCAGAAAGCATCATCACATTTTTTTGTTTTTTTTGAGATTCAGAAAAAACTTCTAAGTTTATATGTTGAACTCTTTGGTGTAAAGATTCATCAGAAATTGTAAAAGCTTTGAGGGTTTCTACAATATAATCTGAAAAATTATGATAGAATTTTTTCGAGATTTTCTTTATTTCTTCGTCAGATTTTTCTGGGAAAGAATTTTTTATATTTTCAAAGACTACTTTTTTTCTGTATCCTGCAATGTAATATAGGATAAAGAATATAAAATCTGACAAAACATATAAGATTTTTAAAGGTAGTTTAGAAAAAAGTAAAACTATTTGGAATAATATTTGGTTCACAATTCAAAATTAATTTGCAAATTTACAAAATCATTAAACGTAATTGTATAAAAATGTAAGATATGAAAAGAATTGTGATGAATTTAGCTTTTGTAGGATTGCTTTTGCCGGCATTTTCTTTGGCACAAACTACTGCTGAAGCAGAAGCTGCAAAAATTGAAGCTAAAAAGAAAGCGGAAGAAGAAAAAGCTGCGTTGCCAAAACCTTACAACGAAACCGAAAATGCAGAAGCTAAAATTGCAGAATTGGTAAAAAAAGCCAAAAAAGAGAATAAAAACATCATGCTACAAGCAGGAGGAAACTGGTGTATTTGGTGTTTGAGATTTAATAATTTCGTGCAAACTACCCCAGAATTAAAGAATCTGGTAGACGAAAACTACATTTATTATCACCTCAATTATTCTCCGAAAAATAAAAACGAGAAGATTTTTGCACAATACGGAAATCCAGGTGAGAAATATGGCTATCCTGTTTTTATTGTTTTGGATAAAACGGGTAAAATGATTCACACGCAAGATTCTGCGGTTTTGGAAGAAGGAAAAAGCTACAGCTTAGACAAAGTAAAAGCATTCTTCGAAGCTTGGAAACCTAAAAAATAATAAAAAAGAGTTGAAATTTTTCAACTCTTTTTATTTGTAAATTCTTACAATAACTTTTTCAAAATATTGAGTTTAGCATCAGAATAAGGAGGGTATTTCAATTCTGGCTCCAAATAATTAGATTTTTTGAGGATTGCTTTTTGGTGAGAAAATGCAATAAACCCAAATTTTCCATGATAATGCCCGATTCCAGAATTTCCTACACCTCCAAAAGGAAGTCTGTCATTGCTCAAATGCATCAAAGTATCATTGATGCAGCCGCCTCCAAAACTCAATTTCTCGGTGAAAAGTTCTTGTTCTTTAGCATCATTGCTGAATAAATAAGCGGAAAGCGGTTTTTCACCTTCCACTACGGTTTGCATGGCAGTTTCTAGATTTTTATACGTCAAAATCGGTAAAATCGGTCCGAAAATTTCTTCTTGCATTACTGCATCATCCCAAGTTACGTGGTCTAAAACAGTAGGAGAGATGTATCTTTTTTCACGAATGGTTTCGCCTCCGAAAACCACTTTTTCGCGGTCAATCATCTTTTCTAATCGGTCAAAATTCCTCTCGTTGATGATTTTACAATAATGGTCTACGTTATCAGTATAGTTTCTTTTTTTGATTTCTTCGATCAGAACTTTTAAAAATTTTGCTTTAATATTTTCTGCAACATACAGATAATCAGGCGCTACGCAAGTTTGTCCCGCATTGATGAATTTTCCCCAAACAATTCTTCTTGCTGCAATGTTTAAATCAGCTTTTTCGGTCACAAAAGCTGGAGATTTTCCGCCCAATTCTAAAGTTACTGGCGTTAAATGTTCTGCAGCAGCTTTGTAAACGATTTTTCCAACTCGCGGACTTCCCGTGAAAAATATTTTGTCAAATCTTAGTTTTAAAATCGCTGTGGTTTCTTCTACACTACCTTCTACCACATATAAAAATTGAGCATCAAAATTTTCATTGATGAGTTTTGCCATGGCTTTCATCGTGTTTTCAGGAAGTTCGCTGGGTTTAATCATACAAGTGTTTCCAGCAGCAATTGCTGCAATAACTGGTGTTAAAGTCAATTGATAAGGATAATTCCATGCACCGATAACTAAACAGTTTCCAAGCGGTTCAAACACGATTTTGCTGCTTCCCAATTGGTTCACAATATTGGTAAGAACATTTTTGGGCTTGGCAAAAGATTTTAAATTTTTTAAGTAATAGTCGATGTCTTTATAAATAAAAGAAATTTCGGTTCCGAAAGTTTCAAATTCAGACTTGCCGAAATCTTGATAAATGGCATCATACAGTAATTTTTCATTGCTTTTTACTACTTTTTTCAGTTTTTGCAATTGTGCTTTTCTGAAATCTAAATCTTTGGTAGCTTGACTGTTAAAAAAAGTTTTCTGTTGTTGTAAAATATCAGCGTAATTCATTATTTTAGACATTGATTTTCACAAAGATAAAATAAACTGTAGATTTTTGATGCAATATTTTCTCGGTTTTCAAAAGACTTTATGTGAGAGATAATAGTTTTTAGAATTTTAAAGAAAACGAATGCTTTTCTGAAGTATCTTATCCCTTTGAATAAAAGAAAAATTAATTGATATGGATTTTAAAAATAAAAAAGTACTGATTACGGGTGGTTGCTCTGGAATTGGTAAAATCATGGCAAGAAAATCTTTGGAAAGAGGAGCCTCTAATTTGATTATTTGGGATATTAATGAAGAAGGTTTAGCCAAAACCAAAGAAGAATTTGCAAAATTTGGGAAAGAAATTTCTACGTATAAAGTAGATGTTTCTAACTTAGATGAAATCAAAATCGCTGCACAAAGAGTAAGAACAGAAGTGGGAAAAGTTGATATTCTCATTAACAATGCTGGAATTGTAGTAGGGAAATATTTCCATGAACACACCCACGAACAAATTCAGAAATCTCTATTAATTAATACGAATGCTTTAATGCACATTGCACTAGAATTTTTACCAGAAATGATGAAAGAAAACTCTGGAGCCATTTGTAATATCGCATCTTCAGCAGGATTGATTTCTAATCCTAAAATGTCTGTTTACGCAGCTTCGAAATGGGCAGTAAACGGTTGGAGTGATTCTTTACGATTAGAAATGCAACAACTAGGCAAGAATATTTCTGTTACTACAATTATGCCTTTTTACATCAACACAGGAATGTTTGACGGAGTGAAATCTAAATTACTTCCGATTCTAGAACCAGAACCAACTTCAGAAAGAATTATCAAAGCTATAGAAAAAGGAACTAAGATATTGGCAATGCCACTTCCTTATTGGTTTATCCGTTTTTCACAAGGAATTTTACCGATTCCAGCCTTCGATTGGGTGATGAAAAATGTCTTTGGAATTTATGATACCATGAAGGATTTTACGGGTAGAAAATAAATATGAAACGCAGGAAAAATTTCCTGCGTTTTTTTGTTAAAAGTTAATTAAATGTTAATTTTCTTTAAATAAATTGGTGCCAAAAGCATTATTATTGTATTTTTGGGCATCTAAAAAAAGTAAAAAAAGACCTTCGATGAATTCTTACAAAAATCCATTAGAAGAGCGCTATTCTAGTGAAGAAATGCTCTTCAATTTCTCACCTAATCAGAAATTTAAAACTTGGAGAAAACTGTGGATTGCGCTCGCAGAAATAGAAAAAGACCTCGGTTTAGACATTACCGATGAGCAAATTGCTCAGCTCAAAGAACATTCAGAAAACATAGATTTCGAAAAAGCAGCACACTACGAAAAGAAGTTTCGTCATGATGTGATGGCGCATGTTCATACTTACGGAGATGTTGCTCCATTAGCTAAACCAATCATTCATTTAGGTGCAACTTCGGCATTTGTAGGAGATAATACAGACCTTATTCAAATTAGAGATGGACTGCAAATTATCAGAAAACAATTGGTAAACGTCATCAAAAATCTTTCTGATTTTGCACTTCAATATAAAGATTTACCAACGCTTGGTTTCACACACTTTCAACCAGCACAGTTAACTACGGTTGGGAAACGTGCCACACTTTGGTTGCAATCTTTACTTCTGGATTTAGAGGAATTAGAATTTTTCCTTGAAACGCTTAGATTTAGAGGCGTAAAAGGAACTACAGGAACTGCAGCAAGCTTTTTAGAGCTTTTTAACGGAGATTATTCTAAAGTGAAACATTTGGACAAAGAATTGTCAAAACGTTTTGGTTTTGAGAAAGTTTTCGGAGTTTCTGGTCAAACTTATGATAGAAAAATTGATGCAAAAGTTTTGGCGTTATTGTCAAATATTGCACAATCTGCCCATAAATTCACCAACGATTTAAGACTTTTACAGAATTTAAAAGAAATAGAAGAACCTTTTGAGAAAAATCAAATCGGTTCATCTGCGATGGCTTACAAACGTAATCCGATGCGTTCTGAAAGAATTTCTGCATTAGCAAAATATGTGATGTCATTGCAAAATTCATCTGCAATGGTAGCCGCTACTCAATGGTTCGAAAGAACTTTAGATGATTCTGCGAATAAAAGATTAACGATTCCTCAAGCGTTTTTAGCAGTTGATGCTATTTTATTGATTTGGAATAACATTATGAATGGAATCGTAGTGTACGAAAACAGAATTCATAAACATATTATGGAAGAACTTCCGTTTATGGCGACAGAATACATCATCATGGAGGAAGTAAAAGCAGGTGGTGACCGACAGGAAATTCACGAAGTGATACGCGTTCATTCTATGGAAGCCTCGAAAAAGGTAAAAATGGAAGGCAAAGAAAACGACTTAATAGAAAGGATCATGAATGATGATTCCCTGAAATTAGACAAATCGAAATTGAAAGAGGTTCTAGACCCTAAAAATTTCATCGGCTTCGCACCTATCCAAACCGAGGAATTTGTTCAGCAAGAAATTCAACCTGTTTTGGAAAAATACGCCGACTTAATTGGCTTAGAATCAGAACTAAAAGTATAAATTTGTGCAGCGTTGTCGCTGCACTTTTTGTTTGAAAAGTAATAAATCTAATATTTAAATCTGACATCTGATGTCTCATAAAAAAAGAATTTTCGTAGAAAAAAGAGGAATTTTCGATGTAGAAAGTCCTAAAGTTTTAAATGAAATTAAATCTATTTTGCCAAACATTCAATCCGTGAAAGTCTTTAATATCTATGATATTTTTGGCTTAGACGAATTGGAATTTGAAAAAGTAGTCAATAATACTTTTGTCGATCCAGTGGTGGATATTTTGCATCATGAAAATCCTGCAAAAACCATTTATTTTGCAACAGAATTTCTTCCTGGTCAATATGATCAAAGAGCAGATTCTGCACAGCAATGCATCGCATTACTTACTGGAAATGAGAAGTCTACCGTGAGAAGTGGTAAACTGATTGAATTACAAGGAATCAATGAGGCTGATTTGTTTAAAATCAAAAATTTGCTTATCAATAAAGTTGAATCTCAAGAAAAAAATCTTGAAATTTTAGAAATTCCTGCGGAAGAAACTCCAGATAAAATTAAAATTTACGATGATTTTAATGATTTAACAACTCAACAACTTCAAGAGTTCTACAATAATCACGGTTTCGCCTTTGGTTTTGATGATTTACAGTTCATTCAAGACTATTTTAAATCAGAAAACAGAAATCCTACCGAAACCGAACTGAAAGTTCTCGATACGTATTGGAGCGACCATTGTCGTCATACAACTTTTGAAACGGAACTTACTGATATTCAGTTTGAAGGAAAGTTCAAGGAGACTTTAGGAAATATTTTTAATGATTATTTAGAAAAAAGAAAATTCTTGGGCAGAGAAGCTAAGCCTATTTCTTTTATGGATTTGGCTACAGTTTGCGCAAGATATTTCCATAAAACAGGAAAATTAGAAAATTTGGTGATTTCTGATGAAATCAACGCTTGCACGATAGAAATTGAAGCTGAATTTGACGGCAAAAAAGAACCTTGGTATTTACTTTTCAAAAACGAAACGCACAATCACCCGACAGAAATTGAACCTTTTGGTGGCGCTTCTACTTGTCTTGGTGGTGCAATTCGCGATCCTTTGTCTGGAAGAGCTTTTGTGTTCCAAGCGATGCGTTTAACTGGTGCTGCAGATGTTTTAGAGCCAATTTCTGAAACTTTACCTGGTAAATTACCACAAAGAACCATTTCTAAACAAGCGGCAAATGGTTATTCTTCTTATGGAAACCAAATTGGTTTGGCTACAACTCACGTTTCTGAAATTTATGACGAAGGTTATAAAGCGAAGAGAATGGAAGTTGGTTTCGTTACGGGTGCTGTTCCAAAAGATTGGGTGAGAAGAGAAAAGCCAGCAGTTGGCGATGTGGTAATTGTTTTGGGTGGAGCAACAGGAAGAGATGGAGTTGGCGGTGCAACGGGAAGTTCTAAAGAGCAAGACGAAACTTCAATTCATACCATGAGTTCTGAGGTGCAGAAAGGAAATGCGGTGGAAGAACGTAAAATTCAAAGATTGTTCAGAAATCCAGAAGTAACGAAGTTGATTAAAAAATCAAATGATTTTGGAGCGGGTGGAGTTTCCGTTGCGATTGGCGAAATTGCTGATTCACTGGAAATTAACCTCGATGTTTTACCTTTGAAATATGAAGGGTTAAATGGAACGGAACTCGCTATTTCGGAATCTCAAGAAAGAATGGCGGTAGTGATTGAAGCTCACGAAAAAGAAAAATTTATCAGATTCTGTGAAGCAGAAAATATAAAAGCCGTTGAAGTAGCAAAAGTTACCGATTCTGGAAGAATGCAAATGTTCTGGAACGGACAAAAAATTGTGGATTTAAGCAGAGCATTTCTCGATACAAGTGGTTGTAGCAAATATCAAAAGGCAAGGATTGCCCATTTACAGGGAATTAACTCAAATTCTATTGAGTTTAATGAAGAGAATTTCTACAAAATTTTAGCAGAAAAAAATACCGCTTCTCAAAAAGGATTAGTCGAAATGTTCGATTCTACGGTGGGAGCAACTACAGTTACGCTTCCTTTTGGAGGAAAATATCAAACTACCGAAGCTGAAGGTTGTGTACAAACTTTACCGATTCTCAATGCGGAAAATGTAGAAACAGTCTCTTTGGCAAGTTGGGGTTTTGATGCAGAAATTTCCAAGCAAAATTCTATGATTGGGGCAAGTTTAGCAGTGGTAGAATCTGTGGCTAAAATCGTAGCAATGGGCGGTAATTTTAGAAATATTAGATTGAGTTTTCAAGAATATTTTGAAAAATTAGGCAATAATTCAGAAAAATGGGGGAAACCTCTCGCTTCACTTTTGGGAGCTTATGATGCACAAATGAACCTTGGTTTAGCGGCAATTGGAGGCAAGGATTCTATGAGTGGAACGTACCAAGATATCAATGTTCCGCCAACCTTAATTTCCTTTGCTTGTGCTGATGGTAAAAAATTAAACACCATTTCTCCAGAGTTCAAAAAAGCGGGAAATTTTATCTATCATTTTCATCATCAAACTCAAGAAAATGGATTGCCTAATTATGAAACTTTAGTTGAAGTTTTTGATTATATTTACCAAGGAATTCAAGACAAAAAAATCGTTTCTGTGAAAACCATTAAAGATGGTGGAATAGCAGTTGCTGTTGCCAAAATGAGTTTTGGAAATCTTCTTGGTGCAGAAATTTCAGTTGAAGAAAAATTCTTACTCGAAAAAAATATTGGAGGTTTAATCATCGAATCTACAGAAAAATTAGACAGTGGTTTACTTCAATTAATAGGTGAGGTTAAAAATTTAGAAATACTCAAAATCAATGATTTAGAATTTAATATCAAAAAACTACTTGAAGTAAATTTTGGAACATTCGAAAATTTATTTCCAACTAGAGAAAAGGAAAGAATTCAAATTAATTTAGATGAAAATCTAAACGGAACAGAGAAAAAATCAATCAATATTATTTCTCATAAAATTGGAACACCAAGAGTTTTTGCTCCAATTTTCCCAGGAACCAATTGTGAGTACGAAACACAAAATGCTTTCAGAAAAGAAGGTGCATTAGTAGAGAGTTTACCACTGAAAAATTTAACTCATCAATTGCTTGATGAAAGTATAGAGGCTTGGGTAGAAAAAATTAAACAGTCGCAAATTCTAGTGTTTTCAGGAGGCTTTTCAGCAGGTGATGAACCAGACGGTTCGGCTAAATTTATTGTGAATGTTTTGAAGAATGAAAAAATGAAAAATGCAGTTCACGAATTGCTTTCCAGAGACGGAATGATTTTGGGAATTTGCAACGGTTTTCAGGCTTTGGTAAAATCTGGTTTGCTTCCTTACGGTGAAATCAGAGATTTAGATGAAACATCGCCAACTTTAGCGCACAATGCTATCGGAAGACATATTTCTCAGATGGTAGATGTAAAAGTCATCAATGATGATTCTCCTTGGTTAAAGGGAATGAAAGGCGAGGTTTATACCATCCCGATTTCTCACGGTGAAGGTAGATTCATGGCTTCGGAAGAAGTGCTGTTAGATTTATACAAAAAAGGTCAGATTGCTACGCAATATATCGACACAGATGGAAATGTAGCGCATGGAATGCCATTTAACCCTAATCAATCACTGTTCGGAATTGAAGGAATTACAAGCGAAAGTGGTAAGATTTTTGGAAGAATGGGACATCCTGAACGTTTTGCAGATGGTTTGTTCAAAAACATTCCTACCGCAAATTATCATAATATTTTCAGAAACGGAGTAGAATATTTTAGGTAAGGACAAGTCGAGACTTGTCTGAAAATCGCAGATTTTCAAATAATATTAAAGGAGAGTCGCGGAGCGACGAACGATTTTTTAAGGTTGGAATTTATTCCAACAAACAAGATAAATAATAAAAATCTCAATAAAATGAATAAAGGTGAAATGCTTTACGAAGGAAAAGCAAAACAAGTTTTCGCAACAGAAAATCCAGAAGAAGTAATCGTAAAATTCAAAGACGATGCCACAGCGTTTAATGCACAAAAACGTGGAAGTTTCGATTTGAAAGGCGAAATGAACAACGCTATTACGACACTTATTTTTGAATATTTACAAGAAAAAGGAATCCCAACTCATTTCATCAAACAATTGAATGAAAGAGAACAGTTGGTAAGAAAAGTGAGTATTATTCCTCTAGAAATGGTGGTAAGAAACTACGCTGCGGGAAGCATGGCACAAAGATTAGGAGTAGAAGAAGGAATTAAATCTCCAGTGACTATTTTTGACATTTGTTACAAAAAAGACGAATTGGGAGATCCTTTGATTAATGATTATCACGCCATTTTCTTGGGAGCTGCTACTAAAGAAGAGTTGGACGAAATGTATGCTTTAACTAACAAAATCAATGAGTTACTGAAAGAATTGTTCGATAAGATGAATATTATTTTGGTGGATTTTAAAATAGAATTAGGAAAAACATCTGATGGTAAAATTATTCTCGCGGACGAGATTTCTCCAGATACCTGCAGACTTTGGGATAAAGATACCATGAAAAAACTCGATAAAGATAGATTCAGACGTGATTTGGGCGAAGTAACCGAAGCGTACGTAGAAATCTATGAAAGATTGAAAAAAGCTCTAGGAAAGTAATTGGTATCTAGTATTTAGTAATTGGTATCTAGTAATTGGTATTTAGTATTAAGTTTTAAAAAATAAATTTTATGCACAATTATAAAAAACTGAATGTATGGATTTCATCAATTTCCCTTGTTAAAAATATATATAATTTAACCAGAAAATTTCCGAAGGAAGAAATGTTTGTTTTGACTCAACAATTAAGAAGAGCTGCAATTTCAATTCCTTCTAATATTGCTGAAGGTGCGGGTAGGAATTCAAACGCTCAGTTTAAGAATTTTTTACAAATTTCAATTGGTTCTTGTTTTGAAGTAGAAACTCAATTAATTATTTCAAAAGAATTAGAATACATTTCAGAAGAAGAACTAGAGACCATTTCTAAAGAATTAGATTCAATAATGAAAATGAATCATAATCTCCAAAAAACGTTGTAATGAAATTAGAATTTCAAAATTATTCAACTATATCCAAATATGCTTTTGAAAATCGTTATAATGATTTTCAAAATACCAAATACCAAATACCAAATACCAATTACCCATTTGATAAAATGGAAGAAGAATGCGGTATTTTTGGCTTGTATTCTGATAATGAAGTAGATACATTCTCGCTTTCGCAGTTCGGGTTGTTTGCTTTGCAGCATCGTGGACAAGAAGCTTGCGGTATTTCTGTTTCTTCTCAAGGTAAAATTATTACGGTAAAAGATGAAGGTTTGGTGTTGGATGTTTTTAAAACCATTCCAAATCCAGAAGCATTATTGGGAAATGCAGTGATTGGTCATACTCGTTATACCACAGCTGGAGATAAAAAAACCTATAATTTTCAGCCATTTTTTGCAAAAAATGAGTACGACCAAATTATTTTGTCGATTGCTCATAATGGTAATTTGACCAATGCGCAAGAACTCAAAGCAGAATTAGAAGCGGAAGGTGTAGTTTTTAAAGCAACTTCAGATTCTGAGGTGATATTGAGATTGATTCAGAAAAATCTGGATTTAGGATTGCGTGGTGCGATAAAAGCAACCATGGAAAAAATAGAAGGCGCTTATTCCGTTGTAGGAATGACTAGAAATAAATTTTTTGCCTTTAGAGATTTTCACGGAATTCGTCCTTTGGTTTTAGGAGCGATAGATGAAAAAACTTTCGTTTGTGCTTCTGAAACTTGTGCATTAGATGCAGTTGGAGCGCAGTATGTAAGAGATATTCTTCCTGGTGAAATTGTTTACACTTCTGAGCATCACGAAGGTTTACAGAGTTTCTTGGTTAAAGAAAATTGCGAAAGAAGAATCTGTGCTTTTGAATATATTTATTTTGCAAGACCTGATACTACTTTAGAAGGGATTAATGTACATGAAATCCGAGAAAAGTCTGGTGAAAAAATTTGGGAACAAGCTCCTGTAAAAGCAGATGTTGTGATTGGAGTTCCAGATTCAGGAGTTCCTGCTGCAATTGGCTATTCTAAAGCTTCTGGGATACCATTTAGACCAGTTTTAATTAAAAATAGATACATCGCAAGAAGTTTCATTGTTCCGTCTCAGGAATTGAGAGAAAGAGTAGTGAATTTGAAACTGAATCCTATAGTTGCTGAAATCAAAGGCAAGTCAGTGGTCATTATTGATGATTCTATTGTAAGAGGAACAACTTCTAAACGATTGGTGAAAATTTTAAGAGACAGTGGAGCGAAAGAAATTCATTTCAGAAGTGTTTCTCCGCCTATTATTGCACCATGTTTCTTAGGAATTGATACGCCGAAAAAAGATGATTTAATCGCCGCAAATATGTCTGTGGAAGAATTAAAAGATTATTTGGGAGTAGACAGTTTAGAATTTTTGAGCATTGATAATTTAAAAGTAATTTTAGGTTCTTCTGACCATTGTTTCGGTTGTTTTACAGAAAAATATCCAGTAAGCAAGCCAAAAGAAACGCATTTGTTTGATTAATCTTAAACATATAAGCAATAAAAAACTCGAGAATTTCTCGAGTTTTTTTGGTAAAGATAGGTTGTATGTATGAAAGTGTTAGTGTTCTAAAAGTTGAAATCAAGACCTACTTGCAAGTTATTATTCTTAGAATTGCTTAAGAAATAATCGGTTACGTTTCCATCTTTTCCAATTCCTGTTAAACCGAATGTATAACGAGCATTGATGCCTAAATTTTCATTGATTTTAAGTCCAGCGCCAACTCCAGCTCCTACATTAAATCGGTTTAAATAATCCATGTTAATGTTGGTAGAAGGTGTGATAATGGTGTTTAAACTTTGGTTTGCCGAAAGCATGTAGCTGAATTCTGGTCCAACTTCTAAATATAAATTACTTGGCAAATTATACTGTAACATAATTGGTAATGAAAGGTAATCTAGTTTAGTAGTTGTAGAAACTTGACCTATAATTCCTCCAAAATCATATAAATCTGTTTTTGCGCCCATTTGGTTGTACACCAATTCTGGTTTAATGCTGTAAGATTCTGTAATCGGGAAAGTAGCAGTTACACCTGCATATAATCCAGTTTTCATTTTCGTGTCTACTGCGGTAGAAGTATTAGAAATGTCTGATAAGTTAAGACCTGCTTTTACTCCAAATTGTTGAGCAAAAGAAAGTGAACTTGCTAAAACGGTTAATCCCAAAAATATTTTTTTCATAATCTTTTATTTTTCTTAATTAAATAATTGTTTAATGTTTTCATATTTCCAAAGAGCATGCCAAAAATTGAACTGAATTTTTAACTCGTTGATTTACAATACTAAAAAAGCCGAAGAATAATCTTCGGCTTTTATTTTTTTTCATCAAGTGTTCTTTATTAGAACTTTATATTTAAACCAACTTGAAAAGCGTTGTTTTTATTTTTCGCGTCAGCTGCTGGTCCTGATTCTTTAGTGATATCGCTGAAACCAGCTACATATCTTGCGTTTAGACCTACATTTTTAGAAATGTCAAATCCTAAACCTAAACCAACTCCCATGTTGAAACTATTGAAGTCTTCTTTATCCAATTCTGTTACTGTTGAAGAAGAACCGTCATCAAATTTTTGTTTAGCATTAACTAAAAATCCAAATTCTGGACCTGCTTCTAAGTAAAACTGTGGAGTAGCTTTATATTGGAACATTACTGGTACTGCTACATAATCTAAGTTAAGGGTAGAAGAATAAGTAGTTCCTAATACGGTAGAAGATACTTTAGAACCTAAATTGTTATATAAAACTTCTGGTTGAATGCTGAATGATTCTGATACTGGAACGTTCATAAATACACCTGCGTAGTAACCTACTTTTGATTTAGTGTCATCAAATCCTTCGTCTGAAATAGTTGAAACGTTCATACCTGCTTTTGCTCCGAATTGCTGTGCAAATGTCAATGAGCTTACTGCTACTGCAGCGGTTAAAAATAATTTTTTCATAATTTTAAATTTTTTGTTCTTATTAATTTCTAATTTCTAATTTTTAAGTTTTATGTTTTTGTCTTTGCAAAGTTTCAATTTTTTTAAAAGCTTCTTGTTATAAAATTTTAAACAATTGTTTCAAAATTTTTGCTCCACTCTTGTAAGCTTTATTAAAACTGAAAAGTTGTTCAGATTTCTAAGGCAAAGTTGTAGCATTTTTTAAAATTTTATTTTACAAAATTTTCATTGTTTTTTACAGAATTCCATAAAAAAAGTTTGGCCAAAGCCAAACTTTCAAATATGTTGCCAAATAACCTTTGGTTAATGGGTTTTGTTATGTTATGCATTGATGTTTCTGTAATACTCTAATGCTTGTTCTATATGCTCTTGACTTACTTTGTAATCATAGTTACATTTGCCTAAACCTTCTAGAATAGAGAAATTAATCTTTCCATGGTCATTCTTTTTGTCATTAAGCATCAACGAGATAATCTCTTCATTGCTAAATGCAGAAATCGAAATATATGGATAGTATTTTTGAATATTTTCAATAATGTGTTGTGCTTTTTCTGGAGAAATAAGATTTTCTAACTCCGAAATTTTCGTTTCGATAATCATTCCGAGCGCTACTGCTTCACCATGTGGAATTACGTGGTGTGTTTTCAGGCAAAGGCTTTCTACAGCGTGACCAATGGTGTGACCAAAATTTAATATTTTTCTAAGACTTTTTTCTTTGTAATCTTTTACCACCACATTTTCTTTAATCATCATAGAGTTTTCGATATGCGGAGCAATATTTTCGGGTGTAAGTTCTTCTATGGTAATGAGATCGTTCCAGTGAGAAACATCTGCAATTAAGCCATGTTTCAGCATTTCCGCAAAACCACTTCTTAATTCTACAAAGTCCAATGTTTTTAAAAATTCTGGATAAACCAAAATATGCTCTGCTTCTGCAAAAGTTCCTACAATATTTTTGAGATACTGATGATCTATTCCTGTTTTTCCTCCAATAGAAGCATCACACATCGCTAGAAGTGTAGTAGGAATATTGATGAAAGAAATTCCTCTCTTATAAGTAGAAGCTACGAAACCGCCCAAATCGGTAATCACACCACCTCCTAAATTGAGAAGTAATGATTTTCTATCCGCTTCAAAATCTGATAAAATCTCCCAAAGTTGTACCACCGTAGAAATATTTTTAGCATCTTCTCCTGATTCTATTTCTATAATTTCAAAGTGAACATCTGTATCTAGATTTCCTAAAAGTGTAGGAAGGCAATGTTGATGAGTGTTTTCGTCTACCAAAATAAAAATCTGACTTGGATTTTTATCTTTTATATAAGTATTAAGTGCCGAAAATTCTGAGTCTAAAATAGAAAGCATGCAAAAAATTTTTGCAAAAATAACAATAAAAAGCACACCAAAATTTTGGTGTGCCGTGATTTTTGTCTTGTATAACAAAATTATTGTATACAAATGTATAATTATTAGACCTGTAAAAATCATGAAATTTATATTTTAGTAATTGCATAACAATCATTAAATTTGGACGTCAAATAATTATATATGTCAATTTTCAACGATACTAAAATTGCTTTTGCTGAAAAGTCAACAGCGCAACTAGAAAAAGCCAAGTGGATGTTTACCGCTATTAAATATCCTAGCCTTACGAATGTGGGAATTAACGTTTTGAATTTCACCATTAAAAACAATTTTCCTTTTGTAACAGATTTGGTGAAAAATACCCTTTTTGAGCAATTCTGTGGTGGCGAAACTCGCGAACAAAGCATGAAAGTGGTAGATAAAATGTTTAAGCATCATGTAGGAAGCATTTTTGATTATGCCATCGAAGGAAAGGAAGAAGAAGCGGCTTTTGATACAACTTGCGAAGAAATTAAAGAAAACATAAAATTTGCGATAGGTAATCTCGCTATTCCTTTTGTGGTTTTTAAACCAACAGGTTTTGGTAGATTAGATCTTTATGCAGATGTTTCAGCGGGAAAAGAATTAACCAGTTCCGAGAAAGAAGAATGGAAACGTGTAAGAAACCGTTATGAAGAAGTTTGCAAAATGGCTTATGACAATAAGGTAATTCTGATGATTGATGCAGAAGAGTCTTGGATGCAAGATGCAGTAGACCATTTGGTAAACGAGATGATGGAGAAATACAACAAAGAGAAAGCCTATATCTGGAATACAATCCAAATGTACAGAACTGGAAGATTAGAATATTTGGCTCACGATTTAGAGCGTGCAAAATCTAAAAACTATTTCTTGGGGTATAAATTTGTTCGTGGTGCATACATGGAAAAAGAAAGAGAACGTGCTGCCGAAAAAAATTACCCAGACCCAATTCAGCCAACAAAAGAAGCGACGGATAATAATTATAATGCAGCAGTAGATTTTGTTTTAGAAAATTTAGATAGAGTAGCAGCATTTTTCGGTACACACAACGAGAAGTCTACAGAATTAGCCATTGATAAAATGAAAACGCTTGGTTTAGCGCATGATGACGAAAGATTACATTTTGGGCAACTCTACGGAATGAGCGATAATATCACGTATTGGCTCGGCGAAAACAAGTACAATGCTTGTAAATATTTACCTTACGGTCCGGTAAAAGATGTAGTGCCTTATCTTACCAGAAGAGCACAAGAAAACACTTCTGTGGCAGGACAAACAGGTCGTGAACTTTCATTGATTCAAAAAGAGTTAGAAAGAAGAAGAAAAGAAAAGTAATTTTTTCAGAAATTTTTCAAAATATCAATACAAGCGGATGTCACTTTAAGCGTAGTCGAAAAGTAGTCCGCTTTTTTTATGAATTTGGTTATCAGCTTTAGCTAAAACTTAATTCTCTTAATTCATTTATTAAATTTAAATTAAAGGAAACTTCGCGTTCTTTGCGTAAAAACTTTGCGACTTTGCGTGAAAAATCAATTCTAAAATCCGTATTTTTGTAAAAATCATCATCAAATCGTCAAATCAACACATCGCCGCATTGACTTTCGCACAAATTATTTTACCGCTTAATCTCAAAGGAACTTTTACCTACAAAGTTTCCGAAGAATTTTTGTCGAAAATCGAAGTAGGAATGCGTGTTTTGGTTCCTTTTGGAGGAAAGAAAATTTATACAGGAATTGTTGCAGAAATTCATCATAATGAACCTGAAACTTTTTTGCCAAAAGACATTCATTCATTGCTAGATGCAGAACCTATTGTTCCAAAACAACAATTAAAATTCTGGAATTGGCTTTCGGAATATTATCTCTGTAATATTGGCGAAATCTATCGTTTTGCGTTTCCAAGTTCTTTAAAATTAGAAAGTGAAACCTATCTGAAACGAAATCCGAATGAAGAAATAAATTGGGAAGTTCTAGACGCCAATGAAATCTACTTGTTGCAGGCTCTGGAAGTGAAAAGCCTCGTCAGTTTGTCTGAAATAGAAGCGTTTATTCCTAAAAAAGAAATCGTAAAAACAGTAAAAGCGCTCATCGACGAACAGCTGATTTTAATAGACGAAAAAATCTACGAAAAATACAAAGCCAAAGAAGTAGCTTATCTTAAAATTGATGAAAATATTCTCGGCAATCTGTCAGAAATTCTGCAAAGTTTAACCAAAGCCAAAAAACAAAAAGATTTGTTTTTAACGATTTTGGAGGTTCAACAAACACAAAATCAACCGCTGCGAAAGTCTCAATTTTTTGAAAATGGAGTTTTCAATGCTTCGCATTTAAGAGGTTTGGTGGAGAAAAATTTGGTACAGGAATATTATCTTCAGAAAGATAGAATCGAAACGTATGAAGGAGAAATAGAAAATCTGGAAAAACTTTCAGAAGTTCAAGAAAAAGCTTTGACAGAAATCAATGAAGGTTTCTGTGAAGGAAAAAATGTCTTGCTTCATGGCGTTACCAGTTCAGGGAAAACACATTTGTATCTGGAAAAAATAGAAGAAACCATAGCTAATGGAAAAAATGTGCTGTTTCTGCTTCCTGAAATTGCTTTGACCAAACAAATAATCCAAAGATTAGAAAAAAAATACGGAAAACAACTCGGTTTTTATCATCAAAAACTCACAGATTTCGAAAAAGTAGAAGTTTGGCGAAAAGTGAAGAATAATGAGATTAAAATCCTCATCGGAACCAGAAGTTCGCTGTTTCTACCGTTTCAGAATTTAGGCTTAATCATCATTGATGAAGAGCATGATGCTGCTTACAAACCTCGTGAAGTAAAACCGTTTTTTAATGCAAAAGATGCCGCTTTGGTTTTGGCAAATTATTATCAAGCGAAAGCGATTTTGGGTTCTGCAACGCCATCCGTAGAAAGTTATTACGCCGCCAAAAATGGTAAGTTAAAATATGTTTTCTTAGGAGAAAGATTTGGCGAAGTGGCTTTGCCAAAATATGAAATCATCAATTTCAAAGAAGCGCAAGAATCGAAGCTTTCAGTAGGTCATTTTTCCCAGTATTTAATTGATAAAATTTCTGAAAATTTAGAACATAAAAAGCAAACCATCATTCTGCACAACAGAAGAGGATACGCAAACGTGGTAGAATGCGAAAGTTGCGGTCATGTTACTTATTGCAGCAATTGTGATGTGGTGATGACCTATCATAAATCTACCAATGAGCTGAAATGCCATTACTGTGGTCACAAAGCGCAAAAACCTAAAATTTGTCCGAAATGTCAAAGTACAAATCTCAATACTCGTGGAATTGGTATAGAACAGATTGAAGAAGAAACGCAGAAAATTTTTAAGGAAGCACAAGTAGAGAGAATGGATGTAGACAGTATGCGTAAGAAATTTGCCTACGAAAAACTCTACGAAAAAATAGAATCTGGCGAAGCCGAAATCGTGGTAGGAACACAAATGATTTCTAAAGGTTTGGATTTTGATAATATAGAATTGGTGGCTATTCCTAAAGCAGATGCACTGTTGTATGTTCAGGATTTCAGAGCGGAAGAAAGAGCCTATCAATTGATTACGCAGGTTTCGGGAAGAGCAGGGAGAAACTCTGGGAAAGGTAAAATTTATATCCAGACTTATAATCCTTATCATCCACTCTTTGAATTGATTAAAGAAGAAAATTCTGCCAAAATTTATGAGCATTTCCTCAAAGAAAGAGAGCAATTTTTGTATCCACCTTTTGTGAAATTGGTTTTAATAGAGCTCAAACATAGAAAAGAAGAAAAATTGCAGAGAGCTTCTCAGTTTTTAAGTTCGGTTTTGCAAAAATATTTGCCTTTGCCATGTATTTTAGGACCAGAAAAAGCACCGATTGGTAAAATAAATCTCTTATATCAGTATCAAATTTTGCTCAAATTACCAAGAGGCAAAAAGTACCAAGAATACAAGGATTACTTGCTGAAATCTTTAGAGGAATTTCAAGAAATTACCGCTTATAAAAGCATTAAAATAGATACGTTTGTTGATTTTTAACAAATTTTAACAATTCTTGGGACAGTTTTAGCTATACAAGAAGAATAGGAAATGGCAATAATTTATAAATTTGTCCCGTTAGAATATTGAAAATCTGATTATTATAAAGTCTAAAATGAGAGAATTGAAAAGAATAGCTATTGCTGCAACTGTGCTTTTGCAAACCGCAGTTATTGCCCAAACTTCATCAGTTTCTTCTAATATATATACCGAAAAAAGTGGAATAGGAAGTGCTGGAATAGAAAAACCTGTGCTTTCTCCTAAAGAACAATTAGAAGAAAATATAGAAAAAATG
The DNA here is from genome assembly GCF_003860565.1 of Cloacibacterium normanense. Taxonomy (NCBI): domain Bacteria; kingdom Pseudomonadati; phylum Bacteroidota; class Flavobacteriia; order Flavobacteriales; family Weeksellaceae; genus Cloacibacterium; species Cloacibacterium normanense. Next base: position 610,605 of record NZ_CP034157.1, read on the forward strand.
AAAAAAGACCCTCTTTTGCGCAATGCAACTTGGGGTTTTGTAGTCTACGATACCAAAAAGAAAGAAGTCATCACCGGTTATAATGAAGACAAACCTTTGATTCCGGCTTCTACTACCAAATTGCTTTCTACCGATGCTTCCATGTCACTTTTGGGAGGAAGATTCAAATGGATTACTCAATTAGAATATTCTGGAACCATTGACGAAACGGGAACGCTTAACGGAAATCTTTTCGTGATTGGCAGTGGTGATCCTTCAATGGGTACAGGAAAAGCAGGAGCGTGGTCTTATTCTCAAATTATCAGCGATTATTTAGCTAAAATTTCTGAAGCAGGAATTAAAAAAATCAATGGAGATATTGTAGTGCAAACTGCTGTTTTTCAAGATGTAAGATTAGAATTGCCCGAAAAAATAGTTTGGCTAGAGCATAACAATTACTATTTACCAGTAGGAAATACCAATAACATCAACCCAAAAAACGAGAGAATTGCAGTAAAAGCAAAATCGGTTTTTGACACTTCAAAAAGATATTTTTACGTTTCTCCTTACATGCATAAAATGGCTTTCACCGAAAAATTTGAAGCCAATAATTTAATTACGACGATTCCTGCAGCTCCAGCTTTATTGGCCAATAATCTTAGAGCGAGTTTGATTAAAAATAGAATTCCTATTTCTGGAAAAGTCATCAATAGAGTGACTGACCCAAATCCTGAAGAAAGACAGTTTTTAGCGAAATATTCTTCGCCTACAATGGTGGATATTATTTACTTTACCAACCAAAAAAGTGATAATGCTTTAGCAGAATCTCTGTTGAAAACGGTAGGTTTTTACAAAACAGGAAATGTTTCTTTAGAATCGGGACGAGAAACCATCGTGAGACATTTAGAAGAAAAAAGATATGATTTTGATGGATTAGTTTTAGCGGATGGAAGTGGTTTGTCAAGAGCAAATAAAGTAAAACCGATTTCTCAGGTGAAGTTTTTGGCAGAGGTAATGAAAGAGAAATATTATGACGATTTCCTTAAATCTTTGCCTATAGCAGGAGAAACAGGAACACTGAGAAGAATGTTTAAATCTGGTAACAATTACGGTCAAATTTTCGCCAAAACAGGAACACTCAATGGGGTAAAATGTTTGGCAGGTTACATTAAAACTAGAGACGGAAGAATTCTTTCTTTTTCTTTGTTAATCAATGGTTATTTAGGTTCAGTAGACCAAATAAAAGCCAGAATGGAACAATTACTGGAACCTGTGATTGATTTGTAGTAAATATGAAGATTTTTCCCATCCTTTAGGATTTTGAAGGAATGAAAAATCTTAAAATTTCAAAGAAACCAACACTTAGAATATATTGAAAGCCTTCTTTTATGAGGGCTTTTTTTATTACATTTGTGAAAATCAAAAAATCTAAAAAATGATTTCAGAAAAATACCTTAAACACTTACAAAACGAGCTAGAAAATATCGAAAACGACGGATTGTACAAGCGTGAAAGAATTATTACGTCTCAGCAGTCTGCAGAAATTGTAGCCAATGGAAAATCATTATTGAATTTCTGTGCCAATAATTATTTGGGACTTTCTAATCACCCAGAAGTGATGAAAGCATCTCAAGACATGATTGCTTCTCACGGTTACGGAATGTCATCGGTACGTTTTATCTGCGGAACTCAGGATATTCATAAAGAATTAGAAGCGAAAATTTCTGAATTTTTAGGAACCGAAGATACCATTTTGTACGCAGCAGCTTTTGATGCAAATGGTGGGGTATTTGAACCGCTTTTTACAGAAGAAGATGCTATTATTTCAGACGAGTTGAACCACGCTTCTATTATTGATGGAGTTCGTCTTTGTAAAGCAGCGAGATACAGATATAAAAATAATAATATGGAAGATTTAGAAGCACAACTTATTGAAGCTTCTAAACAAAATCACCGTTTCAAAATCATCGTAACAGATGGAGTTTTCTCAATGGACGGAATCGTAGCAGATTTAAAAGGTGTTTGCGATTTAGCAGAGAAATATGATGCGTTGGTAATGGTTGATGATTCTCACGCAACAGGTTTCATTGGTAAAACAGGTCGTGGAACACATGAAGCCAATGAAGTGATGGGAAGAGTAGATATTATTACTTCTACCTTAGGAAAAGCTTTGGGTGGCGCTTTGGGAGGTTTTACTTCTGGTAAAAAAGAAATTATCGACATGCTTCGTCAGCGTTCGCGTCCGTATTTATTCTCAAATTCTCTAGCTCCAGGAATTGTAGGAGCAGCTTTGAAAGTTCTAGAAATGCTTTCTAAAGACACTTCATATCGTGATAAAGTCATGGAAAACGCAGAATATTTCCGTACGGAAATGAAAGCCAAAGGTTTTGATATTCCTGATGGTGATGCGGCGATTGTTCCGGTAATGTTATATGATGCGAAATTAGCGCAAACTTTTGCAGAAAAAATGATGGAAAACGGCGTTTATGTCATCGGTTTCTTCTACCCAGTTGTACCGAAAGGAAAAGCAAGAATTAGAGTTCAGCTTTCTGCGGGACATACCCGTGAACATTTAGATAAAGCCATTGCTGCTTTCGAAAAAGTAGGTAAAGAATTAGGCGTTATTTCTTAAAAATTTAGATTCTTTAAGAAAGTTGCGGAGCAACGAACGATACATAAGCATCGGAATTCATTCTGATGTAAAATATAAAAATCAATGAAAGCGGACTTTAGTCCGCTTTTTTGTTTTAAAAAATTCTTTGGCTTTAGCCTAAACTTAAATTTTCCTCTCGCAAATTGTGCAGATTTTGCTGATTATTATAATTTGCTAAATTTGAAAGAGTTTTCAATATTTACCGTTCCGTAGGAACGTAATGTGTGTAGAAAATCAGAAACAATAAAATGCGTTCAGTAAGAACGCTATGTTTTTCTATAGTCCGCTTTTTTGTTTTGAAAATTCCTTTGGCTTTAGCCTAAACTTAAATTTTTCTCTCGCAAATTGAGCAGATTTTGCTGATTATTATAATTTGCTAAATTTGAAAGAGTTTTCAATATTTACCGTTCCGTAGGAACGTAATGTGTGTAGAAAATCAGAAACAATAAAATGCGTTCAGTAAGAACGCTATGTTTTTCTATAGTCCGCTTTTTTGTTTTGAAAATTCCTTTGGCTTTAGCCTAAACTTAAATTTTTCTCTTGCTGATTTAACCGATTTAACAGATGATTAAAAATAAAATCTGCTTAATCTGCACAATCTGCGAGAGTTTTTTACTATTTAAAAAAGAGAAGTTTATCAATAGAATTGGAGTTTAAAAAATCCGCTTTTTTAGTTTCTTTTATTAAGATTAAATGGTTTTACTTTGGTAATGACCAATCCACTAATATAGTTTCGGTCTTGGTAAATCCAAACGCTTAAAAATTGAATATCAGGATTCTTTTCCGTTTTGGTGTTGAAAACATATAATTCCACAGGATCTGTTGTCAATGAAGTTTTATGGATATAAGCAGAATTAAAATCTTGCAATTCTATTTTTCCTAAATCGGTTTCGTTTTTTTGACAGATATAACTTAACTTTTCCTCTAAAAACATCTCAAATTTCTTCGCAACATTGAATCTCTCAAAAGAGGTAAAGTTTTTATTTTCACATTTATTGAGAAACTCTTGAATAAAATTTTTGGCAATGGTTTGTCTTTCTGTATTGATGTTTTTATCTGAAATTTTCTTGTAAAAATTTTGAGCATTAAGAAGTTGACTAAAAAATAAGGCAATAATGATGAGGTTTTTCATGGTAATTAGTTTTTTGTGAAAAAGTTTTTATTTTTTATAAAATATGATGCCACATCTCTTAATATGTTCTTTTACTTCTTCATTTTCAATGTTTTTATAAATCAATAAATCAAAAGTATAAGGTAATAATAAATTATCTAATTCAATATTGATTTGATTTAAAATTCTAAGATTTATGTTACCAAAAATCACCAAATCTATATCAGAGTTATTACGGTAATTTCCTTTGGCTCGTGAACCAAAAATAATAACTTTTTCTATCTCTTGATTTTGAGAAAAAATTTTATGAATATTTTCAATTTCGGTATCTAAAAGTCCAAATTTCATCATTAAAACAAATCTATTTGTTTATTTTGATCTAATTTTTCTTGCATTGTTTTCTTAAAATCTTCAAATGCATCATAATATTGATTAATGATTGCGGCATAGATTTCTTCTGCGGTTTCTTTGTCATACGTGTGAGAAGTTCTATTTCTGTTCTGTATCATTTCCATCCAAAGATGCCCATTTTTGATTAAATTCATTTTAAATGCTTCTCTGGTTGCATCTCTAGAGCCTCCTATTTCTGTATTTCCTTGATAATAGGCATAATCCTTCATTACGTTCCATGCTAACTCATGAGTATATTCAAAACGTTGGATTAATCCTTCTTTCATCATTTCATTTAATACTTCATCTAAATTATCTTCCTCATTTTGATAATCTTCTCTAATGTATTCTATTGATTGCTGAAGTTTTTCTAGCGCTTTTTTATAATTAGAAAAACGCTGAATCCATCTTATATCTCTTTCCATATTACAAATGTAATTAAAAATTTAAGTCTTATTCTTTTAAGAAACCATATTCATACACTTTTGGTTCTATTTTTTTGGCTAGAATTTTTAGAGCAGAACGTAGTTCTGCAATGAGTTTCATATACGTTTCATCACCACTTTTATTGTTCATCTTTCCTTTTTCGTTGCGTCCTTGGAAATGTTCTCTAATGTCATACAAACTAGCATTTACGTTATAAACACCCCGTCTTCCAACTGCGTTGGAATCCACCCCTCTGAAAGAGGGGAATTCTTGAGTGTGATAATATTTCCAAAGATTTCTACCCGCATCAAAAACAAGTTTAGCTTCTTCTGAAAATTGCAATTTTGTAGACAACCCTTTCAGAGTTTCAAACTCTGAAAGGGTTTCTTTTTGTGAAAATAAATCTACATTTTGATTTTCTATTTTAACTTTTCCATTGATAAAATCTGTCATAAAATTGCTTTCAAATTTACTTCTAGCGTTTACTTCTGCTTCGGTAAATGGAATCCAGTGGTTGGTTCCAAATTGTGATTGTATATTATTAGAAAACAAGGTAAAAGCAAGGCAATCATTTTGGAATTCTATGTCGGTTTTCCAACCATCATTTGGAAAAAGAAATTGGTCTCGGTCATTATACCAAGTTGGATTAATGGATTTTCTAACAGCATAATAAATAGAAGAAATATTTAAATTATCTTCATTAATTTTGAAATAAATTCCATGACGAGTTCCTTCTAAATTTTGTATTGAAATTACATTATTGTTTTGAAAATCTGGAGCATCACCCATTAAAACACCAATAAATTTTTTTTCTTTCTTTATTTTATAGATATTTAGCCATTGATTAATTTTTCCTTTAATATCGTCATATGAATATATATTTTTATTTTTGAAAAAATCTCCATTTCTTTCATATAAATCAGAAAAAATATAATTGAATTTTTCTTTTATTTCTAAATTCCAAAAAAAGAAACCAATTGGAAACTGACCTTTTACATTATCAAAAGAATCGGCGGGAACTTCAAAAATTTTTTCGAGCTTCGCTCGAAATACTTCTCGGAAATCCAAGAAGTTAGAAGATTGCAAATTTTTCAAAGTTGAAAAATTTGCAATCTTACAAGTAGGGATTTCTTGATATATTCTTATTAAAAATTGAGTAAATAATTCTTTACTTGCCTTACCTAAAATGTTTTTATATTTTATATAAGTTTTATTATCTGTAGAAGTTTTTGGTTTACTTTTACCAGTTCCAATTCTTTCTTTTACATTTCCTGCTTCCGCATAAGGAGGATTTATATACACCACCAATTTCTTGCGTTTTTCTTCGTCTGTAATAATGTTGTACAAATCATCGGGTAATTTTCCGCCTTTAGATTTTGGCAGAAATTCGTCATTCAAAAAATCAAACTGAAATACATAATCATGCAATAATATAGCGCCGTTTTCTATACGTTCGTGCATTGCATTTACATCAGATTGGTCTAGTGTAGAAGCAAAAATGTGGTATTTATTAGTAAGCCCAGCCAATAAATTTCCAGTTCCTGCAGCGCAGTCCCAAACATAATATTCTTCTTGCCAATCTTCTCCCAAAACTTCAGCAATGTATTTCTGCGACAGTTCCACCCAAATTCTTGGTGTAAAAAAAGCACCTTTTCTCTCTCTAATATCTTGCGGAACGAGTAAATCTTTTCTTTCTAAAATATAATTCTGAAATTCTTCAAGAGGCGGTCTTTTGTATTTTTTCCAAAATTGTTCGTAAGGTTTTTTATCCTTGAAAGGAATGGTAGCATTAAACAAAGATTTCAGATTTTCTTTGGCAATTTCATAATGCCCGTTTCTGAAAACTACAAAAAGATTTTCAGAAATTGGCGTATCATCTTCTATTACAGGAGTTCCTTTGTCATCTACAAATAAATCTGCTAAAAAAAAACTATTGTCTAAAATGTTTTGTTTTTTACCATCTTCCCAATTAAAATCTATATAAGGTTTTACTTGTTCTACCCAGCGTAAATAGATAGGGACAAAATTGTTTTTATTAATTAGAATTTTACCAGATTCTGTAGCCTTTGCAAGATTATTTTTAATGAAAAACTTGAGTTCTTTTTCATCTTTTAGAAAATCATACAAATAATCATTTTTGTCTAAAGATTTTTGTACATGTTCTCTAATAATTGCAAATTCTTTGGTGTTTTGATTGCTACTGGTAACATTCCAGTTAAAATCATTGAGCGAAAAAATGTTTAATACAGCGTTATAAGGAATAAAAGCAATCTTTTTGCCATCAAAAGCTCCTAAAAAAGCAGGAGGTAAAGTTTTGTCAAAAGTTTTAGCTTTACCAATGGTTAGAATTAATTGTGCAAACATAGCAATCACATCATAATCACCAGTTTTAGCTTCTGCCCAAAGTAAATTTATATCATCAAATAATTGAGTTTGTTTTGGGTTTTTATTTTTCGGAGTAATGCAGAAATCTATATTTCCTAAAATTTTGTAATCGTATTCTGAGAAAAAGTCGTCTCTTACTTTAATTTTAATTTCTTCTTCTCGGATATTTGCGTATTTCATTTGTTGATTATTATTTTTTAATGGTCAAATGCAATCACTTATTACAAGCGTTTTTGATTTTGAACATTAATAAAAGTGATTTCATGGTTTATAAAGTAATTCTTAAATCCAAATATACAAAAACACTCGCAATTTTTCCCTATTTTCGCCAACTCATAACTCAATCAAATGTTCAGCAAAGAAGAAGATGCTAAAATAAAAAAGGAATTTTGGACCAGTTTCGGGAAGTCGTTTCCGAGAAAATGGATTTTGTATGATACTAAAATCAAAGATTTCGCCTTTAAATTCTATTGTGATAACAAAAAAGCTGAGGTTTCTATAGACATAGAAATGAAAGATGAAATCTTCCGAAATGCTTATTATGAAAAGCTTTGGTCTTTAGAAGGAATTTTAGAAGATGAACTGAAATGCGAGGTGTATAAAGATGAATTCTACACCTTAGAAAACGGAAAAGTGATTTCCAGATTTTGGGTAGAAAAACATAGCGTTTCCATCTACAATAAAAACACTTGGCGAGAAATTTTCGAGTTTTTTGTCGAAAAAATGACCGCTTTTGAAATGGTGTATTATGAATATGAGGAGTTTATAAAAGATGTGTAAAAGAATCAAGTAAAAAGTAAAAAGAGCCAAGCGAAAGTACCCAAAGTATTCACATGGTTTTTAAGTTTTTAAAGTATATAAAGACGCTTCGTTTTTTTTAAACGAAGCGTCTTGTTTTATCTCAAAAAAATCTTTGCGACTTTTGTGAAAAACTATCACAAAGTTCTCAAAGGCATCACAAAGTTCACAAAATTAAGATTCTTGAGACGCTTTGCTTTTCAAAGCTCACTTTTAATTATTATACAAAAAACTCTACGAACTCTGTGTTAAATAAAATCTTTGCGAGCATTGCGTAAAAATCTTTGCGATTTTGCGAGAAATAATTCCGTGAAAATCTGTGTAATCTCTGAGAACTATTGCCCAAATTTCTTCTTTCTCAACCAGAAGAAAACTCCACCCAAAATTCCTAAAATTGCCAAAGGTGTCAATAAATTAAACCATTGCCAGTTTGTTTTTTCTTCGTCTATTCTTCTTCTGTCAAGCAAGCGAGATTCTATATTTCTGTTTCTTAATTCAATTAAATTAGAATCATCGAGAAGCCAATCTAAGCAATTTCTCAGAAATTGTTCGTTTCCGTAAAGTTGGTCGGTCAATAAATCTGCTCCCAAAGGTAAGTTTTGACCTTTCATCATTTGATTTCGGCCAACATCACCATCAGAAATAACAATCATTTTATTGTTTCCAGCAACTTCATTTTTAAAATTAGGGAAACCGTTTTTCTCACTTCTATTCGCATACGCAGAAGTAAATTTACCTTCTAAACTCACCGCAAAAATCTTAGGAGTTGTAGGTTTTTCCATTACAGAAAGACTGTCAAGATTCGCCATTTCTGATAGTTCTACATAATTAGGAACCGACTTAGTAGTGGTTCTTTCACTCGATTCGTAAAGCACTTGAGTTTTGATATTTTTTCTTCCTAACGTATCAATAGCCGTTGGGAATTCAAATTTTACAGGATTGATGTTTTTGGTAATCGGATTGTTGTTTTCATTAATTCCCAAAGGAAAATAAGGCCAAATTAAGTTGGTGTATTGAGGATTTCCTGCCACTTCGCCAACTTGCAATCTAATCAAAGCAGATTTTTGGAAATCTTTAATCAATGGCGCATTGATTCTCACGCCATAATTAAAGAAAAAATCAGTCATATTAATGTCGATAGGATAAGCCATGAGTTTTTTCTTGGTCATCAAAGTATCCATTTCTGCATTCACGGCGTCAATCATCCAAAGTGTTTTTCCTCCGTTCATAATGTATTGGTCTAGAATCACTTTTTCACCATCAGTAAAGGCTTTTCTAGGCTTTGCAATCACCAAAGCATCCATTCTTTCTAAATTCGGAAGATCTTCTAAAGTCAACTCTTTTTTGTTTACAGGAATTACAGGACCAGCATTGTAATTTTCGAGCGTCATGTCCATAAAACTACGGAATTCATCTACTCTTAATTCATCTTGATTCACCAAAACACCTACGTTTTTCTTTTGGTCTGCCACCAAAGATTTAATGGTAGATGCGAAGTTAAATTCCAGATTTTCAATGGATTTGGTTAACTGTTCCGCTGCATCTATTCCCATTTGATTGGTAATGAGCGAAATAGAAGTTCCGTAACCTTTATATTTAAGTGCTGCGTAAGGAAAAAGCACGATTTGAGAAACTTTTCCGTCTTTCATATCGGGCAACATAGAAGGTTGCATTCCCATTGCTTGAAGCGTGTCTTGAGACATTTTGGTCGCAATAGGATCTATGAATTTATAGTCTATTTTCGGATTGATTTTTCTGAATTCTTCCAAAAGAAACTGCGTTTCGTTCTGCAATTGCTTAAAACTTGCAGGAAAATCACCTTCCAGATAAACTTCTACAGTCAGTGGTTCTTTTACAGACTTCAGCGTTTCTACCGTAGCATCAGAAAGGGTGTAACGCTTTTCTTTAGTCAAATCAAAACGATGAGAAAATACCCCGAAAATCCCTAAAAATAGGATGATGGCTGGAATAATATATTTTAAATTTTGTTTCATTTTTTATTTTAAATTTTAAACCACAAAAGAGACAAAAGCTTTTGTTGCTTTTTAAGTTTTTCAAAAGTAAAAAAAAGGAGAATTTTCTTTTTTTACTTTTGGCTTGCTTTATTTTTCAATCAATTCTTTGGTTGCTTTTGCGGTTAAATAACTATTTCTTCTTCTCCACAAAAACCTTTGCCAAAAACAAACTCAATCCAATCACCAACAAGAAGTAAAATACATCTTGTGTATCAATCAAACCTCTTGTAAAGGCAATAAAATGATGATAAAAACCAAGATTTTGAAGCAAATAATCTGCGCCTCCCAACAACTTGAAATTGGCCAATTGTTCTATCCCAAAGTATAAAATGAAATTCAGGAAAACGCCCAATAAATAAGCCATAATTTGATTCGAGGAAAGTGAACTTGCCAAAATCCCAACCGCAGAAAATGCTGCAATGAGAAGAATAATCCCAAAATAGCTTCCCAATGTAGCTCCTAAGTCTAAATTTCCTGCGGGAACGCCTAAAACGTAAACAGAGTAGAGGTAAACCAATGAAGGGAGTAAACATAAAATCCCAACCAAAAATACCGCGAAAAACTTCCCAGAAACGATTTCTGAAATGCTTAATGGTTGAGAAAAAAGCCATTGCAATGTTCCGTTTTGTTGTTCTTCAGCAAAAGATTTCATGGCTAATGCTGGAATAATGAACAAAAACAACCATGGTGAAAGCGTGAAAAAGCTCTGCAAACTGGCTGTTCCGATTTCTAAAATATTGAAATCATTCTCGAAAAAAAATAAAAATAAGGCAGAAATCAAAGAAAATGCACCGACGATAATCCATGCACTCCAATTCCCGAAATAACTCCAAAGTTCTTTTTTAAATATTGCAAACATACTTTTGTCAATTTTTGCTTCTCAAGTCAATTTATTTTATAGTGAATTGCTTTGCGTTAATTTTTTAATTCACTTTTCACAGCGTAGCGAATTTACTTTTCACTTTTTTTCTTATTCACCAATTTTACCGTCATCATAATCACAAACACAATAACGAAAAATCCTGTAATTAATTGCCACCAATTTTCAATGGTCAAAGATTTTAAAATTACTGTGAAAACCACTAAAAATAGAAGAAATGTTGCAATTTCATTGGCTTGTCTTAATTTGAGATTGGCGGTTTTTAGTTCACCGTTTTGTAGGTTTTTTATTTCTAATACTTTTTTCCAAGACCAATAATGGTAGATGAAAAGTCCTATGAGAAAGGCTATTTTCAACTGAAACCAAGACATTTGTAAAAGTGTAGGGTTCATTAAAATTAAAATTGTTCCAAAAATGGTCATCAAAACAAACGCAGGAACCGTGATAATATTCCATAATCTTCTTGCCATAAAAACATATTGCTCACGTAAAATTTCTTTTTTAGGACTTTCGAAAGCATCAGTGTCTTTGTAATACACAAAAATTCTTACGAGATAAAAAATTCCCGCAAAATAACTCACCATAAAGATGATATGCAGCGCTTTTATGATTAAATAAGTCATGGTAATTTACGATTTACGATTTACGATTTATAATTTTTCTAACATCCAACATCTAACATCTAACATCTAACATCCAACATCTAACATCCATCATCTAACATCTAACATCCAACATCTAACATCCAACATCCATCATTCAAACTGTATATACACCTTATCACCCACTTTTAAACCAAAAAGTGAATTGGCACCATTGTTTTTTGTACCTTTATAAATGGTAATTTCCAGCAAATCTTGACCATTAAAAAGAGCAGAAGCTTTGCCATGATATTCGTTTTCTTTTTCCCAGTCGGTGACGATGTCTGTGTATTTACGGTTGATGTTTTTCAGTAAAATATTTCGAATGTTAATCTCAAAATTGTTGAAATTCACCATTGTTTTATCAAAAATTAATTTGCTGATGTTGGTTACACAATTCCCGAAATTGTCAATGTACATCACTTCGCCAATCAGCATTTTCTCAGGTTCATTAAAATAAGGTTTTGCAAAAGTAGTACACTTGTATTCCTTAATTTTTCTACCGATAAGTTCTGGCAAACCACCTTTGGTTAAATGTGCTGCAACGGGAACGAAAATATCTACACTGGCAAATTTCACTTCGTCGTCAAAACGATTATTGATGGTAATTTCATAAATGGCTTCTGGTTTTTGGTCAAAAAAAGTGAGGCTCATCAATCCATTGTCTGCTGTAATGAAATAATGCCCATCCATTTTTACTAAAAGATTTTTGCGGTCTTTGTGAAAAAAACTGTCCACGGAAACAATGTGTACACTCTCTTTAGGGAAATGCGCATAAGCATTTCTAAGAATATAAGCGGTTTGTATTAGATTATAAGCCCCAATTTCATGGGTGATATCAATAATTCTAGCATCGGGATTAAGCTGGAGAATGCTGCCTTTAATGGCTGAAACTCTGTGGTCTAGATTTCCATAATCTGATGTAAGGGTAATTATTGGCATTTTTAATAGTAAAAATTTGAAAAAACAAAGATATTGCTTATTTTTGGTAAGATAAAATTTTTAAAAATATAAACAATTTGTACGAAATCACTTACGAACTCACAGGAATAGACACTAAAACGTTTTATGGTGTTAACAATCAATATTTTAATTTATTGAAATCTTCTTTTCCTACGCTGAAAATTACGGGGAGAGACAATTTTATTTTTGCAATGGGTAATCAAGAAACGCTAGATGTACTCCAGCAGAAATTAGATGATATTGTGAGTTATATTTCCACCAATAATTCTATTGGACTCAAAGATTTAGAAAATATTCTCAAAATAAAAAGTGAGGAGGAAAAACAATTGGTTTTTGACCAAGATATCATTGTAAAGGGTGTAAATGGTAAAATCATCAAAGCGAAAACCACCAACCTTAAAAAATTGGTCAAAGAAAGTGAAAAGAAAGACATGGTTTTCGCCATCGGTCCTGCAGGAACAGGGAAAACTTATACCAGTGTAGCATTGGCAGTGAGAGCATTGAGAGATAAAGAAGTCAAAAGAATTATTTTAACCAGACCTGCAGTAGAAGCAGGGGAGAGTTTGGGATTTTTACCTGGCGACTTGAAAGAAAAACTCGATCCTTATTTACAACCGTTGTATGATGCGTTGAGAGATATGATTCCTCACGAAAAATTAGAAGGTTTTATCGAGCGCAAAGTGATAGAAGTGGCGCCACTAGCTTTTATGAGAGGAAGAACGTTAGATGAAGCTTTTGTCATTCTAGATGAAGCGCAGAATACCACACATTCTCAGATGAAAATGTTTCTAACGAGAATGGGCATGAATGCTAAATTCATTATCACTGGAGACCCAAGTCAGGTAGATTTGCCACCAAAACAACATTCTGGGCTAAAAGAAGCGATGAGAATTCTAAAAGGAGTTCATGAAATAGGTTTTGTACATCTTACCGAAGAAGATGTGGTAAGACACCCTGTAGTGAAAAAAATTATCTTGGCTTACAACGCCGAAGAAAAAAGACAAAGAGAAGAATAACAAATATTTACAGAAAAAATATAGATAGAAAAGCGAATTTTAATTCGCTTTTTTTTATTAATTTTTCTAAAAAGTGAAAATAATTCATAAAATTCTTGATGGTTTAGGTTATTTTTTTTAATTTTGTTTCTGTTAATTAAATACTAATAAATTATGAAAAAACTATTTTTAGTTGGTGCATTAGCACTTTTCGGAGCTATGAATGCTCAAAAATCATCAGAAGCAACTTCTAAAGGAAAATGGGTTATAGAAACTAATGCAGGGTCACCTTTACATTATTTAGGTGGGAGTACTGCTTTTAGTTTGACATCTGTAGATGGAGAGACAATTTGGAATGTAGGAGCAGAAGGAGGTTATTTTGTTGCCGATAATCTTGCTGTAAAGGCTGGTTTAGGTTTAGGTGATTTTGGTGAGGATAATCTTACAACTTATAGAGTAGGAGTTCAGTATTATGTTAATAGTAAATTTCCTCTTGCTGCGGATTTTACAGGTGCCAGTACTGGAGATGAAAGTATAAACTATTTTGGTGTTGAAGGTGGTTATGCTTGGTTCGTTGCTCCTAATGTTGCTCTTACCCCAAAATTGAGATATAATATTACATTAGATGATCAAAAAGCTCCAAGTTCTTTTCAAGGCTTAATCGGTTTTTCTTTATTTTTCTAAAAATCAAAAAAAACAAAACGCTCCGAAATTTTTGGAGCGTTTTTTTATATAAATATTTTTAAGACTATTTTCCGAAAAGTTTGCCGCCCATTCCTGGCATATTAGGCATTCCTTTACTCATCATTTGCATGAGTTGTTTTCCTTGAGGACCTTGCATCATCTTCATCATTTTGCTCATCTGTTCGAATTGTTTCATCAGTGCATTTACATCTTCTAATTTTCTACCAGCACCTTTAGCAATTCTTTTTTTACGGTTCATGTCAATCACAGAAGGTTTTCTCCTTTCTTCTGGAGTCATAGAATAAATAATGGCTTCTATGTGTTTGAAAGCGTCATCATTAATGTCTACATCTTTTATGGCTTTTCCTACACCTGGTAACATTCCCATTAAGTCTTTCATGTTACCCATTTTTTTGATTTGGTTAATCTGCGTTAAGAAATCATCAAAACCAAATTCATTTTTAGCGATTTTTTTATGAAGTTTTTTAGCTTCTTCTTCGTCAAATTGTTCTTGAGCTCTTTCTACTAAGGAAACTACGTCTCCCATTCCTAGAATTCTGTCTGCCATTCTTTCTGGGTAGAACAAGTCTAGAGCTTCCATTTTTTCGCCAGTAGAAATAAACTTAATAGGCTTATGAACTACAGAACGAACAGTAAGCGCAGCACCACCTCTGGTATCACCATCTAATTTGGTTAGAACTACACCGTTATAATCTAAAACATGGTTAAAGGCAAGAGCTGTATTTACGGCATCTTGTCCCGTCATGGCATCTACTACGAAAAGGGTTTCGGTAGGTTTTACGGCTTGGTGAACGTTTCTGATTTCGTTCATCATAGCTTCATCTATGGCAAGACGACCTGCAGTATCTATAATCACTACATCATGCTTGTTTTCTTTAGCAAACTGAATAGCGTTTTGAGAAATTTCTACAGGATTTTTATTTTCGATTTCTTTGTAAATGGTTACGCCTACTTGGTCTGCAAGAACCGTTAACTGGTCTATTGCAGCAGGTCTGTAAACATCACAAGCAACCAATAAAGGGTTTTTGCTTCTTTTTTGTTTTAAATAGTTGGCGAGTTTTCCAGAAAAAGTAGTTTTACCAGAACCTTGTAACCCGGCAATTAAAATAATGGTAGGTTTGTCAGAAAGATTGATGCCTTCCTGAGTAGTACCCATCAATTCTACCAATTCATCATGTACAATCTTGGTCATCAATTGCCCTGGAGTAATAGAGGTAAGCACGTTTTGTCCCAGTGCTTTGTCTTGAACTCTTTTGGTAAGGTCTTTGGCTACTTTGTAATTAACATCGGCATCTACTAGAGCACGGCGAATTTCTTTTACCGTCTCTGCTACGTTAATTTCTGTAATTTTTCCGCGGCCTTGAATGTTTTGTAAGGCTTTATCTAGCTTGTCCTGAAGACTATTAAACATAGTGAATGATTTTTTAAGATGTGCAAAAATAAGGAATTTTGTTGACTTGTTTCTCTAACTCCTAAAAGATTTGTAAACCAATAGAATAAAATTTATTGATTTTTACCTTTTGAAAAATCTAAATCAAGAGAAATACGTTTTTTAAAAAGAAAAACAAAAAAAAAACGACTTCCTAAGAAGTCGCTTTTGTGTATATAGAATACCAAAAAGAGATTATGCTAATTTTACTTGAATAGCGTTTAATCCTTTTTGTCCTTGTGTTACTTGGTACACAACTTTGTCATTTTCTTTAATTGTTCTAGTGCTTAAACCAGAAGAATGTACAAAAATGTCATCTCCTCCGTTGTTGGGAGTAATAAATCCGAAACCTTTTGTTTCGTTGTAAAATTTTACGGTGCCTTCTTGCATAGTAATGGGTTTTAAATAGACATTTTTTACAATGTCTTGGTTAATGGATTAAGAAGCAGTAAACCTAAGTTTCTTATTTCTTAACGGGTAATAGCGATTTTGCGCAATATATGGAGTAAAGAGAAATAGTTTTGAAATAGTATTCCAAAGATGATTTCTCGTTATTTTACCAATTCAATGTTGATTGCCGAAAATCCTTTCGCAGATCTTTCTTTCTCGAAAGATACTTTGTGCCCTTTTTTCAGGATTTCTCTTGCATTATTTTGGTGGAAAAACACATTTTCTTTTGAACGATCTTCGGTGATGAAACCGTAACCTTTTTCACTTAAGAAAGTGATGATTCCAGACTTTCTAGTTTCTTCTTCAGGAATAGGAGCAGCTCCTAATTGAATATCGTCTAGAGAAACCTCTTGTCTTTTTTCTGGCGGAGTAGTTGTAATTCTTCCGAACTCATCTACATAGGAAAACATATCTTCTAGTTCTTTTCCTTTGTTGTTGTTCGCTTTACGCTCTTCACGGCGCTGTGCTTTTTCTTTTTGTTTTTGAATTTTTTTCTTAAAGTTTTCTTTTTTTGAGAAAGAATCTGCCATAAATAATGTTCTGTTTGTTTTTTAATGAATGATGAAACCAATGAATATTGGTGTATTGCGTGCTATAAGAAATCTGCTAATTTTATAAACAGAGCGCTTATATCATAAGGATCAGGGGAACTTCGTCCAGGTTATTTTGCCTTGTTTTGCTTTCAGGGTTATGTGCATCTGTGAGGTGTTATTCTAAAAAGGGACGCTGAAAAAGCAAAAACTGAAAAAGAAATAAAAAAATATTCTAAACTGTAACAGATAGCAAAGGCAGTAACCTATTTTATAAATTATTCTACAAAGGTACACTAAATAAATGACGTGACCTAATGATGAGTTTTTGGGGGAGGATTTCACTGTGATTAGGGTTTGGGTTGAATCAAGTGGCAGTCAAAGTGCAGTTTTGTTCGGAAAAAGTACCGTTTTTCCGAAGCTAATTCGAACTTGATTCGAACAAGACTCGAAGGAAAGTGGAAAAAAGGAGTGTGAATGAGTGTTTTTTTTGGAGATAATAAGAGAGGGTGATGTCTAAATGAACAGCAACTGAGGTGCAATTATCCTGCCTTTATCCTACAATTATCGAGGAAGGGTGTAGTAAGGATGTGACAATTAAAAAAGTCCCACCGAAGCAGGACTATAGATTTTACATCTACGGCATATAGCCTTATTGTGATAAGATTAAAGATTAGAAATTTTAATCATACTACAAATATAAATAAAAATTTATTGTAAAAGATTATGGTTTTCCGTATTGTGCAAAATTTTCTTTTTGCTAATTTTATAAATTCATAAAATAAAACTAATACTTATGGCAAAAATTCTAGGATTAGACTTGGGAACGAACTCTATTGGGTGGGCGATTGTAGAAAAAAATAATAGTGATTTTACTTTAATAGATAAAGGCGTTAGAATATTTTCTGAAGGAGTTAAAACAGAAAAAGGGATAGAGCGTTCACGTGCTGCTGAACGTACAGGTTACAGAAGTGCAAGGAAAATAAAATATAGAAGAAAATTAAGAAAGTACGAAACTTTAAAAGTTCTTTCTAAAAATAGAATGTGTCCTTTACAAATAGAAGATGTAGAAGCTTGGAAAAAATCTGGGTTTAAAGACTACCCATTAATTCCTGAATTTTTACAGTGGTTAAGAACAAATGATCATGAAAATGTAAATCCTTATTTTTTTAGAGATAAAGCAAGTAGAGCAAAAGTTTCTTTGTGGGAATTAGGTCGAGCTTTTTATCATATTGCCCAAAGAAGAGGCTTTTTAAGTAATAGATTAGACCAGTCATCAGAAGGTGTTTTAGAAGAACATAATCCGCAGATACAAAGTTTAATTGAAGATTTAGAAGAAACGAGTACTATTTTGAATGAAGTAAGAGATTATTACATTAATCTAGGCTTGTTAGATGGGGTAAAAGGGGATTTCAAAAAGGAATTAGATGAAGGAGAAAAGAAATTGAAATCTTTATATAATACTTTAATCGCTATCATAAAAAAGAATGAGAATGATGTTCAAAAATGTAAGGATGAAATCATTAAAAGGCTCAATAAAAAAGAAGATTTAGGTAAAGTAAAAGGAAAAATAAAAGATATCTCTCAAGCAATGCTTGATGGTAATTTTAAAACATTAGGACAATATTTTTATAGCCTTTACAATAAGGGAAAAATAAGGAATCAATATACCTCTAGAGAAGAGCATTATTTACAAGAGTTTATAACTATTTGTAAAGTTCAGGGGATTAATGGGATTAATGATGAAGAGATTCTACCAGAAAAAAAATTCACCGGCTTAGCAAAAGATTTGTACAAAGCAATTTTCTTCCAAAGACCTCTTAAATCACAAAAAGGATTAATTGGTAAATGTTCTTTTGAAAAAAATAAATCAAGATGTGCCATTTCTCATCCTGATTTTGAAGAATACAGAATGTGGAATTATCTTAATACGATAAAGTTTGGCACTCAAAGTGATAAAAAGTTACGATTTTTAACCCAAGAAGAAAAGCTAAAGTTAATCCCTAAATTTTACAGAAAAAACGATTTTAATTTTGAGGTTTTAGCAAAAGAATTAATAGATAAAGGAGCAACGTTTGGCTTTTATAAATCTTCAAGAAAGAATGAATTTTTGTATTGGTTTAATTATAAACCTACCGATACTGTTTCTGCTTGCCAGTTTTCAGCATCTCTTAAAAACGCAATAGGTGAGGATTGGCAGACTAAAGTTTTTACTTATAAAACATTAAATTCTGAAAAGAAAGAAGTAATAAGAACTGTAGACTATAGAGATTTATGGCATCTTTTATCTGCATCAACTTCGGATATTTATTTGTATGAATATGCAAAAGAAAAATTGGGCTTAGAAGATAAAAGTGCAAAGACATTCAGTAAAATAAAGTTGAAAAAAGACTTTGCTAGCTTAAGTTTATCCGCCATAAATAAAATTTTACCATATATAAAAGAAGGTTTATTATATTCTCACGCTGTTTTTATGGCGAATATAGAAAAAGTGGTAGATGAGCATATATGGAAAGATGTAAAAGAAAGAACTATCATACAAAATGAAATTTCTAAAATAATTAAAAGTGATGTTTTTGAGAGAGAAGTAATAAATATAATCAACGGACTAATTAAAAATAGTAAAACAGAAGGGGAGAATTATGCTGAAGAATCTAAAAATATTTTTAAAACAGAATTTGATAATGCTATTGCTAAGATTTTTGAAAAGAATAATGATATTGAGTTTAATCAACCATTTCTAGATGATACTTATCTAAAATATGTAGAGGAACTGAAAAAATTTGATAAAGCAAGAAGTTTTTTACCCGTTCCAAGATTAGATGAAAAAGTAATTCAATTTTTATTAGGAAACAATAAAGATGGTATGGTTTATTGTTCGGATAAAAATAAAACTAAAAAACTATATCATCCTTCTGATATTGAAATTTTCAAAAAGAAAATCATTAAAGATGAGTTTGGAAATGAGAAAATGGTTTTAGGAAGTCCTCTCACTACATCAATTAAAAATCCTATGGCTATGAGAGCTTTACATCAATTGCGTAAAGTTCTTAATACGTTAATTTTAGAAGAACAGATTGATGAAAATACTAGAATTCACATAGAAATGGCTCGTGAATTAAATGATGCCAACAAAAGAAAGGGAATTCAGGATTATCAAAATGAGAACAAAAAATTCAGAGAAGATGCTATTAAAGAAATAAAGAAACTCTATTTCGAAGAATGTAAAAAAGAGGTTGAGCCTACAGAAGAAGATGTTCTTAGATATCAACTTTGGATAGAACAAGATAAAAAAGAAATTTATGAGCAAGGTAAGAGTATTAGAATTAGTGACATTATAGGAAGTAATCCTGCATATGACATAGAGCATACTGTACCAAGAAGTATTTCGCAAAATAATTCGTTGATGAATAAAACACTTTGTACTCCGCGTTTTAATAGAGAGATAAAAAAGCAGAAAATGCCAATTGAATTATCAAACTATGAAGAGATATTGCCACGCATTGAGCATTGGAAAAAAGAAGCGGAAGACCTTACAAGACAAATTGAATCTATTTCAAAATCTATAAAATCAGCATCAACCAAAGAAGCAAAAGACAAAAATATAAGAAGAAGACATTATCTTACTTTAAAACGTGATTATCTAAAAGGTAAATATGACCGTTTTATATGGGAAGAACCAAAAGTTGGTTTTAAAAACAGCCAGATTCCTGACACAGGAATTATTACCAAATATGCACAAGCGTATCTAAAATCTTATTTCAAAAGAGTAGAAAGCGTAAAAGGGGGTATGGTTGCCGAGTTCAGAAAGCAATGGGGAATACAAGAAAGTTACATAGATGAAAATGGTTTTAAACATTATAAGGAAAAGGACAGAAGTAAGCACACACATCACACTATTGATGCCATTACCATAGCTTGTATGACCAAAGATAAATATGATGTATTAGCACAAGCTTGGACTTCTGAAGATGAACAAGATAAGCAAAAAGCAAAAACTCTCATGTCAGAAGCCAAACCTTGGAAAACTTTTAAAGAAGATATTGAAAAAATAGAAGAAGAAATTTTGGTTTCTCATTTCACTCTAGATAATGTTAAAAAACAATCTAAAAAGATTGTGAGAGTTCGTGGTAAAAAACAATACGTAGCCGAAATAGAAAGAGATGTAAATGGAAAAGCCATGGCAAAAAAAGATGCTAATGGTAAAATTATTTACAAACTCAATGAAAAAGGAGAAAAAATACCAAGATTACAACAAGGAGATACCATAAGAGGTTCATTACACCAAGATAGCATTTATGGAGCGATTAAAAATCCTTTAAATCAAGAAGAAATAAAATACGTAATCCGCAAGGATTTAGAAAGTTTAAAAGCAAATGATGTAGATAATATTGTAGATGAAACAGTGAAGCAGAAAGTAAAAGAAGCTATAGAAAATAAGATTTTACTACTTTCTTCTAATGCACAGCAAAAAAATAAATTAGTAGATGATGTTTGGCTGAATAAAGAAAAACAAGTACCTATAAAAAAAGTAAGAATTTATGCCAATTCTGTAAAAAATCCTTTAGAAATAAAAGAGCAAAGTTTATTGTCTAAATCCAGAAAAGAGCATAAACAAAAAGTCTATGGACAGAATGATGAAAATTATGCCATGGCAATTTATGAATTAGATGGTAAGAGAGAATTTGAATTAATTAATAATTTTAATTTAGCTAAACTTATCAAGCAAAAAGAAGGTTTTTATCCTCTTAACAAAGAAAAAGAAGTAAAAGGAAAAAAAGTTTTATATCCAATAGCAAAAAGTAATTATAGAGATGTTGTTTTAAAACGAGGTCAACAAGTTGTCTTTTATGACAAAGAAGTGGAAAATCCAAAAGATATTTCAGAAGTTATTGATTTTAAAGGGAGAATCTATATAATTGAAGGTTTATCTATTCAAAGAATTGTAAGACCTTCAGGTAAAATAGACGAATATGGTGTTATAATGTTAAAATATTTCAAAGAAGCAAGAAAAGCAGATGAAATAAAAAAAGATAATTATAAACCCGATGGAGTTTTTAAATTAGGAGAAAATAGGCCAACAAGAAAAATGAATCATAGCCAATTTACAGCATTTGTAGAAGGCATTGATTTTAAAGTATTGCCAACTGGAAAGTTTGATAAAATTTAATTTTCTGGGAGTTCTTTGACATTAACGGATAATCATAAGCAACCAAACCACAACGGAGTTTCGGCGATAGCTCACTTCGTTGTGGTTTGATTAAAGATTAGAAAAAACGATATTGGAACAGTACGAACTGGACGCCGTTACCAAGTTGTGGTTTGATTAAAGATTAGAAAAAACGATATTAATTTATCAATACTCAATTAACCTTAAAGGTTGTGGTTTGATTAAAGATTAGAAAAAACGATATTAAGAGCTGATGAAGCAGGAAAGCTTTCCGTGTTGTGGTTTGATTAAAGATTAGAAAAAACGATATTAATTATAAAAAACTTCCATAGCCGGCTCCAGTTGTGGTTTGATTAAAGATTAGAAAAAACGATATTTTTGACAAGTTTCAAGGAAGTTCCGTTATCGTTGTGGTTTGATTAAAGATTAGAAAAAACGATATTAGTTGGCTCGCTACCTTCTAATAATCAATAGATTAATGATGAAATATCGTACATAAAAATGCTTCTTTTTTGCCTTGATACAGCAAGATTGAAGCATTTTTTGGTTTCTAATGTTGTGGTTTACAAACACCAAGTAATTATTTTTTATAGGAGTGTTTGTGAATCTCCCTTTGGTCGATTTGATTAAAGATTAGAAACCGAGGAACGAGGTTCGACGAAGTCAAAAAACGATATTAGTTGGCTCTCTACCTTCTAATAATCAATAGGTTAATGATGAAATATCGTACATAAAAATGCTTCTTTTTTGCCTTGATACAGCAAGATTGAAGCATTTTTTGGTTTCTAATGTTGTGGTTTACAAACACCAAGTAATTATTTTTTTATAGGAGTGTTTGTGAATCTCCCTTTGGTCGATTTGATTAAAGATTAGAAACCGAGGAACGAGGTTCGACGAAGTCAATTAAAGATATTAGTTGGCTCTCTACCTTCTAATAATCAATAGGTTAATGATGAAATATCGTGTATAAAAATGCTTCTTTTTTGCCTTGATACAGCAAGATTGAAGCATTTTTTGTTTTCTATGTGTTGAATTTTTAGTTTTTAATAATCAATAGAAACGGGCTTTAGCCCGTTTTGAAAATTAAAAGATCTAATGGCTTTAGCCAAAAGTTAAAAGATAATTTTTTTCTCTAAAATAGTTCTAATTGTACTGGCTGAGGTGATTTTGGTACTTCGGATTTTCCCCAGAAATTAATGATATTTCCGTATTGTTTATCGGTAATGCGCAGAATGCTTACTTTACCTAATGGTGGTAAGAGTTTATTAATTCTTTTTTCGTGTACATCTGCACTTTCGCTACTTGCACAGTGTCTTACATATACAGAATATTGCATCATGCTATATCCATCTTTTAGCAGATTATTTCTAAATCCAGAAGCGTTTTTTCTGTCTTTAGGAGTTTCGGTAGGTAAGTCAAAGAATACAAATAGCCACATAATTCGGTATCCGTTTAGTTCCATAATTTGGGATATTTTATTTTTTTTCGCTCGCCAGTGAAGCATTGCTGTAGAGAACTTGCTGTTTTTTGTAAGCCTACCATCATCGGACTTTTTTCATCTTCGAAATAGAGTGTTCTGGTTAAGATTTGTAGAAGTTCAGCCTTTAGTTTGGTATTGAGTTCTTCTTCATCATATTGGTTAATGATTTCAAAAACTTTTTCGTCTACCATAGGTCGAAATGGTTCCATAATGTCATCTGCCAAAGCAAAAGCATTGTATTTGCTTTTATGATGAATTCCTAAGGTATTGAGTAGTCCGCTTCCAGAGAGTGCTCTAGCTGTAGCAGCTCTTAGAATAGCATAGCCGTAGTTTAAGAAATTATTAGGATAATCTCCGAAACGTTCTCTTTTAAATTTTTTAAACGTGCTGTTTTCAAAGAACGCTTTCCAGTAAATATTGGCAGCTGTAGCTTCCATATTAGAAGTGTCTCCGCTCAAGACTTTGGAGGCGATGAAGTCAAAAGAATTTTTCTCACCTGTTATTTTTTCTAAAAGAATTCCTTGGTTGGTAATTTTTTCTATAATGGTTTGTTGCCACAGTTGTTTTTTTAATGGGACACTGGCTTCAATTTGGTTTTTGAAAATTTCTTGTTGAATGTGATGGCTATTCAGGTTAAGAAACATGCCATTAGGAAGATGGTTTTTGCCACAAATAATAACCGATGTGTTATTTTCTACTAATAAGTTCATTGCTGGCATACTCAGAAAAATTTCTGGATGGTCTATTACCAAGAATCCTATTTCTTCTATTGGGATAGAGCTTTCTCGTATTTCAGATTTTATAAGGAGTTGTAGATTTTTAGTAGTGATTGACGCTTTATTTTCTAAAAGGATGGTTTTTTTAATCATGGCAAATTTTTATAATAAATATACGAGGATTAGTCCAATTAAAATTATGGTTTTCCGTAATAGTACAAATCAGCTTTCCCCTGTAAGAAAAAATCATTCACAAAGCTTGTAAAAACTACAATTCCCAAAATAATTTCCCCACCAACCTGATCTGCTGTATCTTTGTAGAAAATACTAGAAATTGAATCTTAGAAAATTAGCCGATAAACAAAACATCTTTTTATTTTTATTGTTGGTAATGGTTTTAGCAGGAAAACTCATTCCTTACCAAGAATCTTACCATCAAATTTTTAACTTAGAACAATTCATCGATTGGGGAATTGCGGGAATTTTCCTTTTATATGGGCTAAAACTCAACTTGAAAGAAGTCCTGAAAGATGTCTCCAACTGGAAGTTGCATCTATTGGTTCAAGCGGGAACTTTCATTCTTTTTCCTGCATTGGTATTGGTTTTTTATCCAATTTTTAAAGATTCGCCATACTTCCAAAGTTGGCTTTCCGTATATTTTTTAGCGTGTTTGCCTTCTACCGTTTCTTCATCGGTAGTGATGGTGTCTATTGCCAAAGGAAATGTGACTTCTGCTATTTTTAATGCATCTATTTCTGGACTTATTGGCATTGTGATGACACCTTTGTTGATGGGGTTTTTCTTAAATGCTCAAGCTGCCGAAAGTCATCAGTCTGAAATTATCCAACAACTCTTACTCAAAGTTCTTTTGCCGATTATCTTGGGAATTCTGCTCAATCCAATATTTAAAAATTGGGTAACGAAATACAGTAAAATCATTGCAGAATTTGACCGTCTCATTATTTTACTCATCGTTTACGAAAGTTTTTCTAAAGCATTTATCGAGAATATTTTTTCTACCGTTCCTTCTCTGGTTTTTGTAGTGATTACACTTGCGGCAGTAGCGCTTTTTTTTATCGTATATGAGATTTTAAAACGCATTTCGCATCGATTAGGTTTCAGCAGGGAAGATGTGATTACCACTGCATTTTGTGGCTCCAAAAAATCTTTGGTTCATGGCAGTTTATTTGTGATGATACTAGGAATTCCCGAAGAACAAAAAGTTCTTTTCCTATTGCCGATTATGATTTACCACAGTTTCCAATTGTTCTATGTAAGTGCTCTCGCCAATAAAATCGCAAAAAGCAAAGTTTAAAACCAATAAACAATTTATAATACGAAATAACACTATTAAAAAACTAAAATTCATAACCACCATAACCACCATAACCACCATAACCATTATAACCACCGTAACCACTATAACCTTCCTTAAATTCCCTCATTTTCAAATTTTCAAATTCTCTTATTAAATTTTCTTAAAAAGCTTCTTTCAATGTTAAATCCTCAATCTCCCAAAGATGAGAGTTTTAGATGTTTTCACTCTTTTTCTTTTAATATTTTGGCAAAATAACATTCATTTTTGATTAAAATTTGGTTGACGAATAATTTAAAGAATGTTAAAAGCTTGTTAAAATACTTAACCGTTGCATTAGAATACTTTTGAGCTTAAAAAAAAGTAAAATGCAAAAACGAACACAGCAGATTATTTTATTAGCTGCTCTAGGTCTGGTAAGTGTAACCAACTTACAGGCGCAATCTAAGAAAGCAAAATTAGATTCCGTAAGAAACATAGACGAGGTAGTAGTAACTGCTTTGGGAATCAAAAGACAAGACAAATCCCTAGGCTATGTAGCAGAAAAAGTGTCATCAGAAGAGTTTGAAAAATCACAAAACAACAACTGGGCACAAGCGTTAGAAGGAAAAGTGGCAGGGCTTAAAATCCAAACAGCAGGTGCAGGTCCTCTAGGAAGCTCTAAAATCACCTTGAGAGGAAGTATTTCCATGAATTTGGATAACAATGAAGCGCTTATCGTAGTAGACGGAGTGCCATTGGGCGGAACCAATACAGGAACAGGAAACGCAGCGTATGGTGCAGGTTCTGGAGGAGATTTACCAGTAGATTACGGGAACAATTTTAACAGTATTAATCCAGATGACATCGAGAATGTAACGATTCTAAAAGGTGCTACTGCTTCTGCATTATATGGTTCTAGAGGTGCAAATGGAGCCATCATGATTACTACAAAATCAGGGAAAAATAAGAACGGAAAAATAAGAGTAACCCTTAATTCTTCTACAAGTTTTGACACCGTTTTGAAATGGCCAGATTGGCAATATGAATACGGTCAAGGAACATTGGCAAAAAATAAAGACGGTCAGTTTTACTATTCTTATGGCGCTTCAGCTGATGGAGTGAGTACAGGAGGAACCAGTAGTGCATTCGGACCTAAATTTGATGGACAATATTATTTTCAATATGACCCAACCGTAGAAGGACAAAGTTTAGAAAGACAATTGTGGAGACCTTATAAAGACAATGTTAAAGGTTTTTGGCAAATGGGAACGACTTATTCTAATAGCATCAGTATCGAAAGTTCTAATGATAAAACTTCTTTCCGTACTTCATTAAGCGCCGTAAACAATACATGGATGATGCCGAATACGGGCTTTGACAGATTCAATTATGCTTTGTCTTTTGACCATAAACTAAGCAAGAAGTTAAGAGTGGCCACTAAATTTGCCTATAACTACACCAAGAGTGATAATTTACCTTCTACAGGCTATAACAACCAATCGATTTCTTATTTCATGATTTTCCAGAATCCAAACGTTGATTTGGCTTGGTATGAACCGATTTGGAAAAAAGATAAGTATCAGGTAGACCAAATTCACCCTTTCAGTACCTTTATAGATAACCCTTATCTTATCGCTTATGAAATGCTGAATGGAGTAGACAAAAAATTAATCACTGGAAACATTACCGCTACTTATAATTTCAATAATAATTTTGAAATGATGCTAAGGTCTGGTATTGAAATCACAGACGAAGAAAGAACAACCAAGAGACCTTACAGTTCTGCCAATTACCTTCAAGGATACTATCGCGAACAATACATTAAAAATTCTGAGTATAATACAGACTTACTTTTTACGTATAAAAATAATTTTGGGAAATGGGGCGTTTCTGCTTCAGCAGGGGGGAATATCAGAGCAAATGAATATGTGCTGAATGATTACAGAGCCATCGGTCTTAGAGTTCCTGGGATTTATCAATTAACCAATGCGATTTCTCTAAATACAAGAATTGCTCAACCCAATGATAAAGAAACTAATAGTGTTTACGGTTTAGCGTCATTCAATTATGATAACCTTTGGTTTGTAGATTTCACCGCAAGAAACGACTGGAGCAGTACTTTACCAAAAGCCAATCGTTCTTATTTCTACCCATCGGTTGCTACTTCTTTAATTCTTTCAGATGTTTTGAAAATGAAATCGAAAAGCTGGAATTATTGGAAGTTGAGAGCTTCTTGGTCTCAAGTAGGAAACGATACACAACCGTACAAATTACAACAGTTTTATAATACCAGCGATTTTGTAGGTTCGGCAGAAAATATTGCCAATTTCCAAAACCCTAATCTGAAACCTGAAATGAACCAGAACATAGAAGCAGGGATGGATTTCAGTTTCTTCAAAAATAGATTAACGTATAACGTAACCGTTTATCAAAACAGCACCAAAGACCAAGTTGTAAACGTACCGTCTCTTATTGAAACAGGATATTCTACACGTACCATTAATGCTGGTGAAGTAAGAAATAGAGGAATAGAAATGACTTTGAATGCAATCCCCGTGAAAAATAAAAATTTCCAATGGAATGTTACCGCAAACTGGTCTATGAATAAAAACAGAATCATGTCTTTACCAGCAGAATTCCAAGGGGAACCATATACCATGGGAAGTGTAGGGGGAGTAGTATTCTTTAATGCAGTAGTTGGAGGTTCTCTAGGAGATATGTACGGATATAAATTACAGTACGCTCCAGATGGTCAAGTGATTTTTGGTAGCGATGGTCTTACTGCCAAATCTACAGAAATAGAATATGTAGGAAATGCCTATGCAAAATGGAGAGGAGGTTTACAAAACGCTTTTAAATACAAAAACTTTTCTTTAAGTTTCTCTTTTGACGGGCAATACGGAGGTAGAGTTTACTCACAGTCTCACCATAAAATGTCTGAGCAGGGAAAACTTACCCATACTTTGGTAGGTAGAGATAATCCAAACGGAACGATTGTAGGAGTAGGAGTGGTGCAAAACCCAGATGGATCTTTCTCTCAGAATACCAAAGCGGTAACCCTTACTTCTTATTATGCAGATTATTATAGAAGAGCCAATGTGGAAACCAACTCATTTGATGCGTCTTATCTGAAACTAAGAGAAGCCAATATCACATTCTATTTCCCTAAACAAATCGTGCAGTCGCTGAACATGTCAGACTTAAGTTTATCCTTATTTGGTAGAAACTTATGGATGTGGACCAAGTTCCCATTATTTGACCCAGAAGCAGCTACATTGAACGATTCATCAATTACTCCGGGAGTAGAAATAGGGCAACTTCCTACTGCCCGTACTGTAGGAATTCAACTTAATGCTAAATTCTAATCGACAACTATGAAAAATATATGGATAAAAGCAGTAGCGTTCTGCGTAATTTCTCTAGCCGCTCCTTCTTGCAGCAGGTCTTTTGAAGAAATCAATACCGATACCAGCAAGATTATAGAACCTACTCCTGCAAGCTTATTAGCTCCTATTCAATACAATATGGCTTCTAATGCCTATTTGAGAGCCAATGATTTCACTTTTGATATCATGCAGATTGCAATAGATTTTCCAGGAGAAGGAAACAATATTTCAAGATATTACGTTACCGAATCTACAGGAAACTCTTATTGGAATACCTCATACAAATGGCTCATGCAAATAAAACAAATGCAAGACTTGGCAGTTCAGCAAAACAATAAAAACTATCAGGCGATTTCGATGGTGATGAACGCTTGGTTATATTCTAACCTTACCGATACTTTTGGAGATATTCCGTTCTCTGAAGCTTCTAGAGTGGAAGAAGGCATCACTCAGCCAAAATTCGATAAGCAAAAAGACATTTACGTTAAATTATTAGATGATTTAAAAACTGCAAACGCTCTTTTTGTAATCAATACCACTTTAGCAGGACAAGATTTATTCTACAACGCGAATAATGATGTGAATGGAATCACGTATTGGAAAAAATTCTGTAACACGTTATCTTTAAGATTATTAACCAGAATTTTAAAGAAAAATGGAGAGATAGATGTCTATGCTAGAATCCAAGAAATAGTAAACAATCCTACCGTTTACCCCATCTTTCAGAGCAATGCTGAAAGTGCCTTGATGAACGTTACAGGCGTAGCGCCTATGCTTCCGCCATTGGCAAGACCTCAAGATTTTACTTCTTATAGAGCGGTAGGGGAGTTTTTTGTGAATACATTAAATGACAACAAAGACCCGAGAATGGCGCAGTTTTTCACGCAAGCCAAAAACTTAAGCAATAACCAAAATATCGGGTACAAAGGTGCTCCAGTTGCTTACATGAACGGAACTACGTTTACTTATCAGCCTTCAAACTTTAACCAGAATTTAGCTAAAGCTCCACTTAAAGTCTTGATTTTACCTTATGCAGAGTTGCAGTTCATTCTTTCGGAATTAGCATTCAGAGGAATCATCACTGGAAATGCTCAAACGTATTATGAAAATGGAGTAAAAGCAGCGATTGAACAATGGGGAGCTGTGGTACCAGCCAATTATTTTGCAAATCCTAAAGTGGCTTATGATGGAACTTTAGAAACAATTATGTTGCAGAAATATGTAGCGCTATTCTTTGTAGACCAGCAACAGTGGTTTGAGCATAAGAGAACAGGTTACCCAGTTTTACCCAACAATGGCGGATTGTTGAATGACGGTAAAATACCACAGAGATTATTATATCCTACGCAACCAAAAATATTGAACAGTGCCAATTATAATGCAGCAGTTCAATCATTAGGAGGAGATAATATCAACGTTAAAGATTGGTGGAATCAATAAAAATTTAAAAAAAGAATACATTTTTTACAAGCGATGATTAGCTTTGTAGAAGATTTGTAAAGATATTCAATATGAAAAAATTAATTCTTTTGGCCACTTTGGTAGGCGCTAATTTTTACCACTCACAGACTCAAGTGATTGCACACAGAGGTTTCTGGAAAACCAATCCTACAACTGCTGAAAATTCTATTGCAGCGCTTAAAAATGCTCAAAAATTGAAAGTGTATGGCAGTGAGTTCGATGTGAGAATGACCAAAGATGGCGTTCTGGTCATCAACCATGATGAACACATCAATGGAGTTGAAATTGCCACTTCAGATTTTAAAAGTTTGAAGAAACAGAAACTCTCAAACGGCGAAAATCTGCCTACTTTAGAAAAGTATTTGAAGCAAGGCAAAAAATCTGCGGTAAAACTTATCCTTGAGATTAAACCTGCAAAAACTCCAGAATTGGAAACCGAAATGGTAGAGAAAACGCTGGCAATGGTAGAAAAATTCCACTTGCAAAATCAGACGGAGTATATTTCTTTTAGTCTGCATATTGCCAAAGAATTAAAAAAGCAAAATCCTAAAGCCTTGGTGCAATATCTCGCAGGTGATCTTTCGCCACAAGAGATTAAAAATTTAGGAATTGATGGCGTAGATTATCATTATAATGTATTCTTAGAAAAACACCAAGATTGGATAGAACAAGCCAAAAATTTGGGCGTTATCACGAATGTGTGGACCGTAAATGACCCAGAAATCTATAAAAAATTGTATGATGCTGGTGTACAATTCGTAACCACCAATACACCAGATGTATTTTTAAATATCAATAAATCCAGAGAATAGCTTCATAACCATTGAATATACTCTCATAAAATTACAAATCAACAAATGAAACAATCATTTTTAATGCTTTTCTTGTGTGCTGCATTTTCTTTCGCACAGCAACAAGCAACAGGATATGTCTTCGAAGACGCCAACAAAAACGGAATCAAAGACCGTAAAGAAAAAGGAATTGCCAACGTTTCTGTTTCCAATGGAGTAGAAGTGGTAAAAACAGACGAAACAGGAAAATATGCTTTGCCTGTAGAAAACGACAATATTATTTTCGTCATCAAACCAGCCAATTATGCTACGCCGAAAAGCAACATGCAATTGCCTCAGTTCTACTACATTCATAAACCTGAAGGTTCGCCAAAAGATATGAAATATGCAGGAGTAAAACCTACAGGAAAATTGCCAAAAGAAATCAACTTTCCTTTATATGTACAAAAGGAAAACACACAATTCAAAGTATTGGTGTTTGGTGACCCTCAACCGTATGATGAAAAAGAAATTGATTATTTCAGAAGAGGTATTATCAATGAGGTGAAGAACAATAAGAAAGATGCGGTTTTTGGCATCAGTTTAGGAGATTTGGTAGGAGATGATTTGAGTTTACACCCGCTCTACATTGATGCGGTTAAAGAAATCGGTTTGCCTTGGTACAATGTGATGGGGAACCACGACATGAACTACGAAGCGAAAGAAGATAAATTATCAGACGAAACTTTCGAAGCGAATTTTGGCCCAAATAATTACGCTTTCAATTATGGGAATGTACACTTCATCGTTTTAGATGATATTTTGTATCCAGACCCAAGAGATGGGAAAAGTTACTGGGGTGGTTTCAGAAAAGACCAGTTGGATTTTGTAGAAAACGACTTGAAAAATGTAAATCCTAATCAATTGGTGGTGTTTTCATTCCATATTCAGTTGACGCCAGAAAATGATGGAGACAAACACTTTAGAATGGAAGACAGAAAAAGATTGTTTGAGATTTTAAAACCTTTCCAAAATGTATTGATGATGTCTGCACATACACACAAGCAAACCCAATTGTTCTACGGGAAAAAAGAAGGTTGGGAAGGCATCAAACCGATTCATGAATTCAATGCAGGAACCACTTCTGGAGACTGGTATTCTGGAACGGTAGATGAATTAGGCGTACCAAAATCGGTGATGAGAGACGGAACAGAAAGAGGGTATTCTTTTGTGAGTTTTAATGATAATCAGTACGAAATCACGTATAAAGTAGCAGGAAAACCAGAGGATTATCAAATCAATCTTTGGGTGCCTAAAGTAGTTCCTTTCAAAACGAAAAATGCAGCAAGAATTGTAGCCAATTTCTTTATGGGAAGCAAACAGGATAAGGTAGAATACAGAATAGATAATGGCGAATGGAAAGAAATGGATTATACAGAATCTATAGACCCAGATTACACCAATGATGTATTGAAATGGGATACTACACAAGAACTGTTCACAGGAAGAAGACCAAGTAATCCAGAAGCTTCTAAACACATTTGGACGGCTCCTTTTTCTAGAAAATTAGAATTAGGAACCCACGAAGTAGAAGTAAGAGCCAAAGACCGCTACGGAAAAACGTACACCACAAAATCTACTTTTGAAGTGAAAAACTCAACATTGATTCCATAAATGCTAAAAAAAACATTGTAAAAAGAAAAGCCAACGATAAGTTGGCTTTTCTTTTATGTTTTGAGGTTGTTATTTTGAGATTTTAAGGGAGTTGAGGAATGGTTAGCTATGTTAAATGCATATTGGTAAGGCATATTTTTGCTGTAATCCAAAGAGGAACTCCTTTTGTGAAAACTTACCAATTTATAACTAAAAAACTTATTTTTTTATTTGTTTTTTGTCATAGAATATCTTTACCGCTTATTTTAGCTACGCTTCCTTCGGTAGCCAGATTTCCGTAGAGCATTTGCAGATGTCCGTTTGCTTTAACGGGATTTTCTAAGGGAAGAAATACTTGCTGACCTTCGGTTAAATCCTGCACCGATTCTAAATTTTCGGCAATGGTTTTTCCGGTGACCGTTAAGCAATCGCCGTGAAGTAAATTATGTTTCAATAAATACTTCATCACTGCCGGAACACCGCCTGCTTCATGCAGATCTTCCATAAGGTATTTTCCGCTCGGTTTCAAATCTGCCAATACGGGAACACGGTTGCTAATTTTTTGGAAATCATCCAAACTAAGTTCTATATCTACCGAATTTGCCATAGCGATCAGGTGCATTACGGCATTGGTAGAACCGCCCAAAACGGTGACCATCGTCATAGCGTTTTCAAAGGCTTTTCGGGTCATAATGTCTTTGGGTTTGATGTCTTTTTCCATCAATACTTTAATAGCCTTTCCTGCATCAAAACATTCGATTTTTTTATTGCTGCTCAACGCAGGATTGGATGAACTGTAAGGTAAACTCATTCCTAAAGCTTCAATAGCTGATGCCATCGTGTTGGCAGTGTACATACCTCCACAAGCTCCTGCACCCGGACAAGCGTTTTTAATTACTCCATTGTAGTCTTCATCCGAAATCGTATTGCTGATTTTTTTACCCAAAGCTTCGAAAGCCGAAACGATATTGAGCGATTCGCCTTTCCATTTTCCGGAATAGATGGTTCCGCCATACACCATGATAGCAGGACGGTTTAATCTTCCCATAGCGATGATAGAACCCGGCATATTTTTATCGCATCCCACAATTGCTAAACTGCATCGTACCACTGTGCACTCACCACTGTTTCTATAGAATCTGCAATGATATCTCTTGAAACCAAAGAGAATCGCATTCCATCTGTTCCATTAGATATGCCATCACTTACGCCAATGGTATTGAATATCAAACCGACTAAATTTTCTTGCTGTACACCGGCTTTTACTTCTTTTGCCAAATCGTTGAGATGCATATTGCAGGGATTTACTTCGTAACCCATACTCACAATTCCCACTTGTGGTTTTTGCAAATCCTCTTCCGTTAATCCTATGGCATAAAGCATGGCTTGTGCTGCAGGTTGGGTTTCATCTTGCGTGATGATTTTGCTGTATTTGTTGAGTGTTTTCATTAGTTGAAAGGGTTTTGTTTTAATGGTTCTCTGACCAAAAGTGAATAGGCATTTTGAAGTTTTTTACCCAAGGAATCGTTCCAGTTTGTAGGAAATTGATAATCATCTACCGATGCTATTCCCACCACTTCGGCAGCTGTTCCACAGTAAAATGCGCTGTCGGCTTGGAACATATCTTCTTTGGTAAATTTACCTTGTTCTACCTCTAGATCTAATTCATCTGCTAATTCCAAAACCGTAGATCTGGTGATGCCTGGAAGGATATTTCCCAATTGCGGCGTGAATAATTTCCCATCTTTTTCAAAAAATAAATTCGCTCCCGGACCTTCGGCCAAGAAACCATCGCTATCCAAAAGTAAGGCTTCATCAAAACCTTTTTCTTTTGCTTCGGTAGTTGCCAAGATAGAATTGACATAATGACCGCAGATTTTTGCTTCGATATGGATGGATTTTGGATGCGGGCGACAATAGGAAGAAACAGTTAACCGCAGTAATTTTTCACCTAAATAAGCTCCCCAATCCCACACAGCGATCATCAGCGATACGCTCGTAGGTTTTGTCAAACTCATATTTGGCGCGCAATACACCAATGGTCGGATGTAGGCATTTTTTAAATTGTTTTTTTCCAGCAATTCGTAGGTGGCTTCAACTAATTCTTGCACCGTATAATTGAAAGGAATTTTCACCAGTTCGCATGATTTTTTTAGGCGCTCGTAATGTTCTTCGGCTTTAAAAACCTTGGTTCCGTGTTCTGTTTCATAAGAACGGATGCCTTCAAAAGCACCATAACCATAATGAAGGGTTTGACCATACAGATCGGTTGAAGATTCGGAGGCTTTTACAAATTTTCCGTCTAAATAAAGCACTGTTTCGTTGTTGAAATACATAGTTGTTTTGTTTTTTTTAATTGAGTTGATATTTGCTATTAAGGAATAAAAAAAGCCTTTCCCGAAAGTGAGAAAGGCTTACAATTTGGTATACAGCAGCATTCCTCACGGTGGCGAGCTAATAATAATGCTGATAATAATAGTATTGTTATATGATGTCATAATGATCTTGTATGTTATTGTTCCATAAAAAAAGCCTCCAGATTTCTCGGGAGGCTTTCAAATATATCTTTCGATTACATTAAAATTATTCCTCCCCGGAATGTGAAATCACACCCGAAATAATAATAGAAGAAATAATAATTGAATTGTACATTTTTTTATTTTAACGTCACAAACATAAGCATGTTTTTTTTTATGAGCAAATTTTTTATGCTTTTTTTGGGTAGGAATTAAAATCCGTAGTCAAGAATATAGTTATGGGTACCGTTGCGCAAAATTAAATGTGCTGTAAAAGCATTGGCTTGCGTGTCGGCTTGCAGCTCTTTTTATTTTGCAAAGTGTTGGCATTTTGTTTGGTAGTGTTTGTTGTTGAGTAGTGTTTTGGGGTTGCACCTAACGGTTCGGCGGATTTGTGAAGTCCCGAGAAGGAAGTTTGCTTCCGTTCTTGGGATTTAGCAAATTCACAGATGTGCGAAGTTCGCGTAGCGACGAGCAACATCTGCGAATGTAATCCGCCGAACCGATGTGGCAAAATCCCCGATTCGGCGTAGCCAAAGGAGCGGAGCGGATTTTGCCACATCGGAAAAAGTATTGGCGAAGTGCGGGCTTTCGAAGAACAAAAAGTTCAAGAAACACCAAACGTAGCGAATGCTTTTTCAATACTGCTAACTTACAAAAAAATGCAGAATTGAAAAACATGAGCGGATTAATATTACTGCTTTTCGATTTTGCACTTCTCCCCGTATTTTGCCAATACAATGTTATATGCAGCCTTTTTAGTTTTATTTATTTTCTTTAATATTTGCCAAAAGATTTGGAACAGCAAAACTTAAAGTAAGTCCCAAAATTGTAATTAGTAATCCTGATATCCAAGAATTTTGATTTTCCATTTCATTTTTTAAAGATTCTATTTCTGTTTTGTTGATTTCCCTTAAAGATTCATCACTTTTTTCTAATTGAGAAATGTCGTTATTCATATTAAGTAACGAAAGTGTTTTTTCAGGATTGTCTGAAATTCCTTTTTCAATAACTTCTATTCTATTTGTTAAATCTGCTATATCCGAATTTACAGGGTTATTCTTGGACGAACTTACATTTTGATTTGTTTTTTTGTCAATTTGATTTATTAATTTTTTCAAATTTTTTATTTCAGTTTTAATCGAATCACAATTGCAAGATGATGAAAAAGTTGGGGAGTTGTTTGTTTTTTTATTCAAATTTAGTGAGTAAACAACAGTAATTATTCCAACGACAAGACTTAAAATGGAAAGCATTGAGCTTAACCACACTCTTTTTTTTCTTTCTTTTAATTCTCCAATTTTAGATTTTTGGATTCTTTCTTTTTCAATTTTTTCTTCAGTTTTTTGCTGTGATACAAGGGTTTCATATCTTGGGAATTCATCATCTGGAATTAGTTTTAGGGCCCCATCTGTCAATTCGAAAATTTGAAAATCTTTTCCAAATCCAAAACTTAAAACTAAATAGACAGGTATATCTTCTTGTAAATTTGATAGAAAATCATCTTGATAATAGTTTATTTCATTAATTAAATCACTTTTTTCCCAAGTTGAAGATTTAAATTCAAATAAACATAAAAAATTGTCATTTTCTGTATCAATAACTAATAAATCAGGTCTGAATTTTGGGTGAATTTTAGAGGATTTGAATTCAAACAATAGACTATTTTCAGGATAACCTTTTGATAATAAAAATTCTTTAAAAATATTTAGAAATTGTTTTTCCATAAGCGATATAAGGTTGCAGATAACGGAAAAAGTATTGGCGAAGTGCGGGATAAATAGAACGAAAAGTTCAATTTAGACCAAACATAGCCAATATTTTTTCAATGGAACTAAGTTAACCAAAAATGTGGAATTGGACAATATTGGCGGCTAAAAATGTAGAGCAGTTCAACTTAGACTTTAACCCCGCATTTTGCCAATACAATGTTATCTGCCGTTTTTTTTATTTTTCAATTTTCACATCAATATTTAGCGCTGGTTGTGCAATAGTTTTTTTCAACCAAGGACCATAAAAATTTCGATAATAAACATTCTTAAACATTGCTCCGCTCAAATAGATCCATCCATCGAATCCATTCATTACTTGGATTGTTACAAAAAAATCCTGTTTGTTAATCCAAACATTTTTATCACTAACATCAAAAGAAAATGTTCCGTCTTTTATTTTATCTTTTGTTAATTCAATAGTTAAATTTTCGTTTAATAATGATATATCTGGAAGTCCGTCTTTTTTTGAATAAATATTGAAATTTATCAAAAGTGGTTTGTCAGTTTTCAAATCCACAATATTTAGATTAATTTTTTGCAATTTTATATTTTTGTTATTATTAAAATCTACACCAAATTCTTTTGATTTGTCTTCTTTGCTTCTTGCTGGATTAAAGCCAAATTGAACTTTTTTAGTTTTTGCATTTGTCCCCCAATTTTTTTCATAATATTTTTTGGGATTCAAAACCACTTCCTGAATTTCCACAACCTTTTCATTCAGAGAAATTGTATGATTTCCATCTATGAAGTTTTGTATTGATTGTGAAAAATTTATAAAACCACCAATTTGAACGGTTAAATTTTTGTTTCGGTCAATATTTGTCAAATCAATTGAATAATTGCCATTTTCATCAGCAATTGCTCCAAAATTTTCATTTTCAATTCCAATTCTTGCGAATGGAATTGGTTCGTTATTTTCTTTTGAAATAATTTTTCCATTAATTGTTTGTGCAGTAAGAATTCCGTAAAATAATATTGTGAAAATTCCAAAAGTTTGTTTCATTGACGTTGTTTTTTTAAAATGGCAGATCGGTTCGGCGGATTTGCGAAGTCCCGAGAAGGAAGTTTGCTTCCGTTCTTGGGATTTAGCAAATTCACAGATGTGCGAAGTTCGCGTAGCGACGAGCAACATCTGCGGATGTAATCCGCCGAACCGATGTGGCAAAAGGAGCGGAGCGGATTTTGCCACATCGGAAAAAGTATTTGCGAAGGGCGGGCTAAATTTAACTGAAAGTTCAATTTCGACCGAACGAAGCAAATTGCTTTTTCAGATTGTTAAATTACAAAAAAATACAATATGAAAAGCAAGTTGCGACTAAATGCATCGGGTTTTTCTATTATCTATTCAACCCCGCCTTTTGCAAATACCATGTTAGCAGAAGTTTTTTATTCAAATAGTTTATTAGAAAAATTAGAGATTTTATAATAACTTTTTTCAAGCAATTCAAATAAGTCATAGCTATAACTATTTAAAATAAAAGTTTTATTTTCTATAATTTCAAAGTCATATTCTGGAGAAATCTCTCCTTTTTTTATTATTTTGACATTTCCATCTAAAATATGAAAATCGTCTATAGATTTTCCATTGAAAGTACATCCTGTCATTTGAAAATTTAGTTTGTTGAAATTATTTGTTCCTTCTTTAAACCCAATTCCTGGAATATTCAGATTTGTAAGTATTTCTTCTTTTTTTATATTTGTTTCAATATCTAGACTTTTATTGTGTTTAGCTTCATTTGTTGCTTCACACATTGTCGTTAACCATTCATCATTACATTTATGAGGCTGTAATTCTTCAATGTACGAATAAATATGTGGAAATTTGTCTTCTAGTATACTAAAATTATTTTTCTGAATACTACGTCTAAATATTTCTTCTGACTTACCGTAAGGGAAATATACTT
The DNA here is from genome assembly GCF_003860565.1 of Cloacibacterium normanense. Taxonomy (NCBI): domain Bacteria; kingdom Pseudomonadati; phylum Bacteroidota; class Flavobacteriia; order Flavobacteriales; family Weeksellaceae; genus Cloacibacterium; species Cloacibacterium normanense. The sequence continues at coordinate 649,080 of NZ_CP034157.1, forward strand.
TGCTGTTTTGTAATAATTTTTCTCTATTAATATATTGTGCACAATATTCTAATGAACTTCTTAAGTTTTCTAAAATATTTTTTACAGTAATTTTTGAAACTATGGAATCCTTTTTTAGAGTAATAATCTGTTGTTTAGTATGCTCTAATAATTCTTTTACATCATCTCTATACATAATATGTTTATAAAATTTCTGCTAACGGAAAAAGTATTTGCGAAGGGCGGGCTAAATTTAACTGAAAGTTCAATTTCGACCAACCGAAGCGAATGCTTTTTCCGTGGAACTAAACTACGAAAAAATTGTGGAACGAAAAAGCAGGCGCGACTAAATGCAACTGGTAGTTCTATTAAATATTCAACCCCGCCTTTTGCAAATACTATGTTGTACGCAGTGTTTTTATTCAATTAGTTTTTTTAATTCAGTTGCTATTTCTTCAATGCTATAAATTGCTGTATTTAAAGCAACTTTATCTGCTAATGTTGGACTAAAAGATAGAACTTCATCTCTTGTCACGTTATGCCAAATTGGAAGTATGACTTTTACTCCATTCATTTCTCTTGCAACTAATCCATTTAATTCATATTCAGTCCAATTTTTTTTGAAAAAATCTCTTGATAAAACTACAATTCCATATTTTGATGATTTTAAACCTTCATCTATTTTTTTTCGTAGACTGTCTCCAATTTTCATTTGAAATTTATCGTACCAAATTTTTACATTCATTTTTTGTAAAGTTTCAGCAAGAGGTTGGACAAAAGTTTCTTTATCTTCTGTTGCGTGTGATATGAAAAAATCATATTCTTTACTTTCTTCAATTTTCATTTCTTGTTTGGCTGAATGAATTTGATTTACAAGAGTGGTTAATATTTCTTTTTGACTTGAAATGTCTGTTTGTAATTTTGATTGTAGTCTTTCTTGTTCTCGTTGAAAGTTCGCTTGATCTCTTTGAAATGCAAGTTGTTGTTTTTGAAAATTTTCTTGTTCTTTTTTTAGTTTATCTTTTTCTTTGTTTTCTTCTTTAGATAAATCTTGTTTAGCTCGAACTAAATTATTTGTTTTAGTTGCAATTTTTTTATGCAAATCGCTTTTTGCACTTTGAATTCTTAGAATATCAGATTGGTATCCTTGAATTTGTCTTTGTTTGCTTTGTAATGTAGAAGTACTTGTTGAGTTATTTATTGAACGATTTACAGAATCTATGTTTTTCTGTTTGTCAAATTCTTTTTTAGTCTCATCGGCTATTTTTTTCTGTAAATCAGCTATTTCTTTTTCGATTCGAACAACTTTGTCGTAGTATTGTTTTACACTCATTTTTTTCTAAAATTACGGCTAACGGAAAAAGTATTGGCGAAGTGCGGGCTTTCGAAGAACGAAAAGTTCAAGAAAGTTCGGACGTAGCGAATGCTTTTTCAATACTGCTAACTTACAAAAAATTGCAGAATTGAAAAGCATGAGCGGAATATTATTTCTGCTTTTCAATTTTGCACTTCTCCCCGCATTTTGCCAATACACTGTTAGCTGCAGGTGTTTTTAGAATTTATATTCTCGACTATTAATAAATGAAGAGTTATATGAATATAGATAAGCTAAAATAATAGTCAAAACTACATAGATAGTCAAAACTCCATAGCTTTTAGTTAAAATCAATGCAATTATTGAACTAAATAACATTATTCCATTAAACAGGTGAATTCTTCTAAAATGACTTGGAAGGATTGATTGCATTCCTTTAGAATATTCATTAATTATATTGAAGTCATCTTGTATAAATAATATTGCAAAATTAAGTATACTTAGATAAACTATTTTATATTCAATTATTACAAAGTATTCAGCAATTGCAATATTTAATATGTAAAATGCAATTTGTGCAAAATATAACGTTTCTCTATTTTCTATTTTTATGGATAGATAATAGTTACTAATATGTCTAATTGGAAAAAGTGCTAAACTTAAAAAGGGTAAAATCTTCCGTTCTAAAGTTTCTGTATAAATATATTTGAACAAATTCCAAAGAATCATCACTGAAGCAAGTCTGATAGGAAGTAGTCCCATAACATTTTCCTTATTAAACCACTCTGTTAATGATGTAATTCTAATGTTATAAACAGCATTAAAAATCGAAAAAAAGCCAAAAAAAACACCAATACAGATTATTATAGTGATGAAAAAATATGCAAAAAAAGAAATTTCAATAGTACGATAGTTTAGAAAATTACTGTTGATTTTGAGAAAAGCATTATTAAAAAGAAAGAAAATTACCAATGTTAAGATAAGTGAGAAATATACTCCCGTATTATAACTTTGGTTTATAACGTCTGATACATAATACCAATCAAAAATTCTTAAATTTCTTATAGTGAAATTATTATCAAGCTTTATTAAGAAAAAATAGATTAAAGCAAATATTGCATATGTATAACAGAATGCTAAAATTCTGTAGATTATGAAGGATAGAAAAGCAATGAATTGTATTAATCTACCATTACTATATTTGTTAAAAGAAAATTGATCTAATATATTTATAGAGTTTGATAATATTATTAAGAGGCTATAGATTATTACAGGTAGTAAGTAAATATGTATTTTTTCATATTGAATTATAAATACCTGTTGTGCATTTAGGAATTAAGAAAGAAAAAGATTGTCCATTTGATTAAAAAATCGTATATTTAGTTGATTACCAAGTCATTAAATATATGAACAATCTCATTCAAAATTACAATATTATTTTAAAAGAATTGACAAATACTTGTAAACATATAACTACAACCAAGCAAATTAGGCTTCCAAAAATGTCTGATTTGGAACTTGTGGCACTTAATGTTACTGCGGAATACATGTCAATTAACTCTGAATTACAGCTGTTTAGATGTATTTCAGGAACCGATTTGGACGGAAAAATTGAAAGAAGTGTCTATAATAAAAGAAAGAGAAAACTTTTACCTTACATTGAAAAGATCAGAGAAACTTTAAGCAACAATTTTTCGGATTTTACCGATGTATTTATTGTAGATTCAACGCCAATTGAAATATGCAAAATTAGTAGAGCAAATCGCTCGGCAATCTGCGCAACAGATGAAATTAAACCTTCTTTTGGATATTGTGCTGCACAGAAGTCAAGATATTTTGGTTATAAACTTCATGCAGTTTGCGACAAGAATGGAATCTTTCATTCTTTCGATTTTTCACCTGCAAACGTTCATGATGTTAATTACCTTAATGACATTAAAGAAAATTTTCAGAATTGCCTGTTAATAGGAGATAGAGGATATATCAGCAAAGAAATTCAAATGGATTTATTCAACTATTCTAGGATAAATCTTTCAGTCCCAATGCGCAAGAACCAGCATAATTTTGTGGAGTTTTCAAGAACAAAATCTAAAATCAGAAAACGTATTGAGACCAATATCTCGCAATTGTGCGGACAGTTCACAATCAACACCAACTTTGCAAAAACATTTCAAGGTTTAGCAACAAGAATAGTATCGAAAATAACTTCTTTTACGATGATTCAATACCTAAATTTCTTCGTATTTAAGAGAAGTTTGAACAAATTAAAAATTAATTTGTGCTAAATGCACAATAGGTTATAAATATATTTTTATCAAAAAATTGTTGATTTAAATCTGTAAAATCTGTTAATTTATTAACCGCCAAATAAATTAAAAAAGAGAAGGCTGTTAATTTTATTGTTTTAAAAACCATTTTTAAACTAAAGAGATGTCTAATGCGCTCTGCAAAACTTCCATAATTCATTAGGAATGTTTCATTGTAGATTTCAATTAGTAAAATAATTATACAGACAAAAAATAATAAATCTATGCCAAACATTTAGAGTTTTTAGTTTTTATACACTTGCAGCTAACGGAAAAGTATTGGCGAAGTGCGGGAAGAAGTGAACTGGAAGTTCAATTCAGACCAAACGGAGCCGATATTTTTTCCATGAAGTGAAATTACATAAAACTAACGAAATGGAAAAATAGCGGCGGCGAAAATATTACAAAATTTTATATGAAAACTTTCCCCCGCATTTTGCCAATACGATGTTAGCGGAAGTTTTTATTTTAAATCTCTATAAAAATTATTCATAAAATGCTTTTCATTGACCAATGATTTTAACCAATTTATTTCATTAATATTCTTTTCTCTGTGAGGATTTTTTGATTTGTAATAGCCAACTTTTTTTTCAAATTGTTCTTTTTCTATTTTCTCGAGAACTACACGAATATCTTCAGCAATCTGTTCATATTGATAAGCATATTCGTGTAAATTGAAAGTCTTTATATCCGTTATTATATATCTGTGTACAACTTTATTCCTTTTATTATATAATTCAAATAATTTGTCATACACAATTTGATTAATTATTTGAAGTTCTAAAGCTTTTTTATAAATCTGTTTTTCCATTATTGGTCTGTCAGATTCATCTTGAAACAAATATTCAAGCCTGAATAAATCAGTTTTTTCTGAAATTTGATATTTTAAAACTATGGCTAACCTTAAATAAGCATCAATTTGATTCGCATTTAATACAATTATTTCTATTGGAGATTTATTTTTAAATGCTTTATATTTTAAATCAAATGTTGCAGCTAAAGCCGCATTAAATTTTTCAAACCTAAAAAAATGTTTTGCTTGTAATCTGCTTTTGGGTTCAATACACATTAGTGAGCTTAGCACATTCTCAACTTTATCAATTTCTTTGTTTATATCTTTTTGATTTACTTTCTTTGGTTGGTAAATATATTTTGCCATAAAAAAATAATCTTGAACAGTTGTTGCCCAAGTTATAATTTTAAAATTGTCGTTATCTTCTAATATTCCTTTTTCAAATTTTAGATTATTCTGGAAATAATTATGGTTATTTTTAAATCCTTGATATTTATCTTTTTCTTTTTTATAGTAACTAAGTTGAAAGCAGCCTAATGAATTTTTAAAAGGTTCAAAGCTGAAAGGAGATTCATTTTTAAAGCCAAATATTTCATTTCTGTAATCCCAATCAATAGGAATTTGAATTTCGAAGACACCATCAGGAGCTGTAAAAATTTTCATAGTGTTTGTATAAAATTTCCGCTAACAGTTCGGCGGATTTGCGAAGTCCCGAGAAGGAAGTTTGCTTCCGTTCTTGGGATTTAGCAAATTCACAGATGTGCGAAGTTCGCGTAGCGACGAGCAACATCTGCAGATGTAATCCGCCGAACTGATGTGGCAAAAGGAGCGGAACGGATTTTGCCACATCGGGAAACGTATTGCTGAAGTGCGGGCTTTTACACCTGAAATTTCTACTAAAAACTGCACGAAGCAAAAAATGTTTTCCGCTGACTAAATTAATAAAAAAATGGAGGCGGAAACATTTTTTGCGACTAAATTTCACAAAATCTTCAACGCAAGAGCCTTCAATCCCGCATTTTAGCAATACGATGTTATGTGATGTGGCAATTTTCCATAATTTTTTATTCAGTTAGATTCAGTTTTCAGAAGTTTCATTCAGCAACATTTTCAAAATTCAGCGTCAGTTTTAAAACTCAAGCACGAATTTATTCACACAGTTAAAATTTCAGAACGCTAAAATTCAAAAATTTTTTCGGAAAGATTTTGCGTAGGATTTTCAGTCAGAATTTTTATTTTCAGGAAGTTTTTTCACACAGAATTTATTCCGCAGAGTTATTTTGACGCGTTAAATTGTTTTCACGCACATTTTCCGTTAGTGATATGGTGTCAGAAATCAGTTTTTTTAAGTCAAGTCCGCAATTTATTCAGTCAGTCAAGTTTGAAAATGAATTCAGACCTTGTTTTCACGCATTTTTGGTCTGGATTCAGTTTCTTTTTTATTCACTCAAAATCGTGGAGTTTATTTCGGAGCGTGATTTTTGATGCCATATCACATAACGGGAAACGGCTTTGCGAAGGAGCGGAAATAGAAGCACAAAAGTTCAGTTTAGCACTACCGTAGCGTAAGCCATTTTCTATTTGCTAAATTACAAAAAAAGGAAATAAAAATGGCTTATGCGGTGATATAATTACTGTCGTTGAATTTTGCACTTAACCCGCTCTTTTGCAAAACCGATGTTACCTGCTGGCGTTCTTTCGGTTTCATTTCGCCAATTTCAATATTCTATATGCCCCTCTTGCCACAACTACAAATACAATAGCTCCGATAATCAAATCGGGATAACTCGAGTTTAACCAATTGACCAAAATTCCCGCAACGATAACTCCCGAATTGATTATAACATCGTTTGACGTGAAAATCATCGAAGCCTGCATATGTGCTTCTTTGCTTTTGTTCTTTTGCAACAGGTAAAGACAAAGTACGTTTGCTATCAATGCCAAAACAGAAACAATAATCATTGTTTTGAAATCGGGCATCGCTTCTATTCCGATAAAACGTCTGATAACTTCAACAAAACCGATAACGGCTAACAGGATTTGAAAGTAACCTGCAAATTTGGCGATATTGTTTTTTCTTGCAATCGTACCCCCAACAGCAAACAAAGCCAATGCGTAAACGATGGTATCGGCAAGCATATCCAAGCTATCCGCTACCAATCCCATTGAGTTGGAAAAAATACCGAACAACATTTCCAATCCAAAGAAAACGAAATTGATAATCAATACCGTCCATAGTAGTTTCCGTTGGCTATTGCTTGTATCTGTTTCAACAACTGCGTTAGTTTCTTCGGTTGAAATCAGCGTTGTATTTAGGTTCAAGGTTTCCAAAGCCGAAAAAATCGGCTCTGGGTTTCCACTATGGTAAACATTTAGTTTTCTATTGGGAATATCAAATTCCAATGACTTTACCGTATCAAAGTTTTGCAGTTTCATACGGATTAATTGCTCCTCACTTGGGCAATCCATTTTTGTTATATTAAATATGGTTTTATTCATCTTCTTAAAGTCTAAATTTTATTCCCCCGTTAATTACAAATCCGTCCAATGGTGCATAGATGTCTTTAAAAACAGGGTTGGTTATTGTGCCTGTATAAATGTTGTTAAAACGGGTCTGCCTTGTATCAAGGAAATTTTCAAAGTTGATGTACAAAGAAAATCTTTCCCAAATTTTTTCAGCCATAAAGCCACACATCACATAGTCTTTACCTGTTGTTCCGTCATTGAGCTTTTGCGGACTAAAATAATAGGCTTCCAAACCAATCTTCCATTTATCCTCTATTTCATACATCAGTACAGAGTTAATGCGGTGTTTTGGTGTTAATGGATTTTCGGTATTTATTCCGTTTTCAATCAATCGGGTATGGGTAAAGGTGTAGCCCAAAAACAATTTAAAATCATCATAACCGATTTTGATATTGGTTTCTGTTCCTTTGGTATGAATGTAGCCCGATGAATTGATGAACTGATATGTATTTGTAGCTATATTTTGAAGCAACAAAGGATTATCCAAATAGGTGTAAAAGAATAAATGATTTATGCTGAATGTCCAATCATCGCCAATATTAATACGGTAATTGATGTCTGCATTTGCTCCGTAGCTCTTTTCTAATTTATTGGTATTATCGTCAATAGGCATTACATTTTGATATTGTATGCGTTCGCTTTCTTCCGTAAAAATGGTTGGTGTTTTGTAGCCAAATCCGCCTCCGATACGTGAAGTCAATCCGTTAGCAATCTGAAACAGTGCCGATATTCTTGGCAAAAAACAGCTCCGTAATCTATCACGTAATCCGTTCTTAAACCTGTTTCCAATTGAAGCCAATCCGTAGCCTTAAAAGAATTTTGAACGAAAGCCCCGAATGTGGTTTGGTTGTAATCTCTTAACGGAAATGCGGTCATCTGCTTTTCTTTAAAATTGTCCGTCCAAATATTAACGCCTGTTACCCATTCTGACTTTTCTTTGCTGTGGGTATAGCTTGCTTCCGTAAAAGTGGCTGTTTGCGTTCCCTCAAACTCGTAATTGGGAATAGCTGTATTGCGGTTAAAATAACTTACGCTGTTCTTTATCTGTACAAAACTGTTTTCGTTTACCGTATGGTCAAAAACAAATTGGGTAGAATAGCGTTGTGTTTTGTTTTCTTCAAAATATTGGTGTGTGTTATCGCCTTTGCCTTTGATGTAAAGCATATCGCCACCCAAACGGTTTTCAATGGTGGTGTTAATGCCGAAGTTCATTTTTGTTTTATCATTGAAGTAAACAAATAATTTAGGGTTCAGTACATACCTTTCAAATTGGGGAATGGCAGAAAGCCCAATTTGTGCAGGGTCGTAAGCTCCGTTGCGATTATGCGAAGCAAATATTGTCGTTCCGATTTTCTTAAACTTCTGTCCGTAAAAACCATTGATGTCTAAACCCCTGCCCGATGTTCCGTTTAAATGAAAACGCAAATCCCTTTCTTCCGTTGGTGTCTTGGAAATCAGATTTACCAAACCTGCTATTGCTCCACCACCGTACAGCGTAGATGTTGAACCTTTAATAACTTCAACCTGCTTTAAGTCAAGCGGTGGAATTTGCAACAAACCCAATCCGCTCGAAGCACCCGAATAAATAGGAAAACCGTCTTTTAAAATTTGCGTATATCGTCCGTCAAGCCCCTGAATACGAATACTTGCATTGGCACTTGTGGGCGATGTGGTTTGTACGTGGATGCCTGTGCTTTCTGCCAAAAGCATACGAATATCCCCTGCTTTCATATTGCCTTTTTCGTCTAACTCCTCACTTCCTATAAACTCAATACGTGTGGGGATATTTTGGATAGTTCTTGTACTTCTTGTTGATGAAATAACGATTTCTTCCAAATCTACCGATTGTTCATAAAGTAGGATTTCAATCGGAGCTGTATCTTCTAACGGAAAATTAAAGCTGTCGGTACGTTGGGCAAAACCGATATAACTAAATTGAATTTCTTGCAAACCGTTTGCAATACCTGTTAATATAATATGTCCGTTTTCATCGGAAATTGTGGCGATTGTAGTGCCTGTTACCTGTGCGGTTACGCCCATTAAAGGCTCTTTTTTTTCGCTGTCTTTAATTACAGCTTTGAACGTATTTTGTGCATATACACAAAGGTTGAGTGTCATAAAAAATGACACAAAGAGTATTTTTTTCATTGAAAAAATAATGCTTAGTATGAATAAATGAATGATAGCGGTGTGATACACCACCTACAATTAGTTTGTGCCGAAAGCACTACACATTAAGCAAGTTGAGGGGGATGCCAAATAGAATAAGGAAAGTCTGAAATAGGCGGTGTTGGCATTGTGCCTAATTTTCTTTGGGGTTCTTTTACTGAATGTTTAATCGAAAAATGAAAGTTGGTTAAAACAAATCCCGTACAGGTGTTGCAGTTAAAAAAAGGCGAACAGCAACTGCAATCTTCGTCTTGTTCGTTTTGTCCTTGCTCGGTGGTATGTTCCTGCATACATTTATCCTCAATAAAAGACGGTACGGCTGATAACAGCAATACATAAACGACTAATATTAAAGATATAAATTTCATTTTACAAAGTTAGGTAAAAATTGTTTCGTTATTTTTTGATTTTCCCGAAATGTCGTTTTTTAGCACGAACGTTGTTTTACGCTTGCAGGTAACGGACGGACGGGAAAGGGCTTGGCGAAGGCGGGGATAAGATAGACGGAAATTCCAACTAAACCCGAACCGAGCAAAAACCATTTTCGTTTTTTCAAAATTACAAAAAATAAAAAAACGAAATGGTTTTTTGCGGCTAAAAGTGCTGAAATCTTCTAAATGATAACTCTCAACCCCGCTTTTGCCAAACCCATGTTGTGCGCAGTATTTTTAGTTCGGCGACTTGGATTTAACTCGTTAAATTCAGGTCAGAGAATTAAAAATCAAGCACGACAATTTTTTTCACGCACGAAATCGAAAAGATTTTCAGAATTTTATTCGCGAATTTTAGAAAAGCATTCACGCAGAATTTATTCACGCCTTTAAGCGCAAATTTGTAAAAGTCAAGCACAATTTTTGATACTCAAATCCGTAAATTTTTCGTAAAGTTTTTTTCTGGATTTAGGAAAATCAGCGCAAAGAATTTCAGATTTCAGTCAGTTTTAGAAGTTTAAATTCAAGTCAAAATTTTGATTTTACAGACCGAAATTTCTAATGATAACTGCCCTTCAAAATATTGCGCACAACGACTCGGCGGCTTTGCGAAGTTTTCACAGGAAGCTTTGCTTCCATGAGAAAATTTTGCAAAAGCGCATGATGTGCGAAGTCCGCGAAGCGGAGAGCACATCAGGCGGTGTGAGCCGCCGAGTCGATGTGGTCGGAAGTAGCGGAGCGGATTTCGACCACATCGTTTTGCGGCTTGGCGAAGGTGGCGATTTAACCACAAATGTTCATACGAAGCACACACTTCAAATTTACGAAAAACTGTCATACGAAGCACTGAACCGCCACTTTTGCCAAACCGCTGTTAGTGGCTGGGCTTCTTTGTTTTCCGTCTGTCAGCAACATTTTTTGTCCTGCTGAATTGGTGGACAAGCAACACTTCCGTAGCTACAATAAACACAGCAGTCGCCTTGTTTTGGTTTTAGAACTTGTTTGCATTTTTCACATTCGTAAAAATATTGGCAAGCGTCTGTCGGCATTGTTTCTTCTTTCTTATGTCCGCAGTTGGGGCAAGTTATTGTTGATTGTAATTTGATTTCCATTTTAATTTTCTTTTTTGTCGGTTACAAAATATCCTGTTGAGTTTATTGCTTTTTCGATTTCAGAAATATTTGTTTTTGAGTTGTCAAATTCTATGATTGCATTTCCATTTTCATATGAAGCGTTTGAACTTATTATTCCTGTCAATTTATTTACTTCGTGATTTACGTGTTCTTCGCAACTCGCACAAGTCATTCCGCTAATCGTAAATTTTACTTTTTGAATATTGGATTTGTCCACTACTTTGATTTGCTTTTCTTTCTTTGGGTAGAAAATGCTTGAATAGTATGGAAAGGCAAGCATAACGATTGCAAATGCTGTTACAATTCCTAAAAACATTTTCGACTGAATGAATTTTGGTTTTTCTTCTGTCTCACAGTTGCAGTCAATTTGCTTTTTAGGTTTCAACTTTTGATACCAAGCAAAACCAAGAACCAAAATTGTCAAGCCGATAAAATACGGTCTGAAAGGTTCGAGCCAAGAAAAAGTAGAAGCAAGTCCGCTTGTTCCTGCTACTAAAGCCAAGACTGGAGTAATACAACACAATGAAGCTGCAATTGCTGTTAAAAGTCCTGCTCCGATTAGTTTTTTGTCTGTTTTCATAATGTTTCTAAAATTTTGTTTTCGTCAAGTATTTTAAAAAATGGTTTCAGCATTTTTTCATACTCTTTTGTCAATGAGTAAAAAATGGTTTGTGCTTCTCGTTCGGTTTCAATTAGTTTTCGGTCTTTGAGTTTTCGCAAGTGTTGTGAAATTGCCGAAATTGTCATACCAAGAATGTCGCTCATATCACAAACACAGAGTCGTTTTTCTTCATATAATAGAAAGAGAATTTTCAGTCTTACGTTGTTTCCCGCTAATTCAAGTCCGTTCGATAAATAGTCAAACGAGCCGTTGAGTTCTGAAACTCGGTTTTTACAGCGATTTATTTGTTTAATGTCCGCTTGTTGTCGTATGCAAGAATTGTTGTCCATATTGCAAAGATAGTTAATTTGTTTATTTAAGCAATTACTAAAATACAAAATATCAAAAAGAACCCGATTTGTCTGTCGGGTTGTGTCGTCATAGCCTTGCCACTAACGGTTCGGCGGATTTGCGAAGTCCCGAGAAGGAAGTTTGCTTCCGTTCTTGGGATTTAGCAAATTCACAGATGTGCGAAGTTCGCGTAGCGACGAGCAACATCTGCGGATGTAATCCGCCGAACCGATGTGGCAAAAGTAGCGGAGCGGATTTCGACCACATCGGGAAAGGGCTTGGCGAAGGCGGGGCTAAGAAATCCTAAATTTTCTATAATCACCAAACTAAGCAAAAACCATTTTCGTTTTTTCAAAATTACAAAAAATAAAAAAACGAAATGGTTTTTTGCGGCGAAAAGTGCTGAAATCTTCTAAATGATAACTCTCAACCCCGCTTTTGCCAAACCCATGTTGTGCGCAGTATTTTTAGTTCGGCGACTTGGATTTAACTCGTTAAATTCAGGTCAGAGAATTAAAAATCAAGCACGACAATTTTTTTCACGCACGAAATCGCAAAGATTTTCAGAATTTTATTCACGAATTTTAGAAAAGTATTCACGTAGACTTTATTCATGCAGTTAAGCGCAAAATTTGTAAAAGTCAAGCACAATTTTTACAATCCAGTGGAATTTTTGTAGATTGATTTTAATTATTTTGCGCATTTTTCAGTCAGCGTTTTGAAGAATTCAGCGCAATTTTTGATACTCAAATCCGTAAATTTTTCGCAAAGTTTTTTTCTGGATTTAGGAAAATCAGCGCAAAGAATTTCAGATTTCATTCAGTTTTAGAAGTTTAAATTCAAGTCAAAATTTTGATTTTTCAGACCGAAATTTCTTTTTGATACCGCGCTTCTAATATTGCGCACAACGGGAAACGCATTGGCGAAGTGGCGGATAAATTGGGCTAAAAGTTCAATTTAGCAGTGACGTAGACGATGTGTTTCCACAGAAGCTAAATTATTAAAAAAAGCTGAATGTGGAACACATTCGGCGGCTAAATATGCAGAAAGTTTCTATTTTGCACTTAACCCGCCATTTTGCCAATGCGATGTTATGCACAGTTTTTATTTTTTATTCTTTTTTGTACAAAATAGATTAAAGTCAATAAACTTATTAAGCCAAATAAAATTAATGGTAATTGTATTTTGTCTTTTTTTATTTTCTGATTTATGCAGTTAATATTAAGATATTCTTTTCCATCTTTAGTGATAGAAACTATGTTTTCAGTAGTTCTAATTCCCTTATTAGGGTCGATTTTGAATTCAATTTCTTGTCCAATAGTTATTTCTCTTTTGAAATTTTCAAAGTCAAAACATTCATAATATTCTGGTAATATTTTTAATAATCGGTTGTCATTTTGAAGCCTAATATTATAAGAAATACTCCATTTGTTTTTAGGTTTGAATCTTTCAATATGAATAATTTTTCCTTTTTCACTTTTGATTTCGGGCACATTGATATTCTGCTTAAATAGTGTAGAAACTAAAACAGTTAAAATTAAAATTACTCCAATTGAAATTCCGATAATTTGACTTATCCTTTGCATTAAAATAAAGTATGAAGTTTCTTACTCGCTTCTGTGGTAAAATTGTGCATAACGGGAAAGGGCTTGGCGAAGGCGGGGATAAGATAGACGGAAATTCCAACCAAACCCGAACCGAGCAAAAACCATTTTCGTTTTTTCAAAATTACAAAAAAATAAAAAAACGAAATGATTTTTTGCGGCGAAAAGTGCTGAAATCTTCTAAATGATAACTCTCCGCCCCGCTTTTGCCAAACCCATGTTATGTGCAGTTTTTTTTATAATGTTTGTTTTCCAACAATAAATTCATCCCAATATTTTTGTTCAGCCTTTTGTTCTTCAGTCATTTCTTCAAATTTTAAATCAGACATTCCACTAGGCGAATAAAATTTCCATTTCCAAGATGGCTTGTGTTTAATAAATAAATTTTGCTCTTTAAACTCGTCGTGAATATAAATTCCGCAAAAAAGCCTGACTATTAAAGCGATAATAATTATGAAAAATATAGTGAGTTTAAATTTCATACGTTTTTTATTTATGATTCCCTAGATCTTTTCAGACTTTTTTCCAACTTTTTGTTATTAAGTTCAGAATGATAAGAGGTGGAAAATAGTAAAAGATTCCAATAACAATATAGTAATATGAGGTTTCAATAGCGTCCTAAATAAAAAAATAAGAAGGAATTAAAGTAACTCAAAGTATCTTTGAGGTTGCACAACAAAAAAACCTTCTTATGGATTCAAAATTAACATTATTTTCCCAAATCATTTCAAAAATAAACCGAGGGATTTTCAAAAAAATAGTAGTTGAGAAGAAAACCGATTACCGAAATAAAGGATTTGATAGTTGGAACCACTTAGTTTCTATGCTTTTCTGTCATTTTGCCAAAAGCACTTCGGTTCGGGACATTTCCAACGGACTTCGCAGTGCCACAGGAAACCTGAATCATTTAGGGATAAAAACAGCACCTTCCAAATCTTCTATTAGCTACCAGAATGGAAAACGAGATGCAGATTTGTTTAAAGACGTGTATTTCAAACTATTAGAACAATTAGGACAGCACACGAAAGAAAGACGGATAAAACTCAAAATAAAAGTTCCTGTCTATTTATTAGATTCTACCCTTATTTCTCTATGCCTGTCTTTGTTCGATTGGGCAACATATCGAACTAAAAAAGGAGCCGTGAAAATGCATACCTTACTTGAATATGACGGGAAACTTCCTGTTTATGTGAATATTACCAAAGGAAGTGTTGCTGATAACAAGGGAGCGGAAAACATTCCTTTGGAAAAGGGAGCAGTCATTGTTGCAGACCGATTCTATAACGATTTTCCAATGCTCTCTATTTGGGACAGCAAAGGTGTTTTCTTCGTAATAAGACATAAAGAAAATCTGAAATTTGAAACTTTACAGGAACGAGAACTTCCACCAAAAGGAGCTCAAAGCATCCTAAAAGACGAAGAAATAGTACTCTCAAATCCTTTATCCAAAGAAAAATATCCAAAAAAATTAAGAAGAGTGGCTATTTGGGATAATGAAAACAAGCAAACCATTGAAATGATTTCCAATAATTTCTCTTGGGCTGCTTCTACCATAGCAGAATTATACAAGCAAAGATGGCAAATTGAGATCTTTTTTAGAGATATCAAGCAGTTGCTTCACATCAAAACCTTCATTGGAACTTCTGAAAATGCAGTGAAAATCCAAATTTGGACGGCACTTATCACTATTCTCATTCTGAAATACCTGAAATCCATCGCTAAATATAATTGGCAATTATCAAATCTGGTAGCTTTTATCCGATTGAATATTTTTGTTAAAATTAATCTTCAATTTTGGCTCGACAAACCATTTGAGCAACCGCCTGAAACCCCCAAAAACTATTATCAAGGGGTTCTTTTTTGAAATTAAATGTAAAGCTAAATGTAAAATAGGTATTTAGGCTGTTTCTATTTTTAATAATTTTTATTTAGGACAGTATTGATGAGGTTTCAATTATTGTTTCATATACAATATCGTTCCTATAATTTCTATCAAGAAGATATGCACATAAAAACAAAAGAAGTCCGATACTAACTTGAATTATTAGTGATTTATTTAATATTCTAACGACTTTTTTGAAAGTAAAATCGAAAAAAAGTCTGTTTTTCCATGCAATTGTCAAAACAGGAATTAGGAATAGTAAAATTGTTAGAATTATTGTTTGAAACATTCAAATCTTAATTTGTTAACGGGTCTTTGGATAAAATTGCACATAACGGTTCGGCGGATTTGCGAAGTCCCGAGAAGGAAGTTTGCTTCCGTTCTTGGGATTTAGCAAATTCACAGATGTGCGAAGTTCGCGTAGCGACGAGCAACATCTGCGGATGTAATCCGCCGAACCGATGTTGCAAAAGGAGCGGAGCGGATTTTGCCACATCGGACGTTTCGGGGCTTTGCGATGGTGGGGCAATCGAAGCACAAATCTTCAATTTTGCACAAAAGTTCAATCGAAGAACAACCGTTGAACTTTGCAGCTTCGCCCCACTATTGCAAAACCCTTGTCGTGCGATTGTGCTGTTTTCAATACTTATTTTTCCAAGTTTCAATTATATTTTTGTTCCAAAGTTTTTTTGCAAAATCTAAAAATACTTTTGGTCCATCAGAAAAGGCTTTGTCAATTTTATATTCTCCTCCCATATACATCTCATTTCCGTCATCATCAATTCCGTGCATAACTTTATTTTCACCTCTTATTGCAAATTTTTGCTGTCCCTCATACATTATGATTTTCATATCAGAAGGACTTACATCTCCGTGGCAAACAGTTTTATACATCAACCATATTTCAGCAACTCCATTATTGTCAAGGTCAGTTATTTGAAACGTATTATTAATAAATTCAGCAACAATATCAACAGGACAATCACTTATGTAGTCATAAACTTTCCAAGTTTGTTTAGCATTGTTGTTTTCTACAATAAAATGATAGGCAAAAATTTCTGCATCTCCTCCGTCATTTTCGTGTTTGAATTTTTTACTCTCATAAATACCTGTTTCAGTTGTAATGACAATGTTTTCTCCCAAGTTATCCGTCCACTTGATTGCATTTACAATTTTTCCCTCATATTTTATATCGTTAGGAAGTTCACTGACGTTAAGTATAATAGGGTTGATTTTTTTGATTTCAGAAGTCAAAACCGAGTTATCTTCTAATTTTTTTTCAGGTTCAGTCTGTTGGCGATTTTTGGTTTCGTTTCCACAAGATTGGAAAAGAAAAACTGCCAAAAGTATTATGATTAGTTGTTTCATTTTCTATCGTTTCAATTTTTGGACAGCTGTTAGTTAAGCATATCGCACAACGGTTCACGGCTTGGTGCAGTGCGGGATTTTTAGTACTACCGTACATATGAAGAACAAAAGTTTGATTACGTACAAATGCTGATACGAAGCACTTCGCCCCGCATTGCACCAAACCGATGTTGGCGGTTCGCCCTTTTTGTCTGTATGTTGTTTCCTCATTCATTTGTCAATGCCGTTTTTTGCACCTTTTTTGCCATTTTTTTATTCAAGTTGTTTTATAAATTGTATTGCTTTTTGTAAGTCAACGTAACAATAGTAGAAAATAGGTTTGTTGCCTAAATTTATTACCCCATAACGACAATCACCTTTTTGAATGGGTGTCAGTTCAATGTCGTAAGTGAAAGTGTATTTGATTTTATTTCTCACACGACCATTTTCAAGTTTGAAAATCTTATCAAAGATAACTTCATAAAAATAGGGTTTTGCAAGTTCCATAGAAATTCGACCAAACTCCTTTTCGGTTATCAAGTCTTCAATGTCTAAATATTCAAAATTGTTTTGTGGAATGGATAATGTTTGTGATAGATTGAGAAAGATGTTATGTAAAAACTTGTTGTTGAATTCAGGCAAAAATTCAGGGTTTAAACCTATGATTGGATTAAACTTGCTTCTAAATGAAATTGGTGAAGAATATATAATATAACTACTCATTTTCTGTAATGTAAAGTTCTTGTAGTTTCAAAAAATTTCGTTTGTAAACGGTAATTTTTGATTTGGTAAATAGTTGATTAACTCCTGTAACTTCTTCAAAGTCTTTTTCCTTGTCGTCAAAAAAATAAGGTATCCAAAATTCCGAAAAAGTCCAACTACCTAAATAATTTAATTGCAATGCAAGTTCATATACAAGTTGTTTTTTAATATCAAGATGTCTTTCTTCTGATAAATTTTTCGCACAACAACTTTCTTCTGTGATATATTTGTAATCTATTACGTCAAAATTAAATATACAAGGCTTTTTCTTCATTAAATCACGAACTCCTTTAAACTTAGAAAAATAATTGTTTACTCGTTCTAAAAATTCATTGGAATCTTCTGCTCTAATGAATTTATTCTTATCATCACTTGGATTGCTTCTATATCTTGGATTTTTATTTAGGAATTCATCGTAAAGAGCATCAAGTTCATAAAACTCATGATTTTGTTGTCTCGGGGATAATTTAAGGTTTTGATGTCCCATATAATTCCACGTAAATATGGAATAGATTTTTTCAAAATGCTCACGTCCAATAGTTCCATCAAAATTTGTGTAAACAAGGTCTGGTCGTAATTTTCGTCTCTTGTCAGTATGTGAATTTATTTGCAAATAAAAAGGGCTATCAAAGTCGTTAAAGGTTTCAATTACGCCTAATCTGTCTGCAAATAGTAATTGAGTTTCTATAAGTCTGTCCTGTGCATCTGCAAAACATAATTCTTCCCACAAAACCGCAAAGTTGGAAATGCCCCAAACATTACCTTCTTCATCATCAGGATTTTCATTTTCACCGTATAAAAATTTGTAAATCGCATCGTAGAAATGCCAATAATCGCTGTCTTTATATGGTGTTGTTCTGTCTATTTCATCTAAAACGTCTTTTAGAATAGCTATTGTTTCTTCAAAAGTTTCTTCTTCAAAGATTGAACTGTCGTGAGTTAAATACCTTTCTCTAAATTCATTTGAAAGTGTTCTTACTCTATTGCTTTCAATTGCTTCTTCTAATGCATGTTTTATTTCAGAATATATAAAGCAAAACATTTCTATAATTGTGGGACTATCTGTATCAATAATTTTCTTAGGAAATTCCATTTCGTCAACGAAAACTGTTTCTTCATCAACAAAAACGGCTTTGTGTAAATAACGATGAATTTTTGTATAATCAACTTCATTCGTCCGTGAGAGTTTGTTTTTGATTGTAAGAATTAGCAATTCGTTGTAAGCATCAAGAATTGCATCTAACATATTAAGTTTGGAATAAGAAATAGTTTCTCCGTCTTTACCTTCTAACGAATATCCGTTTTCTAATTCGCTAAATCCATCAAGCTGATTTTCGTCTGAAAGTTTCTTTTTTTCTTCAAAGAATTTTCGGTATGTTTTGTATGTTCTAAAAAACAAATTCTTTACAGCCGAATATTTATCGGCTGGGAATTGCTGAAACCCTTTTGGCAATTGAAATTCAAACTTGTCGGTTTCTTTGTTTTTCTTAATCCCAACAAATGTGTCTTGCCATTCTGACGATTTATATGAAAATGTAAGCTCTTTTAGGTTCAGCATCAGTTAGCTATTTTTTTCACGATTGCGGTATTAAACTCTTTGTAAAACCGTACAAAATCACCGAAAGTAACAAGTTCGTTTTTCGTAATCGGATTATTTACTCTAATTGGACTTGAATTTAATAATTCTAAAAGAGGTTTCTTTTCATTTGAAAACACACTATCCCACAAGAAAAACATTAGTTTGTTTCTTATGGCTTCGTGTTGGATTGTGTCACCTTTTATGAAATAGTAACCTATTTGCTTATCCTCAATTCTTCTGATTTTGTCTGAATGACTTTTGATAAAATTATTGGTTGTATCAACCATTTTTTTCCAAAGTTCTCTGTCAATAGGTCGTAATTGACTGTCTATGTCATTAAAATAGTTTGAAGCTGGCGGATTGATGTCAATAAATTCCCAATCCCAACGTCTTTTGAATGCACTATCCATAAAGTAAATAGAATTGTCTGACGTGTTCATTGTGCCAATTATTGAAAGGTTTGGCGGAAGTTTTACCTTTCTATTTACTAAGTCAAAATTGAGATAAGGTATTTTTTCTTGTAGCGACTTTAATTGTTTCAAACCATCGTGAGGTCGTAATTTGTATTCGTCAATTTCACCTTTATTGTCGTAAGTAAATTTTACGCCAATAAGTTCTAAGAGTTTTAGAAACTCAAGTTGAGTAATATTTATATCGTAGCTACTCCAACCATCATCTTCTCTGTCTAATAATTGAAAAACTGTACCAAAAATTGCAGCTGAATTTCCTCTGTTAATCTCGTCAATAACTAAAACAACATTTTGAATTTCTCCTGTTAGTTCTCCGTCTTTGTCGTATGCTTCGTGAATGTTCTTTAATGCTTTTGCTAACGCAATTAAAAAATGTCCCTCAAAAAATTTGTATTCAACTTTCCCATTGTCTTTTGTATGTGGCACTAATTTTCCTAAAAAGTCACCATATGTATATTCAGGGTGAAAAACAGTTTTGATTTTGTTTTCCGATGAAGTTATCTTTAGTTTTTGCGGAATTAATTCTTTGTCAACTTTGTGACTTTTTCCTGTTCCCGGACTACCGAAAAGAATTTTCTGAATATATGCCATCGCTTTGTTAAGTTAAATTTTATGTTTTAAATGTCTTTCTTTTGTTCGTTCATTGTCTTGTTGTTTCTTGTTAACCGTGTCGTCCGTAGGGTGACCGCCAACGGAAAAAGTATTTGCGAAGGGCGGGCTAAATTGGACGAAAAGTTCAATTTCGACCAACCGAAGCGAATGCTTTTTCCACGAAACTAAATTACTAAAAATATGTGAAGTGGAAAAGCAGGCGCGACTAAATGAATCGGGTATTTCTATTAAATATTCAACCCCGCCTTTTGCAAATACTATGTTATCTGCAGGCGTTTTTATTTTTCTGTGAATTTATCAATGTTTTTGTCAATATATTCTACAACGTGTTTATAATATTCTTTTTTAAATTCCTTGTCGTAATAATAATCTTCTAATTTTTCAGCCGACTTAATTTCGGCATATCCATCTGTGAATGCTTTCCATCTTTTTTCCCAAGACTTATTTTCATCATTAAAAATTTGCTTTCTTTTTCCATAACTGTCAGCATTTCCCATTAGTTCATTTAAGCATTTTTCATAATCATTTTTCAGTTTTGGAAGTTTTAATTCTTCAAAAGTTTCTAAAACAGCAAAAGCAAATTCAGGTTTGTTAAAAAAGAATTGGTTAACTCCGCCGTTGTCAACGTCTCCATTAAAAACCAACATACAATAAAAGACTTTTTGAGGCCGATTTAGTTTATTGAAAAAATCTTGATTAGGCATTTCCTCTCCTGCAATTTTTGGTAATTTATCAAAATATTCATACATATATTCCCAAAATCTATTATCATATTCATCGAAATTTTGCCAAGAATATTTTTTGTCTAAATTTTCTAGAAATTCTTTGTTATATTTTGGTGCATAAATTACTTCGGTTTGATTTCCATCATCTAAACTATAAAAAGCAACACTTTCATCACTTTTAACGTAGTTATTTACAATTTTTTTTCGCTGTCTTATAAAAAAAAAGTATTCCGATAATTATTGATGTTGTAATTGCAATAAAAATTATGGTTTTATTCATATTCTTTGTTTTAGTGAGGGTTCTGATACGCTTGCAGATAACGGAAAAAGTATTTGCGAAGGGCGGGCTAAATTGGACGAAAAGTTCAATTTCGACCAACCGAAGCGAATGCTTTTTTCGTGGAACTAAACTACAAAAAAATTGTGGAACGAAAAAGCAGGCGCGACTAAATGCAACTGGTAGTTCTATTATTCCTTCAACCCCGCCTTTTGCAAATACTATGTTATACGACGTTTTTCTTTTCCAAATTATTTATTTTTTCAGCAACTTTTAAACAGTTTTCGTAATTTCCGGAAAGACCAATTAATTCAGTTTCAATTTCGTAAAGTTTTTCTGCAATTTTAGCTGAATCAGATTTTGATTTTACAAGTTTGAGAATTAGTGGTGTATAACCTTGATATTCATCTCTTGGAGCATCATCGTTAATTCCAATTGGATCCCAATATTCCCATAAAATTTGGTCAATTTGTTGATAAAGATTTAGAAATTTTCCCTTGCTTCTAAATTTTTCTTTTAACTCATTTTTGTCAAGGTTATAATTTCCATTTTCAAGATAATCTTTCCATAATTGAACATTTTTTAGATTTATGTCGTATCCAATTTTTGAATTATCCCAATCGAAAATAACATTACTAATTTCATCTCCATTCCAATCAAAATATTCAGAAGCAATCAGTGAAAAAGCAATAGTAGTCAAATCTTCGCTGTCAAGTTTTCGAGTAATAAAATCATTACATAATTTTATCAAATGTTCTTTCTGAATTTCAAATTCTCCATCATTGATTTGTTGGATATAAACACTTGTTGTATCACATCCAGTTTTTGTTTGGCTATTTTTTACGTCAGATTTTAGCTCATCTATCGTAATTTTATTCTCAAAATATTCTTTTAATTTCTGTTCGGTCATTTTTGGTGAAATGTCGTATAACGGAAAAAGTATTTGCGAAGGGCGGGCTAAATTTAACTGCAAGTTCAATTTCGACCGAGCGAAGCAAATTGCTTTTTCAGATTACCAAATTACAAAAAAAAGTAATATGAAAAGCAAGTTGCGACTAAATGCATCGGGTAGTTCTTTTAAAGTTTCAACCCCGCCTTTTGCAAATACTATGTTAGCTGTAGTGCCTTTTTAGGATTTAATAAATTCATCTCTTATTGTTTTGAATTCTTCGAAGTCAGCTTTCAAGTCTGTCAAAGTTGGGTCATTATGAATTTCTTCTGGATTACTATGTCCTTTTATGAAACCACAGCATCTCTCAAATACTTCATTTAACTTGTCTTTGTGTTTATTTATTTTTTCACCATTCACTTTCATAAATGAGGTTAAAGCAACATTTTTTTGATACCTTTTAATTGTCCCTTGAAATATTTCTGTTTCAACACAAAGTTCAATCGCTGAACGCAAAAATCCATATCCGTCTTCTGCAACATCAACTTCTTGTCTGTCTTTTGGTGTGTTGTTTATTAGTGTGTTAATTTTTGAGATATAAGTGGTAGTTTTATTTAAGTCTTCAGCATCGGAAATAAAACCTGTTTCATCGTAGTTATTTTTTGAGCTATGAAATTTATATTGCAGTGAACTATAGCTTGGTTGTTTGCTAAAAAATAAGAAGCTATTAAATAATAAAACACTATGTGTAAATACTACCACTTGTCTTTCACTAGAAAGTTTAATAAGTCTTTTGGCAACATCATCAATAATGTTATGGTCTAAGCTATTAACGGGGTCGTCAAAAATTACAGGTGCTTTGATATTGTCTAGTTGTAATTCTGTTAAAAACTCTGAAAGTGCTATTGCTTTTTGTTCGCCTTCGCTTAAAATTTCTAAAAGTGAGTGTGAATTTATTCTGTGAGAAATTTTTGAATTACCCCTTGTTGTTCCAAAGTTCAAGTCAATTGATATATGCCCTTTCTTAAAGGATTTTAATTCTTTTTTAAAAATTGTATTAAAGTTTTGTTGAATTAACTCTTCTCTTGCTTCTGTTGTTTTCCTGCTAATTGAATTTGTATTGAAGCTATTATAGTTTGAATTTAAGGTTGCAATAGTCTTATGGTTTAAAATGCAGGTTCTAATTTCATTTATTTTTGTACTTAATAATTTTCTGTCTTTTAATTCCGCAATTTTCGCTTTTAGTTGTATTTCTTTTGTTGAAATATTTGAAAGCAAATCATTTTTTTGAATTAAACTAGCACTTAATTCAGTTTTCTTGTCAGTACAAAATTTAATGTATTTAGCGTAGTCTAAATTAAAAGGTGTTTCATTTGTTACTGTGTCAGATATATAAACTTGTTTTAGTTTTACTAATGTATTCTGAAATTCAATTAATTCACTAGGTTGAATAATAATTTTATTTTCATTGTCGAAACCAAATGTTGCTTGACTTAATGTAAAATTTGTGTCAATTTGAGAAATTAAATTTATTGCGTCTAATTTTTGCTGTTTTAGATTACTTAAATTTTCTTGAGTTTCGTCGTTTAAGAGTTTTCTATAATTTTTTAATAATTCGGTTGCAGGATTTTGAAGTGGCTGTAAGCAATAAACACAATTATTCCCATTTTCGGGATAGTTTCCCTTGTCAATTATTTTAATGTATGCTTCAGCTGATTTAATAAAATTGTCAAATTCTATTGATTGGTAGAATTCTATACCGTGAGTTTCTGCAATTTCTTTTATGCCTTTGTTTGCTTGGTTTTCAAGCTCATTTATTTTAATATTTCTTTCACTTAATATATTCCATTCATCTTGGTTTAAACTCTTTTGGATATTTTGGATTTTATTAATTATCGTTGTTAATTCAGAGATTGAAGCAGTTATGGTTTGAATATCTCTTTGAAGTATGGTTTTGTTTAAATTAGTTAATTCACTTTCTGAATCCTGTAGTTCTTTTTCTTGAATATTTGTAAAACTTGAAAGCTGATTTAATCTTTCTTCGGTCGAATTATTTGATAATGTTGATATAAATACTTGTTGTTGGGTTCCATTATTTAATAGGTTTGTCCAATTTAAAGTAGTTGGGTATTTTGCAATCTCAATATTAACTAGATTTTCAAGTTTATTCAATTCTGTAGTGATTAAATTGAATAAATGAAATCCTATAGGTGTTACAATTAATTGTCTATCATTAAGTGAAATTGAAACACAGTTATTATTGAAAACTGAAATATTTTCTAATTCTTGAATTGTATTTTTTCCGTTCCAATTAAATGTTTTAGCTATTGAGTTAGCTTTGAAATTTATTATAGCTGATTGTGGGACAGCTGTTTTTGAAATGTCAGAAAGTATATTATTGTAAGTATCATAACTAAATCCAAGTGTTTTTAAAATTCTACCATATCCTGTCTTTCCTGTCCCATTTTCTCCAAATACTACAGTTAAGTTTGGACTGAAATTTATAGTTTGATTTTTTGCAAGTCGATTAACCCCTGAAACATCTGAAAGTGATATTAATTCAATTTCTTGATTAGTTGGTGTATAATTAGGTTTTGCAATTGTAATCACTGGTAAACCACTTAATAAACTTATTGATTGGAGAAAATAATCAAAAATTGTTTTTGTATCAGTTTGAGAAAGTTCACCTTCTGTCGTAACAATTTTGCTTACCAATAATTCTGCCCAAGTACCTTTATTTTCAGTCCACTCCCAAAGGAAGTCTACAATTTCTTTTTTATTTATTGAGGTCGAACTCATTTTTTATTTTGTTTTTTGTCGAGTATTCAATTTTTACAGGGTTTCTTGTGGCATTACAGCTAACGGAAAACGGCTTTGCGATGTGGCGCCAAAGAATTTCCTGTTTTTCTATTTTTACCAAAATTACAAAATATTCTGACAAGTTCTAATAAAAACTTTCCGCGCCATATTGCAAAACCGATGTTGTGTGATGTGTCTTTTTGATTTTCCGTGTTTTTTGGTCATTTTTTGAGATTTTTTTAGAAGCTTTCTTAATTTTCAAACGAAAATTTACCTAAAATCTAAAATTTTTAAAATTCGTCTTCTCAAATTTTGCGAAAATTTAGCCGGCATTTTTTGTCAGCGTTAGTTTTGTTCACCAAGTTTGTAAAATTCAGCGCAAAGAATTTCTGTCAGCGTTATTTTTTGTCAGTTTCATTTTTCGGCGTAATTTTTTTTCACAGCGTTAAAATTTTCAGCCAATTTTTCCAAATATTTGTCAAATTTTACGCAGTTTTTATTCCGCATTTTAGGAACGTAAGAATTTAATTCCGTTGGAAGATATGTTACCGAAAATTTTGTTAATATTCAGATTTTGGCTTTTTATTTCAGTCCGTTTTAATAGAAAATGAATTCAGACCTTTTGCGTAAGGAGTTTTGGTCTGGATTCAGTTTCTTCCAAGATTCAAAAATTCAGAAATTTGTTTGTCAGCGAAATTTTTGGTGACATAGCACACAACGGGAAAGGGCTTTGCGAGGTGCGGGCTACTGCAACTGGAAGTGGAGAGGAGACCGAACGCTAGCAAAAACTTTTTCCATTTTTTAAAATTACGAAAAAACTAAAAAATGGAAAAGTTTTTTGCGGGTATTTTCTGAAAACTTTCTAAGATTTCATTCAACCCCGCATCTTGCAAAACCCATGTTACCTGCAGTATCTTTAAGGTATTTGATAATTATAGATTAGAGTTTTTAGTTTACTATTTTTAAAAATCATTTCGGCAGAAAACTCAAGTCCGTCATGTACAAACGGTTTTAGATTTCCAAATTCGTAATTATTTCGGTTCTCGTTCATTGTGAAAGTCCAATATAAAGTTTCATTTCCATTGTTAATTTTCGTTGAATCAGGTTTTCCATAAATTTTTTCCACGAATATTTTTGACATTCCGAGTTTAATTTTCTTGTCTGTTTGAATTTCAGTTGTTTCAATTGAATTTAAAGAATCTTCAACCATTATTTTATCTGCTTTCATAAGTTCAATCAGTTTTTTATTCTTTAAAGGTTCATCTGTCAAAATTAGCGTTGTAATTGAATAATCAGTGTAAGGAATGAAAAATAATTTTTGATTTTTAAATCTGAACCATTTTGAATTTTCTCCATTTGCAAATTTTTCAAAGTCTGTTTCAGATAAATGTATGAAATCAGGAAAGATAGTTTTTTCTGCAATCTTTATTTTATTTATTTTTGAAAGTTTTTCGGAATTAACCTGTTCACTCTTGTTGTTTTTTGAACAAGAAACAATGAAAAATATTGCTAAAACTCCTTTTATGACGGCTTTTGTCATGATATTGCAGGTAACGGTTCGGCGGATTTGCGAAGTCCCGAGAAGGAAGTTTGCTTCCGTTCTTGGGATTTAGCAAATTCACAGATGTGCGAAGTTCGCGTAGCGACGAGCAACATCTGCGGATGTAATCCGCCGAACCGATGTGGCAAAAGTAGCGGAGCGGATTTCGACCACATCGGTTCACGGCTTGGTTTTCGGCGGTGATTAGAAGCGGAAACCGAGTATAAACACAAAACTAAATTAATTAACAAATAGTGCTACTGATAACATTCGACACCGCTGAAACCAAACCGATGTTATCTGTAGCCGAAATTTCACAAAGATTATGAATTTAAAAACTGTGATTTTTGCAAGTGAAATAAAAGAATTTCAAAGTCAAGTTGGATTTTATAAGTTGGTAAAAGACATTTATTTAGCCAATGAAGATAGATGGATAAAATGTGGTGAAATTATTTTAATTAAAGATATTTTTTTAACAATTTCTGGATTTGATAACGGATATAATAATTATCAAATTAATATAAAAATAAAAATTTTTGATGGGGAAGAATTTGAACTGAAATTAACTGAAAATGAGATTAAAAATTACACAGATTTACAAAAAAGATTTAGGAGTAAATTTTTATCCATATAGTTTGGTTTCGGTTACAGATAACGGAAAGGGGCTTTGCGAGGTGCGGGCTACTGCAAACTGAAAGTCGGGAGGAGAACCAATCTCTAGCAAAAACTTTTTCCATTTTTTAAAATTACGAAAAAACTAAAAAATGGAAAAGTTTTTTGCGGGTATTTTCTACAAATTTTCTAAGATGTCCTTCAACCCCGCATCTTGCAAAACCCATGTTGTATGCAGTGCTTTTTATTTATTTGGATATTTAACGGCTTTATCAATTTCTATTGGATTATATTCCTTTTTCATTCTTTCTTGCGCCATTTTTGTCAATTCTTTAAATTGCTCTTTACTTGTAACTTTTACGCCATAAACTCTAAATTCTCCTTCAGCATTAGGATTATAACTTTCACGCATATCACGAAGTGGATCATTGAAAAATTCCAATTGTTTTTTTTGTATAAATTTTTCATTTGTTAAGATTGCTTTTTGACCTGCAAAATTTTCAAGAAATTCGTTGGTATTATAAGTTTTTTGAAGTTTCCAACTTTTCAACAAATTAAATGAAAAATTTTGTTTATCGTCATAAATTTCAAAAATCAATCCTGGAAGTCCGCGAAATTTATAAGGACCTTCATTTAAATTAATTTCGTTTGAAAACCACGCTGTCCAATTTCTACCGCCGAAAGTTGTTTTTGCTTTCTGAAGGTTATATTCTCCTGATTTTTTAGTTTCTTTTGTCAATTTCCAATTCATTTTGTCATTTGTTTCAAAGACAAAGAAACTGTCAAGTAATACATAATTCAAATTGTTGTAGGTATTTTTCTTTCTCTTAATCGCTGGAAAATTGCTATCCCAATTTGCACTATTAAAATTTCTCACTTTATTCAAAGAGTCCGTTTCAGCATATTCGTAAGAATAGAATTTTACTTCGTCTGGATTTACGTCCAAAGTCATATTTGTTTTTTCGTAGTTATTTATGGTTGAGTCTGGCTTATATTTAAACTCATAAATAAATCTGTGAGTTTGAGAAAAACAATAAATTGAGGTAAAAAGTAATGTTAAAAAAAGTGTTTTCTTCATTTTAAACGGTGTTTTTGGTAGCATTGCATACAACGTGCCGCGTATTGGCGATGGGCGGGATTTTTAGCACTGAACTTTAATCGAAGAACAGAAGTTGAATTTTGCACTTCCGTTGATACGAAGCCGTTCAGCCCGCCTATTGCCAATACGATGTTGTACGACGTAGTTATGTTTTGGGTTTTAGTCCAGCTAAATATTTTCGTATGTCATTTTCTAATTTATCCGGGTATTTGTACTCTAATTTTTTTGACAATTCAGTTCCTATTTCTGAAACTAAATCAGTCATTGAAAATAGAGCAGTCCAATTTTCCTTTATATCGCTCCCTGAAAATGTTTGTTCTGTTTTAGCCCACATTTCCTGGTTAAGATACTTTTTGAAAAGTCGTCCATATTTATTGGTCGTTATGTTCCAATTGTGTTCACTTGCAATGTGCCATTCAATTAAAGGAATTAAATATTCTGTGCGAATAACGGTTTCCGACATAAATTTCGCATAGAATATTTCATCTCTCACAAGACACTTTGCCACGTAAGTTGTGTCCCACCAAAAATCGTTTATTAGATTTTGAAACTCTTTTTCAGACGGTTTTTTGATAATGGAAATTTGATAAGTTGGTTTCAGCATTTGCTTTGTAATACCATCTTTATCAATTAAAATTTTATAACCAATATCCCAATCTTCTGGTAATTCTTTCTCTTGCGTTTCCTTTATAAATTTTGATTTGCTGTAAAGTTTAAAATCTACTTTCACACCGTCTTCATAAAGTAGCATTTTCATTGCGTGTTTATGGTTAAAACAACTTTCGTCTTCTTCAATCATAGCAATTGGATTTCCGAATTTAAGCGTCCAGCTTTTGTCTGAAATGTAATTTGTATTATCCTCAAAAACAAATTCAATGTCTAAATCACTAAATTCGTCAACAAGTGCTAAAGGATTTACAAGTGAACTTGTCAGAAGAAGAACTCTTACATCTTCGTTTTTCTCCGACCATTCTATAATTGTTCTTAACTTTTCTTCTCTGACTTTCATTTTGTTTGGTTCGGTTTTACTATGTCGTACAACGGAAAAGGGCTTTGGGAGGTGCGGGCTACTGCAACTGAAATTCGAGATGAAAACCGAACGCTAGCAAAAACTTTTTCCATTTTTTAAAATTACGAAAAAACTAAAAAATGGAAAAGTTTTTTGCGGGTATTTTCTAGAATATTTCTGAGATTTCCCTCAACCCCGCATCTTGCAAAGCCCATGTTATAGGCAGTTCTCTTTTATCAAATATTATTTTGGTGCTTTCATTATATCAGAAAATTTAAGTTTTTTTCGAATTTTCAAAATTTCATAAAGTTTATCTTCTGTCAATTCCGTAAGTGGAATCTCATAACTACTGTTTTTTAATAATTCTTTCAAATCTTTTTCATAAGAATCGTAAAGCTTCTTGTGTTTAGAAATTCCAGTATTTAAAAATTTCTTTAACTCTTCAATCTCTTCTATATTAGAGTGCTTTTCAAATAATTCTTTGTTTTTAAAAATTTCAAACTGTATTAACCTATTTCTAACCTTTCTTTCCTCATTAGTGGTTAAATATATAAGAGCATTTATCCATTGATTAAGGATTAGTTTTTGATTAATGTCAGCACAAATATTATAACACATTTTAAGCCACATTACAATTTCTTTTTTATAAGAAATTTCATAAACATTTTCTTTTAAATGCAAATTTTTTGTAATATACTCATCTCCAAATTGAGTAAGGTATATTATTCTAAAATTTTCTGGCGAAACATATTCTTTTAAGCAATATTCATAGTACCTTTCTAGCTGTTTCTCTTGATTTTTTGCATAAACTTTATTTTCAATCAGAATTGCTTTTTTAGAAGGTTTTTCTTGTTCTAATATAATATCAATTCTTCCTGATTCAATTTCTTCATTATATTTTTTTGTATCAATTTTAGCTTCAACTTTGACTTTATAACTGTCCAATGTAAATCCATCATCAAAAACTATTTGAACAAATTCTTTAAAAAATTCATTACTTTGAGAATGATAAATACTTTTCGGGTTTAATAAATCAGAAATTAGATTTGATTGAGTTTTTACTTCATTTTTTGTAAGTTTTAGAATTCTGAAAATATTGTAACCATCAAAATCTTTACAATCATAATTCTTTTGTATTTGTCTTATCTTAGAAATAAATTTTTTCATTTATGTGATGTTTTTAAGTAGAATTGCCTATAACGGGAAAGGGCTTTGCGAGGTGCGGGCTACTGCAACCGGAAGTGGAGAGGATAACCGAACGCTAGCAAAAACTTTTTCCATTTTTTAAAATTACGAAAAAACTAAAAAATGGAAAAGTTGTTTGCGGGTATTTTCTACAAATTTTCTGAGATTTACTTCAACCCCGCATCTTGCAAAACCCATGTTATCTGCAGGCATTTTTTAGTGTGTTGAAGATTTAGAGAAAAAGTTCATAACAAAAACACCTGCAACAATCAAAATAATTCCAATAATTGCTGGTAAATCCAAAGATTGTTTAAAGATAATTACTGAAATCAATGCAGTTAAGACAATTCCTAAACCTCCCCAAATCGCATAAGCAATTCCTAAAGGTATTGATTTTAATGCTTGAGAAAGGAAGAAAAAGCAAGCAATATATGCTATTATTGTTATTGTCGTGGGTAAAAGTTTTGAAAATCCGTCAGATGCTTTCATAAAACTTGAACCTAAAACTTCAAGAACAATCGCTAATGCTAAATATAAATATTTCATTGTTTGTTATTACTTTTTGTTAAGATAAAATTACTATAATTTAAATTCTTAGATAGTTTTTTTGTGAAATTCCTTCTATGAAATGGGTTTGGATATGCTTGCAGATAACGGAAAAAGTATTTGCGAAGGGCGGGCTAAATTGGACGAAAAGTTCAATTTCGACCAACCGAAGCGAATGCTTTTTTCGTGGAACTAAACTACAAAAAAATTGTGGAACGAAAAAGCAGGCGCGACTAAATGCAACTGGTAGTTCTATTATTCCTTCAACCCCGCCTTTTGCAAATACTATGTTATACGACGTTTTTCTTTTCCAAATTATTTATTTTTTCAGCAACTTTTAAACAGTTTTCGTAATTTCCGGAAAGACCAATTAATTCAGTTTCAATTTCGTAAAGTTTTTCTGCAATTTTAGCTGAATCAGATTTTGATTTTACAAGTTTGAGAATTAGTGGTGTATAACCTTGATATTCATCTCTTGGAGCATCATCGTTAATTCCAATTGGATCCCAATATTCCCATAAAATTTGGTCAATTTGTTGATAAAGATTTAGAAATTTTCCCTTGCTTCTAAATTTTTCTTTTAACTCATTTTTGTCAAGGTTATAATTTCCATTTTCAAGATAATCTTTCCATAATTGAACATTTTTTAGATTTATGTCGTATCCAATTTTTGAATTATCCCAATCGAAAATAACATTACTAATTTCATCTCCATTCCAATCAAAATATTCAGAAGCAATCAGTGAAAAAGCAATAGTAGTCAAATCTTCGCTGTCAAGTTTTCGAGTAATAAAATCATTACATAATTTTATCAAATGTTCTTTCTGAATTTCAAATTCTCCATCATTGATTTGTTGGATATAAACACTTGTTGTATCACATCCAGTTTTTGTTTGGCTATTTTTTACGTCAGATTTTAGCTCATCTATCGTAATTTTATTCTCAAAATATTCTTTTAATTTCTGTTCGGTCATTTTTGGTGAAATGTCGTATAACACTCAAATATACGAAAGTTTTGCGAAAGTGCAAATTTTTTGATAAATTTTGACTATATGCTATATATTCAGTGTTTTTTGTATATATTTGGTTTCGTATTTCGTATAGAGATTTATAGAATTTATTGCACTCTATTTTTTAATCTACACAAAATGCGAAGCCTGTAAAGATAAATAAATGGATTTTAATTTATACAAATTCAGTATAGGAGAACACTATTCTAAAAAAGTCATTTGGATTACTTTTCCCAAAGATTATACCTTGATTAAGGAACTTAGAGAGCGTTTCTCGTCTGTAAAGTGGAGCAGTACTCATAAAGCATGGTATTTGCCAGATTTACCATCTATACGTACTGCTTTACAAATTAATACTAGCGAAATAGGAGATGAACTTATAGCAAGTATAGCACCTAATAACCAAGAAGCTTTTTTGCGGTTTAGAAATCAATTAAAACTAAAAGCGTATAGTAAGAATACCATTAGAACCTACACTACAGAATTTGCGCATTTGCTTAGAACAATTAAGCATTACTCTGTAAATGAACTTACACAAGAGAGATTGAAAGATTATTTTCTATATTGTATTAAAAAAGAAAATATTAAAGAAAATCATCTCAATAGCAGAATTAATGCAATAAAGTTTTATTTCGAAAAAGTGTTGCACAGGGAAAAAATGTTTTTTGATATTCCACGTCCTAAAACACCAAAACGGCTTCCTAAAATGCTCACAAAATCAGAAATTAAAAAGATTTTCAAGCAAACATCTAATCCTAAACATCTCCTCATGCTCCAGCTTTCTTATGGAATGGGTTTAAGGGTTTCCGAAATTGTAAATCTTAAAATAGAGCATATTAATTCTGAGGATATGCTGGTTTTAATCGCTGGTGCAAAAGGAAAAAAAGATAGGTATACCAATTTGCCAGAGTCTATATTACCTCTATTGAGAACTTATTATAAAGAATACAAGCCAAAAGATTATCTTTTCGAAGGTCAATACGGTGGTGCATATTCGGTGAGAAGTGTACAGATGGTTTTTAAAAATGCACTCAAAAATGCTAAAATCAACAAAACCATTGGTATACACGGTTTGAGACACAGTTACGCCACTCATCTTATAGAAAGTGGGGCGGATATTAGATTTTTGCAAGAACTTTTGGGGCATAATTCTATTAAAACTACCCAAATCTATACCCATGTTACAGATGTTTCTAAATCAAAAATAAAAAGTCCTCTTGATTTTTTATAATTGTCTCCAAAAAAATTCCATTTTCAGCTCTCCCAAAGGAAAGTCAAAGGAAAGTCAAAGGAAAGTCAAAGGAAAGTATAACTAAAGGGTAGCCAATCATACATAAAATCTTCTTTTAAAATTATGAAAAGGGGAGTGCTAGTCTTTTTAATTCTATAAACATGACATTTGTCATATTTTTTGTCATTCCGCTCAGATTTATATAGTTTTACACCAAATTAAAAACAATGGCTCTACAAGACCAAAATACTCCGAAAACTCCTGAAGAACAGAAAGAAGAATACAAAAAAAATCCTATGCGCTTGTACGGAATTTATTCTTCCATCGTGTTTCAGATGTTGGCCATCATTGCTTTAGGATTTTGGGGCGGGAAGAAAATTAATGATTATCTAGAATTGCCCAATGATTTATTAACCGTTGCCATTGGTTTATCAGGATTAGGATTAGCCTTGTACAGTACCTTAAAACAATTAGAAAATATAAACAAATAATACGCATGAAACAGTCTACCTCTTGGTTATACATTGTTCTATTTATTTTGGTCTTTTTTTTACATTTTGCGATATGGCAACTTTATGTAAATGACTTTCAAGTGATATTTATTCGCTATTATCTTTTCTTAACTATTTTATTTATGATGGTCATTACCATTATGTCTATTGTCAAAAAGATTTATCCAGAGTATATCGGTTTTACTTTTATGGGGCTCATGCTCTTTAAGTTGAGTGTTATGTTCTTGGTAATGAATAAGTTACAATTATCCGAAGTGCCATATCACAAGTATCATTTTATACCGCCTTACTTGGTTTCTTTACTGTTAGAAACTTTGTTCGCAATCGGTTTATTGAAAGAACAAAAAAATAACTAATTCATACTTTGTTAATTTGTTTTTTTATCATATTTTTGCAAAACTTTTAAAATAACATAAATCAATGCTGAAAAGAGGAGTTTTATTAATCGGTTTTTTATCTACATTTTCACTTTCTTTAGCGCAACATCACGAAGCTGCAGCAGAAACTAAACCTGCTACAGAAACCAAAGTGGTAAGTGCCGAAGAAGCAGAAAAAGAACAAATAAAGAAAGAAAATAAGGAGTTTATAGACCATCACTTGTTAGATGCTCACAGCTTTGATATTATGGTGGAAAAGAAAGCAGACGGTACAGAACACCACATCGGTTTTCCACTTCCTGTTATTTTCTATGATGAAGCAAACGGTCTTCATGCATTCATGAGTTCAAAATTTCACCACGGTAAAGAATTGAAAGATGCTCATGGCAAAAAATACAACGTAGTAGAAAGCAAAGGTGCAAACTACGCTCTTTACCACGAAAAAATTGTAAAAACAGACGCTTCTGGTGCTATTACTTTAGATGACCACGGTCACGCTACCAATGCAAAAGTTTTAGACTTATCTATCACGAAAAGTGTTTTAATGATTCTATGTGCATCATTATTGATGATTGTAATTTTTGGTTCTATGGCTAGAAATTATAAGAAATCACCAATTCCTACAGGTGCAGGTAAATTATTCGAACCACTGGTAATCTTCATCAGAGATGAGATTGCGATTCCAAACATCGGACCGAAATATCACAAATATATTTCTTATTTATTGACTATTTTCTTCTTCATTTTATTCCTGAACGTATTTGGTTTATTACCTTTCGGGATTAATGTAACAGGGAATTTAGCCATTACAGCTGCTTTAGCAATTTTTACCTTCATCATTACACAGTTTACGGCAAACAGAAACTATTGGCAACACATCTTCTGGATGCCAGGTTTACCGTTCTTAATGAAATTGGTAATGATTCCTATCGAATTAATCGGGATGATTATTAAGCCGTTTGCATTGTTAATACGTCTCTTTGCAAACATGTCAGCAGGTCACATCGTAATTATGTCATTAATTGCAATGATTTATTACTTCCAAAATGTAATTGCAGGCGTTGCATTCCCATTCTTAACATTTGTATTGTATTTATTAGAGATATTAGTAGCATTCTTACAAGCGTATATCTTCACCATGCTTTCTGCGGTTTACTTCGGAATGGCTAATGAAGAACACCACCACGAAGAAGCTCATCACTAATAAGAACCAAGTGAAAAGAGCCAAGATAAAAGAGTTAAGAGCCAAGTAGAAAGTTATCATTTTGAACTCGTAACTCGGATCTCGAAACTCAAAACATAAAAGTAGAAACTAATTTTTAAAATTATATATTATGGAAATTCCAAAACTAGTAGGTGCAGGTTTAGTAGTAATCGGAGCAGGTTTAGGTATCGGTAAAATCGGTGCTGCTGCTTTAGAAGGTATGGCTCGTCAGCCAGAACAAGCTGGTAAATTACAAACTGCAATGCTTATTGCTGCTGCACTAGTTGAAGGTCTTGCATTTGCTGCATTATTTGCTGTAAACTAAGACTCAAAAAAATAGCACTCACCCGTAACGGTTGGTTACGGGAAGTGTTTTTAAAAATTAAATAAAAAAAATATATAAAAATCTTATGGGATTATTAGAGAATTTTTCGTCAGGTTTGTTCATCATTCAGTCAGTTATTTTCTTGATACTTCTTTTCGTGTTAGGAAAATTTGCATGGAAACCTATCCTTACTGCTTTAAATGAGAGAGAAGTTTCTATTCAAGACGCTATTAACCAAGCTAAATTGGCTAAAGAAGAAGTTGCAAATCTTAAAGCAGACAATGAGAGAATCATCCGCGAAGCTAAAGCTGAACGTGATGCCATCTTAAAAGAAGCAAGAGAGTTAAAAGACAAAATCGTAGGTGAAGCAAAAGACCTTGCAAAATCTGAAGGAGACAAAATGATTGAACAAGCAAAACAATCAATCAATGCTGAGAAAAATGCAGCGATGGCTGATATCAAAAATCAAATTGGTTCTCTTTCTGTAGAAATTGCAGAAACTATTCTAAAACAAAAATTAGATAATGCTGATGCTCACAACGCATTAGTTGAAAAAATCATTAATAAATCTAACTTAAATTAATATGCTAACCTCTAAAGTAGCGAAAAGATATGCACAAGGTTTACTAGACTTTACTCAAGAGTCTGGGAACACGGCTTCTATTTTTTCGGAAATGAAAGATGTAGTAAAGATTTTTAATGAATCTAAAGAATTAAAAAACTTCTTTGCTTCGCCAATCATTGACGCTAAAAAGAAAACCAAAGCAGCCTTAGAAATCTTTGCTCAGTTTTCACAATTAAGTAAGAATCTCATTACTTTGGTGATTAAACAAGGTAGAGAAAGTCATCTGCAGCATATAGCACAAGAGTTTATCAATAAAGTAGAAGACTTACAAGGCGTACAGAGAGTTACCTTAACCGTAGCTTCTGAACTGTCTCAGAAAAATGTAGAAGACATTGTAAAATCTTCATCTTTAGTAGACCATACTAAAAATTACGACCTAAATGTGGTAGTAAACCCTGAAATTATTGGCGGTTATATTTTAAGAGTAGGAGACCAACAGGTGGATACTTCTGTAAGAACTAAACTAAGCCAAGTGAAAAAAGAATTTCAATTAAATTAAGTTAAAAAACCATAAAATGGCAGAAATAAATCCGGCTGAAGTTTCAGCAATTTTAAAACAACAGTTAGCCAACTTTGATACACAAACAAATGTAGAAGAAGTGGGTACAGTATTACAAATTGGAGACGGTATCGCTCTAGTTTACGGTTTAGAAAACGTACAATACGGTGAATTGGTAAAATTCGAATCAGGAATTGAAGGTATTGTATTAAACCTTGCAGAAGACAATGTAGGTGTTGCACTTCTTGGAGAATCTAAAAGAGTAAAAGAAGGAGATACTGTAAGAAGAACCGAAAGAATCTCTTCTATTAAAGTAGGAGAAGGTCTTTTAGGAAGAGTAGTAGATACTCTAGGTAATCCTATCGATGGTAAAGGTCCTGTAACCGGAGATCTTTATGAAATGCCACTAGAAAGAAAAGCTCCAGGAGTAATTTTCCGTCAACCGGTAAATGAACCACTTCAGACAGGTATCGTAGCAATTGACTCTATGATTCCAATCGGAAGAGGACAAAGAGAGTTGATCATCGGAGATAGACAAACTGGTAAAACTACCGTTGCTATCGACACTATTTTGAACCAAAAAGAATTTTATGATGCTGGTGAGCCTGTATTTTGTATCTACGTTGCTGTAGGTCAAAAAGGTTCTACTGTAGCACAAATCGTAAAAACTTTAGAAGATAAAGGAGCTTTAGCTTATACCGTAGTGGTAGCAGCAAACGCTTCAGACCCTTCTCCAATGCAGGTATACGCACCAATGGCGGGAGCTGCAATCGGAGAATTTTTTAGAGACACTGGTAGACCAGCATTAATCGTTTATGATGATTTATCTAAACAAGCAGTAGCTTACCGTGAGCTTTCTCTATTATTAAGAAGACCACCAGGTCGTGAAGCATATCCTGGAGACGTTTTCTACCTTCACTCAAGATTATTAGAAAGAGCTGCTAAAGTAATTAAAGATGATACCATCGCTTCTCAAATGAACGATTTACCAGAATCATTAAAACCAATGGTAAAAGGAGGTGGTTCATTAACGGCTCTTCCAATCATCGAAACTCAAGCAGGTGACGTATCAGCATATATTCCTACCAACGTAATTTCTATTACAGACGGACAGATCTTCTTAGAGTCAGATTTATTCAACTCTGGGGTGAGACCAGCGATTAACGTAGGTATTTCTGTATCGAGAGTAGGTGGTAACGCTCAGATTAAGTCTATGAAAAAAGTTTCTGGTACATTGAAACTTGACCAAGCGCAGTACAAAGAATTAGAAGCTTTTGCTAAATTTGGTTCTGACTTAGATGCTGCTACTATGGCAGTTATCGCAAAAGGAGAAAGAAACGTAGAAATTCTTAAACAACCAGTAAACTCTCCACTACCTGTAGAATCACAAGTAGCGATGATTTACGCAGGAACTGAAAACTTATTAAGAAACGTTCCTGTAAGAAAAGTAAGAGAATTCCAAGTAGAATACGTAGACTTCTTAAAAAACAAACACCCAGAAGTAATGGCTGCTCTTAAATCTGGTAAGATTGATGACAGTTTAACAGGTGTTCTTAAGCAAGTAGCTACAGATTTAGCTTCTAAATATAACTAAAATTAGTTGATGGTTTTTGGTTGATAGTTGACGGAATTTTCTAAGACTAGCAACCAACAACCGACAACCAACAACTAAACTAAATATGGCAAATTTAAAAGAAATTAGAGGAAGAATAACTTCTATTTCATCTACAATGCAGATTACAAGTGCAATGAAAATGGTTTCGGCTGCGAAACTGAAAAAAGCACAAGATGCCATTGTAATGTTAAGACCTTATTCTGAAAAACTTCAAGAAATCATTCAGAATGTAAGCGCAAGCTCTGATTCTGATAACGTTTCTGCTTTTGCACAAAAGAGAGAGGTGAAAAAAGTACTATACATCGCTATTACTTCTAATAGAGGTTTGGCAGGTGCTTTTAACTCATCTATTATCAAAGAATTAAATCACAGAATTTCTAATTCTGCTGTAGAAGTAGAAGTGTTAACCATCGGGAAAAAAGTTTTTGATGCTGTAAAGAAAAACAGAACAGTATATGATAATCAAAGTGCCATCTTTGATCATGTGAGTTTTGAAAAAGTATCAAAAGTGACTTCTGCTGTGATGAAGGATTTCAGCCAAGGAAAATTTGATGAAGTACATCTAATTTATAATAAATTTTTAAATGCTGCTAATCAAGAAGTAAAAACTGAACAGCTATTACCAATATCAATGCCGGAAACTGATGGTAATGCAAACAGTGATTATATCTTTGAGCCCAACAGAAACGAGATTTTGGATAGCCTAATTCCTAAATCTATTAAAACGCAAGTGTACAAAGCAGTGCTAGATTCTATCGCATCTGAACATGGAGCGAGAATGACAGCGATGCACAAAGCGACTGATAACGCACAAGCACTTAAAAATGATTTGGTAATTTTCTATAACAAAGCGCGTCAAGCTGCGATTACCAATGAAATTTTAGAAATCGTTTCTGGTGCAGAAGCACTTAAAAATAGCTAAGAAATATTTCTTTTATACGATAAATGAAAGGGTGTCAACTCAGGTTGATGCCCTTTTTTATGAGGATGAATATAATAAGTTCATTTTATGAGTTCACTATAGACATTTAATTTTGTTTATAATGATTAACTTTACTTAGTTTTTCTTATCCAAAGGAAATTAGTTAAAAAGAATAAAACTAAAAATTAAAATACGTAATTAAGCGTATTGTATATCATGGGGTTTGGGTGTACTTTTGAACTGTAGATTTAAATAAAGCATTACACAAAAGTGTAATTGATTCATAAAATAAATCGTTTTAAATTTGCACCGTAATAACCCAAAACACAAATGATGATAAATTTTCTACTGCAGTAAAATTAAGGTTATTATGTAAACTGCAGTAGAAATTTTTTTTTACAACAGGAAGTAGTAATTTTCTTCATATTTCGATTTTTAGACCAAAAAAAGGGTGCGTTTACGCACTCTTTTTTATTAAACTTTTATATTAAAAATAATCATATATTTGCATAGATTAATCAATTCACAATTTTTTATAAATGGATTACGATAGTGTCGTCAAACTTCTTATTGCATTATTACTTGTATTATTAAACGGGTTTTTCGTAGCGGCGGAATTCTCCATCGTTAAGGTTCGTTATTCTCAGATTCAAATCAAGGCTGCCGAAGGAAACAAAATGGCGAAACAAGCCGAACACATCATCAAACATTTAGATGCTTATTTATCTGCTACACAATTAGGGATTACCTTAGCTTCATTAGCATTAGGTTGGGTAGGAGAAAGCGCTCTGGAACATGTTTTCCATGGGGTATTCTCTTATTTCAATATCAATATTGCACCTACTATGATTACGACAATTTCTGTAGTAACCAGTTTTTTAATCATTACCGTAATGCATATTGTTTTTGGGGAGTTAGTGCCTAAATCTATTGCCATTAGAAAATCAGAAGCCACTACCTTATTCATTTCTGCACCATTAAGATTATTCTACAATATTTTCAAACCATTTATTTGGTTAATGAATTTATTCTCAAATGCTTTTTTGAAATTAATAGGAATCCATCCTGCTTCCGAACATGATATTCACTCTACAGAAGAACTTCAATTGTTGGTAAAACAATCAGCTGATAGTGGAGAAATAGAAGAAGAAAACTACGAAATCATTAAAAATGCTTTTGATTTTACAGACCACACTGCAAAACAAGTGATGGTGCCTCGTCAAAATATTATTTCTATTGATATAGAAGATGATAAAGAAGAAATTCTAAAACAAATCATCGATTGTGGATATTCTAGAATTCCAGTGTTTCAAAACTCGATTGATAACATTATAGGACTTTTCTACACCAAGGAAATCATGAGAGAATACATCAAAAACAAAGACCTTGATTTAAAAGAGTTTTTGAGAGAAGCATTCTTCGTGGTAGGAAGTAAAAAGATTTCAGATTTATTAAATGTTTTCCAACAAAAGAAACAGCATTTAGCCATCGTTATCGATGAATTTGGAGGTACAGAAGGTATTCTTACTTTAGAAGATATTTTAGAAGAATTGGTAGGCGAAATCCAAGATGAAGAGGATGATGAAGATAAAATTGTAGACCAAGTAGGCGAAAACGTTTTCTGGGTAAAAGCAACTCAACCTTTAGAAGAAATTAACGAGTGTTTGCCGAAAGAATTATCAGAAGTTGGTGAATACAATACTTTAGCTGGATTTATCCTGCATCAATTAGAAGATATTCCAGAAGAAAATCAAGAGTTCGATATCGATGATTATCATTTCAAAATTTTGAAAATGAATAATAAGTCGGTAGAACTGGTAGAATTGGTCTACGAACCAAAAGATATTGTAGATGACTTAACCGAAGAAATTAGCGAAATCTAATTAATCTCAACCTTTACCTCAAAGTTAACTTCAATCAAAATGAAATTTTACGATAATCCTCAAAGAGAATATCAGGAAGAAGTAGCGCTTCTAGAACAGGAAGACGAAGTCTACAAATTAGTGCTGCATAATGATGATGTAAACACTTTTGATTTCGTAATAGAGTGTTTAATCGAAATTTGTAAACATACGCTAGAACAAGCCGAACAATGCACCATTTTGGTACATTACAAAGGCAAATGCACCGTGAAAACAGGTAGCATGGAACTTCTAAAACCCATGCACGAAAAATTAATTTCCAGAGGTCTTACTTCTGAGATTGTATAAATAAAAAAACTCGTTCCAAAATTTCGGAACGAGTTTTTTGTTATCAAATTTTCTTTAACCTAAAAACGAAATTTAATAGTTGTTCTATTTGTACAATTTTAATTTTTGAAATTGACAAGCTTATCAATTGCGTCGGGCTTTAGCCCGATGAAAAAGTAAAAAAAAATAAATGGCTTTAGCCAAAACCTAGATAAAATTTGGCTAAAGCCAATCTTGTATTGGATTAAAAAAAACGGGCTAAAGCCCGTTCCAATTGATATATTAAAGTGATGGATTTAATGGTATTTTGAATTAAGATTAGAATTTCACCTTAAAAACTTTCGTTTCCCCATTTCTAATCACGGTAACTTCTTTTTCGTCTCCAGCATTGAGTTTTGATAGACAATCCATATAAGAATAAACTTCTGTGATTTTGCAATCTCCAATTTGGGTAAGAATATCTCCAGACTGAATTCCTGCAAGTGCAGCAGGTCTGTTATCAGTAACACCGTCAATGTGCAAACCATCTTTAGAATCTGCATAACTTGGCATAATTCCCAGTGTTACTTTGTATTTTGGGACAGATTTGGTAGAAGTAGTTTTAGTCTTTGTAAACGGAATTTCAGATTTCTGAGAAAGTTCATTCGCAATACCAAATACATAATTGGTAATAGTTTTTACGCCATCGAAATTTATTTTATCACTGTCATCACTTGGTTTGTGATAGTCTGCATGCGTTCCCGTAAACAAGAATAAAACAGGAATATCTTTCAGATAGAAGCTGGTATGATCAGAAGGACCAATTCCAGATTCATCAAGTGTAATATTATAACCTGCAGGTTTCACTTTTTTTACCAAATCTGGGAAAATAGGAGAGGAACCTACACCTCCTACCGTAAGGTTTTTATCTTTGTCTAATCTTCCTACCATATCCATATTAATCATGGTCACTACATTAGGATATTGAGATTTTACATTTTCTGCAAATTTTTTAGAGCCAATCAGTCCGTCTTCTTCCGCTGAGAAAAGTGCAAAAACGTAATTTACTTTTTCCTGAGTCTTATTTTTGGCAAAAATTCTCGCCAATTCCATCACTGCCGAAACGCCAGAAGCATTATCATCTGCACCATTGTGAATTTGTCCGTCAGAATTCATCAGCGTTGATTGATGATGTTGGTTTAATCCTAAATGGTCGTAATGTGCGCCAATGACAATCGTTTTAGCGGCTTTATTGTCTAAATATCCTATCACGTTGGTTCCTTTACTTGGAGTAGAAGAATTTTCATCGTGTGGATTGAGTTTAATGGAATATTCAAACGGCTGTAAATGGGTTTTAAGACCTAATTTTTTAAAATATTTCTGAATATAATTGGCGGCTTTTTGCTCTCCTTCACTTCCTGCTAATCTGCCTTGTAATTCGTCACTGGCAAGAAAACTAAGATGATTTTTAAGTTGAGTTTCGTTTACATTTTCTGCTTCATCTGTGTCTACCCAATCTGCGATGAAAACATTGGTTTCTCTCGGTTTAGACTGATTTCTATTGCTGCTGAAAACCAATTTTTTCCCATCTTTAGAAAACATCGGGAACGCATTGAATTCACTTTCGTAGGTGATTTGTTTCAGATTTTTTCCTTCTAAATCTATGGTGTACAACTGGAAATCATAACCTCTCGTAGAATGATGATTACTGGAGAAAATAATTTTCTTATCATTTGGAGTGAAATATGGCGCCCAATTCGCTTTTCCAAGGTGTGTAATTTGTTTTAAATCTGTTCCATCAGCATTGATGGTGTAGATTTCCATATTGGTAGGAGCAACGAGATTTTGAGCCAAATAATCTTTGTATTCTTTAATTTCGGCAACGGTTTTTGGTCGAGAAGCACGGAATACAATTTTTTTAGAATCATGAGAAAAAAACGCACCACCATCATATCCTAAACCGAACGTAAGTTGTTTCAGATTTTTCCCGTCAATATCCATCGTCCAGAGTTCTAAATCGCCAGTTCTGGTAGAAGTGAAAACAATTTTTTTACCGTCTGGAGAAACCACCGCTTCTGCATCATAACCAGGAACATCTGTCAATTTTTTAACAATTTTACCGCTCAAATCTGCCATATAAATGTCAAATTCTGGATAAATAGCCCAAAGATATTTTCCGTCTTTAGAAACAGGCGGAGCTGGACAAGCGTTGCTCGCTTCATGCGTAGAAGCGTAGAGAATATGTTGGTTATCTGGCATAAAGAAAGAGCAAGTAGTTCTTCCTTTTCCTGTAGAAATTAATTGTAAATTATCAGATTTTTTAGAATAATCCTTCGATAAATCATAGGCGAAAATCTGGTCACATTCTGCTCCCAAATTTTTATTGGTGACTTGCATCGTCAGGAATTTTCCATTGGGCGAGAAATACGCTTCGGCATTATCTCCACCATCAGTCAATTGCTGAATGTTTCTAAGATTTCTTTCTTGTGAAAATAAGAAAACACTGTTAAGCAGTGCAAGAACGATTACATTTTTCTTCATATGCGTTTTTTTAGAAAGGATAACCAATCGAGAAGTTGAAAGTTGGCTTAAATGGTTTTATTTTGTCAAATACCCATCTTTCGCCTTTTGGCTGATTTGGGTCGTGTAATTTGTAGGCTAAATCTATTCTTACGGTAATGTAGGCTACATGCATTCTCAGACCGAAACCAGAACCCAATCCCATTTGAGAAATAAATTTATTGAACTTAAATTCATCGCCAATTCCTGAATCTTTGGTGCTCCAAATGTTTCCAGCATCTGCAAAAACGGCTCCTTCAAACATTTCATTAAATGGATATCTGTATTCTATGTTGGTGGTCAATTTTACGTTATCCATCATATAAGCTCTCACTTTTTGGTCGATTTGTGTATCGGCAGGACCTAATCCTCCAAAAGCAATCCAAGCTCTGATGTCATTACTTCCGCCATTGAAATACGAACGGATAAATGGCATGTTGCTAGAATTTCCATAAGGAATCCCTACACCAATAAATTGTCTTACAATAAACTGTGATTTGTTTTTGAAAGTGAAATATTTTCTCGCATCAATATCGAATTTCACAAACTGAGAAATCGGAATGCCGAAAATGGTTTTGCTATTCGTTAAAACCCCAGAATCCGTATTGTTTTTACTGAAAATACTCAATAAATTCCCAGCCAATTCTACTTTAGCATCCAAAAAGAATGGGTTTTGATAGCCTTTTTTCCCGATTTCATTATAGATATAATTGTAAGCCAAAGAATTGATGAGAACGTCTTGAGTTAATCGGTCTTTTTTAATGGTAGACTGTCTGAAATTGAGCAATAAATCTAAACCAGTTGGCGAAAGACTATTCGCAAAACCTGTATCATTAAGCAATAATCTAGATTTGGCTTCAGTGTCTAAATTAATAGCACCTGGATTATAGATATCATAGAGATTAAAAATTCCGTCTTTAATATCTCCTTCCGTTTTGAATAAATCATAATATTTATCCTTATTTCGAGTAAATGAAAACTGAGTGTTAAAAACAGATAATCGATGAGAAATCACTTCATTCACCGTGATAAAATAATTCAATCCAGCGTTCACGTTGATTCTGTCCATTCCAATATTATTCTGTACAGAAGCACCTAAATTCACTGTAGAAACAGGCGAATATTTGTTTGGGACGAATTTTTCGGTGTTAAAAGGCAAGAGCAATCTTGGGAAATTCAACCCAAATTGAAGGGAATATTCAGAAGCGTTAAACAACGCATTAGGATTTTTTTCATCGAAAACGGTACCAAAAGTTCCAGAAACACTTCCCGTAAAGTTTTCGGCGCCACCAAA
Organism: Cloacibacterium normanense; assembly: GCF_003860565.1. Classification (NCBI taxonomy): domain Bacteria; kingdom Pseudomonadati; phylum Bacteroidota; class Flavobacteriia; order Flavobacteriales; family Weeksellaceae; genus Cloacibacterium; species Cloacibacterium normanense. Next base: position 693,962 of record NZ_CP034157.1, read on the forward strand.
AATATTTCTCGCCGTTAATTCTGCTGATGGCGAAAAGCCAAGATTCAAAATTTGAGAATAATGTAAATCGAGCGCCGTTTTAAAATTGTATTTCGGTAACGGAATGAGTTTGTATTTTACATTGATAATTGTATCATTCGGATTGCTGTATTTGTCTGGAGAAGCTTTATAACTGGCAATGCTGAAATTATTAAGCGCTAGGAAATTTCTTTTGGTAAGGTCTAGATTTTTTTGGTTGTAAATTTCACCTTTTTTAAGCGTAATAGGTCTCCAAAGTGCTTTAACCTTGTATTGGTCATCTATTCTTTTGATGATGGCATTTTCGTATTCTTTTACGTCTACATTGGCAGTGTCGGTAAGTTTTTCTAAATATTGAATTTCTACGTTACCTATAGTATACTGTTTATAAGGTGTTTTTAGCGTGTCTTTCAAAATATCCATGGTGAGTGGAACTTGCTTTCTGCTTTGCAAAGTGTCTGCCGTAAAATAAATTTCTCCACCATCTCTATTGAAGCTATAATAACCTTTTTCTTGCATGAGTTCGGTAATTCTTTTGACCTCGTCTTCTAATTTTTCTTGGTCTAGAATAGCTCCAGATTTTACTTTAGATTCTGTAATTTTTTGTTCGTAAATATTTCGGATGTTTTCGTAGGGAATATTGTAGTAATATCCGTTGATATAAGTAGGATCTTTGTACGTGATTTTGTAATTGGCTTGTGCTTTTTTTGCTGCAGAATCTAGTTTATGAGAAAAATCGACATGAGCGTCCCAGAATCCTTTATACACCAAGAATTTTTTAATAGAATTGGCACTGGTTTCGGTTTTTCCTTGCTCTAAAATAATAGGTGGTTTTCCTAAAGAATGCCAAACTCTGTTCCAAAACAAACTATTGCCCTTCAATTCTGGATGATTGTATTTCACATAAAGAGAATCTCTGAGTTTTTGATTTCTCATTTGTCTCGGAAACGTTTGATACTCGTTTAGAATGCTGTCATATTTCGCATTCGCCATGTTATAAATCCATAAACGAGTAGGGAACAAATAGAGGTCTTTTTTATTGGGTTTTTGACTGACAAAATTCGGGATTTCTTCATCGAAATCTTTTCGGTCTACATATTCAAAATTATTTTTGGTCAATAAATACTCACCATTCGGAACTTTCTTGGTACTGTTACAAGCGTAAAGAAACCAAACCAGGATTGCAAAAGATAAAAATATGTGGTATTTTTGAAAATATTTAAAAAAATGCTTACTGCTCATAAAATAAAAGTTTTTCAGTCTCTGGACAAAAAGAAGTTCAGACAAAAATACAATTTGTTTTTGGTTGAAGGTAACAAAATAATCCAAGAGTTGAAACATTCTTCTTACAAAATTCAAGAAATTTTTTCTATTCAACCCGAAGATTTATCCTTTCCCGAAACAGAAATTCATCCTATTACAGAACGTGAACTGAAGAAAATTAGTTTTCTGCAAACACCAAAAGATTCTGTAGCGGTAGTAGAATTGCCTTCTCCTGAAATGCTAGAGCAACAGAAAATACAGATTATTTTAGACGGAATTCAAGACCCGGGAAATCTGGGAACCATCATCAGATTGGCAGATTGGTTCGGAATTGAGCAGGTGATTTGCAGTCAAGACACTGTAGATGTGTACAATCCAAAAGTGATTCAGTCGACCAAAGGTTCTTTTGCTAGAATCAATGTGGTATATACCGATTTAACAGAATATTTGGCGAAAACAGACGCAGTAAATATCGGTACAGACATGGTGGGCGAAAATATTTATCACTTTGATTTTCCTGAGAAATTCAATCTTATATTAGGCAATGAAGGAAACGGAATGCGACCAGAAGTTGAAAAATTGGTTTCCCAAAACATTACCATTCCACGATTCGGACAAAAACAATCTACCGAAAGCCTCAATGTTTCGATGGCGACAGGAATCATTCTAGGGCAGATTTTTTCTAAAATTTAGAAATGAGGGATTAGGATTTAGAAATTAGTTTTGAGAAAAATGTTTATCTTTAAAAGCTAATTTTATGTCAACCTTTACCTCAACCTTTACCTCTTTTAATGCCAAAAATCGCCTTTTTCATCAATCCTACGATTAGGCATTTCAAGAAAATTGAAATCGACATTCAGCATCATTTTCTCAATCAAGACTATCAGTTTTTTATTTCAGAATATTCTGGGCATTTTTTAACCTTGCCAAAAAGAGCGGTGGAAGAAGGTTTTACCCATTTTATAGCAGTAGGTGGAGATGGAACACTGAATGAGATTGTGAATGGCTTAATAGAAGCGTTTCGTACAGAAAATGGCTATGATTGGGAAAGGATTTCTCAGATAAAAATTGGAATTTTACCATCAGGAAGTGGTAACGATTTTATCAAAAATCTAGGTTATACAACCATTGACGAATTGCAATCGCTTATTGCAAAAGATTCCTCTGCGCTTGTAGATGTGGGTTTTGCGGAATTTTTGAACCGAGAAAAACAAAAAGCAGAACGTTTTTTCATCAATGTTTCAGATGTAGGAATTGGGGGAGAAGTAGTCATCAGTAAAGAAAGATTGCCTTTGGTTTTTCCGGGCGATGTGAATTATTTCATCGCCATTATTTCTACTTTTTTAATGTACAAAAAGAAGACCATCAAGGTCACCGCCAAAGATTTTACGTGGCAAGGAAAAGTGCTGAATTATGTAGTAGCCAATGCCAAATATTTTGGGAATGCTATAGGAATTGCGCCTCATGCAGAGATTTCTGATGGCGAATTTGCTATTACCAATGTGGGAGACATCAGCTTGTTAGATTACTTCAAAAATATTGGAACGGCTAAAAAATGCAAAAAAATCAATCATCCACAAGTTTCTTATACTTCGGCTCAGGAAGTTTTCATTGAAAATGCAGATGGTCTAGCTTTAACCATTGATATGGACGGAGAATTCATCGGTTATGCACCGGTAAAATTCACTTGTCTCCAAGAAAAACTGCGTTTTTTGAAGTAAAAATTATTCTTTTACTGTTTTTCGTTCATCATCAGGATTGGGGGAATTTTCCTCGATTTTAATATCTTGTTTTTTGATGTAATGAATAACTTTGAACAAAATTTCAGATTTTAAACTGTTTCCGGGCGCGTTTACATCAGTCGTTTTGAACCAATAAGCACCACGCAATTTTATTTTTTCGCCATCTATTTCCTGTACATAAACACTTGCATGAGGATTTTTCTCTACTTCTTCAAACGAATTGATGATGTACAAAATATCCTTCATCACTTTTTCTAAATCTTCGGAATAATCTACATTAATGAAGAATTCACTTCTCAAAAGTTGGTTGTACGTGAAATTTTCAAGTGGATTTTTAAGAATAATAGAATTGGGAATGAAAACATCTTTTCCGTCAAGAGTTTTAATATTGGTTTCTCTGAGCGACATTTTTTTAACTCTGCCTCTCATGCCTTGTACTTCGATTAAATCGCCTATTCTAAAAGGTCTTCTAAACGCCATAAGAATACCTGCCAAGAAATTTTCGCCAATATCTTTTAAGGCAAAACCTACAATAAAAGTGGTGAGCGCAGTTCCTGCCAGAATTTTATCGGTAATGTTTCCGTAGCCCAAAATCCCCAAACAAACAATAATCAGAAAGATGGTAAGGATAAAAGAAACGATATTCACCAAGAAATCTGTTACGATAGAATCTTTTGATTTTTCGTCTATGAATTTAGTAACAACTTTTGAAAATAGTTTAATGGCGAAAATTCCCGCAATAAAAACCAAAATTGCCAACAAAATTGCAGGCAATTGACCAAGGAAATTTTCCCATGAATGTTGTATTGTACTGCTGAAATCTACAAATTCCTTTTCCATATTATAAAATTTCTTCTAGGCTTTTTAAAACTTCACGTTCTTCGTATTCTTCTAATTTTTCTCTTAAAAATTTTAAAACAAAGGGAGCCAAATAAATAAGCGCAATGCCGATTAATTTTTTCTTCCAACTGGTATGATAGAGGTTTTTCTTCGCAAAATTGGTCACTACGGCTGCCAATCCTATTTTGATGGCATTTTCGGCGATGCTTCCTACAACGTTTTGAGTATTGATACCTATTTTTTCTTCGCCGTATTGGTTAACTTTTGTTTTAATATAATTTTCGGAAACGCCACCTGTTGCAAAACTTAGAATTTCTGCGGGTTTTAGTTTTAATCGGTGTTCTCCGTTTTCGTCTGTCTTATCGACTAAAAATTGGTCGGTGAATCCATGAGTGATGGCACTTAAACTTTCTTTAGGATTTTTAAATGCTGCGATATCTTCTAACTCGGCAATTTCTTTTCTTAAAGTTTCCTTGCGTTTTCTTAAGTCTTCTAAGTTTTTCATGTCATGGAATTTTAATCGTTAAACAGCATTTCTATGGCCTTGTTGGTAATGATTTTTTTAATGTAATTTCTCATTAAAAAGACCAATAAAATGAGCAATAAATAGAATCCTGCAAGAATGAGGAAGCCATAAGCAAAGTTGTGGAGCCAATTTCCTAAGAATAAACCTAAACTCACGTTTAACAAAAAGATAAAGAAAATGGCAAGAACAGAGATAATCATTACAGGTACTGAAACTCCAATAATTTTAAGAGATTTCTCGGTAGCATCTAGCTTTACGAGTTCTATTTTTTTTTCTGCGTAATCTTTGATGAGGTCTATCATGGCAAATTTCTTTGTTTAAAGGTACAAAAAAAGGAACTTTTATGATAAGTTCCTTTATAAAATTTTATAAAAACTTTATAGATTATTTTAAAGCATCTAGCTCTGTTTCTACTTCTTTTACTACTCCCGAAGCTTTATTGGCTGCGGTATGTTTGTATTTTTCGTAGCTATCTTTTACGCTAGAAACTACTTTATCTAAATTTTCTTTTGCCTTGTCAGATAGATTTCCGTATTCCGACTTTACTTTTTCAGATACTTTATCGTATTCGTCTAAAGCTTGATCTTTCAAATCATTCGCTTTAGCTTTTAGTTTTTTTCTGGTTTCTTTACCTTCTTCTGGAGCGTAAAGCATTCCTAGAACTACACCTACTGCAGCACCTGCTAAAAGTCCTGCAATAATTCCTGCTGTATTTTTACCTTTTCCCATTTTGTAATAATTTAGTGTTAATAATTTATTTTCGTTTACCTCTTCATTCTCACAACTTCTATACCAAATATAAGGAAAATTTTCACAAATTTATGTTAAAATTGTATGAATAGATTCTATTTATTATTTCGAAATATGTGATAGAATCAATGCTATGGTTTCTTCTTTGTTCAGTAAAGTATTGTCTATCAAGATGGCGTCATCTGCTTTTTTTAGTGGAGCTACCGCTCTTTCGCTATCGATTTTATCTCTGGTTTTTAGGTTTTCGTAAACTTCTTCTCTAGAAATATCTACGCCAGAATGTTGCAGTTCTAGATGTCTTCTTTTGGCTCTTTCTTCTGGACTGGCGGTGATGAAAAATTTATAATCTGCATTAGGCAAAATAACGGTTCCTATGTCTCTTCCGTCCATAATTACACCACCTTTTTGAGCTAAATTTCGTTGAAAATCAAGTAAAAAAGCTCTCACTTCTGCCTGTTTTGCAACGAGGCTTACATGGTCAGAAACTCTAGGTTCACGAATTTCTTTATCAATGTTTTTGCCATTGAGGAAAAGCTCTAAAACGCCATTATTTAAAATAAATTCCAAATGAATTTGGTCAAATTTTTCAAAGAGTGACTTTATGTCTATTTCTTGGCTGTCATTAAGGCAGTTTTCTAATGCAAAGAAAGTAATTCCGCGATAGAGTGCACCTGTATCTATGTGAATAAGATCTAATTTTTTTGCTATTTTTTTAGAAATAGAACTTTTTCCGGTAGATGAAAATCCGTCAATAGCAATAACTGGTTTTTTGTTCATGCTACAAATTTCGTTAAAGTTTTTTGAATTTGAAAATTACTAAAAGAAAAACCTTTTATCTGGTTTCTGTATTTAGAGAAGAATAAAAGAGTTGGGATTTATGTTTTTGGGAAGTTTTTTTTAATGAGTTGTGGAATGTTTACTTATGTTAGATGTAGTGTTATTTTTTTTGCACATTTTTCATAACAAAATTAATCAATTCATTTTTCTCGATTTCTTTCATTGGTTTTAAGTCAAGGAGATATTCATAAGAGTCTTTTATGTTAAATTGTGAAAGAAAAGGCAATCATCTAAATAGTGAAAACTTTTAATTGCGTTCCAATTTACAGTAGTTTCAGTCAAATCAGTTTTAAAATTTAAAAAATCATCATTAATGCTAATTTTGCTTGATTTTAATTTCTCAATATTTTCAAAATATATTTTTTTCTGACTTCTATATTTAAAATAATGATTTCCAATATAAAAAAGAATTATTATTGAAATTGTTAATAGAACGTAAATTGTATTCTGATTAAATCGTGAAGATTTTTCAAATTCTGGATAGAAAAATAGAAGTTGTTGAAGACAAGTAATAATTATAAGTACTATACAGAAAAACAATAATTGGATATTTGTAAAAGATTTTTTCCATCTTGACTTCCAGTAAACTTTATTTTTCCTAAATATAGATTCAGATGTTTGATTTAATTCTAAGTTCATTCGGCGGTTTTTGTTAGGTGTAATTCTAATCTTTTAATCTATTTTTCAAATCCATTTCAGCTCCCAGAATTCTCTCGATTTCAATTTCTTGAAGGTTCAGAATACGATAGAAAATAATATGTTTATGAGCTAAAAATCCAAATATTTCTGAATCAATTTCTGGGTATTTCTTTCCAATATTCGGGTTTTCAGAAATCATCTCACAATAATGAATGATTTCGTTGTAATATTGGTCAGCTTGATTTTCAGACCAAAATTCAAAAGTATATTCATAAATTTTAGAAAGATCTTCTACTGCCTTATTCGTAAAGAAATATTTAGCCATTATTTTTCATTTTGGCTTTAAGTGATTCTAAATGAGTTTTAGGATTAAAATCTTTTGCAATTCCGCTTTCAATTCCTTCACGAATTGCATCTTTAAGAATTTGAACTTTATGTTCTTCTTCTTCTAATAATCTTAATCCAGCACGAATGACTTCGCTTGCGTTTTTATATCTTCCTTGAGCAACTTTTGAGTCAACAAATTCCTCAAAATAATTTCCCAAAGAAACAGAGGTGTTACGTCCCATTTTTCTTAATTTTTAAATTAATTAATTCAAAATTACCAAAAATTGGTAATATTTACAAATTTAACTCAGCAAATTTCTATTCGCATTTCAAAGTTTTGGTTATGAAAAAACAAACCTCGCTTAAAAATACTTAAACGAAGTTAAAATTTTATGTTTTAGAAAATTATTTTTTGAAAAATGGGAATGGTGGAATAGTTATGGCCGTTCCGCGCTTTAAATAACAGATGATCTAATGTGAAAAATTGGAGCATTACAATCTTCATCATCAAGGCTAATACTTTCCCATTCTTTCCCGGCGTCAAATTCTAATTCACAATATTCTAAATAACAAACATGAGCATTGAATATTTTCATCATTGAAATAACAGCAATTGGATATAAGACCATTTCGTCAAAATCATAGGCTAATTCAATTATACTTTCAGATTCATCATATAGATTAATAAATGTCTTAAACATTCTCCAAGATTTATCTTTACTTTCATCTAAATGATTGGTTCTTCCAATTTCTTCTTTAATTCTTTTATATAAAGATCTCCAATATTCTTCTAATTCGTTTTGCATTACTGGAATGAATTTAGATTTCTTTATACCAGCATCTACATAAATTTCAGACCAAATATACTCATCTGTTTCTGTATATATTTCATTATAACTATTATTTTCAATATAGTATTTTAAATACTCAGTTAGACTTTGATAACAACTTATCTCAAAGGCTCCCTCTTTAGTTTTAATGTATATAATATGATCTAATGCTTGTGCTTCATATTGTTTTCTTGAAAGGTTGCTATGTAATTCAAATGCTTTTAAAAAGGCCGAATAATTAGGGACATCATTACCGCTATTTCTATAGTCAAAGATAAATTCTTGAACGTTTTCAATATTATTATTAACGATAGACTTGACTTCTGTAACTAACTTATCAAAAGACCTAGCACTTTTGTTCATTTTTTCAAACCGGGAATGAATATATCTTTTAAATTCAAGTAGTGAATAATAATATTGGGATTCCCAGTTCAAGAATGATTCTTCTTCATCCCATTCATTTTTTTTTGGTTTATAAAATAAATTGAGTTCTATAGTATTCTTTCCATAACAAATGTTTATATGAATTGAGTCTGCTTTTTCGTGAGATTTACTATAATTTATTGTTAGTTCATCGTGACTTTTTTTTAAAGAAGGTAAATTAGTAATATTTAGTCGCTCATTATTTTGAAAATTGAATAATGTATTTGCTATTATTCCTTTTGATTCTTCATTCAAAATATTTTCAAGAGGAATATCTAGCTTCCAATTTTTAGTAGTTTTTGTAATGAACTTATTATTGTATTCCTGCCAGTAAATTTTATCTGAGCTACTTTCTTGAAGTATTATAAGTAATGGATAATTTTCAATAATAGCGTTCCAGTAATGATAGTGTCTTTCTGAAAAATAAAATGTCAAGAAGTTTCTCTTCCGTTGGAAATTGCTTTCTCCACCTTTGATTTGTAATCCGAAAATATTTACTTTACCATTTTCGTCCATTGGTGTTTCTACAATTGCATCAACTCCTAAATCAACTACGGGTTGTTCTCGAAAAATCCAACCAAATTCGGTGAAAAATTTCGCTGTATCGTATATGGCTTTTCTTTCGGTTCTAAAATGATTCAACTGTAAAATTTATTGTTTAAGTAAGCGATAATTTTTTAATAAATTTCAAATAACAGTTCGGCAAATTTGCGAACTTACTTAATCCAAATATACAAAAGTTTCCTTTCTATTCGTTTTCTAAAATCTAAAATAATCAACGTCTATTCCCAGAAAGTTCTACCAAATCCAGCATTAAGCCAATTTGGTTCACATTGTCGGCGTTGTGATAACGAACATGGGAATAATCAAACTTAAAAGAAGAGATTTTGATTCCAAAACCAAAACTCAATCCAGAGAAATTTCTTTGGTCCAGAACCGCAAGTTCGTTTCCGCGTTTTACATTATAACCCATTCTAATGTTGAAGGCTTGTTCAGGAAACAATTCGATTCCGCCAGAAAGATGGTCCATCAATTTTCTACCAAAACCAACTTCTTTTCCATTAATATCATACGATTGAGAAATATTGAATTGTTGCAAATCATGATAAGTAATGGTGTAAGCCAAAGGAAATTCTGGCAAAATTCTGGTGTAACCGATATCTGCTCGGAAAGGCAATTGTTCTTTGATTCCGTTGTAAGATTTGATTTGATAACCAAAATTTCTGAAAACCAAAGCTACCGTTTCTTTGGATTGTTCGTTGTGATAAGTCACTCCAGCATTGGCAGAAATGGCAGAAGAAGTATAATTGTCGATTTTAGAAGTCAGGTAATTCACATTGGCACCAATCGTGAAATCATCATCAAACTGATAGGCATAACCTACGCCAAGTGAAGCATCCATTGCAGAAAATTCGCCATTTACATTCCCGAATTCATCAGTTCTGGGGGTTTTTCCGAAGTCCAAAACTCTAGCATTGACGGAAATGAAATGTCCTGCCGTTAAATCTTTCACGTAATTAATGCTTCCTAAATGAGAACCCGCAATGTAAGAACCGTAATTAATCCCGATTCTATTGTCCATGTCTAGATTCATCAAAGCAGGATTGATGGCTGCAAAATTCACGTCATAATCACGTACAGAAACCGCATCACCACCTAAAACAGCTTGTCTGGCAGAAACGGGAACATTGAGAAAAGGATAAACCTTGGTTCCAGTTTGTGCAGAAGCCCATAATGCGAATAAACAGAAAGATGTGGTAAATAGTTTCTTCAAAATTTCAATTATAACTTTGCAAAAATAATTTATTTTACACTTTAACAAAAATTAAATGTGAAAACATAATTCTATTAACGAAATTCTTTACGATTCATTATATTTGCAGTAAATTTATTTTTTGCCTCAAATCTATACTTTTTGAGACACCATTTTTGATAAAAATATAACAATGAAATACAAAAGAGTTCTTTTAAAATTAAGCGGAGAAGCTTTAATGGGTAGCAGACAATACGGAATTGATAACGATCGATTGGTAGAATATGCTAAAGAAATTAAAAAAGTAGTAGATGCAGGCGTAGAATTAGCAATTGTAATAGGAGGAGGAAATATTTTCCGTGGAGTAGCAGGAGCAGCCAAAGGTATGGATAGAGTGCAAGGTGATTATATGGGAATGTTGGCTACCGTAATCAATGGGATGGCGTTACAAGGCGCATTAGAAGATCAAGGCATTAAAACCAGATTGCAATCTGCCATCGAAATGGACAAAGTAGCAGAGCCTTTCATCAAAAGAAGAGCAGTAAGACACTTGGAAAAAGGAAGAGTGGTGATTTTCGGAGCGGGAACAGGTAACCCGTATTTTACGACAGATACTGCTGCTACATTGAGAGCAATAGAAATAGGTGCAGATGTAATTCTGAAAGGAACGAGAGTAGATGGAATCTATGATTCTGACCCAGAAAAAAATGCTGATGCAGTAAAATTCAATTCGCTTTCTTACGACGAAGTTTTTGAGAAAGATTTAAAAGTAATGGACATGACTGCATTTACCCTAAGTAAAGAAAATAATTTACCCATCATTGTTTTTGACATGAATAAAGACGGGAATTTATTAAAAGTAGTCTTAGGCGAAGAAGTAGGAACTCTTGTGAATATATAATGTGTAACTTATCAAATTTTCAATATACAATGGAAGAATTAAACATGATTATGGATATGGTAAAGCAAGAAATGGATGCTGCAATTAAGCACCTTGATCACGCTTTCCAAAAAATTAGAGCAGGTAGAGCTTCTACGTCTATGGTTCAAGATGTTGTGGTAGAATATTACGGAGCAATGTCGCCTATCAATCAAGTTGCGAATGTATCTGTTCCAGATGCGATGACGATTTCTATTCAACCATGGGATAGATCAGCGATTAACGCCATTGAAAAAGCGATTATCAATTCTAACCTTGGTTTTGCGCCTTCTAACAATGGAGATACAATTATTCTAAACGTTCCGCCATTAACTGAAGAAAGACGTAGAGATTTGGCAAAACAAGCGAAAGCGGAAACCGAGCAGACCAAAGTAACCATCAGAAATGCTAGACAAGATGGTATGAAAGAACTTAAAAAATTAGATGGCGTTTCTGAAGACATCATCAAAGATACAGAAGCTAAAATCCAAGAACTGACAGACAAGTATGTGAAATTAGCAGACGAACATCTTAAAGCAAAAGAAACAGATATTTTCAAAATCTAATGCTATAAACATAAGCAAAACAAAAAACTCCAGAATTTTGGACTGCCCCCAAAAAGTTAGACACTTTTTAGGGGTATTTTTTATGGGAAAAAGTAAATATTCAGTAGACTTTAAATTAAAAGCTATAAAGAGATATCACAAAGGGGACATTGGAACAGACGATTTAGGAAAACGCATTGGAGTTTGTGGTTCCTTGGTTCGTAAATGGATAAAATTTTATGAACTTTATGGAGTTTCAGGACTTGTTCGGCTTTCCAATACGCATTACACAAAAGATTTTAAATTAAAGATTTTATCAGTAATTGAGAAAGAGAATTTAAGTTTAAAAGAAGCGTCGAGAAGGTTTAATATTCCTGCGGAGTCCAGTATTCTTAGTTGGCAGCGTAATTACAAAAAAAATGGTATTTTAGGTTTAGAAAACAGACCCAGAGGAAGACCTAAAACCATGAGTAATTACAAGCGAAAAAAAAAGAAAACAGGCAAACCCTTAACAAGGGAGGAAAAACTGTTGGAGAGGATTTATTATTTAGAAGCCGAGAACGCCATTTTAAAAAAGTTAGACGCCTTAATTCAGGAAAGGAAAAATCCAAAGCCATCGAAGAGTTAAGGCAGGACTTTGATTTAGCAGTACTGCTGCATTGTACATCGATGGCAAGAAGCAGTTTTTATTACTATCAAAAACGCTTTCAAATGAAAGATAAATATGCGGAAATAAAAGAAATGATTAATCAGATTTATCATCGTCACAAAGGAAGGTTGGGCTATAGAAGAATTACTTTGCTTTTGAAAGAAAAAGGAATTTTGATTAATCACAAAACTGTTTTACGACTTATGAAAACATTAGGATTAAAGAGTATTATCCGAGTGAAGAAATATAAATCTTACAAGGGAGAGCAAGGGAAAATTGCGCCCAATGTTCTACAGAGGAATTTCAAATCGGACACTCCTAATCAGAAATGGGCAACCGATGTTACAGAGTTTAATGTATCGGGTAATAAACTTTACCTATCTCCAATCATCGATTTATTTAATGGTGAAATTGTCAGTTTTGACTTATCTGAAAGACCTGTGTTTAGCCAAATCATCAGAATGCTAAAGAAATCATTCAGAAAAGTAAAATCTACACAAAACATCATTCTACATTCTGATCAAGGTTGGCAATATCAAATGAAACATTACCAAAACTTGTTAAAAGAAAAAGGTATTATTCAAAGTATGTCCCGAAAAGGAAACTGTTTGGACAATGCGGTGATAGAAAACTTTTTTGGAACGATAAAATCAGAAATGTTTTATACCAGAAAGTTTGGTTCCATTCAGGAACTTAAGATCGAAATAGTGAAGTACATTCACTATTACAACAATGATAGAATAAGACTCAATCTCAAAGGAAAGAGTCCGGTACAGTACCGAACTCTTTCCTTTGAGAATATTGTTTAATTTTGTCTAAACTTTTGGGTGCAGTCTATTTTCTGGAGTTTTTTTATTATAAAATCTTGAATCTCATATCTAGAATCTCATATCTAGAATCTCACATCTAGAATCTAGACCTATTGATACCTTTCATGCTCTCTTTCTTTCACAAACTTGCTCCAAAGAGGCTTGGTCAGTGCTTTGTATTTTTCTACATCGAAAACTTGAGAATCGGTAAGCGCTTTATACGTGAGCCAAACGCCAAAAGGAAATAAAACCAAATTAGAAAGCCAAGCTCCGAAATAAGGATTGAGTTTTCCTTTCCATGTAATATTTTCTACGGTCAAATTCATCACATAGAAGACAATAAAAATGATAATTGCAATCACCACAGGTAAACCTACACCTCCTTTTCTGATAATAGAACCCAAACTTGCGCCAATCATAAAGAAAATAAGACACGTCACGGAATAAGCAATAATCCCTTGCTGATACATGATAATCTTATTGTAATATTTTACAATATCTAAGATTTGGGTGTCCTTATTCTTTTTTTCGTTTTGTAGAAAAGAAATTTTAGTATAGGCTTGATAGAGAACTTCTAGTTTTTTATCTTCTTTTAATTTTTCTATCGCAAAAGGTTCTGTTGGTTTGGCAGGATTTTTAATTTTGTCGATGTAAGTCACATAATTATTGGTTTGTCCTACCATTTCAGAGTTAATGGAATTAAAACTAAAATCGTTTTCTTTCTTAACTTTTACAATCGTTTTATTAATCTCTTTATAATTTTGAAAACGGTAATCGTCTGTAATTTTTTCGTCTTCTATGGCTTTGTTGATGACATCACTCACATCAAAATGCTGAACCAGAGAATCAAATTTTACCGATTGACCAGGCTGTTTCAGTCGTTCTAAATAATTTTTATCTTGAATATTATCTTCGAAAATATAGCCATCATATAAAACCAATTTCAAATAATTTCTATTCGCAGCAGGTGTAAATTCACCTTTTTTAGCAATGATAGTTCTTTGGTCTTCATAAGCATTGGCCACTTTGTGCACAAAAACGCCTTCTAAATGTTCGCCGTTTTCCCCATAAATTTTGTCAAATTTTACTGTTGCTCCAGGCAATGAGTTGATGAATTGTCCCGCGGTAAAGTTGATGGCGGGTTTTGTAGCGGCAATATTGTACATCATGTTTTTGGCCTTCCTCTGAAAATCTGGAATCACATTATTCGAAAACACAAAAAGCATGATAGAAAGTAAAGAAACGATGGCAAATAAAGGCATCATAATTCTGGTGAGGGAAATTCCCGCAGATTTCATGGCGGCGAGTTCATAGCGTTCCCCGAAATCTCCAAAAGTCATAATGGAAGCCAAAAGAATCGTGAGTGGTAATACCATTTTGACAACGTTTACACTCAGATAAAACAAGAATTTTACAATTTCCCAATTGCTTAAGCCTTTTCCTGTAAACTGCGAAAGCTGAATCCATACAATATTCACCATAAAGATGAAAAACAGCACGCTGAAAATAAATAGAAACGGCCCGAAAAAGGTTTTTATAATATATTGATCGAGTTTCTTTAACATTTGCCAAAATTATGAAAAAGTCACAAAAGGAATGGCTTTTGTGACTTTAATTTAACTTATTTTTTGAAAATTATAATTCTGTAATGAGGTAATTCTTGTACTTGTTTTTATCAAAGCTAAAAGTAGAAGCACTTAAACTTTGGTTTTCTTTGTATTGATTTACGGTAATCACGGCTAAATCATTGCCTGATGAAGTCTGTATAATTTTAGCAATCTGCTTTTTAGGCGTATTGATGTACAAAACCACACTTTTTACTCCATTATCTTTTACAGGAACCATTTTGATGAGGTCTAGGCCGCCACTTTTTCCTGCATAAGTTACGGTGTAGCCTGTTTTGTATTCATCAAGATAATTGATAGGGGAAAGCGCTTTTTCTGAACCATTCGGTTGAGCAATTGTCACTTCTTGGTCTTCTTTAGAAATGTTGTACACTTTTTTTCCGTCAAAAATCTGCTCATTTCCCATAATATTGAGTTTATATTGAGAAGGAGTAGAGTAGAAGATTCCCGTTTCGGTTTTGCTCACTTTTCCAGTTCCCGTTCCGTAAGAAAACTTGAAGTACGTATTTTTCTTGGCTTTATAATTTTTAGAAACGGTTTCTAAAATAGTTTTGGCTTTAGCATCTACTTTTTGCGCAAATGAAAAGGTAAAACTTCCAACCAAAGCACTTGCTAATATAATCTTGTTAAAATATTTCATGTTTTTATTTTTAATGATTCTTGGTGTAGATTTCAAAAAGCGAGCCAAGTATTAGTATGGTTTTGATAAATTATCAATTTTAATACTTTTTAATTTTTTATAGGAAATTTTAAGAAAATCTTCGATATTATTTTCGATAACTTCAAAATTTTTTTCTTCTACTAAATAATCAATCCACTGTATTCTATCTTCAATATGATTGTAAGTCCACGCAACTAATGTCAAATTCCATTTTTTAGAATTTATACCATCTATTTCAAAATTTGGTTGAATTAAAATTGCTTTGTTTATGCCGTTTTCAATCCAATCAATTCTTCTTTCTTCAAAATAATTTTGAGGAAAAGGTCTGTCAATTGTTAATTGTGCAAAAATGTTTTTTGCGAAAATTTTTAAAGTTTTATCTATGTTTACAAAAATACTCATAATATAACATCCAGCATCCATCATCCCACTTCCAGCAAAATTACTTCCTCAATTCCTCCAAGAAACTTTCCAGAGAATTTAAATCAGAAATCATGACTTCTCTTGCTTTTGCACCGTTAAAACCTCCTACAATTCCTGCAGCTTCTAATTGATCCATAATTCTACCAGCTCTGTTATAGCCCAATTTTAATTGTCTCTGAAGCATAGAAGTAGAACCTTGTTGTGTAGAAACAATAATTCTCGCCGCTTCTTCGAAGAGTTGGTCTTTTTCATTCGGGTCAAAACTTCCCACTGTAGAAGTGGTTTCTTCCCCTGAATATTCCGGCAACATAAATGCAGAGGCGTAACCTTTTTGTTCGCCAATGTATTCTGCAATTTTTTCCACTTCTGGAGTATCTACAAATGCACATTGCAATCTCAATAAGTCATTTCCGTTAAAATACAACATGTCACCTTTTCCTATCAATTGTTCTGCACCTGTAGAATCTAAAATCGTTCTGGAATCTACAGAAGAAATAACTCTAAAGGCTGCTCTCGCTGGGAAATTGGCTTTAATCATCCCTGTAATCACGTTTACAGACGGTCTTTGCGTCGCTACAATCAAGTGAATTCCTACTGCTCTTGCCAATTGAGCTAATCTGGCAATTGGGAGTTCTACTTCTTTTCCTGCCGTCATGATAAGATCTGCAAATTCGTCTACCACAAGAACGATGTAAGGCATGTAACGGTGACCGTTTTCAGGATTCAATTTGCGCTCCGTGAATTTCTTATTGTATTCCTTAATATTTTTACAAAAAGCATTTTTCAGCAAATCATAACGCGTATCCATCTCTATACAAAGAGAATTCAACGTGTTAATCACTTTATGCGTATCCGTAATAATAGCGTCTTCACCATCTGGAAGTTTTGCCAAGTAATGTCTTTCAATTTTAGAATACAATGAAAGTTCTACTTTTTTAGGGTCTACCATCACAAATTTCAATTCTGATGGATGCTTTTTGTAAAGTAGGGAAGTAAGAATGGCGTTAATCCCAACAGATTTTCCCTGTCCAGTTGCTCCCGCCATCAATAAGTGAGGCATTTTGGCTAAATCTGCCACGAAAACTTCGTTAGAAATCGTTTTCCCGAAAACTACTGGCAAATCCATATCTGCATTTTGGAATTTCGGCGAAGAAATAACACTTCGCATAGAAACCATCGAAGGATTTTTACGCGGAACTTCTATTCCTATCGTTCCTTTTCCTGGCATCGGTGCGATAATTCTGATGCCAAGAGCAGATAAATTCAAGGCGATGTCATCTTGTAATTTTTTGATGGCAGCTACTCTGATTCCCGCTTCTGGAACGATTTCGTAAAGCGTAACCGTTGGACCGATGGTTGCTTTAATTTCTGCGATGCCTACGTTGAAGTTTTTCAGTAAGCCAACGATTTTATTTTTATTTTCTTCGAGTTCGTCTTTATTGATGGCGATTTCTTCGTTGCCATATTCTCTTAAAAGTTCAATTTTTGGCATTTGGAAATTCGCCAAATCCAATTTATGGTCATACAAACCGTGTTTGTCTACCAAATCCTTAGCTTTTCTTTCAGAATCGTCTAAATCTTCCTTCACTTCTTCAATGCTGAAAGCAATATTGTCTGCAGGCTTTTCTTCTTTTTGAAAACTAAAACCTGTAGGTTCTAAATCTTTTTTAACTGGAATATTGATGGGACTTTCAGCTACAACTGGCGGCGCTTCAAAACCTGTCTGGTTAGGCGTTTTAATGGTTTCAAAAGTTTCTGCTTTTGGAGCTTCAACTTCCGAAGTGACTTTTAGATTTTCAAAATGAGGTTCTTCTTTCAGTTCTTTGTCTGCTTCGAAATCTTCATCTGCATCATAATCTGGGGCAAATTTATCTTTAATAGAATCGATTTGATTTTTAATAGAACTCGGTCTTAGATTAAATTCTAAAACAAAATAAAGGATAATAGCCGCTAAAAGCGTCATCCACAATCCGAAATCACCAATAATAGAAGCCAAATATTCTTGAATTTCATTCCCGAAAACACCACTTAATGTTCCGTTTCCTTTGGTGATGGCGCCCATAAGAATAGGGAGCCAACAAAGGAAAAAGAGAGAGTGGGAAAGGGTTTTCCAGATTTTAAAATAGTTTTTCTTCAAGATTTGGAAACCTAAAACCATCATCAAAAAAGCCACAATGAAAGCAGCAATCCCGATACTGTCGAAAATAAAAATATTCCCGAGCCAATCTCCCACTTTTCCAAAAATATTAGAAGATTTAATGCTTTTATCCAACATTGCACCGGTCTGACTTTGGTTAGCCTTCCAGTTCAGTAAATAAGATGCAAAAGATAGTGCAAACACTACCGATAAAAACAAAAATAAAAGTCCGAAAAAAATTCTGGGTTTAGAGAGCGTCTTGCTTTCTTCTACCTCTTGTCTATTGTTAGATGCTAATTTTGCCATAATGTGATAACACGCAAAGGTAATATTTTATATGAAAAATGAAAACATTTGAAATCGTTTTTAATTCTAAAAATAGTAACTTTTTAGCTAGAAATAGCATTTAATTTTCTGATATTGAGGTCTTCAAATAGAAAATGAGGATTCGTCTTTTAAGAGATTGAATTTTTATACAGAGAAATCAAATGGTTCAATGCATCAAAGAAGTAAAAAAAGCAAAAATTTTATAAAAATTTTAACACTGTTATAGATAAAATCCAACTATCAAAATTCGCTAATTCAATTTATAGAATGTATTTTTGTGCAGTTTAAAAATCTATAATGAAAAAACTGATTAATATTCTGATTTCTACGAGAACAATGGCTGTTTTATTGTTCGTTTATGCTTTTGCAATGGCTTATGCCACTTTTGTAGAAAACGATTACGGAACACCCACTGCCAAAGCTTTAATCTATGAAGCAAAATGGTTCGAAGTAGTAATGATTTTACTTATCCTCAACTTTATTGGTAATATTAATAGATACAGACTTTGGAAAAGAGAAAAATGGCCGTTATTGGTGTTTCACTTGGCTTTTATCTTTATTTTTATTGGGGGTGCAATTACCCGTTACATCAGTTACGAAGGGCAAATGCACATCAGAGAAGGAGAAACTTCTAATGAAATTATTACTGATAAAAATTTCTTTAAAATTCAAATCGAAAGAGGAGGCGACCGTCTAAGCTATGCTGAAATTCCATACATGATGGCTTCTCAAGAACCACTCATTGCGAAAATTATTCCACACAGATTTAAGGCAAAGTATGATTTTAATGGGGAACTTGTTCAGGTAGAACAATTAGAATATATTCAGAGAAAAAAAGACAGTTTAGTTGTTAGCGATTCAGGAAAAGAATATCTTCATTTGGTTTCAACCAATGATAATGGAAGAGAAGATATTTATTTAGGTTCTGGTGATGTAAAAAGCATCAATGGATTCCTAGTTTCTTTCAACAAAGGAATAGAAGGTGCAGTAGAATTCAAACAGGAAAACGGAAACCTATTCATCAAAACACCTGTAGAAGCCAATTATATGACCATGGCAACTCAAGCGACTGGTGTGACCAAGAAAGATGAGTTTCAACCATTGGCTTTGAGAAGTCTTTATACCATCGAAAATTTAAAATTGGTAGTTCCAGAACCTTTGAAAAAAGGAAACCTAATTGCCTATTCTGGAGATAAAAAAAGAGACCAAAATGTTCCTGATATGTTAAAAGTTTTGGTAAAAGGTCCTAAAACAGAACAAACCATCGATTTGTCAGTAGAAAAGGGAAATCCCAACGCCTTTAAACAAATGACAATTGACGGATTAAACATCATTCTTGGGTTCGGACCGAAAGTGTATCAAACTCCATTTGCTTTGAAATTAGATGATTTTGTGATGGAAACTTACCCAGGAAGTGATTCTCCATCTGCGTATGAATCTCACGTTCAAATTGTAGACGAAGGCAAACAAACGCCTTATAAAATTTATATGAACCACGTTTTAAACCACAAAGGATACAGATTCTTCCAAGCGAGTTTTGATCCAGACAGACAAGGAACTGTACTGTCGGTAAACCACGATTTTTGGGGAACTTTGGTAACATATATTGGCTACGCATTCTTGTTTTTAGGATTATTTGTAGCACTTTTCTGGAAAGGAACACACTTTTGGAAACTGAACCAATCTCTAAAAGACATGGCGAAAAAGAAAGTAGCGATTTTCCTTTTATTGTTCTCAATGGTGGGGTTAAATGCTCAAGAGCATCAACATAAAGAAGGAGATGTACATGCTGAAGCTGCGCCAACTGCTCAACCGCAAAGTGTGCCTCAACAAATGGTTCATGCTGAAATTTCTAAAGAGCATGCTGATAAATTCGGGTATCTTCTCGTACAAGGTTTTGACGGAAGAATAGAACCGATGAATACTCAAGCATTAGATGTTTTGAGAAAATTAGCCAAAAAAGAAAAATGGGGAGAATTGAACGCGAACCAGTGGTTTTTGTCGATTAACATCAATCCGATGGCTTGGATGAATGATAAAATCATCAAAATAGGAACAAAAGGTGGCGAAGAATTAAAGAAAAAAACCAAAGCCAACGAAGATGGCTATACTTCTATGATGAATCTTTTCGTAACCGATGCGATGGGAATGCCGAAGTTCATTTTAGAAGAAGATTTCAATACGGCTTTTAGAAAAAAACCTGCGGAACAAAGCAATTATGATAAAGAAGTGATTTCTGTAAACGAAAGAGTACAAGTTTTCTACGGATTGCTTTCTGGACAATATTTTAGAGTTGTTCCTATTCAAAACGACCCTAATCATACGTGGAACTCTTGGCTAGATGCAGAGCAAAAAGCAGATCCACAAGCACAAAACGTGATTGCACCTTATTTCATCAGCGTAGTAGATGCTTCTAGAAATGGAGATTGGACAAAAGCAGACGAAGCGCTAACCAAAATTCAAGAATATCAAAAAACTTGGGGTAAAAATGTACTTCCTGATGAGAGCAAAGTGAGTCTTGAAGTTTTTATGAACAAAGCTAATCTAAACTTTTGGTTATTGATTTTCTATACCATGATTGGTGGTTTATTAATCGTTTTAGGATTTATAGAACTTTTCAAACCGAATAAAATATTACACAAAGTAATCAAATCTATCATTTACATCGGAGTAGTAGGGTATTTCCTTCACTTCTTAGGATTAATTGGTAGATGGTACATTTCTGGTCACGCTCCTTGGAGTAATGGTTACGAAGCCATTGTATTTATTTCTTGGGTGGGAATTTCAGCAGGTTTAATGCTGTATAGAAATGCGAATGCACTCATTCCAGCTGCAGGATTTATGGTGGCGGTAATCATGATGGGATTTGCGCATGGAGGTTCTCAATTAGACCCTCAAATCACACCATTAGTACCAGTATTGAAATCATATTGGTTAATTATTCACGTTGCGATTATTACCAGCAGTTATGGTTTCTTCGCTTTGTCGATGATTATTGCAGTGATTTCATTGTTTTTCTATATTATTTCAAGTAAAAATACATTTGATAAACACGATCATTCTACAATAAAAGAATTAACCATCGTTTCAGAAATGTCCCTAACCATTGGATTATTTGCATTAACTGTTGGGAATTTCTTAGGGGGAATTTGGGCAAATGAATCTTGGGGTAGATATTGGAGCTGGGATCCGAAAGAAACTTGGGCATTCATCTCTATCATTGTGTACGCATTTGTATTGCACATGAGATTGGTTCCAGGTTTGAGAGGGAAATATGCCTTCCACTTAATGACCATGTTCGCATTCTGCAGTATGGTAATGACCTATTTTGGAGTGAATTATTACCTTTCTGGATTGCATTCTTATGCAGCAGGAGATCCTATTCCTGTTCCAGCTTGGGTGTACATCAGTATTGGAGTAATGACGGCATTAGGATTAGGTGCTTATTACAAGTACAAAAAATTGACTGCAAAGTAATATAAAATTCAAACCTTTATCTTTAATTTTGATAAAGGTTTTTTAATAATAATTTTAATGGAAAAGAAATATAAAATTCAGAAAAATCCTTTTGTAGTGCCTACTACAGATGGTAAATTAATTCAAGAACATTGGGGAAATTCTACAGGGAATGCTCAGATTTCTATTGCACATATGGTTGCGCCACCACATTGGAGCGAACCGCATCAAACGCCAGAATTTGATGAATTTACCATCATTATGAGAGGAAAAAAACAGTTTGAAATAGATGGGGAAACAATAGTTTTAGAAGCTGGACAAAGCATTTTAATCCAAAAAGGGGCAAGAATTCGTTACAGCAACCCTTTCGAAGAAGAATGCGAATATTTAGCCATCTGTTTGCCTGCTTTCTCTATGGATTTGGTAAATAGAGAAGAATAAAATATTCAAAATTACACCCTTTAGGGAAGGGGAAAATGATTTTGAATATTTAGCCATTTGTTTGCCTGCTTTTTCTATGGATTTGGTGAATAGAGAAGGATAAAGTATTCAAAACTACGCTTTATAGAAAAGAGAAATAATTTTGAGAAAGATTTTTTATGGATAAAAGATATAAAAATTCACGAAAAATTAATTCTATTTATTGCATAATATTATATTTTTGTAAAAAAGTTAAAAATTTGATTTCATATACCATTTATCAAAATTCTGAAAGTGCAGAATGGGTGACCTTTGTTCATGGAGCAGGAGGAAGTTCCTCTATTTGGTTCAAACAAATTCGCGAATTTCAGAAGAAATTTAATGTCTTATTGCTCGATTTACGAGGACACGGAAGTTCTAATAAATTAAAGGCTAAGAAATACACCTTTCAATCCATTGCACATGATATTTTAGAAGTTATCGACCATCTTAAAATCAAAAGTTCTCATTTTGTGGGGATTTCTTTAGGTTCTATTGTGATTCGTCAGTTGGCAGAAATGCGTCCAGAACGTGTAAAATCTATGGTAATGGGAGGAGCCATCCTGAAAATGAATTTCCGTTCGCAGATTCTAATGAAAATCGGCAATATTTTTAAATACATTTTACCATATTTGGTTTTGTATCGTCTTTTTGCCTTCATTATTATGCCTAAGAAAAACCATAAGTCTTCTCGAAATCTCTTTATCAATGAGGCAAAGAAATTATACCAAAAAGAGTTCATTAAGTGGTTTAAATTGACCACAGAAATTAACCCAGTTCTGCGTTGGTTCAGACAAAAGGAACTGAATATTCCTACTTTTTATGTGATGGGAGAAGAGGATTATATGTTTTTGCCATCGGTGAAAGAAGTGGTAAAAAACCACGAAAAATCATCGAGTTTATTGGTGATAGAAAACTGCGGTCATGTAGTCAATGTAGATGCTCCACACGTTTTTAACAGCAAAGTGATACGATTTTTAGAATCCCTCAAAAGATCTTAAATTCATCCAACATCCATCACTTGTTTTAACTTTGTTAAAACATAGCGCCTTAAAAACATGAGAATAATAAAAGAATAAAATAGCGCCTTTGCGTTAAAAAATATCAATCTACAAAATTACTTTTGTAGATTTTTTTTATGGTCAAACTTCCAAAATACAGGATATTTTAAAAATAATTCTTATTTTTGACTTCATTTTTAGATAAAATTTATGAAGTCACTCGATAAATTAGATTACAAAATCCTCAATATTCTGCAAGAAGATAACACGATTGCCATCAAAGATTTGGCAGAAAGAATCGGTTTATCTTTTACACCCACTTACGAAAGAGTAAAGTCTCTCAAAAACAATGGAATTATCAAAAAATATGTAGCCATCGTAGATAGAGAAAAAGTAGGGTATGAACTGGTGGCGTATTGCAACGTAACCATCAAAAATAAATCAGTCGAAATTTTGAGAGATTTCGAGGAAAAACTCAATAAATGTCCTGAAATAGTAGAAGTAGTGAGTGTTTCTGGAGTGTATGATTACATGATTAAAATTGTAACCAAAAACATCAAAGAATACAATGATTTTGTAGAAAAAACATTTACCAATTATCCGCACATCGGAGATTATCACAGCAGTATTGTACTGTGTACGGTAAAAGAAGAAACCAAAATTTTCTTGTAAAATTTTTGAAATAAAAGATAGAAAGTCACATCATCACGATGTGACTTTTTTGATGGAATATGTTTTTGATGAATTTAAAATTCTAATCCTAAATTTTTAAGTTCGGTTTCTAAATTCATTTTTTCATTCACATGAACTGTAATGAAATCTAAACTTTTTGCCGTTTCGATGTTGTGGAAATTATCGTCAATAAAAACAGATTCTTCGGCTTTTATTTGATAACGGTCGAGGAGAACTTCCCAAATTTTAGGATTCGGTTTGATGAGTTTTTCTTCGCCAGAAACTACAATTTTTCCTTCAAAAACATTGAAGAATTCATAATTAGCCAAAGCGTAAGGGAAAAACTCTGCCGACCAATTCGTGAGCCCGAAAAGTTCATATTTTCCTTTTAATTTTTGTAAAACACTCACGTTTTCTGGAATGTCTGAACGCAACATGATGTGCCAGTTTTCATAATATGCCAATATCTCTTTTTCCCATTCTGGATGCTTAGAAATAAGCAAAGCATTGGCTTCGGCTACGCTTCTGCCTCGGTCTTGTTCCGCATTCCATTCATTGGTGGCAATATTTCCCAAGAAATATTCCATTTTTTCGTCGTCATTGAAATAATCTCTGAAAAAATAACGCGGGTCCCAATCCATAACCACACCGCCAAAATCAAAGATGATATTTTTGATATTCATGTTTTTCTTATTTTAAAATTCTACATTTTCGAAATGATAGTTTCCATTTTCAAATCTCGCAGCAATATGCTGTAAACCATTGCTCAAAATAATTTTTTCAGCACCAATCACCGAATTGTATCGGGCAATTTGCTCAAAAGTTTGTTCGGTAAGGGTAATGTGCGGTGCTTTGAGTTCTACCAAAATTTTAGGAGCTGTTTTTTCGGTAATCAAGAGGTCTATTCTCTTGATGGTTCCGTTTAATTCTAGTTTTTTTTCGAGAATTAATGCAGATTTTGCATACTTTTTTACCTGGGTGAAATAGTTTACGAAATGCTGTCTTACCCACTCTTCAGGAGTGAGAACCAACCAAGATTTCCTTACCATATCATAAATAAAAAACGTATCTTTGTCTCGCTTGATATCAAAAACAAAATCTTCTTTAAAATTTAATTTCGGCAGCTGCATTCAGATGAAAGAATTAGAACAGATTTTCAAACATATTAAAAATAGGGAATTTTTACCCATCTACTTTTTCCATGGCGAAGAAGCTTTTTTTATAGACGCAGCTGTAAAAGCATTAGAAAATGATGTGCTTACAGAAGACGAAAAAGCTTTTAACCAAACCGTAGTCTATGGCAAAGATACCAATTATAATGATATTTTGGCACTTTCTAGACAGTATCCTATGATGGGAGACAAGCAACTCATCATCGTAAAAGAAGCACAAGACTTAAAATTAAATGAAGACGAATCTAGAATTTTAGAAAACTACGCCACAAATCCTGTGGAATCTACCATTCTGGTCTTTGCACACAAGCATAAAAAAGTAGACAGCCGAAAAAAAGTGTTCAAAGTTCTAGACAAAGCAAATATGCTCTTTCACAGCGAACCTGTAAAAGATTATAACTTGGCGAAATGGATAGAAGACGAATCTAAAAGCCTTCAAATAAAACTAGCGCCAGGAATTGCTCAACTATTGGCAGATTACTTGGGAAATGACCTTTCTAGAATTTCCAATGAGCTCAATAAAATGAAATTGGTGCTAAAAGAAGGAGAAGTTTTAGACGGTAAACTCGTAGAAACGCACATTGGGATTTCTAAGGAATTTAATGTTTTTGAATTGCAAAAAGCACTCGGAAAAAAAGACAGCAATCAAGCCTTCAAAATTGCGTATTACATGGGAAAAAATCCCAAAACCAATCCTATTGTCATGACCATAGGAAATCTCTATAATTTTTTCAGCAATGTAGTGATGTATCATACCGTAGCGAATCAAGGCCAAAGTCTCATCGCATCAGCATTGGGTGTGAATCCATTTTTTGTGAAAGATTATGCAGAAGCGGCGAGAAATTATCCGTTGAAATTTTCGACCAGAGTTATCTCCGTTTTGAGGGAAATTGATTTAAAATCAAAAGGTCTAGGTGCGGTAAATATGGAGGAAAGTGAACTCTTAAAAGAAATGGTCTACAAAATTGTAAACATTGATAAAATCAAAAGCTAAAAATGATTAAAAATATCTGGAAACAAATCATTTTACTCATTCTTCGTTTACAAGGCGAAGCAGATACCAGTCGGTACAAAGTCATTAAAACCAAAAATAATATTTTGGTTTCTCTAAGAAACGAATTCAAAAATTTTTTACTCATCACCATCGGTGTATTTTCTGCAGGTTTTGGTTTCAAAGGATTTCTTTTGACCAATAAATTTATAGATGGTGGCGCAACTGGGATTTCGTTGTTGGTTTCTGCATTGACAGAAATTCCGATTTATTACTTAATTCCGCTCATCAACTTGCCTTTCATTATTATGGGGCACAAAACGGTGGGAATCAATTTTGCAGTAAAAACGGCGCTTGCAATTGGTGGATTGGCTTTGGTTTTAGCCAACGTAGACTTCCCAAATGTGACCAATGATAATATTTTAGTGGCGGTTTTTGGTGGTTTCTTTTTAGGAGCAGGAATCGGTTTGTCTATTAGAGGAGGTGCTGTAATTGACGGAACTGAAGTTTTAGCATTATATTTAAGTAAAAAATTAGGGACGACTATTGGAGACGTCATTATCATCATCAATGTAATGATTTTCTCTGCTGCAGCGTACTTTTTAGGCGTTGAGATCGCTTTGTATTCCATGATTACGTATTTGTCTGCTTCTAAAACACTCGATTTTATTGTAGAAGGAATTGAAGAATACATTGGGGTAACCATCGTTTCTTCAAAATGTGATGAGATTAAAGAAATGATTTACAATAAATTAGGAAGAGGAGTTACCGTTTATAATGGTAAAAAAGGTTTTGGAAAACGAGGAATGAAAGAAGACAATGATATTATTTTTACCGTGATTACTCGTTTAGAAGTGAGCAAACTGACCACGGAATTAGAGAAAATTGCGCCTACCGCATTCGTGGTGATGCACACGGTAAAAGATACCAAAGGTGGAATGATTAAGAAAAGACCATTGAAACATTAATTTCAACCTTTCATCATATAAAAATTTTCAAAATTGGAAAGTCAAATCAAAAATTGCTTTCATTGAAAAAATTCATCAGCGAATCATCATCAAAACAATAAAATTCACGAAATTTGCAACTCAAAAAATAACAACCCTTATATTCTATGGAAAATAATATATTAGATTGCGTGATTGTAGGTTCTGGACCATCTGGTTATACTGCTGCTATTTATGCAGCCAGAGCAGATTTAAAACCTGAATTATACACTGGTTTAGAGCCAGGAGGTCAGTTGACGACTACCACCGAAGTAGAAAACTTCCCAGGTTATCCAAACGGAATTACAGGTCCTGAAATGATGATGGATTTGCAAAAACAAGCCGAAAGATTCGAAACCAAAGTACACTATGAAATGATTACGAAAGTAGAATTTTCTAAAGAAGTAGGGGGTGTTCATAAACTTTGGGCAGGCGAAAAAGAAATTTTAGCAAAAACAGTGATTATTTCTACAGGAGCTACTGCAAAATATTTAGGTCTAGAAGATGAGAAAAAATATTCTGGAGGTGGAGTTTCTGCTTGTGCTACTTGCGACGGATTTTTCTATAGAGGCAAAGATGTAATCGTAGTAGGAGCAGGAGATACTGCAGCAGAAGAGGCTACTTATCTTTCTAAATTGTGTAACAAAGTAACCATGTTGGTAAGAAAAGACCATTTCAGAGCTTCTAAAGCAATGATTCATAAGGTAAACAATACACCTAATATCGAAGTGAAATTCAATCATGAATTAATTGCTATCGAAGGCGAAAACAGTTTAGTAGAAAGAGCAGTGGTCATCAATAACCAAACGCAAGAAACGTCTAAGATTGATGTTCACGGTATTTTCATCGCGATTGGTCACAAACCGAATACTGATGTTTTTGCGGGTCAAATTACCTTAGACGAAAACGGTTACATCATCACCGAAGGAAAATCTTCTAAAACCAATTTACCAGGCGTTTTTGCAGCAGGAGATGTACAAGACCACATCTACAGACAAGCGATTACAGCAGCAGGTTCTGGTTGTATGGCAGCCATAGATGCTGAACGTTATTTATCAGAATTAGAATAATTCTTTTGAAAACCTTAGTTTACATATTTTTAGGAGGCGGATTAGGGAGTGTAATGCGGTATTTGGTATCGTTTTACACTTCCAAATTCCTTTCTATTGGGAGTTTTCCTCTCGGAACATTCTTGGTAAACCTCATCGGATGCTTTTTAATAGGTCTTTTTTCGTCTTATTTTATTAAAGTAGACAATTCCCTTAAATTTCTATTGATTACGGGTTTTTGTGGTGGTTTTACCACGTTTTCTACTTTCGCAGCAGAAAACTATTCTTTATTACAAAATCAAAATTATATCGTGCTTATTTCTTATGTTTTATTGAGCATAATCTTAGGAATTATAGCAGTAATATTAGGTTTTCAGGCAGCAAGTAATTAATTTTTGATGTTGAAAATTAATGCGTTATAAAAAATGTAGAAAAATCTAAAAAAATAATTTTGTCATAATTTAAAAAGGTCCTATATTTGCACCACTGAAAACGAGATAATCGTTTCTGGAGAAATGGCAGAGTGGTCGATTGCGGCAGTCTTGAAAACTGTTGACTGTAACAGGTCCGGGGGTTCGAATCCCTCTTTCTCCGCTAAGTAAAATATAAATTTTACCAAAACCCTTTAAAATGTAAGTTTTAAAGGGTTTTTTGTTTTTAGTAATATCATAAATAACTAAAATAATTCAATCTGTAAGGGTGTAATTTAAGTTAAAAAAAATCAGAAAATTGTCTATCACTATCTGATAGTTTTCTGATAAATAAAAACATATCATAATATCTTCTTCCGATATTAAAGCAGATTGACAATTAAACTGGTACATTAAAGTGTAATAGTTTAAGATTTGAAAAAATCAATATCACTTGGATAGCCATCATTATTAGGCTTTTTCTATCTTTTTTGCTCAGATTAATTAAAATTTAAACGGTTCTAATAAATTCTAATTTAAAACTTTCATTTAAATCTAATCTTTTTTAAATTCGCTGAAAATTATTTCAATGATTTATCTTAAAATAAAAAAATATTGTTTTATTTTTTTTATTCTTGGAACTTTGTTTTCTTGTAAAAAAACTGATTCTCATCCTGATATTAATGAGAAACTTTTGCGAATATTAGATGATAAAATAAAGCACAAAAAATATTATGAAATTAAGAAAAAGAATCATATTCAAAAGTTAAAAAAAGAGGCTCTGCTATACAAAAATAATGATAGCATATCTTATCATCTTAATAATCTTATTGTAGAAGAATATCTAGGTTACCAATGTGATTCTGCATATATATATTCTGATAAGAATAAAGAAATAGCCATCAGGAATAATAACGAAATTTGGTTATATAAAAATTTATTACAAAGATCAGTATTACTATCTACCACTGGGTTATTTGTGGAATCGAAAGAAATTTTGGATCATATAAATCCTGAAGCTCTACCTTCACCATTAAGATTTTCTTATAATTCTGCTTATGAGTGCCTTTATTCTAATCTTTCTGATTACAGTGGAGGAGATAGTCCTTATAATAAAATTTACAAAAATAAATTGGCAGCTTATTATAATTCTGCATATAGAGCTTTAAAACCAAGTGACCCATTTTATTATCTTTTTTTAAGCCATAAAAATAGGATTGATAATAATTGGAAGCTTTCAGGTCAAAATATTGACGAATTTTTGAAAACTACAAAACCAGGGACTAGATTACATGCGATAGGGAGCTTTTGTAAGGCTGTAATAGATGGTAAACTTGGTAATATAGAATCTCAGGAAAGATGCTTGATATATTCTGCAATCTCTGATATAGAATCTTCTACTAAAGAAAATCGCTCTATGCAAGATTTAGCAAGTATTTTATACCAAAAAGGTGAGACTGTTAGGGCTTATAAATATATACAATCTTCTCTAGAAGATGCTAATTTTTATAATGCAAGGTTCAGAAATATACAAATAAGTAAAGTGCAGCCTATTATTGAAGAGACTTATCTTCAAACTATAAATACCCAAAATAAACAATTGAGATGGTCTATCTTTTTAATTAGTATTCTATTTGCAGGACTTGGTATTACAATGTATTTTATTTACAAACAACTTAAAATGATTGCTAAATCAAGAAATGAGCTTTCTAATACCAATTCTGTTTTAAAATCATTAAATAATAAATTAGATGAAGCCAATCATATAAAAGAGGAGTATATTGCATTTTTTATTAGACAAAACTCAAATTATTTAGAAAAATTTGAAAGATATAAAAAGCTAATTTCCATTAGATTATCCACAGGTCAGTTAGATAAATTATCAGCAATGGTTAATGATAAAAAAAATGAGGAAATGGATTTGAATGAATTATATCATAATTTTGACCAAGCATTTTTAAGAATATATCCAAATTTTGTAAATGAAGTAAACAAGCTTTTAAGAAAAGAAGATGTGTATAACTTAAAAGAGGGAACTCTTAATACAGAGCTTAGAATTTTTGCACTCATTAGACTTGGTATTAATGATACGAATCAAATCTCAGAGTTTTTAAGATATTCTTTACGAACAATTTACAATTATAGGAGTAAGGTAAAGGCTAAATCGGTGATTGAAAATGATGAATTTGAAGCTAAAATTATGCAAATAGGGTCTATTATTACATCATAGTGTTTACTTTTTTATATAAAGGTTTATTTTTTAAGTAATTGATTTTCAGTATTTTTATTTATTTTTTTTTATAAATTATTTACCTAAGGCTTACAATTCTAAATTGTGAGCTTTTTTCTTGCTTTAAGGGGAATAAATTAGCAACATAAAATTAACAGATGTTAATACTATTTTAACAATCTAAAACTAATTCTTTCACATTATGAGAAATCATTATATTTTTAAAATCATTAGTTGTATTATTCTTTTTTTATTTTCAGCTAATCATTCTTACAAATCTCAAAATCCTTACAAAGCACCTCTCTATTGGAATCCTTATGAATATCATATTACGAGAGAAATGGCAGGTGTTCAGGATAATTATCTTAGTGAACAAGCTTTATCTGATAACATTAATTGGCTAGAGCAAAACCTAAAATCTTATGGATATAATATGGTTTGTATGGACGGATGGGGTGATACAAGTCAAATTAATGAAAATGGCTACAGGAAAAGTCATTCATCTCATTGGCAGCATGATTATGCATGGTGGTCACAATATCTACAGAGTAAAGGTATGACGCTTGGAATGTATGAAAACCCTCTTTGGTTACATGTGGATGCTAATGATACTAACAAGAAAATTGTAGGAACTAATATTAACGTTTCATCTCTTCTTGATGCCAATGAAAATTCATTATGGTTCAAATGGGTGCAGGTGGATAGACAAGGAGCTGAAGAATATGTAAAAGGATATGTAAAATATTATGCTGATATGGGCATTAAATATTTGCGTGTAGATTTTCTTTCTTGGTTTGAGTCTGGATATGACAGAAATCTAGGAACAGTAGGCCCACAAAGAACAAAAGCTCAATATGAAAAAGCTTTAAGATGGATGCGTGAAGCCTGTGATGCAAACGGGGTATATTTGAGTTTAGTAATGCCGAATCTTTTTAATACAGCAGAATTAGAAAAACAATATGGTCATCTTTTTAGAATTAATGAGGATGCAGGCGAAGGTACTTGGTATAAATTTAGTGATAAAGACAGAGGTCATCGTTATACTACTTGGTCACAATATGCCAATGCATTTGATGGATTTATCTATTGGTCTCAGGTAACGGGAAGTAATAAAGTACAATTAGATGGAGACTTTCTTAGAATCAATACTTTTGCGAACGATACAGAAAAACGAAGTGTAATCTCATTGAATATTCTAGCTGGGGGTCCTGTTACAATTGCCGATCAATATGATACCATCGGGAATGACCTTTGGTTATACCAAAATACAGAATTATTAGAACTGAATACTGCAAAATTTGTAGGAAAACCATTAAGCAATGATCCAACCAATTCTAATAGCCAAATATGGAGAGGGCAATTGAGTAATGGAGATTGGATTATTGGTTTTTTTAATAGAGAAAATACGCCACAAGTACGTTCTATGGATTTTCTCAATCAGCTAGGTGTTTCTGGACAAGTGATGGTAAGAGATCTTTGGCAGCACTCTAATTTGGGTAAGATGAGTAATATTTCTCTAACAGTACCTCCGCACGGATGTGTTGTCTTAAAGTTAACAAAAAATTCTTCAGAATCATGTAATAGCCAAACAATTACTTTCCCAACAATTCAGAATAAAGATGCAAACGATTCTCCTTTTTCTCCATCAGCGACATCTTCCGCCGGTCTGCCTATAATCTACGAAGTTACTTCAGGACCTGCGAAAATTGTAAATAATCAAATCGAACTAACTGGAATTAATGGTATTGTTTATGTGCAAGCAAAACAATCAGGAGGTAATGGATATTGTGCTGCATTTCCACAATTACAGAGTTTCAATGTATCTGGTGGCCATTATTCCCAAATGTATGTAGGTGGTTCTTTTAATAATTGGAATCTTAAGCAAATGACTTCTGAAAATGGTATCTGGAAATTAAAGAACCAAGTGTTTTTGGCGGGAGATTATGAATTAAAATTTGCGAACACAAACAACTTCACTGGTCAGGATTGGGGTAATTCTAATGGATTAAATGGAACGGCTCAACAAACAACAGGAGGAGGGGCTAATATCGTTTTTACCATAACAAATCCAGGAACTTATACCATAGATTTTAATGATATTACCCTACAATATAATATTACATTTACGCCGAATCATCAGCTTAATATGTATGTAGGTGGTAGTTTTAATAATTGGGGACTTCAGCAGATGACTCTTCAAAATGATGAATGGACTAAAAATAATATACCTTTTTTAGTTGGGAATTACGAGCTAAAATTTGCTAATACATCTGATTGGTCAGGAAATGATTGGGGAGATGAAAATGGCCTTTCTGGTTTTGCCAAGTTAACTACTGGTGGTGGTGCAAATATCAAATTTAATATTGAAACTGCGGGTAACTATAATATTAAATTCAATGATATGACTTTGTATTATAAAATTTATGATGCTAGTACTCTTTCTGTTAATGACATATTAAAGAAAGGGGTGCAGATATATCCTAATCCAGCAGAAAACAGCTTTTTTATTTTGTCTGAAAAAGATGCAGTAAAAAGATATGAAATTTATGATATGAGTGGGAGGATGATAAAATCTGAAAATACTATTTGCACAAAATGCGATATCAATATTTCAGGTATTGCAAGAGGAAATTATATACTGAATGTTTATTTCGGTAATCAAATCGTGGGGCAAAAATTAATTATAAAATAAAAATCTCTCATAAATGAAACTAAACTATTTGAGTAGTACAATTGCAATTGCTGCTTTATATCTTTCTGGAAGCCTATATGCACAGAAATCTGATACATTGAAAGAAAAGACAATAGAAGAGGTAGTAGTAATTGGCTATGGAAAAGCAAAAGCAAAAGATTTAACAGGATCAGTTTCTTTAATTAATCTTAACAAAACAGGGAATCAACCAGTTGCCGATATTGGGCAAGCAATTCAAGGACGTGCATCAGGGGTAACTGTTATTAACTCAGGAGAACCTGGTAGTAACGTTACTTTCCGAATTCGTGGAACTGGAACTATACAGAATAACAATCCATTGATTGTGGTAGATGGGATGCCTTTAAATGGAGGCCTTAATCAGATTAATATGAGTGATGTAGAATCTATTAACATTCTTAAAGACGCTTCTTCTACCGCAATTTATGGTTCTAGAGGTGCTAATGGTGTTGTAATGATTACTACCAAAAGAGGTGCGAAAGGTGGTATTCTTAATTTTGATACTTTTACTGGAGTTCAGAGTGTGAGTAATATGATTAAGGTTTTGGATGCTTCGCAGTATGCACAACTTAATAATGAAATGCTTGCAAATGGCGGTTTGACGCCAAATCCTGAGTTTGCAAATCCATCTTCTCTAGGTGCTGGTACCAATTGGTTAGGAGCACTTTTTAATCCATCTATTCTTTCTAGTTATTCACTTTCTTATGGTGATAGGTCAGAGAAAAGTAATCTATATGTTTCTACTAGTTATTTTAATCAGAAGGGTGTTGTTCTTAATACCAATTATGACCGTTATATTGTTCAGATAAACGGGGATACAAAGCTAAAATCTTTCCTTAAGGTAGGAAATAGTGTAAAATTACAACACGATATTAAGAAAAATGGCTCTTATGACATCAAAGGAACTATTCTTTCTCTTCCTACAAGACCAATTTATGATGCTAATGGTAATTGGGCAGGACCAGGAAGTAATCCATTATTGTACGGAGATATAGATAATCCTATTGGTAAGGCTACAATTGTTGAAAACTCTACCAAAGGTTATAATATCCAAGGAAATATTTATGCAGAAGCAGAAATTATTAAGGATTTAAAATTCAAATCCTTAGGCGGTATTGAAACCAATATTTGGTATAATAGGACTTGGTCTCCTAAATACAGTTGGGGAGTAAAATCCCAAGAAAATTCTTATTTATTTGAAGGTTCTAATAGAAGTATAACTTTGCTTTGGGACAATACTCTTACTTATGACAAGACAATTGGTAAGCATCACATCAATGCGGTAGTTGGAAGCAGTGCGCAAAATAATAAATACAATTATTTGAGTGCATCGGTTCAAAAATTTGCTAGCGATAATACACAGCAAATTGATAATGGTATTTTACAACCTGTACAACACGG
The DNA here is from genome assembly GCF_003860565.1 of Cloacibacterium normanense. Classification (NCBI taxonomy): domain Bacteria; kingdom Pseudomonadati; phylum Bacteroidota; class Flavobacteriia; order Flavobacteriales; family Weeksellaceae; genus Cloacibacterium; species Cloacibacterium normanense. The sequence goes on from NZ_CP034157.1 coordinate 728,542, forward strand.
GAATGCTTCAGAATGGGCAATTATGTCATACTTGGGACGTGTGAACTATAATTTTGCAAATAAATACTATGTAACGGCTACTATACGTAGAGATGGATCTTCTAGATTCGGGATGGATAATAGATGGGGTTGGTTTCCTTCTGCTGCTTTGGCTTGGAGAATTTCTAATGAAAATTTCTTAAAAAATTCTAATGTAATTAATAATCTAAAACTAAGGCTAGGTTATGGTATTACAGGAAATCAAGAGATCGGTAACTATTCTTTTTCTTCTTCTTATAATACCTATCTGTACAATTTTAATAATTCTTATGTAAGTGCTGTTTTACCCACTGTTTTACCAAACCCAAATGTTAAGTGGGAAGGGCAGGAGCAATATAATGCTGGTTTTGATTTGGATCTTTTCAATAATAGAATCAGTTTAATTGTAGATGGCTATGTTAAAAATACTAATGATATGCTGGTTCCAATGTCTGTTCCCGTAACTTCCGGATATTCTGATGTTTACGTACCTTCGATCAATGCCGGTAAAATTCAAAATAAAGGTTTTGAAGTTACTTTATCTACTAAAAATATCATCAAAAATGATTTTAAGTGGTCTTCAGATGCTGTTTTTTCATATAATAAGAATAATGTAGTAAATATTAATAGTGATACTCCTATCATTACGGCAAGTGGAGGTTTTAATAGTGCCATAGGTCTCATTAAGGAGGGGTATCCTGTAAATGTTTTCTACGGATATATTACTGATGGTATATTTCAGAATCAAGATGAGGTAGATCGTCATGCCGTTCAGATGCCTGGATCAAATTCAGCTACCAGTACTGCACCAGGAGATATTAGATTTAAAGATCTTAATAATGACGGTGTTATCAATGATAAAGATCGTACAGTAATTGGAAATCCTAACCCAAAATTTACCTTCTCTTTAAACAATACCTTCAATTATAAGAATTTTGATTTAACTATATTCTTACAAGGAAGCTATGGTAATGATATTTTCAATGCCAACAGAATGTACACAGAGGCAATGTCTATTATTCAAAACCAAAGTACAGCAGTTCTAGGCAGATGGACAGGCGAGGGAACAAGTAACAATATTCCGAGAGCAATTTATGGTGATCCTAACCAGAACTCAAGAGTGAGTGACAGATATATAGAAGATGGTTCATACCTTAAAATTAAAAATATTAATCTAAGTTATACACTTCCAAAAGCCGTATTCGGACAAAATTTTAATTCTGTTAAAATATTTGTTTCGGCACAAAACCTTGTCACTTGGACGAAATATTCGGGTTTTGACCCCGAAGTTCCAGTAAATGGGATAGATAATGGGACTTATCCTATTACAAGAACAGTTTCTTTAGGTTTAAATATAGGATTTTAAATAATAATTACAATGAAAAAGATAAAAATTGCATTATATGCATTACTTACACTTACTATGGTAAATTGTAGTGATGATTTTCTAGATAAAACACAGCCAGATACTATTAATACAGGTAATTATCCTAAGACAGGAGAAGAACTTATCACTTTAGTTAATGGTGCTTATCAACCATTACAACGCCCGAAGCTTTATAACATGAGAATGTGGACCAGTGATATTTTTGCAGGCAACAGTATTGTAGGAGCTGGTGGTGGAGATGATGGGTTGGAAACTACACAACTTTCCAATTTTGTTACAAGTACAGATAATCAAGGTGTTTTAGACCTATGGAGAGGTCCTTGGCCAGGTATTCTTTCTTCAAATATAATTATTAAAACCGCACCTGCACTTAATATTGATGAAACCATTAAAAACAGATGTTTAGGTCAAGCCTATTTTTTGCGCGCTCATTATTACTTTATTCTAGTAAGGTTTTTTGGTGATGTTCCCTTGGTAACTGAACCACAAGACGTAAATGGAGATTTGTATCCAGCAAGAGCTCCTAAAACGGAAATTTATAAATTAATTATTTCAGATTTAGAAAAGGCAATTCAATTTTTGCCTACCAAACAGCAATATGGCGATAGTGATAAAGGCAGAGCTACTAAAGGTGCTGCTATTGGGGCATTAGCAAAAGTATATCTCACACTAGGGCAATGGCAAAAGGTAGTAGACCTTACAACACAGCTAGAAGGTATGGGATATGCATTAAATACAGACTATTCTGATAATTTCAATATAAATAAAGAAAACTCTGTAGAGTCTCTTTTCGAGGTACAATATGCTTCTGATGGTGGTTATGATTTTTGGAGTAACGAGAATCAAGCTTCTTGGACAAGTACCTTTATGGGACCACGCGGCGCTAATTTTGTCGCTGGAGGTTGGGGCTGGAATCAGCCTACCCAAGAATTTGTAAATAGTTATGAAGCAGGAGATAAGAGAAAAGAAAAAACTATTTTCTACGAAGGTTGCCCAAATTATGACGGCAAAGAATACAAAGCCAATTATTCTCTTACAGGATATAATGTTAAAAAATTTTTAGTGCCTTTATCAGCTTTTCCTTCATATGATAATAGTCCTCTTAATTTTCCAATTATGAGATATTCGGAAGTTTTATTGATGAAAGCAGAAGCTCTTAACGAACTAGGGCAAACTTCACTTGCAATCGTTCCATTGAATTTGGTGAGAGGAAGAGCTGGTTTAGCAGCTGTAACGTCAGGACTTTCACAAACTGCTTTTCGTGATAAAGTATTGCATGAAAGAAGAATGGAATTGGCATTTGAGGGACAAAGATGGTTTGATCTAATTCGTGTAAATGATGGTCAGTACGGATTGAATTTTCTTCACTCTATAGGAAAAACTAATGCATCAACTAAGCACCTTCTTCTTCCTATTCCTCAGATAGAAAGAGACAGAAACCCTAACCTTACTCAAAATCCTGGATATTAAAAAACACTATTATGAAAACAATCAATCATATAAAAAACTGGAAAAAATCAATTTTTTGGATTATTCCTATGTTGTTGTTGGGTATTATAGCATGTAGAGAAGAACTTAATCAAGAAAATTTTGAAACAAGTGAACTATCTGTAAAAACCTCAGAAATAACAAAACTTTTGCCCAATATGTACAATTCTAAATTTACATTTAGCTGGACTGCAGGCAATAATCAAGGAACTAACTCTGCCATTACATATAAACTTGAGTTAGATAAAAAAGAAAATAATTTTTCAAATCCTCAAACTTTTGAAATTGGCAAAAATATTTATTCTTATGATCTTCTTATAGGTGATCTTAATTCATTATTGATAAATAAATTTGGCGCAAATCCAGATAAATCTATTATAATGCAGGTTAGAATTACAGCTACTTTCGGAGATACTTCTGTAGAACCGCAGACTGCTATTACAGATTTTACACTTACTCCTTTTAAACCTTTTACAAATACTTTATATATAGTGGGTGATGCAACTCCAAATGGTTGGGATATCACCAAAGCAACAGCACTTACGAGGAGTTCTAGTAATCCTGCGGAATTTACCTACTACGGACAACTAAAGCAAGGGAATTTTAAATTTGCAGTAAATCAAAATAGCTGTTGGTGTCAAGATTTTTATAATAAAGATGCAAATGATGATACCAAAATAATTTACAATGAAGGCGGAAATGGGGTAGATTTACAATGGACAATTGATAATGCGAGTTTATATAAAATTACAGTAAATCTAATTACACAAAGCATTAAAATTGAAAAAATGAGTGGTCCCCAGTTTAATGATATTTGGATTGTAGGTGATGCATCCCCAAGCGGATGGGATGTTAATAATCCAGTTGCTTTCAAACAAGATCTTACAAACCCTTTTATTTTTACTTTAGAATGTAGCCTTAATGAAGGAAATTTTAAACTTTTGACTGGTACAAAAGGTGATTGGTGTGGTGAATGGTATCGTCCTTTGGTAGATAATCAGGATTTATCTGCTACAGGTGTAGAGCAAAACTCAGGCTGTACAAATGATAACAAATGGAAAGTTACATCAGCAAGTGCAGGCAGATATAAAATAACGCTTAATACTGCTAGTAATAGTATAAAATTTGAGCCTGTAAATATCTATTTGATTGGTGATGCTACTCCTAACGGCTGGAATATGGGAAGTCTTACTCCTATGCAGAAAAATGGTAGCGTTTATACTTGGACAGGTCAACTCAATCCTGGAGAATTTAAGTTTACTAAATTCAATTCCAATTGGTGTGATGGAACTGAGATAATAGCCGAAACAGCTAATCAGACTATTGCAAATACAGCTTTTAAATTAAGAGATAATTGTCAAGGAGATGATAATAAATGGAAAGTTTCAGCTTCTGGTACCTATACTATAACCTTAAATTTAGATACTAATTCGCTTGAAATTAAGTAGTTTTTCACACTTTATCGCATGGCTATCTTAGCCATGTGATTTTTTTAAATTAAAATTTTGATAATAATCATTTTGAAAATTAAATCATGAACAAAAGGTTATTTTATATACTTATAATATCGTTGTTCTCTTCAAAAATGCTATTTGCAACCGAATGTACATCTTATACCAAGAAAGGAAACCAGGTGACATTCAATGGCAAGGATGGTTCTAAACTTTCTTTGACAATGAATAGCAATTCTGTTATAAAAATATGGTTCGATAAATCAGGGAAATTAACTCGAACCAATCCTTCTTTTGCTGTGGTTAATGAGAAACTTGAAAATATTGGAGATATCGGTGTTAATGAAGAATCCTCAGCATACGAAATTTTTACCTCAAAACTTCGTATACGGATCAATAAAAATCCAATGCAGATTCAGATTTTTGATAAGTATCAGAAACTGATTTACAGCGATTTCAAAGACCAAGGGCACGTTTCCGATGCCAAAGGTGTAAAAGCCTGCAAGGTTCTTCGGAGTGATGAGCAGTTTTTCGGATTAGGTGAAAAAACTGGAACGCTTAACCGCAGAGGAAAAAATTACAAAATGTGGAATAGTGATCGCCCTTGTTATAGCGTTACCGAAGACCCGATTGCAAAGAGTATTCCGTTTTTTATGAGCAGTTACCGTTATGGAATTTTTCTGGATAATACTTATAAAACTGAATTCAAGTTTGGAACTGAATCGTCAGATTTTTACTCATTCGAAGCTCCAGATGGCGCATTTGTCTATTATTTTATTTATGGAAAAGATTACAAAGAGATTCAGCAACAATACATTGCACTGACTGGGCAGCCGATTATGCCTCCAAAATGGGCTTTGGGTTTTGCACAAAGTCGCGGACTTTATACAAAAGAGAATCAGGCATTAGAAGTTGCGGCAGAATTTCGTAAAAGAAAAATCCCGATTGATATTATTTATCAGGACATCGGTTGGACTCAAAACCTTCAAGATTTTGAATGGAGAAAAGGCAATTATACCAATCCAAAAGCAATGCTCAAAAAACTGAAGGATAATGGTTTTAAAATGATTGTTTCTCAAGATCCTGTTGTTTCTCAGAAGGATAATAAACAGTGGGCAGAAGCTGATAAGCTAGGGTATTTTGTGAAAGATGTCCGTACCAACAAGGCTTACGATATGCCGTGGCCGTGGGGCGGGAATTGTGGAGTAGTAGATTTTACCATTCCCGAAGTTGCCGACTGGTGGGGGAAATATCAACAAAAACCTATTGATGATGGAATCAGCGGTTTCTGGACAGATATGGGAGAACCAGCGTGGAGCAACGAAGAAGATACTGACCGCCTGAATATGAAACACCGCATCGGGATGCACGATGAAATTCACAATATTTATGGTTTGACCTGGGACAAAGTGGTAAAAGAGCAGTTTGAAAAAAGAAATCCCAATCAGCGTATTTTTCAGATGACACGTTCAGCTTATGCCGGATTGCAGCGTTATACATTTGGCTGGACTAATGATAGCGGAAGCGGAAGTGATGTTCTGGATGGCTGGGCGCAAATGGAAAATCAGGTTGCCGTTGGTATTTCCGCAGGTTTGGGAGGAATCCCGTTCTGGACAACCGATATTTCTGGCTATTGTGGTGATATAACAGATTATCCTGCAATGGCAGAACTCTATACAAGATGGATGCAGTTTGGTATATTTTGTCCATTAAGTAGAGCACATCATGAAGGAGATAATGCCGTAGAACCTTGGATGTTTGGCGAAGTGGCAGAGAAAAATACTAAAGCAGCGATAGAATTGAAATACAAGTTGTTCCCATATCTTTATACCTATTCCAGAAAGGCACACGACACCGGATTGCCAATTACCAGAGGCCTTTTTATGGAATATCCTAACGATGCGGAAGCAGCAAAAATCGATAATCAGTTTATTTTTGGGGAAGAATTATTAGTGGCTCCTGTTCTCAAAAAAGGCGAACGTGTAAAACGAGTTTACCTTCCTGAAGGTGAATGGATCGATTTTAACGATAAAAAAACCGAATATCTGGGTGGCGAAAAATTGCCTTACAAAGCACCGCTCAATACCATTCCGATTTTTGTGAAAAAAGGATCGATTATTCCGATGATGCCCATTATGCAATATATTGGCGAGAAGAGAGATTATCCTGTAACATTCCATATTTTTCCCAATTATGAAGATGAAAAAGCAAGTTTCACATTGTATGAAGATGAGGGCGAAAATCAGGATTATCTCAAAGGTATTTTTTCATTAACATACATCGTTTGTACCACCGTCTCCAGTGGTTTTAATATCGATATTTCACCTGAGGATAAAGGTTTTTATCAATCTGATAAAAGAAATTTTGTACTTAGCATCCTAACGGATAAAAAACCAACTTCGGTTTCCATCAACGGAAATGCGGCAACATTGGTTCCGTTAGAAAAATTAAATATCGATAATGATTTCTCACAACAATGGAGCTGGGATGAAAACGGAAAAAAATTGCTATTGAAAACACCGGATCAAAGAAAGAAAATAAATATTAAAATAAATAATTAATTAATAGAAAATGAAGAAGTTATTACTGCTAATTGCAATAAGTTTTACAAGCCTTGTTTTTGCTCAGAAACTACAGTCGCCAAACGGAAAATTCGTTATGAATTTTTCTGTTCAGAGTGGTGGCTATCCGTCCTATCAGTTAAATTATAAAGGAAAAGAGATTGTAAAACCCAGCAAACTTGGATTTGTGTTGACGACCAAAGATGCTCAGGCCAACGATCCCCGAAATTTTTTAAATAATAATTTTGAAGTTGTTGGCTCAAAAACAGCCTCTTTTGATGAAACCTGGAAGCCGGTTTGGGGCGAGGAAAAAAGCATCAGAAACCATTATAACGAGATTTTAATCAGTCTAAAGCAAAAAGGGACAGACCGCTTAGTGGATGTTCGTTTCCGTTTGTTTGATGACGGTTTGGGATTCCGTTATGAGTTTCCACAACAGAAAAATCTGGTTTATTTTACCATTAAAGAAGAAAAAACCCAGTTTGCAATGACAGGAGACCATACTGCCTATTGGATTCCAGGAGATTATGATACTCAGGAATACAATTATACAACATCCAAACTCTCCGAAATCCGAGGACTAATGGATAAAGCTTATCAAAAGGGGAATGCTTCTCAAACCTCATTTTCGCCAACTGGTGTTCAGACTTCATTGATGATAAAAACTGTGGATGGAATCTACATCAATATCCACGAGGCGGCTTTGATTGATTATTCTTGTATGCATTTGAATCTAGATGATAAAAATATGGTTTTCGAATCCTGGTTGACACCTGATTCTCACGGCGACAAAGGTAAAATGCAAGCGCCACGCCACACACCTTGGAGAACGATTATCGTGAGCGATGATGCCCGTAAGATCTTAGCATCTAGAATGACTTATAACCTGAATGACCCTAGCAAAATCACCGATACATCGTGGATTAAGCCAACCAAATATGTTGGAGTTTGGTGGGAAATGATTTCCGGCAAAAGCAGTTGGGCTTATACCGATGAGTTTCCCTCTGTACAATTAGGAATCACCGATTATGCCAAAGCTAAACCAAATGGAAAACACGGTGCTAATAACTCTAATGTGAGACGATATATTGATTTCGCTGCGAAAAACGGATTCGATGCTGTTTTGGTAGAGGGCTGGAATACTGGCTGGGAAGATTGGTTTGGGAACGATAAAGATTATGTTTTTGATTTCGTAACACCTTATCCAGACTTTGATATTGCTGCACTTAATACTTATGCCCATTCAAAAGGGGTAAAGCTCATTATGCATCACGAGACTTCTGGATCTATCAGAAACTACGAACGCCATATGGATGCAGCTTACAAACTGATGAACAAATACGGTTATGATGCCGTAAAAAGTGGTTATGTAGGGAACATTCTGCCGATTGGTGAAACGCATTACAGCCAATGGACTAATAATCATTATCAATATGCGATTGAAAAAGCAGCAGACTATAAAATTATGGTCAATGCTCACGAAGCTGTTCGCCCAACAGGTATAGCGAGAACGTATCCAAATCTTATCGGGAACGAAGCTGCAAGAGGAACAGAATATCAGGCTTTTGGTGGTGACAGAAACAACCCGAACCACGTAACAATCTTGCCTTTTACCAGATTAATTGGTGGACCTATGGACTACACACCCGGGATTTTCCAGATGGATGTTACCAATGGTTCCCACGTTAATGCGACTATCGCCAACCAATTGGCATTATATGTAACGATGTACAGCCCATTACAAATGGCAGCGGATTTCCCTGAAAATTACGAGAAGTTTGCGGACGCTTTCCAATTTATCAAAGATGTGGCGGTAGATTGGGATGAGAGCAAATACTTGGAAGCAGAACCAGGACAATACATTACCGTTGCCAGAAAAGCTAAAGGTTCTGACAAATGGTTTGTAGGAAATGTAGCCGGTTATACCCCATTTACATCAAAAATTTCTCTGGATTTCTTAGATGCCGGTAAACAATATATCGCAACCATTTATTCTGATGCAAAAGATGCGGATTACCTGAAAAATACGCAGGCTTATAACATCCGCAAAGTGGTGGTTACTAAAAAATCAAAATTGGAGCAGGTATCTGTTGCTGGTGGTGGTTATGCCATAAGTATAATACCTGTATTGAATAAGAATGAAACTAAAGGATTATTAAAATTATAATCTAAGGATTTAGTTTTCAATGATTAATTTGATTTAGCAACATTTATAGATATTTGGTATACAAATTTTTTTATTATGTTTTAATACCAATATAAAATTTTATATACAACGATAGAGAAAGTGCAAAAAAAACACTCGTGTCAGAGTGGTTGGACTTACTCTATCGTTGTATCACAGATGTCGCGGATTTGTAATCTGTGACCAGTAATAAGTGAAAACGCTAACTGTAAAAAGGTTAGCGTTTTTTGTTATAAAGATTTAAATACTGTTTCAATTCTGCGTGTAATATCATATCCATTACTTAACATTTACAAATGATAAAATCGACAAAATCTATCTACTTTAGTTCGTTTTGTTCCGAACTAATTGGTAAATTAGCGCCTCAATTCATTTCTAAATGAAAAATAGCCTACAAATAGAGCCTCAAGTATATCAAGAATTAGTAGATTTCTATGGTCAACTCTTTGATATGCCACCACTTTCTGCAAAAATTTACGCTTACCTTGCTTTCGACTTCGAAAGAAAAGGATTATGCTTTGATGATTTGGTAGAAACTTTCTGTGCGAGCAAAAGTTCAATATCTGCTAGCATTAATTTTTTGCTCAATGCAGAACTCATCAAATCACTCAATAAAATCGATGAAAGAAAGAGATATTTTCTCATCAACGAAAGCTTTATCAACATCAGATTCGAAGAAATTGTCATGCGCATGAAACGAGAAATCAAAATTTTAGACCAATTAAGTGAGTTTAGAAGAACTCAGGTCAATAATACCGAGTACGAAAAACGATACTCACTTTATAAATCCCTTTTAGAAAAAAACATTGCCAATATTCAGGAAACATTAGACAAATTATAAATTATGAAAAAATTGAATCATATGAAAAATATTTTTTTACTCCTCATCTTATCACTCCTATCGGTCATTTCTTGTAAAAAACAAGAAGAGAAAAAAGACGGACCAAAACCTTATCCCGTAATCAGTGTAGAAACCAGAAACGTAACAGGATATGATGTCTATCCTGCTGCGATAAAAGGAGTGGTAAATAATGATGTTCGTGCAAAAATTCAAGGATATATTACTCAGGTTTTAGTAGATGAAGGCCAATATGTAACCGCTGGTCAACCGCTGTTCAGACTAGAGACCAACATGCTAAGCGAAAATGCAGATGCTGCAAAATCTGGAATTACTGCGGCACAAGCCAATGTTTCTGCGGCGAGAGCAGCTGTAAATGCTGCGCAAGTAGAAGTAAATAAATTAAAACCTCTCGTTGAAAAAAATATCATCAGCAACGTACAATTGCAGACGGCTTTAGCAAATTTAGCAAGAGCACAAGCACAATTGTCACAAGCAGTGGCTTCTCAGCAACAAGCATCTGCCAATTATAAATCAGTACAAGCGAATATCAATTATTCCATCATCAGAGCGCCTATTTCAGGAATTGTAGGGAAACTGCCACTGAAAGTTGGAAGTTTAGTTGGCCCTTCGGATGCTACACCATTGACTACCATTTCAGATACCCGTTCTGTATATGCATATTTCTCAATGAATGAAAAAGAATATTTAGATTTCTTAGAAAAATCTTACGGAGCTACAGTGCCTGAGAAAATCAAAAATCTACCCAACGTAGAACTGGAATTAGCCAATGGAAGTATGTATCCAGAAAAAGGAAGAATAGAAGTGGTAACAGGTCAGATTGATCCAGCTACAGGAACCATTCAGTTCAGAGTAGGTTTTCCTAATCCTTCTAAATTACTCACCAACGGAAACAGTGGAGCCATCAGATTTCCTAAATTCTATGACAATACTCTAGTGGTTCCAGAAAGTGCTACCTATGAGCAACAAGGAATGGTTTACCTATTCAAAGTAGAAAAAGATACCGCTAAAAATACAGTTATTGAAGTTCAGGACAGAATTAATAACATGGTCATCATTAAATCTGGTGTAAACAAAGGTGACAAAGTAGTAGCTGCAGGAATTGGCGGACTAAAACCAGGAACGGCAATTATTCCGAAGCCTGCAAAATTTGATAGTATTGTACAATCTATAAAACCGCTTTTCTAATGATAAAGAATTTCATCAACAGACCGGTTTTATCAACCGTAATTTCTATTCTCATCGTTATTTTAGGGGTGCTGGGATTGATGGCTTTACCCGTGACTCAATATCCAGATATCGCACCGCCTACAGTAAGCGTATCGGCAAATTATACAGGAGCCAATGCAGAAACGGTGATGAAAAGTGTAGTAGTGCCGTTAGAAGAACAAATCAACGGGGTAGAAGGAATGAGTTATATTACTTCTTCTGCAGGAAATGATGGTTCGGCGAACATTCAGATATTTTTTAAACAAGGAGTAAACCCAGATATTGCTGCGGTAAACGTGCAGAATAGAGTAGCCAGAGCTACACCGCTTTTGCCAAGCGAAGTAACGCGTTCTGGAGTGGTAACACAAAAACAACAGACCAGTGCGCTTATGTACCTCTCTTTTTACTCAGAAAATAAAAAAATAGATGATGTTTATCTTCAAAATTATTTGAATATCAATGTCATTCCAAACATTAAAAGGATTAATGGAGTAGGTGATGCTAACGTAATGGGTGGGAAGAATTATTCCATGAGAATTTGGCTAGACCCAAATAAACTAGCTGCTTATGGATTGAATCCTACAGATGTTACCGCAGCGATAAACGAACAGAGTAGAGAAGCGGCAGCAGGTTCTATCGGTCAAAACAGTGGAAGTTCTTTTGAATACATCATCAAATACGTTGGGAAATACAACAGCAAAGAACAGTATGATAATATCATCATTAAGTCTTTAGGAAACGGACAAAACCTCATGCTGAAAGATGTGGCCAAAGTAGAATTGGCCGCACAATCTTATACAGGAAGAGGGGAAAACGGAAATTCTCCAGCCATCAGTATGGGGATTTTCCAAACGCCGGGTTCTAATGCACAAGACATCATTAATGACATCAAAGCTTATCTAAAAACAGCCGAAAGCGACTTCCCAGAAGGGATTCATTATACGGTGAACTTTGACACCAATGAATTTCTGGATGCCTCTATCGAAAAAGTAGTCCATACCTTAATTGAAGCGTTTATCTTGGTATTCATCGTGGTATTTATTTTCTTGCAAGATTTCCGTTCTACATTGATTCCGGCAATTGCAGTTCCCGTATCGATTATTGGAGCGTTTTTCTTCCTGAATCTTCTGGGATATTCTTTGAATTTATTGACGCTTTTTGCCTTGGTTTTAGCGATTGGTATTGTGGTAGATGACGCCATCGTAGTAGTAGAAGCAGTACACGCCAAAATGGAACACGGCATCAGCGATGCCAAAAAAGCAACCATAGAAGCCATGCACGAAATTACAGGAGCAATTATCTCGATTACTTTGGTAATGGCAGCCGTTTTCATTCCCGTGACTTTTATTGAAGGACCTACAGGTGTGTTCTATAAACAGTTTGGGATTACCTTAATCGTGGCGATTTTAATCTCAGCAATCAACGCATTAACATTGAGTCCAGTGTTGTGTTCTTTATTTTTGAAACCTCAACATCATGATAAAGAATACGAAGAAAAAACCACCATGGGAAAATTCTTCCACAGATTTAATGCAGGTTTCAAAGCATCTACAGATCGTTATGGGAGAGCATTTGTGTATCTCATTAGACACAAGAAAGTGACCGTTATTATTTTTGCCATTACCATGGGAATTTTATGGTGGGCAAATGCTTCCATGAAAAAAGGTTTCGTTCCGAATGAAGACCGCGGAATCATCTTTACAGATGTTCAACTTCCAGCAGGGGCTTCCATGGAAAGAACGTATAACGCATTGAAGGCAATTCAACAAAAAGCCTTACAAATTCCAGGAGTGAAAAACGTAACCATTTCTACAGGAAGAGGTTTCTTATCAGGAAACGGAAGCAATAATGGTTTGGCGTTCATCAGACTAAAACCTTTTGAAGAAAGAACCAGTGACGACGAAAAAATAGAAAACATCACCAAAAAACTCTTCGGAATGGCAGCTACCGTTCCAGATGCGAAAGTAGTGTTTTTCCAACCGCCTTCTGTTCCAGGTTTTGGAAGCAGTGCAGGTTTTGAAGCGGTTTTATTGGATAAATCGGGTGGTGATTATGCAGATTTAGACAAAGTGACGCAAGAATTCATCGGAAAACTCATAGAAAGACCCGAAATTGAATTTGCGCAGACTTCTTTTAACACCAAGTATCCTCAGTATCAAATGTCGATTAATGTTCCAGTTGCAGAGCAATCTGGCGTTTCGGTGACAGATATTTTGAATACCATGCAAGGTTACATCGGTGGAATTTATGCGGCAGATTTTACCAAATATGGAAAACAGTTTAGAGTGATGGTACAAGCTTTACCAGATGCCAGAAAATCTCCTGAAAGTTTAAATGCCTTGTACGTAAAAACCAAATCTGGAGTGATGGCGCCGATTTCTCAGTTTGTAACCTTAGAAAAAGCTTATGGCCCGCAATCAGTAAGCCGTTACAACTTATTCACTTCCGTGAAAATTACTGGGTCTAATGCACCGGGTTACAGTACCGGAGACGCAATTAGAGCAGTACAGGAAGTAGCAGATGGTGCACTCAACCAAAACTATGAAGTAGAATTTACAGGTTTGTCAAGAGAAGAATTAGCTTCTGGCTCTCAAACACTGTTGATATTCCTCTTAAGTTTGGTATTTGTGTATTTCATTTTAGCAGCGCAATATGAAAGTTATATCTTACCGCTAATTGTGATTATTTCCCTTCCATTAGGAGTGATGGGAGCGTTCTTAGGTCAAAAATTAGCAGGCTTAGAAAACAATATTTACTTCCAGATTGCCTTAATCATGTTGGTAGGTTTATTGGCGAAAAATGCCATTCTAATTGTAGAATTTGCAGTGCAAAGACGTCATCACGGTGAAACCTTAGTCATGTCTGCTATCAATGCAGCTAAAGCGAGATTAAGACCGATTTTAATGACTTCTTTTGCGTTTATTTTTGGTTTATTGCCTCTGATTTTCGCAACAGGAATTGGAGCCGTAGGAAACCGTTCGATTGCAACAGGAGCAGCCGTAGGTTTATTGATAGGTACATTTTTAGGATTGGTGGTAATTCCTGTATTATTCGTGATTTTCCAATATTTACAAGAAAAAATCACGCCGCCTAAAAAACTGGAAATAAATCTGTCTGAATAATTTAAAAACGTAGTTTATGAAAATAACAATCCATAAAATCATTCTTATATTTTTCGTGAGTTTTTTGGTGGTGTCTTGTCACACAAGACAGAATTACCAAAGAGCTAACGATGTGGTAGACGAAAAGCTTTTCAGAACAGATGCTTTGCCAAAAGATAGTCTAAGCATGGCAAATCTCTCTTGGAAAGAAATTTTTACCGATGCTGTTTTGCAAAATCACATCGCCAAAGCTTTAGAAAATAATCTAGACATAAGAATCGCTTTGCAAAATATTGCGAGTGCAGAAGCCTATCTAAAACAGTCAAAAGCAGCGTATCAACCTACCATTTCTGTAGGACCTGATTATTCTTTTAATACTTCTTCGCTGAATACGCAGTTTGGACAAATTGTGGGAGAAAGAAGATACATCAATCAATTTGATATTACGGCAAATCTAGGTTGGGAACTCGACCTTTGGGGAAAACTAAAAGGTCAAGAAAAAGCGCAATATGCAGCATATTTGAGTTCTGTTGCAGCGCATCAAAATGTAAAAAGCAATTTGGTGGCTTCTATTGCGACAGCGTATTATCAACTCTTAGCTTTTGATGAACAGAAGAAAATTTTCAGCAATACCATAGAAATTCGCAAAAAGAATTTAGAAACCACCAAAGCATTAAAAGAAGCCGGAATTGTTTCGGAAGTGGCGGTTCAACAAAGTGAAGCATTGGTGTATAACGCAGAAGCTTCTTTGGTGACTTTAGACGTTCAAATTCAGATGTTAGAAAATACCATTTCTTTGTTAATGGGTGAACCTTCTCACGAAATCGAAAGAACATCACTCAGTACCCAGAATTTTGCACTCAATACAGATGTAGGTTATCCAAGTGCACTTTTGGCGAATCGTCCTGATGTAAAACAGGCAGAATTTAACCTCATCAATGCTTTTGAACTCACCAATGCTGCGAAAGCACAATTTTACCCTAGTCTTAGAATCACAGGAAGTACAGGAGTACAATCGGTAGATATTGACAAGTTATTCAGTGCCAATTCTGTTTTTGCCAATGTTTTGGTAGGTTTGGCTCAACCGATTTTGAACAAAAGACAAATCAGAACCAATTACGAAGTAAGTCTTGCGAATCAGGAAAGAGCTTATCTAAATTTCAGAAAAACGATTCTCAATGCAGGTAATGAAGTTTCGGATGCGTTGAAAATGTATAATGCTCAAGACCAATTTATCGCTTTTAAGAAAAAAGAATTATCAGCGTATGATAAATCGGTAGAGTTTTCTCAGGAATTGGTGAATTACGGAATGGCGAATTATTTAGAAGTGTTGAATGCCAACGTAAATAAACTCAATGCCGAAATTAACATTGCCAATGCTCAATATACCAAATTACAAGCAGGAGTAGAATTATACCGCGCTTTAGGTGGCGGTTGGAGATAAGAAATTGTTTTGAAATTTTTGTTAAAAAGGCGTTCAATGCTATGTTGAGCGCTTTTTTATGCTGAAAATGAGAGGGTTTAGTCTTTTTTGAATTCAATGGTAAAGTCATTTAAAATTTTGTAAATTGCAGAAGGTAAAATATTTTTGCGATGAGTTTTATTATAGATCAAGAATTTAGTTTTAACACAAATGCTGAGTTAAAAAAATACAAAAAAGATGAGCTTATCCAAAGCGAAGGAAATTATTCGCATTCGTTTTATTATTTGGTAAAAGGAGAACTTTCTGTCTTTCACTTTACCGAAGAAGGTAAAGAATTTTTGCAACACAAAGTGTTTGACCAAAGTTTTTTCGGGGAGCCAGCGGTTCTGTTAGGGAGACCTTTTCCGGGAAATGTAGTGGTGACTTCAGAATGTGCAGAAGTTTACAAAATCAACAAAGATAATTTCCTCAATTATCTGAAACAAAAACCAGACTTACTCATAGAATTTACCAAGTCTATTGCCGAAAAATCCATTAGCAAAAGCAATTCTATTAAAAATATTGTTTTCCTGAATCCTGAGAACAGAATTTTCAGCCAACTCTGCGATTATAAAAAGCAAAAAAGCTGTGGCGAAGAAAAAATTCTGATAAACATCACCCGAAAAGAACTTTCGAACATGACGGGTCTCAGAACCGAAACCATCATCAGAACCGTAAAAAAAATGGAAAGAGATGGCAAGTTAGAAATCAGAAATGGTAAAATTTATTTCTAGCCGCTGTGATTACAGTCATAGAATGAGCGTTTTAATTTCTCTAATTTTAGGGCATGAAAAATCAAGCATTCTTACTTAAGTTTTCTATTTTCAGTTTTGTAATCGTTGCGATTTTAGGCGTATTGATGCGCTATAAAATTGCCTTTTCTTTGCCTTTTGTAGAACAAAAACATCTGCAAGAAGCGCATTCTCATTTTGCTTTTTACGGCTTCATCACTTCTTGCATTTACATTTTAGTAGCACAATATCTAAGCAAAACCGTAGAAGAAATTCAGATGAAAAAATACCAAATATTGATTGGGGTTAATTTTTTCGCTTCTTACGGAATGCTGTTGAGTTTTCTCTATGCAGGATATTATTGGTTGTCCATCATTTTTTCCACCATCGCTTTGCTGAATAGTTTTGTGTACTATTTTTTCTTGTACAGAGACCTTAAAAACCTTCAGGAAACCTCCAAAATTTGGTTTTTAGCGGCTTTTTTCTTTGCCGTATTGTCTTCATTAGGTGTTTTTACATTGAGTTATATGATGGCGAGTAAAAATGTGGTACAGGAATTATATTTAGCGTCTACCTATTTTTATCTGCATTTTCAGTACAACGGATTTTTTATTTTTTCATGTTTAGGTTTGCTCTTTTATCACCTGAAAGAAAAAGGAATTCTGATCAGTTCAAAAGAAAACAGAAATATATTTTGGTTGTTGTTTATAGGTTGTTTCGTAGGCTTTGGTTTATCGGTTTTATGGTTGAAACTGCCTGTTTGGATTTATCTAGTCATTGTTTTAGCAACACTTGCTCAAACTCATGGCGCTTTTGTGTTTTTTAAATGGATAAAAAATCAATGGCCAAAGATAAAAACCACTACCAATGCTTTACAGAGATTTGTTTTCATCTATGTAGGCTTTGCTTTTGCGGTGAAAATTTTATTGCAGTTGGGTTCTGTCATTCCAGCGGTTTCTCAATTTGCGTTTGGTTTTAGAAACGTGGTAATTGCGTATTTACACTTGATTTTATTGATGTGTGTTGCGACTTTTTTATTGAGTCAAGTCATTCAAAATTTTAAAACTAGCCCAAGATTAAATGCTGGATTAAAATATTTTCTATTGAGCGTTTTTCTAAATGAATTTTTATTGGGATTAATGGGCATTTTCTCGATAAAATATGTAGCGATTCCTTTTGCCAATGAATTTTTATTCGGAATCTCTGTACTCATTTTAATCTCCATTCTAATCATCTTCAACACCTTAAAGGAAAAAAACAATTAAACCCCCTTACTTTTTTATAAATCCAAAAAAGGCTCACTGAATTTCAGTAAGCCTTTTTGTTGTTTTTAGAATTTGGAAAACTGTAGTTTTTATCTCTGTGGCTGAACCTGTCGAAGCCACAACACAAATAAATCCGTTCAGAAAAAACATTTTAAAACACACGCTTCATCAATTCGCTAGCGAATTCCCACTTTGCTCTCTTAATAACATTGTTTTAAGTTTAAAACCTTTGCGTTTCAAAAAAAATTCAGAAGAAACCAAATAAAAAAAATCCCAAGTCTTATGACTCAGGAGTTTTAAAGAATATTTGAATAAAGGGAGAGAAAATAAACGCCGTTTTAGTCATAATGGAACCTGCATTTGGCAATTAAAATTTGTTCTTCCTCGTATTTATAGATTAATCGGTGTTCCTCATCAATTCTTCGTGACCAAAATCCAGAATATTTGTGTTTTAAAGGTTCGGGTTTTCCGATTCCTTCAAACGGATTTCTCGCAATATCTTTTAGAAGTTCATTAATTCTTTTTAGCTTCTTTTTGTCTGTTTTCTGCCAATAAAGATAATCTTCCCAAGATTCATCTACGAAAATGTACTTCATTATTCTTCAATTAATGGTTTTTCAAATGAATTGCCTTGGTTAAGTTTTTCAATGGCAGCATCTAATCGCTTTTCATTGATACGTGATGATAATTCGTGATTGGTAGCCATTAAAGAATTGTATTCTTCAAGAGAAATAACCACAATCCCCGAATCTTTTCCACGATTTATGATAAGAGTTTCAAAATTCTTCGCCACTCGATCTAAATAATTTTTGATGTCTTTTCTGAAATCAGAAATGCTAGTTACAATCATTTTTGTACTTTTATTCGTACAAATATATGTACAAATTTTCATATTTGAAAATATCAGAATGTTTTTTTGAAGTTTTGTGAATAAACACCGCAACCGCAAGAATCCTTTTGAGTGGTTTCAATTATTCCAAACTTTAAACTATCTCGCTCATTTGTGACCCTTGATATATATATAAATTTATACACACGCTTCATCAATTCGCTAGCGAATTCCCACTTTGCTTTCTTAAAAACATAAGAATTATAAAAAATCTTTGCGTTTCAAAAATAATTCAGATTCCTAATCGTGAGCAAAAAACATAACCTTGTCATTCTGAACGAAGCGCAGCATAGTGAAGAATCTCTTCAAAAAGCAAAATATTTCAACTTCACGTCTTCACAATTTCCAATGTTCCTCAGAGTCCTCAAAAGCGCCACCATTTCACCACATCTCCGAGAACTTTGTGATAGAAAATATACAATTTCCACAAAGCTTCATAGCGAATGAATTTCGCCAACTTTGCTTCCTTAAAAATATAAGAATAATAAAAAACCTTTGCGTTAAAAAAATTGCAAAAGATGCTATAAAAAAAAGACTTACTAAAAATCAGTAAGCCTTTTGTTGTGAAAAACCTAAGTAATAATTATTGTGGTAAAATAACGCCATCTACTACGTGTACAATTCCGTTAGAGGCAGGAACGGTAGCAATAATATTAACCGTTCCATTGATGGTAGGTTTGCCATTCACCATTTTAATAGTAATATTTTTACCGTCTACCATGCCTAAAGATTGACCGTCAGTCATTTGTTCTGTTTTAATCACTCCTACATAAGTGTGGTGTCCTAAAATATCACCCAATTTACTGTTGTTTTCAGGTTTTAATAAATCATCAACTGTTCCAGCAGGTAATTTATCAAAAGCAGCATTTACAGGCGCAAAAACAGTAAATGGACCTGCATTACTGAGAGAAGTAGTGAGTCCCGCTGCTTCTACTGCGGTAACAAGGGTAGAAAGATCTTTATTTCCTGCCGCTAATTTAACAATGGTAGGTGCAGAATCTTCGTCTACTACAGCTTCTTGACCACCAGCTACAGTTTCTGTAGAGGTTGAGGTTTCAGTGGTAGCCTCGGTTTTGTTGCAAGAGATAAGTCCTAGAGCAACACAAGAAAGGATTAGAAATGTCTTTTTCATATTTTTATAAAATTTTAAATAAAATTACGAGCAAACCCAGTCATGCTTTTATGATTGTAATCATAAAATAATGGCTTGAAAACGTGAGATTTATCAGAGAATTGAAAAGAGCTAAATTGATATAAAAAAAATCTTCCCAAAGAGGGAAGATTTACAAAAAAACACAAATGATGAAAATTATAAATCTTTCTTATTAAACTTGATATAAGAGAGCAGAAAAGGGACTGCAATCCAAATAAAGAGAATCACCATAGAAATTCCCATTCCGCCACCTGAACCAAAAATATCTTTAAAAACTGCTCCAGAATAGCCGAGCATCGCTGAAATATTGAGTTGCAAGAGCACGAAAATTCGAGCAAGACCAATAGGGTTTATTGCTGCCAATGTCGCCATGATTCCTTCAATGGGATAATCCGAAAATTGGAACATGAGAACCAATAAAATGCCGTCATAAATTATAGCGAAAAACAACCATACAAAAATCGAAATTCCTATTCCTTTAGCTCGGTCTCTACTTCCAATCGAAGACAACATAGCAAATGCCGTGAAAATAACCGAAAGCATTACTCCAATGATAATAAGCGAAAACCCTGTTTCTATAGAAGAATAAAGCAAAATAGGAACGCCACAACCAAGTAAATACGCCAGAATCAATGCAGAGGAAAGTCCGATAAAAATATTCAACCAAATTTTACCTCTTGCAATGGGTTGACTGAGCAATAATTCTATAAACTGACTGCTGTTATACACATAAATCGTAGAAAAAATAATGCTCACAAGTGGAACCACCAATAAAACGATATTGAGCAAACTCAACGTAGCTTTGGTATAATTGCTATCTAATCCCAATACTGACCATGAAATAACAAAGAGGAGTAGGGTATACAACAAGACGATTTTATTCTTTAAAATGTCGAAAAAGATGAATTTTGCGATATTGTTCATGGCTTCATTTCCTTTAAAATACTGATGATACTTTCTGAGATTTTTTCGGTTTTTCTTTCGGTCATTAATTCTTCTACAGATTGGTGAACAATGACTTTTCCTTCATTCATAAAAACAATTTCACTCACGATATCATCCAATTCGCTCAAGAGGTGAGAGGTGATAATGATGAGTTTTCCTTTGTTTTTTTCTTTGATGATTTTATTTTTTAAAATTTCAGAAGCGAGTGGGTCTAAACCTGCCGTAGGTTCATCTAAAATAATAATCCCAGGATTGAATAAAAAAGCCAAAACAGCACTTACTTTTTGGGTAGTTCCGCCAGAAAGCGTGCGCATTTTTTTGTCGAAGATACTTTCCAGTTCGAAAGCTTCTAAAAGTTCAGTATCCAATTCGTTTTCAGAGACTTTTCGGGTATCTTTAATCATCTGAATGGTTTGTGCGATGGTCATATTTTCAGGATATCGACCAATTTGTGGCATGTAACCAATATTTTTTCGGTAGAGATAATGTTCTTTTACGCTTTCATTATTGACCAAAATATCGCCATCTTCTACTACATTTAATCCGAGAATACATTTAATAAGGGTGGTTTTTCCGCAACCATTGGGACCAATGAGTGCAACAGAATGCCCATCATTAAAGCGAATATTCACCTGATTAAGCGCAGTGAACTTATTGAATTTTTTGGTTAAATTTTTTATTTCAATCATAACTTTTTATAAAAATAATTTTTAAAATCACAAAACGGTGCATCAATTCACCATTCACCATTCATCATTTCACTCCATCATCACATCACTTCATTAGCTTTCATCTGCGGCTTCTCATCTACAAAATTCTCAGGAGTAAGACTTGGAATTAAGCGTTCGGAACGATCTAATATCTCCACGAAAAAAGCTCGGTACAACAACATAATCATAGGATTTTGTTCAGAAAGCACGGAGTATAAACTCAAGGGATGAAATGGTACATCGCCAATTTGGTCTTTGTCTAGATCATAACCTTCGTATTTGTCCCAATGATTATTTTTAAAAATATTCATCACAAGACTTCCACTCGTGCTCACATCGAAAGTATTATTTTCGAAATTATTCTTCATGAGACGGTTTTCCATGCAATTGGCAT
This sequence comes from Cloacibacterium normanense, assembly GCF_003860565.1. Lineage (NCBI taxonomy): Bacteria > Pseudomonadati > Bacteroidota > Flavobacteriia > Flavobacteriales > Weeksellaceae > Cloacibacterium > Cloacibacterium normanense. Next base: position 750,350 of record NZ_CP034157.1, read on the forward strand.
TGAGTTTTATACCCCAACCGTTGTTTGAAAATTGATTGTTGTTAAGGTCAACTTTAGAAGTGCCATCCATAAAAATGGCAGCGGTGTTGTTATTAAAAATATTGTTTTTGATTTTACTGAACGTAAGGTCTTTGAGCAAAAGTCCATAAACGCCATCTCCCCAGTTATCGAGGAATTTATTTTTGTACATGCCTACATTTCGGCTGTACATTACAGCAACTCCAGCGTCATTATTCTTAAAAATATTTCCGGTGTAGACATTGTTATGCGCGAACATAAAGTGCAACCCATAACGTTTATTTTTTTCAGAAATATTTCTAAAAACAAAGGTGTTGTTGGCTTTTTCTAAGTAAATGCCGTCTTTGTGACCAGAAATATAATTGTTTTTGATCCAGATTTCTGCACTGGACCAAACGTGAACGCCATCACCGATTAATTCTTGAGATTTTCCTCTATTGGTGGTGATTTTATTGTTTTGAATCAAACATTGATACCCTCTCTGTATGGTTATCCCGAAGTAATTGTTCTCGAAAATATTATTTTTAATGGTGGAAAACTGACTGTCATATAATCGAACAGCTCCTATGTTTTTCACTTCGTCTTCCCCAGAATTGATGATTTTAAAACCTTGCAAAAGAATTTTATTCGCTCTTAGAGAAACAATTTCGTACTTCATTTGACCGTCCAAAACAGGTCTACCGATTCCAATCAGGGCAATAGATTTTTGGATGTTGATGTTTCCTTCTCTGTAATGTCCTTTTTGCACCAAAATCGTATCGCCATTTTGAGCTTGAGCAAGAGCAGAGTTAATGGTTTTATAAGCTTGATTTTTACCTACCACAAGCGTTTTTGCTGAATGATAAACAAAATTCAGGAGGAAGAAAAAAGATAATATTTTGGATAAATTTTTCAAAATGTTTCAAAAAAATAGGCTTTGCTAAAAATACTAAAATGAACTATTGGTATTGATTTTTTAAACGCAAAGCAATATAATATCAATATTATTATAGTGAGCAAAGTTTACGAATAAATTCGTTTAAAGCGTTCGCTTTATCAATTCGCTAGCGAATACCAACTTTGCTTGCTTAATGTTTTTATATTTTTTAATAAAAAAACTTTGCGTTTCAAAAACATAAAAATTAATCATTTTTATAATGAATTACAATAGAAAATACGGATTTTTCACAAAGCCTAAAAGCTATAAGTTAAAGTGAAATTTATTGTTCTAGGAAGCTCGCTCCTAATTTTTGAGCTTCTTCTTGGGCTTTGGTTTTGTCGATAAATGCAGCTACATTACCATTCATAGGGCTTTTTATGGCACCACCTGTGATTAGGGTTGCTTTTTCTAGTGGGAACAATTCATTGGTAATAAAATCTGGCACATACAATTTGGCTTGCCCTACCTGCTCAGCATTTTCGGTGGCATAACTTTGCATACAGTTTAGGTCATCGAATTTATAGATTCTGCCTTTTTCTGTAATAAGTTCTGTGGCGAATTTAGGGTCTTCTATTCCCATTTTGCAAAGTTCACACTGGTCTTTCCCGAAGTTTATTTTTTCTGGACCTTTCGGTGAACAAGAAAAAAATAGACCTAAAAAGATGATTCCTAGAATGTTAAATAAATTTTTCATTTTTACATTATTTATTAGAAGATTTTATTTCTAAATAAGATAAAACAACAAGGATAATTCCTACACCAAACATAATCCAGCCACCAATATCAGGATAAGAATACGCACCGAAGTTCAGAAGTTGTTTAAAGCCGAAAAGTGGTGGTTGGTAACTCATGCCCGGAACTACAATCGCTGCATTGGGATTAAGGTTATGACCGTAATCGTACTCCCAAAGATAGAAATCTACCATGAAAGCTACTCCAAATATAAGAAATAAAGCGGCAAAGAAATAAAGCCATTTCTTATTGTTGAGGAATACGGTGAGAAATGCCAAAGCGGCAAAGAATCCTAACGCATATGGTAAAATTTTAAATTCCCAAAAATCTTCCTGATGAATTTCTTTCATCCCGATGTAATGGTTCAGTCCATTGATAATTTCGTAGTCTCCTGTGATTTTGTTGGCATGGAGAAACATGCCCAATCCTTCTGGATATTGTGGAGCTTCTAGATAAATGGCCCATAAAGGAACGAAGATGCTGATGATTAATCCAATTCCGCTTGTAATAAGCAAAATTTTAGAGAGTTTGGATAATGAATTATTTTTCATTGTTTTTAGATTGTAATAAGAAGTTCTTATAGTGTGTAACTTTTGTTACAGAAGTAAAAAAGGGCAGTAGAAACCGCCCTTTTAGAAATTTATTTTGTGACTGCTGTTTTCACAGGGCTTTTAGCGTTATCCGCTTTATTATTGAGGCTGTAAGTAAGAGGAACATTGCTTCCTGCTGGAGAAACTCTTACGTATCCTTGCATTTCTTGGTGTAATGCAGAACAGAAGTCTGTACAATACATTGGGTACATTCCTGGTTTTTTAGGAACCCATTTTAGAGTAGAAGTTTCACCTGGCATAATCAATAATTCAGCATTTTGATTGCCTTTGATAGCGAATCCATGCGGTACATCCCAGTCTTGTTCTAAGTTGGTCACGTGGAAGTAAACTTCATCACCTACTTTGATACCTTCAATATTATCTGGAGCAAAGTGAGAACGGATAGAAGTCATATAAACATGTACTTTATTACCTTGTCTTACCACTTTAGATTCTGCTTCACCTTTAGTAGCATAAGGGTGTTTATTGTCTGCAATGTTGTAGAACTTCACCTGTTGGTCTTTGATCAGAGAAGCTGGAACAGCTTGTGCATAGTGTGGTTCACCAAAAGTAGGGAAGTCTAATAAGAGTTTCATCTTATCTCCACTAATGTCATACAACTGTGCAGATTGGGTTAATTCTGGACCTGTTGGTAAGAATCTGTCTTTTGTAATTTTATTATAAGCAACGAGATATTTACCGTAAGGTTTTTTAGTATCACCACCTACTACCATTAAGTGACCTACTGAGTAGAAAGTTGGTTGTCTGTCAAGAACTTTTAATGTTTTAATATCCCATTTCACCACTTCAGAAGAAACGAAGAATGAAGTATAAGCATTTCCTTTTCCGTCAAATTCTGTGTGTAATGGGCCTAAACCTGGTTTCTGAACTTCACCGTATAGAGTAGATTCATATTTTAAGATAGGAATACCATCATATTCACCTGCAAATTCTTTGTTTTCAATCGCTTTAAGCATTTTGCTGAAGCTGTGAACTGGGATAAGAGCGGCTAATTTACCAGAACCTACAATGTATTCACCAGTTGGGTCTACGTCACAACCGTGAGGTGATTTAGGAGTTGGCATGAAATAGCAAATATCTTTTAATTCTTTAGCAGAAAGTACAGTCACTTCTTGCTCCATTTTAGAGGTAGCAGTTTGAGTTTTTTCATCAAATTTATTGTGAGCATACTGCGTTTTTACTTTTCTACCTTTACCAGCTTTTAGATATTCTTCAGCTTTTTTCCAGTTTACCGCCATGATAAAGTCTTTATCATTTTGAGAAGCATTAACTTCTAATAAAGAATTCGCTTGTTCTGAATTATAGCAAGAGAAGAAGAACCAACCGTGAGATTTTCCTTTACCAGCGTGAGAAAGGTCAAAGTTTACACCCGGAGCTTCAATTTGGAATGATAAATTCATATCGCCAGTTTCTTTATTAACTCCGATGAAAGAAATCACTCCTTTGAAGTTTTCTTTGAAAGAATTAATAGGAACGTCTCCGTTCATGTCATCTGTAGGAACAGCAAAACGAGTACCTGCCACTACATATTCTGTATTTTCGGTAATAAATGGAGAAGAGTGGTTACCAGCAGAGTTCGGCAATTCTATAATTTCCTCAGTTCTGAAAGTTTTAAGGTTTACTCTTGCCACACGTGGAGTGTTATTCGCATTCGCAAAAATCCATCTTCCGTCTTGTTCACCATTCGTTTGAGATAATTCTAAGTGGTGTTGGTCATCCCAAGGAATAAAACCGTGTGAAGTTTCTAACATAGGCTTAGTTTCTTCACTGTAACCATACCCATTTTCTGGATTTACAGAGAAAATAGGAACTACTTTCAATAATCTACCGCTCGGTAAACCATAAACGTTCATTTGTCCGTTAAAACCACCACTCACGAAATTGTATACCTCATCATATTTTCCAGGAGCTACATATACTTTTTCTGCGGCGTCACCACTTACTGCGGTTTCTGTACCTTTGGGTTTACAACTGCCTAAAAATGCTAATGAAGCAAAGGCCGAAATACCAAATAACTGAATAATTTTCATATATTTATTTTTATAGTCTATCTAAATTATTTTGCACCGTCGATTTCTCTCATGTACTCTAGAATTTGTCTTGCTTCAGTTTCATTAAGCCCTTGGTTTGGCATTCTCACTAAACAAATTTCTAATTGTTTTTGTAATTCTGGGTCTACACTAATCATAGGATCTGGATTGCTGATGAAGTTCATAATCCAATGGGGAGTTTGTCTTGTAGTCACTCCTTTCCATCCCGGACCTACTAATTTTTCTTCTGTAGGTTTATGACAAGAAGTACATTTTACCTCTGCTACTTTCTTCCCTTCAGCAGCCATAGCAGCGTCAAATTTGCTCACATCTACGTTGCTTTCGTCATATTTACCTAAACCTCTTTTCGGATCGTATTGTCCTGATTCAGATGATGCACTAGTTTCCGTAGTAGTAGCAGATGTTTCTGTAGATGAGGTAGATGCAGAAGCGTCTGCAGGCTTGTCATTACCACAGGAAACCATCGCGAAAGCCATCATAGGAAGAACTAGAAATTTCAAATTTTTCATATATTTTTATTTTTAATATTAATTTGATAACAAATTTAATGTTGTTTAACACTTGGGATTTATGACTTGAGTCATAAGATAAACATGACTTTTATTAGCAAATTTGCACCTGTAAAACAGAAGAGCATTTTTGTGATTATTTTTAAAAATAATGACTGCTCATATAGTGGACTCATTTCTTTCAAAAAACAGTATTAAATCAATATGAAAAATAATTGGATAATCTTGGCAATGTTCGCTTTCTTGATTTCTTGTAACAAAGAATCATCGACCACAGAAAATTCGCCGGTGATAAGTGATAAAAATTCTAAAGAAGTTTCTTTAAAACAAGAGGCAAAAACATTGACCAATGATAAAGGAGAAAAAATAGTGGTAACGTATTTTGCCGAAGGAATCGACCTTGCGATGACCCTTAAAAAGAATGATGAAGAAGAACACAAATTGGTGGCAAAAGGAACAAATTCAAAAGGTGAACCTATTTTTACAGATGGTTTTTATGCTTGGGAACTGTCTGATGATGGAAATTCAGGAAGACTCACAGACAAGCAAGGAAATGTAAGTGTTTTCAAATAAATAGCTTTATTACGTTGTTTAAAAAATCCTCAAATTGATTTCAATTTGAGGATTTTGTTTTTGTTATAGAATGCGGAATCGGGAGTCAAGGTTGGAAAAAAGAAAATTATTGCCACAAATTATTTTATTAAACGTTTTTAAATAAAATGTAAAACGGAGGTAAAAACTGCCTCATAATTATGAATTGTGTTGCAAGATGTCCTAGGAAACCGCAAGCGTTAAGAAAATGAATAGCCTTTTCGTTAAAAAAAGTCTGCTGTTTAAGCTCGGCATTCTGCCGAGTGAGTTTCAGAGTTTTTAGAAAAGACTATTCATTTTTAGCTGAGGATTTCCAGACTTGAATTTTTGGTTCTTTTGGTTCAAGCCAAAAGAACATTCAAAAAAATCACCACTACAAACGAATCCCACTTTGCTGCGCAAAGTCTCCAGACTTTGAGTTCCAATGTTCCTCAGAGCATTCAAAAACGCCATCATTTCACCACATCTCCGTGAACTTTGTGATAGAATATATACAATTTCCACCTCGCTTCAGAGCGAATGAATTTCGCCAACTTAGCATACTTAAAAAAGTAATGAAAGAATAAAACTTTTGCGTTTAAAAAATAAAACAAAAGAGCATAAAAATAATTTTCATACACGGTGGCTGAGCGTAGTCGAAGCCACACCACAAATAACTACGTTCGGAAAAAACATTTTAAAACACACGCTTCGTCAATTCGCTAGCGAATTCCTACTTTGCTTCCTTAAAAACATAAGAATAATAAATAATCTTTGCGTTTCAAAAATAATTCTTCCACTGAAACAGATTCCTAATCGTGAGTAAAAAACAGAACCATGTCATTCTGAACGAAGCGTAGAGTAGTGAAGAATCTCCAATGTTCCTCAGAGCCCTCAAAAACACCATCATTTCACCTGCTCTCCGTGAACTTTGTGATAGAAAAAAGTCTGTTTAAATAACAATTCCCATAAAGCTTCAGAGCGAATGAATTTCGCCAACTTAGCTCACTTAAAAAGCAATTCAATAATAAAAACCTTTGCGTTTAAAAAATAAAACAAAAGAGCATAAAAATAATTTTCATACTTGGTGGCTGAGCATAAAAATAATTTTCATACACGGTGGCTGAGCCTGTCGAAGCCACACCACAAATAAATCCGTTTAAAACACACGCTTCATCAATTCGCTAGCGAATTCCTACTTTGCTTCCTTAAAAACATAAGAATAATAAATAATCTTTGCGTTTCAAAAATAATTTTCCCACTGAAACAGATTCCTAATCGCAAGTAAAAAACAGAACCATGTCATTCTGAACGAAGCGTAGAGTAGTGAAGAATCTCTTCATCAAGGAAAAAGTTTTTCTACACCTGCCAACCGAAAATTCGTGACCTTTCCAGAACATCTCCGATGTTCCTCAGAGCCCTCAAAAACGCTATCATTTCACCTGCTCTCCGTGAACTTTGTGATAGAAAAAAGTCTGTTTAAATGACAATTCCCATAAAGCTTCAGAGCGAATGAATTTCGCCAACTTAGCTCACTTAAAAAGCAATTCAATAATAAAAACCTTTGCGTTTAAAAATACCTCAATCTCAAAAATCTCTCATGTCTTTCAAACTAACCTTCTCAAATTTTCAGCAGCTTTCAAAATAGTTTCAGGCCTTTTACTGAAGCAGAATCTAATCACTCCCGTGTTTCTTTGGTCTTGGTAAAACGAACAAAGCGGTATCGTTGCAACATGGTACTCTTTCGTGAGCCAAATGCAGAACTCCTTATCAGGTAAATCAGAAATGTTCTCATAACTGGCAATCTGGAAATAACTTCCTTCTGATTTTTCCTTAAATGTAAAAGGCAAATCTTTAAATTGTGCTAAAAAGAAATCTCTTTTTTCCTGCAAATACTGTTGATTTTTTTCAGGATTAAAAACCTCTAAATATTTCGCCAAAGCATATTGAGCAGGAGTATTCACACTGAAACTGATGTACTGATGCACTTTTCTAAAAGCTTTGGTCAATTCTTCACAAGCCAAAACATACCCAACTTTCCAACCCGTGAGATGAAACATTTTCCCAAATGAAAAAATCGCAAAACTCCTATGTCTAAGTTCCGCATGATGAAAAATACTATAAAATTCAGCGTTATCAAAGGTAATCAAATCATACACTTCATCGGAGATAACGATAATCTCGGTGCCTTTAATGAGTTTATAGAGTTTTTCAAAATCTTCTTTTCTCCAAATTTTTCCCGTAGGATTATGTGGGGAATTGATGAGGATAGCTTTGGTTTTTTCTGTAATTGCTGCTTTTATTTTCTCAAAATCGGGTAAAAAATCTTCATTCAAAGAAACCAAAACAGGTTTTGCACCATTCATTTCAATCGAGGGAATATAGCTGTCATAAGCTGGTTCCAGCACTATCACTTCATCGCCAATTTCTAAAATCGCAGAAAGCGCGGTGTAAATTCCATAACTCGCTCCTGGTGTAATCGTAATTTCCGAAGCAGTAAAATCTATCGGATTTTTTCTGGCATGATTAAACGTGATGAGGTTCTCTATCAACGCAGGAAAACCAAAACTAGGAGCGTATTGATTAAAATTTTTATTCGTTCCTTCCGCAAGAAATTTTTTCAAAGCCTCATCGATATCATCATCAGGAAAACCTTGAGACAGATTCACCGCTCCAAATTGTTGGGCAAGTGCCGTCATTTCAGAAAAGATGGTAATTTCGGCTCCGTGATGTTTTATGGGTAATTTCATTTTGATAGTTTATTCAAAAATAATCTTTTTTCCCTTTGAAAAACCTCCTTTTTTACCAAAATCTCCATCAACTAAATCCCTCATCCTAAACTCATAACTCATAATTCATAACTCACAACTTACGCCTTCACGACTCATCAACTTTACGACTTTACACGCAACCCATATCATTTCAACAAGTCTCAGCTAAGGAACAAACAAATTTGAGTAATGTCACATAGTAGGTTATAGTATAGTTGTAGTATAGTTGAAGTATAGTAAAGGTACTGATGAAGAATGTTAATGACATATCTTCTTCATCTCAAAAGAAGGGGAGAGTCTATTATCAAATCACTAAGAAATACAGAAAAACAAAGATTAATCTTAGCTTTTGTAAGGGATTTTGGTATTTATTTCCTAAAAAAAAACTATTTTTACTTCATTAAAAATTATGATAAGATGAAATTGACAAGAATTTTTGTTCCAATAGTAGCATCACTGGTATTGTACAGTTGTGCTTCTAATAACCTATCCTACGAAGGAAAAGCTTTTAAAACCGCCTATGAATCCATCAAGGCAGATGAACTGAAGAAAAACCTAATGGTCATTGCTTCAGACGAGATGGAAGGCAGACAAACCGGCTCTGAAGGTCAAAAAAAAGCAGGCGTTTACATGATAGATTACTATAAAAACTTAGGCGTTTCTTATCCAAAAGCATTGGGAAATTATTATCAAAAAGTCCCAAAAGAAGCTCTAAAAAGCAGAAGAGGTGAGCTTCCTGATTCAGAAAACATACTGGCATTTATAGAAGGGACAGAAAAACCAGAAGAAATCATCGTGATTTCTGCACATTATGACCACGTTGGAACCAATAATGGAGTAGTGTACAATGGAGCAGATGACGACGGAAGTGGAACAGTTGCGGTAATGGAAATCGCAGATGCATTCCAACAAGCCAAGAAATCAGGAAAAGGTCCGAAACGTTCCATTCTTTTCTTACATGTAACAGGAGAAGAACACGGCTTATTGGGTTCTAAATATTATTCAGAGAATCCAGTATTTGATTTAAAGAACACTGTGGCAAACCTAAATATCGACATGATTGGTAGAAGTGATAAAGAAAACGAAGGCAAGAATTATGTCTACGTCATCGGTTCTGATATGCTTTCTACTGAATTAAAAAAAATAAATGTAGCAGCCAATAAAGCCACTCAAAATCTAGAACTCAATTATAAATATGATGATCCTAATGACCCAATGAGATTATATTACAGAAGTGACCATTATAATTTTGCGAAACACGGCATTCCTGTAGCGTTTTTCTTTGACGGAATTCACGAAGATTATCATCAACCAACAGATGATCCGGAGAAAATAGATTATACATTACTTCAAAAAAGAGCACAACTCGTTTTTGCAACCGCTTGGGAACTAGCCAATCGCAAGGAGAGAATTGTGGTAGATAAAAAGTAGTTATAGAATTGTAGAATGGGAGAGCGATAGAATTGTAGAGGTAATTTTTTAAGAATTTTTATTTTCTATGATTCCCCAATTCTACCATTCTCCCACTCAAAAAGTAGCCTCAACAGGAATCGAACCTGTATCTAAAGTTTAGGAAACTTCTATTCTATCCATTGAACTATGAGGCCAAAATATCATTCAAAAATATAAACAAATTTTCAATACCGACGGACTTTAGTCCGACATTTTTTTTGATTTTTATCAGTTGAAAATAAAAATAAAAGATTTTTTTCATTGACCTCAGTTTCGCAGGCGTTAAAAAATTGAAAATAAAATTCGTTAAAAAATTCCTGCTATTTGAAATTCGTCAGAATGACGAATGAGTTTCAGGGATTTTAGAATTTTATTTTCGATTTTAGCCGAAGAAAGTGAAGTCTTGATTTTTGGTTCTTTTCATCAAGGAAAAGAACATGTGTTAAAATGACATTAAAAGAACCCACTCTTTAGAAGCAGGTTCAGTAGATAAAGACATCTCATTTTTTTAGTTAAAGCCAAAAGAAAAGGGAAGCCGACGATGCTTCCCTTAAATTTTTATCTCAAATTTAATGATGATTTCTAGTGAATTGGATACAGAAAAATGCATAACTTTTATTTTTCTGATTTAAAATTACAAATTATTCTAAATCAATATATTAACGGAATGTTAATATTCACATGTTCTGCACATTTTTTTTGTTTATAAATATTGCTGTGCAAATTCTAATGCTCTTTTTTCAGTGTAAAAAGCATTGTTTTGATCCATAAATCCTACATGTCCACCAAAGTCAGGAATCTCTAAATGTAAGAAAGAGTTGACTAATGCTTCTTCTTTAGGAAAGCAACTTTCAGAAAGAAAACTATCATTTTTAGCATTGATAAGAAGTGTCGGAATTTTAATATTCTTTAAAAACTGCTTGGAACTGCATTTTTCATAATAATCAAAAGCATCTTTAAAACCATTAACCTTTGATGTGTAAACATCATCAAATTCCTTTAAATTTTTAATATTTTGAATTTCTGATTCAGTTAAAAATTCTGGAAATCTTTTGCACTTGATTAGTGTTTTCTTTTTTAAGGTTTTCAAGAAATTGTTAGCATACACAAGATTTCTTCTCGAGGTTAATTTGTACATAGAACCTTTCAAATCGATAGGTGTAGAAATAGCGATAATCGCTTTTATTTTCTCAGAAATGTTTCTGTTTTCACCAGCGTATTTTAAACACAAATTTCCACCAAGACTAAACCCTTTCAGAATGACTTTTTCATAGTTTTTAGAAAGCACCTTTTCTATCACTTCTTGCACATCATCTGTTCTTCCAGAATGGTAAGAATAATGAACTCTATTGCTTTCTCCGGAACAATCTCTGTGATTTACAGCACAACAATCAAAGCCGTTTTCATTGAAAATTTTGGCTGCTCCCAACATATAATGTCTTTGTGCGCTGCCTTCTAAACCATGAAATAAAATAACACAACGGTCAGTTTTTTCTTGGGCAAAACTCCAATCTAAATCCAGAAAATCGCCATCAGAAAGTTCTAGTCTTTCTCTTTGTTGAGTTACACCAGTAACTTTTCTAAACAAAGCACTGTAAATCGTAGAAAAATCTCCATTTCTGAAGATTTTTTTAGGTTGATATTCGGAAGGAAGAATAGGCATTTTATTACAATTTTTCAGCAACAAACTTCGCTGTTCTAGAGAATTTATCTTTTGCTAGATCTTCTGGAGTTCCTGCAAAGACAACTTCGCCACCGTGTTTTCCTGCATCTGGACCAATGTCTATAATATAATCAGCAGACTTAATAATATCTGGCTGATGTTCAATGACAATCACAGAATGTCCTAAACCAATTAATGCCTGAAGTGATTTCAAAAGTTTATTAATATCATGAAAATGCAATCCTGTACTTGGTTCATCGAAAACAAAAAGCGTTTTTTCTGTAGTCGAACCTTTTACCAAAAACGAAGCCAGTTTTACCCTTTGAGCTTCACCACCAGAAAGCGTAGAAGAACTTTGACCGAGTTGCAAATATCCTAAACCAACATCTTGAAGAGGTTTAAGTTTTGTCACAATTTTTTCTTCGTGGTTTTCAGAGAAAAATTCAAGTGCTTCATCTACAGTCATGTGTAAAATATCAGAAATATTTTTTTCATCATATTTTACTTCCAGAATTTCATCTTTGAAACGAGTTCCATGGCAATGTTCGCATTCCAACTCAATATCTGCCATAAACTGCATAGAAACCGTAATTACACCTTCTCCTTTGCATTCATCACATCTTCCACCATCTACGTTGAAAGAAAAATGTTTAGGTTTCAAACCTTGAACTTTTGCAGATTTTTGCTTCGCAAAAAGGTCTCTGATGTCATCGTAAGCTTTGAGATACGTTACAGGATTAGAACGAGACGATTTTCCGATTGGATTTTGGTCGATGAGTTCTATATTTTGAATCACTTTTTTAGGAAATTCCACCGAATCGTAATCGGCTTTTTTACCGCCCATTCCTAATTCAATTTGGATGGCATTCGTCAAAATTTCTTTCATTAAAGTAGATTTTCCACTTCCAGAAACTCCCGAAATTACGGTAAGAACTTCCAATGGAACATCTACATCTATGTTTTTAAGATTATTTTGTCTAGCTCCTTTTATTTTGATGAATTCTTTCGGTTTTCTTCTGGTTTTTGGAACTTCTATTTCTAATCTTCCCGTTAAATATTTCGAGGTCAAAGTATCTGCATCTTTCAATTCCTTGAAATTTCCTGCAAAAACCAATTCACCGCCTAAAAATCCAGCTTCTGGACCAATGTCTATAATATAATCCGCTGCTTTCATCACGTCTTCATCGTGTTCTACCACAATCACCGTATTTCCTAAATCACGAAGATTTTTAAGAACTTCAATTAAATTTTCGGTGTCTCTAGAATGCAGACCAATACTTGGTTCATCGAGGATATAAATACTTCCCACCAAAGAACTTCCGAGCGAAGTCGCGAGATTAATTCTCTGTGATTCACCACCAGAAAGCGTGTTAGAAGTTCTGTTTAAAGTCAAATATCCTAAACCAACTTTATTCAAAAATTCTAAACGAGTGTTGATTTCGTAGGTTAATCTTTTGGCGATTTCCGCATCATGTTGGTTGAGTTTCAGGTTTTTCATCAATGGTAACAATTCGTCCAAAGGAATTTCTACCAAAGATTGAATGTCATGACCATCAATTTTCACATATTCTGTTTCTGGACGAAGGCGTTTTCCTTCACAAGTTGGACAAAGTGTTTTTCCACGGTATCTGGAAAGCAAGACTCTGTACTGAATTTTGTACAAATTTTCTTCCAACATTTTGAAAAAGTTATCAATGCTCGGGAAGTTTTTGTTTTTATCGCCTCTCCAAAGATAATTTTTCTGCTCTTTTGTGAGTTGATGATAAGGCTTATGAATAGGGAAATCTTTTGCTTTTTTGATGAAATCTCTTTTCCATTCGCTCATGGTTTCACCACGCCAAGAAGCAACTGCATCTTCAAAAACGGATAAATTTTTATTAGGAATCACCAAATCTTCATCTATGCCGATGACTTTTCCGTAACCTTCACATTCCGGACAAGCGCCATAAGGATTATTAAAGCTAAAAAAATGAACATTGGGTTCGTTAAACGTAATGCCATCGAGTTCAAATTTATTTGAAAATTCTTTTACGTTTTCGGTTTCAATTTCTTTTAAAGAACAAGTTCCGTGACCTTCATAAAACGCCATCTGAACAGAATCTGCCAATCTTTGAAGAAAATGTTCATCATTATCATAAGAAAATCGGTCAATCACGAGATGAATTTCCATCGATTCTTCTGGAACGAAACCAAAACTTTCTAAATCTTCAATATTCGCAAGGTTTCCATTGATTTCTAATCTTGTAAAACCTGCAACTTTCAGTGTTTTTAGTTGTTCTTTGAATTTTTTGACTTCAAATAGAAGCGGCGCTCTCAGAAGAAAAGTTTTCCCTTCATTTTTTTCGATATAATCGATCACATCTGTCACCGAATCTTTTTTCACTTCGTCTCCAGAAATAGGAGAGTAGGTTCTGCCAACTCTGGCAAAAAGCAATTTCAGATAATCATAAATTTCGGTAGAAGTTCCTACAGTAGAACGAGGATTGCTAGAAATTACCTTCTGTTGAATGGCAATAGAAGGCGCTAAACCTTTGATATCATCAATTTTTGGTTTTTCTAATTTACCAAGAAACTGTCGCGCGTAAGAACTCAAAGATTCTACATAACGTCTCTGTCCTTCCGCATAAATAGTGTCAAAAGCAAGCGAAGATTTTCCGCTTCCTGAAACACCAGTAATCACGATGAGTTTGTTTTTCGGAATCAGTACATCTATGTTTTTGAGATTATTAAGATGTGCGTTTTTTACGAAAAGATGTTTTTTGATATCGATTTCTTGAGTTGTAGTCATAATGAATTGAAGAAGAGCAAAATTACGGAAAAATTACCAAATTTTGAAAGGAGAATTATGGATAAAACATGTAAACTTTAACATGAAATAATTTGAAAATTCAAAAAAAAATGCAATATTTGTAGTTCAAATTGTAATTAAAAAAAGTAATTATGAAAAAATTCATTAATCACCTAATTACACATTTGATGAAAATGAGATAGCTAGAGAATTTATCTAGTAACTATAAAGGACGCAGATATTTTTTGTGTCCTTTTTTATTGGTAAAAAATTTTAAGAATTTTAATTTTTTTACTCTAAATTTTTCATATAAATTTGGCCGATTTTTTATGAAAAATTAAAATATGAAAAAAACAATTTTAAGCGCAGCTCTGTTGGCACTTTTCGTAAGTGTTCATGCGCAAGAAAGAACAATTGATGAGGTAGAATTAACTGGTAAACTGGTGAATATGCCTTTCAAAAAATCTAATGTAAATATCACAGTTATTACAAAATCTGAAATTCAGAATAGTCCCGCTCAAAGCATTGAAGAAGTAATTGCCTATTATACGGGTGCAGATATCAGAAAACGTGGTGCAAATGGCGTTCAGACCGATATTTCTCTCAGAGGAAGTTCTTTTGAACAAGTTTTGGTTCTGGTGAATGGCGTGAGAATGAATGATGCGCAAACTGGTCACAATACCATGAATTTTCCGTTTGATTTGGCTTCTGTAGAAAAAATTGAAATCTTAAAAGGTCCTGCTGCAAGAAGATACGGACAAGGAGCTTATGCTGGTGTAGTAAATGTTGTAACTAAAGTTTCTGCAGAAAACAACCTAACAATTAATGGTGAAGTTGGGGATTTTTCTACGCATGGTTTCGGTGTTGCTGCGAATTTCGGGGGCGAAAAATTTAGAAATTTTATTCAGGTTAATAATACAGAATCAGATGGTTATCGATACAATACCGATTATAAAATTAAAAATATCTGGTATCAAAATCAATTTGATATAGAAAACGGAAAGGTAAAATTTCAAGCTGGAATTCAAGAAAAAAAGTTCGGAGCCAATGGTTTTTATGCTTCGCCAGCTTTCAAAGATCAATATGAAGAAGTGCAAACTTCTTTAGTGGCGGCTTCTCTAGAGAAAAATGTGAACGAAAATCTAGGTTTTGCAACGCGTTTGTATTGGAGAAGAACACAAGATATGTATTTATTCATCAGAAATAATCCTGCAGCGTACAGAAATATGCACATTGGGAATAATGTAGGAATTGATGCGAATGTAAATTACAAATCAGAACTCGGAATTACAGGATTGGGAGTAGATGTTAGAAAAGAATTTCTAGAAAGTAACCGATTAGGAAGCAGAGAAAGAACCGTAACCAATGCTTTTCTAGAGCATCATTTGTCGTTTTTTGATGAAAAATTAAACATTACTCCGGGAATTTCTTTCACGAGTTTTAGCAATGATAAAACCTATTTTTATCCAGGAATTGATGCAAGTTTTACCAACGGAAATTCTAAATTTTTCGGGAATTTTTCTAAAGTGAATAGAATACCTACTTACACCGATTTGTATTACGTAAGTCCTTCTGAACAAGGAAATGCGAATTTGGTTGCCGAAGAAGCATTAACAGGAGAGTTTGGTTATATTTTCAAAACCAATAAAACTTTGCTCAAAGCATCTGCGTTTTGGAGAAAATCTGATAACGCTATTGATTGGCAAAAAGCAACGCCAACTTCACCTTGGACTGCACAAAACATTGGAAAAATTGAAACCAAAGGTGTAGAATTAGAAGCAGATTATCAGTTCGCTTCATGGATTGGAACTTCTGTAGGTTATACGTATATAGATAATCAAAGATTAGCCAGCAACATTGTTTCGAGATATTCTTTAGACAATTTAAAGCATCAGTTTGTAGCGAAGTTGAGAAATAAATTCGGAAATTTTTCGAATGAATTGATTTACAGACATAATGATAGGGTTTCTCTAGGAAGTTATAATCTATTAGACAATAAATTAAACTACAATGCAAAACAGTTTAATATCTACGTTTTGGTGAATAACATTACGAATGTAAAATACACAGAAACTTCTCTGGTAGAAATGCCCGGAACGTGGTTTCATTTAGGTTTTACCTATCAATTTAAATTATAATGGTTAAATCCCGAGAAAAAATCTTTTTTCGGGATTTTTTTATAGAAAATGCCCATTAAAAAAGAAAAATTTCGTTACTTTTACCAAAGTAATAATCATTTTAAAAACCATGAAAAAACTTATTATTCTTTTCTTTTCCATCTTTTCATTGTTCTCTTATTCTCAAGAAGATTTTAAGAAAAAAATAGCGCAAGATGCTTGTAAATGCATTGGAGAAATAAAATTGGAGAAAAAATCTAAAGAAATGATGCAGATGCAATTAGGCTTGTGCTTTATAAAAGCATCAACTCCTTACAAAGATCAAATCAAAAAAGAATATGGTATTGATTTGTCAAAAGATATTTCGAATGAGTCTAAAATGGAAGAATTGGGCGAAAAATTGGGAATACTCATGGTTTCAGAATGTGCAGATACTTTTATCAATTTTGTAGACCAGTCTGGTTTTGCTGATGAATATGCTCAAGAATCTTCTACAGAAGTAAATTCAGCGGAATTTATGAATGGTGAAATCACCAAAATAGAAAAAGATACCTTCGTTATTTTTTATTTAAAAGGCGATAATGGTATTTTAACCAGATTTTATTGGATTTCTAATGTAGATTCTAATATAGAACTCGAAAAGAAATATCAAGATTTAGTAGGTAAAAAAGTAAATCTCACTTATTACTCTGCTGATATCTTTGACCATAAAATAAATGACTACAGAAAAGTCAATATTCTCTCAATGTTGAAAACTGAATAAAATTTAATGATTTTCGACTTTGTCTATTATTATCAAAATTGTATCTTTGTATACTTAATAATTTTTTAATTTATGAAATTTATAGTTGCAAGTGGCGAATTACAGAAAGCTCTTAACGTGGTAAGTGGTGTAATTTCTAGTTCGCAGTCAAGACCCATTTTAGAAAATTTTCTTTTTGAATTAGAAAATGAAATTCTAAAAATAACTGCTTCTGATGGCGAAACCACACTTATTACTTCTCTTGCTGTAAAATCTGATGATCAAGGCAAAATTGCTGTTCCTGCAAAAATTTTTCAAGATTTAATTAAAACTTTTGGAGACCAACCGCTTACTTTTTCAGTGAAAGATTCTGAGTCTGGTGAAGGTGGTCTTTTAGAAATTTTAGACGAGAAAGACAATTACGAAGTAGCGCTAGATAATGCAGAAGATTATCCAGAATTACCAGAATTTGATGCGTCACAAAAAGTTACGCTAGCTTCTGGAGTTCTTGCAGATGCGCTAAGCAATACCTTGTTTGCAACAAGCAACGATTCTCTAAGACCTGTGATGACGGGAGTTCTTTTCCAATTTACAGAAAAAGAAACCAATTTCGTGTCTACGGATTCTCACAGATTAGTGGTGTATAAAAGAACAGATGTTACCAATAAAGAAGCGGTAGAATTTATCATGCCGAAGAAACCTTTGTCTATTTTCAAAAATATTTTGTCAAATTCTAATGACGAAGTTACCATCGAGTTTAATGAAAATATGGCGAAATTCACTTTCGGAGAAAATATTTGGATTTGTAGACTAATAGACGGGAAATATCCTAATTATTCTGCAGTAATTCCTAAAGAAAATCCGAATGTTTTGACGGTAAACAGAAACTTATTGTTAAGTTCTATCAGAAGAGCAAGTATTTTATCAAACAAATCTACTAACCAAGTTAGATTTAAGCTTTCTGGTAATGTGTTACATCTTCATGCAGAAGATACAGAATACGCAAACAAAGCAGATATGAATATTCCTTGTGATTATAAAGGTGAAGACATCAACATTGGTTTCAGTTCTAAATTTTTAACAGAAATGTTATCTGTTTTAGGTTCAGAAGATATCACGATGAAAATGTCTCAACCAAACCGTCCAGGAATTGTAGAGCCAGTTGACGGTCTAGATGAAAACGAACACATCTTAATGCTTTCTATGCCAGTAATTGGAATGTAATATTTTTACAAGAGCCAAGTAAAAAGGCAAAAGTAAAAAGTTAAAATATCAATAGAGTCGTCCGAAATTTCGAGACGACTTTTTTATTGAATTATAATTTGGCTTTAGATGAAACCTAATTTGCAATTCTAAAATTTCCTAATCTCTCAAAAAATCACGATATTTGCAAACTTATAAAAGTTATTTGTTTTTTGATATCTCAAATCTCAAATCTCAAATCTCAAATCTTTTTAAAAAATGAAAATCTCAAACAATTGGTTAAAAGACTTTATCAAAACAGATTTAGCAACAGATAAAATTGGTGCTTTTCTTACCGATATTGGTCTTGAAGTAGAAGGAATAGAAAAATTTGAATCTGTAAAAGGCAGTTTAGAAGGAATCGTAGTAGGTAAAGTTTTGACTTGCGAACAACATCCTAATGCAGATAAACTCAAAAAAACTACTGTAGATATTGGTGGTGGCCAAATTTTAGAAATTGTTTGTGGCGCTCCTAATGTTGCTGCTGGTCAAACCGTTCCTGTTGCTGTAATTGGTACTAAAATCTATGCAAAAGACGGCAGTGCTTTCGAAATGAAAGAAGTAAAAATTCGTGGAGAAAAATCTCAAGGAATGATTTGTGCAGAAGATGAGTTAGGACTTTCAGACGATCACGGCGGAATTATGGTTCTAGACGAAGAAATCTACCAAGTAGGAGAACCTTTTGCAAAATATTTTAATTTAACCAATGATGAGGTTTACGAAATCGGCTTAACACCAAACAGAACAGACGCGATGTCTCACTATGGTGTAGCAAGAGATTTACATGCTTTTCTTTCAACCAATGGTTTAAAATCTGAATTCGAAAAAGTTTCTACAGCTTTAGTGAGTGCTGAAAGAGAACATGGTTTTGAACTGGAAGTAGAAGATGAAGCATTATGCCCAAGATATATTGGTGCTGTAATCGAAAATGTAAAAATTTCAGAATCTCCAGAATGGTTGAAAGACAGATTAAAAGCCATCGGACTTTCGCCAATTAATAATGTAGTAGACATTACCAATTATATTTTACATGGTTTTGGTCAGCCACTTCATGCTTTTGATGCAGATAAAATTGCTGGTAAAAAAGTAAAAGTAGGCGTAAATGATGCAGGAACTAAGTTTGTAACTCTTGATGGAGTAGAAAGAACGCTTAATGGTTCAGAAATCATGATTAAAGACGGAAACAACAAGCCAATGTGTATTGGTGGGGTTTTCGGAGGAAATGATAGTGGCGTTTCTGAATCTACAACCACAATTTTCTTAGAGTCTGCATATTTCAATCCAGTAGCGATTAGAAAAGCGGCTAAAGCTCATGGTTTAAATACAGATGCTTCTTTCCGTTTCGAACGTGGAGTAGACCCTAACAATACCAGAACTACAATTACTCATGCCATCAAAATGATTGAAGAAATCTCAGGTGGTAAAAAAGTAGGAAATCTTTTAGAATTTTATCCTAAAAAAATAGAAGACACTAAAGTTATTTTTAGATACTCTCAACTCGATAAAATTTTAGGAATTAAAATTCACAGAGAAAAAGTAAAAGAAATTTTAAAATCTCTAGAAATTTCTGTTCTTAATGACATTCCAGACGGTTTAGAATTGTCGGTTCCGGCTTACAGAGCAGATGTGACCAGAGAAATAGACGTGATAGAAGAAATTCTTAGAATTTACGGATATAATAAAGTAGATGCGCCTCAAAAAATAGCATTTACTCCAGTTAAACTAAGTGTAAATGACCAAGATGAACTAGAAAATTCTTGGGCAAGAACGCTTCAGAGCAATGGTTTCAATGAAGTGATGAACAATTCATTAACCAGCGTAAAAGACGAAACCAATGCTGTAAAACTCTTAAATCCTTTGAGTGGAGATTTAGCTTTTATGAGAAAATCTTTATTAGAAGGGCTTTTAGGAAATGCAGTTTACAATATCAACCGTAAAAATCCAGACATCAAATTCTTCGAATTGGGTAAAATTTATCACAAGTTCGAGAAATATGAGGAAAGAAAACAATTAGCATTGCTTACAACTGGTAGAACGTATGCAGAAAACTGGTTGATGCCAAAATCTGCCTCTGATTTTTACATGCTAAAAGCTTATGTGAAAGTACTTCTTGACCGATTAAATCTAGTTACAGAAGAAAAATCTTTAGAAGATGAAAGATTCGGTGATGCTTTAGAAATTACAGCAAATGGAAAAACTATTGCCAGATTAGGAAAAGTATCTCCTAAACTATTGAAAGAGTTTGATATAGACCAAGATTGCTTCTATGCAGAGATAGAATTAGAAACTTGTCAAGCGCTTAGAAAAACAGATAATTTCAAATTCGTAGATATTCCGAAATTCAACAAAATTAGAAGAGATTTAGCGCTATTGGTTGATAAAAATGTTTATTATGCAGATTTATATGCTTCGGCGAGAAAAAATAAATCTAAATTCTTGAAAAACATCAATCTATTTGATGTTTACGAAGGCAAAAACTTACCAGAAGGCAAGAAATCTTACGCGATGAGTTTCGAGTTGTTAAACGAGGAAAAAACCTTAGAAGACAAAGAAATTACAGAAGTGATGAACTCGCTGATTAAGAATTTCCAAAAAGAATTCAACGCAGAATTAAGATAATTTAGTAAAAATTTAAGTCGAGATGAGAATAGAAATCTCGACTTTTTTCTTACATTTGAATAATAAATATCTTCATATGAAAAAAATATTTTGGGCACTTTTGATTTCTACAACTGTGATTTCGTGTGCTACAATTTCTAAAATTGGTTCTAAACAAGAATCTGTAGCCAATACAAAATGGACTTTGGTAGATAATAATTTTTCAGGAGCGAAAGCACCTACTTTAGTGATAGAAGGAAAGAGAATTACAGGAAACGGAGGTTGCAATAACTATTTTTCTGATGTGGTGATTACCGCTTCAACTGGAACTTTTGATGTGGGAAATATCGGAGCTACTAAAATGGCTTGTGATAATATGATGACGGAGCAAAGTTATTTCACAGTGTTAGAACAAGTGAATAAATATGTAGTCAATGAAGGTTATTTAGAACTTTATAAAGATAATTTATTGCTATTGAAATTTAAGAAACAATAAAAAAATCCTCGAAAATTATTTCGAGGATTTTTTATGATTTAGTCTTCATCTTCTTCGTCATCATACTTAGCTAACTCTTCGTCGCACCATTTGAATGCTTGTTCTACTACTTGAGTAGCTTCGTTAGCGATGGTTTCTTCGTCGTCACCTTCTAGATCATCTAACCATTCTACCTCTTCTTCTTCTACGTTTAGGATGAATCTTGGGTATTCTGTGTGTACTACAAATAAATCTTCTGGAAATTCAGAATTATCTGCCATTAAAAATTTAGGGAGTTTCATATTTTTAGAATTTTAATTTCTTAAGTACAAAGTTAATGAAATTTATTTATTGAAATTTGTTTTTGTTCATTTTCACTTTAGATTCTATCTTAAATTTTGTTAAAACTTCTTTTTTCAAAGAATCTTCAGGCTTTTCGGTGATGTAAACTCTTGGGTTGATGGTACTGATGATTTCAGAAATTTTAGAACTGCTGAAATTTTCGTCTTTAATGGGGCGGTAATAGTAAATTTTACTGTCCATAAGATTTTCTTTAACCAAAAATTCCTTCATTAGTTTTCTGTTTTCCAAATAATTACCTCTGGAAAGCCAACTGAACACGAAACCTGTCATTAAACTTAAAAAAGCGATGGCAAAAACCAATTTTCCGAAAATTTGATGAAGTTTTTTGAAATAAATCAGCCATATTCCGAAAGTAAACGGCGCCAATAAACGATAATCTAAAGCATCTGTTTGATAAAAATATTGAATCAAAAACGAACAAATGATCCCGAAAACCGATAAGAAAACCATCATTTTTTCTGTTGCCGAAAGTTTATTTTTGATGAAAATAAAGGTAAAAAATGTGATATTCAAAAAGCCAATTCCGAGAATTCCTACATTCAGAATTCCACCATTAGGATTGAGAATATGTATGAAAGGATTGAAACTCGTTCCTATGGCTAAAAAGAACTCTTTTACGAGCAATGAAGTGGGTTTTAAGCCAATTTCTAAAAATTTATTGACGTAATTTTGGTTAAAAACATCAATAAAGAAGAATTTATAACCTGCAACAAAAGCCAATCCGATAATACTCGAAATGATGTAAATTTTTGCGAAACTTTTCTTGTAATTCAACACTCCGAAAGCAAATAATCCACCAATGAAAAACAAACCGCTATAACGAATGTTAAACAGCAAAATAACGGATAGACTCAATAAGAAAACGCTCAGAATTTTAGAATATTTCTCTAATAAAACATTTCTTGCCACATAGAAAAATACAAATAAAAAGGGCAGAAATAATGTTTCGCTAAGTGTAGCTGCAAACAAGGAAATCATAGAGAATAAAGCCCCAACTAAAAGACTTTCTCTCCAATAAAATTTCTTTTTCCTAGCGAAAAACACCATGAAAAGGTAACACAATATTCCCACAATTTTACTTGACCAAAATTCATCTGTAAACACAGTGAAAACCTTTATGAATAAAGGATAAAGCAGTGGAGCAGTAGTATTGTCGATTTCTGGAAAAACGTGCGCTTGTCTCATAAAACGGATAGAATCTGGCGTGACTCTTCCTTTTTCGTTGAGCAAAAAACGCAATACAATCATCACCAAAGTAATGATGAATACTGAGATTTTTAAATATTGTTCTTGAGTTCGGTTTCGCATAATAAAGTACTTCTCCTTAAGGAGAAGGATTTAGGTTGAGGTTATTTCGCAAACATTTTCGCTACTTTTTCTGCTTTTTTAGATTCTGAATAGTCATAGAAACCTTCTCCAGATTTCACGCCTAATTTTCCTGCAGTTACCATATTTACTAATAGTGGATTTGGAGCGTATTTAGGATTTTTGAATCCATCATACATAACATTGAGAATTGCCAGACAAACGTCTAATCCTATGAAATCTGCCAACTGAAGCGGTCCCATTGGATGAGCCATTCCTAATTTCATTACGGTGTCAATTTCTTCTACACCTGCAACTCCGTTATAAAGGGTTTCAATTGCTTCGTTAATCATTGGCATTAGAATTCTATTCGCCACAAAACCAGGATAATCGTTCACTTCTACAGGAACTTTTCCTAAAGTTTTAGACATCTCAAAAATGGCATCAAAAGTTTCTTTAGAAGTAGAATAACCTTTGATGATTTCTACCAATTTCATAATCGGAACAGGATTCATAAAATGCATTCCGATTACTTTTTCAGGACGCTTTGTAGCCGAAGCAATTTTAGTGATAGAAATAGATGAAGTATTGGTAGCGAGAATACAATTTTCTGGCGCCAATTCATCCATTTGTTGGAAAATTTTCAACTTCAAATCTTGGTTTTCTGTTGCAGCTTCTACGATTAAATCTGCGTTTCCGCAAGCGTCCGAAAGCGCTGTAAAAGTGGTAATATTTCCAAGAGTTTCAGTTTTTTGTTCTTCGGTAAGGTTACCTTTTGCAATAATTCTGTCTAAGTTGGTAGTAATGGTTTTAATTCCTCTATCTAATGCTTCCTGCGAAACATCTACCAAATTTACTTTAAAACCAGTTTGAGCAAAAGTATGGGCAATTCCGTTTCCCATGGTTCCAGCTCCGATTACAACGATGTTCTTCATATGTTTATTCAATATTTAAAATTCAAGATTTAATTTTATGCGTTTAGTTTGTCATTGACTTCGTCTAATCTTCGATTTCCGAAGGAATCTAAATTAAAAATGAGGTATTAATTTATAAAATCCTTTGTTATAGGTGTTCCAATCAATCCATTTGTTATTACAATTAAAAACCTCAATTGTTTCATTAATCTTATATTCTTTATTTCAACTGTTTGCATTTGACAGTCTATGTATCTCAGTTTCGTTATTTATCGTAATGTATGGATAGTAGATTTGTGTAAAATTATTTCTTAAAATTTGAATTTTTTCTTTTCTAAATTCAATTATTTTAGCGTTTTTTTTTCGTTGAAGAATTTCTTTTTCTTAAAAATCTACTTTTTTCAATAATCTGAAAAATAAAAATCAGAAGAATTATTACTATTATAAAATACATAAATTTTTAAATGAATTTAGATTCCTTCGGAATGACAAAAATAAGGGTAAACTTTACTTCCAATTAAAAAGAACCCTTTTTTTTCTTTTTTACTCAATCTAATTAAGAAATTTCTTTTATTTATTTTTAAAAACTCTCTCAAAAATCCCAAAAGTACACCCAGAACAAGTTTCAATTATGGCATTTCTTTGCTGGATATGGTTGTATATTTTTTCTTCTATAGGTTCTAGTTTAATCAAATTGTTTTTTAGTAAATATTGAATTTGATTATAACCCCACATTTGTTTTTCTAAATTAAATGATTTCATCCATTCTACATATTTTTCAGCATTTTCAGGATTTCTTAATTTTATTTCGTCGATTTTATTTGCTCTTGTCATTTCGTAACCGCAGCCATCACCATAAATTTGTTTATTAGTCAAATCGTTGATAAAATCAGTTAATGAAAAATTTGTTTTGTAAAAATCATTGTGAGAATTCATATAAATTTGAAATTCTGAACGAAATTTTCTTGATGAAAGTTTATCTTTTCCTGCATAAATAATTAAATTCCCAATAGGCATTTCATTGAGGTAAAATTGATGTATTTCAGCCTGTGGATATTTTAAAGTATTTTCACTGCGATAAACAAAAGTTATGTTGAAAATTAATTCTCTCAATCCAAATTCAACATCTCTGGAAACAGTTTGATTAAATTGTTTGATTTCAAAAATGTTTTCAAATTTTTCTGTTTTGATATTCTGAATTTTTGTGGAATCAGCACTAAAAATAAATTGTTCAAACTCTGATTTTACTTTTTCATAGTCAGAATTTTGACAAAATAAATTTGTGAAGACATTAATAAATAATATCAAAAATATTTTTCTCATAATAGTTTAGATTGACTTCGTCGAACCACTTCGTTAGGTTTCCTATGGAGTAACAAAATTGCGGTTAAAATTGTTTTCTAAAAATACTACTTTTCTAAATTCTCAAAAACCACTTTAGAAATATCCGAAATCATTTTACAATTCACTTCCCAAGTTTCCATAGAATCACTTACAAAAATAGCAATAGCATAGGTTTTTCCGTTGGGTAAAGTAATGATGGCAATATCATTTTCTGCACCAGTTAAACCTGCATTATTTTTCCCGGAAGAACCTGTTTTGTGTGCGACTTTTGCAGACTTTGGTAATTGTTCTACAATTTTATTTAAACCTGTAGAAGTTCTGTACATCACACCCAACAAAAATTCTGTAGATTTTTTAGACAAAATTTTGCCTTTATAAAAATCCTTCAACAATCTTGTGGCAGATTTCATGGTGGTGTAATTTTCGTATTGGTTTTTCCATGCACTTTGCATAATCTCTTCATTATAAACAATTTGCGTATCTTTTGCACCTTTATAAATCAGAAAATCATGAACTACTTTTGGTCCGCCAATCAATCGTAAAAGAACATCGCAACCAACATTGTCGCTCATTGCAACAGAATATTCTATCAATTCAGAAATGGGCATTTCAAAATTTCCTTCTGGATTTTTTTCTCGAATTGGGCTCCAAGTATTGGGTAAAAGTTCAGATTTTTTGATGAATACTTTTTGGTCAAGACTTAGTTTTCCTTGATCTACCAAGTCCAAAACCGCCAAAGCAATATGATATTTAAAAACACTTTGCATCGGAAGTTTTTTCTCCGCATTATTGTTGTTGTATTGAAATGGAAAATCTATTCCCAAAACAGAAACTGCAACTGTAGCTTTTTTTCCTTCGGTAATTTTAGAAATTTCTTTTTTCAGTTCGGCTTTTTGTGCGAAACAAAAGATTGAAATGAGTAGAAAAAGTATGGTGAGTTTTTTCATTTTAAAATTAAATGTGTTAGAATCGTCATTGCGAGGAACGAAGCAGTCTGTTTTAGAAAATCATTTAGATTCCTACGGAAATCGAAGATTCGACGGAGTCAATGACAAACTTTGTGTTTATTATTTTTGCAAACTTCCAGCTTCCAGCATCCAACTTCCAGCCAAATTACGAAATCAACTTCATAATCTCCAAGGCTACTTTTAGCGCTTCTGTTCCGTCTTCTAATGAAACTTCTACTTCACGGTTTTCATTAATCGCATCAGCAAAAGAATTCAGTTCGTCTAAAATTGCGTTATTCGGTTGAATGTTAGGATATTCAAATAAAATTTGAGATTTTTCGCCATCTGCATTTTCGATAATCATATCAAAATCGGTAGGATGTTCTGGCGCTTCTTTCATTCTGATGACTTCTGCTTTTTTCTCCAAGAAATCTACAGAAATATAAGCATCTTGTTGGAAAAATCTAGATTTTCTCATCGCTTTCATCGAAATTCTAGAAGTAGTCAAGTTCGCTACGCAACCGTTTTCAAATTCAATTCTGGCATTACAAATATCTGGTGTTTTAGAAACCACGCAAACTCCACTTGCGTGAATGTTTTTCACCTTAGATTTTACAATAGAAAGCAAAATATCCAAATCGTGAATCATCAAATCCAGAACCACCGAAACATCAGTTCCTCTAGGATTAAATTCTGCCAATCGGTGAATTTCGATGAACATAGGATTTTGGATGAAATCTTTGGTAGCGATAAACGCAGGATTGTATCTTTCTACGTGTCCTACTTGAGCTTTTATGCCGTTTTCTCTGCATTTATAGAGAATTTCTTCCGCTTGTTTCAGCGTTTGAGTTACTGGTTTTTCTATAAAAAAATGAAGCCCTTTTTCTATGGCTTTCATTGCGTAATCGTAATGATAAACTGTAGGCGTAACGATGTCTAACATGTCTATTTCCGCCAATAAATCATCAAAATTTTCAAAATATTTGTATCCGAACTCTGCTTCTAGTTTTTTTCCGTTTTCTACATCTTTGTCGTGAAAACCTACGAGTTCATATTTATCTGATTGATTAAGAAGTCTTAAGTGAATTTTTCCAAGGTGACCAGCACCTACTAAACCTGCCTTTAACATAGAAATTTTGTTTCTTCAAATTTAATTGATTAACGCAAAGTTCGCAAAGAATTTCTTTAAATAGTTTGAAAATATTTTTAGGTACGCAAAGATTCATCTAAGATGAATTGCAATGCACGCAAATTTATATAAATTCAGCGTTCATTTTGTATAGAAAATCTTTGATTTTCACCTTTGCGAACATTGCTGAGCGAAGCGACTTAAAAATTAAACGAAATCAAAAATAAATCTTTGCGTTTAAAAACTTTTCAAGTATTTTTGTGAAATGCAGGACTCATTTGTACATAAAGGAAAACGTAAAATTTTAGTAGAATATCTACGCGAAAAAATTGGAATTTCAGATGAAAATGTGTTAAAAGCCATTAACGAAGTTCCGCGTCATCTTTTTTTAGAAAGTGTTTTTGAGGATTTTGCTTATGAAGACAGAGCATTTCCTATTGCGGCCAATCAAACCATTTCGCATCCTTCTACAGTTGCCGAACAAACCGAATTGTTAGAAGTTCAGGAAAAGGAAAAAATTCTGGAAATTGGTACAGGTTGTGGGTATCAAACTGCGGTTTTGGTCACCATGAATGCTTTTGTTTACACGATAGAGAGACAAAAAGATTTACACGATTTTGCACAGAAAAAATTGCGTGAAATGCATCTTCGTCCGAAATTTCAAAGTTTTGGAGATGGATTTTTAGGTTTGCCTACTTTTGCGCCGTTTGATAAAATTTTGGTGACTTGTGGAGCAGAAATTCTTCCCATAGAATTGTTGAAACAACTGAAAATAGGTGGGAAAATGGTGATTCCTATGGGAAAAACAGACGAACAAATCCTCTATAGGTTTACCAAAATTTCTGAAAAGGAATTTGAAAAAGAAGAATTCGGAGCGTATAAATTCGTGCCGATGTTGCAGGATAGAAATAAATAAAAATGATGAAAACTTTTGAAGATATCGTTCATTACCGCCGTTCTGTAAGGCATTATCAAAATGTAGAAATTGATGCAGAAAAGGTGAAACATTGTATAGAATTGGCTACTTTATCGCCCAATTCTTCTAACATGCAATTGTGGGAATTTTACCACATTACAGAGCCAGAAATTTTGAAAAAATTGGCGGTTGCTTGTTTAAGTCAGGAAGCAGCAACTACTGCAAAACAAATGGTGGTTTTCGTGACGAGACAAGATTTGCACAGAAAAAGAGCCAAAAAAATGGCAGAACTAGAAACGCAAAACGTCTTGAAAAATACACCTCCCGAAAAACAAGAAAAACGCATTAAGCGTTGGCAAATGTATTACGGAAAAGTAATGCCGTTTTTGTATTCTAAATTTCTAGGAATTCTGGGAATTTTTAGAAAAATTTTAGTCAATGTGATTGGTGTTTTCAGACCAATTACCTATCAGGTTTCAGAAAATGATGCGAGAGTAGTAGTACATAAAACGTGTGCTTTGGCAGCGCAAACCTTCATGTTAGCGATGAGCAATGAAGGTTATGATACGTGTCCGATGGAAGGTTTTGACAGCAGAAGAGTGAAAAAGATTCTGAATTTACCTTTTGGTGCAGAAGTGAACATGATTGTTTCATGCGGAATAAGAGATGAAAAAGGAGTTTGGGGCGATAGAATGAGAGTGGATTTTGAAGAGGTTTATAAAAGATTATAAATTTTGATTTTAAATTGAAATTTTATCGTTGAATATTTTTAAGGTTTTGTTCCGTAGGAACAATATCTGTGTAGAAAATAATAATGTATTTAAGTGGCGTTCCGTAGGAACGCTATCTTTTTTATAGAAATTTGGTTTTTATTTTTCAATTTTAATATCTTTAAGAACTTATATTTTTAGAATAATTACATTTAAAATTTATAATTAAAAATCTAAATTAAAAATGAATTTCCAACAACAGATACAACAAGGAATTCCAACAGAATTGCCTCAACCAAAACCATACGAAACCCAAATTAATCACGCTCCGAAACGTAAAGAAATTCTCAATGAAGAAGAGAAAAAGTTAGCGCTAAAGAATGCTTTACGTTATTTCGAACCGAAATTTCACGCAGAATTGTTGCCAGAATTCAAGGAAGAATTGGAGAAATATGGCAGGGTTTACATGTATCGTTTTCGTCCAGATTACGAAATGTATGCAAGACCGATTTCAGAATATCCAGGGAAATCTTTAAAGGCGAAATCTATTATGCTCATGATTCAAAATAATTTGAGTTATGCAGTGGCGCAACATCCTCATGAATTGATAACTTACGGTGGAAATGGTGCGGTTTTCCAAAATTGGGCGCAATATCTTTTGACTATGAAATATTTGTCAGAAATGACAGATGAGCAAACGTTGGTGATGTATTCTGGTCATCCAATGGGATTATTTCCAAGTCATAAAGATGCTCCAAGAGTTGTAGTTACGAATGGAATGGTGATTCCTAATTATTCAAAACCAGATGATTGGGAAAAATTTAACGCACTGGGAGTTTCGCAGTACGGACAAATGACCGCAGGAAGTTATATGTACATTGGTCCACAAGGAATTGTGCACGGAACTACAATTACAGTTCTGAATGCTTTTAGAAAAATTAAAAAATCGCCAAAAGGTGGACTTTTTGTGACTTCTGGTTTAGGCGGAATGTCTGGAGCTCAACCAAAAGCAGGAAATATAGCAGGTTGTATCACGGTTTGTGCCGAAGTAAATCCTAAAATTACCAAAATTCGTCACGAACAAAAATGGGTTGATGAAATTCACGAAAACTTAGACGAATTGGTTGCTAGAGTGAGAAAAGCACAAGAAATCGAAGAAACTGTTTCTTTGGCTTATCTCGGAAATGTGGTAGAAGTTTGGGAAAAATTTGACCAAGAGAATTTAAAAATCGATATCGGTAGCGACCAAACTTCACTCCACAATCCTTGGGCTGGAGGTTATTATCCTGTTGGAATTTCTTTTGAAGATTCTAATAAGATGATGGCAGAGCAACCAGAATTATTCAAGGAAAAAGTTCAGAAAAGTTTAAGAAGACACGCAGCAGCAATCAATAAACACACTTCAAAAGGAACGTATTTCTTTGATTATGGAAACGCTTTTCTGCTTGAATGTTCCAGAGCAGGAGCCGATGTTTTAGCAGAAAACCCAACTTTGGGAAGAGAGTTTAAATTCCCAAGTTACGTTCAAGATATTATGGGACCGATGTGTTTTGATTATGGTTTCGGACCGTTTCGTTGGGTTTGTGCTTCAGGAAAACCTGAAGATTTACAAAAAACCGATGAAATCGCTTGTGAAGTATTAGAAGAATTGATGAAAAATTCTCCTGGGGAAATTCAGCAACAAATGCAAGACAACATTACTTCGATTAAAGGAGCGCAAGAAAATAAATTGGTAGTCGGTTCACAAGCCAGAATTTTGTACGCTGATGCAGAAGGAAGAATGAAAATTGCAGAAAAATTCAATCAAGCGATAAAAAATGGTGAAATAGGACCAGTGATTTTGGGAAGAGATCATCACGATGTTTCTGGAACGGATTCACCTTACAGAGAAACCTCTAATATTTATGACGGAAGCCGTTTTACAGCAGATATGGCGATTCATAATGTAATTGGTGATAGTTTCCGAGGTGCAACTTGGGTTTCTATTCACAATGGAGGTGGAGTTGGTTGGGGAGAAGTGATTAATGGCGGTTTCGGAATGTTATTGGATGGTTCTGAAGATGCCGACCGAAGATTAAAATCAATGCTTTTTTGGGATGTAAACAACGGAATTTCCCGCAGAAGTTGGGCAAGAAATGAAGGTGCAATCTTTGCGATAAAACGCGCAATGGAAGCAGAACCAAATTTGAAAGTTACTTTACCGAATTTTGTGGATGAAGATTTGTTTTCCTTGGAATAAATTCCAAGGTTGTAGAAATTGTTCGTCGCTTTTCGTCTCAATTCACAGCTAAGCGAACTATGAAATACACGTTCCGTAGGAACGTTATGTGTGTAAAAAATATTAACCATAATAAAAAGCGTTCCTTAGGAACGCAATGTAAAAAATGAATATTCATACACAATTTACATTTTATCATTTTTTTGATTTTATTCAATATTTTATTGATGAGAATTTAACATTTCTTAATGTAGAGTACTTAACTATAAGAAAATTAAAATATTAATCTCCCTTTTTTTCATAAGGGAGTTTTTTTATAAATAACAATTATAGTAAAATTCTATACTAAAAATAATTAATTAGATAAATAACTTACTAATTTAGCACTGTAATCAAAAAGTAATTATTATGAAAAATTTAATTAAAAAAATTGGTCTTGTTCTTTTAGGAACATTTGTTTTGACTTCTTGTTCTGATGACGATGATAATTATGACAAAAATGTATACAATATTGTAGCAAAAGATGCAGATTTCTCTAATCTAAAAGCGGCAATAGATAAAGCAGGTTTAGCAACTACTTTACAATCTAGTGGAACTTTTACTGTTTTTGCACCTTCTAATGCTGCTTTTACGGCTTTTCTTCAAGCAAATGGTTTTGCTTCTTTAGAACAAGTTCCAACTGCTACATTAAAAGAAATTTTATTAAACCACGTTCTTTCTACTGAAGTTAAAGCTGCGCA
Organism: Cloacibacterium normanense; assembly: GCF_003860565.1. NCBI lineage: Bacteria > Pseudomonadati > Bacteroidota > Flavobacteriia > Flavobacteriales > Weeksellaceae > Cloacibacterium > Cloacibacterium normanense. Next base: position 782,194 of record NZ_CP034157.1, read on the forward strand.
GGTTACTACAGGTTATGTTTCTACTTTGGCAAAAGGTGCTGCTTCTAGTTCTAGAAATTTAAGTATGTACATTAACACTTCTAATGGTGTTAAAATCAATGGCGTTTCAAACGTTACCAAAACAGATATTGACGCAACCAATGGTGTTATTCACAAAGTAGACGCGGTAATTGGTTTGCCAACTATCGTAACTCACGCTACTGCAAATCCTAATTTCACCACTTTAGTTGCCGCTTTAACCAGAAATGATATGCCGAATTTTGTAAGCATTCTAAGCGGAACAGCTAATTCACCATTCACTGTTTTTGCTCCTACTAATACTGCTTTTTCTGGATTGTTGACAGAACTTAATCTTTCAGGATTGAGTGCTATTCCACAAGCTACTTTAGAAAATACTTTGAAATATCACGTAGTAGCAGGTGCGAATGTAGCTTCTACAGATTTAACCAATAATATGATGGTTACTACCTTCCAAGGTGGAAAATTTACCATAACCACAACTGGTGGTGCAAAAATTACCGATGCCAAAAATAGAGTTTCTAATATTGTGGCTACGGATGTACAATGCTCTAATGGAATTATTCATGTGATTGACAAAGTCATTCTTCCATAATTTTATAGTTTTTATAATGGTTGTTTTTAAGGGGAAATGACGCTTTCTATAAGCGTCATTTCTATTTGTTATCGTGTTTTCTAAACAAATGTTTTATTTTTACTAAAAAATATATTTTGATGTATAAAAAATTAATTATCAGTTTATTTTTATTAGTGACCACCGTAGTTTTGGCACAAGTTGGGAGTGTTACCATTTCGGTTTTTGATGAATTTTCTAAAAAGCCACTTTCTGCTAACGTTTCTATTCAAGGAGGTAAAGATGAAATTTTCTTCGGGAATGGAAGTGTTTTAATTCCAGAAATACCTACAGGAAACTATAATTTCAGAATTTCAGCAGAAGGTTATGATGATGGCTTTCTGAATGATATCAACGTAGTTCCTAATCAGAATCTTACTTTTTCTATCGGATTAAATAAATCAGCAAAACAAATTCAGGAAGTTATTTTAACTAAAAAATTATACAAAACCACAGCAGAATCTCCTGTTTCTTTAAGGAATATTACTGCGGAAGAAATTCAGAAAAATGCAGGTTCTAACCGTGATGTTTCGAAAGCAATTCTAAGTTTTCCAGGAGTGGGAAGTACAGCAACTTTCAGAAATGACCTTTTTATCAGAGGAGGAAGTTCTGCAGAAAATAAATTTTATATCGATGGAATAGAAGTTCCCGTGATTAATCACTTCCAAACGCAAGGAGCAAGTGGTGGACCAAGAGGAATTATCACCGTAGATTTCATTAAAGATGTAGATTTTTATAGCGGTGCTTTTCCTGCAAAGAGAAATGGCGTTTTGTCTTCGCTTTTTGAATTTAATTTAAAACAAGCTAGAAAAGATAAACTCGGGTACAAAGCGATTGTAGGTCTTGATGATTTACAATTGATGATGGATGGACCTCTGAGCAAAGACCAATCATGGAGCGGACTTTTTTCTGTAAGAAAATCTAATCTTCAGTTGCTGTTCAAAGGAATTGGTTTGCCTTTTTTACCAAGTTATTATGATGCAACTTTCAAAGTGTCTAAAAAATATAAATCTGGTGACGAATTGTATTTCATAGGTTTAGGAGCAAAAGACCAATTTGAATATAATTTTGATGCTAAAAAAACACTTAATAATCTTACTTTGATAGACAGATTGCCGAATTCTCCACAGTGGAATTATACGATTGGAGCTGGTTATAGACATTTGGTGGAAAACGGAAACTGGTTATTTACTTTGAGCCGAAATATGCTGGATAACCAAGCGATTAAATATTACAGAAATATAGAAACTCCAGATAATTTATTGTACAATTATCAGTCTAGAGAAGCCGAAAATAAATTGAGAATTGATAGAAATTTCAGTTGGAATGATTATCAATTCAGTGCAGGAACCAATATTAATTTCGCAAAGTATACCAATGATTCTACCGCGAAACAAGTCAATCAAAATTCGGTAGATTTTGATGTGATAAACTCTGAATTAAACCTTGTTCAATACGGATTGTATTTACAAACTGCGAAGAAATTTTTCGAAAATAAAGTGCAAGTTTCTCTTGGTGCGAGATTAGATGCAAGCAATTATTCTGATTTAACCAATAATCCTTTAGAACAATTTTCTCCAAGATTTTCATTGAATTATAAATTTGCAGAAAATTGGGCGTTTAATTTTAATACAGGGATTTTCTATCAACTTCCAGCTTACACAAGTTTAGGACTGAAACTGAATGATGCTTTGGTGAATGAAAATTCTTTAAAATACATCAGAAATGCACATTTAGTGGGTGGTTTAGAATTTAATGGAAAAGACAATTTAAGAATTACCGTAGAAGGTTACTATAAAAAATATAAAAACTATCCTTTCTCACTCAGAAACCAAATTTCTCTAGCTAATTTAGGCGGAGGTTTCGGAGTGGTAGGAAACGAACCTGTGGATTCTAGAGGTTTCGGAGAAACGTATGGTTTTGAAATTTTAGCTCAAAAAAGAACGTTGAATAATTTCTACGGAATTGTAGCCTATACTTTTGGGAATTCTAAATTTTCTAATGCTAATGGAGATTTATTGCCTTCAAGTTGGGATTCTAAACATATCCTTTCTTTAACTACAGGAAAATATTTTAATAGAAATTGGAATGTAGGTGCAAGATTTAGATTACAATCTGGTTTACCAGAAACACCTTATGATTTAAACAGAAGTGCTTTGGTTAATATTTGGAACATTGCCAATGGTCCAGTTTCTAATTTTGCACAATTAAATACTTTGAGAGGAAATGTAGCGCATCAATTAGACATCAGAGCAGAAAAAAAATGGATTTTCAGCAAATGGCAGTTTACATTTTATGTAGATGTGGTAAATGTTTATGGTTCTAAAAACGCCAGCAATTTGCCAGTGGTAAATCTGCAAAGAGATGCTTCGGATAACGGAATTATTGCCAATCCTAATGCTCCACAAGATCAACAGTATTATTTGTTAGATGTAGGAGAGTCTGACAGAAATATGCCACTTCCTTATTTCGGATTTATATTTGAATTTTAAAAACTCAAACCTTCAAGGTTTTTAAAACCTTGAAGGTTTATTTTCCTTTGATTTCTTTCAGAATCCATTCTAATTCTACATCTTTTCGTTCCAGAATTTGTTGAAAAGTAGGTTTTATTTCTACATCTGGAGTTACACCCTTCATGGTATGAGTGAATTCTATATTGGGCTGAACCAAAAACAATCCAATCGGTAATTTTAGTTTAGAATGTGGCAGTTTTTGAGTGCTATAAATTCCAGCAACTGTTCCGTCATTGGCGCCACCGGTTTCTTCTCCTATAATCATGGCGCGCTTGTCGTTTTTTAATTTTGCAGAAATTATAGAAGATGCAGAAAAACTGCTTCCGTTGATGAGAACATAAATTTCCCCTTCGAAAGCATCTTTTTTAGGCTTTTTCGGGGTGAAAATGTTCTGAGATTTTAGATAATATTTGTCGTTTTTATGACGAACCATCAATAAACTGGTTAATTTAGATGGCAAATATCCCACAGCTGCGATCGGTTTCAGATAATTTGGAAAGTGCGAAAAATAATCAGCATGAGTAATGGAAGTTCTATTAGCTACCTCTAAATCATTGATGAATCTGAATTTATCTTTTGCTAAATAGCTGTACAAATTCGTAATTTCGGCAAGAGAACCACCCAAATTATCTCTGATGTCTAAGATGAGGTATTTAGATTTCGCTTTTTTTATTTCTCGAAAAGTTTCTCTGTAAAATTTTTGAGAATAAGTCCCTGAAAATGTTTTGATTTTAATGTACGCTATGCTGCTGTCTTTTTCTAAAAATTTCAAATTTCTGTTGAAACTTTTAGTCACAGGATTATAGTCTTTGGTTTTCTTTTCTTCTGTTGGTTTTTTATCGGTTTTTTCCTTCTTTTTATCTTCTTTTGATTTTTTTTCTCGGGTAACGAGTTTTTGGTCAAGAGTATATTCGGATTTTAAATCTATTTTCACGCTGTCCATTATTCCATATTCTACCGTGAAAAAAGTAGGAAATCTTCTCGCCATCGAATATTTTTGATAGGTGGTGTTATAACCATCACTGGTGATAAGTGGTTCGTATTTTTTAAGCAGTTTTTCTATTTCTATATTGTTAATGGCAATAATTTCTGAACCGTTTTTGATATTGGCAACTTTTTCTGGGTTGTCTTTTACATAGAGTTTGTCGTTTTCTACATAATAAGATAACCTTCCTAGAAGTCCTTTTTGTTCTTTGAGTTTTTTAATTTCCTTCTTGGTAAGTTTTTTCTCTGGTGGAACCAATCTTAAATGACCTTGTCTCACTTCAGCAACAACTGGTGCAAGTTTAAAATAAAATTCTAAAGGTTTTAACGGTTCATGAATGGTGTTTTTAACACTATCAAATTTATAATCTAATTTCTCTTTGGGAATATAAGTATATAGAGTAGGGTGAAGTTTCTGAAGTTTTATATAGGCGTAGTCTATATCTTTTTTTAGCTTTTCGCTGGAAATGGGCTTTTCAAGACGTTTATTGTATTTTTTTACTGAAATACAAGAATTTAGAGTGAAAATAAAGAGGAGGAATGCAATTTTTTTCATAAATTTATTTGTTCAAAAATAAGATTTTTTAAAAAGATTATCAATAGTTATAATTTATTGAAATTTTATTTTTGATTGTCAAAATCTATAACTTGAATTTTTTTAATGAATTGAAATTATACTTTACGAGACCATTAAACTTTTAATTTTGACAAAAAATAATCAATATGAGTACATCAGAGCAAGGGAAATGTCCATTTCCACATCATGAATTACCAAAAGAAAACAACCCTCATCAAGGAGAAACTATTCACAGTAAAAACGAAGAAAACCCAATTCCAGTGGCAGGAATGTCATTAGGAAATTCAGGGAAATGCCCTGTAATGCATGGTGCAAATACAGGCAGTGACCAATCAGTAATGAGTTGGTGGCCTAAAGCTTTAAATCTTGATATTCTTCATCAGCATGACAAGAAAACCAATCCTCTAGGAGAAGAATTCAATTATGCAGAAGAATTTAAGAAATTAGATTTAGAAGCCGTAAAAACAGATTTAAAAAATTTAATGACCGAAAGCCAAGATTGGTGGCCTGCAGATTGGGGACACTATGGCGGTTTAATGATCAGAATGGCTTGGCATTCTGCTGGAACGTATAGAATTGCAGACGGAAGAGGTGGAGCGAATACAGGAAATCAACGTTTTGCACCGCTTAATTCTTGGCCTGATAATGCTAACTTAGATAAAGCGAGAAGATTGCTTTGGCCAATCAAAAGAAAATACGGAAACAAGCTTTCTTGGGCAGACCTTATGATTCTAGCAGGAAACATGGCTTATGAATCAATGGGACTTAAAACCTTTGGATTTGCAGGTGGTAGAGAAGATATTTGGCATCCAGAAAAAGATATTTATTGGGGAAGCGAAAAAGAATGGTTAGCGCCAACTGGTAGCGAAGGTAGCCGTTATTCTGGAGAAAGAGATTTAGAAAATCCTTTAGCTGCAGTAATGATGGGATTAATTTATGTAAATCCAGAAGGTGTAGATGGAAACCCAGACCCTCTAAAAACCGCTAGAGATATGCGTATTACCTTCAAGAGAATGGCAATGAATGACGAGGAGACTGTAGCACTTACTGCAGGAGGTCACACTGTAGGAAAAGCTCACGGAAATGGTGATGCTTCTACATTAGGGCCAGATCCAGAAGAAGCAGGTTTAGAAAATCAAGGTTTTGGATGGATGAATCCTAAAGGTGCAGCTGGTAATACGGTAACTTCTGGTATTGAAGGAGCTTGGACTACTCATCCTACAAGATTTGACAATGAATATTTTGAATTATTGTTAAAGTATGATTGGCAATTAACCAAGAGTCCAGCTGGAGCTTGGCAATATGAACCAGTAAACATTGCTGAGGAAGATAAACCACTAGATGCGCATAATCCTAATGTTCGTAGAAATCCTATGATGACAGATGCAGATATGGCGCTAAAAGTAGACCCAGAATACAGAAAAATTTCTGAAAAATTCCACCAAGATCCAGCATATTTCCAAGAAGTATTTGCAAGAGCTTGGTTTAAATTAACTCACAGAGATTTAGGTCCTAAATCTAGATACTTAGGAGCAGATGTTCCTGCAGAAGATTTAATTTGGCAAGACCCAATTCCTACAGTAGATTACACGCTTTCTGATGCTGAAATCGAAGAATTAAAAACTAAACTTCTTAATTCTGGATTAACTAGAACAGAACTCATCAATACAGCTTGGGATTCTGCGAGAACTTTCCGTGGTTCTGATTTCAGAGGTGGAGCAAATGGTGCTAGAATTAGACTAGAGCCTATGAAAAACTGGGAAGGAAACGAACCGGCAAGATTAGAAAAAGTCTTAAATAAACTTACAGAAATTCAGTCAACTTTAGATAAAAAAGTAAGCATTGCAGATTTAATCGTTCTTGGAGGAAGTGCAGCAGTAGAACAAGCAGCTAAAGATGCAGGTTTTGATGTAAAAGTTCCATTTGCAGCAGGAAGAGGAGATGCTACACAAGAACAAACAGATGTAGAATCTTTCGAGGAGCTAGAACCATTACACGATGCATACAGAAACTGGTTGAAAAAAGATTATGTGGTAACTCCAGAAGAATTGATGCTAGATAAAACTCAATTACTTGGTCTTACAGCTCCAGAAATGACGGTATTAATTGGCGGTATGAGAGTTTTAGGAACCAATTACGGAGGAACTCAGCATGGTGTATTTACCGATAAAGTGGGAGTTTTGACTAATGATTTCTTTGTAAATCTTACAGACATGAACTTCAAATGGGAGCCAGTTTCAGAAAATCTATACAATATTGTAGATAGAAAATCTGGCGCTACTAAATTCACTGCAACAAGAGTAGATTTAGTGTTTGGCTCTAATTCTATCTTAAGATCTTATGCAGAAGTATATGCGCAAGATGACAACAAAGAGAAATTTGTAAATGATTTCATCAAAGTTTGGACGAAGGTCATGAATGCAGATAGATTTGATTTGAAATAAATTTTTTTGTTTTTTATTACTATTTAAACGGGCAATATTGCCCTTTTTTTTATTTTAGTACATTGGTGGAAAATTTTTTTGTAACATTTTTACAACTTCTTTACTAACTCCATAGAAACGCTAATTAATGAAAACTTTAGAATCAGAATTTTTAGAAAAAATAGAAAGTCATAAAGGAATGATTTTCAAAATTTCTAAAATGTACGTAGATGGTAAGGAAGATAGAGAAGATTTGTTTCAAGAAATCATTTATCAACTTTGGAAATCTTACCAAAACTTCGAAGGCAAAAGTCAGTTTTCTACATGGTTATACAGAGTAAGCATTAATACAGCACTTACTTTTCTTAACAAAGAAAAAAAGAAAACCGATAATGCTTCTTTAACCGAAAATATAGACGTACAAGACGAAAATTCTGACGAAAAAGAAACGCAATTAGAATTTTTTTATAAAGCAGTTCATGAACTCAATCCTGTAGAAAAAGCGCTGATTTTTTTATTTCTCGAAGGCCAAAGTCATAAAGAAATCGCCACCAATCTTGGGATTACAGAAGTTAACGCACGTGTAAAACTCAACCGAACCAAAGAAAAATTACAACAAATTATTAAAAATTACGGCTATGAATTTTGATAAATTACAAGAACAATGGCAAAAAGAAGAAGTTTCTACACCGGAAATTTCTCTAGAACATCAGCATAAAATAAACAATCCACTCCAGAAGATTAGGAAGAATATGAAAATGGAAATATGGTTAAATGTTTTTAGTCTAATTTTACTAATTCCTCTTTCAAAAGTTTTTAGTGAAAATCCTTTTTTAAGATGGACAATGATGATGGTGTTTTTTTTTATAATATTTTTTTTCACTTTTAAGTTTTATCTATTTTATATAAAAACAAAAGATTATTCAATTGATACATTAAATAATTTATTAGAGATTAAGTTTGAATTAAGAACTTTAAAAGAATTATATCAAGCTTACTATGTGAGTAGTATTCCTTTTTTTATGGGGATGTTATTTTTGTTTTTAGGTAAACATGATTTTTTTAAATATGAAGATCTTATAATGCACTATGCTCCGTTTATTGTCTTCTTTTCAATAGTAGCTTTAGTTATAGGAATTGGTGTATGGTGGTTTGAAAATTATTACGGAAAATACATCAATCAAATCGAAAATATTTTAAATGAACTAAAATAAAAAATAATGAAATCAATTTTTAAAGCAATCTATAATAATCAGGAAATTAGAGTAGAAAATTCATGGTTTGGCGGCGAAAAATTATTTGTAAATAATGAACTTCAAGATGAAACTGTAAATTATTACACGCCAGCAAGATTAACAGGCCATATCATTGAAAACGGCAACAAATTACCCATTAAAGCCAATTTATATTCCAGTGGAATTGGAGTGAAATGTAGTTTGTTTATTGATGATAAAAAAATTAAAACCCATAAAGTAAAATAACAAAATCCGAGAAGTTTTTCTCGGATTTTGTTTATAATTTAAAATCTAAATTTTAGAATTTTATAAAGAATCTACAATTGCATTTAATGTAGCAGAAGCTCTCATAGCTGCGTAAGTTTTTGTAGAATCTGGTTGATAATAACCACCAATGTCTTGCGATTTTCCTTGCGCTCCAATCAATTCTTCATTGATTTTTGCTTCGTTTTCTTGCATTGATTGAGCAATTGGAGCAAAAGTAGCCGCTAATTCAGCATCTGCAGTTTGGTTTGCCAAAGCTTCAGCCCAATACATAGCCAAGTAGAAGTGAGAACCTCTGTTGTCTATTCCGCCCACTTTTCTTGCAGGAGATTTATCTGTTGCTAAGAATTTAGCATTCGCTTCGTCAAGAGCATCAGCTAAAACTTGAGCTTTAGGATTATTTTGAGTCTGAGAAAGGTGCTCTAAACTCGCTTGTAAAGCTAAGAATTCACCTAGAGAATCCCATCTTAAATAACCTTCTTCTAAGAATTGTTGAATGTGTTTTGGTGCAGAACCACCAGCTCCAGTTTCAAATAAACCACCACCGTTCATCAATGGAACGATAGAAAGCATTTTAGCAGAAGTTCCAAGCTCTAAAATTGGGAACATGTCGGTTAAATAATCTCTTAAAACGTTTCCGGAAACCGAAATCGTGTCTTTGCCTTCTCTACCTCTTTTTAAAGTTTCGAGCATGGCATCTTTTACATCCATAATTCTGATGTCAAGACCCGTTAAATCGTAATTTTGAAGATATTTTTCTACTTTTTTGATGATTTGTGCATCGTGAGCTCTTCCTTTGTCTAACCAGAAAATAGCTGGAGTGTTAGAAAGTCTCGCTCTGTTTACCGCTAGTTTTACCCAATCTTGGATAGGAGCATCTTTGGTTTGGCACATTCTGAAAATATCACCATTCTGAACGTTTTGTTCTAAAAGGGTAGTTCCGTTTTCGTCTTCAATTTTTACCGTTCCTTCTCCAGAAATCTGGAAAGTTTTATCATGAGAACCGTATTCTTCAGCTTTTTGAGCCATTAAACCTACGTTTGGAACCGTTCCGAAAGTAGTTGGGTCTATTGCGCCGTTTTGTTTCATTTCTTCAACAATAGCATCATAGAAACCAGCATAAGTTCTGTCTGGAATAATACAAACGGTATCTTCTTCTTTTCCTTCTTTGTTCCACATTTTACCGCCACCTCTTACTAAAGCAGCCATAGAAGCATCTACAATTACATCTGAAGAGACGTGGAAATTGGTAATTCCTTTATCAGAATTTACCATCGCAATTCTTGGTCCGTTTTCAATCGTTTTTTCGATGTCTGCTTTTATTTCAGCTTCTTGAGCATGACCAGCAATTTTTTCGAAAAGGGTAGCTAAACCAAAGTTAGGATTAATGTCTAATTCATTGAAAGTTGCTGCATATTTTTCAAAAACATCTGCAAAATAAGTTTCTACAATCGCCCCGAAAATAATTGGGTCAGAAACCTTCATCATTGTTGCTTTCAAGTGGGCAGAAAGCAATACATTCTTTTCTTTTGCTTCTTTGATGGCTTCTTTTACAAAAGATTTTAATGCAGCAATATTCATCACAGAAGAATCGATTACTTCACCAGCTTTTAAAGGAGCAAAATCTTTTAAAACTTTAGATGAACCATCATTTCCGTAGAATACAATTCTGTATTTGCATTCGTTTTCTACAGTGGTAGAGTTTTCAGTACCGTAGAAATCTCCATTATTCATGTGAGCAACAGAAGTTTTAGAATCTGCAGTCCAAACTCCCATTCTGTGAGGATGTGCTTTTGCGTAGTTTTTAACAGCTTTAGGCGCTCTTCTGTCTGAGTTTCCTTCTCTTAGAACAGGATTTACAGCACTTCCTAAAACTTTAGCATATTTTTTATTGATAGCAGTTTCTTCTTCGGTTTTTGGTTCGGCAGGATAATTAGGTACTGCATAACCGTGTTTTTGTAATTCTGCAATCGCTTCTTCTAATTGCGGAACAGAAGCAGAAATATTCGGTAATTTAATGATATTAGCTTCTGGTTTAGTCGCTAATTCTCCTAATTCTGCAAGTGCGTCTGCAGTTTTTTGTTCTTCTGTTAAATATTCTGGGAAATTTGCCAAAATTCTTCCAGCCAAAGAAATGTCTCTAGATTCTACATTAATTCCAGCAGTAGAAGCATATTTTTGAATGATTGGTAATAATGAGTGAGTTGCCAACATTGGCGCTTCATCTGTATACGTATAGATGATTGTTGAATTGTTAGACATTATATTTCTGAGTTTTTAATTGTTTAAAATTAAGAAGTTAGCAAATTTAGTGTTTTTTATAGAAAATATGAAATACATGTATTTATAATTCCTTTTATTTATTATGGGTAAAAACTATATCTTTGACAAAGTATAAAAAATAAAAAAATGGCAAATATTACATTACAAGGAAACGAAATTCACACTTCAGGAAATTTACCAGAACTAGGAACTGTAGCACAAGATTTTACATTGGTTGCAGAAGATTTATCAGAAAAAACATTGTCTGATTTTGCTGGTAAAAAAGTAGTACTTAATATTTTTCCGAGTATCGATACAGGAGTTTGCGCAGCTTCTGCTAGAAAATTTAATGAAGAAGCATCTGCTTTAGATAATACAGTTGTGGTAAATGTTTCTAAAGATTTACCATTCGCTTTAGGTAGATTTTGTGCTTCAGAAGGACTTCAAAATGTAATGAATCTTTCTGACTACAGAGGAAACTTTGGCGAGACTTATGGTTTAACGATTGTTGACTCTCCGCTTAAAGGTTTGTTAAGTAGAGCAGTGGTGGTTTTAGACGAAAACGGAACTGTAAAATATACAGAGCAAGTTCCAGAAATAGCTCAAGAGCCTAATTATGCAGCAGCTTTAGAAGCTGTAAAATAAATTTAAATTTTTTGTGTAAGCGCACTTTTTAGTGCGCTTTTTTAATTTAAATGAATAAAATATGGAACCACTTATAGTAAATGCCACCATCAATGCACCAATAGAAAAGGTTTGGGCGTTTTTTACCGAAGCAGAACATATTGTGAATTGGAATTTTGCACACGAAAGTTGGCACTGTCCGAAAGCTGAAAACAACTTAGAAATTGGTGGCGAATTTTTCTATACAATGGCTGCTAAAGACAAATCAGCAAGTTTTGTTTTTCATGGGACTTATACGGAAATCATTCCGCTTCAAAAAATAGAATATCATATAGAAGACGGCAGAAAAGTAGAAGTGTTTTTTCATAAAATTGACGAAAATACTACTGAGGTTTTCGAACGCTTCGAGCCAGAAATGATTAATGCTTTGGAAATGCAAGAACAAGGATGGCAAAGCATTCTCAATCAATTTAAAAATTATACAGAAGGAAGCTCTTAGCGGTTTCCTTTTTCATAAAAACTTATTTTTATATTTTTGCTCCTCAATCATCAATCCATTGAAAGACTACTACTATTTTCTAGGAATAAAACCGAATGCTTCTTCTGAAGACATTAAAAAAGCGTATCGTAAACTTTCGCTGAAATATCACCCTGATAAAAACGAAAATGATGAGTTTTTTACAGACCGTTTCAGAGAAATAAAAGAAGCGTATGAAACTTTGATGGATGAAGATTCTAGAAAAGTTTATGACCAGAGATTTGGGAGTTTCCAAAGAAGTCAAAAATCAATGCTTCCTCCAAAAATTAAAAACTTTCACGCCGATAAAATTAGAGCACAAAAAGGCGACGAAATTACCATTCATTGGCAAACTTATGATGCAGATTTGGTGAAAATCACGCCATTTGGTTTAGAAAAGTCTCAAGGCGATAGAAAATTTAGAATTAAGGAGTTTGATAAAGAAGGTAAGTTTCAGATTATTCTTCATGCTACCAATACTTTATTGCATAAAACAGTAGTTCAAGGAATTACCATCACCGAAGTTTCTGGGGAAATAAAAACATCTATAAAAGAGGATGTTCCTGCTCAAAATTCTACGTCTGTACCACAAAAAAAGGAAGAGGTTAACGCTCGTTTTTATTATAAGTTATTGGCTATTATCCTTTTAGCAATAGCTCTGTACTTGGTTTTTCTTCAATAGTTTTCATAGAAAAATAGAATTTTACCATTCATAAAAAAATCCTTATTTTTACGAAACTTACAAAAAGTAAAAATAATACCTAAAATTTTTATGAACACACAGCAATTTGTGAACCGTCACATCAACTTCAATGAAGCTGATAAAAACGCTATGTTGCAAAAAATTGGCGTTTCTTCTGTAGAAGAATTAATTTCTCAAACTATTCCAGATGCAATTCGATTAGAAAATGAATTAGATATTTCTGCTCCTTTATCTGAGTACGAAATGCTTCAGCATTCTAAAGAGTTGGCTGCTAAAAATCTAGATTATGATACTTACATTGGTTTTGGTTATCATAACAGTATTTTGCCAAGTGTTATCCAGAGAAATATTTTAGAAAATCCTAGTTGGTACACCGCTTATACACCTTATCAAGCAGAAATTGCACAAGGTAGATTAGAAGCGTTGCTCAATTATCAAACATTAATTACCAATCTTACTGGTTTTCATTTAGCGAATGCTTCTCTATTAGATGAGGGAACTGCAGCTTCTGAAGCCATGAGTATGTTCTTTTCAAACAGAACAAAAGACCAGAAAAAAGCAGAAGCCAATAAGTTTTTTGTTTCTGATTTGGTTTTACCTCAAACCATTGCGGTTCTTAAAACCAAAGCTGATGGTTTAGGAATAGATATAATTGTTGGTAGTCATGAAAATTTTGAGCTTAATGCAGAATTTTTCGGAGCTATTTTACAATATCCGGGTAAAAATGGTGTTGTGATTGATTATACGGGGTTAATTTCAAATTATAAAGCATTGAATCTTCAAGTAGTAGTGGCTTGTGATCCGCTTGCTTTAGTGAAATTAAAATCACCTGCAGAAATGGGAGCTGATTGTGCAGTGGGAACTACGCAAAGATTTGGTATTCCATTAGGTTATGGTGGTCCTCACGCTGCGTTTTTTGCTTGTAAAGAAGAATATAAACGTGATATTCCGGGAAGAATTATTGGGGTAACTCAAGATGCATACGGAAAACGTGCTTTGAGAATGGCTTTGCAAACCAGAGAACAACACATTAAACGTGAAAAGGCAACTTCTAACATTTGTACAGCTCAAGTTTTATTAGCGGTAATGGCTTCTATGTATGCTGTTTATCACGGTAAAGCTGGTTTAGAATATATTGCAGACCAAATTCATTTTAAAACCAATGCTTTAAGAGATGCGCTATCTGCTTTAGGATATGATACGGTGAAAGAGCCAGTTTTTGATACGGTTAAAATCAGTATGTCTGAAGAAGAAAAAGATAAGTTAAAGAGATTAATGCTAGATCATAAAATCAATTTAAATTATTTTACTGAAGGTTTTGTAAGTATTTCTATCAATGAAACTACAACTACCGAAAAGATTGATAAAGTAGTGGCTGCTTTTGCACAATTTAAGCAAAAACAAGGTTTCAAATTAGAGCCAAAAGCGGTTTCTACACTTCCAGAAAATTTATTGAGAAAAGACGATATCTTAAAAGAAGAAGTTTTTAATAAATATCATACAGAGACAGAATTGATGCGTTATATTAAGCGTCTCGAAAGAAAAGATTTATCATTGACGCATTCTATGATTTCTCTAGGTTCTTGTACCATGAAACTGAATGCAGCTACAGAAATGATTCCACTTTCTTGGGAACATTGGGGCGCAATTCATCCGTTTGTGCCTATTAACCAAGCTGATGGTTATCAGAAATTAATCAAAACTTTAGAAAAAGATTTGGCTACGATTACAGGTTTTGCGGCAACTTCACTTCAACCAAATTCTGGAGCTCAAGGTGAATATGCTGGTTTGATGGTAATTAGAGCATATCAAAAATCTATCGGTCAAGGTCACAGAAATATTTGTTTAATTCCTCAATCTGCTCACGGAACCAATCCTGCTTCTGCGGTAATTGCAGGTCTTAAAGTAGTGGTGGTAAAAAATCTAGAAGGCGGACAAATAGATTTCGAAGATTTAAAAGCTAAAGTGGAAGAGCATAAAGATAATTTATCTGCTTTCATGATTACTTATCCATCTACTTATGGTTTCTTTGACGATAACGTAAAAGAAATTACAGACTTAATCCACGAAAATGGTGGTCAAGTTTACATGGATGGTGCAAATATGAATGCTCAAGTTGGCTTCACTTCACCAGGAAATATCGGTGCAGATGTTTGTCACTTAAATCTTCACAAAACTTTTGCAATTCCCCACGGTGGAGGTGGACCAGGAGTTGGACCAATTTGTGTAGCAAAACATTTAGTGCCTTTCTTGCCTCAAAATCCTAATATTCCAACAGGTGGAAGTCAAGGAATAGATGCTATTTCTTCTGCGCCTTATGGTTCTTCGTTGGTTCTTAATATTTCTTATGCGTATATTAAAATGTTAGGAGCAGTTGGTTTGAGAAATTCTACAGAATTTGCAATCATCAACGCAAACTATTTAAAAGAAGTTTTAGCAGAGCATTTCCCAATTTTATATGCAAATAAAAAAGGTAGAGTTGCTCACGAATGTATTGTAGATTTCCGTCAGTTTAAACCACTAGGAATTGAGGTGGCAGATGTTGCAAAACGTTTGATGGATTATGGTTTCCATGCTCCTACAGTTTCTTTCCCAGTTGCTGGAACGTTGATGATTGAGCCTACAGAATCAGAATCTAAAGCGGAATTAGACAGATTCGCTGAAGCTTTAATTGCTATCAAAGCAGAAATTGAAGAAATTGCAGAAGGAAAAGCAGATGCTCATAATAATGTATTAAAAAATGCTCCGCATACAGAACAAGTAGTGATTTCTGATGCTTGGGACAAGCCTTATTCTCGTGAAAAAGCAGCTTATCCGCTAGAATGGGTGAGAGAACATAAGTTCTTCGCTTCTGTATCTAGAGTAGATGAAGCTTTCGGAGATAGAAATTTGGTTTGTACTTGTGAGCCAATAGAAAGCTACATGTAAGATAAACGTAAATTTTACAGATATTTTAAATCGCTAAATTCATTTTTAGCGATTTTTTTTGTTTGTAGATGTCTTGTTTGTAAAATCTTCATAATCAATGGTTTTATATTAATGCGTTAAGATTAAAACAAATAAAAACTGTCAAATAAGATTATTTTAACAATAAATTATCTTTTAATTATTTAAAAATAAAGATAAAAAATCTTTTATTTGAACTTTATTTGTATATTTGCACTCTAAAACTATTTATTTAAATGGAATTTATCATTAGAAAAACAACCGCTGATGATTTTTGTTTTGCAGACGAGATTGTAAAAGAAATGGAAGAGTCTGCCAAAATTAGAGGAACTGGTATCGCTAAAAGATCTCCAGAATATATTAAGGAGAAGATGGAAAAAGGCGATGCGGTTATCGCAATCACACACAATGGAATTTGGGCAGGATTCTGCTATATCGAAACATGGACCAATGGTGACTATGCTTCTAATTCGGGATTGATTGTTTCGCCAAGGTATAGAAATATTGGTTTAGCAAGTAGAATTAAAGAATCTGTGTTTAATGTGACCAGAGAAAAATATCCAAATGCTAAATTATTTGGAATTACCACAGGTTTGGCGGTAATGAAAATTAATTCAAGGTTGGGTTATCATCCTGTTCCTTTTTCGGAACTTACGCAAGATGATCAGTTTTGGGATGGTTGCCAAAGTTGTGTCAATTATTCTATTTTACAAAGCAAAGGAAGGAAAAATTGCCTTTGCACGGGAATGTTGTTTGTTCCCCCAAAAGATAAAACGAAGAAAGATTTAAATTACTATTTGAATAATTTTTAGAAAAAAAGTAAAAATGAAAAAAGTTGTTTTAGCATTTAGCGGAGGTTTAGATACATCTTTTTGCTCAGTTTATTTGCAACAAGATTTAGGCTACGAAGTTCATGCAGTTACGGTAAATACAGGTGGTTTTAATGCAGATGAAGTAGAGAAGTTAAGGGAAAAAGCGATGCTACTTGGTGCTAAAACTTTTACGTGTCTAGATGTAGTGAAAGAATATTACGATTCTTGTATTCAATATCTGGTTTTCGGAAATGTTCTCAAAAATAATACTTATCCACTTTCTGTAAGTGCAGAACGTACCATTCAGGCGAAATCTTTAGCAGAATATGCGCTTAAAATCGGTGCAACAGCCATCGCTCACGGAAGTACAGGCGCAGGAAACGACCAAGTTCGTTTTGATGGGATTTTCAATATTGTTTGTCCGCAAATGGAAATCATCACGCCGATTCGTGATTTGAAACTTTCTCGCGAAGCGGAAATTCAATATTTAACAGAAAAGGGATTTTCAGGTGATTACACCAAATCAGTATATTCTATTAATCAAGGTCTTTGGGGAACTTCGGTTGGCGGAAAAGAAACGCTTACTTCTCATAGCAATTTGCCAGAAGAAGCCTATCCTTCTCAATTAAAGAAGCGAAATCCTGAAAAATTGACTTTAGAATTTGAAAAAGGACATTTAATTAAAATTAATGACCAAAAATTTTCTCATCCTTCCGAAGCGATTGTTAAATTGAATGAAATTGCTTCAGAATTTGCGATTGGTAGAGATACTCACGTTGGCGATACGATTATTGGGATTAAAGGTAGAGTAGGTTTCGAAGCAGCTGGTGCTATTTTAACGTTAAAGGCTCATCATTTGCTGGAAAAACACGTGCTTTCTAAATACCAATTGATGATTAAATCTCAAATGGCAGATTGGTACGGAACTTGGCTCCACGAAGCTCTTTTCTTAGACCCTGTGATGCGAGATATTGAAAAATTAATGGAAAACTCTCAGAAAAATGTTACAGGTAAAGTGTTTGTCACGCTTCTTCCTTATCGTTTTGAACTGAACGGAATTGAGTCTAAATATGATTTAATGACTTCTAAATTCGGAAGTTATGGAGAAATGAATAAATCTTGGAGCGGTGAAGACGTGAAAGGTTTTTCAAAAATTTACACCAATTATTTGTCGATTTATCATCAAGTAAACGCTGAAAATAATGATTAAAGCAGGAATTATTGGTGGAACTGGTTATACTGGTGGCGAACTGATTCGTTTGTTGCTCAATCATCCCAATGCAGAACTTTCGTTTGTGACGAGCTATTCTAATGTGGGAAAAAAAGTAACCGATTTACACCAAGATTTAATCGGAGAAATTGATTTAGAATTTATTGATAATTCTACCGATGCAGATGTTCTTTTTCTGGCTTTACCTCATAAAGAAAGTAAAATTTGGCTCGAAAATAATAACATTGGAAACGCAGTTGTCATAGATTTAGGAAACGATTTCAGAATTGGAGAAACGTATCAAGGAAATGCTTTTGTTTATGGACTTCCAGAATTGAATTCGACTCAATTGAAAGGGGCGAAATTGATTGCAAATCCTGGTTGTTTCGCTACTGCAATTCAATTAGGAATTATTCCAATTTTAGAAAATCAAGAGGTTTCGGAAATTTATACTACAGGAATTACTGGCGCAACTGGCGCTGGAAAATCACTTTCTGAAACCACGCATTTCAGTTGGAGACAAAATAATATTTCGGCGTATAAGACTTTAACGCATCAACATTTAGGCGAGATAAATTTTCAATTAAAAGACTTGAGTAAAGTGCCATTTTCGGTGCAATTTGTTCCATGGAGAGGAGATTTTGCGAGAGGAATTTTTGTGAGTTCTACATTCAAAACTTCACTTTCTTTAGAAGAATTGTTTGAATTGTATGAAAAATTCTACGAAGGACAAATGTTCACTACGGTTTCAAGAAAAGAAATCAATCTGAAACAAGTAGTCAACACCAATAAGTGCTTGATTAATATTGAAAAAAACGGAGATTTTGCAGTAGTGCATTCCGCTATTGATAATCTCTTGAAAGGCGCTTCAGGACAAGCTATTCATAATATGAATATATCTTTCGGGTTTCCCGAAAACGCAGGTTTGAAACTCAAATCTATCGCTTTTTAGCAATAAAAAGTAAAAATGAAAGGTACTTTGTCAAAGCTCTTTTAATTTAAAATTAATCTTTGACAAAGTTTTTAAAAATCGTAAATCAAACATCGTAAATCATAAATAAAAATGAAACTTTTTGATGTATATCCTCTAATAGACGTAACTCCAGCAAAAGCTGAGGGAAGCTATTTTTGGGACGAAAACGGAACAGAATATCTAGATTTATATGGCGGTCACGCCGTGATTTCCATCGGACATTCTCACCCAACGTATGTAAAATACATTACAGAACAACTCAACAATATCGGTTTTTATTCCAATTATGTGAAAATTCCGATTCAAAATCAAGTCGCTGAACAACTCACCAAGTTGTCTGGTTATGACGATTATACCCTTTTCCTTTGCAATTCTGGTGCTGAAGCCAATGAAAATGCCATTAAATTGGCTTCTTTCCACACCGGAAAAAAGAAAATTATTTATTTTTCTGGAGCTTTCCACGGAAGAACTGCAGCAGCTGTAGCTTGTACAGACAATCCGAAAATTGTAGCACCAGTCAATCAATCCGAAAATTTCATCAAGCTTCCTTTCAATGATTTGGAAGCTTTGGAAAATGAATTCAAAACCAATTCAGATATTGCTGGAGTTATCGTAGAAGGAATTCAAGGTGTTGGTGGTGTTCAAATTCCAACTACCGAATTTTTACAGAAAATTCATCAATTGTGTAATGAGAACAATGCAGTTTTCATCGCAGACGAAATTCAATCTGGTTTCGGAAGAAGCGGTAAATTTTTCGCGCATCAAAATGCTGGTGTGACTCCTGATATTATTGCTATGGCAAAAGGAATGGGAAATGGTTTTCCTGTTGCGGGAATTTTAATTTCTCCGAAGTTTAAAGCTTCCTACGGTTTACTCGGAACTACTTTTGGAGGGAATTTCCTAGCTTGTGCTGCTACCAAAGCGGTTTTAGAGGTGATTGAAAAAGAAAATCTATTGCAAAACGCTCAAGAAGTGGGAGATTACTTGGTTTCTTTGCTTCAAAATCAAAAAAATATCAAAGAAATTCGTTATCAAGGTTTGATGATTGGGATTGACTTGGCTTTTCCTTGCAACGAAGTAAGAACTCGATTGGTTAAAGAATACAAAATGTTGACAGGTAATGCTTCTACACCAAATACTTTGAGAGTTTTACCTGCTTTGAATGTGAAAAAAGAAGACGTGAAGAAATTTGCAGATGCTTTAATCCAAATTTTAAACGAATATTAGAATTTTAGATTTAAGATTTTGGATTTACAATTTTTGGATATTAAATTTCCATAAATCTCTAAAAATCTTTTTAATCTGCGGGAAACCATAAACACAAAGCTTAGCGAAGCATTTATGCCTTTGCTTTCTTAAAATAAAACATAAATTAATATTAAACCTTTGCGTTTAAAATAAATATAAAATGAAACAGTTTCTATCTATAAATGACGTAGAAAATCTTGAAAACCTCATTCAAGATGCTCTAGAATACAAAAAAAAACCCTTGAAGGACGAACATTTGGCTAAAGGAAAAACCTTAGGCTTAATCTTTATGAATTCTAGCCTCAGAACAAGGATGAGTACTCAAAAAGCGGCTGAAAATTTAGGTTTTAAAGTGATGACTTTCAATGCTGGACAAGATTTTTGGGCTTGGGAAACTGAAGATGGAGCAGTTATGAATGGCACTACTGTAGAACATATTAAAGATGCGGCTACGGTTATCGGACAGTATTGTGATGTTGTGGCAATCAGATGTTTTGCAGATTTAAAAAATAAAAAATCAGACACCGAAGAAAAGATTTTAACGCTTTTCCAAAAGTATCTCAATAAACCATTGATTTCTATGGAAGCGGCTACCAGACATCCTTTGCAGAGTTTGGCAGATACCATTACCATTAAAGAACAATGGAAGGAAACCAAAAAACCGAAAGTGGTTTTAACTTGGGGACCTCACATTAAACCAATTCCACACGCTGTTGCCAATTCTTTTGTAGAATGGATGAATGCACAAGATGTAGATTTTGTGATTACACATCCTGAAGGTTTAGATTTAGACCCAGCTTTTGTTGGCGATACTCAAGTGGCTAATAATCAAGAAGAAGCGTTGAAAGATGCTGATTTTGTGTATATTAAAAATTGGAGTTCATTTAATGATTACGGAAAAGTAGCAGAAGGTTATGATGATTGGATGCTTACCGAAGAAAAAATGAAAATCACCAATAACGGAAGACCAATGCATTGTTTGCCTGTCAGAAGAAATGTAGAAGTGAGTGATGAGGTTTTGGATTCTGAACAATCATTGATTTTTGAACAATCATACAACAGATTGTTCGCTGCACAAGCAGTTTTGAAAAATATTTTGTAATGTTTTTCTCGCTGATAAAGCAGATTTGGCAGATTAATAAAATTGTAAATATATCAGCTTAATCTGCTCAATCTGCGAGAGAATAAAAAAAAATAGAAGTGCAAAAACAAGAACTATACATCATCAAAATTGGTGGAAACGTAATAGACCATCCAGAAAAGTTAGGAGCTTTCTTGAAGGATTTTTCTGAAATTCAAAAACCAAAAATTCTAGTTCACGGTGGTGGAAAATTAGCCACCAAACTAGCCGAAAAACTAGAAATTCCACAGGAGTTTTTTGAAGGCAGAAGAATCACCAATGAGGAAACTAGAGATGTTGCGGTGATGGTTTATGCAGGTTTAATCAATAAAAATATTGTGGCTGCTTTACAGAAAAATGGTTTAGATTCTATAGGTTTTTCTGGAGCAGATGCCAATCTTATTCCAGCGCACAAAAGACCTGTGAAAACCATAGACTTCGGTTGGGTAGGAGATGTAGAAACCGAAAAAATTAACGCTAATTTTTTAGAAAAAGTAATTTCTGAGGATATTTGTCCTGTTTTTTGTGCCATTACACACGATGGAAAAGGTAATTTGCTCAATACCAATGCAGATACTATTGCGTCGAGTTTAGCAGTTGCTTTATCCGCACATTTTGAAGTAAATTTGGCGTATTGTTTTGAGAAAAACGGAGTTTTAGAGAATGTAGAAAATGAAAATTCAGTTATTGCTAAAATAACGCCAGAAACTTACATTCAACTCAAAGAAAAAAATATCGTCAATGACGGAATGATTCCAAAAATAGATAACGCTTTTGCAGCAATAGAAAAAGGCGTAAAATCCGTTTTTATCCTCAAAGAAACTTTTTTGAAGAAACTAATTAATGAAAACAACAGAACCAGTGGAACAGAAATCACCCAATAATTTTTTAGAACTTGGCGAAAACGCGGTTGAATTGCTCAAAAACCTCATTTCTATCCCTTCTTTCAGCAAAGAAGAAGACAAAACGGCTGATTTAATCGAGAAATATCTTCAAGAAAAAGGGGTAAAAACTCATCGTCAACAAAACAATGTTTGGGCTTTTAACCAAAATTTTTCTCCCGAAAAACCTACCATTTTGCTCAATTCTCACCACGATACGGTAAGACCTAATTCTGGTTATACTTTAGACCCTTTTACACCGATTGTTAAGGATGGTAAACTTTACGGTTTAGGCAGTAATGATGCAGGTGGAGCTTTGGTTTCTTTGATGGCGACTTTTTTATATTTTTATAATGCTAAAGATTTAAAATACAATTTCATTTACGCAGCAACTGCAGAAGAAGAAAATTCGGGTTTAGATGGAGTAGAATCGGTGCTTCCGCATTTCGGAAATTTAGAATTTGCAATTGTAGGCGAACCTACAGAAATGCAAATGGCAATTGCCGAAAAAGGCTTGATGGTGGTAGATTGTGAAGCTTCGGGAACTTCTTCTCACGCTGCTCATTTTAATGATGATAATGCCATTTACAACGCTTTGAAAGATATTGAATGGATTAAAAATTATCAGTTTCCGAATACTTCTGAAGTTTTAGGAGACGTAAAAATGACGGTTACGGTCATTAATGCGGGCAAATTGCATAATATGGTTCCTAATACGTGTACTTTTACCATAGATGTTAGAACTACAGACCAATACAGCAATAGAGAAGTGTTGCAAATTATCAGAGAAAATATAAAAAGTAAAGCAGAAGCTAGAAGTTTTAGGTTAAATTCTTCGTCTATTTCTGTGGAGCATCCTATTGTGAAGGCAGGTTTAGAATTGGGCAGAACTACTTACGGTTCGCCTACCACTTCAGACCAAGCTGTGATTCCGTTTCCGTCGCTTAAAATGGGACCAGGTTTGTCTTCTCGTTCTCATAGCAGTGACGAGTTTATTTATGTAGATGAAATTTTAGATGGTGTAAAAATTTACATTCAATTACTATCAAAAATAGTTTTTTAAAATAATTTGGGCAGCTTTTTCCGCCTTCCGCTCCCAATCTTTTTTTTGCCAAAGCTTTTCCAGCCGCAAAAAAAAGGATTTCCGCTCAAGTCGGGCTGCACCTTTCAACAATGGTAACTGAGAAAGTATTGTTGAAAAATATATAGTTATAAAATTATATTTAATTATAAAAACATTAAGTTTTTCATTAAGAAATTAAGTTTATTAAAAGAATATTTAAGGATATTTTATCTTTAATTCATCAATTTGCCAAAGGCAAAAACTTAATTGTCTTAATATCTTAATATAGTCTTAATGGTAAAAATTAAACTTTTAACTTAAATTTATTAATTTAAAAGTTAATAAGCCGCGAAGCGGCGAAATCAATAGCATAGGGCAAAGCATTATGAAAATGTTAAGATAACAAAATAGCCCTGAAAGGGCGAAATCGAAAGAAAAATTGTTAAAAATAAAACATATAAATTAATTTGTGTCTTTGCGTTTAAAAAATACAAAAATGAGCAAAAAACTTTGGCAAAAAAATAATTTATCCGAAAATCAGCATGCTGCTTTGGTAGAAAAATTTACCATTGGCAGAGATGCAGAATTTGATTTGCAACTCGCAAAATACGATGTTTTGGGCAATAAAGCACACGTTAAAATGCTTTCAACTATTGGTCTGATTGAAGAATCTGAATTGCCAAAAATTTTAGATGAATTAGATAATATTGCACTTCAAATAAAAGAAGGAAAATTTGTCATCGAAGAAGGAATAGAAGATGTGCACTCTCAAATAGAATTTCAACTGACGCAGAAATTAGGAGATATTGGTAAAAAAATTCACTCTGCGCGTTCTAGAAATGACCAAGTTTTGGTGGATATTAAACTCTTCCTCAAAAACGAAATTCTAGAAATTAAAGATTTGGTAAAAAATCTTTTCCAAACTTTACAAAAATTAAGCAATCAGCATCAAGATAAGCTCATTCCCGGTTATACACATTTTCAAATTGCGATGCCTTCCTCTTTTGGACTGTGGTTTGGAGCTTATGCAGAAGCTTTGATAGACGATTTAGAAATGCTTTTGGCGGCTTATAAAATCACCAATAAAAATCCTTTAGGTTCTGGCGCTGGTTATGGTTCTTCGTTCCCGATTAATCGTACTTTAACTACAGAATTACTGGAATTTGAAACACTGAATTACAACGTAGTTTATGCACAAATGACACGCGGAAAATCTGAAAAAACTTTGGCAATTGCCATTTCAGCTATTGCGCATACTTTGAGCAAATTAGCGTATGATGTTTGTTTGTACATGAATCAGAATTTCGGATTTATCACATTTCCAGATACTTTCACTACGGGAAGCAGCATTATGCCACATAAAAAAAATCCAGATATTTTTGAATTAATTCGTGGAAAATGCAATATTTTGCAAGGTATTCCTACGGAATTAACATTGTTGACCAATAATTTACCTTCTGGTTATCACCGAGAAATGCAATTGACCAAAGAAGTGCTTTTTCCTGCAATTAATACCATCAAAGATTGTCTTTACATTACGGAATATACCTTGAATCACATTCAAGTAAAAGATAATATTTTGGAAGACGAAAAGTATCAATACCTTTTCAGTGTGGAGAATGTAAATGATTTGGTTTTGAATGGAGTTTCGTTCCGTGATGCTTATGTGCAAGTTGGTCAAAGTATTGAAAATCAAAATTTTGAACCTCATAAAAATTTAAATCATAAGCACGAAGGAAGCATCGGAAATCTTTGCAACGAAGAAATTAAAGAAGAATTCTCAAAAGTTTTTGAGAAATTTAAATAGGATGGAGTGGAATAATTGAATTAAAAAAGCTTTAAACTGTATTGGTTTAAAGCTTATTTTTTTTAGACGAATTTTTCTCATTTTCCATATCCAGTTGATGTTCTTTTTCTAAGAGTTTATAAGTGTTTTCTCTTTTGATTTCGTTCAGAACAATACTGCTGTGATATTGATAAATATTTGGAGTATTTGCTAATACATTGGTAATGAAATTGTTATATGTATCAATGTTATTGGTGGCGATTTTCAACATATAGTCATAAGTTCCAGACAAACTGAGGACTTCTTGTACTTCATCATACTGTCTAATTTCTTGCTCAAATTCATCTAGCGATTGCTTCGATTGATTTCTAATCGTCACGTTACAGTAAGCCACTAAATCGATGCCTATTTTCTTACGATTGAGAATAGCAGCATATTTTTCTATAAAACCATTTTTTTCTAAATACTTAATTCTGTCGTAAGTTGGGGTAAAAGATAAGCCAATTTTCTCGCCGATTTCTTTTACCGAATAGTTAGAATTTCTTTGAAGTAAATCTAATATTTGTAAATCTTTTTGATCTAAATTTTGACTCATTAGCTTTATTTATAGTGGTTCAGAAACAAATATACACTAAATTTTTTAATTTTTTTAACAGAATTCTTACTCGTTGAAGTAAAACTTTAGCTTAAAAACATTTTCAGAAATTTTATTTTACTCTTTTTTTACATTATGTAAAATATTTTCTAAAAGGTCTATTTAGGTTTTCTGAATTTCGAGTAAATCTTGTTGATAATGAATGATTAAATGGTCTATTTTTTCGTGTAATTCTCTGATTTCTAGTTCACTTTTTAAATTGATTTTGTAATCTTTTTTGGCGCGTTCTCTATCTTTTTCTTCTTGTCGGTTTTGGCTCATCATAATCACAGGAGCCTGAATTGCCGCAATACAAGATAAAATTAAGTTCAATAAAATGAATGGATAAGGGTCAAAACCATGATTAGAAAGCCAAAAAACATTCAGTGAAATCCAAGCAACTAAAAAGGTCATGAAAAAGATAATAAATCCCCAACTTCCCCCGAATTCGGCTACTTTATCTGCCAATTTTTGACCAAAAGTAATTTCTTGCTCATCTTCTTCCACTTCTGTAGAAATCATGGTGTTTTTAGAAACAGATTGAATGACTTGTTTTTCTACTTCGGTTAGGTTTCCTAATTTTTTGTTGAGAAATTCAGAGATATATTTTTCTCGGTATTCGTTCATTTCTTCAATGCTCAAAAAACAACTTTTAGAAAAATTTGGATGCGTTTTATTGATAAAATGAAGCAAAGATTGTCTGATATTTTTAGCGGAAATTTTTTCGTTTTCAGGAAATTCTTTCCCAGATAAATCACTTCTGAAAGTACTCATATTGATTAAATTTTATGAAGTTTTTACTGTGCTTAAACACCAAAATAGAGATTGGTTTTTTTAGAAATTTTCCATTTTCCATTGATAAATTCTGCGCTAATGCTTCCTGAACCTTTTTGATCAGCATAATCTATATCATAAGTATTAGGATAGAATTTATTTTCAGAAATTTTGCTGTATTTTACACTGAAAAAATGGTCTAAAACATCTTCTTTAATAGGAATTTGTTCTTCGGTGTTATAAAAAAGGAATTTTCTATTTTTGGGATTGATTTGATTGAAATAATCACAGTCGGTCAAGACTTCTGTGAAACTGTAATGCGTTTTTGGCGAAGTTTCATCTACGATGGCTTCGTACATTGCAGAGAATTTAGAAGAAACAGATGCGTATCGAGGATTAGCATCCTCGAAATCATTGACTCCATCATCATCACTATCTTTTTGGGTTGGATTTAAACCAATGAATTGTTCAAACAAATCATTGTAACCATCTTGGTCACTGTCTTTTTTAATTTCAGCAAGTTGAATAGAAAATTCTACATTATCTTTTATCATTTCATATTTTGGCAAAATAGGAAAAGACGAAAGTCGAGTAACTTTCACGATGCTTCCGCTTAAATGAACAGCATTCTCACTCAAAAATGTGAAATTAGGTGCATTAAAATCGTAATTCACAAAAGCATTTTGGGTAAGTCCAAGAAAATAAGGTTTCGCTTTTTGATTTCCAGTTTTTTCGATGAGCCAAAGTCCGTATTTATTTTTGGCGAGTGCAAATTCTCTATTTCTTGCTAAATATTCAAATTCAGGAAGTTCTTCATAAAACTTTTTGAAATAGATTTTATATTCATTGGTTTTTACATACTCTTGTTGTTTTTTTATTTCAATTTCATTGTGTTTTAGAACATTTTCAAAGCTGTTTTTGTGTTCATTGGTTACAAAATGAATATGTTTCGGAAAATTCTGTAAAATATCTTCTTTTGATGGTTCTACATATTGCTTTTTGGGAGTTTCTTTACCCACTTTTACAATTTGGAAACAATTCTCTTCAATAGATTTCTGATTGAAAGTTTCTGGTTTTTTATCGCAAGAAATAATCGCCGCCAAGAATAAAAAATTTAAAAATTTCATAGCTAAATTTTTAGATATTAAATTTAAGACTTATTTTTGAATTAGATTATGATTCTAAACACAATTTTTACCAATCAGAGAACCGGAAATCACGTTCAGAACATTGTTTCACGTACAGATTTCCAGAGAGATTTTGACCGAATTATCTTTTCTTCGGCATTCAGAAGATTACAAAATAAAACTCAGGTTTTCCCGCTTCCAGGAAGTGTTTTCGTGCACAATCGTCTCACGCATTCGCTAGAAGTTTCTTCTGTGGGTAGAAGTTTGGGGAGTCTTGCAGGCGAATTTATCGTTCAAAATTTTGAAAACGAACTCACCGAAGATTCTAAAAATTTCTATCTCTATAATCTCAATAATGTGATTGCAGCGGCTTGTCTTTGTCATGACATTGGCAATCCAGCATTCGGACATTCTGGTGAAGATGCAATTGCTAGTTTTTTTGAAAAGAATGAATCAGAATTAAAGCCAAAATTCACTGAAAAAGAATGGGCAGATTTGGTAAATTTCGAAGGAAATGCCAATGCTATCAGAATTCTTACTCACAAACAAACGGGTAAAGACGAAGGTGGAACTCAGCTTACCTATACTACTTTGGCAAGTATTGCCAAATATCCTTGCGAAGCGATTGCTAAGAAAAAAGGTCACGTTAATCGCAAGAAATTTGGGTTTTTCCAAAGTGAAAAACAGACTTTTCTGAATATTGCGAATGCTACCAAAATGATGGTGGAAAGCGAAGAACCAACGATTTTTAAACGTCATCCTTTTGTTTGGCTAGTAGAAGCAGCAGACGATATTTGTTATAACATTATCGACATGGAAGATGCGCACCGATTGGGAATTATTTCTACTGCTGACTGCGAAAATCTTTTCATGGATTTGATAAAATCTGTCAACGAAAAAGATGCGAAAAGAAGTGCTGAAAAATTGCTTTTATTTTCGAATAAAAATGAGAGAATTTCTTATCTGAGAGCCAAAGTGATTAATGCACTCATCAATAAATCTACAGAATTATATCAACAACATTTCTCTGAAATTATAGACGGAACTTTAAATAAAGCTTTGCTAGATATTTTTAAATCTGAGAGTGAATCTTTTCAAGAAGTGGAACGTTTTTCTATCGAAAAAATATATGGTCACAGAAGTGTGGTAGAAATAGAAAATGCTGGTTACAACGTAATGTATGAACTTTTGAACCATTTTATTCCGCCGATTATTAAAGAAAAATCAGAGCGTAAAGGTTTTGAGAAAAAAGCATTACAATTGATTCCTTCACAATTTATCTATGAAGATGGAACGGTTTATGAGAAAGTTCTCGGAGTCCTGGATTTCGTTTCTGGAATGACGGACAATTTTGCAACAGATTTGTATAGAAAAATTAAAGGAATTGATATAGGAATGACGATGTAATTTTGTAAGAGCCAATTAAAAAGAGCCAGGAAAGAATTGTTAATAATGAATTCTCCAAGTTTTACAAATCAGCAAATTCACGATTTCACGACTTCACGACTTTATAATTTCACGAGTTTAGAAATATTTCGTAACTTTAAAGAACATTTCAAGACTTATTAGAAAATATATAAAAACAATAAACTATGGAAGTATTAGGCGTTTTAGTCTTTTTGGGACTCGTTATTTTATTCACTTCTTTTTTCACTGTAAAACAAGAAACAGCGGCAATTGTAGAGCGTTTTGGTAAATTTCAATCGGTAAGACAATCTGGTCTTCATCTTAAAATTCCTTTTGTAGATCAAATTGCAAAAAGAATGAATCTTAGAATTCAGCAGTTAGACGTGATGATTGATACCAAAACTTTGGATAATGTTTTCCTTAAAATGAAAGTTTCTGTGCAGTATCAAGTGATTAGAAATCAAGTTGGTGATGCGTATTATCGTTTAGAAAATCCTCAAGATCAAATTACATCTTATGTTTTTGACGTAGTAAGAGCCGAAGTTCCTAAACTAAAATTAGACGATGTTTTCGTGAAAAAAGATGACATTGCAATTGCGGTAAAAGGTGAGTTGCAAGAAGCGATGCAATCTTATGGTTATGATATCATTAAAGCATTGGTGACAGATATTGACCCAGATGAACAAGTGAAACATGCCATGAACAGAATTAATGCTGCTGAACGTGAAAAAACAGCTGCAGAATATGAATCTGAAGCGCAAAGAATTAGAATTGTAGCCGTTGCAAAGGCAGAAGCTGAATCTAAAAAATTACAAGGTCAAGGTATTGCAGACCAACGTAGAGAAATCGCAAAAGGTTTAGAAGAATCAGTAAGAATGCTGAATAATGTGAATATCGGTTCTCAAGAAGCATCTGCATTAATCGTGGTGACACAGCATTATGATACGCTACATTCTGTAGGTGCAAACAATAGAAGTAACTTGGTTTTATTGCCTAATTCTCCTACTGCTGCAAGCAATATGCTTAATGATATGATGGTAGCCATGACTGCGGCAAATAAATTAGAACAAGCAGATCAAGGAAAAATGCCACCTCCACCAAAACAACATAATCATTAATCATAAAAAATCCCGAGAAATAGACTGCACCCAAAAGTTTAGACAAAATTAAACAATATTCTCAAAGGAAAGAGTTCGGTACTGTACCGGACTCTTTCCTTTGAGATTGAGTCTTATTCTATCATTGTTGTAATAGTGAATGTACTTCACTATTTCGATCTTAAGTTCCTGAATGGAACCAAACTTTCTGGTATAAAACATTTCTGATTTTATCGTTCCAAAAAAGTTTTCTATCACCGCATTGTCCAAACAGTTTCCTTTTCGGGACATACTTTGAATAATACCTTTTTCTTTTAACAAGTTTTGGTAATGTTTCATTTGATATTGCCAACCTTGATCAGAATGTAGAATGATGTTCTGTGTAGATTTTACTTTTCTGAATGATTTCTTTAGCATTCTGATGATTTGGCTAAACACAGGTCTTTCAGATAAGTCAAAACTGACAATTTCACCATTAAATAAATCGATGATTGGAGATAGGTAAAGTTTATTACCCGATACATTAAACTCTGTAACATCGGTTGCCCATTTCTGATTAGGAGCGTCCGATTTGAAATTCCTCTGTAGAACATTGGGCGCAATTTTCCCTTGCTCTCCCTTGTAAGATTTATATTTCTTCACTCGGATAATACTCTTTAAACCTAATATTTTCATAAGTCGTAAAACAGTTTTGTGATTAATCAAAATTCCTTTTTCTTTCAAAAGCAAAGTAATTCTTCTATAGCCCAACCTTCCTTTGTGACGATGATAAATCTGCTTAATCATTTCTTTTATTTCCGCATATTTATCTTTCATTTGAAAGCGTTTTTGATAGTAATAAAAACTGCTTCTTGCCATCGATGTACAATGCAGTAGTACTGCTAAATCAAAGTCCTGCCTTAACTCTTCGATGGCTTTGGATTTTTCCTTTCCTGAATTAAGGCGTCTAACTTTTTTAAAATGGCGTTCTGGGCTTCTAAATAATAAATCCTCTCCAACAGTTCTTCCTCCCTTGTTAAGGGCTTGCCTGTTTTCTTTTTTTTTCGCTTGTAATTACTCATGGTTTTAGGTCTTCCTTTGGGTCTGTTTTCTAAACCTAAAATACCATTTTTTTTGTAATTACGCTGCCAACTAAGAATACTGGACTCCGCAGGAATATTAAACCTTCTCGACGCTTCTTTTAAACTTAAATTCTCTTTCTCAATTACTGATAAAATCTTTAATTTAAAATCTTTTGTGTAATGCGTATTGGAAAGCCGAACAAGTCCTGAAACTCCATAAAGTTCATAAAATTTTATCCATTTACGAACCAATGAACCACAAACTCCAATGCGTTTTCCTAAATCGTCTGTTCCAATATCCCCTTTGTGATATCTCTTTATAGCTTTTAATTTAAAGTCTAATGAATATTTACTTTTTCCCATAAAAAATACCCCTAAAAAGTGTCTAACTTTTTGGGGGCAGTCCAAAATTCTCGGGATTTTTTTGTTTTGCAGAGCCACGAAGTGGCGATGAGAAATAAGATAGGATTTTAATCCTATTTTTTAATCAAATAAATATTTCTCATCATAATCTACTTTATTCTTTCTTAAAATTTCTAAAATTTCATTTTCAAAATGATGTTGTTATTAATTTCTTTATTTTAAATAATTTGATTTTTTAAAAGTTAAAAATAAAATAAAAATAATATTTATAATTGGGATGAGAATTAAGATGGAGTATAATTTTGATAGCTTTAAATTATTTAATCTTCCAATTGAATTAATAATACTTAATAAACACATAAACATATAGAAGAATATTAAAATATGTATGTCATCATTTTTTAAAAGTTGTAATGAGTTTAGTTTGTTATTAAATAAGAGGATTATTAAAGCAATCACTGTTTGATTTATAAAAAATTCTATTCTATTAAAACTAAATTCTTTTATTTTATTTGTTAAATTACTATGTTTTTTTCCGTACATGAAATAAATTAATAATCCGCATAAAAACCATAATCCGAACCAAAACCAGTTGTTGTGCGTCATTCCTGTTAATAAATACAGACAAGAAGTTAAGCCTAATAATGGTATTAGAGAAAGGTTTTTGAGATAAGACAAAACTACTAAAGCTAAATTAATAATTAAAAAAATGATGATAGAAAGCCTAAATTCACCTTCATGCTCATCTGTAATGTTCCATAAATTATGGAAAAACTCTGGCTGCCAAAAATAGAAACCTACTAATCCACCGATAAATAATATAGGGAAAATATATTTAGCATTGATGTAAGGCAAGTGAAATCTACCTTTTAATTTTTCTTTTTGTGGCATCAATAAAATTCCTCCATTTACCAATACAAATGCGAAAATAGTTCCGATACTGGTAAAATCTAAAATAAAGGTTTTATCCGTAAATAAAATAGGTAAACCAACAGCAACTCCTGTAATAATAGTAGCGAAACTTGGAGTTTTATATTTTGGGTGAATTTCTGCAAATTTTTTCGGCATTAATCCATCTCTACTCATGCTCATCCAAATTCTTGGCTGTCCCATTTGGAAAACCAATAAAACCGTAGTAATCGCTACAATAGCGGTTACAGAAACCACAAATTCCATCCACGGAATATTTGCATTTTGAGCAGCGAAAATAAAAGACAATGGATCGCCGATTCCTTCAAATTTTCTGTAATCTACAATTCCTGTTAATACTAATGTCAAAACAATATAAATTGCGGTACTCAAAACCAAAGAAATAATCATTCCTTTTGGTAAAGTTTTTTCGGGATTTTTGGTTTCTTCAGAAAGTACGCTCAATGCATCAAAACCGATGTAAGCAAAGAAAACACCTGCTACAGCACTCATGACTCCTGTAAAACCATTGGGCATAAAAGATTTCACACCTTCATTGTTCGTAGGAACCCAATTTTCAGAATTAATGTAAAAAATCCCTACAGCAATAATTAAAAATATTACAGCTAACTTTAAGATAACCAATAAGTTATTGAAATTTCTACTTTCTTTAATCCCGATATAAACCAACCAAGTGATTAAAGCATTAATAATCAGAGCAGGAATATCTACGATAAATTTAATTCCAGCAATGATGGGAGCAGATTTCCATGCGTTTACCAATTCTTGATTTTGAGAACCTGCCATAAATGCTTTTTTGGCTTCTGTATAACTGGTACTCAAATAATCTGGAATTCCGAAACCTAATCTTTCTATAAAAGACGTAAAATAATCACTCCAAGAAAAAGCGACATAAATATTTCCAAAGGAATATTCCATAATCAGCGCCCAACCAATAATCCAAGCGATTAACTCGCCGAAACTGGCATAAGCATAAGTATATGCACTTCCTGCAGTAGGAATTCTACTGGCGAATTCCGCATAAGACATTGCCGTAAAAGCACATGCAATAGCACAAATAATATAGAGGGAAATTACACCAGGTCCGCCTCGGAAAATAGCCTCACCTAAACTACTGAAACTCCCAGCTCCAATGATGGCAGCTAAACCAAAAAATACAATGTCCCAAGTACCGAGAGCTCTAATCAGTTCAGATTTATGCTCTTTTCCAGTGTAATGTTTTCTTCTGAAAAGTTGATTCATTCTTGATTTTTAAAATAACAAAGTAACAAATGTAATTAAAAATCTGAAAAATGTAGATTTATTTGTCTTTTTTATCTCTTTTTTTAGATAAAAAATTTGATTCTTAATCCTTAAAAAACTTGCTTCTACAATAAGTTTTCTGTATTTTCGTTCTAATTATTACAATTCTAATTCATCAAAAATAATGAATCAAAGAAATAAAATTTTATTGCTATCGGCCATTTCATTATCTGGTCTTTCGATGGCTCAACAATCACAATTTTTCGCAGACAAAGAACAATATCGTTTTAACCTTGCCGAAAATCTTTATCAAAATAAAATCTACGCTGCTTCACAATACGAATTTTCTAGACAGTATTTTTTTAATCAAAATTTAGAAAATTCTAAGAAAGAAACTGCCCGTTTTTTCAGCAATGTTATCGGTGTAATTTTAGCTCAAAATCATGCAGAAGACGGTTTAGATGCTTTTATCAAAGATTATCCTAAATCTGCACTTTTTGCTCAGGCGAATTTGCCTTTAGCGGATTATTATTTGGCTAAAAAGGATTTTCCTAAGGCTTTAGAAACGCTTCAAAAAGTCAATCAATATCAATTAGATAAACAGGAAAACACACAGTATATCTTGAAATTGGGATATGCCAAATTCATGACGGGCGATTCTAATGGTGCAATTGATGCATTGGAAGAAGCGTATAAAAATGCCGAAGAAAAAGGTGATATTGCGTATATGCTGGGACATTTATACTATGCGAACCAACAAAACGAAAAGGCTTTTCAGTTTTTCGATGAAATTAAAAATAATGAAAAGTACGCCAAGTTGGTAAAACCGTATTATGTACAGTTGTATTTTAATGAAAAGGACTATGAAAAAGCCATTGTAGAAGGAAATGATTTGCTCCAAGAAGATATTTCTTCAGCTTATAAAGCAGAAGTTCACAAAATTATCGGCGAAAGTTATTTCATGCAAAAGCAATATGCAGAAGCGTATCCTCATTTAAAAGCGTATTTGCAAACCCAACAAAACCCTTCGGAAAGTGATTTGTATGAAATGGGATTTGTAGCGGCAAATCTTCAAAAATTTGATGAGGCGATTTCATATTACAATCAGTTGGTGAATTCTAATTCTGCGTTTTCCCAAAATGCTTATTATCAATTAGGTAACGCCTATTTAGAAGTTGGGAAAAAGCAAGAAGCTTTGGCTGCATTTCGTTCTGCGAAGGAAATGACTTATGATAAAAATGTCTCGAAATTAGCTCACGAACAATACGCCAAATTGAGTTATGACATCGGGAATCCGTTTGAAAGTCCGCAAATTGCTATTAAATCTTACCTCGAAAAATATGGTTATTCTAAAGAATTAGAGCAACTTTTGGTGAAATCTTATTTGTATTCTGGAGATTACAAAGGCACCATAAAAGCCATCGAAGAATTGACTGGAGTTGATTCTCAAACGGAAAAAATCTACCAAGAAGTGCTGTTTTTATACGGAACAGAACTCTTTAACAAAGGCGAACTAGACGCTGCAGAACAGAATTTCAAGAAAAGTTTAAAATACAATCTTAATAAAACCTTCAACTTAAGAGCGCAATATTGGTTGGCGCAGACTTATTATCAAAAAGGAGATTACGCCACTGCAATTTATGGTTTTGAAAAGTTGGATAGAAATGAAGAGGAGTTTCCAGAAAAGCGACAATTGAGCTATGATTTGGGTTATGCTTACTTCAAATCTAAAAATTTTCCAAAAGCTAAAGAATATTTCAAAGAATATCTGAAAAATCCCAAACCAGAGTTTAAATCTGATGCAGAATTGCGTTTAGCAGATACTTATTACGCAGGAAATGAACTGAATGAAGCGATTGCAATTTACAATAAAACAGAAGGTGCCAATGATTACACGCAGTTCCAAAAAGCAATGGCTATTGGTTTTAAAGGTGATACAGAAGCTAAAATCGTTGAATTAAAGAAATTGATTTCCAATTATAAAAACTCTGAATATCAAGATGATGCGTATTATGAATTGGGAACTTCTTATGCTTCGATTGATCAGTTTCAAAATTCTAGTGATGCGTTTTCTCAAGTGATAAAATTGAGCACTGATAAAGATTTGGTTGCCAATGCAGAAATCTACAGAGCGCAGAATTTCGAAGACTTAAACCAACCAGAAAAAGCTTTAGCTGAGTTGAAATCTCTCGGAAATAAATATAAAAATACAGCTTATGCAGAAAAAATTGTTGCCGCAGCAAAACCGATTTATTTGAAAAACGGAGACGCTTCTGGTTACGAATATTTTGCAAAAAACATGGGCGTAAATATTGCTCAAACTGATTTAGACGAAATCAATCTTTCTTTGGCTCAACAACAATTTGCGAAGAAAGAATACGCGAAAGCTATTCCGAATTACGAGAAGTTTTTAACCCAAAATCCAACGGGCGAAAAGTTCTATCAAGCACAATATGAATTGGGCGAAAGTTATTATCAAACCAAGAATTTTACGAAAGCCAAATTGGTTTTAGGGGAAATTGCCAATGCTCAAAATGATTACCAGGAAGATGCTCAAGTAAGAATTGCTCAGATTTTATTGAGTGAAAACAACAGTTCTGAAGCGAAAATTTATTTGGAAAATCTCGCCAACTCATCGAATGTGACGATTAAAAATTTCGCGAGTATAGAATTGATGAAGATTTATGCAGAAGAAAAGAATTTTTCACAAGCAGAAAAATTTGCGAATGAAGTCCTGAAATATTCCAAAAATTCAGCAGCAGTTTTAGAACAGGCGAAGGTTATTAAAGCCAGAAGTTTGATGAATCAAGGCAAAGATAAAGACGCACAAACTGCTTATGCTGCGTTAGAAAAATCTGCAAATACAGAAGTTGCAGCAGAAGCACTTTATGCAAAAGCGTTTTATCAAAATAAAGGAAAGGCTTTCAAATCTTCCAATGAAACCATCTTTAAACTAGCGAATAATTATGCTTCAGAAGAATTTTGGGGTGCAAAAGCTTTGGTGTTGATGGCAAGAAATTATTTGGCGCTGAAAGACAACTATCAAGCAAGTTATACTTGTGATCAAATCATAGAAAACTATCAAGATTTCCCAGAAATTGTTTCAGAAGCTAGGGAAGTGAAAGCGATGATTAAGTAATTTGATAATGAATTTAACTGTAAAGAAAATGAACAAAAACATAAAAATATTATCTCTCGTTTTGGTAGGAATTTCTCAGTTTTCTTTGGCTCAAATCAAAGAAGAAAGATTGATTCTCGACAGAAAACGTGAACCTGAAGTGAAGAAAATCGAAAAGAAAAAAACTTCGGTAGAAACAGAGAAAAATTATCCTCCGAAAGAAAAAGAGCAGGAACCTGTGGAATATAAAATTACCAATGTTCCGATGGTTTCAGATTTTAAAACATCTACGATTGAAGGAGAAGATATTTCCCCGAAATTCAATACAGACAGTCAGAGAAACTATTTTCAGGCAGGGTATGGCAATTATTCTAAATTTCTGGCAGACGGAAATATTTCTCATCAGTTAGACAAAAATACAGAAGTGGGAATAGACGTTCACGGAATCACTACGAATGGTTTAGAAAAAGAATACGATTGGAGTTCTAAGCAAAGTGATTTTAATGTGGCAGCGTTCATTACCTCGAATACAGAAAAAGGAAAAGCCAATATTTCCGCAGATTTTGGAAACCATAACTACAATTATTATGGTATTTACACCTTGAAACCAGCTGCGGATATTGATTTAAAGCAAAGTTACAATGAATTGAAAATCAATGGTTATTATGATTTTTTCAAAAACAATTGGATAAATGACATCCGATTTAAATCGTCTATGTTGGTAGACCATTTCGATGCGAAAGAAACTTCTGGTGAAGGTCAAATCAACTTTTCGAAATATGATTTGCCTCTTTTTTCGGCGCAAGACATGAAAATTAATGCAGATTTGGGCGTGAAATTATCGACTCAAACATCAACTTTTGAATTGCTGAACAAAAATGAATCCCAATTTTTGCTTTTTGCCATGACTCCGAAACTGTCTTTCTACAAAGGAAATTCTTATTTGGCAATTGGTTCAGATTTTTCTTTCATCAACGGAAAAAATGCGGATAAAAACACACCAGAAGCTAAAGCCAACAATTTCAGATGGTTTCCTTTTGCAGAAGTATTGTATGAAGCTACTGAACAATATAAATTTTACGCAGGAATAGATGGTGGTGTAAAAATGAATTCTTATTCGAGTTTATTGCAAGAAAATCCGTTTTTGGTATCAGATGTTGTGCTGAAACCTACAGAAACCAAATATCACTTCTATCTTGGTTTAAAAGGAGATGTAGAACAAACCTTTAAATATGATGTAAATGCGGGGTTCAGCGAACTTAGAAATGCGCAATTTTTCAAAGCGAATGATTTATTTGACTATGTAAACACGCTTAATCGTTCTGCTTATAATTTTGCGAATACTTTTTCAGCGATTTATGATGACGGAACATTGAGCGAGGTGAAAGGAAGTGTACAATATTTCCCGTTGCAAAATTTGGTTTTAGATGCAGAACTTCACTTCATGAAATTTAAATTAGACCATCTCAATGAGGTGTATTATAAACCAGTGGTTCAAACTACAATTGGCGCGAAATATTCATTGTTGGACAGAAAGTTAAATCTAGGTTTCAAAGGGATTTTTGTGTCAGAAAGGTCTACTAATTCTTTCAGTGTAGTGACTACATTTCCTGAGTTTTCAATTCAAGAAAAAACCAAAGAATCTTTGCCTTCTTATTTAGATGTAAACCTGAATGCTGATTATAAAATCAATAAAAACTTCACCGTTTTTATAATGGGAAACAACTTGTTGAATAAAAAATACGAACACTATTTAGGTTACAAAGTTCTTGGAGCACAAGTTTTGGGCGGTTTAAGGATTGCTTTTTAAAGGGAAACCATTATTTTTGCAATCTAAAATCTAAAATTATAAATAAAACAGGCCGCATAGTTTAATGGATAGAACTACGGATTTCGGCTCCGTCAGTGAGGGTTCGAATCCTTCTGTGGTCACTTTTTAATGCTTTTTGTGCATTGAATTTTTAAAATAAAGAAAATCAGTCATCTATATTTTAAAACGCAAAGATTTATTTTATAAAATTCTTTTTTAGTGAGCAAAGATTTCCCAATGAATTGGGATGATGAAGCGAACGATTCAAAAGTGAATTGATTCACTTACTTTGCTTTTTAATCTTTAACATACAGAATTACTGTACTTTGCGTTTTAGAAATATTTCTAATAGAGAACTGATTTTTGATATTTATTTAATCAATAGAAACGGACTTTAGTCCGTTTTTTTTATTTTTGGTAAGATAGTTGGCTTTAGCCAAAACCTGAAAATGAACTTTTTAGCAATTTAAACTGACAATTTTCATATGGAGAGTTGTCTTTTTTTTGTGTAACTTTAATGTATTAAAAAAATGTTCAACCATTTAATCTTAACAATATGGAAAATCATACATTAACTCACGAATTCCCAGAATATGTTCAAAAAATCGCAGAGCTGAAAGCTTCAGATGAAAAATTCTTAAAAATGTATGTGAACTACGAAGAAGTGAATGCACTGATTTCTCACTACGAAGAAGGCGAACAAAATCACACCACTGATGAGCATCTTACAGATTTAAGAAAGAAAAGAGTTCATCTGAAAGACGATATTTATAATTATTTACATCAGAATTAATTTCTGAAACTTTTACCGAAAAAATATAATTAAAGCGACTCAAAAGGTCGCTTTTTTATTTTAACTTAAATATTTAAAAGAAAAAGTTTCCCTCTTTCAAAGGGGTGGCATTCCGAATATCGGATTGACGTGGTGTTTTTATATTTTTTAAAAAAACACTAAAAGTGCATTTCTACTTGGCTTTTTTTACTTTTTAATTGGCTCTTTACAAAATCATCGTCAACTGTATCCTCTTTCTTGCTTCGTCTATTTCCAGAACTTTTACCTGAACGTGCTGATGCAATTTCACCACTTCATTTACATCAGATACAAAACCGTCTTTCAGTTGAGAAATATGCACCAAACCACTTTCTTTAATCCCTAAATCTACGAAACAACCAAAAGCGGTGATATTATTCACAATTCCGGGTAAAATCATTCCGATATGCAAATCTTTGATGGTTTTTACATTTCGGTCAAACTCGAAGACTTTAGCAGATTTTCTAGGATCTAATCCGGGTTTTAAGAGTTCTTTCAAAATATCTTTAATTCCTAAAATTCCAATATCTTCGGTAATATATTTTTCTGGATTAATTTGGTCAATTTTCTCTTTATTGGCAATCAATTCTTCAGTTTTTAAACCCAAATCTTTCGCCATTTGTTCTACAATTTTATAAGCTTCAGGATGAACTGCCGAATTATCCAAAGGATTTTTAGCATTTTTAATCCTTACAAAAGCTGCCGCTTGTTGATAAGCTTTTTCACCTAACCTTGGTACTTTTTTCAAATCTTTTCTGGACGTGAAAGCGCCATTTTCTGCTCTGTAATTCACAATGTTTTCTGCCATTTTTTCGCCAATTCCTGAAACGTAGGATAGGAGAGATTTACTTGCGGTATTCAGGTTGATTCCCACAGAGTTTACACAAAAAATCACGGTATTGTCTAGTTTTTCCTTGAGTTTAGTTTGATCTACATCATGTTGATATTGTCCAACTCCAATTGATTTTGGGTCTATTTTTACGAGTTCTGCTATAGGATCAGAAAGTCTTCTGCCAATAGAAACCGCACCACGAACCGTCACATCATAATTCGGGAATTCTTCTCTGGCAATTTTACTCGCAGAATACACAGAAGCGCCTGCTTCAGAAACCACAAAAACCTGCAAATCTCTGTCAAAACCAATTTTCTTGATAAACTGTTCCGTTTCTCTACTTGCCGTTCCGTTTCCTATGGAAATCGCTTCAATATTGCAAGAATTGACCAAAGATTTTATCTTTTTCATCGCCATTCCCGTTTCGTTTTGTGGAGCATGAGGAAAAATGGTTTCGTTGTGTAAAATATCGCCTTTTTCATCCAAACAAACCACTTTACAGCCTGTTCTGTAACCTGGGTCAATCGCCAAAATTCGTTTTTCACCAAGCGGAGCAGCCAATAATAATTGTTGAAGATTTTCTGCAAAAACGTCAATCGCTTTTTGGTCGGCTTTTTCTTTGGCTTCCTGCAAAGTTTCATTGGAAATGGCAGGTTCCAACAATCTTTTGTAAGCGTCTGCAATCGCCAATGCTATTTGTTGGGCGCACTCGTTTTGGCTTTTAATCACAGCATTTTCCAAGATTTCTAAGGCTTCTTCCTTTTCTACTGAAACCGAAACTTTTACAAAACCTTCGTTTTCAGCTCTTAGCATCGCTAGCAATCGGTGAGAAGGTGTTCTGTTCAAAGGTTCTTGCCAATCAAAATATTGAGAGAATTTCTGTGCGTCTTCTTCATCTTTTTTGTCCCGAAACTTCGGGACGACTTTGGCAGAAATCACCGCTTTTCTTTGGAAGAGTCTTCTCAGATTTTTACGGATGTAAAGGTTTTCATTGAGCCATTCTGCAATAATATCTCTTGCACCTTGCAATGCTTCGTCTTCATCGGCAACATCTTTGTTCAAATATTTGGAAGCGAGATATGCTACATCATCCGATTTTTGAGACATAATGATTTTTGCCAAAGGCTCTAATCCTTTTTCTCTTGCAGCATCAGCTTTGGTTTTCTTGCGTTTTTTATAAGGAAGATAAAGGTCTTCCAATTCCTGTAAGTCAAAGCTTTGATTGATTTTCTGTTGAAGTTCTGGCGTTAAAGCATTTTGTTCTTCTATTGATTTTAAGATGCTTTCTTTACGTTTTACAATTTCATCAAAACTTTTATTGAGTTTAAAAATGTTTTCGATGGCTACTTCATCCAGATTGCCTGTTTTGTCTTTTCGGTATCGGGCGATGAATGGAATGGTACAGTCTTCAGCAAGTAACTGAAGCGTGTTTTCTATGCTTTTGCTAGGAATGGGTAAACGTTCCTGAATGTATTTCTCTACGGTCATTCTCTCAATTTTCAGTGTGCTAAAATACGAGGTGTTTTTGGAATAATCAATTTTTGGGTGTCTTGTTTTGTCCACTTTTGACCAGTTTTGTCTGTGCTGCTTTTGGTTTTCTTCGAGAGTTCTTCGATAATTGTTCGGGTGTTCTTCGGAAAAAAAGATGTTTTTCCGAAGAACTGTAGAAGAAGAGTGGGAGAAGAGTAAAAGAATTGAAATAAATGATACATATAAAAATGAGTTAAATCTCATAGAATTAGAGCCTGTAATTAAATTACTAAATAGAGAATAATAAAAGATGGTTTTTATTTAAAATTTCTTAATTTTGAGAAAACTTACTATGAAACTTATAAACATAAAATTACAGATTGCGTTAATTACAAATGATGATGAATAAGTTTGGCTCAAAGTCGGGAGAATCTTTGCGCAGCGGGTGGGTTAGCTGAAACCAAGTAAGTGCATCGTACACAATTATCATCTAATATATTAGTTAATGTATTTGAAAAATTAAATAAAAAAATTAAATAAAAATGAAGTCACAAAAATTTTTTATTAAATACAAATGTATTATTAGATTATGTATGGCATTATTGATTGTTTCTAGTTGTAACCAGTTTGACAAATCTGACTCGAAAATTGCAATCAAAAAATATGTACAACGGACATTTTATCAACCTAAAACATATAATGCAATAAGATACTATCCACCAATGGAAATGAAAGTTTCTACTGATCCAAAAGACAGAAACAATTCTTCATTATCAGAAGACAAAAATAAAATTGTGGATGGTTGGGGAATTGCAGTTGATATAACTGCAATGACTCGTAATGGTGATGTAAGTAGTCAATCGGCCGCATTCTATCTTAATGCGAAGTGCGATAGTGTAATTTTCTCAGATGTCGCACCACAATTTTTGAAAGCAGATTCTTTAAGTATTTTTGGTTCAGTACGCTAATACTCCCCCCGCTGGTGCGAGCGTCTCGCTCGTACCCATAACAATAAAATATGAGCAGAAAATATAAATTTCACGAAAAAGATGGTGCTTATTTCATAAGCTTTGCTATCGTATTTTGGATAGACCTTTTTACGCGGATGGAGTATTTTGATATAGTAATATCCCCCCGCTGGTGCGAGCGTCTCGCTCGTACCCATAACAATAAAATATGAGCAGAAAATATAAATTTCACGAAAAAGATGGTGCTTATTTCATAAGCCCCGCTGGTGTGAGCGTCTCGCTCGTACCCATAACAATAAAATATGAGCAGAAAATATAAATTTCACGAAAAAGATGGTGCTTATCCCGCTGCGCAAAGTTTGCAACTTTGAGCAATGATAGAATATAAAAACTAATAACCAAGAAAACTTAAGTAAAAATAAGACCAGCTACACAAAGTCCCCCGCTGCGCAAAGTCTCCCGACTTTGAGCAACAATAAAAAATAAAAAAATGAAAGAAGGCTATACCATAAAAGACCAAGAAAAACCCCACTTTATTACCTGTACAGTAGTAGATTGGATAGATGTTTTTACAAGAAAGGTTTATAAAGATATAGTAGTTTCATCATTAGAATATTGCATAAAAGAAAAAGGGATGGTTTTGTATGGTTATGTGATAATGAGCAATCATATCCATTTAATAGTACAATCTAAAGAAGGTAGATTATCAGATTTAGTAAGAGATTTTAAAAAGTTTACCGCAAAAAATATTTTAGAAGCCATACAAACAGAACCAGAAAGTAGAAGAGAGTGGATGCAGGCTTTATTCAAAAAAGCAACAGAAAGCCATACAAGAAATAAAAATTACCAGTTTTGGCAATATGGCAATCACGCAGAAGAAATATATAGCTTACATTTTATGTGGGACAAGCTAAATTATATACACTTAAATCCAATAAGAGCAGGTATTGTAGAAAAAGCCCAACATTATATTTATTCATCAGCGAGTAATTATACAACGGGTAAAGGATTAGTAAATGTAGAATTGGCAGATAACCCAGTAATTAATACAAGCAAAACAAATGAATTTTGGAAATATAGTAATTATGATGAGTAGGTTTGGCTCAAAGTCAGGAGACTTTGCGCAGCGGGTGCTGATGGAAGTTATTCATTTTTCTTTAGAAGCGTAGCAACAGATGGACATACATTAGAAATGATCTATCATAGCCCTACTTCTAATATCAACTTAGCTACTTTAAAAACAATTTATCCATTAAATTTTTAAATATGAATTATTCAATCTTAAATCAGTATGGAATAACTTTCCAAAAACAAAATAATGGTAATATTAAAATTAAGGCAAACTCTAAGAGTTTAGATAATTTTTTCTATATGCTATGTAGAGATGAGCAGAAACTTAAAAGACTAATTTTTACACTTAACCAAGTTATAGCTAATGGGTATAATTCAATATCTGAACAAGATAAATATTGGGATATTGAAATTGGTTTACAAGTTTATACAGGAATAATACATAGTAATACTGAATTTGATTTATATTTTGAGAATGAAGAAAATGAAACTTATCCTTTAAATGATATAAAAGAAATTTTTTCATCTTTATTGGAACTTTTATCTTGAAAATTTCAAATATAATATTATCTAAATATGACAATTCAGTATTTACAGAAACTAAGAGATAATAATAAAATGGACGGTTTTACAGATGAAGGACTATCTTTATCCGAAATTGCTCAACTCGAGCAGTTATGTAACAACGGAAATCCATTCCCTCAAGTACTAAAAGAACTACTATTTTTAGCAGGAAATAGTTGTAATTATTTAGACTACAGTATTTATGACAGTCAACAAGA
The DNA here is from genome assembly GCF_003860565.1 of Cloacibacterium normanense. NCBI lineage: Bacteria > Pseudomonadati > Bacteroidota > Flavobacteriia > Flavobacteriales > Weeksellaceae > Cloacibacterium > Cloacibacterium normanense. Next base: position 826,463 of record NZ_CP034157.1, read on the forward strand.
ACTACAGAGTGAAGAAAGGTTAGAACTACAGGAATTATATGGGATTACAATTACAAGACCCTATTTTTTTGTGGATTTATCTTCAGTTGGTTTACCTGCATTTATTTTTCTAGATGAAGGAGATAATCCTCCTTTGAACCAGCTTGAAAACCACCCTACTCAAAGTAATTTTTATCGTAGAACTGGAGGAACCTTGCAAACATTAATTAACAGTAGAATTCAGAATTACTTAGAAGGATATAATCCTTTTTAATTATGACAATAGATTATTTACAAAAGCTAAGAGATATTCCAAGTGATGGAACAACAAATAGGGGCATTTCCCCGCTACGCAAAGTTTACAACTTTCAGCAATGATAAAAAGTAACAAATGAATTTTGCTAACAACACAATAAACCAAATACATTATACCCCCGCTGCGCAAAGTCTCCCGACTTTGAGCAACAATAAAAAATAAAAAAATGAAAGAAGGCTATACCATAAAAGACCAAGAAAAACCCCACTTTATTACCTGTACAGTAGTAGATTGGATAGATGTTTTTACAAGAAAGGTTTATAAAGATATAGTAGTTTCATCATTAGAATATTGCATAAAAGAAAAAGGGATGGTTTTGTATGGTTATGTGATAATGAGCAATCATATCCATTTAATAGTACAATCTAAAGAAGGTAGATTATCAGATTTAGTAAGAGATTTTAAAAAGTTTACCGCAAAAAATATTTTAGAAGCCATACAAACAGAACCAGAAAGTAGAAGAGAGTGGATGCAGGCTTTATTCAAAAAAGCAACAGAAAGCCATACAAGAAATAAAAATTACCAGTTTTGGCAATATGGCAATCACGCAGAAGAAATATATAGCTTACATTTTATGTGGGACAAGCTAAATTATATACACTTAAATCCAATAAGAGCAGGTATTGTAGAAAAAGCCCAACATTATATTTATTCATCAGCGAGTAATTATACAACAGGTAAAGGATTAGTAAATGTAGAATTGGCAGATAACCCAGTAATTAATACAAGCAAAACAAATGAATTTTGGAAATATAGTAATTATGATGAGTAGGTTTGGCTCAAAGTCAGGAGACTTTGCGCAGCGGGGTTCTAGTAATCTAAAAAAGCATAATAATTATATTGGAGATTTTAGGTTGTCTAGGGTTTTGTATGATGGAAACAAAGCAATAATTTTAGTTTTTAATACAACAAATAATAGTAGGAATATTTTATTTTTCAAAAAAAATAATGAAAAATGGGTATTGTTTTTAAAACGTGGAATACCAATTAGATATAAAAATCAAGAGGTTGTTTTCTGATAAAAAGTACTAATAATTTGAAGTCTATTATTTGAATTATAGATAGGTTTTAATTTTCATAAAACCACTTAAAGATTATTTAAATGAACAAAATTAATTTATAAATTTATCCCGCTGCGCAAAGTTTGCAACTTTGAGCAATGATAAAAGTAACAAATGAATTTTGGAAATATAGTAATTATGATGAGTAGGTTTGGCTCAAAGATGAGGATTTTTCGCAAAGGCATTTCTAGTCTAGAACAAAAACTATTTAATTTACCAGTTCTTAATTCATCATTTTATTCAAAATCTTAACCTACCCAAAGGAAAGTCAAAGGAAAGTCAAAGGAAAGTCAAAGGAAAGTATAAGTAAAGGGTAATGAATGTCTCTAAAATAGTTTTATAAATAATTGCTATTTACTTGATTGCTACTTGCTAGTTAAAGGCAGGATAGTTGCTTATTCAAAAAAATACTGTCAAAAATCACAAGATTATCTTTGTTAAAATAAATTATAAACAAAATTATAGTGGTAAATTTGAAGAAAATTTAAAAACAAAGATTTTATCAAAAAAATTGATAAAATACATAAGAAATTGATATTAAAATGAAAAGAGTATTAGTAGCAACAGGAGGTGGAGATTGCCCAGGATTAAATGCGGTAATGAGAGGGGTAGTAAAAAGAGCATCTCAAGAAAAAGATTGGGAAGTGGTAGGTAGCATCAATGCATTTGATGGAGTATTAAAAGAACCAACAGAAATTATGGTTTTAGATGATAAAACCGTAGCAGGAATTCATAAAGACGGCGGTACCATTATAGGAACTACCAACAAAGGAGGGCCTTTTGCTTGGCCTTACAAAAATAAAGATGGAGTTTGGGAAGCGGTTGACAGATCAGATGAAATGATTCGCAAACTGCAATATTTAGGCGTAGATGCCGTAATCAGTATTGGTGGTGATGGTTCGCAAAGAATTTCTCAACAATTATACGAAAAAGGACTCAACATTATCGGTGTTCCAAAAACCATTGATAATGATTTGTCTGCTACCGATTTTACTTTTGGTTTCCAAACGGCTGTGCAAATCGCAACAGAAGCGGTAGATAGATTGGTCACTACTGCTGCAAGTCACAACAGAGTTTTGGTGCTGGAAGTAATGGGTAGATATGCCGGTTGGATTGCTCTTCACGCTGCCATTGCTGGTGGTGCAGAGGTTTGTTTGATTCCAGAAATTCCTTATGACATCGAAAAAGTGGTAAAAAAACTCAATAGCAGATTCAATAAAGGAAAAGGAAATGCTATTGTAGTAATAGCAGAAGGGGCAATACCAAAAGGTGGAAGTTTACTTTCTGAAGTGAGTGATGAGGTAGGATATGAAAATGTAAGATTAGGAGGGGTGGCTCATAAATTGGTTCATGATTTGAAATCTATTGGTTTTGAAGCAGATATGCGCGAAACTGTTTTAGGACACTTACAAAGAGGAGGAACGCCAACTGCTTATGATAGAATTTTGGCAACTCAATTTGGGGTAAAAGCATTCGAAATGGTGCTCAACGAAGAATACGGAAAAATGGTTGCTTATCGCCATCCCAATATTATTTCGGTGCCTTTTAAAGAGGCGATAGACCGTCCAAATTTTGTAGATCCTAATTGCGATATGGTAAAAACCGCAAAAGGAGTAGGTATTAGTTTTGGGGATTAATTAAGATTTTATTTTATTAACTGAAATAAAAGCCAGCTTCATTTTCTTGAAGTTGGCTTTACTTTTTGAAAGGTTGAACGATTTTGAGGGTTTCTGATCTATAATCTATAATTTTCTCTTATATCGATTTATTCACCTCTTTCTTTAGATTTTATTCATCATCATAAATCATTTAGGCGGTTTTATTTTCTTAATTTTGCAGGTATTATAAATATAAAATTATGAATTTAAAAGGTAAAAATGCACTCATCACTGGTGGCGGAAGAGGTCTTGGGAAAGCAGTAGCTGTAGCTTTGGCAAATGAAGGCGTAAATGTAGGAATTACAGGTAGAAATGAAGAACATCTAAAATCTACCGTTGCAGAATTGGAGAAATTAGGAGTTAAAGCAGCGTATTCTGTTTTTGATGTGGAAGAAATGGCTCAGGTAGAGCAAGGAGTGGCTTCTATCGCTTCTCAATTGGGTGGAATAGACATTTTAATCAATAACGCTGGAGTAGGAGACTTTGGAAGTTTCGAAGATATGCCAGTAGAAACTTGGGAAAAAGTAATGAAGGTAAATCTTTTTGGCGTGTATTACGTAACAAAAGCAACTTTGCCTTATTTGAAGCAAAATAAAGAAGGAGATATCGTAAATGTAGCGTCAACTGCTGGTCTTAAAGGCGGTCCGAATATGTCTGCGTATTGTGCTTCTAAAGCAGCGGTAATTTCACTTTCTCAGTCTTTAATGGCAGAACTTAGAAAATTTAATATTAGAGTAATTACTTTAACGCCGAGTACTATTGCAACGGATATGAGTATAGAAGGTAAACTTACTGATGGCAACCCAGAAAAAGTGCTTCAGCCAGAAGATTTCGCAGAATGGGTGAGAGATATTTTGAAAATGAACAGAAGAGCAATGATTGCTAGTGCTTCTATTTTCTCTACCAATCCATAAGAATTTTATCTACCATATTTAAAAAATCCATCAAGAGCGATGGATTTTTTGGTTTCAATAGTTTACATTTGGAGTGAACAATTCTTTTGTTTGCAATTTAGAATGATAAAAATATGAGTGAGATTTTAAGACGTCAAATTGAGAAAATTACGCCATTAACTGACCAGGAGTTCGAGTATATTCTGTCTCATTTTACCTTGAAAAAATTTAAAAAGCATCAGATTTTAATTCAAGAAGGAGATACCGTACAAAATGATTATTTTGTGATGAATGGTTTGTTAAAAGCATCTTACCTTAATCAAGAAGGGAAAGAGCACATCATGCAATTTGCAATGGAAGATTGGTGGATTACCGATTATCAGGCGTATTTTAATCAAACGGAAGCTACTTTTACCATTGATGCATTAGAATCTACCGAAGTACTTACTTTGTCTCTCTATAACCGAGAGAAACTCTGTGCAGATATGCATAAAATAGAACATTTTTTCAGGAAAAAGTCTAATAATGGTTATATCGCACTCCAAAGAAGGATTTTGTCTTTGCTGAATAGCAATGCCAAAGAACGCTACGAACAATTTATTTCTCAATATCCTACACTTTTACAACGATTGCCCAAAACATTAATCGCTTCGTATTTAGGTGTTTCCAGAGAAACCTTGAGTCGGCTTTCGGTGTAATGTGATGTAGGTCACAAAAAAGTTGTGAGGTAGGTCCTGTTGTTTGTGGGGAGCTACATTTACCTTTGCACTATCAAATCATTAAAAAATCAATAGTAAAATGAATTACAACAAGTTTTTATCAAAGATAATTTTCTTAACGAGTTGTATTCTTTTTTTAGGAATCAACATGGTAAATGCACAAACAATAAAATCTAACAAAATGAGCAAAAAAGTATTATTCGTGGTTACGAGCCACGACAAATTAGGAAACACTGGTGAATCTACCGGGTATTATTTAGGTGAAGTTACGCATCCTTGGGCTGTATTAGTAGATGCTGGTTACGAAATAGATTTCGTGAGTCCAAAAGGTGGAAACCCTTCGTATTATGGAAATACTCCAGATGATAAGGTTAATGAAAGATTTTTAGCAGATGAATATTATCAAAATAAAATTCAGAACACCATGACGCCTTCAGAAGTAAATCCTGATGAATATGTGGGGATTCTTTATGCGGGAGGTCACGGTACGATGTGGGATTTTGCAGATAATGAAGAATTGGCAGTAATCGCACAAAAAATCTACGAAAAAAATGGAATCGTAAGTGCGGTTTGTCACGGTCCTGCTGGATTGGTGAACATTAAACTCAGCAATGGAAAATATTTGGTAGATGGCAAAAAAATCAATGCTTTTACCAACGAAGAAGAAGCTGCTGTGAAATTAGATGAAGTGGTTCCATTTAGATTAGAATCTAAATTAATAGAACGCGGAGCCAAGTTCGAAAAATCAGGTTTATGGCAAACACACGTTGCAGTAGACGAAAGAGTGGTAACAGGACAAAATCCTCAATCTGCTCATGCAGTTGGCGAAGCTGTTTTAGAAGAACTTAAAAAACTTCAATAATTGATAATAGAAAAGAGACTTATTCAGTCTCTTTTTTGTTTTTTTTTAGCGGTTGCTAGTTTTTTATGCTTTGCTTTTATGGGATTAGCATAATTCCACAAAATTTTAATTTTCCATTTTCTTTTATAAAAGTCAATAGCGCACCAGCACCTTCAAATCCTGTTTTAGAATCTGGTTTGGCTGTTTGAAAGCCTAGAGTATATTGTTGGTTTTCAGAATCATAATTGATTTTGCTTTTTCGTAAACTTTTATATTCTAAAAAAGGAATAATGTATTTTAAGTAGTTTGTAATTTGTTTGTTACTAATGTTAGATTCTAATAAATCAGTTTCACAAAGTGAACAATAAAAATTCTCACAAAAAAAATCAGAAATTTGAATTTCACTCAAACTTTTATTTTTGTAATTTTTTTGTATTGTTTTTACATTGCTTAAAATCTCCTTTTTAATTTGTATTAGGTTTTCTTGTGCTTGATATAAAAAACAGATTGAAAAACAGATTAGAAATAAAATTCGTTTTGTCATTTTTAGCAGTTTTTGATAGTAATGAGTATAAATCCAAATATACAAAAGTTTCAGAGAAGTATAATTTCGGAATCTAATATCTCTGCTTAATGTTAGTCTCGTGTCAGTCTCGTGTCAATCCCGTGTCAATCCCGTGTCAATCCCGTGTCAAACTAGTGTTATTAAAAAGCCGGTAAATGTTTTTATTTTTAAAGATTGTTGATGAATAAGATTTATATTTTTAAAATTTCTTACAATAAGTTTTCTAAAATCTAGAGTCTCAAAATGATTTCATTATCAATGTTTTAACGAATTGTTAATCTTGTATCTTCATACTTCCATCTTCCAATTTTTTTCACTACTTTTGCACCTTCAAAAAATATATATGCAAAATATCAGAAACATCGCAATTATTGCCCACGTAGACCACGGGAAAACCACATTAGTAGACAAAATTATCCATGCTACTAATGTTTTCAGAGATAATCAAGAATCTGGAGATTTAATTATGGATAATAACGATTTAGAAAGAGAAAGAGGAATTACCATTCTTTCTAAAAATATTTCGGTTACGTATAAAGATACTAAAATTAATGTAATCGACACTCCTGGTCACGCCGATTTCGGTGGTGAGGTAGAGCGTGTTCTTAAAATGGCAGATGGTGTTATTTTGTTGGTAGATGCTTTCGAAGGACCTATGCCACAAACTCGTTTCGTTTTGCATAAAGCTTTAGAATTAGGGCTTAAGCCTATTGTAGTTATCAATAAAGTAGACAAAGAAAACTGTCGTCCAGACGAAGTTCATGATAAAGTTTTTGATTTATTCTTTAACCTAGATGCTACCGAAGAACAGTTAGATTTCCCTACTTTCTATGGTTCTTCTAAGCAAGGTTGGTTCAATACTTCTTTAGAACCTACAGATAATATTTTACCAATTTTGGATGGGATTTTACAATATGTTCCAGCTCCAAAAGTAGAAGAAGGGAACTTACAAATGCAAGTAACTTCTCTAGATTATTCTTCATTTTTAGGAAGAATTGCAGTAGGTAAAGTAACCAGAGGTTCTATCAAAGAATCTCAGTGGATTGGTCTTGCACAAGAAAATGGCAATATCCTTAAAGGAAAAGTTAAAGAATTATATATTTTTGAAGGTTTAGGCAAGAAAAAAGTTACAGAAGTTCAAGCAGGTGATATTTGTGCAGTAGTAGGTTTTGATGCGTTCCAAATTGGAGATACTTTCGTAGATTTAGAAAATCCAGAACCATTGACTAGATTGTCTATTGACGAGCCTACGTTGAACATGACATTCTCTATCAACAATTCTCCTTTCTTTGGTAAAGACGGTAAATATGTAACTTCTAATCACTTGAAAGAAAGATTAGAAAAAGAATTAGAGAAAAACTTAGCATTAAGAGTTGAACAAACCGAAGATGCAAATACTTTCTTAGTTTTTGGTAGAGGTATTCTTCACTTATCTGTTTTAATTGAAACGATGAGAAGAGAAGGTTACGAGATGACGATTGGTCAGCCACAAGTAATTCTTCACGATGTAGATGGAGAAAGCCACGAACCATACGAAAGTTTAGTAGTAGATGTTCCAGAAGAATATGCTTCTAGAGTAATCGATTTAGCTACGCAAAGAAAAGGTGACCTTCACATTATGGAAACCAAAGGAGAAATGCAACACATGGAATTCGAGATTCCTTCAAGAGGTTTAATCGGGTTGCGTTCTCAAATGTTGACGGCAACTGCTGGTGAAGCGATTATGGCGCACAGATTTACAGATTATAAACCTTTCAAAGGAGCGATTCCGGGAAGAAATAATGGGGTTTTGATTTCTAAAACACAAGGTCCTTGTACAGAATATTCTATCGCGAAATTACAAGATAGAGGTAAGTTTTTTGTAGATCCGGGCGAAGAAATCTATGCAGGGATGATTATTGGTGAGCAAAACAAACCAGGAGACTTAGTCGTAAATATTGTAGAAGCAAAACAATTGAATAACATGCGTGCTGCTGGTAAAGATAAAGACGGAAACATTGCTCCAAAAATCTTATTTTCACTAGAAGAATGTATGGAATACATTCAAGCAGACGAATGTATTGAAGTTACTCCAAACTTCATCAGAATGCGTAAAAAAATCCTTTCTGAAGAAGATAGAAAACGTGCGGAAAGAAACGCGAAATAATTATATTTAAAAGTTCCTTTTTTTAAGGAACTTTTTTTGTAAAATTTGAATACAAACACAATGAAATACATCTTAAGAATTACTTGTTCCGATCAAAAAGGCTTAATTTATAAAATCTCGAATGTCCTTTTCGAGGAAGGTTTTAATGTAGAAAGAAATGACGAATTTGTAGATGCCGAAAAGAATCATTTCTTTATGAGAACAGAGTTTTCTGGCGATTGCAAAGTAGAAGAATTGAAAAATAAACTTCAAAATATTTTGCCAGAAGATGCCAAACTAGAATTGTCTCTTAAAAAAGTGAAAAATGTAGTAATTTTGGTGACTAAAGAACACCATTGTCTTTCGGATTTATTGATCAGAAATGAATTTAATGAAATGAATTTCAATGTTTTATCTGTTATTGGTAATTATGAATTGCTGAAAGATTTAACCCAAAAATTCAATGTTCCTTTTCATTACGTTCCCGCAGAAAATATTTCTAGAGAAGAACACCAACAAAAAATTGCAGAAATTCTAGAAAACTACGATTTTGATTATATCGTTTTGGCGAAGTTTATGAGAATTCTTACACCAGAATTTGTGAAAAAATTCAAACACAAAATTATCAACATTCATCATTCGTTTTTGCCAGCATTTATTGGTGCAAACCCATACAAACAAGCCCACGAAAGAGGTGTGAAAATGATTGGCGCCACTTCACATTTCGTAACCGATGATTTAGATGAAGGTCCAATTATTTATCAAGACATCATTAAAGTAAATCATTCTCAAAACGCAAAAGATTTAGCCAAACTTGGCAAAGAAGTAGAGAAAAAAGTTTTAGCAGAAGCTTTGAAATTGGTTTTCAATGACAAGGTTTTTATTGATGAAAATAAGACAGTGATTTTTGAGTAAATATTTTATTGTAAATTAAAGATTTATAGTAGCTGAATTAAAGATTTGAATATAATATTCAATTTAAAACGTTATCTTTGCAAACCTTTAAATTATTGGTTCAGAAAAACTTTGAACCTTAAACCTTAAACTTTGTACCTTATATATGAAATGTGGAATTGTAGGTTTACCAAACGTAGGTAAATCAACCTTATTTAACTGTTTAAGCAACGCCAAAGCACAATCTGCTAACTATCCGTTTTGTACAATCGAACCTAACTTAGGAACAGTTTCTGTACCAGATCCTCGTCTTTTTGAGTTAGAAAAATTGGTAAATCCAGAGCGTGTTTTACCAGCAGTAGTAGAGATTGTAGACATTGCAGGATTGGTAAAAGGCGCTTCTAAAGGGGAAGGTTTAGGAAACCAGTTTTTGGCAAATATCAGAGAATGTGAGGCAATTATTCACGTTTTAAGATGTTTTGATAATGGAAATATCGTTCACGTAGAAGGTTCTGTAGATCCAATGAGAGATAAAGAAATCATCGACATAGAACTTCAGTTAAAAGACCTTGAAACACTTGGTAAAGCAGTTGAAAAAGCTAAAAAATTCATTAAGTCTGGTAAAAAAGAAGATATTTTAACGTACGAAACGCTTCAGAATTTACAAAAATTTGTAGAAGATGGTAAAAATGTTAGAGAATTCCCTACAGATGATTTAACTCAATCTATTATTGATGAGGTTCATCTTTTAACCAAAAAGCCAGTACTTTACGTTTGTAACGTAGATGAAAATTCTATAAAAAACGGAAACGAATGGATTGCTAAAATCGAAGAAATGGCAGCTAAAGAAAATGCTGAAGTAGTAGTTTTAGCAGCACAAATCGAAGCTGATATCAATGAACTGGAAACTTTCGAAGAAAGACAAATGTTCTTAGAAGAATTAGGTCTTGAAGAACCAGGAGTAAACAGACTCATCAGAAAAGCATACGATTTACTGCACCTTCAAACGTATTTTACAGCGGGAGTTAAAGAAGTAAGAGCTTGGACAATTGGTAAAGGTTGGACTGCTCCACAAGCTGCTGGTGTAATTCACACTGATTTTGAAAAAGGATTCATTAGAGCAGAAGTTATCGGTTATGATGATTTCGTGAGCTATGGTTCTGAAGCGAAAGTAAAAGAAGCTGGAAAAATGAGAGTAGAAGGTAAAGAATACATCGTGAAAGATGGTGATGTAATGCATTTCCGTTTTAACGTGTAAATTTTTATAAAGAAAAACATAATTATATTAAATCGAGCAAAGTAATTTGCTCGATTTTTTTTGTAACGATTTCAATGGTTTCAAAACTAATTGTAAAAATAAAAAAATGAACAATCACGAAATAGACTACAAAATTCACGGAGAAGAATTGCAATGCGTTGAAATAGAATTAGATCCACAAGAAGCAGTGATTTCTGAACCCGGAAGTTTTATGATGATGACAGATGGTATCCAAATGGAAACTCTTTTTGGCGATGGAACAGAAACTGGTGGATTATTAGGAAAATTATTCTCTGCAGGGAAAAGATTGTTGACAGGAGAAAATCTTTTCATGACAGTTTATACCAATACTTCTTATCAGAAAAGACAAGTGACCTTTGCTGCGCCTTATTCTGGGAAAATTATTCCTCTAGATTTGTCTGATTTAGGTGGAAAAGTGATTTGTCAGAAAGACAGTTTTCTTTGTGCTGCAAAAGGTGTTTCTGTAGGGATAGAATTTCAAAGAAAATTAGGAACTGGCCTTTTCGGAGGAGAAGGTTTCATTATGCAGAAACTAGAAGGAGACGGAATGGCTTTTGTGCACAGTGGTGGTTATGTGGTAGAAAAAGTCTTACAACCCGGTGAAATTTTAAAAATCGATACAGGTTGTATTGTAGCGTTCACTCAAACTGTTTCTTACGATATTCAGTTTGTTGGCGGAATTAAAAATACCATTTTCGGTGGAGAAGGTTTATTCTTTGCACAATTACAAGGTCCAGGGAAAGTTTGGATTCAGACGCTTCCTATTAGCAGATTGGCAAGCAGAATTTTACAATATGCAGGTCCTTCTGGAAGAAGAGAAGAAGGAAGTGTGTTAGGAAAATTAGGAAATATGCTCGATGGAGACGGATTTTAATATTTAACTATTGATTTCAAAAATAAAAGCGAACTTTTTAAGGTTCGCTTTTTTATTTTAATCGCAATTTCCATCGATGTCACAAGAATCTCCAGAATTGATGAGTTGTAAACCTTTGTCACCGCTAGAAAACTCTTCCCAAGTTTTTTCTAACGCTTCTAAGAATAATTCGGGTTGTTGTGCACCAGAAATTCCATATTTGTCATTAAGCACAAAGAAAGGAACTGCATTAATTCCTAATTGTGCAGCCAATTGCATATCTTGTTTTACGAGATAACCTAATTCATCAGATTGTAAGGCGTTTTTAGCCTCATCTTCAGTGATTCCAATAGATTTTGCCAACTGAATCAATGTTTCCTCATCATCGATGTTTTTTCCGTCTAAAAACTGTGCTTCAAAAAGCGCTTCTTCCATTTCATTGGCTAAATTTTTAGTTTTTGACAACTGAATCAGCAAATGTGCTTTGTAAGAATTAGCTACTTTAGAATCATCAAAATTAAAGTCGATTCCCGCTTCTTTTCCAGCCATTGCTGCACCTTCATGCATGGCTTTTGCTCTTTCTATGGTAATTCCTTTCGCTTTCGCAAAATATTCATAAGGATTCACATCTGGCTGAGTTACCAATTGTGGGTCTAATTGAAAACTGTGCCAAGTGATTTCTAATTTTTCGGCGTAAGGAAATTTTTCTAATGCTTTTTCAAATTTCTTTTTTCCTACAAAGCAAAACGGACAACGAACGTCGCTCCAAATATTTATTTTCATAATTTTCCTAATTTGAGCTACAAATATAGTTTAGTTTAAACGCTATTGCATTGATGTATGATAAATTCTCACTAAAAAAACTTTTCCACAAAATTTCTTCCATAAATTTAGTTTCGTTAAATTTGTGAGTTATTGGTTTTAATTAACTTTCACGCGGTAAAGCAGGAAATATATGAGTGAGAATCTACAGGTAAATTATTCAGAAGAAAACATACGAACGCTCGATTGGCAGGAACACATTCGTCTTCGTCCTGGTATGTACATTGGGAAACTAGGAGACGGTTCTTCTGCAGATGATGGGATTTATATTTTATTAAAGGAAATCATTGATAACTCTATCGATGAATTCCGTATGAAATCTGGAAAAAGAATCGAAATTAAATTAGATGAAGGTAAAGTAACCATCAGAGACTTTGGTCGTGGTATTCCTTTAGGAAAAGTAGTAGATGCGGTTTCTAAAATGAATACGGGTGGTAAATATGATTCTAAAGCATTCAAAAAATCTGTAGGTCTTAATGGTGTAGGTACTAAAGCGGTAAATGCACTTTCAGATTATTTTAGAGTGCGCTCATTCCGTGATGGAAAAATGAAAGTGGCAGAGTTTTCTAAAGGAAATATCACCGAAAATCATCCTGAAACCGATACTTCAGACAGAAACGGAACCGAAATTTCTTTTATTCCTGATTACAGTATTTTCACGCATTTTAAATTCAGAAAAGAGTACATCGAAAGAATGCTTCGCAATTACGCGTATCTGAATCCAGGTCTTAAAATTATCTTTAACGGAGAAACGTATTACTCTGAAAACGGATTAAAAGACCTGTTGGAAGAAGAGTTAGAAGGCGAAATTCTTTATCCAATCGTTCACTTGAATGATGAAGACATAGAACTCGCGATTACCCATTCTGATAAATCACAAACCGAAACCTATTTCTCTTTCGTAAACGGACAAAACACTACACAAGGTGGAACGCACCTTAATGCTTTCCGTGAAGCGTATGTAAAAACGATTAGAGAATTTTTCAACAAAAACTTTGAAGCAGCAGATATTAGAAAATCTATTATTGCAGCTATTTCGATTAATGTAGAAGAACCTGTTTTTGAATCTCAAACCAAAACTAAACTCGGCTCTAACGATATTGGCCCAAATGGTCCTTCTGTAAGAACTTTTATTATTGATTTCTTAAAAAATAAACTCGATAATTTTTTACACAAAAATCCAGAAGTTGCCGAAGCAATTTTAAGAAAAATCATCATTTCTGAAAGAGAAAGAAAAGAACTTTCGGGAATTCAGAAACTGGCAAGAGAAAGAGCGAAAAAAGTTTCGCTTCACAATAAAAAATTGAGAGATTGTAGACAACACTACAATGACCAAAAAGCGTCTAGAAAATCTGAAACCATGATTTTCATTACTGAGGGGGATTCTGCTTCTGGTTCTATAACCAAATCAAGAGATGTAGAAACTCAAGCGGTGTTTTCATTGAAAGGAAAACCTTTGAACTGCTATGGTTTGACCAAGAAAATTGTGTATGAAAACGAAGAATTTAACCTTCTTCAAGCTGCGCTGAATATTGAAAATAGTTTAGAAGATTTACGATACAATCATGTTATCATTGCTACCGATGCCGATGTAGACGGAATGCACATTCGATTGTTGATGATTACGTTTTTCTTACAATTTTTCCCTGATTTAATTAAAAATGGACATTTGTATATTTTACAAACGCCACTTTTCAGGGTGAGAAATAAGAAAGAAACCAGATATTGCTATTCTGAAGAAGAACGATTGAAAGCACTGAATGAATTAGGCAAAAATCCAGAAATTACCCGTTTCAAAGGTTTGGGAGAAATTTCACCTGATGAATTTAAACATTTCATAGGGAAAGATATTCGTCTAGAACCAGTAGTCATTGGTAAAGACAGCACCATTAATGATTTGTTAGAGTTTTACATGGGTAAAAACACTCCAGACAGACAAACTTTCATTTTGGAAAACTTAGTGGTAGAAGATCCAGATATTGATAAAAAAGAGGTTCTGAACGACGCATCATAAAAACAATAAACTAAAAACCAACCAATGAGATTAAGCAATAGAAGTAGAATACCTATTTATAATTTTGTCCTTACATTAATTAATGTATTGATTGTGATAGGTTTAGCTGGTTTTATTTTAGAAAAGACCAGATTGGCAATGTTCGGTAACGAAAGTATATTATTTGTCCTGCTTCCTGTTTTATTGCTGATTCTTTTTTTGATGAGAGGCAGACAGATTTTCGAGTATGATAGTGATGGAGAAGCGGTAAATTTTAAAAATCGAAATATCATTCCTTTCCTTAGCAAAGAGATTAGAGATGAGTTTCCCAAGTATAAAATTCTCTCTTATGAAGTGGTAAATGCTATTTTTTTTAAAAAACTTTTTGTTAAAATAAAAAGCCGAAAAGAGCATCATCAAGCAATTATTTTGAAGTATGACATCTCATATCTTACGGATAAAGAAATAAAAGATTTAAAATTTTCTTTGAAAAAAATTATAAAGGCTAATAAAGAAGCAAACAGAGAAGGTAAAACGCAAGGTTAATAATGGAAGGACACGAGCACAAGGAAGAATCCTTAAAAAAAGTATCAGGTTTATACAAAGATTGGTTTCTAGATTACGCTTCTTACGTAATTTTAGACAGAGCCATTCCGTCTATTTATGATGGTTTTAAGCCAGTACAGCGTAGAATTATGCATTCTATGCGCGAATTAGAAGACGGTAGATATAATAAAGTTGCCAATATTGTAGGAAATACCATGAAATATCATCCTCATGGTGATGCTTCTATTACGGATGCAATGGTACAAATTGGTCAAAAAGAATTGCTCATTGATACCCAAGGAAACTGGGGAAATGTCTACACAGGAGATTCTGCTGCTGCAGCCAGATATATTGAAGCAAGATTGACTCCTTTTGCTTTGGAAGTGGTTTTCAACCCGAAAACTACAGAATGGAGCAAATCTTATGACGGTAGAAATAATGAACCGATTGACTTGCCTGTAAAATTCCCGTTGCTTTTGGCTCAAGGTGTAGAAGGTATTGGGGTAGGACTTTCTACCAAAATTATGCCTCATAATTTTAATGAATTATTGAGTGCATCTGTAGCTTATTTGAAAGGCAAAAAATTCGAACTCTATCCAGATTTTCAAACGGGAGGTTTATTAGATGTAAGCAATTATAATGATGGTCAACGTGGCGGAAAACTTCGTACCAGAGCCAGAATTATTCAAAAAGATAAAAATACACTTTGCATTACCGAGCTTCCTTTTTCTAAAAATACAGGAGATTTAATAGATTCTGTAATCAAAGCCAACGAAAAAGGGAAAATCAAAATCAAAAAAATTGAAGACAATACTTCTGATAAGGTAGAAATTAATATTCATTTAGCGAATGACGTTTCTCCAGATAAAACCATCGATGCGTTATACGCTTTCACCGATTGCGAAGTTTCTATTTCGCCGAATGCGTGTGTTATTGTAGGCGACAAACCAGAGTTTCTTTCGGTTTCTGAAATTCTAAGAAGAAATACAGACCACACTGTTTCTTTGCTGAAAAAAGAGTTGGAAATAGAACTCCACGAACTCGAAGAAAAGTGGCATTTTGCGAGTTTAGAGAGAATCTTCATTGAGAACGAAATTTACCAGGAAATTAAAGGTAAAAATTCTAAAGAAGAAGTCTATGAAGCAATTGATAAAGCGCTGAAACCTTTCATTAAAAAACTGATGAGAGCTATTACGGTGGAAGATATCATCAAGTTGACAGAACTTCCTTTCATGAGAATTTCTCGTTATGACAGAGATAAAGCCGAAGAAAATATCCTCGCTTTAGAAGGTAAAATGGAACAGGTGAAACATCACTTGGCGAATCTGATTGCTTATGCCATCGATTATTTTACCAATATTCAGAAAAAATACGGAAAAGACAAAGAGCGTAAAACAGAACTTAGAGTTTTTGATAACATCGATGCTACCAAAGTCGTTTTGGCTAACGAAAAATTCTATGTCAATAGAGAAGAAGGTTTCATAGGGACTTCGCTTAAAAAAGACGAATACGTTTTTGATTGTTCTGATATTGATGACATCATCACCTTCCAAAAAGACGGAACCATGAAAGTGGTAAAAGTAGAAGCCAAAACGTTCATCGGAAAAAATATTGTACACGTTGGCGTTTTCAAAAAAGGAGACAAACGTACCGTTTACAACATGATTTATCGTGAAGGAAAAGAAGGGCCTTACTACATGAAACGTTTTTCTGTAACGGGTGTTACCAGAAATACAGACTATAAATTGGCTTCAGACAAAAAAGGTTCAGAAATGTTGTATTTTTCTGCCAATCCAAATGGTGAAGCAGAGACGGTAACTGTTTTATTGAAACCAAATTCTAGAGTTAGAAAAAATAAAATTGAGATTGATTTCTCAGAATTAGCGATTAAAGGAAGAGATTCCAGAGGAAATCTCGTAACCAAATACGCCGTGAAGAAAGTCGATTTAAAAGAAGAAGGCGTTTCTACTTTGGCTCCTAGAAAAATTTGGTTTGATGATACGGTTCGTAGACTGAATGCAGACGGAAGAGGTACATTATTAGGCAGTTTCAAAGGTGATGACAAAATCTTAACCATAAATCAAAATGGTGAAGCCAAATTGGTGACTTTTGACTTGCTTAATCGTTTTGATGATGAATATTTAATTCTCGAAAAATGGAAGCCAGAACAGCCGATTACGTGTATCTATTTTGATGGCGAAAAAGGAATCTATTTTATCAAACGTTTCTTGCTGGAAAACACTACAAATGTTCAGCATTTTATGCCAAGTGAACATCTAAAATCTTTCGTAGAATTTGTGGGAACTTCTGATGGTTGTACTGCAGAAATTATCTTCCCGAAAGATAAATCAGGCAAAGAAAAAGAGCCAGAAATCATTAATATTGATGAATTTATCGCCGTGAAAGGTATTAAAGCCATCGGAAATCAGTTTATCAAAGAGAAAGTAAAATCTATTAACATCACTATTCCAGAACCTTTGGAAGAAGAAATTATTGTAGCAGAGGAATCTGAAAGTGAAGAAGCTAATGCAGATTCTGAAGTTAATGAAATTCCAGAAGAAGGTCAAATCGGAGATTTATTCTCCATTGATGAAAATAACGAATAATTAAAAAAGTATGCATCCAATATTATTAATAATCTTAGCCATAACTGTAATTATCAGTATTATGGGATTCCAAAATATTCAACTTTTTGAAAAATATAAGTTCAATGTTTCGGCGATACAATACAGAAAAGAATACATCAGATTGCTTTCTGCAGGTTTTCTTCATGCAGATTGGGGACATTTGTTTTTCAATATGTTGACGCTGTATTTCTTTGCACCAATCGTTTTATATGTATATGGTGTTTCAGGATTTTTGTTGGTTTATTTAGGGTCAATTGTTATTGGGAATTTATTTTCCTTGTATTTGTATAAAAGACAAAGTTGGTATTCGGCAATTGGAGCAAGTGGTGGTGTTTCTGGGATTTTATTTGCAGCAGTAGCTTATGCGCCTAACGAAATCGAAGTAAATTTCTTACCAGGTTATATTTTTGGAGCTTTGTATTTTGGATATTCGGTTTACATGATGCTTAATCCAAGACCGCATGATAATATTGGTCACGCTGCACATTTAGGTGGTGCTGCTTTTGGATTGGTTTATGCAGTTGCACTAGAACCAGAAATTGCCATGAATAATGCAGTTTATTTGCTTGTGATGTCCCTTCCTTTGATTTACATGAGCTACCAAGTTTTTGTGAAGAAGAAAATTGGGTAGATTCTAATTAAAGAATTCAAAAATAAAGAAATAGTAAGTCGGATTTTGTCCGACTTTTTTATTATAAATAATCTGCAAAATTTGCTTAATCAGCGAGAGAAATTACTTTCTTCCCATCACAAATCTATCGTTTCCAGATAAATCTTTTACCAATTCGCTTTCTGAGAGATTTTTGAATAATTCAAGCGTTTCATTTCCTAATTTTTGATTGATTTCAAGGAAAAATAAACCGTTTTCATTGAGATGATTTTCACAGTCTTTTGCAATTTTTCTGTAGAAAATAAGTGCATCAGAAGTTGGTGAGAATAGTGCAATATTGGGCTCAAAACCTTTTACAGAATCTTCGATTTCCGTATTTTCATCAATGCCAATGTAAGGAGGATTAGAGATGATTACATCATATTTTTCGGTCAAATCTGTATTCAGATAATTTGCTTTTAAAAATTTAATTTCAGTTTGATGAAAGTATGCATTTTTTTGCGCAATTTCAAGTGCTTTTTCAGAAATATCGATTGCTGAAATTTCTGTATCAGGGAAATGTTTTTTCAAAGTAATTGGGATAATTCCGCTTCCTGTTCCAACATCTAATAATTTTAGATTTTGGATTTTAGATTTTAGATTTTTAATTTTTGAAATCGCCAATTCTAGCAATTCTTCTGTTTCAGGACGAGGAATTAAGACGTTTTCATCTACAAAAAATCTATTTCCATAAAATTCGGTATATCCCAAAATCTGTTGATAAGGTTTTCCTTTTTTGAGTTCTTTAGTTACTTTTTCAAATTCCAAAGCCAGATTTTCTACTTTTCTTTCTTGAAAATCTTCTAAGAAATATCGGTAAAGAATTCTGCTTTCTTCTTTGGAATAAATAGTCGTTAAAGCTTCGGAAAACGCGTGGAAATAATCTTGAAATTGCATTTTACAAAATTATATAAATTATCCTAAATATTCTGTAATATGTTTCGGAGCTTAAACTCTGAAATTTGTCAAAAAATAAAAATAATGATTACTAGAATCAAAGAATTACCAGATAACATGGTAGGATTTTTAGCCACAGACGAAGTTTCAGCAAAAGATTTTATAGATGTAGTAATGCCAGAAGTAGAAAAATTTATCGAAAAGAAAGATAAGTTGAATTACATGTTGGTCATCGAAACAGATTTATCCAAATTTACAGCAGGAGCTTGGTTTCAAGATGCAATGTTGGGCGTAAAAACATTAACCAAATGGAACAGAGCAGCCATCGTTTATGATTCTGAAACAGTACAAGATTTTACAGAAATTTTTAGCAAAATTATGATTGGCGAGTTTAAAGGATTTGATAAAAAAGATTACGATACAGCCATAAAGTGGACTTCGGAACAAATTGACCTTTAATTTTTAACATCAAAAACTCTTGCTATGAACGAAAATAAAAATCCTCAAATTACCTTAACCAAAAGCAGTTCTGTTTCGGAAATTCTACTTGAAAACGACAACAATGCTAAAGAAATTTTTAAAAATTTAAAACAAAATCTCTACAACGTAGAGCATTGGAACTTGGTTAAAGACAAGGAACATTGTCATTTTCAACTCTGCAACAAGCATGGAGAAGAAAAAATGGGAAAAATAGAAAATGGCGACCTGATTAGAATCTGCGTTACCGATGAAAACCAGAAAACGACTTGCTATGATTGGTTTCAAATAAGAGATTTAGAAGAAACCAATTTTCCAGACGAACAAATCATTAGTTTTCATCTCAATCCGATGATGAGTTCTCAATTGGTCATTGAAAAAAAGAATAGAAGCAAAAAAAGATTGGCAATAAATTCTTTTTCAATTAGAAGACTGAGAAATAAAATTATTACAGAAATAGAAGAAACTAACGAAATGATTAATCTAGAAACGGTGAATTTTTATCACAAAATCAGAAATCTTTTCTTAGGATTTAATGGAGTTCTAAATATTAAAACGTATTAAACAACACAAATACATTATATCAATCACCAAATCACAAAATTTATGTCAACCCAAAATTTATTTCAAAAAGAAGCTATAGAAAAGCTTAAAGAGCTTTCAGAAAAAGCGAGAACGTGTATGTTTGTGACCGAATTAGACCAATTACCATCCAATTCTAGACCGATGAGTTTGCAAGAATGTGATGATGAAGGAAATCTTTGGTTTATTTCGAGCAAAGAAAGCAATAAAAATATGGAAATCGAAAGAGATCCTAGAGTTCAACTTTATTTTATGAATAATAGCGACAGCGAATATCTTTCTGTATTTGGCAAAGCGTTTATCTATGATGATAAATCTACAATAGAAGAAAAATGGAGTGCTTTTGCCAATGCTTGGTTTGATGGAAAAGATGACCCAAATGTTTCTATTCTGAGAATTGCACCTGAAGATGTTTATTATTGGGATACCAAAGCTGGTAAACTCGTTTCTTTATTGTCATTTGCTACTGCGATTGTTACTGGTAACAAAACCGATAACAGTGATGGAGTAGAAGGACAAATTTCAATCTAGAAGCACTCTACATATATCGAAGTCCGCAATTTATTGCGGGCTTTTTTTTACCATTCAATTAACTTTTCAGCGGTAATAATATATTTTTTAAAAGTAGAACTTTGCTTTTTCTCAAAATTGATGTCAAGTCCCGTAAATTGAGAAAATGCAGGCAAAATAATTTGATTTTCCGAGACTAAAAAGCAAGGAAATTTTAATTTTTGTCTGTTTTGTGCTATTAAGGTAACGCCTGGATGAATATGTCCCCCAATTTGTGGTTTTTGAAGGGAATCTAAAGATTCGTGAGAAAAAATAAGATTTTCGGTTTCATAAATTTCAGTTTCTTCCATTCCGAATTTTTCTGAAAATCTGTCGTGATTTCCTTTCACGAGCAACCATTTTATCGTGTTAAAATCCTCAAACCATTTTCTGAAAATTTCTATTTCAGAATTCAGTTCTGCGTGAAATAAATCGCCAACAATGATTATCTTTTTAGGTTCATAATGTTTGATTACTTTTTGGAGATTTTCTAAATCTTTTTCAATCACACCATTCGGTAAAGCAATTCCGTTTTTTCTGAAATGTGCGGTTTTTCCTAAATGTAAATCAGACAAAATCAAGGATTTTTCTTTGTCCCAAAAAATACTTCGGTATTGATTGAGCTTCAGCTGTTCACCAGCAAAATTTATAGAAATTTCAGAAATCATGTTGCAAAAATACGAGAAAAATTATCGAGAAAAACGATTTCTTTTTTTTGGAATTCCAGCGGTTTTCATTCTTTCGATTCTGGTCAATAAATCTTCACTAGAAAGCGATTGACGAAGACTGTCTACTTTTATAGGGAAACTCAGCGGTGTAAATTGGGTGGTTTTCTCGAATACAATTTTAGAAGCCGAAATTCTCTCAAAAGCTTCTCTTAACCGTACTTCTTCTAACTGGTTGTTAAAAACTTCGGTGTAAGCTTGTCTCAAAAGCAAATTATCTGGTTCGTAATCTTCCAATACCTTAAAAATAAGGTTTGACGAAGATTGAATGCTTTTAAATTTCTTTTTATTGCCGTAATAATTTTGTAAAACCAAGCCAGAAATCACCGCAATATCTCGAAATTTTCTTTTGGCCATTTCCGCAGCATTAATACTTGCCATTACATCTTGAATGAGATTTTCTTTGCTCAATATTTGTTGTAAATGCTTTTTTTCTAATGGAATTGGTTGGTCGCTGCTTAGTTCGAAACCGTAATCATTCATCGCCATGGTAAAAGAAATTGGGAAAATTTTAGAAATTCTGTACGCTACCAAAGCAGACATCACTTCGTGAACTAATCTTCCTTCAAATGGATACATAAAAAGGTGATTTCCGTATTTGTTTTCAATGAGTTCCACCAAAAATTCATCCGATTTCGGAATGTGAGAAACGCCTTCTTGGTCTAGAAGCAACGGTTGTAGAAATTTTAGTTCTTTTTCTTTAGGATTTGGTGAAAGAGAATCGTTCAGTTTTTCTCGTAAAAAATGAGACAAATAGGAAGTCATAGGTAATCTTCCACCTGCATAACTTGCCGCAATTCCGCGTTTTTTTGAGCTTAATTTTACCTGAACTTCTTGCTCTTTGATATTCACAATTTCTAAAACTCTTCCTGCTAAAATAAAAGCATCTCCTTTGTTCAAACGGGAAATAAAAAACTCTTCAATCATGCCAATGTAACCACCACCGAAAAATTTCACTTTCATCATTACATCACTTACAATCGCACCCAAATTCATACGATGAAGCATCGCAATTCTTCTGCTTTTGACTTTATAAATTCCGTCTTCTATGACTACTTTTTGGAATTCTTCATAACTTTTCAGTGATTTTCCACCAATGGTGATGAACTGCAAAATCCATTTCCATTCATCATCTGTCATTTCTCGAAAACAAAAGGTTTCTTTGACTTGTTTTTTGATTTCTTCTTCTCTAAAACCTTCACCAACTGCCAAAGTCACGAGAAATTGCACCAAAACATCAAAAGCTAAAACAACTGGCTCTCTTTTCTCGATTTGATTCTGTTTATGCGCTTCTTTCAACGCTGCCACTTCTATCAATTCCAAAGAATGAGTAGGAACGAAATAAATTTTAGAAGTTTCAAAAGGAGAGTGTCCGCTTCTTCCCGCTCTTTGTAAAAATCTTGCAACACCTTTACTGGAACCGATTTGAATCACGGTATCCACAGGTTTGAAATCTACGCCCAAATCCAAAGAAGAAGTAGAAACTACCGCTTTTAAATAACCCGAAGCTAAATTATCTTCAATCCAATTTCTGAGTTCAAAATCTATCGAACTGTGATGAATCGCAATTTGACCAGCTAAATTTGGATTGACTGCCAATAAATTTTGATACCAATTTTCCGCTTGATTTCTGGTGTTGGTAAAAATGAGAGTAGTCTTGCTTTGGTCGATAATCGGAAGAATTTTTTCTGTCATTTTGCTTCCCATGTGTCCAGCCCAAGGCAAAAGTTCTAATTCATCTGGCAAAACGGAAAGGATTTCTATTTTCTTTTTTTCTTTGGCGAGAACTATTTTTTTTGGAGTTTCATAAGGAACTAAAACGTTTAACGCTTCTTCTAAATTTCCGATGGTGGCTGTTAATCCCCAAATTTTCAAATTTTTAGAAATGCTTCGTAAATGCGAAAGTGCCAATTCTACCATCACGCCTCGTTTTGACGAGAGCAATTCGTGCCATTCATCTACAGCGACACATTGTAGATTTTCAAAAAATTTGGTTTTAGATTTTTGAGCGAGAAGTAAATGCAAACTTTCTGGAGTTACTACCAAAATTTCGGGCATATTTTTGGTCTGTTTTTGCTTTTCTGATGCAGAAATGTCGCCGTTTCTCACACCAACTGTCCAGTCTAATCCAATTTCATTTATAGCAGTTTGCATCGCTTTTGCAATGTCTTTGGAAAGCGAACGAAGTGGAGTGACCCAAAGCAATTGCAGCCCTTTTTTGAAATTTTCTGGATGATTGAGGAAATTATGGATAACAGCTAAAAATACCGAAAATGTTTTTCCAAAACCAGTTGGAGCCACTACCAATCCTGAGAAATTTTGAGCATACAAATCCCAAGTTTCCTCTTGAAAAGAAAACGGTTTTTGACCTTTTTCGTTCATCCAATTTTGGATGATTTGGTAACCTTGGGTTTTATTAATTTTCATTGAATTGCTTTGTACAAGTCTCGACTTGTCCCTACATTATTAAACTTTTTACGGTTTCTATGGTGTCTATTTCTTCTACGGTTTTGTCTTTTCGCCATCTTAAAATTCTTGGAAAACGCACTGCAACACCAGATTTATGTCGATTGCTGTAGCCAATTCCTTCAAAAGCAATTTCGAAAACCAATTCGGGTTTTACGGTTCTCACTGGTCCGAATTTTTCTAAAGAATTATTGCGGATAAATTTATTGATTTCCATAATTTCTTTATCTGTTAAACCAGAATATGCTTTGGCAATGGTGACGAGTTTTTCGCCGTCTTTTATCGCAAAAGTATAATCTGTATAATATGCGCTTCTTCTTCCAGAGCCTTTTTGCGCATAAATGAGTACCGCATCAATCGTGAGTGGAGCAACTTTCCATTTCCACCAATCACCTTTTTTTCTTCCCGCATGATAAATGGAATTTTTACTTTTCAACATTAATCCTTCTGAGTTGATTTCTCTAGATTTTTCACGAATTTCATGAAGTTCTTCCCAATTATTAAAATCGATAATTTCTGACAATCTGAGATTTGAAATTTGAGATTTAAAATTTTCAGCATTTTGAATGAGATTTTCTAATTTCTGTCTTCTAACTTCTAACTTTTCATTCCGTAAATCTTCAAAATCAAGTTCTAATAAATCATAAACGTACAAACCAACGGGAATTTCTTCCATCATTTTTTTAGAAACATTTTTTCGATTCAGACGTTTTTGCAAGTCATTAAAATTGAGAACTTGACCTTCTTTAATGGCTAGAATTTCTCCATCTAAAACGAAATTTCCAGAGATTTTTTTGATGTTTTCTACGAGTTCAGGAAATTGTTCTGTTACCAATTCTTCGCCACGACTCCAAATGAAGATTTCTTCATTTCTTTTGATGATTTGTCCACGAATTCCGTCCCATTTGTATTCTATTTGCCAATCTTTTGCTTCTCCCAGCTTTTCAAGTTCATTTTCTAATGGATAAGCCAGACAAAAAGGGTAGAGTTTTGATGCGTCTGTATTGATGTTTTCGCCATTAATCAATTCAGAAAATTGAGTTTCTTCTACTTTCCATTTTCCGATAATGGTATGCATTAAAGCGTTTTCATCAATTCCTGAATATTTTGAAAGTGCGTTCACCAACAATTTATGAGAAACGCCAATTCTGAAACTTCCGCCAATTAATTTGTTGAAAATTAATCGTTCTTGCATATCAAGGTTTTTCCAGGCATTTGTAACGAATTCTTTTTTTTCTTCATCGGTTTTATCATGTAACGCGATAATTTCTTTCATCCAAACGGAAAGTGATTGGTCAATAGAATTTTCAGAAGGCGGCAGTAAAAGTGCGATGGTTTCGCCTAAATCGCCTACAGAAGCGTAACTTTCTAAAAATAGCCATTCTGGAATTCCAGAAATTTCCATTGCCCAAAGTTTTAGAAAATTGGTTTTTACAGGTCTTTTTGGTCGTTTTCCTGTGAATAGTGCAATCAGCCACAATTTGTCTTCTTCTGTTGCGGTAGAAAAGTAATGTACCAACGCCGAAATTTTGTCGTTGGTCTTATTAGACGTTTCTAACGTAGAAAATAATTGTGAAAATTGCTTCATGTGTTACAATTCTGAATTTGAGTTTTCTTCTTGATTTCCGGGTTCTATATTGTCGTCTCCTTGTTCTTCTTCGCCAAATTTGGTTTTCACCACTTCGGCAGCAATTCCGATTTCATTTAAATATTTTGAGAAAATTTCGGTAGAACCATGAGTTACATATACTTTTTCGGCTTCTGTTGATTTTACCGTTTCTAATAATCCGTTCCAATCGGCGTGATCCGAAATCGCAAAACCGGCATCTGCAGATTTCCAGCGTCTTCTT
Source organism: Cloacibacterium normanense (assembly GCF_003860565.1). Taxonomy (NCBI): domain Bacteria; kingdom Pseudomonadati; phylum Bacteroidota; class Flavobacteriia; order Flavobacteriales; family Weeksellaceae; genus Cloacibacterium; species Cloacibacterium normanense. The sequence goes on from NZ_CP034157.1 coordinate 851,829, forward strand.
CCTCTCACTTGCATCCAACCAGAACAAATTGCGGTAGCAGCATTTGGAATTTTTTTAATCATATTCGTTCCCAATAAAGCTGGCGGAACGATTACGATTTGATTTTCTAGTGCTTTTTTATCATCAATTTCTAAAAGTTGAGTTTCTGGTAAAATCAATCCAGTAGAAGTAATAGCCTCATTCAATCGATGAATAGAGGAATGTACATGAATGTTTGCGATTCCTTCTAAAGCTTTCATTAAACGTTGCGCTTTGCCTAGAGAATATCCAAAAAATACAGATGTTTTGTTCATTTTTTGGTTTTCTATCACCCAATTTTGAATTTCTTGGTTGATTTTTTCTACCGATTTCCACTGATAAATTGGCAATCCAAAAGTAGATTCAGTAACGAATTCATTGCATTTTAAAATTTCAAAAGGTGTAGAAATTCCATCATCTTGAATTTTATAATCTCCAGAAATTACCGTCACAAAACCTTTATATTCTAAACGGACTTGTGCAGAACCAACAATATGACCAGCAGGATGAAAACTTAATTTTAAACCGTTGATTTCTAGTGTTTCACCGTAAGCTAAACTTTGAACCGAAATGTCTTCGGAAATTCTTGATTTTAGGATGGGTTTAGTCTCGTGAGTACAAAGATATTCTTGCATTCCCCATCTTGCATGATCTGCGTGAGCATGCGTTATCACGGCTTTCTTTACAGGAAACCAAGGGTCTATGTAGAAATCTCCTTTCTTACAATAAATGCCTTCTCTGCGAAATTCTATCAGTTTCACGATTTTTAAAGTTAAAAAAAACCGATGTTGAAATCGGTTTTTTATGTGAAGTAAAAGTATAAATTATTTTGCTTTAGTATTCAGATTGGTATCTGCAATTTGAGTTAAATGTTCGTCACATTTTTTCTCTTCTTTTAAAGTGGCTAATAATAATTTTAAACTTTGTTTGTATCCTAATACTTTTGCAAATGCTGCGAGTGTACCATAAGAAGCAATTTCGTAATGTTCCATTTTTTGAGCTGCAGCAATGATTCCTGCATCACGTACTGCACCCATTTCAGTTTCTTCCATAATGCCTTTTCCTTCTTCTAATAAGCCTTTCATGGCATCACAAACAGCAGCTTGTGGTTTTTTTCCTAATTCTTTGAAACAGTCTTCAATTCTTTTAATTTGATTTTCTGTTTCTTTCATGTGGTCTTCTAAAGACTTTTTGAGTTCTGGAGAACTTGCATTTTTATGCATTTTCGGCATGTTTTTCAGGAGATTTTTCTCTGCCCAATACAAGTCTTTTAGTCCATCTTCAAATAAATCTGCTAAATCTTTTGCAGCGTCTTTTTTAGCAGGAACTTTTTCTGCTTTTACAGTTTTTACTGCATTAGTTTTAGGAGTTGAAGTTTTAGTTGTCGTCTTTTTTGTTTTTGTAAGAGTTGCCATACTTATCTTTTTTTAAATTAATAATTTGTGATTGTGATATGGCAAATTTCTATCTTTCCAGAGGACTTTTTCTTATATTTTATTTGAAAATTATTATAAAATTACCTTACAAAAACCAATTTTTGGTTTGTTGATAATTCTTCGTTAATCAAATAATTTTCATAGTTAAACGCTTTTACATCATTCAATGTTTTGGCATTGGTTTCAGCGCAAAATCTAGCGACTAAACCTCTCGCATGTTTGGTGTAAACTACGATGGTTTTCAGTTTTCCGTTCGGTTGAGTTTGGTAAAATTCAAAATCTACAACAGGATTGTTGAGTTTTTTTCTGTTGATGACTTTCCCGTATTCATTGCTTGCTAGATTGAGCAATAATTCATTTTTTTTGAGTTCTGCATTGATGTGCTCTGTGATTTTGTCACTCCAAAATTCGTACAGATTTTTATAGTTTTCGAATTCAAAATTTCTGCCCATTTCTAAACGGTAAAGCATTACTTTGTCTGATGGTTTTAATAATCCATACAAACCAGATAGAATTCTATGATTTTTTTGAAGATAATCCACAGCGTCTTTGCTTAAAGTTTTTGTATCAAGACCTCTGTAAACCTCTCCTGTAAAAGCAAAAAGAGCAGGAGCAGATTCTTTGGCAGTTGGTTTGGGTTTCCAAACTTGGTTTCTGTGCCAGTTTTCATCTGCTAATTTCGCGGAAATTTCCATTAATTCTGATAAATATTGTGGACTTTTTTCTTTGAGATAAGAATGAATTAAAGTCGCTTCTTCTATGAATTTTGGAGTGGTAGATTTCAAAAATTCTGTAGAATTTTCTACATTCATCAGTTTTGCTGGAGAAGTAATGATTTTCATGAAAATTTTAAATTAAAACTTTAATTTTTAGATTTTGAATGTTCAAAAATAAGACAAATTTTGATTTTTGCCGACTATTACTATCATAGACGAAAACTGCGCCCCGACTGAAGCGGAACTCTTTTTAAAATTTTTTGATTTTCCGAACTTTTTATATTGAACGAACTGAAAATTTTAAAAAAGTGGGAGCGGAAGGCGGAACTTGGCGCCCAAAGTCTTAGAATGAGATTTTACAGAATTCCTTTTCCTTCTCTCAGGATTTCTGGTTCTCCACTGGTTAAATCTACGATGGTAGAAGCTACGTTATCTCCGTAACCAGAATCGATGACAATGTCCACCAAATGGTCGTATTTCTCTGCAATGAGTTCTGGGTCGGTAGAATATTCTATGACTTCGTCATCATCTTTTATGGAAGTAGACGCGATGGGATGACCTAATTTTTCCACAATTAACTGCGGAATTGGGTGGTCTGGTACACGAATTCCGACTGTTTTTTTGCCTTTGTAAGCCAATGGTAAATTTTTATTGGCTTCTAAAATAAAGGTAAAAGGTCCTGGAATTTTAGATTTTAAAAGTCTGAAAGTAGACGTTTCTATAGGACGGGTAAATTCTGAAAGATGGCTGAGATTGTTACAAATAATAGAAAATTGCGCTTTGTCTAGTGTAGTATTTTTAAGACGAGCGAGTTTTTCCATGGCTTTTACATTGTAAATATCGCAACCCAACGCATAAACTGTGTCTGATGGATAAATAATCAATCCACCATCTTGCAGCGTTTTAATCACCTCATTCATGTAATTTTCTTGAGGATTATCTGGATATATTTTCAGGATTTTTGCCATACTCAAAGGTAAGAAATAAAAAAGAGAATCAAAAATTTTTGATTCTCTTCTTAAGCTTAGTAGCGAGAACAGGACTCGAACCTGTGACCTTCGGGTTATGAGCCCGACGAGCTACCTACTGCTCCATCTCGCGTTATTGTGTTGCAAAGATACGAATAAATTTTAAAATTGCAAATCTTAATTGAAAATTGAATTTAAGGAATTGAAAATGAGCTAGAAAAATTTTATTTCAAGTTTTTTAAAATAAGAAAAAGTAGGCTAATAGAGTAGTGAAAAACACATGAAAACCATTAAAAATCATTCAATATTATTATTTCAATCATTTTCTTTGTCTTAATTTAGCTGAAAATTTTACAATGAAAAAGTTTTTTCTGTTCAGTATTCTTTTACTTTTAGTAACTTGTAGAAATCAAGAAGAAAACAATCCTATAACTCCAGATCCTCCGTTATTTCAACAGGCTTATCAACCGCCTTATTTTCAAACAGATTCTCAAAAATTCATTTATGATATTGATGCTTTGCCCGAAATTACGGTAGAAGTTTCTCTTGTAGAATGGAATAAATTTTTGAATTATTACGACCAAAATCCTAATAATGAAGAATATGTAGCTGGAAAATTCACTTGGGTGAAAAACGGAACTACAGAAATTTTAGATAATATAGGATTAAGATTGAAAGGAAATACCAGCAGAAGAAGACCGGAAGGAAATCCCGGAGAAACGCATAATGCGACCAATCCAGATTGGCATCATGCAAGTTTTACCGTGAGTTTCAAGAAATATAATAAATCCCAACTCTTTCATAATTCTGAAAAAGTGGTGTTGAAATGGTTTAAAGATGATGCCATGTATGCCAGAGAAGTCTATTCTTATGATTTATTTGAGAAATTTGGAGTTTGGACTGCGCCACAATCCAGTTATTGTAAACTTACCATTAAAGTGACTGGAGATAACAAAGCCGCTTATTTTGGAGTTTATCAGTTGCAAGAACCTGTTGACGATGTTTATTTAGCCAATAGAAGTACATTTTTTTCTACGACTGGAAATTTATGGAAAGCAAATTGGGGAGCGAGTTTTAAAGATGCTTCCACTTCGAATATGGGAATTGAAGATGTGACTTTAACGTATACCAATACACCAATTTACGATTACAAAGGAAGTAAATCTAATTTGGAGACAGCCAAAACACAATTAGCAGATTTCATCACGAATGTTAATTCCAAAAATGGAGATGATTTTAAAACTTATATTTCACAAAAAATGGATGTCAATCTGTTTTTGAAAACCTACGCAGTAAATGTAATGGTAGGAATGTGGGACGATTATTGGAATAATTCTAATAATTTTTATTTCTATTTTGATGCTGCAGGAAAATTTTATTTCATTCCTTATGATTATGACAATACTTTGGGAACATCTCTTCTGATGACAGATTCTGGCATTCAGAATCCTTTAACTTGGGGAAAAAGCGACCAAAATCCTTTGGTTTCTAAAGTTCTATCTATCCCTGAATACAAAACACAATACGTAAAATATCTTAATGATTTGATTGACAAAAAATACGATTTATTTTATCTCGATTACAGTCAACAAAGAATTCAAAAGTGGCAAAATATGATTTTCGCACACGTTTCTAATGATACTGGAGAAGATATGACCATTACAGATGTTCCTGCATCTTGGGGAAATTGTGGTTTCTACAGATTAAGAGGCAATAGTTCTACCGATAATTATTTCGTGAGAAAGGCTGCAAGTATTCCCAAAAATTAATTTATTCTATTGTATTTCAGTTTGTTGTAAAAATTTAACAATATTTTAACTAATTTTTTAGTGATAAAAGAAAATCTTTTCTAAATTTGTATCACTAAATAATTAGTTATGATTTCTTTTTTGTTTAACTTGATTTTAGAAATAGTTAATTTCTTCTTATCAATAATGATGTAATGATTATGACAGCAAAAACACTTACAAAAGCAGAAGAACAAGTAATGCAATATCTTTGGGAGCTAGAAAAAGGTTTCTTAAAAGATATATTAGAGCTTTTTCCAGAACCGAAACCTCATACCAACACTGTTTCTACCATTTTAAAAATTTTGATGGAAAAAGAGTTTGTAGGGCATAATGTTCACGGAAGGCAACACGAATATTTCCCGCTTATTTCTAAAGAAACCTACAGCGGAAAATCCATAAAAAGTTTGGTTAAGAACTATTTTGAAGGTTCTTACAGAAACGCAGTTTCATTTTTGGTAGAAAAAAATGAGATGAGTGTAGAAGATTTAGAAATGCTTCTCAAAGAACTTAAAAAATAATGAGTAAGAAGTGTAACAGCTTCATTATTTGCAATTACTTATTAATCAACACTTAAAAACAAAAACTATGGAAACAATATTCCTGTATTTTGGAAAGATGATTTTAGTTTCGGCAGTGATGTCGGCATATTATCTTTTGTTTCTTCGCGACAAAACTTTTCACCATTATAACAGATTTTACCTTCTGGGAACGATGGTTTTAAGCCTTTTGTTACCGCTTTTGAAAGTAGAATATTTCACTATAGAAACCGATAGTAGAATTTTATTATTGCTGAATCAATTCAACCAAAATTCTTCTCAAGAAGTTGAAAACACTTTCAATTTTTGGGATTTTGGAGCTTTGATTTTGGGAATCGTTTCCTTTTTTCTTTTGGCTAAATTAACTTTAGGATTGGTGAAAATTCATCAACTCAAAAAAGAATTTCCGAAGGAAAGCATAGAAGGAATTACCTTTTATAACACCAATTTGCATGATGCTCCGTTTTCGTTTTTTAGAAATTTGTTTTGGAAAAAATCGATTCTGATCAACTCAGATTTAGGAAAACAAATCCTGAAACACGAAATGGTACACATAGAACAAAAACACAGTTTTGATAAACTGTTTGTCCAAATTATTCAATCGCTGTTTTGGTTTAATCCAATTTTTTACTTCATCAAAAAAGAAATCACCCTTATTCATGAATATTTGGCAGACAAAAAAGCTGTGAAAAACGCGGACACTAGAGCATTTGCGCAGATGCTTTTGGCAAGTAATTTCTCCGGAAATGTATTGCCAGCAACCAGTCCGTTTTTATCATCAAACCTTAAAAAACGACTAAAAATGCTTACACAAAAAAATACAAAATACAGTTATGCGCGTAGAATTTTGGCTTTGCCAATTCTTTTCGGAGTTTCCTTTGCGCTATTGGTAAATGCTAAAAATATTGAAATTAAAAAGCAAAATAAAGCCATAGAAATTGCAGTTCAGGAACTTAAAAAAGATACCGTTAAAGAAAAAGATGTGCAAAAACTGTTAGAAGCTCAACAAGCGAAAATTAATAAAGCTTCTGAAAAAATCAAAAAAGAGAACGAAAAAATAGCTACACTTAGCGAACAAACTCGTAAAAAATCTGAAGAGTTACAGAAAATTGCCAAAGAAAAAGGTGCAGATAGTTATGATTATGAGTTGAAAGCCAAAGAATTAGAAAGTCTTGGAAACGAAATTGATAGAATTGCTAATTCTGAAGCTTATCAGAATAATTGGAAAGAATTTGAGTTAAATTTTACTGAAATGGATAAGGTTTTTAATTCAGAAGAATTTAAAAATCAATTCAAAATGAATGAGGAAAAAATGAAGGAGCTTGAAAAGAAATTTAATTCTAAAGAATTTAAAGATAAAATCATCAGAATTCAGAAAGTGAGAACTCCTCAAATGATGGATGTAGAAGTTCCAGTTCCAATAACTCCACCTATAAGTATAGAAAAGTTAAAAAACAGCCCAAATTCTAATCTTACGAAAGAAGAAATCAAAAAATTAGATAAACTGTCAAAAGAAAGAGCCGAACTTTCAAAAAAACAAGCAGAACTGGCTAGAAAACAAGCAGAAATTGCCAAACAACAGGCAGAAATTTCTAGAAAATATGCTCAAAATAATCCTTGGGGGATTAGAACTCCAGAACCTAAAAGCGGAAAGATAATTATTATGTCTGATGCTAAATTTAAAGATGATAATGGTAATGTAAAAGGAAGAGTAATTAATAAAAATTCTGACGGAATTACTATTAGTTTTAGCGGTATTGAAAAGTCTAATTCAAGTATTTTTAATGATAATACCAAAATCTACATCAATGGTAAACTTTCTACCAAAGAAGAAATGGATAAATTAAATCCTAATGATATTGCTACGGTAAACGTAAATAAAAACGTGAATAATGGCAAAGAAGAAAGTGAAATAAGAATTCAAACCAAATAAAATTTCCTAATCAATCCTTCAAGGATACTAAATCCTTGAAGGATTTTAAAATTATAATATGAAAAAATTACTTTTTACTTTTTTATTGATTTCAGCATTCTTTTCGGCGCAGAACAGATTTATCTATGATTATAAATTTGTGACGGATTCTACCAACAAAGCGGATTTGAAATCAGAACTCATGTATCTGGATATTTCTGAGAAAGGCTCTAAGTTTTACAGCAGAGAAGTGTACGTTTCGGATTCTATAATGACGGCTGCTTTTGAGAAGCAAATAAAAGCGACAGGAAGTATGAATGTAGATATGAAAGCCATGTCTATGAGAAAAGGAAGTGTACGCTATAAAATTCATAAAAATTACCCTTCTTTCGAAACGTATTCATTAACCAGAAGCGGAATGGATGCTTATAAAGTTTGGGACAAAAGAAAAATTCAATGGAAAATTCTTCCAGAAAAACAAAAAATAGGAGAGTTCGAGGCACAAAAAGCGGTTACGGAATTTGCAGGAAGAAAATGGACGGCTTGGTTTACCGAGGAATTGCCTTTTCAAGATGGTCCTTATAAATTTAGAGGATTACCAGGATTGATTGTGAAGTTGGAAGATGCTACTCAATCTCACGTTTTTGAGCTAAAAGCAGTAGGAAAATATAAAGAGGAAATTCAAAAAGTTTCTGAATTTGTAGGTAATGATAAATATATAGAAGTTAATCAAGAACAATACAAAAAAATATTTCTAGAAGACCGAAATGATCCAGCAAAATCTATGAAAATGGCGATGGCAAATGGAGCAGTACTTCAGTTCAGAGACCAGAGTGGAAACGAAATTTCTGCATCGGAAATGATAAAAAGAAGAGAACAACAAGTCAAAGAAAATAACAAGCGAGACAACAATCTTTTAGAGTTAGACTTACTACAATAACAAATGAAAAATCCTGAAAATCTAAATTTTCAGGATTTTTTTTATGTTTAATTTTTAGCAAAAATTACATCATCTTTTTAGAATCTGCAATAAATTGAGCTAAACCGTTATCAGTTAAAGGATGTTTTAGCAATGATAAAATCGGAGCAAGAGGTGTAGTTACTACATCTGCACCAATTTTTGCACAGTTGATAATGTGCATAGAATGACGGATAGAAGCTGCTAGAATTTCAGTTTTGTAATCGTAGTTATCAAAAATAATTCTAATTTCTTCGATTAACGCTAATCCGTCTGTAGAAACATCATCTAATCTTCCTAAGAAAGGAGAAACGTAAGTAGCACCAGCTTTTGCAGCAAGAAGCGCTTGTCCAGCAGAGAAAATTAAAGTACAGTTGGTTTTAATTCCTTTATCTGTAAAATATTTTAATGCTTTAATTCCGTCTTTAATCATAGGAATTTTTACCACGATATTTGGGTGAATTGCCGCCAATTCTTCTCCTTCTTTTATCATTTCTTCGTAAGTAGTACTTAGAACTTCCGCAGAAATATCACCATCTACGATTTCGCAAATCGTTTTGTAGTGATTTTTAATTGCTTCAGCTCCAGAAATGCCTTCTTTCGCCATTAAACTTGGATTGGTCGTTACACCGTCTAGAATTCCTAAATCTTGTGCCTCTCTAATTTGGTCTAGATTAGCTGTATCAATAAAAAATTTCATGTTAAAATTATTTTTTGCAAAGATAAGGATTAGGGATTAGTTTTAAGGAATTAGTTTATAGTTTTTTTGGCGCACATTTCCAGCTTTCGCTACTCGCTTCCCAAAAAATCCAAACCAAAACCTTCGCTTTTTTTGGGAGAGCTCAAACATGCCGCTCAATCTGGGGCGCAATTTTGGTTTAATTTTCACATTTTTCACATAAATTTGCCGACTAATATTTAACATTTATAACTTATCACTCATCATTTATAACTCCATGAACGTTTTATTAGCTTCTACCTCTTCACTTTTTGGTGGGAAATATTTAGAATATATAAAAGAAGAAATTGCCGAATTATTCAGCGGAATAGACGAAATTATCTTTATTCCTTTTGCAAGACCAAGCGGAATTTCACATGAAGAATACACGCAAATTGCGAGAGATTTTTTTGAACAAATCCATATCAAAGTAAAAGGATTGCATGAATTCGAGGATAAAATGGCAGCGGTAAATGAAGCAAAAGGCTTTTTTACTGGCGGCGGAAATACTTTTCTCCTCGTGAAAACCTTACACGAAGAAAATTTAATGACCGTTTTAGCAGAAAATGTAAAATCTGGTAAACCGTATTTAGGAACTTCTGCAGGAAGCAATATTGCAGGCCTTAACATGAAAACTACGAACGATATGCCAATTGTATATCCGCCAAGTTTTGATTGTATGGGATTGGTTCCGTTTAATATCAATCCACATTATTTAGACCCAAATCCAGATTTGAAGCATAACGGAGAAACCAGAGAAACCCGAATTAAAGAATTCCTTACCCAAAATGAAGTGAAAGTAGTTGGTTTAAGAGAAGGAAACTGGATTAGAGTCCTTGGCGATAAAATTACAACAGAAGGAACACAACTAACTAGAATTTTTGAAAAAGGAAAAGAACCGTATGAATTGGAGAGTGGGAGCGAGTTGTAGAATGGGAGAGTTGTAGAATGGGAGAGAAAACGAGTGTTTTTTTTAATGGATAGAGTTTGTAGATTTTAAAAATTATTTATTCCGTAGGAATGTAATGTGTGTAGAATTTGCTAATTAATAAAAAAGCGTTCCGTAGGAACGCAATATTATAAGATTAATTTAAACAAAAAATTAATTAATATAAATCAAATTTTAGTCATCATTTTTGGTGAAATTTTTTTTTGATTTTTTTGAATGATTTTTGTCATCTCACTTTTTTATTTTTGTTTTTTTTGCTTATTCCTTCCAATTTTTTTGGATGAGTTCCATTAAAAAATCAGGACATCTAGACACTTTGTTGGTTGTAGCGTCTAAGAAAAATAGAGTAGTAGATGCTTCTGTGATTTTTTGTTTAGAATCATTATAAATTTCATATTCGAATTCTATTTTCACTCCCGGAACTTTTTTTACATAAGTGTGAATTTCTAAAATTTCGTCATAAAAAGCAGGTTTTAAATACTTGATTTTATACTCTGAAACCGGTAGCCAAATCCCGCGTTTTTCGATTTCATCGTATGAAATTCCAAGGATTCTAAACAGCTCAACTCTAGCAACTTCTAGGTATTCTGCATAGTTGCCATAGTAGACATATTTCATAGCGTCTGTTTCTCCGTAACGTACTCGTAATGTGTGAGTTGTGTGTATCATTTTAACTTTTCTTTAATACATACAAATATATTTTTAAAAAAGCAATACCCCAAAATTTTTTTAAGAAAAAATTATTTTTCATATTTGTCTTCCCGATAAAATTAATCAGAGAAAAATATTTAGCAGAGAAAAAAATGGATCAAAACTTAGGCTTGATTTGGGAGCGTTGTCTTAAATTTATGCGAGACAATTTGAGCGCTTCTGAGCATGAAGATGTAAAAAAACTAGAACACTCATTCGACTTATTGTTTGACAGGGTACAACCTGTGTCATTAATTAACCACAATCTTACATTGTTGGTTCCTTCTGACTTCTATAAAGAATATATAGAAGAAAATTACCTTTCTCTACTCTCTGCAGCTCTCAAAAAAAATATCGGAAAAGGAGTTAAATTGTGGTATTCTGTAATGGAAAATAAACCACAAGGATTAGAAAAACCCGCTACTCAAAATTATAAAGGGATTTCTGTACAAGCTCCGAAAGTTCAAGAGGTGCTTCCTACCACAGTTTCTAAAAGTTTAGTGAATCCTTTTGTAGTTCCAGGAATTAAAAAGGTAAACATAGATGCTAACCTTAACCCAAATTTATCATTTGATAATTTTGTAGAAGGCGAGAGCAATAAATTTGCATGTACCGTAGCAAAAACCATTGCTAAAAGACCTGGTGCAACTTCATTTAACCCATTATTTATTCATGGTGGAGTAGGTGTAGGAAAAACGCACTTAGCTCACGCAATTGGTTTAGATATTAAACAGAATCTTCCAGATAAAGTTGTTTTATATTTATCATCAGAAAAATTTATCCAGCAGTTTGTTTCTGCGGCAAAAGCTCAGAATAAAACAGATTTTGGTAATTTTTACCAAATGGTAGATGTTTTGATTATAGATGATATTCAATTCCTTTCTGGTAAAGCTGCAACTCAGGATATGTTCTTCCACATTTTTGATCATTTGCATCAAAACGGAAAACAAATTATCTTAACTTCTGATAAAGCTCCTGCGGATATTCAGGATATTCAAGAAAGAATTGTTTCTCGTTTTAAATGGGGATTAAGTGCAGAAGTAAAATCTCCAGATTTTGATACAAGAAAGAAAATTATCGTAGATAAACTTCACAGAGATGGTATTGTTTTAAAAGATGATATGGTAGATTTTTTAGCTGGAGAAGTGAAGTCTAACGTGAGAGAACTCATTGGAGTGATTAATTCTGTAATTGCACATTCTATGATTTCTAAATCAGATTTAAGTCTAGACTTATTAAAAGAAACCATTAACAAGATTGCGGCGAATCAAAAGAAAACCATCAATATTCCATACATTCAGGAAGTGGTTTGCGAATATTTCGGGATTCAAAGAGAGCAATTGCTTTCTAAAACCAGAAAAAGAGAAATTGCATTGCCTAGACAATTAGCGATGTATTTCGCAAAAGAATATACTAATGCTACTTTTACCAAAATTGGCGAAGAAATGGGAGGAAAAGACCATTCTACGGTAATGTATGCTTGTGAAACCATCAGAGATGTTTCTAAAATTGACAAAGAACTGAAGAAATATCTAAAAGAAATTAAAGATAAAATCTTTGAATAAAATTTAGGTCTTTGACCTATTGATAATAAAAATATTGAGGAATTTTTTAAATGTTAAGTTTGAAAAATTCCTTTTTTAATTAAATGACGACTTACTTATGAAAATTTTAATGGTTTGCCTCGGAAATATATGCAGAAGTCCATTAGCAGAAGGAATTTTGCGTTCTAAAATTTCAGAAAAACATACGGTTGCAAGTGCAGGAACGATTTCTTTTCATGAAGGAGAACATCCTGATAAACGTTCAACCAAAATTGCCAAAGAATATGGCGTAGATATTTCTCATCAAAGAGCTAATTACTTCACCGAAAAGCATTTAGAAGATTTTGATAAGATTTTTTGCATGGATTTAAAAAATTTAGAAGATGTATTGTCAAAAGCCAATTCTGAGGAACAAAGAAGTAAAGTTTTTTTGATTATGGAAGAAGCTGGCGTTTTATCTGATGAAAAAATAGAAGTTCCAGATCCGTATTATGGTGATATGAGTGATTTCGAAAAGGTATATCAAATGTTAGATCAAGCTTGTGAAGCGATAGCTGAAAAGTACAACTTGAAGTAAATTTTCTAAAAATTGATTACTTTTATCTCTAATTAAATTTTTTAAAAACATGTTGTTTCTAATCCCAGCTTATTTATCCGAAGAATCTCCGATAGACTATTTTGCGCCATCGATTAAAGAATATATTCTTAAAACCGATTATTTTTTCGTGGAAAACGAAAAAACAGCCAGAAAAGTCATCAAATTTTTTGCACCAGAAAAAAAACAAAGTGATTTAAAACTTTTTCTTTTGGATAAATATTCTGAATCTAATGATTTAAAAGAAGCACAAAAACTCATGAAATCTGGTCAGGATTTCGGATTGCTTTCTGAAGCAGGATTGCCTTGTATTGCAGATCCTGGAAATTTGATGGTAAAATGGTGTCATGAGAACAATATAAAAGTTATCCCAATTAATGGGCCGAGTTCTATCATTTTAGCTTTAATTTCGAGTGGTTTTAATGGTCAAGAATTTACCTTTCACGGATATTTGCCAATTGATAAGGAGCAAAAGAAAAAGCAGATTTTGTTTCTAGAAAATCAAGTTCAAAAGTCAGGATATTCTCAGATATTTATGGAAACTCCGTACAGAAACAATCAACTTTTGGAAGATTTAATTAAATTTCTCAATCCTAATACGAAACTTTGTATCGCAGCAAACATCAATCATCCAACCGAAGAATTTATCAAAACCTTAAAAATCTCTGATTGGAAAAATAAAAAACCGGAACTTCATAAAATTCCGGCGGTATTTGTTTTGGGAAAGTAGATTTATTTTTTCTTGTAAGTATAAGTGTATCCGTCGTTTACATCATCACTTAGAATCAATGTTTTTTCTTCATTGTTTACAATCATTTGGTCTGGTGCATTAGAAAAATCGATGTAAACTCTTTCGTAATGTTCTAAGTTAGAGACATTTTTATAAAGAGAAAATGTACCTTCATTGTTTACTGTGCCATTAGTAGTAATGGTGTATTTTTTATCAGAATCTAATTTCATAATAATGGTTTTTCCACTTGAAGCAGGTGTTTCTGTAGTGTTTCCAACTCCACCTATAGAAGAAACCCATTCCCATTCTCCAACTACTGGACTCACATCTGTATCGTCTTCACTTCTACAAGAAAAAACAGCCAAAACTGCGAATATTGCAAAGATTAAATTTTTCATATTTTTTATTTTCTACAAATTTAGGTATTATTTTCTATCAATTATATTGAATAATATCATATTGAGTTTCAGTTTTGGTATTCTTTTTTTTAAATTAATTCGTTATTAATAATTTACGATGAAGGTTTGTTATGAATTTAAAATTTTAGGACAATGTTAATATGGAATTCCGATTTTCTTTAATATAAAATGCAAAAGCCAAATTGGTCCAATCAATAAAAACTGTAAATCCTTTAAGAAACTCGGTTTTTTACCTTCAATTTTATGACCAATAAACTGAAAAATCCATGTGATAACGAAGATTGTTAAGTAAATAAAAACTGGTTTTTCAAAAATTTCATTAATTATTGAAGTGCAATAAAACATTAACAAAACTATAAAGAACATTATTATTCCTATAGTCTTAGATAATCTAAAATAGAATATTGTTAAAAATATTATTGACGATATAGAAATTAAACTTAGAAATAAATCACCAAAATTCAAATGAGTTATTGTCCATTCTGTGTATTGAGAAGTATTATTTAATGTTTTAGTTGTTGCTGATCTAGGAATAAGACTGATAAATCCTACTATGGTAAAGAAAATTAAAGGAACACAAATCCAATGAATGAATTTATTGGTTTGGTTTTGGTGACTTTCTGCGTATTCTGCGAACAGTTGGTCTATTTTTCTCATATTTTTTTAAATTTTACTAAAAGTAATAAATCCTTTCTAAAGTCAGAATATTTTTTGAAATTTTAAATTATGTGATTCCTAATTAATATTTTTGCAAAATGAAAGACTTAATGGGACGCGCGATTTGGGATTATTATTACCAAGAAAATTCTGAAGATTTACAAACCGAAACTTCTATTTCAGAACTGGATGATTTGCCAGTTTCTTATCTTTTCAGAGATTATCAAGAAATGAATGCTTTAGAAAAAAAAGCATTGGATTTGTCTTTTGGTAAGGTTCTAGATGTAGGTTCAGGAGCAGGTTCACATAGTCTTTATCTGCAAAATGAAAGAAAATTAGAAGTAACTGCACTAGATATTTCTCCGAAATCTATTGAAGTTTGTAAAGCAAGAGGTGTGAAAAATGCGATTTGTGAAGATTTGCTTCAATTTTCTGAAAAGAATTTTGATACCGTTTTGCTTTTGATGAATGGAACTGGGATTTTTCAAAGTTTAGAACACATTGACCAATACTTGCAAAAACTGAAAAGTTTAGTTGTTGAAAACGGACAAATTCTCATAGACAGTACGGATATTCTGTATATGTATGACCATGATGAAGATGGCGGAGTTTTGGTTCCTGCAACAGGTTATTACGGAGAATTAGACTATTATTTGCATTACAAAGGAGAATCTGAACTGCCAATGAAATGGTTGTATTTAGATTTTGATACCTTAGAAAATGCTGCGATTGCTAATGGTTTTAAAATTCAAAAAGTAAAACAACTAGAAGATTCTTATTTGGCTCAACTTACGTTAAAGTAAGGTTTATTCTACATTCCAAAGTAGAAAATTGATGATGTCAATTCTTTTTCTTTGGTTTTCATCAAATAAATCTTGGAAAATTTCAAAACGATAAGGAACCGTCAGTGCAAATTTATCTCGATTAATTTCGTCTGTGATTTTAGAAAGTTCTATATAGGTTTCGTTCGGAATTTGTTTGGTAATTTCTAGGAAAAGTTGGTTGTATTTTTGTTTTTCTTCGTCAGTGATTTTTTCGTCTGATAAAAGATTTCCTCTGTTGAAGAAGACAGCGTTGATATCTGGATAAGATTCACCTAAAGACTTTAGAGTAATGGCTTTGTAAAGTTCATCGTCATTAGAAATTTTATTAATTATTTTTAACTCATTATTAATTTTAGCAAAATAATTTATACTTAATTTTTTTAAGTTTTGTTTCAATTCATATGATAAATTTAGACTTTTTCTTTTGTTAAGATAATTTGCTTTTAACTTATATTTTTGTTGCTGATAAAAATTAATTCTTCTATCAGAATCATTTAACAATAAATTTTGAGCTTTAAAATTCCCCAATCCAAAAAATAAAAAGCAAAGTAGAAGTGATTTTAAAAGTTTCATGGTAATACATTTAACTTTGTCAAAGATTCCTTTGCTTCGCAAAAACTTTGACAAAGTGTGATATTCAAAAATAAAAAAGATTTCGGAAATATCTCCGAAATCTTTAATTATTTAATTGATTAATTTTTTATTATCCAATCTCAATTCCGTTTTCAACGGTTTCATCAGGTGTTACAAAACTCAATTTTCCATCAGGTTTGGTTGTTAAAAGCAACATTCCTTGAGATTCAATTCCACGGATTTTTCTAGGAGCCAAGTTCAACAAAATCATCACTTGTTTTCCTACCACTTCTTCTGGCGTAAAACTCTCTGCAATCCCAGAAACTACGGTTCTTACATCTACACCAGTATCTACTTTTAGTTTTAATAATTTATCTGCTTTTTCTACTTTTTCAGCTTCTAAAATAGTGGCAGTTCTTAAATCTATTTTGGTAAAATCGTCAAAAGTGATTTCTTCTTTCATAGGATTTGCGTTAGGATTGGTTTTTGCGTTAGATATTTTGGTGTTTTCTAATTTTTGAATTTGAAAATCAATGGTTTCATCTTCAATTTTTGAGAAAAGAAGAGAACTTTCATTGATTGTGTGTCCTGTTTTTACGAGAACTTTAGCATTTTCAACTTCTTGCCAAGAAATTTTCTCGGTATTGAACATTTTTAACAATTTTTCCGAAGAAAAAGGCATGAAAGGCTCGCATAACTGAGCTAAACCAACCGCAATTTGTGCTCCTACAAACAATGAATTTGCCGCTTTTTCAGGATTGTCTTTAATGGTTTTCCAAGGTTCTTCTGTTTGTAAATATTGATTTCCGAAACGTGCTAAATTCATTAAAGCTGAAAGAGCATTTCTAAATTCATATTTGCTTAAATATTCATTAATTTCTTTTGCAGCTTTAGAAATTTCAGAAAGTTCTTCTGCGTTTTCATTTCCTGCAGGAATCACTCCATCATAATATTTGTGAATGAGCACAGCAACTCTATTGATGAAATTTCCGAAAATTCCTACTAGTTCAGAGTTATTTTTGGTTTGGAAATCCTTCCATGTAAAGTTATTATCCTTAGTTTCTGGTGCAGATGAAAGCAATGCGTAACGCAAAACATCTTGTTGACCAGGGAATTCTTCTACATATTCGTGCGCCCAAACTGCCCAATTTCTAGAGGTAGAAATCTTGTCATTTTCAAGATTTAAAAATTCAAAAGCAGGAACATTAGTTGGCATAATGTATTTTCCGTGAGCCTTCATCATTGCAGGGAAAATAATACAGTGGAATACAATATTGTCTTTCCCGATAAAGTGAATTAAGTCTGAATCTTCAGATTGCCAATAATCTTCCCAGTTTTTGCCGTTTTTTGCAGCCCATTCTTTGGTGAAAGAAATGTAACCAATTGGCGCATCAAACCAAACGTAAAGCACTTTTCCTTCTGCATCAGGAAGTGGAACTTGTACGCCCCAATTTAAATCTCTGGTCATTGCACGTGGTTTCAAACCATCATTGAGCCAAGATTTTACTTGTCCGTAAACATTAGGTTTCCAATCGTCTTTATGACCTTCAAGAATCCATTCGTTTAAGAAATTTTCATATTCATTTAAAGGTAAATACCAGTTTTTGGTTTCTTTAAGTACAGGAACGTTTCCACTCAATGCAGATTTTGGGTTAATTAATTCTGAAGGAGAAAGGGTAGAACCACATTTTTCGCATTGGTCACCATAAGCTCCGTCATTTCCGCATTTTGGGCAAGTTCCTACAATATATCTATCGGCAAGAAATTCGCCAGCTTGTTCATCATAATATTGTTCTGAGATTTCTTCTGTAAATTTTCCGTTTTCGTACATTTTTAGGAAGAAATCTTGAGAAGTTTTTTTATGATTATCTGAAGAAGTTCTAGAATATTCATCAAATGAAATGCCTAAGTCTTCAAAAGATTTTTTTATGATTGCGTGATATTTATCTACAATATCTTGAGGAGTTACGCCTTCTTTTTTTGCTCTAATAGTAATAGGAATTCCGTGTTCATCTGAACCACAGATAAAAGCAACATCGCTTCCTAATCTTCTTTGGAAACGTGCGTAAACATCAGCAGGAATATATACTCCTGCCAAATGACCGATATGAACAGGACCGTTTGCATAGGGTAATGCAGCGGTAATCATTTTTCTCTTCTGCATGGAAAATTTTTTTGCAAAGATAAGGTTTTGTTTGCCTTTTTGGAAAATTTTGACTTCTTGGTTAATATTTTGGTGAAAATTTTCTTTATTAACATTTGCTTAACATATGAAATTGCTAAACATTCGTTTGAAATATTGTGAAATCTTATATTGTCTCATTAGTGAGATAATAGAAAAGAATTAATTGATTTACAATGTTTTAGCTTTTAATTCGTACAAAACAGACTGATTATTATCATAAATTATTAACAATTTTTATATAAATTTAATAAATATTCAAAAATTTCATAAATTGGCTGTGCCTAATTGTGATAGCAATTATGCGATGTGAAAAATGAATATTAATCCTTAAATTTTATTTTTGTGAGAAACTATAGTAAAGTTTTAAAAATTGCTCCAGCTTTTTTATTGGCAGGAACAATTATGCTAGAAGCTCAACAAAGAGATTCAATCAAACAAAAAGACATTGAACAAGTTGTGCTTATTGGTTACGGTAAACAAAAAAAATCTGACTTAACAGGGTCTATTACAGCCTTAAGTGAAAAAGATTTTAATAAGGGAGCAATTACAAGTGCGGAAGGTTTATTAAATGGTAGAACGTCTGGGGTTGTTGTAACTCAGTCTGGTACACCAGGTAATGATGCCGTAATTAGAGTAAGGGGCGGTTCTTCTCTATTAAGTAGTAATGATCCTTTAATTGTTATTGATGGTTTGCCAGTAGAAGGCGGATTGTCCTCAATTAACCCTAATGATATTGAATCTTTTTCAATATTAAAAGATGCTTCTTCCACAGCAATTTATGGTAACAGAGGTTCTAATGGTGTAATTTTAATTACTACAAAAAAAGGTTCTAAAAAGAAATTACAAGTTTCTTTTAATTCTTTTACTACTTATAATACATTAGCTAAAAATGTTGATGTGTATAATGGAGATCAGTTCAGGGAAATTATTAATACAATGGCTCCTGATAAAGCGAATTTATTGGGGACAGCTAATACAAATTGGCAAGATTTAATCTTTAGAAACACAGCTTCTTTCGATAGTAATTTGTCTTTAATGGGCAACTTATTTGATAAGATTCCATCTAGATTAAGTATTGGTCATACAGAAAATGAAGGTCTTCTTTTGACATCTAATTACAAAAGATCAACTGCTTCTTTTACTTTGAACCCAACTTTATTTGATAATCATTTAAAGCTTAATATTTCTGGTAATTATACTTATGCGTTTAGAACAAACGCTGATGAAGGTGCTATTGGTAGCGCAATATCTTATGACCCTACCCAAAGTCCTTATGATGCACAAACACCTTTTGCTGGTTATAGAGAATGGTATCAGCAAGATGGAGCTAAATACTTTTTCCGTGGTACATCAAACCCACTATCTCAGTTATTAGAGAGAAGAAATATTGGTAATCATCATAGATTTTATGGAAACATTAACTTAGATTACAAATTTCACTTTTTACCAGAGTTAAGATTAATTGTAAATGCAGGTATAGATAAACAAGAAGGTGATGGCAAAACAGAAATTAGTTCTTTTGCAAGAGCAGGTTACTGGAATGGTTTACCTGTAGGTAATTATACTGAAACAAACTATGATAATTTTAACAAAAATCTCAATACTCAATTAAACTATATTAAAAACTTTGGTAAACTAAGTTTTGATTTATTAGGAGGTTATGAGTATCAAAATTTTGATTATAAAAATTACAATTCTGCCAATCAATTATTATATGTACTAGATCCTAATAACAACGTTGCGGATACTTACACTGATCCAGGTGTTAACCTGCAAGCATTTTTTGGAAGATTAAATTTAGGATGGAATAATAACAGATATTTAGTAACTGTAAATTATAGAAGAGATGGTTCTTCTAGATTTTCTAAAGAAAATAGATGGGGTAACTTTGGAGGTGCAGCATTTGCCTGGAAGATGCATGAAGACTTATTTAAAGACAATAGTACTATTAATGAGCTGAAACTAAGATTAAGTGTTGGTGCTGTAGGTCAACAAGATATTGGTGGATATAAGATAGATTACTTTAAGCAGTATGATGTTTCTACCAATGCCTACTATCAATTTGGTACAGGAGCGAATACATATTACTTAATAGCAAGACCAAAAGGATACAATCAAAATCTAACTTGGGAATCTAGCACAAAATATAATGCTGGTTTAGATTTTTCATTATTTAGCAGAAGATTATCTGGAAATGTAGATGTTTATTTGGCAGATACTAAAGATTTATTATCCATAGTTGCGGAAGGAGCATTACAGAATTTAAGAGTCTTAGGTCCTAAAAACATTGGTTCTCTACAATCTAAAGGTTTAGATTTTAATTTAAACTATCAAATGTTTAAAAAAGAGAATTTTACTTTAGATGTTAACTACAACTTAAGTTATAATCATTTAGAAATTACAGAATTATTTACCGATAATATTCCACAAGGAGGAGTGGGACTTGGTGGTTATGTACAGACTCACAAAGTTGGTCTAGCTCCATTTTCTTATTGGGTATATCAACAGGTTTATGATAGTACAGGCAAGCCAATTGAAGGAGTGTATGTAGATAGAAATGGTGATGGTACAATAGACAGTTTTGATAAATATAATTACAAAAAACCTCAAGCAGACGTTACAATGGGCTTAATGATTGATGGTACATTTATGAAAAACTGGGATTACTCAATGGCTTGGAGAGCAAGTTTTGGTAACTATGTATATGATCAAGTAAATGCAGATAGAGCATACTTTTCAACAATTAATAATGTTGTAGATAATACCTTAGCAAATTCACCTTTAGATTTTGCAAAAACAGGATTTGCATTTGCTAATAAAGAAAGTGATTACTATATTAAAAATGCAAGCTATCTAAAATTAGATAATGTTACTTTAGGTTATACCATTAGGAATAACAACTTCATTGGTGATAGAACCTCTTTAAGAATATACGGAGGTGTGCAAAACGCATTAATTATAAGTGATTATAAAGGATTAGACCCAGAAGTCTTCAATAATGGTCTAGATGGAGTAATTTACCCTAGAGCTAGAATGTATATGCTTGGAGTAAACGTTAATTTTTAATTTAATCAATTTAAAATAATATGAAAAATATATTAACAAAAGTAAAATGGTTAGCATTTTCAGCATTATTATTTACCGCAGTTTCATGTTTAAATGATTTAGATGTTTCTTTGAAAGATGATGATTCTTTCTCGGTAGATAATTATTTTAACAATCCTGATAATCCAGAATTACCTTATAAACAGTTTTTAGCAAAAATTTATGGTGGGTTATCTTTATCTGGTCAAGCAGCTCCTACAGGAGATTCAGATTTACAATCATTAGTAGATGAAGGATTTTCTCAGTATTTAAGAGGTTACTGGCAGTTACAAGAGCTTACTACGGACGAAGCAATTATTGCTTGGGGAGAATCTGATAACCCAACAATTAAAGATTTAAACTTTAATACATGGAATGCAGATAATAAATTTAATGAAGCATTTTTTGCAAGAGTTTACTATCAGATATCTGTAGCAAACGAGTTCTTAAGAGAAACTACAGATGAAAAATTGAATTCAAGAAAAGTTTCAGAAGATCTTAAAGCTAAAATTAAAGTGATGAGAGCTGAAGCAAGATTTTTGAGAGCTTTATCTTATTATCATGCTATCGATCTTTATGGTAATTCTCCTTTTGCAACAGAAGAAAATGCTTTAGGTTCTGTACCAGTAATGAAAACCAGAGCAGAAATGTTTGATTATGTTTTAAATGAACTTAATACAATTGAAGCAGATCTTCCTGCTCCAAGAGCTAATGAATATGGTAGAGCTGATAAAGGAGCTTTGTGGATGTTAAAAGCAAAACTTTTAATTAACGCAAAAGTTTACACAGGTCAAGATAAAAGCACTGAAGCTTTAGCTGCTGTGAACAGTGTATTAGGTGCGGGCTACAGCTTGTCACTTGACAGAAATAATTTATTTGCGGCAGATAATGATGTTAACGGAGCTCAAAAAGAGATTATTTTTCCTGTAAGATATGATGGCGTTAAAACTAAATCTTATGGAGGTATGACTTATTTAATTCATGGAAGTACTAATGATGCAGTTGCTAAAACCCTAGGTATTGATTTTGGATGGCAAGGTTTCAGAGCTAGAAAAGAATTTATACAAACTATTGCAGGTGACCCACGTGTAAATGTTGTTTCTGGTACCGATTCTGAAGAAATTACAGACTATTTAAAATTTGCGCAAGGTAAAAAATTAATAAAATTTACTAATAAAACATCTGCAGGTGTATCAGGTCAAGATCCTACTTTCCCAGATACAGATTTTCCAATGTTTAGATTGGCAGATGTATACTTAATGTATGCAGAATTAGCGGTTGTAAATGGTAAAGGAGACAAAGCTACAGCTCTAAATTATATTAATGATTTAAGATTAAGAGCTGGCGCAAATCCAGTAACTCTATCTGCGCTTACTCCAGACTTTGTTTTATCGGAGAGAGCAAAAGAGCTTTATTGGGAAGGTCACAGAAGACAAGATTTAATAAGATTTGGAAAATATACTTCTGGTTATAACTGGCAATGGAAGGGCGGTTCATTGAATGGTTCTGCTATAGCTGATTATAGAGCTTTATTCCCAATTCCTACAAAAGAGATTAGTTCTAATTCTAATTTAATTCAAAATCCTGGTTATTAATCAGCTTTGACAAATATTATGTTATGAAAAAAAATATAATTAATAAAATTTTATTCGTTTTTATTGCAATATTTAGTTTTATTGCATGCGAAAATAGAGAGTTAATTACCGTGGATAATCAATCAGCGCCAATAATGCTAGATATATCTGCTGAAAAATTGGTGTTGGATGAAAATTTTCCAAGCAACCCTGGTTTAACTTTAAGTTGGGATGTTGCAACCTATACAGTTCCTACTGAAATAAAATATAAAATAGAAGTGTCTAAAGATGAGGCGTTCACTACTCCTTATACATTAGGTACAGTTGCAGGTTCTGTTAGAGCAACTACTTTTTCAGTAGAACAAATGAATCAGGCTGCTCAAGGAATTAATTTAGAGCCTAATGTCTCTGCTAAAATGTACATTAGAGTTTCTTCTTACTTAGGTACAGTAAGTGAAAATTTAGTAACTAAATCTAATGTTACCAGTTTAATGATTACACCATATGTATTAAAATATCCTGATTTTTATCTTGTAGGTGGTGCTACTTATGTTGGTTGGACCGCTGAGAATGCTCAGATTCTTCATAAAAAAGATAACTTATCTTATATCTATACATACTTAGAAAATAATCAACCCTTCAGATTTTTAGGTCAACAAAGTTGGAATCCTATTAATTATAGTGTTGATAAAGAAGGTACTAGAGCAAATTATAGATATTTCAAACAGCTTTCTGGTAACTTGCTTCAAGAAGGTGATGAAAACATGAAATTTACAGGCGATACAGGCATTTATAAAATAGTGATTGATGCAACTAAAAATATTCAGTCTTTAAATATTACCGCATCTCCTGTTTTAGGATATGATTTTCCTGAAGTTTATCTTGTTGGTACAATTAATGGATGGGATGCAGCAAACGCTATTGCTATGACTAAAGTTTCATCTGGAAAATTTGAATACACAATGAAATTAGATAATGGAGCTGCTTTTAAAGTTCTAGGTCAAAAAGATTGGAAAGAATTAGAATGGGGTAATATTTCTGGTTCAGGAAATTCAGGTTTCTTAGGTCCTAAAGGTGATAATGGAGAAATCAAATTTGATGGTGGTGGAAACACGTATAAAATTACAGTAGATATTAAAGCTGGAGTTTATACCATTGTTCAACAATAATTCAACAATAATTATGAAAAATATAATAAAATTTTTATCATTGGTTCTATTATTGCCGTTTGTTCTTCATTCTTGTAACAACGAGGATTATAGAGACTGGACAAAAGCAGAGCCTTCTTTTAAATTATATGATACGAGTTTAGGAAGCAATGTATTATATTCAACAATGGAGAATAATCCATTCAGACTTACTTGGGATAATTTAAACGCGGCATCATCTTATGATATTGTGTTTTCTAATTCAAGTGATTTTACAATTAAAGTAAAGTTAGGTACATCAAATAAAAATACTTTTACTACTACAATAGGTGCTCTTAATACAGCTTTATTGCAAGCTGGATATTCACCATATTCAATTAAAAAAGTCTATTTTAGAATAGAAGCAGGTTCTAATGTTTCTCTTCCTATTGCTTTTGATGTGCAACCTTATCCTGTAGAAGTACCTGTAATTACAGCACCTACGGCAGGTAGTGTAATTACTTTGGATGCAAACAATCCAACAGGTATTGCAAAAACCATTACTTGGAACGATTATTCTTACGGAATTGATGTAAAATATCTTGTAGAGGTTTCATTATCAGGAGCTAATAAATTTAAAGAATTAGGCACTGTTAATAATCTTAAACTTATTAATGTAACCAATTTTGATTTAGATAAACTTCTTCTAAGTGTTGGTGGTACAATTGGTGTACAAGGTAATTTTGATATCAGAGTATCTGCAATTACGAAATTAGTAGATCCAGAGATTATAAAATCTTCTGCAATTGTAACTTTCAAAGCAACTCCATATCAACTTTCATCATTTATTTATGCGCCTGGAGGCTATCAAGGTTGGAATCCTGAGACTGCAAACACGCTAGTTTCTGCTACAAGTAATGGTACGTATTTCGGATTTATTAATTTCCCTGCTGCTGGAACGGAGTTTAAATATACTCAAAACAGAAATTGGGATGTTAACTGGGGAGATAATGGTGCAGATGGTACCTTAGAACTAAACGGATCTAATTTACTTTCTCCTAGTGCAGGTTATTATAAAGTAACTGTTGATACTAATAGTTTAACACACTCAATGGTACCTTATTCAGTAGGCCTTGTTGGTGGTTTCAACAGTTGGGGAAGTAGTCCAGATGCACAAATGGAATGGGATGATTCTATCCTTAAATTCAAAATAGTAGTTACTTTACCTGCTGGTGAATTCAAATTTAGAGTGAACAGCGATTGGGGAGAAAATTACGGTGATGATGGTGCAGATGGAACACTTAATGCAGGTGGTTCTAACTTAAACATTACTTCAGCTGGAACTTATACCATTACATTTGATCCATTCAATATGGTTTATACTATAAATTAGGTGTAATATATCATACAATTTTATCATAAAAACTGTTGCTTTATAGCAGCAGTTTTTTTATATTTAATGTTTTTTTATTTTTTATTGAAAAATTCCTAAATAATTATAATACAAATATTTAAAGTATGAAATTGATTAAAACAAGTGCGCTTCTGGCTTTACTTTCTGTAGCAGGTATCAACGCACAGTCTCTAAAATCTCCAGACGGAAATTTCGAAATGAATTTCCAACTGAAAAATGGAGTCCCTTATTATCATCTGAATTATAAAGGAAAAACAGTCATAGAAGATTCTAAACTAGGTCTTCGATTGATTAAAGATAATACCATCGCTTTTGACAATGTCAATAAACTTCCAGATGGTAAAAATCTCAATTCTGACTTCGAAAAAATTGCAGAAAACAGAGATTCTAAAAACGAAAATTGGGCTCCTGTTCTTGGAGAAAAAAAATATTACACCAATCATTACAACGAACTTTCGGTTACATTGAATCAACCCAATGAAGACCGAAAAATCATCGTTAAATTCAGACTTTTTAATGATGGACTAGGTTTCAGATATGAGTTCCCTCAACAGAAAAATCTTAATTATTTCGTTGTAAAAGAAGAAGATACCGAATTTAATTTTCCTTATGATTTAAAATCTTGGTGGGTTCCTGCAGATTATGATACTCAGGAATATAGACCTACAACCAGTTTGGTTTCTCAGATTTCTACAAAATGGGAAAGCAGTTTTGATAGTAACGCCTCTCAAACTTTGGTTAAAAATGCAGTTCAATCGCCTCTTATGTTGAAAAAAGAGGTTTCTGGTAAAGAAAAACCACTGTATATAAACCTTGCAGAAGCTGCTGTAATCAATTATCCCGCTTCTCATCTTGAAGTAGATTCAGAAAATTTTGACTTCAAAACCCATCTTACTCCAGATGCTCAAGGTGCTAAAGGTTATATGCAAACACCTGCAGTAACACCATGGAGAACCGTAATCGTTTCAGAAAAAGCAGAAGAAGTACTAGATTCTAAAATGATTTTTAACTTAAATGAGCCAACGAAATACACGGATACTTCTTGGATTCATCCTGTGAAATATATTGGAGTTTGGTGGCAAATGTTCGTTCCAAACCGTGGAACTTGGAATTATACCAATATCGATAATGTACATCTTGGCGTTACAGATTATTCTAAAACGAAACCAAACGGAACACACGCTGCGAATAATGACAATGTTAAAAAATACATCGATTTCGCTTCTAAACATGGCTTTGATGCTGTTTTGGTAGAGGGTTGGAACGAAGGTTGGGAAGATTGGTTCGGAAAATCTAAAGAATTTGTTTTTGATTTTATTACACCATATCCAGATTTTGATATTAAAATGCTGAATGAATATGCTCATTCTAAAAATGTAAAACTCATCATGCATCATGAAACTTCTGCTTCAGCAACCAATTACGAAAGATGGCTTGACCCAGCTTTTAAATTGATGAAAGAACATGGTTATGATGCGGTGAAAACCGGTTACGTAGGAAATATTATTCCTAGAGGAGAACATCACTATTCTCAGTGGATGATTAACCATTATCAAAGAGTAGTAGACAAAGCTGCAGAATATAAAATCATGGTTAATTCTCACGAAAGTGTTCGTCCTAGTGGTTTAAGCAGAACTTATCCGAACTGGATTGCTGCAGAAGCTGCTCGTGGAACAGAATTCGAAGCGATGGGAGGAAACAATCCAGACCATACTACCATTTTGCCATTTACAAGATTTATGGGTGGACCAATGGATTACACTCCAGGAATTTTCCAAACACAATACAATTATTATGATGCTAACAGTAAAAATTTTGCCAATACTACTTTAGCTAAACAATTAGGATTATATGTGGTGATGTATTCTCCACTTCAGATGGCTTGTGATTTACCTGAAAACTACGAGAGACATTTAGATGCTTTTCAGTTCATTAAAGATGTAGCGGTAGATTGGGATGATACCAAAATTTTATCAGCAGAACCTGGTGATTATATTCACACCGCAAGAAAAGCGAAAGGTTCAGAAAATTGGTTTGTAGGAGGTGTTACAGACGAAAATGCTAGAGATTTCACTGTAGATTTTTCTTTCTTAGAAAAAGGAAAAAAATACGAAGCTACTATTTACGAAGATGGTAAAGATGCTGATTACGTAAAAAATCCGCAGGCTTATAACATTTACAAAAAAGTAGTAACCAATGGTTCTAAAATTAAGGTTCACCTTGCAAGAAGCGGTGGTTATGCTATTTCTTTAAAGCCTATTAAATAGAATCAATAGAGACGGGCTTTAGCCCGTCTAATAATAAAAAAATATAATTGGCTTTAGCCAAAACTTATCAAAAATGAAAAAACTAACATTTTTATTTCTGTTCATCACAACATTTTCCTTTGCTCAATTCCAAAGAGTAGAACCTGCTTTTTGGTGGAAAGGAATGAAGAATCCTGAACTTCAGATTTTGTTATATGGCAAAAATATTGCCCAACAAAACATAGAACTTTCAGATGGAATTCAGATTAAGGATTTAACGAAGGTAGAAAATCCTAATTATGTGTTTATCACCATTAATACTAATGAAATTAACACGCCTAAATTCAAAATTTTCCTTAAAAACGGTAAGAAAACCATCAGTACATATCAGTATGAATTGAAGGAGAGAACGCCAAATTCATCTGCACGTGAATCTTATACTTCTAAAGATGTTTTCTACCTAATTATGCCAGATCGTTTTGCCAATGGCGATGAAAAAAATGATTCTAGCAAGTCTCTCATCGAAAAAGCAAATAGAAAAAGTGAAGGAGGAAGACATGGTGGTGATTTAAGAGGAATTATCAATAATCTAGATTATCTTAAAAATCTTGGAGTGACTACACTTTGGCTTACTCCAGTTTGCGAAGACAATGAAAAAGCGTATACGTATCATGGTTATGCACAGACTGATTTGTACAAAATAGATGCGAGATACGGAACCAATGAAGAATACCGTGAACTTTCTACTGAACTCAAAAAAAGAGACATGAAATTAGTGAAAGATTACGTAACCAATCACTGGGGAGTTTCGCATTGGTTGATTCAGGATTTGCCTACTAAAGATTGGATTCACTGGTTTGAAGATGGGAAGAATGGTTTCAAACGTTCTAACTACAGAACCAATTCTCAAATGAATCCTTATGCTGCAGATGTCGATAAAAAAGTCGCTTTAGATGGTTGGTTTGATACCACAATGCCTGATCTTAACCAAAGTAATCCATTGGTTTTAAAATATTTAATTCAAAATGCAATTTGGTGGATAGAATATGCGCAGTTAGACGGTTATAGAGTAGATACTTATCCTTATAACGACAAAGATGGAATGGCAAAATGGTGTAAAGCGATTACAGATGAATATCCTAACTTCAATATTGTAGGCGAAACTTGGATGTATGACCCAGCTCAAATTGCTTTCTGGCAAAAAGATTCTAAAGTTGGCGAAATAGAGAATTACAATTCTA
The DNA here is from genome assembly GCF_003860565.1 of Cloacibacterium normanense. Classification (NCBI taxonomy): domain Bacteria; kingdom Pseudomonadati; phylum Bacteroidota; class Flavobacteriia; order Flavobacteriales; family Weeksellaceae; genus Cloacibacterium; species Cloacibacterium normanense. Next base: position 880,733 of record NZ_CP034157.1, read on the forward strand.
ATTTGCCATCGGTAATGGATTTTATGTTGTATGAAAACCTTCCAAAAGCTTTACAGGAAGAGGAAAATTGGGACAAAGGAATGATTAGACTTTACAATTCTTTTGCCAGTGATTTCTTATTCCCAAATCCTAAAAACATGATGGTTTTCTTCGAAAATCATGATACTCCTAGAATCAATGAAATGTTCAACGGAAATCCTGCTTATTATAAATTGGCTTTAACAATTGTTTCTACCATTAGAGGAATTCCACAGTTATATTATGGTTCAGAAATAGGAATGCGTGGAGATAAAAACAAAGGAGATGCAGACATCAGAAGAGATTTCCCAGGAGGTTGGAAAGGTGATGCTCAAAATGCTTTTGTTTCTAGAACACCAGAGCAAAATGAGTTTTTTGATTATACCCAAAAATTATTAAACTGGAGAAAGTCTAAAGATGTTATCCACAATGGAAAAACCAAAAACTTTTCGCCAGAGAGAAATGTTTACGTTTATTTCCGTTATAATGATGAGGAAAAAGTAATGGTAGTCATCAACAGCAGTGATAAAGAACAAATCATCGAAATGAATAGATTCCAAGAAATGGTTCCTTCTAGTTTTACAGCAAAAGACGTAATGAAAGATGCTACGGTTCAAATTAAAAATTTGTTAACTATTCCTGCAAAATCTTCATTGATTTTAGAAATAAATAAGTAAATTCGTTAAAAATAAATAAAAACTATATTATATGAGTAATACACAGAAAAAACCACTCTTGTCTTTCTGGCAAATCTGGAACATAAGTTTTGGTTTTTTGGGAGTGCAAATTGGTTATTCTCTTCAGAATGCGAATACCAGTAGAATTCTTTCGGCAATCGGTGCAGATGTACATCATTTAAGCTATTTTTGGTTGGCAGCTCCTCTTGCAGGACTTTTTGTACAACCTATTGTAGGTCTTTCTAGTGATAAAACTTGGACGAGATTAGGTCGTAGAATTCCATTTATTTTAGGTGGAGCAATTGTTTCTGCGTTGGCAATGTTTTTTATGCCAAATTCTGAACATTTTGCACAATTATTTCCTGCCGTTTTCTTCGGAGCGATGATGCTACTTTTCATGGACGTTTCTTTTAATGTTACCATGCAACCATTCCGCGCTTTGGTAAGTGATATGGTAGACGAATCTCAAAGAAATAAAGGATATTCTATCCAAAGTTTTTTAATTAATGTAGGAGCGGTTTTCGGTTCACTTTTACCATTTTTATTAACATGGTGGGGAATTGCAAACGAACCAGAAGCTGGTCAAAAAGTTGCACCTACTGTAATTTGGTCTTTCTATATTGGTGGAGCAGTTTTATTGGCTTCGGTTTTATGGACTTCTTTTAGAACGAAAGAATATCCGCCAGAAGAATATGCGAAATACAATAATTTAGAAGAAAAAGAAAACGAAAATCCAGAAAAAGTAAGTTTCTTTACTTTGATTAAAAATGTACCAAACGCCATGAAACAATTGGCTGTTACACAGTTTTTTTCTTGGTTTGCATTGTTTTTAATGTGGGTTTACACTACACAAGGAATTGCTCAAAATATTTGGGGAACTACAGATGCTACCTCTAATGCTTTTAACGAAGCAGGAAACTGGACCGGTGTAATCTTTGCCGCTTATAGTGTTTTTGCTGCTTTATTCTCTTTAGTGATTACTCCATTAGCCGATAAATACGGAAGAAGAAATGTTTATGTTGTTTCTCTTATTTTAGGCGGACTTGGTTTATTATCCATGCTGTTTATTAAAGACAAAAACCTATTATTCTTACCAATGATTGGAGTAGGTATAGCTTGGGCAGCTATTTTAGCATTGCCTTATGCCATTTTATCTTCTAAACTTCCAGCAAAACAAACAGGAGTTTACATGGGAATTTTTAATGCCACCATTACTATTCCACAAATTGCTGCTGGTTTATTAGGTGGAGTTTTACTTTCTGCTTTAGGCGGAACAGCTATTAACATGGTTGCTTTAGCAGGAGTTTCTATGGCAGTTGCAGGGATTGCAGCACTTTTAGTCATTAAAGAATAATCTTCTCAAAATATTCACTTCATAATCCGTCAATTTTTGGCGGATTTTTTGTTTAAATTTATCTATTTTTGTGATTTTTAACAAAAATATAGTGAATTTAATACCTTTAAAATTGTAATTTTATTAAATGTATAATAAAATTTAAAAAAGGTTGTATAGTTAAAAAAAAGTGTATAAATTTGTCTCATTAAAATTGATATGAAAAATTACTTCAATATTATTATCACTCTTATTATTGTCATTATTGGATTACAGTAGTGAGAGATGGTATGTTGAATTTTATGAAATAATTATAGAAAAAATTTGAAGCCATCCTCCAAAAAAGGATGGTTTTTTTATGTCAGATAAAAAAAATTGAGAATCAATGAAAAAGTATGATGGAAGTGTATAAAGTTTAAAAATTCTAAAAACAAAATAAAGTTTTGAAGAAAATTAAAAAAATTATCAATAATAATTAACTAAAATTACCCAAACAAAATTAAAAATGTCTAACACAGAATTAAATAAATATTCAAAAACACTCACACAAGATCCTACGCAACCCGCTACTCAAGCTCAATACTACGGAATTGGCTTTACCGAAGAAGATTTTAGCAAAGCACAAGTTGGTATTGCAAGTATGGGCTACGACGGAAATACCTGCAATATGCACCTCAATGATTTAGCAGAAATCGTAAAAGATGGTGTGAAAAAAGAAAATTTAGTAGGCTTAATGTTCCACACCATCGGAATTAGTGATGGAATGACCAACGGAACAGACGGAATGCGTTATTCTTTGGTAAGTAGAGATATTATCGCAGATTCTATAGAGGCAGTTTGCGCAGGACAATATTACGACGGCGTAATTACCGTTCCTGGTTGTGACAAAAATATGCCTGGTTCTCTTATTGCAATGGCGCGTCTTAATCGACCTTCTATTATGGTTTATGGAGGAAGTATAGAAGCTGGACATTATAAAGGAGAAGATTTAAACATTGTTTCTGCTTTTGAAGCATTAGGAAATAAATTAGCAGGTAAACTTTCAGACGAAGATTATAAAGGAATCATTAAACATTCTTGTCCAAGTGCAGGAGCTTGTGGTGGAATGTACACAGCCAATACAATGGCATCTGCAATCGAAGCTTTAGGAATGAGCTTGCCTTACTCTTCATCTTATCCTGCGTTAAGTCAAGAAAAGAAAGACGAATGTTTTTACGCAGGACATTATATAAAAATTTTGTTAGAAAAAGACATCAAACCATCTGATATAATGACGCAAAAAGCATTCGAAAATGCTTTGAGAATAATTATTGTTTTGGGTGGAAGTACCAACGCTGTTCTTCACTTTTTAGCGATTGCTAAAAGTATTGGTGTGAAATTAACGATTGATGATTTCCAGAAAATGAGTGACGAAACGCCATTTTTAGCAGATCTTAAACCAAGTGGTAAATATCTGATGCCAGATTTACACAAAGTTGGCGGAGTTCCTGCGGTAATGAAATATCTATTAGATTTAGGTTTGCTTCACGGTGATTGTATGACGGTTACTGGTAAAACGATAGCAGAAAATTTAGCATTAGTCACTTCAATTATAGAAAGAGATCAAGACATCATCAGAGATATTAAAAACCCGATTAAAGAAACAGGGCACATCAGAATTATGTACGGAAATTTGGCAGAAAGAGGATGTGTTGCAAAAATTACAGGAAAAGAGGGTGATTATTTCAAAGGAACTGCGGTGGTTTTTGACGGAGAAAAACAATTCATCAAAGGAATTGAAGACAAAAAAATAAAAGCAGGAAATGTAGTCGTTATCAAAAATGAAGGGCCAAAAGGTGCTCCCGGAATGCCAGAAATGTTGAAGCCAACTTCTGCTTTAATGGGAACTGGTTTAGGTAAAGAAGTAGCACTCATTACCGATGGTAGATTCTCTGGTGGAACTCACGGTTTCGTTGTGGGGCATATTACTCCAGAAGCTTTTTTAGGCGGATTGATTGGTTTGGTGAAAGATGGAGACGAAATAGAAATTGATGCAGAAAAAAACACCATCAATTTATTGGTTTCTGAAGAAGAAATTGCAGCGAGAAAAGCGGCTTTCGTACAACCAGATTACAAAGTAAAATTCGGGGTTTTATACAAATATGCAAAATCTGTGGCAGATGCTTCAGAAGGTTGCGTTACTGATTTATAAATTTAATAAAAATTTCAAAAAAAATAAAATGAACACACTGGAATTAAAAGGAAACAAAGAACCTGATGAGCAGAAAACTCCAGTTGAAATTTCTGGTTCTCAAGCGGTTTTAGATGCAATGATTTCCGAAGGAGTAGATACTATTTTCGGTTATCCAGGAGGCGCAATTATGCCAATTTATGATGCATTGTATGATTATAATGACAGACTGAAACATATTTTGGTTCGTCACGAACAAGGTGCTATACACGCAGCTCAAGGGTATGCCAGAAGTTCTGGTAAAACGGGTGTTGTTTTTGCAACCAGCGGACCTGGTGCTACCAATTTAGTCACAGGTTTGGCAGATGCAATGATTGATAGTAACCCAATTGTTTGTATCACAGGACAGGTTTACGCTTCGCTTTTAGGAACAGATGCTTTCCAAGAAACAGATGTGATTAATATTACCACACCAGTTACCAAATGGAATTATCAGGTTACTGATGCTTCCGAAATTCCTGAAGCTATAGCAAAAGCTTTTCATATTGCAAGCACTGGTCGTCCTGGTCCAGTTTTAGTAGATATTACCAAAAATGCTCAATTGCAATTGTTTGAATATTTAGGATACAAAAAATGCAGTCACGTAAGAAGTTACAGGCCAGAACCAGAAATAAGAAAAGAATTTGTAGAGCAAGCTGCCGAATTAATTAATAATGCTAAAAAACCTTTTGTTCTTTTCGGGCAAGGGGTGATTTTAGGACAAGCAGAAGAAGAATTCAAAAAATTTATTGAAAAAATTAATGTTCCTGCTGCTGCAACTGTAATGGGATTAAGCGCATTGCCAACTGATCATAAATTGCACGTTGGTATGCTAGGAATGCACGGGAATTACGCTCCAAATGTAATGACTAATGAATGTGATGTTCTCATTGCCATCGGAATGCGTTTTGATGATCGTGTTACAGGTAGATTAGATAAATATGCTAAACAAGCTAAAGTTATTCACTTAGATATAGACCCTGCGGAAATTGATAAAAATGTGAAAACTACCGTTCCTGTTTGGGGAAATTGTAAAAAAACAATTCCTATGCTTACAGAATTGGTGAAAGAAGCAGATCATAGTGATTGGTTAAACAAATTCCGAGAATTAGAAAAAGAAGAAATTAGAGAAGTTATTCAAGACGAATTAAATCCAACGGGAGATATAATGACGATGGGAGAAGTTATTAAAACTTTGAATGAGCTTACCAACGGAGATGCCATTATCACTACTGATGTAGGACAACACCAAATGGTAGCTTGTAGATATGCTAAGTACAATAATTCTAAGTCTAGCGTAACTTCTGGAGGATTAGGAACAATGGGATTCGGACTTCCTGCTGCAATCGGAGCTTGGTACGGAGCGCCAGAAAAAACGGTAGTTGCTATTATTGGTGACGGCGGTTTCCAAATGACTTTACAAGAATTAGGAACCATTATGCAATTTGGTGCTAAGGTTAAAATTTTAATTCTTAACAATGAATTTTTAGGAATGGTAAGACAATGGCAACAATTATTCCACGATAAGAGATATTCTTTTGTAAATATTACCAGTCCAGATTTTGTGGCTTTAGCAAAAGCATATTACATAGACGGACAAAAAATTTCTGAAAGAAAAAATTTAAAATCTGCTCTAGAAGCAATGTTAAATCACGATGGAGCTTATCTGCTAGAAGTTATGGTAGGTAAAGAAAACAATGTTTTCCCAATGGTAGCACAAGGTTCATCAGTTTCTGAAATTCGTTTAAAATAATTATCAAAATGGAAAGAAAAGAATTCACCATCACATTATATACAGAAAATTCTATTGGTTTAATCGGAAGAATTTCTGGGATTTTTTCAAGAAGAAAAATTAATATCGAAAGTTTGAATACTTCGCCGTCTGAAGCAGAAGGAATTCACCGTTTTACTTTAGTCATCCACGAAACTGAAGAGGTAGTAATGAAAATTTGTCGTCAGTTAGAAAAACAAATCGATGTTTTGAAGGCATATTTTAATACAGATGACGAAATTGTTTGGCAAGAACAAGCTCTTTATAAAGTACCAACTAGCGTAGTAGCAGAAAAGGTTTATGTAGAGAGATTACTTCGTCAGTACGGTGCTTCTACCGTAGTAATTCGTGAAGATTATATTGTTTTTGAAACAGCAGGACATCGTGAAGAAATCGATAGATTGACTGAAGAACTCAATAAGTACGGATTGATAGAATTTGTACGTGGAGCTAGAATTGCCATCATTAAAAAAAGTGCAGGTTTCCACGAAAAATTATTAGAATTTGATAATAGAGAACCTTCTAGAGCTATTGTAGAAAACGAATATCTAGACCAAAGAGACGATGTTTTTACAATGTAAATTAGATTTCAGATTTACGATTTCAGATTTGAATTTTAATCAAACAATTTCAAACTAAATCAAACAATTCAAACAAACTCAAACAAACTCAAACTAAAATAAAAGTTTTAAACAAATTAAAAAATGGGAAATTATTTCAATACACTTTCACTTCGTGAACAATTATTACAATTAGGACAAGCAGAATTTCTAGATGGTTCAGAATTTTCTGACGGTGTAGAAGCGCTTAAAGGTAAAAAAATCGTAATTGTAGGTTGTGGCGCGCAAGGTCTTAACCAAGGACTTAACCTTAGAGACAGCGGTTTAGACGTTTCTTATGCGCTAAGAAAAGAAGCCATTGAAGAAAAAAGAAGCTCTTGGAAAAATGCTACCGATAATAATTTTAACGTAGGAACGTATGAAGAACTCATTCCAACTGCCGATTTGGTGATTAATTTAACACCAGATAAACAACATACTGCGGTTATCAATGCTGTACAACCTTTAATGAAACAAGGCGCAACTTTGTCATATTCTCACGGTTTCAATATTGTAGAAGAAGGAATGCAAATTCGTAAAGATTTAACCGTAATTATGGTAGCTCCTAAATCTCCTGGTTCTGAGGTTAGAGCAGAATATGTAAGAGGTTTTGGTGTTCCTACTTTAATTGCAGTTCACCCAGAAAATGATCCTCAAGGAAAAGGTTGGGCAGAAGCTAAAGCATATTGCGCAGGAACTGGCGGTCATAAAGCTGGAGTTCTTAAATCTTCTTTCGTTGCAGAAGTAAAATCAGATTTAATGGGAGAACAAACCATTCTTTGCGGATTATTGCAAACTGGTTCTATTCTTTCTTTTGATAAAATGGTAGAAAAAGGAATTGATGCTGGTTACGCTTCTAAATTGGTTCAATATGGTGTTGAGGTAATTACAGAAGCTCTTAAACACGGCGGTGTAAGCGGAATGTTCGATAGATTGAGCAATCCAGCAAAACTAAAAGCTTTTGAAGTTTCTGAAGAATTAAAAGACATTATGCGTCCATTGTTCCAAAAACATCAAGACGATATTATGTCTGGAGAATTTTCTAAAACAATGATGGAAGATTGGGCTAACGGAGATGCAAACCTTTTAAAATGGAGAGCCGAAACTGGCGAAACAGCTTTCGAAAAAACTCCAGCTGGTGATGTGAAAATTGCAGAACAAGAATATTTCGACAATTATACATTGATGGTGGCTTTCGTAAGAGCAGGTGTAGAATTGGCTTTCGAGACAATGGTAGATGCAGGCATAAAACCAGAATCTGCTTATTATGAATCTCTTCACGAAACGCCTCTTATTGCTAATACGATTGCTCGTAAAAAATTATTCGAAATGAATAGAGTAATTTCTGATACGGCAGAATATGGTTGTTATTTGTTCGATCAAGCTTGTAAACCTTTGTTGGGAGATTTTATGAAAACTGTGGAAACAGATTTAGTAGGTAAAAACTTCAACGAAGGAAAAGACGGTTCTGTAGATAATGTTACTTTGGTTGAGGTAAACGAAATCCTTAGAAATCACCCTGTAGAAGTAGTAGGTAAAAAATTGCGTAAAGCAATGACGGCTATGAAATCTATTAAAACGGTTTAAAACTATCAATTGGAACGGGATTTAACTCGTTTCAAAAATAAAAATATTGTCACTCTGAGCGAAGTCGAAGAGGAGTCAAAACTTAAAATTGAATGTCAACCACAATTTTAGAAATCCAAAACTTAAATTTTCAATACGGTAGCAATATCGTATTGAAAAATTTAAATTGGAAAATAAATAAAGGCGAAAATTGGCAAATTGGCGGGCCAAGTGGAACAGGTAAAACGACTATAGCCAAAATAATATCCGGAGAAATTAAAAATTTTGAAGGAAACATTAAAATCAATTTTGATGAAAATTCAGAATTAAAACAAAAAGTTGTTTACGTTGCTAATTGGTATCAATTCACCAATTTAGAAGGCGATAGAAATTTTTATTATCAGCAACGTTACAACAAATTTGCAAAAAACGACACACTCACGGTTTTTGCAGAACTCAATCATTTTGCTCAAAAAGAGCAACTTGATTTTAAAAATGTAGAAAAATATTTAGAAATTTTTGATTTTCAGAATTTCAAAGAACAGCAGTTGATTGAACTTTCGAGTGGTGAGCACAAAAAACTACAGTTGGTAAAAGCTTTTTGGTTGAAACCTCAAATTTTGATTATAGATCGGCCTTACACAGGTTTAGATGTGAAATCAAGAAAAAACTTAAACCAAATTTTTGAAAATTTAACTCAAGAAGGAATTACGCTTCTCTTGATTAACAATGATGATGAAGTCCCAAGTTGTATCAACCGTTTTGCAGAAATTAAAAATGGAAGTTTTTTAGAACTCACTCATCATTCAGAAATTACCAAAGGCGAAGAAAGAATTACTAAAGAATTGCCTTATTTTCTTCAAAAACCACCAAAAACCAATGCGAGGGAAATGGTAAAATTAGAAAATGTAAATGTTTCTTATGGAGAAAAAAAAGTGTTGAAAAACATCAATTGGCAACTTAACGAAGGTGAAAGATGGCTGTTGCAAGGACCAAATGGTTCTGGAAAATCGACTTTGCTCAGTTTGTTAAACGGAGATCATCCTCAAGCTTATGCTAATGAAATCTATCTTTTTGGCAAAAAAAGAGGTTCTGGCGAAAGTATTTGGGACATCAAAGAAAAAATAGGAATTATTTCTCCAGAATTACATTGGTATTTTGATTTGAATGCGAATGTAGCACAAACCATCGCTTCAGGTTTTTTTGATTCAATGAGTTTGTATCAAAAATTGAGTTTCGAGCAACAACAAAAATTAGAACAAATTCTTCATTTTTTTGATTTAAAAGATGATAAAAATAAAAAATTAAATACACTTTCTCTAGGGAAACAAAGATTGGCACTTTTGGCAAGAACCATCGTTAAAAATCCAGAATTATTGATTTTAGACGAACCTTGTCAAGGTTTAGATGTTCAGCAAACCAAATATTTCAATAGAGTAGTAGATGATTTATGCAAAAGTGGACACACGTTGATTTATGTAGGACATTTTGAGAGCCAACTTCCCGAAAGTCTCTCCCATAAATTAATTTTAGAAAAAGGAGAAATTAAAAATGAAAAATTTCAATGAAAGAATTATGATGAAAGAACAAACACCTTATTTAACGATAGATTCTATAAACACAGCAAGAGAAAAAATTTCCACAGCCGCGAAATTAACTCCGTTACAAGAGAGTTTCCGATTGTCTAAAGTTTTTGATGCCAATATTTCTTTGAAAAGAGAAGATCTGCAACCTGTTCGTTCGTATAAATTAAGAGGAGCTTATCATAAAATTAAAAGCCTTTTCGAACAAGGGAAAACCAATGGCGGAGTAGTTTGCGCAAGTGCAGGAAATCACGCTCAAGGTGTAGCATTTGCTTGTAATGAGCTTAAAATAAATGGCGTGATTTTTATGCCAATTACCACTCCAAAACAAAAATTAGAACAAGTAGAAATGTTTGGTGGTGATTTTGTGAAAATTAAATTGGTAGGAGATACTTTTGATGCTTCTAAAAATGCCGCAATTGATTATAGCGAAAAAAATGGAGCTGCATTTATTCATCCTTTTGATGATCCTCAGATTATTGAAGGGCAAGCTACTTTAGCAATGGAAATTTTAGAACAAACCAACGAAAAGATTGATTATATTTTTGTTCCAATTGGTGGTGGTGGTTTGTTGGCAGGTATTGTTACGGTGTTTTCGGTGCTTTCTCCTGATACTAAAATTATTGGCGTAGAACCAAAAGGTGCTGCTTCTATGAGAGCGTCTATTGATGCAGGTTACAACGTAGAATTACCGAAAATCGATAAATTTGTAGATGGAGCTGCGGTACAAAAAGTAGGAGATTTAACCTTTGAAATTTGTAAAGATTACATCAGCGATTGCATTAGTGTAGATGAAGGAAAAATCTGCGAAACCATTCTAGAAATGTACAACAAAGATGCAATTGTGCTAGAACCAGCTGGTGCTTTGTCTATTTCGGCTTTAGAGCAATATCAAGAAATGATCAAAGGTAAAAATGTGGTTTGCATCGTTAGTGGAAGTAATAATGACATTACCAGAATGGAAGAAATTAAAGAAAGAGCTTTGCTTTACAAAGGCGTGAAGCATTATTTCTTGGTTAAATTTCCGCAAAGACCAGGTTCTCTTAAAGAATTTGTTTTGGATGTTTTAGGTGAAAATGATGACATTGCTTTTTTTGAATATACCAAAAAAAATTCCAGAGAAACCGCTTTAGCAACCGTTGGTATCGAACTAGCAGATGCTTCAGATTTTGAAGGATTAATCCAAAGAATGAAAGAACGTGGTTATTTCGATACGTATTTGAATGATTCGCCTAATATTCTCAATATATTAGTATAAATTAAATCCAAATCCTTTTAGAATTTCTGAAAGGATTTTTTTAGCTATTTGAAATGGTTTGATATTGTTTGATATCGTTTGAATTTGTTTGATTTCGAACTTCCAACTTCCATCTTCTAACTTCTGACTTCCTTTCTTACCTTACATCAATGTAATCAGATTCTTACCACAGTATCTTTGTACTCGTAATCAGAATAATCGCGACGATTATTTAAATTAAATTTTTAAAATGAAAACAACAGTACATACCGCAGATAGCAGAGGATTTCAAAACCACGGTTGGTTGGTTGCTAATCACAGTTTTAGCTTTGCCAATTATTACAATCCAGAAAGAGTACATTTTGGCGTTCTTAGAGTGTTGAATGACGATTTTGTAAGCGCAGGAATGGGCTTCGGAACGCATCCTCATTCTAATATGGAAATTATTACCATTCCACTTTCAGGAGAATTGCATCACAAAGATTCTATGGGAAATTTTGGAGCGATTAAGAAAGGGGAAATCCAAGTAATGAGTGCAGGAACAGGAATTCAACACAGTGAATTTAACGGAAGTAAAGAACAACCCGTAACTTTATTGCAAATTTGGGTGATTCCTAATAAAATGGGAGTAGAGCCAAGATATGACCAATTAAAAATTTCTGACAATGCCATTGATAATGAATTTCAACAGATTATTTCTCCTAATCCTAATGATGAAGGAAGTTGGATTCACCAAGACGCTTGGTTTCACTTAGGAAATTTCACCGAAAAATCTTCTAGAACTTACCAAGTCAAAAAAGAAGGAAATGGAGTTTACGTTTTCGTTATTTCAGGAAGTGTAAAAATAGGCGAAACTATTCTTGGACAAAGAGATGCTTTAGGAATTACAGAAACAGAACATTTTGATTTAGAGATAGATAATGATTCTGAAATTTTATTGATAGAAGTTCCAATGAACTTGCCTAAAATCTAAGAAAAAATAATTTAAAACACCTAAAACACATGAAAATACTAGCATTTGCAGGAAGCAATTCTTCCACGTCTATCAATAGACAATTAGTTACGTTTGTAGCACAATTTTTTACTACTCACGAAGTAGAAATATTAGATTTAAACGATTTTGAAATGCCTATTTACAGTTCAGACCGTGAAAAAGCATCAGGAATTCCTAAATTGGCTTATGATTTTACAGAAAAAATTGATCAGTCAGACTTTCTTTTGGTTTCTTTAGCAGAACACAATGGTAATTTTTCGGTAGCCATTAAAAATATAATGGATTGGGTTTCTAGGATCCCCAATCGAAAAATTTTTGGTGAAAAGCAGATGTTTTTATTGGCTACTTCTCCGGGACAAAGAGGCGGTGCAAGTGTTTTAGAAATAGCAACCAAAAGATTCCCTTTTGATGGAGCTACCGTTGTAGAAACTTTCTCTTTACCTTTCTTTTATGAAAACTTTGACTCAGAAAAAGGAATTTTAAATAATGAACTTCAAAGAGCGCTTTTAGAGAAAGTAGAAAAAATTAAATCAGAATTTTTTTAAATTTATTTGTCTTTGTTCAATAAAAAATATAATTTTGCGAAATCAAATTCCAAACAAATTGAATATTAAATCGCAACATTTTGGCTCTTGTACATTCCAAGAAATTGGGAAGCTAAAATATGCAGCAAAATAATTGAGGCCGATAATCAGAACGATTGTCGGCTTTTTTTGTATCATTTGTTTTTGATTTTCAATGCGTTTGCAGTTTGAAATAAATCTAGTAAAAACCTGAATCTTGCAGGTGAAAGTCCTGCAAGTTATTCAGAAAAAAAAACAAAAAGAAAAATGAATAATACGTATAAATCAGCTGGCGTAGACAAAGAAGAAGGCTACAAAACCGTAGACAAAATAAAATCTGCAGTAGCCGAAACGCACAATAAAAATGTACTGAACAATCTAGGAAGTTTTGGAGCTTTCTATGAAATTGGTGGCTATAAAAATCCTGTTTTGGTTTCTGGAACTGATGGAGTAGGAACCAAATTAAAAATTGCACTAGATACCAAAAAATATGATTCTATTGGTGTAGATTGTTTCGCAATGTGTGCCAATGATATTCTGTGTCATGGTGCAAAGCCTTTATTTTTCTTAGATTATTTAGCTTGCGGAAAACTAGATGCAGATGTAGCAGCAGAAATTGTTCTAGGAATGGTAAATGCTTGCAAAGACAATGAGTGCGCATTAATTGGTGGCGAAACTGCAGAAATGCCAGGAATGTATCAACCAGGAGATTATGATGTGGCTGGTTTCTGCGTAGGAATTGTAGAAAAAGACCAAATTATTGATGGTTCTAAAATAAAAACGGGTGATAAAATCATCGCTTTACCAAGTTCTGGTTTTCACAGCAATGGTTTCTCATTGGTAAGAAAAATTTTCCCAAATTTTGAAGAAGAATTCGAAGGAAAACCTCTTTACGAAACACTTTTAGTTCCTACGAAACTCTATTACAAAGACGTTTTCAAACTGAAAGAAAATGTAGAAATTTCAGGAATTGCTCATATTACAGGTGGCGGTTTAATCGAAAACGTTCCAAGAATTATTCCAAATGGATTATGTGCGAAAATTGACACTTCTAAAATCCAAATTCCAAACGTAATGTTAGAATTAGAAAAACGTGGAAACATCGAAAGAATGGAGATGTTTGGTACTTTTAACATGGGAGTAGGAATGGTTGTAGTAGTAGATGAAAGTCTTGCCGAAAAAGCACTTTCTTTAATCGAAGACGCTTATTTAGTAGGCGAAATCGTAGAAAACGAAGAGAAAATTCAATTAATATAGAAACGAGATTTTAGATAAGAGATATCAGACAAAAATCTGAAATCTGAAATCTGAAATCTGAAATCTAACATGAAAAATATTACAGTTTTAGTTTCGGGTTCTGGTAGCAATTTACAGCGCATCATTGACTGTATTGATAATGGAGAAATTCCCAATACAAAAGTCAATTTGGTGGTTGCAGACAGAGATTGCTATGCTTTAGAAAGAGCCGAAAATCATCAAATTCCGAATCAACTTATCAAAAGAGGAAAAGATTTCTCTGAAAACTTAGAAAAACTTTTGCCCGAAAATACAGATTTGATTGTATTAGCTGGTTTTCTATCGATTCTAAGTAAAGAATTTTGCGAAAAATACAACGGAAAAATCATCAATATTCATCCTGCTTTATTGCCAAAATTCGGTGGAAAAGGAATGTGGGGACATCACGTTCACGAAGCGGTAATTGCAGCCCAAGAAAAAGAAAGTGGCGCAACTGTCCATTTTGTAACTTCTGGAATTGATGAAGGCGAAATTATTCTTCAAGGAAAATTTGAAATTGCAGAAAATGAAACTCCAGAAACTTTAGCACAGAAAGTGCATCAAATCGAGTACGAGATTTTCCCGAAAGCGATTGATTTGGTTTTAAATAAAAGAGTTCCATAGGAACGACATATTTTACAGAATTGGAATTCATTCCAATGATTTAATAAAAAAAGTATAAATAAAAATGAAAAAACGAGCATTAATCAGTGTCTCCAACAAAAGCAATCTTATTGATTTTGCCAAATTTTTAGAATCTAAAAATTACGAACTCATTTCTACGGGTGGAACCTTCAAACATCTTAAAGAAGCTGGACTTAACCCAATTCAGATTGATGAAGTGACCAATTTTCCTGAAATGTTAGACGGAAGAGTAAAAACCCTTCATCCAAAAGTTCATGGTGGACTTCTTGCGGTTCGTGATAATGAAGAACACATGAAAACCGTTCAGGAACATGGAATAGAACTGATTGATATGGTAATTGTAAACCTTTATCCGTTTTTCGAAAATGTAAATAAAGAAATTTCATTAGAAGAAAAAGTAGAATTCATCGATATTGGTGGACCATCAATGCTTCGTTCTGCAGCTAAAAATTTCGCTTCTGTGACTGTGGTTACCGATGTGGAAGATTATGCTAAAGTTCAACAAGAAATTTCTGAAAACGGGGATACTACAATTGAAACTCGTAAAAAATTGGCAGGTAAAGTTTTCAACTTAACTTCTGCTTATGATGCGGCAATTTCTCAAATGTTGTTGAATGAAGAATATCCTGAATATTTACAGGCTTCTTACCAAAAAGTTTCTGATTTAAGATATGGCGAAAATCCTCATCAATCTGCAGCGTATTACGTTTCTACCACTGAAAACGGTGCGATGAAAGATTTCGAGATTTTAGGAGGCAAAGAACTGTCTTTCAATAATTTGAGAGATATGGATTTATGTTGGAAAGTGGTGAATGAATTCAAAGATGAAATGGCTTGTTGTGCCGTAAAACATTCTACACCTTGTGGAGTTGCCATCGGAAATTCTGCTTTAGAAACGTATACCAAAACTTTCGAATGTGACCCGATTTCTATTTTCGGGGGAATCATCGGAATGAATTACAAAGTAGATGCTGCAACTGCGGAAGAATTGAATAAAACTTTCCTTGAAATTGTAATGGCAACTGATTTTGATGAAGAGGCGCTAGAAATTTTGAGAAAGAAGAAAAATCTTAGAATTATAAAAGTCAAAAATCCAGTTTCAGACAAAAAAACTTGGGTGAAAATAGATGGTGGAATTTTGGTTCAAGATGTAGATGACCAATTTTCTACAGATTTTAAAGTAGTTACAGAAATCCAACCAACAGAACAACAAGAAAAAGCACTTCTATTTGCTCAAAGAGTGGTGAAATATGTAAAATCAAACGCTATAGTAGTTTCAAACGGAATTCAAGCTTTCGGAATTGGAGGCGGTCAAGTGAATAGAATTTGGGCTACAGAACAAGCGATTTCTAGAGCTAAGGAAAAATTCAGCGGCGATTTAGTTTTGGCTTCAGATGCATTTTTCCCATTCAGAGATGTAGTAGATTTCTGTGCTAAAGAAGGAATTACAGCGATTGTACAACCTGGCGGTTCTGTAAAAGATGAAGATTCTATTGCAGCCGCTAATGAACATAAAATTCCAATGATGTTCACAGGAATGAGACATTTCCTACACTAATTAAAAATTGAAGAATTAAAAAATTAATTTTGACTTAAAATCAAACAAATTCGTAAATTTGATAAAATCAATATACCAAATACTAACATACCAAATACCAAATACAAAAAATGAAAGTATTAATAATAGGAAACGGAGGTAGAGAATCTGCTATTGCAAAAAAATTATCAGAAGATAAAAGAATCAGTCAAATGTTTTTTGCAAAAGGCAATGCTACAACAGAAAATTTAGGTAAAAACTTACCTTATGACAGTGTAGCAGAGTTAAGAGATTTTGCTCTTAGAGAAAAAATAGATTTCACATTCGTAGGTCCAGAATTACCTTTAGTTAATGGTATTGTAGACGAATTTCAGAAACATAATCTCAAAATTTTTGGTCCTACAAAACGTGCCGCAGATTTAGAAGGAAGCAAAGCTTTTTCTAAAAAATTTATGCAAGATTATGGTATCAGAACAGCCAAAGCTGCTATTTTTGATTCTTATGTAGAAGCAGACCAATATATCCAAAATCATTCTTATCCTTTGGTGATTAAAGCAAGTGGTTTAGCAAGCGGAAAAGGAGTAGTTATTTGTGAAGACAAAGAAACTGCGCATCACACTTTGCACCAATTCATGATTGAAAGAATTTATGGAGATGCTGGAATAAAAGTTGTCGTTGAAGAGTTTTTACAAGGTTTCGAAGCGTCTATTATTGCTTTTTGGAATGGCGAAAAAGCTTTTCCATGTGTTTCTGCCAAAGATTATAAGAAAGTAGGAAACGGAAATACTGGCGCAAATACTGGTGGAATGGGAACTGTAGCTCCAAGTCCAGAATTTACGGCAGAGCATTTAGCAGATTTTAATAAAAATATTTTAGAACCTACCGTTAAAGGAATTAAAGACAAAGCACTTGATTTTGTAGGGATTATATTTTTTGGCGTTTTGGTACAAGATAATCAATGTTATTTGTTAGAATATAACATGAGATTTGGCGATCCAGAAACGCAAGTCATCATGGCACTTTTAGAAAATAATTTGCTGGATGTTATCCATGACTGTATCGAAGGAAAAGATTTAGATTTACAGTTTTCAGACAAGAAGGCGATTTGTCTCGTGATGTGTTCTGGCGGTTATCCTGGGAATTTTGAAATCGGTTACGAAATCCAAGGTTTAGACAAGGTGAAACACAGTAATGTTCTCTTTGCAGGAGCAGAGCAAATTGCAGGAAAAGTGGTCACCAATTCTGGTAGAGTGCTAAATGTAGTTGCAACTGGCGATACTTACGAAGAAGCCCGCGAAAAAGTCTATGAAGATGCTAAAACACTTCATTTCGACTACGCATTTTACAGAGAAGATATCGGAAAATTTTAATAAAATGAGGGAATTTTCCCTCAATTTTTTTAGGAGCTAACCCTGCTTTTCGCACTCGCTTTTTTAGAAATTTTTGCCTGATAAATCATCTAGAAATTTCTAAAAAGAGCTCAGACAAATGCTTCAATCAGGGCTAGTTACGCTTAGAAATAATAAGTAATTTTTGTAAAATTTAAGATTGAGTTTTAGCTCAATTTTTAACTTTCAATTAAATAAAATGAATAAAGGAATCATCATTTTGGACTTCGGTTCACAATATAACCAATTGATTGGTAGGAGAATACGCGAAATGGAAGTATATTCGGAAATTCTACCTTTTAATACCTCTTTAGAAGAAATAAAATCCAAAAATCCTGCGGGAATTATCCTTTCTGGAGGTCCGAGTTCTGTAAATTCTCCAGATGCACATTTGGTAGAAAAAGAATTATTCGAATTGGGAATTCCAGTTTTGGGAATTTGCTACGGAATGCAACTTACAGCACATCTTTTGGGCGGAAACGTAAAAAAAGGTGAAAAAGGAGAATACGGAAAAGCAACTCTAGAAATCACGAAATCTAATCCGCTTTTTACAGGAGTAAGTAGATTTTCTACCGTTTGGATGAGCCATTTTGATGAAGTGGAAACTTTGCCAGAGAATTTTGAAATTTCAGCAAAGTCTGGAGTAATTGCAGGGATTTTTAACGAAAAGAAAAATATTTATTGTGTTCAGTTCCATCCAGAAGTTTCGCACAGTGAATTTGGAGCTAGAATGCTCGAAAACTTCGTTTTCCAGATTTGTAAAGCAGAAAAAAATTGGAAACTGACCAATTATATCGAAAAAACTGTTGCTGAAATCCGTGAAAAAGTAGGAAATGACAAGGTCATTCTTGGGCTTTCTGGTGGTGTAGATTCATCTGTAGCTGCGGTTTTGATTCATAAAGCTATTGGTGACCAGTTGCAATGTATTTTTGTAGATACTGGGCTTTTGCGTAAAGATGAAGGCAAAAAAGTAATGGAAAATTACGGAGAGCATTTCCATATGAATATTGATATGGTAGATGCTTCAGAAAGATTTTTGTCAAAATTAGCTGGAGTTTCAGACCCAGAAGAAAAACGAAAAATCATCGGTAGAGAATTCGTAGCCGTTTTCGATGAAGAATCTCACAAATTTGAAGGCGCTAAATTTTTAGCTCAAGGAACCATTTATCCAGATGTTATTGAATCTCAATCGGTAAAAGGTCCTTCTGCAGTGATTAAATCTCACCACAATGTAGGTGGATTGCCGGAAGAAATGAAACTTCAACTTCTAGAACCGCTTCGTGAATTATTTAAAGACGAAGTAAGAAAAGTTGGCGAAGAATTGGGAATTCCGCATCATTTGGTTTACAGACATCCATTTCCAGGACCAGGTTTAGGAATCAGAGTTTTAGGAGAAGTAGATGCCGAAAAAGTGAAAATATTACAAGAAGCAGATGATATTTTCATAGAAGAATTGTATAAAAATGATTTGTATGAAAAGGTTTCTCAGGCTTTTGTGGTGTTACTTCCCGTAAAATCTGTTGGAGTAATGGGAGACGAAAGAACGTATGAATACACCGCTGTAGTTCGCTCTGCGAATACTACAGATTTTATGACGGCAACTTTCAGTCATTTTCCTTGGGAATTTTTAGAAAATGTATCGAACAGAATTATCAATGAAGTGAAAGGAATCAATAGAGTCGCTTATGATATTTCGAGTAAACCACCAGCAACAATTGAGTGGGAATAAATTGTAATATAAGAAGATTACACTGATTGATAAATTAAAATCCTGTTGAAAAACTTCAACAGGATTTTATTTTTTAGTTTTTGCTTCCGCCACTGTCTTTTTCTACATTGGTTTTAGAATTTTCTTTTACTTTCTGGTTACCGAAACGTTTTACGAATGTAAGAGAAATGCCTCTTGCGTCCCAAATGTTAGAATTTCTGAAAGATCCTATTTCTGTAAAAGTGGTTCTGTCAAATTTTGGAGACATAAAGATGTTACTTAATCTCAAACTAGTTTCAATTTGTGATTTTGGAAAAATCTTTGTGGCTGAAATATTATGAAAAAGCATCGTGTTATTGGCAAAAGAATTTCCGCTATGCTGATTAAATATCCCTATCCAAGCATTAATGTTTATGTTTTTATTCAGCAAATTGGTGTAAGAAATGTTAGTAGAACCGCCGATATTACTAAAATAATTTTTCGCATTGATGATATTGTTTTTTGCATAAAAATCACTGTTATCTGTATAACTGTAATTAATACTCAGATTTACATTTAATTTGTTTTTTAGGAAGGTTTGGTTGGTGTTAAAATTAACATTATATTTTTTAACAGCGCCATTAAAATTAATAGGAATATCTATAGTTTTTCCATCATTTATATAAAAGGTGTTCCAGTAATCTTGATTAGAAAACATATAAGAAGTAGAAATATAATATTTTTTATAGAGACCAAATTTAAGTTCTACTCTGTTGCTTGGATTAGGTTGTAAATCCATATTTCCTTGGCTGTACGTTCCATTACTATTGGGCATTAAAAAAGGATTGAATTCTGCGTAATAAGGTCTCCAAATTCCTCTGTTGTAAAAACTGCTGATGTTAAAATTTTCTGTTAAAGTATATTTTAATAAAATATCAGGAAGCCAAGTTCCGTAAGAATTTGTTTTCTCAATACTTCCTACATTTTGTATTATTTTATAATGAATATATTCATATCTGAGTCCAATTCTGGTTTCTAATTTTTTGAAAAAAGTTTTGCTTACATTGGTATATACAGAATTTAGATTTTCTAGATATTGAAATCTATTGCTTTTAGAATGATCAAGATTCCAGTTGTTTTGGTTTAAAAGATAATAATCATTAGGAATTACATTGTTTTTAAAATCTATTTTACCACCCATTTCTAGATTAATTCCTGATTTTTCAAATGGTTGCGTGTAATCTAATTTTAGATAATAATTTCTGTTTTGGTTATCACTTACAATTTTACTTCCAGAAGAAATTGGAGCAATTTCTTGACTTAAAATAAATTCATTATTAGATTCTTCATTGTAATAATTGACCCCTAAATTAACATCAAAAATTTTATTTTTTACCTTGTCATAATATTTGTAAAAAACATTGCTGCCAATACTTTTATGGTCTCCGTTAGTGGATTGGTTTTGGGTAAAAGAGTTTTGAAAAACAGTATCTAAATAACTGCTGCCAACAGCAATAGCATTGTTGTTATATTTATACTGAAAGTATTCTAAAATTAAACCTATGTTGTTTTTGCTATCTAGTTCTAGCTCTGAAGTCGAAGAAAAAGTAGGAACTTTATTTAGATTATTACTATCTGTAATTACGTTTGTTAAAGATTTATTAGCATAAATATAGTTTTCATTTGTACTGCTGTACACATATTCTCCATTACTATAACCGCCTGATAAAGTTTGGGTAAAATTTTTCTTGTGATAATTAAGGTTAAAATTAGAATATTGTGAGTTCTTTTTATTCTGAGTATTGCTTAAAGAAACGCTTCCTTTTACACCTTCGTTTTCTAATTTTTTTAGAATAATATTAATTACAGAACCCGCACTTTCATATCTTGCAGAAGGATTTGTAATCACTTCTATTTTCATGAGATTATCTGCAGGAATGGTTTTTAAATATTCTTTTAGTTCTTTTCCAGTAAAAACAGATTTTCTATCATTAATGTAAACCGTTACATTTTCACCTTCAGATTTTAGCGTTTCGTCATTTTCAACACTAATTAAGGGAGTCATTTTTAAAACTTCCCAAGTTGTATTACCTGCCAAAATAGAGCTGTTTGCTACATTAAAAACGGTGCGGTCAACTTTATTTTCTACAGTAGGTTTTTTTCCGACCAAAACGACTTCTTTTATTTCTTTCTGTGTTGTACTGTCTTTTTTAGTTTGAGATAAAGTTAAAATAGTGCATAACATTCCTGATGTTACGAAGATTTTTTTCATGATTATTGGTTTATAGAATATTATTGAGCGGTGAAAATACCAAAATCAATGTTAGTATTTCTATCATTCTGTCTTTTTAATTTTATTTTAACACATATAGTATTTCTAAAATGATAATTTTAACAATTTTTATGTTACTTTTAGTTAAAATTTTTATTTTTGAAATAAACAAAACATAAATGATTATGAAAAAAATAGCTTCTATTTCGTTTTTTCTGATGGTTAATTTCTTGTTTTCTCAAACTTCTGAAGTGAAGATAGAAGGAGATTATAACGGAGATGGCAAAAAAGAATTTGCATACGCTACGGTTTCAGATTGTAGTGATGAATGCGAAGGGAATTGTATTACTACCATTCATTTTTCCGATGAAAAAATTAAACCGATTACCATCAAAAATGCTAAAAACGGCGATATCTATAACCTGAAAGATTTAAACAATGATGGCGCAGATGAAATAGGATTTTATCCGAATTGGTGTACCAGTTGTTGGCATTCTTTTTATGTCTATACTTTTAGAAATAATGAATCGAAATTCTTGGTAAAACCTATTCCTACGCATTGTTTGCAGTGGGAAGAAAATAAATTTCCGATTGAAAAAGATCCTCTGAAAAAAGGATTTGTAAGAATTACTTCAAGTGTTTGGAAAAATGATAAAATCAAAGTAGAAACCAAATCTGTGAAGCTCAAATAATGATTTTTGTCTTATTTTCTTAAATTATTTTCTGCTTAGCATAATTTAGTCCTTTTTGAATGATAATTTTGCATCTTCAAATTTAAATGATTGTTTAAAATTAATGAAGATGAAGAAAATTCTTTTATTCAGTTTTGTATTGTTCAGTTTGGCGATTTTTGCACAAAATGATTCTAAAAAAGACACCATTTCTAACTATTCTAAAATCTTAAGAAACACCAGTTTTAGCGGTTTGTTGCAGACCAGATATTTGGTTTCTCTCACAGAAAATGTAGATGTAAACGGTGTAAATATAGCAGACCAACAGAAATTAGTATCCAATAGTTTTAACGTAAGAAGAGCAAGATTTTTATTAAAATCTAAAATTAATGACCGTTTTGACTTGGGAATGATGCTTAATTTTGCGGAGTTTAACAGCAGTAACCTTACCGGAAAAGTCCTAGAACAAGCTTTTGTAAGATATTCTCATAATAAGCATCTCAAAATTCAATTAGGGCAGTTCCGTCCGTATTTTGGGATAGAAGACGAAATTCCGAGTGAGTTTATCAAGTCTGTAGATTTCTCAAATGGTTATTATTTATTGGGGAAAAACGGTTGGCAAAGTTTCCAAACTGGAATTGCTGTTTATGGTGATGTCAATAATGCTAAAAATCCTTTGAAATATTACATAGGAGCTACCAATGGAAATTCTCGTGGTTCTGAAATTGATAATGACCAAAGCAAACACGTTTATGCCAGATTAGAAAAGGATTTTAAAGAAAATTTAAAAATTGGAGTGAATGGCGGAATTGGCAGTTACATCAATCAATCAGGAAATGTAATCGGGGCAGATGTAGAAAAAACCTTTGCCATCAATCCGAAATGGAATCTAGAAATCATCTCAGAATACAAAGAAGGAAACAATTTTTCAGAATTTGGAGTTTCTAAGCTTTCGCCAAAACCAGAGCTGAAAGATTTTAGATTCAGAAGTTTTTATATCAATCCTATTATTCGATATAATCTGAATTCCCCAAGACTAAGAAGCATAGAATTCTCTAACCGATATGAATATCTAAATCCTAACTATCAATTAGAAGGCAATGTAAGAACTACTTTTACGCCAATGCTTACATTAGAATTCGCTGACCAATATTTTGCTTGTTTGCAAATAGGAGCCATGATTGATGATTACAAGAGAAATGTTCCACTTACTTCAGAATATGATCATACTACTATGTTCGTACAAGTTCAGGCGAGATTTTAGTGATAAAAAGCATTTTTTCTTTTCTAAGAAAACCCTTATTTTTAGAAAAATTTTTAAAATGAAAAAACTAATAATCTTATTAACTATTCTCAGCAATTCATTACTTTGGGCGCAATCGGAAGAAAATAATACCATCACTTTTAATTTTGAAAATACGTCTGTTGCTCTTCCTCAATCTAGTTTCTACAGTACTTTACAAATTTTAGATATTAGAAAGCAAAAAGAAGATGTAGGTTTTGTGAAATATGGAGGTCAAAATTCCAAGAAGAAACTATTGCTCTCTAAAACGATAGAAAATATTTTTAAAGATTATTTTAATCAATTGTTACCGCAAAATTCTGTTTCTAAAAATCTTACTTTTCTTTTGAGAGATTTCTATATTTCAGAAACGCCTAATCAAGCTAATTTTCTATTAAAAGGAGCATTTTTTGCTCAAGAAAATGAAACTTACCACTTAATCTCTAAAGTGGAAAAGAAAATATCATTTAATAGCACGGATAAACTCATATCACTTCAAAAACAAGTTAATAATTTGATTTCTACTGAAATCAAAACCGCTATGGAATCTAATAATTTTCTATTGGAAAGAACATTTACATTAAATGATATGATTTCTTATGACGACATAATGAAAAGTGAAATTCCATTGTATAGTAATAATAAATATCCAGACGGTATTTACAAAAGTTTCGAGTCTCTTAAGCATCTGAAGCCAGATTTTCCTATTCAGGAAATTGTTTTGTCGCCTTCAGGAATTAAAAAAATTAAATACAAGGACAATTCTGGAGAAATTGTCAATGCAAAACCTATTGCTTATGCTATTATTAAAGACAATAATATTTATATCAAGGGACTTAATTTCTACGGAGTAATCAAAGAAAAAAATAATTTTTACTTCGTAGGAGAAGTTATTCAAGGTCCTTCTTTTGGTGATGTACTTCTAGGTACTGCAATTGGTGGAGTAGGAGGCGGAATTGCTATGTCACAATCTACTACACTTACCTATAAATACAGAATAGATTACGAATCTGGTGAGTTTGTAAGAGATTAAAATTTTTGCTCTATTTTAAAAATCGTATTTTTGCCAAATGAAAGTATCATTTGCAGATTTTGATTTGCCAAAACAACTCAACAGCGCTTTAGAAAAATTAGGAATTTCTGAGCCTACTCCTATTCAGCTGAAATCTTTTTCCCCAATTATGTCTGGAAAAGACGTAATGGGAATTGCACAAACCGGAACCGGTAAAACATTAGCTTATCTTCTTCCAGTTCTTAAAACTTGGAAATACAATAAAAACGGAAGTCCAACTGTACTTATCCTTGTTCCTACGCGTGAATTAGTGGTGCAAGTTGCCGAAGTTGTAGAAAAACTGACAGAAGATATGTCAACTAGAGTTTTAGGCGTTTATGGAGGCGTAAATATCAATACTCAGAAACTTTTGGTTTACGAAGGTGTAGATATTTTGGTGGGAACTCCGGGAAGAGTAATGGATTTGATGAAAGATGCTGTTTTGAACTTGAAAGATCTAAAAAAACTGATTATCGATGAGTTTGATGAAATGCTTTCATTGGGTTTCAGAAGACAGTTAGAAGATATTTTCACGATGATGAGTGAGCGCAGACAGAACATTCTTTTCTCTGCAACGATGACGGATGATGTAGATGCCATGCTAGACGAATATTTCAAAAATCCTCAGGAAATTTCTTTAGCAAGAAGCGGAACTCCACTCGAAAAAATAGCTCAATCTGCTATTCCGGTGAAGAATTTTAATACCAAATTAAATCTATTAGTTCACTTGTTAAGAACGCAGGATGAATTTGAGAAAATTCTAATTTTTGCCAATAATAAGAGACACGCCGATTTAATTTTTAATAAAATAGACGAAGAATTTCCGGGAGAATTTGGGGTGATTCACTCGAATAAATCTCAAAATTTCAGATTGAGAACCATGAAATCTTTCTCAGACAATGAATTGAGAGGAATTATTACTACTGATGTTATGGCGAGAGGTCTTGATATTCCAGATGTTTCACACGTTTTTAACTTTGAAATTCCAGAAGTTCAGGAGCAATATATTCACAGAATTGGTAGAACGGGTAGAGCAGATAAAGACGGAATTGCGATTTCTTTTTACACGCCAAAAGAAGAAGAACGTTTCATAGAACTGGAAATGTTTATGAACAAGGAAGTGAAAAGAATAGAATTTCCAGAAGAAGTGAAGGTTTCTGAGGTGAAAATTGCTTCGGAAAAAGAAGTTGTAGTGATGAAAAATCCTGTTCAGTATAAGAAAATTGAACCGGGATCTGCTTTCCACGAGAAAAAAGATAAAAATAAAAAAGTGAATCTTGGTGGACCAAGCAAAAGAAAACCACCCAAAACCAAACCAGGAAACAGAGCTCAAGCAAAGGCAAAATCTATTGCAAAGAGAAAAAAGAAATAATAAAAAAACCGCTCCGAATTTCGGAGCGGTTTGTTATTTTAAATAAGGATACATCACTTTGGTCCAGATTTTATAGCCTTCAGGTTTCATGTGTAGCATGTCTTCTAAGTATAAATCTTTTCTAATGCTGCCATTTTCATCATTCATGCTTTCTGTGACGTCTATAAATTCTGCATTTTTCTTAGCATTCATGAAGTTTTGAATTTTTTTATTCACTTGCTTCATAGTCGGCCAAAATTGTTCTCTACTTGGTGAATATTTGATGGAAACGTAAGCGATGTTGGCATTTGGATAATGAGCTCTTACCGTTTTATAAAATTGTTTAAATCTTTTAAATACTTCTTTTGCAGAAGGTTTTTCGGCATGTGCAATGTCATTTTCGCCGCAATAGATGATCACTTGTTTTGGTTGATAAGGATTGAGTAAATCTTCGGCATAGTAATTTAGATTAAGCAATCTAGAACCTCCAAAAGCTCTATTGATAATGGTTTTATCAGGAAAATAATCTGCTGCGTCTTTCCACATGGTAAAAGATGAACTTCCTAAGAAAAGTATAGCATCTTTTGGTGGTGTTTTTTCTGAATCTAATTTTTTAAAATGTTGAATGTCGTCATAAAAATCTGCTTTTTGAGCAGCTAGAGAACCGAAAATGAATACAAAAAAGAGGAATGAAATTTTAAGAAAATTCTTCATGATAAAAATATTAGGATAAACTTTTCAAATTTTGGGAAACCTAAATTACTTATTGAGCAATTCTCTTATGAAATTCATCAGTTTATCAATATCATTTTTAGTTGTAGCAATTCCTACAGAAATTCTTGTTGCGCCACGCATTTTTCCTAAAAATTTAATCATGTCTTTATAATCACCTTGTTCGTGAGAAGAGTAGTAGGTTGCTAATTCATTGTCTGTTAGGCAATTATTAACTTCGTCAATACCGGGATTGCAGAAACAACCTGAACGCAACGAAATGTTATGTTGATTTGCCATTTCTTCTATTTGCTCGAATTCATAACGAATGCCTTCTTCGTTATAAAACCCTAAAATAATGGTTCCTCCAAGATTCTGATGGTCTTTTGGTCCGAAAATCTGAATTAATTTTCTACCATTATCGTGTAGTAAACTTTCTAAATTTTCGAATAGATATTTTCTGAGCGAAGCAACTCTTTCATTAATGCGCTGAATTCCTATATTTTCGATATAATCTAAACCAATTTTTACCGCAGGAATGTCTAAATAATTGAGCGTTCCATCTTCGAATCTCTCGTGGTTATTAATCAAAAAATGATGAATGGCATTTACCGAAACCAAACTTACGGTTCCACCTGCAAACCATGGTTTTTGTAGTTTTTTAAACTTTTCTTTATTTACCAAAAGGCAACCAATTCCTGTAGGATAACCAAAAATTTTATAAAAAGAAACACAAACAAAATCTGGTTTTACTTCCTTTAAGTCTAATTGATTCGTTGGTACAAATGCTGCTGCATCTAGTAAAACATCCCAACCTAAATCCTGTGCTTTTTTAATCCAAGACAAATCGTGTTTCACGCCAGAAACGTTTGACTGTGCAGGAAAAGCGAAGAGTTTATTTTCAAAATTTTCAGATTCTTGAAGTTTTTCCATCACGAAATTTTCGTCCATTCTTAAATCCTGATAATAGATAGGAGCGTACGTTACTTTTCCACCTTTTGATAGACAAAATTGACGAATTCCATTTACAGAATTATGGTTGTCTGCAAGAAGTAAAAAATGTGATTTTTCGTTGAAAGGATAAGATTCTCCTACAATTTTCAATGCATTAGAAGCGTTTTGGGTAAAAATGCAGTAATAATCTTCCGCATTGAAGTAGTCAATTACCTTTTGTCTTGCTTCTTCTACCAATTTTGTAGACAATTGAGAAGTAGGATTGGTAGAATGCGGATTGCCGAGAATATTATTAATCAGCAAATCTTGATGTTCCAAAATCTGTGATTTAGCATAGAGATTTCCTCCCGTAAAATCTAGATAAACTTGCTTGTGTGTATCTAAACGTTTGTATTCTACATTTCTCAGAATTTCGAAGAAATCATTGTGTGCTAAAACGGTCTTATTCTCTGCTAATGCATTCATTTTTACTTTTTTTCAAAAATAAAAAAAAAATCACAGAATTCTCTGTGATTTTGTGAAAGTTATTTTGAGCATATAATGAACGAGTTCATTAGTACGCCATTTCTACGATTTTTTTAGCATCTTCAGGTTTTACAATGCCTTTTTCGCCAATCGCTAACCAATTTCTCGCAATAAAAGCTTCTTGAATTTTTTCTGCTGTTCCTTGGTAGTCTTCAGTGTATTCAGATAATTTGGTTTTTATCCCTAAACTTTGGAAGAAAGCTTCCATTTTTTCTATTCCTTTCAGCGCTTTTTCTTCAGTAGTGCCTTCTGTTACATTCCAAACACGTTCTGCATATTGTGCTAATTTTTCTTTTTTAGCCTCAAAATTATAACGGTAATGAGAAGGTGCAATAATGGCTAAAGTTCTAGCATGGTCTATACCAAATTGAGCAGTTAATTCGTGACCAATTCCGTGAATTGCCCAGTCAGAAATGACTCCTTTTTGAATCAATCCATTTAAAGCCATGGTACAACTCCACATAAAATTAGCAGCTGAATCATAATCGAATTCTTCTTCCATCATTTTTGGAGCAATTTCTTGTAAAGTTTGTAAAATGCTTTCTGCAAAACGGTCTTGAAGTGTAGCAGAGGTTTTTACAGTCATATATTGCTCTAAAACGTGAGTGTAAGCATCTGTAATTCCGTTTGCAATTTGTTTTTTAGGAATTGAACGAATCACTTCTGGATCTAAAATAGAAAATTGAGGGAATAAGCCAGGACCTCCCATTCCTAATTTCTGACCGATTTCTCTTCTAGAAATTACTGCACCAGAATTCATTTCAGAGCCTGTTGCAGGAAGCGTAAGTACAGAAGCAAATGGCAAACCTTTTCCCTCTTCAGTTCTAATTCCATTTTTTAAAATATCCCAAGGTTCTCCTTCATAATTGGCTGCTGCAGAAAGGAATTTAACTCCATCAATTACAGAACCACCACCTACTGCTAACATGTAAGTGATGTTTTTTTCTTTGATAATTTTTAAAGCTTCTAATAAAACTTCGTATTCTGGGTTTGCAGGAATTCCACCAAATTCTTCCCAGTTGTAGCCTTCTAATGCTGCTTTTACTTGGTCGTAAACGCCATTGGTTTTAATGCTTCCGCCTCCGTAAAGTACTAATATTTTTTCTGTTTTCGGGATTTCTCTAGAAATTTTAGAAATTTCGCCTTTACCGAAAATAATTTTTGTAGGATTTTTAAATTCAAAATTTAACATATCAATAAATTTTTTCCCAAAATTACGAAATAAGATTCCGAAAGTGATGAAAATTAATAAAAATTTAAGATTGAAAATTTCAATTATATGCTATAAATAAAGAGTTTTTCATACCTTTGTTTCATGATTAATGAAGCCCGCTTAGAAAAATTTCGTCAGGTTGTAGAGAATAAATTTCAGATTTATAACAGCTTGTTTATGAGCCTTCCGTATGATAAAATGACCAACATCGGAATGCTTTTGCCGTTTCTTTATGAAGAAAGTAGAAATGGTTACGAAGAAGGAAAATCTCCAGAAGAAATTGTAGAAGAATTCTTCAAAAAACATACAGAAGTTACTACAGAAGAACAGAAGCAGGAACTGCTTTTTAAGATTATTCAATATATCGAAAGGCAAGTGGTACTTTTTGACAGTATAGAAGATGCAGCTTTTCAACAGTTGCATTCAGAAAGTGATGCTGGAACGGTAATGCAGTTGCATGAAAGAGCTTTGCAAGAACATAAATTAGGAAAAGTTCGCGAAAAGTTAGAAGATTTTGCCGTAAAAGTGGTTTTTACAGCGCATCCTACACAGTTTTATCCGAATGCTGTACAAAGAATTTTGCATGATTTGCGTTCTGCTATTTTAAAAGATGATATCAATGAAATAGACCTTTTGCTTCAGCAGTTAGGGAAAACTCCTTTTGTAAATAAAGAGCGACCAACTCCGCTAGATGAAGCATTAAGCATTATTTTCTACTTGAGATATGTGTATTATGATACAATTGGTGAATTGTATAAAAAACTGAAACAATCTTTCGGAAGTGAAGATTTTGAAATTCATCAAGACGTTTTTCAATTAGGTTTTTGGCCAGGAGGAGACAGAGATGGGAATCCTTTTGTGACGGCAGATGTTACGCTGAAGGTTGCCAATGAACTCAGAAATTCTATTCTCAAAAATTATTACAATCATTTAAAAGATTTAAGAAGAAGATTAAGTTTTAGAGGCGTTTCAGAAGTTTTAGAAAAATTGAGCAATGAATTGTACAATAACATTTTCAAAAACGAAAACTCTATTTCTAGCGAAACGATTTTAAAATATTTATCAGAAGCAGAACATATTCTGAAAACGCAACATAATGGACTTTTTACCAATATTTTGGTAGATTACAGAGACCGAGTTAAGATTTTTGGGACACACTTTGCAACTTTGGATATTCGTCAAGACAGTAGAATTCATCAAAAAGTGATAGATGAATTGGTTACGAAATATTCTAAACAAAAAGTTGCAGAACTTACCAATTCTGAAAAAGTAAATATCTTGATTTCTGAACATATTCTGGCTCTTCCTGATGATTTCGAAGATGAAATCATCCGAGAAACGCTGAAAAGTGTCATCAATGTTAAAGAAATTCAGGTAAAAAATGGCGAAAGAGGAATGCACCGTTACATTATTTCTAATTCTGATACCGTAGAAGATGTGATGAATGTTTTCGCTTTATTTAAAGTTTGTGGTTATGAAGATAAAGATATCAACATAGATATTGTTCCGCTTTTTGAAACCATGGAAGGTCTTGCGAATGCAGAAAAAGTGATGCAGGATTTATACAATGATGAAGTTTATCAAAAACATTTGGTGAAGAGAAAAAACGTGCAAACAATTATGCTCGGTTTTTCTGATGGAACCAAAGATGGTGGTTATTTAAAAGCCAATTGGGAAATTTATGCCACAAAAGAGAGACTTTCTAAAGTTTCTGAAGAGAATGATGTAAAAGTGATTTTCTTTGACGGTAGAGGAGGGCCTCCAGCTCGTGGTGGTGGTAAAACGCACCAGTTCTACGCAAGTCAAGGAAAAACAATTGCCAATAACAAAATAGAATTAACAATTCAAGGTCAAACCATTACTTCGGTTTTTGGAAACAAAGATCAAGCGAAATATAATTTTGAGCAACTTTTGACTGCTGGAATCGAGAATGAAGTTTTTAAAAATCACAAAAAAGATTTAACCGAGAAAGAAAGAACTTTAATTGAAGAATTGGCAGAATTGAGTTACGAAAAATATGTTGATTTAAAGGAAAATCCACTTTTTGTGCCTTACTTGCAAGAAATAAGTACGCTTCAATATTATGGGAAAACCAACATAGGAAGCAGACCTAGTAAACGTGGTGCAGGAAATGAATTGAAGTTTGAAGATTTAAGAGCCATCCCGTTTGTGGGAAGTTGGAGCCAATTAAAGCAAAATGTACCAGGATTTTTTGGTTTTGGAACTGCAATTAAAAAATTAAAAGACGAAGGCAGAATAGACGAAGTAAAAGATTTATTCAGAAATTCTGATTTCTTTAAAACTTTGGTGCTTAATTCTATGATGGCGATGAATAAATCTTATTTTCCTCTAACCTATTATATGAAAAATCATCCTAAATTTGGGGCGTTTTGGCAAGTTTTGTTCAGTGAGTATGAATTGTCTAAAGAAATGATGTTCGAAATTACAGGTTTCCATAGTTTGATGGAAGAAGAACCAGTAGGAAGAAAATCCGTGAAAATTAGAGAAAAAATAGTGCTTCCGTTGTTAAGTATTCAGCAGTATGCACTCATGAAATTACAGAAAAACGAAGGAGATAGAGTAACGCTCGAAAAATTAGTTACTCGTTCCCTCTTCGGTAACATTAATGCGAGTAGAAATTCGGCATAGAAGAGCCAAGTAAAAAGTAAGCCTTCAGAAAATCTGAAGGCTTTTTTAAGAGTTTGTTTTAATTATTCTTTGATGAATTTTTCTACAGTTTCAGAAGAAGAGGTTTTGATTTTTAAAAAATACAGTCCTTTTTCTAATTTCTCAATATTAATTTGATTGGTTTTTGATTCGAATAAAAATTGGCCTAAACTATTATAAACATATATTTTTTCAATTTTTTGAGTAGAAGAAATATTGATTTCTTGTTTTGCAGGATTAGGATATACAATTGCCTTATTTTGTGAATAAAACTCATTTGTTTTTAGGAAAGATGAAAGAACTTGCCCAAAATTTAAAATTCCATAACCTAGTTGGTCAGTATAATTAGGGTATAGAGATGCAGTTTGTCTCAAACTATTTTTCAATAATTCTCTGTTAGTAGAGTTTGGAATAGCTTGTAATAAACAAGCAATACCACCAGCAGAAAGTGGGGTAGCATAAGAAGTTCCATTTCCAGGATATGCACCATTATTATATGCAAAGTAGGTAGAAGTTGCTCTAGCAGAAGCATCTGGTTTAACTTTTCCTACAGAATTAGGTCCAAAAGAAGTAAAAACTGAAGGATTTCCTGTACTATCTACACCTCCAATAGTAAAAACTTTTTCGTTATCTGCAGGTGTTACAATGTATTTCCATGTTAAGTTCCCTTCATTTCCTGCAGCTACTACTACTATTATTCCTTTTTCTGAAGCAATTTGTGCACCTCTTGCAATAAATGAAGTGGTTCCATTCATTTGAGAATAAGAATAATCATAACGGCTGTCATCAAAAAAATCTGCATAACCTAAAGAGGTAGAAATAAGATCAACTCCCTTTCTGTCAGCTTCTTCTGCTGCTTGAATCCAATATAATTCTTCTTCAGGAATTTCTTCATCGCCCACTTCCGTTGCATATAAATAAAAGTCTGCATCTGGAGCTGCTCCCACAAAAGTCCCATCAAGATAACCTCCAATTATTCCTAAGCAATTGGTTCCGTGATTATTGAGAGAAGTGTTGTAAACATCTGTATTTTTTGAGATGAAATTATAAACGTGTTTAATTTGATTATTGCTTCTCATTCTAGCAAATGCAGAACCCGTATTTACTGTTGGAAATCCCGTGTCTATGACTGCAATGGAAACTCCAGTGCCTGTAAAACCTTGTACATGAAGTGTTCTCAAGTTTACTTGTTCTATTTGAGCTAAAGAATTTCCGTAATTGAAACTTATTTTAGAAGATAAATTTTTAGGGAATTTCTCTTTTTTAGAAATTTTTCCAGCAGAGTTGTTTTTTACAAAACTTTCTACTTTTAATACATAGGGTTCGGCTTGTAATTGTGCAATTTGAGTTGAAGTAGCATTCACGGCAACACCATTGAGCCATTTAGATTGATCATTAACTGTAAATCCCAAATTTTGTATATTCTGAATGTAAGAGCTTTCTATTGGAGCGTCTTGAGCAGTAATAGCTATTCCAAGGTTGGTTCTTCTGTCAATGGCTTTCTGCGTTAATTCTGAAAGAGGATTGGTTAAAAAATAAGATGCATTTGGTTTGTCTTTGAAGTAAACAAAAACCAATTCAGTTTGTGAAAAAGCAAAACTAAAAAAGAGTAGAAAGTATAATTGAATGATTTTTCTCATTTTTTCAAATTTATACGAATTTAAAATATTTTTGACAATATCTATTTTAAAAAAATTCACTTATTTTTCCTTACAATTTCCGTATTTTTGCTAAAATTTTTAGAAATGAAAAAAATCCAAATGGTTGACTTGCAAAGTCAGTATCAAAAAATAAAAAATGAAGTTGATGAAAAGGTGCTTAATGTAATGCAAAGTGCTATGTTTATCAATGGTCCAGAAGTTCAGAATTTTCAAAAAGAATTAGAAAATTATTTAGATATAGAACACGTAATTCCTTGTGCAAACGGAACAGATGCTTTGCAAATTGCGTTAATGGCGTTGCATTTAGAACCTGGTGATGAGGTAATTACCGCCGATTTCACTTTTGCAGCTACAGTAGAAGTAGTCCATCTTTTGAAATTAAAATCAGTTTTAGTAGATGTGGATTATGATACATTTAATATTGATATTGACAAGCTAAAAGCTGCCATTACTCCAAAAACTAAGGCGATAATTCCTGTTCATTTGTTCGGGCAATGTGCCAATATGGAAGCGGTTTTAGAAGTGGCAAAAGAACATAATTTGTACGTTATTGAAGACAATTGTCAAGGAATTGGTGCAGATTACAAATTTGCAGACGGAACTACCAAAAAATCTGGTACAATGGGAACTTTAGGAGTTACTTCTTTCTTTCCGTCTAAAAATCTAGGTTGCTATGGTGATGGTGGTGCTATTTTTACCAATGATGATGATTTGGCTTATAAAATCAGAGGAATTGTAAACCACGGAATGTACAAAAGATATTATCACGACGAAGTAGGTGTAAATTCTAGATTAGACAGCGTTCAAGCTGCGGTTCTAAGAGTGAAACTTCCGCTTTTGGATTCTTATAATGCTGCAAGAAGAAGTGCTGCAGATTATTATGACAAAGCTTTTGCAAATCATCCAAACATTTTAACACCGAAAAGAGCAGAAAACTCTACTCACGTTTTCCATCAATATACACTCAGAATTTTGAACGGAAAAAGAAACGAATTACAAGCATTCTTAGCCGAAAAAGAAATTCCAGCGATGATTTATTATCCAGTGGCTTTGAGAAAACAAAAAGCATATTACCAAGAGTCTAATGATGCGGATTTTGTAAATACTGATAAATTATTAGACCAAGTGATTTCTTTACCAATGCATACAGAATTAGAAGAGGAGCAATTGAAATTCATTACAGAATCTGTATTGGAGTTTATGAAATAAAATTTTTTGACTTTGTCAAAGATTCCTTTACTTCGCAAAAACTTTGACAAAGTAACAAACATAAATTTATGACAATACTCGTAACAGGTGGATTAGGATATATAGGTTCTCATACTGTGGTGGAACTTCTCAACAATAATTTTGAAGTAGTCATCATTGATGATTTATCCAATACCGAAAGATTTATTCTTAAAAATATAGAAGAAATCACTGGCAAAAAACCTATTTTCTATCCTTTTGATTTAAAAAGAAAGGAATTACTGAAACAAGTTTTTGATGCTCATCAAATCGAAGGTTGTATTCATTTTGCAGCATATAAAGCGGTGGGTGAATCTCAAGTAAAACCTATTGATTATTACGAAAATAATTTGTTTTCGCTGATAAATCTTTTGCAAGAAATGAAAGAAAGAAATATTTCTAATTTTATTTTTAGTTCAAGTTGTACGGTTTACGGACAAGCGGATACAATGCCAATCGACGAAAATACACCTCTGAAATTACCAGAATCTTCCTACGGGAAAACCAAACAAATGGGCGAAGAAATTCTGAAAGATTTTGCAATCGCTCATCAGAAAAAAGTCACTTTGTTGAGGTATTTTAATCCAATTGGAGCGCATCCATCTGCGAAATTAGGAGAATTGCCAATCGGAATTCCAAATAATTTGGTTCCTTATGTAATGCAAACTGCGGCGGGAATTCGTGAGAAACTTTCGGTTTGGGGAAATGATTATCCTACCGAAGATGGAACTGCAATCAGAGACTATATTTATGTAGTAGATTTGGCAAAAGCACATGTAAAAGCTTTGCAGAAGTTAATTTTTGAAAACTCTGAAACGGTTATAGACATTTATAATTTAGGAACAGGAAAAGGAAGTTCAGTTCTTGAAGTGGTTCATGCTTTTGAAAAAGCCAATGATGTAGCTGTTCCTTATCAAATTTGTGAAAGAAGAGCAGGAGATATTACCATTGCTTATGCAAACGCTGATAAAGCTGAAAAAGAACTCGGTTGGAAATCTGAAACTTCATTGGAAGAAGCACTCAGAACCGTTTGGCAATGGCAGAAATATTTAGAAACCAGAGAAATTTAAAAAACTATGAAAACTCAAAAAATAGGGATTACTTTTTCGTCATTTGATTTGCTTCATGCAGGTCATATCAAGATGTTAGAAGAAGCAAAAACGGTTTGCGATTATTTGATTGTTGGGCTGCAATTAGACCCAGCTTATGACAGACCTACTAAAAATAAACCTACTCAAACGGTTGTAGAACGCTATATTCAGCTAAAAGCAGTAAATGCAGTAGACGAAATCGTTCCCTATTACACAGAGCAGGATTTAGAAGATATTTTAAGGTCTTTTGTTATTGATGTGAGAATTATTGGTGATGAATATAAAGACAAAGATTTCACTGGAAGACAATATTGCGAAGAAAAAGGAATTGAAATTTATTACAATAAAAGAGACCACCGATTTTCTTCCACAGATTTAAGAAAAAGAATCTACGAAGCCGAAAAAGCGAAGTTAGATAAATAAAAAAATCCGAGAAATTTTTCTCGGATTTTGTTTTTATTACATTGGTGGCATTTGGTCATCGCCGCCATTGTCATTATTGTTAATGTCTTTTTTACGTTTTTGACTTTCTACTTTTTCTCCTTGTTTAAATCTGTATGAGAAAGAAAGTGCAAATTGTCTTGGTTGCCACTGCATGTAGTTTTCACGTGTAAATTCTGCAGTTCTTGTTACATTTCTCATTGCTCTGGTATTAAATATATCCTGAATGTTAAATGTAATTGTTCCATTTCCTTTTAAGACTGTTTTAGAAGCACCAAAGTTAATGGCATACATATCTCTTCTATCGGTACTTTTGGTGTTTTCTGCACCTCTGTAGAATCCTTGTAACTGAAAATTAAAGGTTTTGTCTACTTTAAAACTTGTAGTGATTCTAGACCTTACAGATAATCCGCTTCCTTCAAAAGACATTGGTTCTGATAAAATATTACTATCAAAATATATACCTTTATTAGTATATCCAAATAAATCAAAATTACCCATTAGTCTTAACCATTTGTTTGCTTCCCAATTGAAGTTAAGGTCTAATCCGTATCTGTCATTAGTTCCAAGGTTAATAGGTTTCGTGTTAAATACACCTTTGTCAGCAAATACAAGCATTTTAACATCATCTTCTGTATGTTTGAAATAAAGAGTAGGATTGATGGTTAATTTATTTTTTGAAATGCTGTATCCTAGTTCAAATGAATCTACATAAGAAGGATTTAAATCAATATTTCCTAAAAATATGTTTTGATTGTCAGAATAACTTGGATTAGGAATCATAAAGAAAGAACGAGGTCTATCTATTCTTTTAGAGTAGTTAACAAGAATTTGGTTGCTCTTGGTGATTTCATAACTTAAGAAAACACTTGGGAATAAATTATTATAACTCTTGTTTTTATCAATGTTATCTGTAGGAATAAGATTTTGATATTTAATATCGATATTAGAATATTCATTTCTAAGACCTAATTGATATCCTAGATTTCCAATTTTGCTTTTAAACTGTATGTATGCAGCATTAAAAGTTTCTTTATAATCTGCATCATAAGTATATTTAGGTAGGTAAGCAAAATTAGAATTTGCAGATAATCTTTCTTGAACATCATTAGAGTAATTATTAGAGTTAATATCTAATCTATAACCAGCTTCTAATTTAGATTTATCACCAATCGGAAGTTCATAATCTACTTTACCAATGACGTTTTTGTTAGTAGTATTTTGGTTAATTTTATCTTCTAAGACTAAAATGTTATTGTCTTTTTCGTCTACGTGAGTGTCATTTTCTGACTTATTTTTTTGTAGACTTAATGATAATGAAATGTTTTGTCCGTTGTTATCAAATTTATGATCCAATCCGAAGTCTCCTTGTAATGCAAGATTGTCATTATTTCCTCTATTCTCTCTTTTAGTAAAAGATTGAGTTCCATCTAAGAAATAATAATCGTAGTTAATATCTCCAGTATTTTCACTGTTAAATTTTCTAACTGTTCCCGACATGTTTACAGAAGTCTTCTCATTTATATCATAAATGAATCCTGTAGATGCATTATAGTTTTTATTTTTATTCTTAGTAACAGATTCTAAGTCAAAAGAAGTTCTGTCTTTAGGATCTACTGCATTGAAATAATTAGCCTTGTTTGTATTAGTGTTTTCAGATTCTCTATAACCACCACCACCATTTAGAAACCAAGTTAGGTTTCCTTTTCTAATGCTGAGATTAGTATTAAGATTGGTTTGTGGCAGATAACCTAGTGTACCTGTAACACTTCCGTTAAGACCAACTTTTTTATTCTTTTTTAAGATAATATTTAAAATTCCAGCTGTTCCACTTGCTTCAAATTTAGAAGAAGGATTGGTAATTACCTCAATTCTGTCTATTTGATCTGCGGGAATAGATTGTAATGCATTTGCGCCATCATCTATACCAAGTAAAGCAGAAGGTTTTCCATTAATCAAAAATCTTACATTAGAGCTTCCTCTCATAGAGACTGTTCCATCTGTATCTACAGAAATTGAAGGTACATTTTGCAAAACATCTTGAAGGTTTCCACCTTTGCTGATAATATCTTGGTTTACATCATACGTTCTTTTATCGAGCTCTATTTTGTAAGGTTTTGCAGTAGAAGTAAGGGTAACTCCTTCTATATCTTTGGTTTTAGCGTTGGTAACTTGTTGTTCAGATTCTATTTTGATATTTCCTAAATTAGGATTTTCCCCGATACTTTTGGTAACCACTAATTTTTTAAAATCTACTGCATCAATGGTGATTTCATAGTTTCCAGGAATAAGGTTGATGGTAAAGTTTCCTTTCTCATCGGTTAAGGTAGCATCGCTAAAAAGAGCAGCATTTTCTTTTACGGTTTTATTGCTAAAAAAGATAGAAGCATACGGAACGGCATTGTTTTGTGCATCTACAATTTTACCTGAAATTTGTTGTTTTTCTTGTGCAAAAGCTATTGCAGCAGCAGAAAGAACGAGTGTTAGACCTAGTGTTTTTTTGGTAATTAAATTTAGAATTTCTGTTTGAATCATCTTCATTAATTTTTGTGTTGTGAAGCTCAAGTTTTCGCTCCAGATTATTTTTTTAAATTTTTAATAAATAAAAAGATTTCTGTGAATTAGACGCAGAAATCTTAATTATGTTAAAATTAAAAAAGTTAAATTTTTGTTAATTTATTGAGTAATGTTTTTTGAATTGAGCCAATCTTGATAAGCTTTTGCATTCGCAGCGTGTTCTACATCATTGTCTGTAAATTTATGATAACCCATTCTTTTTGGGTCGGCACACATAAAAATGTAATTGTTATTTTCTGCGTTTAGAACAGCGTCTACAGAATTTTTGTCAACCACGCAAATTGGTCCCGGTGGAATTCCTTTTACTGCATAAGTATTGTAAGGAGAAGGGAAGGAAAGATGCTTGTAAAGCACTCTTTTAATATCTTGAGTAAAGTTATTTTCTTTGTTAATTGCATAAATTACAGTCGGGTCAGATTGTAGTTTCATTCCTTTTCTTACACGATTAAGGTATAATCCTGCGATGGTTTTTTGCTCGTCTGTTTTACCGCCAGATTCTTTGTAAACGATAGAAGCTAAAGCATAAATTTCTTCTCTAGAAAGGTTGAGTTTTCTCTCTTTGGCAAGTCTTTCTTCGTTCCAAAATTCTTGATATTGATTTTC
This sequence comes from Cloacibacterium normanense, assembly GCF_003860565.1. Taxonomy (NCBI): domain Bacteria; kingdom Pseudomonadati; phylum Bacteroidota; class Flavobacteriia; order Flavobacteriales; family Weeksellaceae; genus Cloacibacterium; species Cloacibacterium normanense. The sequence continues at coordinate 920,112 of NZ_CP034157.1, forward strand.
GAATTTTTCAAAAAATTCCGCAGGTTTTACCGTCCAAAAGAATTGATAAGTATCTGCAAAGAAGTATTTTTTTAAATCTTCGGCGTTATTATAACCTTTAGAAACTGCTATTTTATTGAATTCTTTTACAAAAGTTAAAGAATCTGCTTCTGTTTTTCTAGAAACTCTTCCTATCATTTGATAAACATCATTGAAATCTCCAATTCTGAAACTGCTTTCTGTTTGGTTTCCAGCTTTAATCATGTTTACCAAGTCTGTGTTGTCCGTTCCAGACTCAATTTTATAACGACCGGGTTTAATTTTTTGGTCAAGATTTTTCTTTAATGCTACTTCTTTGAAACTTTCTTTATTTTTAAGATAAGGTGAAATAGAATCAAGCACTTGTTCGAAATTTGCACCCGTTGGAACAAGAATATAGCCTTCTTTTGCTACGTTCCCGAGTTTATATTTTTTCAAAAAATTAAATGCAAAGTATCCGCCAATCAAAAAAACGATTAGCCCAATAACAGCGATGATAGAACAACCTTTTTTCATAAATAATTATTGCTTTCTGCCTTCAGCTTTCAGCTTTTGGCATTTATTTTTAGTTAGCTGATTGCAGAATGCTGACAGCCGATTGCATTATAAATTGATTTTTCCTTTGAAAACTTGTTTTGCAGGACCTTCTAGCCAAACGTTTTTAAAACCGTTTTCTTTTTCTTCTGCATATACTTTTAGATTTCCGCCCAGAACTTTTACATCTACTTTGTCTACATGATTTTGAAGCATATATACCAGTGAACACGCAGTTACACCCGTTCCACAACTGTAGGTTTCGTCTTCTACACCACGTTCATAAGTTCTCACGAAGATTTTATTTTCATCCGTTTTTTCTACAAAATTTACATTAATGCCTTCTTGAGCGTATCTTTCAGAATTTCTGATAGAATTACCATTTTTGTAAACATCGAAATTTTCTAGATTTTCTACATATTTCACAAAATGAGGAGAACCCGTATTGAGTTCAAAATTTTCATCAATGTTTTTAATATTTTCTACATCTATCATTTTCAGTTTAACCGTTCCGAAATTCATTTCGGCTTCATGTAAACCATCGATAGCCATAAAAGTACATTTATCTTCGAAAATGTCTAAAAAATGAGCAAAAGCTACAATGCATCTTCCACCATTTCCACACATAGTAGATTCATTTCCGTCTGAATTGTAATACACCATTTTGAAATCTGTTTTGAAATCACCTTCTGCTGCATTTTCTAGTAAAATAAGTCCATCACCACCAATTCCGAAACGTCTGTCGCAGAGTTTTTTGATGATTTCTGTATCTTTTGGGAAACTTAAGTCCCGATTGTCTATCATTACAAAATCGTTTCCTGTTCCTTGATATTTATAAAAATCTAGTGTTGTCATTAATTTTTAAAATTGAAATAATGAATAAATTTGCAAATATATCTTAGATTATTAGAATTTTTACATTTTTTTGATTGATTTTTTCCATTCTAAATATCCTAAATAAGCCATTGCCGTAAAAACCAAATATTGCACCGAAGTAATTCCTAATCCTTTGTAGAGCATCATCGGAATGCAAATAAAATCACCGATGATCCAAAAAATCCAGTTTTCTATTTTTCTTTTTGCCATGAGCCACATTCCTACTAAAAATATAGAAGTGGTGAATACATCTAACCAATTTGCCCAATCGAGATGATGCAGTCCTAAATTTACATTTTCAGTAGAAAAATGATTGTCAATTGCTGGTTTATAATAATAAATAACGGTGACTAATACTAAACTGAAGACAAATAAAACTGTGGCAAAAATCCATTGTTTAAAGTTTGCCCACGAAACTTCTACGTGGATATTATCTTCTGAACTCGCTGACCAAAGAATCCAGCCATAAATGCTCATAATCGTATAATACACATTAATCATTGCATCTCCTAAAAGCCCAAAATTAAAGAGTATATAGACATAAAGAGCCGTAGAAATTATACCTGTAGGATAGACCCAAATATTTTTTTTGATGGAAAAATAAACACTCAGCAATCCGAAAATAGCTGCGGTTACTTCCAGAAAAATCTGAAAATTGGTGTAGGTTTCGTAAGGTTTGAAAAAAAGTTCGTACAAATTCATTGTTTCAAAGATAAAGATTTCGTTTAGAAAATAAGCGAGGAATTAAAAATTTAAAGATTCGCAAAAAAACAAATAAAAAAATGATAATCTTTCAAAGCTATTATTTGCGGAAATCTACCATCTCTGTTAAAAAATTGAATAAAAGTTCTTAATACTTCTAAAAAATTTATATTTTCGTGAATTCTAAAATGTAAAAAATTGATTTAATATGTCGAATATTTGGATTAAAAAGCCGATGGAAGCTTATGAGGCAGACATCAAAAAGAGTCAGCTGAAGAGAGTTCTCGGAAAATGGAGTTTAACAGCCATAGGAATTGGAGCCATTATTGGTGGTGGTATTTTTGTATTGACAGGAACTGGTGCATATTATAATGCAGGTCCAGCTCTTGCACTTTCTTTCGTAATTGCTGGGATTGCTTGTGTATTTGCAGCACTGTGTTACGCAGAATTTGCATCGATTCTACCCGTAGAAGGTTCTGCTTATGCTTACGCTTATGGAACAGTAGGAGAGATTTTCGCGTGGATTATTGGATGGGGATTGATACTAGAATACGCAATGGGTTCTATGACGGTGGCGGTTTCTTGGTCAGGATATTTTGGGAAATTACTCAAAATGTTTGGCTTGCATCTTCCAGCTTGGTTAACTACCGATCCTCAAACATATTTAGCAGCAGGAAATTCAGGTTTTTCCATGAATTTACCAGCGTTTATCATTGTTCTAGTAGTTATTTCTATATTATTGAGAGGAACTAAAGGTGCTGCAAAAGCGAATAATTTTATTGTAATGCTTAAAGTAGCTGCGATTATTTTCGTAATTGTAGCAGGTGCATTTTTCATTGATCCAGCTAACTGGACGCCTTTTATTCCAGAGCCAACTGTAATTACTGAAAACGGAGTTTCGCATAGTGCTTATGGTTATGCCGGAATTATAGCGGGAGCATCTGCCATTTTCTTTGCGTACGTAGGTTTTGATGCGGTTTCTACACAAGCTGGTGAAGCCATTAATCCTAAAAAAGATGTACCATTTGCTATTATTGCTTCTTTATTAATTTGTACTTTATTGTATATTTTAGTTTCATTGGTTTTAACAGGAATGATGCATTATTCAGATTTCAATCCACTAGGGAAATATCCAGATGCAATTAAAGCTCCAGTAGCTTATGCGTTTGATATTGCTGGTCAAGCTTGGGCAGGATACATCATCACAATTGCTGCTACAGTAGGTCTTATTTCTGTATTGATGGTAATGATTATGGGACAATCTAGAATTTTCTTAGGAATGTCTAAAGATGGTTTAATTCCTAGAACTTTCTCTAAAGTGAATGCAGAAACAGGTGTTCCAAGTAAAAACTTAATGATTCTTGGTGGAGTTATTTCTGTAGTTGCAGCTTTTACACCAATTAACGATTTAGCACACATGACAAGTTTCGGGACGCTTTTCGCGTTTACGATGGTTTGTGTTGCAGTTTGGGTTTTGAGAGTAAAACAACCTAATCTTCAAAGAAATTTTAGAGTTCCTGCATTGCCAGTAATTGCAACTTTAGGAATTTTAATTAATATTTATTTGATTATTAATTTAAGTATAGAAGCACAAACATATTCTGCAATTTGGTTGTTGTTTGGTTTTGTGATTTACTTCTTATACAGTAGAAAAAATTCTAAACTTCAAAATGGTGGTTTCGGTGAAACTTTCAAAGCGGAACAAGAGCCTTTAGAAGAAATAGAAATCGATATTGATAATAAAGATTAACAAATTTAAATCCCACTTTTGGTGGGATTTTTTATTTTTGTAAAAAAGTAAAAATGAAAAGATTAATATTCACCTTTTGTTTGCTAGCTCATGTTTTTTTGACGGCTCAAAGTCTAGAATTTTCGGCTTTAGCAGATAATTATAACATGAGTGTAAGAGCGATTCAGATTTGGCAAAATAAAGTGTATTACGCTGCTACAGATTCTAAATTTGGATATATTCATTTGAATGAACCCACGATTAGAAAGCAAATGAAATTATCAGATGCAAATCTTCAATTCAGAACTCTGGCACAAACAGATGATTTGTTTTACGTCGTAAACATTGAAAGTCCTGCGACTTTTTATAAAATTACCAAAAGTACTTTTACGGCAGAAGAAGTTTTTACCGATACCATAAAAACTGCATTTTATGATGCTTTCATGTTTGATGAAAAGGGAAGAGGATTGGCAATAAGTGACCCAAGAAAAGAAGGAAAACCTCATTTTAGAATTATTTCGAGCAAAAATTATAAAAACGAAGACGGAATTATGCCGAAATATCAAGAAGGTGAAGCGCATTTTGCAGCGAGTAATACCAATATTGCAATGAAAGGAAATACCGTTTGGATTGCAACAGGAGGAACGGTTTCTAGAATTTTTAAATTCAATTGGGATAAACCTTATTTTTGGAATGTTTACAATACGCCTTTTGTCAACGGGAAATCATCTACAGGAATTTATTCTATAGATTTCTTTGACGAAAAATTCGGGATTGCAGTTGGTGGTGATTATACCCAACAATCAGAAAATATTAACAATATCGCTACAACTTCAGATGGTGGCGAAACCTGGCAAATTCAAGCTTCTGGAAAAAATGGAGGATATAAAACATGTGTTAAAATTCGTCCGAAATCTAAAGGAAAAGACATTATTGCAGTGGGAGACCAGAATATAGAATTTTCTAGCGATTATGGAAAAACTTGGAAGACGATTTCACAAGAAAAAAATCTTTACGTTTGCGAATGGATAGATGAAAACAGTCTCGTTTTTGCAGGGAAAAATAGAATTTTAAAAGCAATTTTTAAATAGTTTCCCACAGATTTCACAGATTTTTGCAGAAGATATTCACAAAATTAATAAACGTTATCTAAGTTGTCTGTTAGAAATGACTAAATAAACCTTATTTTTGCAATTCTAAAATCTAAAATTTAGAATTTAAAATTTCCAAAAAATGAATTCTTTAATCGATAAATATAATATTCCGGGACCTAGATATACTTCTTATCCTACCGTTCCTTACTGGGATAATGATGGTTTTACTTCTGAACAATGGCAGAAAACTGTTATTCAGTCTTTTAACGAGAGTAATGCTCAAGAAGGAATTTCTATTTATATTCACCTTCCTTTTTGTGAGCAATTGTGTACTTTTTGTGCTTGTCATAAACGTATTACCAAACAACATTCTGTGGAAACACCTTATTTAGAAAGTGTTTTAAAAGAATGGAATCTTTATCTTAATCTTTTTGAAGAAAAACCAAAACTTAAAGAATTGCATCTCGGTGGTGGAACTCCTACGTTTTTCTCACCAGAAAATTTGAGAATTTTACTAGAAGGAATTTTTAGCACCGTAGAAATTGCCGAAAATCCTGAATTTTCTTTTGAAGGTCATCCAAACAACACTACAAAAGTACATTTGCAAACTTTGTATGATTTAGGCTTTAGAAGATGTAGTTTCGGAGTGCAAGATTATGATGAAAAAGTTCAGAAAGCCATCAATAGAATTCAGCCTTTCGAAAATGTGAAAAACGTTACAGAATGGGCTAGAGAAATTGGTTATAAAAGTGTTTCTCACGATTTGGTTTTTGGTTTGCCGCACCAAACTTGGGATGCAATGGAATTTACCATCAAAAAAACTTTGGAATTAAAACCAGATAGACTAGCGTTTTATTCTTACGCTCACGTTCCGTGGATAAAAGGAGTTGGTCAACGTGGTTTTGACGAAAATGATTTGCCAAGTGGCGAAGAAAAACGTAAACTCTACGAAAATGGCAAAAAACTGTTAGAAGAATTAGGTTATATAGAGGTTGGAATGGATCATTTTTCACTCGAAAAAGATGATTTGTACCAATCTTTAATTCATAAAAAACTCCACCGAAATTTCATGGGCTATACATCGAGTAATACTCAATTGATGGTCGGTTTAGGAATGTCTGCGATTTCGGATTCTTGGTATGCTTTTGCTCAAAATGAAAAAACGGTGGAAGAATATCAAAAAAGAGTAGAAGAGGGAATTATTCCTGTGGTGAAAGGACACATCTTAAACGAAGAAGATTTAAAATTAAGAAGACATATTCTCAATTTAATGTGTCAGTTAGAAACTACTTTTACACCAGAAAATTCTTTTGAAGAATTACCAGAAGCATTGAAAAAGCTACAAGAAATGCAAGAAGATGGTCTGGTAGAAATTTCAGAAAATACAGTGAAAATTACCGAAAAAGGTAGAGTTTTCACTAGAAATGTTGCCATGGCTTTTGATTTAAGAATGATGAGAAAAATGCCAGAAACCAGATTGTTTTCGATGACGGTTTAATCTGAAAAATCCATTAAAATATATTGAAAAGACGCAATGATTTGCGTCTTTTTTGTTTTGAAATTGATAAGATTTTTTTGAATTTGGGATTCCTTTGTCGCTTTATTACCTGAATTCTGTGAAATATCTTCAAAAATCATGTAAACAAAATTTTTATTTCAACTGATAATCATTATATTTGCCGACTATAATTTTAAATGTTGTAAACTATAAACAATGCAAGGAAAAGGACTTATTACGATTGTAGCGATTGTTCTTGGGCTTATTTGTATCAACGAGTTGTTGCCAACTTGGTATGCAAGTAAAATAGAAAACGAAGCCAAAGCTATTGCTGGTGAAGACGAAGCAAAATATAATAAAGAAATTGCGCGTCTATCTAAAGATACCATCCATTTAGGATTCACTCAGCTGAACTATCCTGAAGCTAAGCAGAAAGAAATGAAGCTTGGTTTGGACTTAAAAGGTGGTATTAACGTTCTATTAGAAATTAACCAAAGAGATTTAGTAAATGATTTAACCAATTATTCTACTAATCCTATCGTTATAGAAGCGCTAGACAGAACAGATCAAGTTCAGAAACAGTCTACAAAACCTTATATTGAAGATTTTTTCACTCAGTTTGACTTAGTTAATCAAGAGAAAAAAGCTGGTCTTAAATTGGCTAGCCCAGAAGTTTTTGGAACTCAAAAATTAAGTGGTCAAATTAAATTCAATACTACAGATGATCAAGTAAAATCTATTATTAGAAGTAAAATTGATGCTTCTGTAGGAACTGCATTTGAAGTAATTAGAACCAGAATTGATAAAATGGGAGCGGTACAACCAAACGTACAACGTGTTCCTGGTACTGGTAGAATTGCGGTAGAAATGCCAGGTATTAAAGATAAAGACAAAGTGAAAAAAATGCTTTCTACTTCTGCTAAATTGCAGTTCTGGGAAGTACAACAAATCAACGAAGTTGCTCCTTATTTAGAAACTCTATCTAAAATTGTTCCAGCAAAAGCAGATTCTCTTGGTGTTGCTAAAAACACTAATTTAATCAACATGCTTCAGTTGAATACATTGAGACAAGCAGGTGTAGGTAACATCAAGCTTTCTGATACTTCAGCAATGAACAAAATTCTGAATAGCGAAATTGCAATAAAACTGAGACCAGCAAATCTTAAATTTACTAAATTCATGTGGGCTTATAAACCAGATGCTGCTGATCCAGATAATTTAGTACTTTATGCTATCAGAGGTAATATCAATCAAAAAGCTCCAGTAGATGGTGCGGTAGAAACGGCTAGAATTAACTATGATAATCTTGGTAGAATTGTAGTAGACATGCAAATGGATACTGAAGGCACTAGAGACTGGAAAACACTTACTGAGAAAAACGTAGGAAAACCAGTTGCAGTAACTTTAGATAACATTGTTTACACTGCTCCAAATGTAAATGAGCCAATTCCTTCTGGTAGATCTCAGATTTCTGGAAGTTTTACTCAAGAAGAAGCTAAAGACCTTACAGACGTATTAAGCGCAGGTAAATTGCCAGCTTCTGCTAAAGTTGTTCAGGCTGATGTAGTAGGACCTTCTCTTGGTCAAGAATCTATTTCTGCAGGACTTTGGTCTTTCTTTATTGCATTCCTAATTATTGTAGTATATATTATTTTCTACTATGGTGGTGCTGGTGTTTATGCGATTATAGCAATGATATTTAACCTATTCTACCTTTTCGGAATTATGGATTCTATCAATGCTACACTTACTCTTCCTGGTATTGCTGGTATTGTATTAACCATGGCAATTGCGGTAGACACAAACGTAATCATCTATGAAAGAACGAAAGAAGAATTATTTGCAGGTAAATCTATTAAACAAGCATATACAGACGGTTTCAAACATGCACTTTCTGCAATTATAGATGGTCACCTTACTTCATTGCTAACAGCATTAGTATTATTTATCTTCGGAACAGGACCTATTAAAGGTTTTGCGGTAACTACAGGTATTGGTCTTATCATGACTTTCTTTACTTCTGTATTGTTATCTAGAGTGATGATTTTCCATAGATTAAATAAAGGAAAAGGACTTTCTGTTTGGACTCCAATTACTAAAAACTGGTTCAGAAATGTATGGATTGATTTCATTGGTAAAAGAAAATATGCTTACATTGTTTCTGCAATCCTTACTGTTGCGAGTTTATTCTCCATTTTTAACTACGGTTTCAAAACTGGGGTAGATTTCAAAGGAGGTAGAAGTTATGTAGTAAGATTTGATAAAGATGTTGAAGCTACTAAAGCTCACGAATCTCTTGCTAAATTATTCGTTTTAAATGGTGAATCTCAAGCAGTAGATGTTAAAACTTTTGGTAATGCAAACCAATTAAAAATTACAACTGACTATAAAATTGATGATGAATCCATAGAAGCAGACCAAGATATCGAGAAAAAACTATATGAAGGTCTAAAACCTTTCTTATCTCCAAATACTACATTTGCAGATTTCAAAGATGCTCATGGTGCAGAATTAGGAATTGTTTCTTCTTCAAAAGTAGGACCTACAGTAGCAGATGATATTAAAACTGGTGGTACTTATGCTGTATTAGCTTCTTTATTAGGAATTTTCATTTATATCTTATTCAGATTTAACAAATGGCAGTTCTCTTTAGGTGCGGTAGCAGCATTAGCTCACGATGCCATTATCATTCTTGGGGTATTCTCATTCTTTAAAAATATCATGCCTTTCAACATGGAGATTAACCAAGACTTTATCGCTGCGATTCTTACAGTACTCGGTTACTCGATAAATGATACCGTAATTGTATTCGACAGAATTAGAGAATATTTGAAAGAGAAAAAATCTCTTACTTTAGCGGGATTGTTTGATGACTCTATTTCTAGTACATTAGGTAGAACTTTCAATACCTCATTTACTGTTTTACTAGTAATTATGGCTATATTCTTCTTCGGAGGAGATAATTTAAAAGGATTTATGTTCGCATTATTCTTAGGTATTTTCTTCGGAACTTATTCATCTGTATTCATTGCATCTGCACTTGCATACGATTTCCTAAAAACAGGAAAAGAAGAAGCTCCACACGAAAGAACAACCACAGAAAAATAAATAGAAGCGCTCGAAAGAGCGCTTTTTTTATGAGATAAACTGATATATAAAAAGTTAAAAAATTTCTAGAAAATCGAAAAAGATGTATCTTCGCTTTCTGTATGAAAAATTCGAATAAAACAGCTGCGATTTGGTTTATATTTATCACCTTAATCATTGATATTACAGGTTGGGGAATTGTAATTCCTGTTGTGCCTAAATTAATTGAAGAATTGATTAATGGAGACGTAAGCGAAGCTTCTAAATATGGAGGTTGGCTTAGTTTTTTATATGCTTTCATGCAATTTCTTTTTGCACCAGTTTTAGGTAATTTGAGTGACAAGTATGGAAGAAGACCGGTTATTTTATTTTCACTTTTAGGATTTTCTATTAATTTTTTCATTCAAGCTTGGGCGCCAACTATTTTTTGGCTGTTTGTAGGTCGTATTTTTTCTGGAATTACGGGAGCAAGTATCACTACCGCTTCTGCTTATATAGCAGATATTTCAGATGATAGCAATCGTTCTAAAAACTTTGGAATGATAGGTGCGGCTTTTGGTTTAGGATTTATCATTGGACCTGTAATTGGCGGATTATTAGGACAATTCGGTTCTAGAGTGCCATTTTATGCAGCCGCTGTTTTATGTTTGGTGAATTTCGCTTACGGATATTTTATATTGCCAGAAAGTTTAGGAAAAGAGCATAGAAGACCTTTTGAATGGAAAAGAGCCAATCCAGTGGGTTCATTATTAAAAGTAAGAACACATCCTGAAATTTTAAAACTTTTTGTTGCTTGGTTTTTGGTGTATTTGGCGAGTCATGCGGTACAAACCAATTGGGCGTATTTTACGATGTACAAATTTGCTTGGGACGAAAAAACAGTAGGAATTTCTCTTGGAGTGATGGGGGCTTTTACCGCTTTTGTTCAAGGTTTTTTAATTAGAAAAGTTCATCCTAAATTGGGGAGTGAAAGAAGTATTTTATACGGAATTATGTTTTACTGTACCGGAATGTTGCTTTTTGCATTCGCTCAAAAAGAATGGATGATGTACGCTATTCTAGCCATTTATTGTTTAGGAGGAATTGCTGGGCCAGCTTTACAGTCGGTTATTTCATCTAAAGTTTCACCTAAGGAACAAGGTGATTTGCAAGGTGCTTTAACAAGTGTCATCAGCATTACGTCAATTATTGGACCGCTTCTGATGACTCAGATTTTCTATTTTTTCACTCATCCAGATGCTAAAATTAAACTTTTAACCTTTGAATTAAAGCCTCCATTTCAGTTTTCTGGAGCGCCATTTTTCCTAGGATTTGTGTTAATGGCAGTGAGTGCTTATTTTGTTTATTACGTTTTTCACAGAAAAAAGTAAATAATTATTAATTAATAATTTAAATTTGCAGAATGGAACTAAGTTTTGGAGAAATGCTGATGATTGCTTTGGTAATCGTCGTTTTATTTGGACCTAATAAAATCCCTGAAATTGCAAGAGGATTGGGACAAGGAGTGCGTAAAATGAAAGATGCGATGGAAGATGTAAAATCGGAAATCATGAAGGAAACAGATAATCCAGTCTCGGAAATAAAGCGTGAAATAGAAAAAGTAAAAAAAGCAGCTCAAGAATACGATCCTACCGAAAAAATAAAACAAGAATTAGATTTAAGAAAACAAATCGAAGGAAAATCTTCTGATGAATTGATTCAAGAATCTAAAGAAGAAATCAATAAATTAAGCGACGAATATCAAGGCCCCGTTTCAAGATAATGGAAGAAATTATTTTAGAAGACAAACAAGCCATGATTTTCCTAAACAATTTAGGAAGTTCTACTTTTGATCCGTTCTGGATTTTGGTTTCAGAAAAATGGTTCTGGATTCCGCTTTATGTTATTTTTTTATATTTTCTGTATAAAAATTTCAATAAAAAATCTCTGTTCTACATATTGCTTTTTGTAGCATTAGGAATTACAGCTTCTGACCAAGTCGCCAATATTTTTAAATTTGGTTTTGAGCGATTAAGACCTTGTCATGATCCATCATTAGAAGGTTTATTGAGAGAAGTAAAATGCGGTGGTAAGTTCGGGTTTTATTCTGCGCACTCATCTAATTCTTTTTTTGTAGCGACTTATCTTACCATACTTTTAGGCAAAAAAATAAAGCAATTGTCTTACTTTCTATTTGTTTGGGCAGCAATCGTTGCCTATAGTAGAGTATATCTCGGAATGCATTTTCCTGGAGATATTATCATAGGCGCAATGATGGGAATTCTTCTGGCTTTATTCTTTGGAACTTTAGCAAAAAAAGTCATCAGAAAATCAGAAGTTAGTACTCATAACTCATAACTTTAATCATTATGATACGGCTTTCCTTGTAGGATTTGGTCTGCTCGGTAAATCTGTTCTACAAAGAATAATCGAATCATCTGATGCGTGAAAGTCATTTTAGAAATGGAGATTTTTTCATTTGCTCTTTGATACATTTCTTCTGAAAAACCATAAGCTCCCCCACTAAAAAACAGATTTTTTTGATGGAATTGTTTTGATAAGAATCTAATTTTTGGGCAAATTCTCTACTGGTAAATTGTTTTCCTTTTTCGTCTAAAAGTACTACCAAATCTGTGTTTTCTATAATATTGAGAAATAATTTAGCTTCTTCTTTTTTAAGTAAATCAGGCGTGAGATTTCTGGCATTTTTAACATCTGGAATTTCTGTAATTTCAAAATTCCAATGTCTAGGAAGTCTTGTAAGATAGTAATTGATGAGATTTTTAATTTCTTTATCGTCAGTTTTGCCTATGCAGAGTAAATTAATTTTCATTCCTTATCTTTGTACAAATATAAAATAACGATTTTGAAACTTCCTACTTTCCTTAGAAAAATTCATCGTTTTTTAGATGGCATACATTTGCCCATGTTAGGCATTTCTCTTTGGGAAATGTTTGATATTTATGTAAAAGGAGTTTTTAAAAACCGATTGATTGCGAAAGCTTCTGCCATTTCGTGGAGTTTCTTTTTAAGTTTATTCCCGTTTTTATTGTTTTTGCTTTCCATTTTACCTTATTTACCGCATTATGACAAGCTTCAGTTTTATATTTTTGAAGTATTGATGCATAATGTATTTCCTGCGCACATGCATGCAGATGTTACGAATTACATTACCAAAAGTATCGTTCCGAATATGAAGAGCATCAGTAATTTCACGATTATTTTTGCTTTGATTTTTGCAACCAACGGAACTTTTTCTCTCATTGATGGATTTAATGACCACACCGAAGAAAAACGAACCGATGTTTATGAATATATTTTGTCTTTTTTCATCACGATTGGTTTTATTGCGATTATCTTTTTAGCGCTTTTCGGCGTGTATTATTCTGAGGTCGTCCTCAAACTTTTTACACCACAATATGATATTTCTTGGTTTGTAGATAATTTATCTAAAATCATTGGTTTTGTTTCCTTTCCATTGTTTTATTTCTTATTGTTGGCTTTGTTTTATTGGGTGGGAACAGCTAAGATTGCCAGATTTAGACAAGCGCTTCCTGGTGCATTTTTCACCACGATAGTATTTGTGATTACTACGTATTTCTTTGCGGTTTATGTAAGTAAATTTGCCAGATACAACGTTTTATATGGTTCTATTGGTTCGATTATTTTATTAATGGTTTGGGTGAATTTAAATGTGATTTTACTTCTTTTAGGAAATGAATTGAATATCGCCATCAGAAAACTCAGAATTGAGAAAATTTTGGCAGATGAAATGAAACATGAAGTAGAAGAATATCACCAAGAAATCGAAAATTTACCCGAAGCAAGTTCTGAACATACCATCAAATTAGATTCTGAGAAAAAATCATAAAAAAAAACTTCAGCAAATAAATTGCTGAAGCTCGAAACACAAGTGGAATAAAAATTTAATCCTTAAAATTTATATTCTACTCCTAAAGTTATATTTCTAGGTTTTGTGGTAAAACCGATGACATCTGTATAACTGGTATTCAATACGTTTCCTACGTTTAAGTAAGTATCTAGAGATTTGGTGATTTTCTGATTGATATTCAGGTTAAACAAATGAAACGCTTCTAATTCTACGTTTTTTGTGCTAAAATTACTGCTATCATAGTACGCATCATTTCTTTTTGAGGTAAATTGATAAGAAATATTGATTCTGTTATTTTTAATCGGTAAAATTTCTAAAAAAGCATTTGCTCTTTGTTTTGGCGAACGCAATCTTGTTGCAGGATTGTCTTTTTCAGCGAAAGAGAAATTACCACCTACATTTACTTTTTCATTGAAATGATATTGAACTCCTAATTCTACACCTTTTACTTTATTGCTGTCTACGTTTAAAAATTTCCCAGCATAAGTGTTGAAATCTACAATATTATACACGAAAACATCTTTTTCTTTTCTGCTGAAAACACTTGCATTCAACACAAAAGTTCTGTCTTTCTTTCCAAAACTGAAATCCAATTCATGCGAAGCATTGGTTTCTGGTTTTAAATCAAAATTTGGCAAAACATAAGGCAATGAACCGTAAGATTGATAAAGAGTAGGTGCTATAAATGCAGTAGCATAAGAATAGCCTATTTTTAGGAAATTATCGTCTAAATCTGTTAAAATAAATGGATTTACGCTGTAAACAAAGTGATTGTCGTACTTAGAATGATTGTTCAATCGTGCACCTAAATCCAAATGAAAAATTTGATAAGCTAAATTTGCATTGGCAAAAACATCAAAATTACTGATTTCGGTTTCGCCTAGAGTCAATACATTTTGCATGGAAGTTCCGCCCCAAGGTAAAGATTTAGAACCTAAATTCTGAGTTTCATACTGAATTCCCGCTACTAAATTGATATGCTCTGAAAATTGAGTCTGATTGTACAATTCTGCAAAAATATTTTGACCTTGATAGCTGTATTGGTCTTGATAGGTATTATTGTTGAGATTTCTCACGATTCTTTCATTCGCAGAAATTCTAGAATTAAAAGTGATGTTTCCTTTGTCGTATGAATATTGAGCATTGAGTCCGCTGAATTTTTGCGTGTCATTGCCTTTGTATTTTCCATCTTCAAAAGCACCATTGTCAAAATCATAATAATGATGTTGATAACCAGCGTTTACAGTTACATTGAAATTTTGAGTGCTGTAACCTACAGTAGCATTTGCATTTTGCTTTTCAAAACCATCTTTATCGAAATTTTCTCCAAGAGCTGCCGAAATTCCGTCTGATTTTTCATTAGAACCAGAGAATTGATAATTCCAATGATTGATTTTTCCTTGAGCGCTGATATTTTGCCCAAAAGTTCCGAAACTGCCAATTCTTGCTCCAATTCTTCCTTCTAAAGCTTGTTGAGAAGATTTTTTAGTTTTAATGTTAATCACAGAAACAGTAGCATTAGAACCATATAAAACCGAAGATGCTCCATTCAGAATTTCTATAGATTCTATATTTTCTGATGCAAAAAGTCTAAGGTCTGTAGCGGTATAATCATTTCCGGTAACGTCTTTTAACGGAATTCCATCTACTAAAATCAAAACGTTGGCTAGTTTTCCACCTCTAATTTTTAGAGATTTCGGTTCTGGACCATTGTTGAAGTTTCCAGTGATTTGATAACCAGAGACTTGGTTAAGGATTTCTGCTGCGTTTTGTCCTTTGAATTTTTCTAAATCTTTAGAAGTAAGGAGTTGAACATTTTTACCTGTTTTGTGAAGCTGCTGCTTAGCTTTTGTTGCAATGGTAACTTCTGGAATTAGTTTTTCTTCTTTTTCTTGAGCTGACAATTGTGAAATTCCCGTCACAAAGAGAATTCCTGCGAAGATTAAGTTTTTCTTCATTGTTAAATTTTAAAGTTAATGACTGCTATCAATAACTTTCTGGAAAAGAAATAAAGAAAAACCACAGAAGAACTGCATTTTTTACAGGATTTCTCTACTTTTCCTCCGAAAGTATTGATTATGAATGTTTTTGGCAGGTCTCCTGACTTTCGCATTTTTTGCACCTTCTCATCTTTTCAAATAAGATAATGGCTTTTTTGCAAAAAATTCCTTCGGTTTTCATCGAAGCACGATTTACAGTTGCGGGGACAGTTTCGGATTTTCACCGAATTCCCATTTTAATTCCGACAAACATCGGAAACCAAAAGCATTGCAAATGTACGTTTAAACCAGAAATTGTGAAAATTTTTGGTCTATATATTTCAAAAAAAATAGAAAACCCTAAGGTTTTCTATTTAGATTTTATAAAAAAGAAGCATCAAACGAGAACGGAAGTAAATCTTTAATCGAATCACATTTATAAACCGCTCCATCAATTCCAGAAAAATAAATTTCTATCGGCTCATTTTGCTTCGTCTCATATTCTAGTAAGCTCTGTCTGCATGCACCACAAGGTGGAGTGGCAGTAGTAAAAGTCTCTTCTCTAGATGGTCCACCAATAACGTATAATTTTTTAATTTTTACGTTCGGATAATTGGCACCTATATTAAAAACTGTGACTCTTTCTGCACATAAACCAGAAGGATAAGCTGCGTTTTCTTGGTTGTTACCGGTAACAATTTCTCCGTTTTCCAGAAGAACAGCGCAACCTACATTGAAATGAGAATAGGGAGCATAAGCGTTTTTTCTAGCATTGATAGCTGCTTCATGAAGGGTTTTCTCTATGTCTGAAAGTTCGTTTCTTTCTATTTGAGAAAATTTAATTCTTAATTCTTTTTCCATTTTAAAAAAATCGGAAAGTAAAATTACAAAAATTTTGTGAAACCAAAGAATTAATCGTGATTTTCTGCGTAAAAATGATAAATTTGGGCTCAAATTAATTTTATAAATATGAAACTTTTTACCCCAATTAAGTTTAGAAATTTAGAAATAAAAAACAGAGTAGTCATGGCGCCTATGTGTATGTATTCTGCAGAAAATGGCGTAGTGAATGATTTTCACTTGGTACATTATGCAACTCGCGCTTTTGGTGGAGTAGGATTAATCATTGCAGAAGCGACTGGTGTAGTTCCAGAAGGTAGAATTACGGATAAATGTGCCGGAATTTGGAATGATGAACAAGCTGAAGCATGGAAAAAAATCGTAGAATTCATCCATCAAAATACAGAAACCAAAATTGGGATTCAATTAGGTCATGCTGGTAGAAAAGCTTCTACTTGGAATGGCAAACAAACTTCTTTAGAAGAAAACGGTTGGATTACAGTTGCTCCTTCAGAAATTCCTTATCTAGAAGGTGAAAGAACACCTCATGCTTTGTCAAAATCTGAAATTTCAGAATTGGTAAACGCTTTTAAAGAAGCTGCAGTAAGAAGTGTGAAAGCAGGTTTTGATGTGATTGAAATTCATGCTGCACATGGTTATTTAATTTCTCAGTTTTTATCTCCTTTAAGTAATGTGAGAACTGACGAATACGGCGGAAGTTTAGAAAACCGAGCGAGAATTTTACTAGAAATTGTAGAGGCTGTGAATGAAGTTCTCAACGATAATGTTCCTTTGTTTGTAAGAATTTCTGCAACTGAATACGCTGAAAACGGTTGGAATGTAGAAGATTCCGTAGCGCTTTCTAAAATTTTGAAAGAAAAAGGTGTAGATTTAATTGATGTTTCTAGCGGTGGAAATATTTCTGGTGCTAAAATCAATGTTTTTTCTGGTTATCAAGTTCCTTTTTCTCATCAAATCAAGAAAGAAGCAGAAGTAAAAACTGGTGCAGTCGGCTTGATTACCAATGCAACTCAAGCCGAAGAAATTTTGCAAAAAGATGAAGCAGATGTAATTTTGTTAGCAAGAGAACTTCTGAGAAATCCATATTTTGTAGCAAAAAGTTCTTGGGAAAATAATGAAGTAAGTTTCTTCCCACCACAATACGAAAGAGGTAAGCCTTAGAACAAAAAAGGGGTTCTAAATTTTAGAAACCCTTTTTTATGCTTAAATATTTTCTTTATAATCAGAAATTGTGACTTTCTTTTTAGCTAAAAGTTTCAGTAAAAAGTAACCAGAAAATCCAGAAATAGCAGAAGCTACCAAAATCGCAAATTTAGCTTCGTCTTGTATTTCGGTGTGTCCTTTGTAAGAAAGCAACGCGATGAAAATAGACATGGTAAAACCAATTCCTGCTAATAAACCTGCACCAATCATTTGAGACCAATTGCTTTTTTTAGGTAAATCGCTTAGTTTTAATTTGATGGCAATGAAGGAAAAAAGATTGATTCCTACTACCTTTCCTAGAACTAAACCTAGAATAATTCCGTAGCCGAAATTGCTAAATAATCCCTCTATCATTCCGCTTTTAAACTGAATATTAGTATTCGCTAATGCGAAAATCGGCATGATGAAATAATTAACAGGTAAGTGTAATTTTTCTTCTAATTTTTCTAAAGGCGAGATTTCTGTAGTGCTTTCATTTGTAGGAATTGTAAATGCCAATAAAACCCCTGCGATAGTAGCATGAATGCCACTGTGATGCATAAAATGCCATAAAAATAATCCTGGAATGATGTAGAAAATATGTTTTTTAACTTTGAAAAAATTTAAAAGAATTAAAAGAAGTAAAACTGCACCACTCAAAGCTAAATATGTGAATTCTAATTTCTCTGTATAAAAAATCGCAATCACAACAATTGCTCCCAAATCGTCTACAATAGCTAGAGCAGTAAGGAAAATTTTAACAGAAGCGGGAACTCTTTTCCCCAGCATTGAAATAATAGCGAGAGAAAAGGCAATATCTGTTGCCATAGGAATTCCCCAACCATTTTGGTATTCTGTTCCGTAATTAAAAAATACGAAGATTAATGCAGGAACAACCATTCCACCAATTGCTGCAAAAATAGGAAGAGATGCGTTTTTAAGGCTAGAAAGTTCTCCTTCTATGAGTTCACGTTTAATTTCTAAACCTACCAATAAGAAGAAAATTGCCATTAAACCATCATTAATCCAAAGACTTGTAGAATAAGGTCCAATTGGATAATTTAACAGATTTTGAAAATCATCTCCTAAACTAGAGTTGGCAATCATTAATGAAACGATAACACAGATAATCAATAAATTTCCTGAAGATTGTGCTATTTGGAAAAATTTTTTAAAATAATTGGTAATCAGCATATTTATATTCTTTTTACTTGGGTTACACTCAGTACATTTCTGAGTTGTTTTAGTGTTTCTTCTAGTTGGCTTTTGTTTTTAACTTCTAGCGTGATGGTTCCTAAGAAAATACCGTCATTACTTTCGATAGAAATACTTTTCATATCAATATTCATGGCATTACTTATCACTTCAGTAATGTCATTAACCAATCCTTTTCTGTCGATTCCTTCGATTTGTATTCTCACTCTGCTGCTGTAACGTTGTTCATTAACCCATTTTGCAGGCATAACTCTATAATCGTAATTGGCTCTAAGGTTAATCGCATTAGGACAATTGTCATTATGAACTTTAATTCCGTCTGAAATCGTGATAAATCCAAAAATTTTATCCCCTGGAATTACGGTACAACATTTGGCAAAGCTATAATTCAGTTTTTCTTCATCTTTACCGAAAACGATTAAGTCTAAATCTGAGGTTGGACTTTCTTCGTGAGCAGTATTGATGTTGGATGATTTTCTAAATCTCTGGAAGAAATTTTTCAGAGCACTTTTAGAATCGGCATATTTTTTTAAATCTGTTGTATCATAAGTACCATCGTAGAATTTTAAAAATAAATCTTGAGAGGTTTTATGATTAAAAAATTTCTGAATATTATTCACTTCTTCCTCGGAAAAGTTAAGTTTTGCGTGTCTTAATTTTCTTTGGAAAATTTCTTTTCCTTCTGCAACTTGTCCGTTTTTTTCGGAGTTAAGCGCGGCTTTGATTCTAGATTTTGCTTTAGAAGTGATAACGATATCTAACCAATCTTGCTTTGGTTTTTGATTTTGAGAAGAAAGAATGTCTATTTGGTCACCGTTTTGCAAAACGTAAGAAATAGGAACCAGTTTTCCATTGATTTTTGCGCCTAAACATTTCATTCCCAAATCGGTGTGAACCGAAAACGCAAAATCCAGAGCTGTAGAACCCACTGGTAAAATTTTAATTTCTCCTTTTGGTGTGAAAACAAAAACTTCTTTGGAATAAAGGTTAAGTTTAATATTATCCAAAAGTTCAGTGGTAGAAAGGTTTTGTTGTTGTTCGATGACTTCTCTAATCTGAGAAACCCATTGTTCGAAGTTTCTATCGTCACTGTTTTGTTTGAAACCTTCTTTGTATTTATAATGGGCTGCAACACCTTTTTCAGCGATTTCGTCCATTCTTTCAGAACGAATTTGAACTTCAATCCATTTTTTGTCAGGACCTAAAACGGTCAAATGTAAACTTTCATAACCTGTAGAACGTGGATTGGTAATCCAGTCGCGCATTCTTTGTGGATTACTGTGGTATAAATCGGTAACGATGGAATAGATTTTCCAAGCGATGAATTTTTCGTTTTTAGCGTCTGATTTATAAATAATTCTAATTGCGTAATTGTCAAAAACCTCTTCAAAAGGTACGTTTTGCTTCAGCATTTTTCTATAAATAGAATTGATGGCTTTAGCTCTTCCTTTGATGGTAAAATTGAGATGCTCTTCTTTAAGTTGCTCCGAAACTTCTTTTTTGAACTCTTCTACATATTTCTCGCGATTATCTTTGGCAAGTTCTAATTTATTGGCAATGTCGTAATAAACATCTGGATTGTTGTATTTTAAAGATAAATCTTCAAGTTCTGATTTTATGTTATAAAGTCCTAATCTGTGAGCAAGAGGAGCGTAAATGTAAACCGTTTCTGAGGCGATTTTCTTTTGTTTATCATCTCTCATGCTTTCAAGAGTTCTCATATTGTGCAGTCTGTCTGCAATTTTGATGAGAATCACGCGGAAATCTTCGGAAAGCGTTAAAAGTAATTTTCTGTAATTTTCAGACTGAACCGAAATGTTTTGATGGTTCATTACCGAAATTTTAGTCAATCCGTTAACAATATTTGCTATTTTTTGACCAAAAATTTTCTTGATGTCTTCATAAGTATATTCAGAATCTTCAATCACGTCATGAAGCAATGCGCAAGCAATAGAAGTGGCTCCTAAACCGATTTCATTGGCAACAATTTTTGCCACTTCGATAGGGTGATAGATGTAAGGTTCGCCCGTTTTTCTTCTTTGGTCTTTGTGAGC
Organism: Cloacibacterium normanense; assembly: GCF_003860565.1. NCBI lineage: Bacteria > Pseudomonadati > Bacteroidota > Flavobacteriia > Flavobacteriales > Weeksellaceae > Cloacibacterium > Cloacibacterium normanense. Next base: position 940,812 of record NZ_CP034157.1, read on the forward strand.
GTCTAAAGCAATATCAAATGCTTTCCTGATGAGTTTATTCTGTTCTTCATCAAGAGTTCTGTACGTATTAGAGATTAAATCTTTATAGCGATACTGAATTTCTTTATTTTCTTTTTCTAAATCATAAACCATCTTTGAGCCTCTTTAATATTACGAAAATACAAAAAAAAGCTTTAAGATAAAAGCTTAACTGTAAATCCTAAAAAGAAAACCCGAAAATAAATTTCGGGCTTCGTATGAAAAATTAATTTGATATGAAGAATTATGTGTTTGAACTTACTTCAGAATTTATTCCTGTGCTCATTTCAGAATGAGAAGTTTTAATTTCTGGCATCGCGTAAATAAGCGCTTTTGCTTTTAGGGCAACTACTTTTTTAATGTAATCTAAATCTACTGCTTCTGCAAAATCTACTTCGGGTAATTCATAAGTGTTTACTACTTTGTTTTCTCTGAAAGCGTCTTTTGCTAATTGTAATTCAGTGTCATTATTAATCGCCACACTAGTTATCAAAGAATCTACAGCGGTAGCTTCTTGGTCTATGTCATCAGTGAATAGTTTGCTCCAAAAAGATTTTTCTACTGGTTTACTTTGGTTAAGGTAAACAATGTAATCAGAGTCTTTGAAACCTTTTTTTTCTAAACTTTCAGAAACTGCTTTTGCTTGGTCTTGGCTTCCGAAGAGCCCTACAATTGTGTATGACATAATTTTAAAAATTTTAGTCGGTTAATTATGATTTAAATATACGCTAAAAAAATGATAATAAAATGTTAAAAAATAAAAATTTAATATAAAATTGACAAAAATCATTTTTTATTTTATTAATTAAATAATTGTTTAATAAATTGACATTGCTAATAAATCATTTATTTCTTTGTTTTTTTAATTATTTAGGAGGAAGTAATCCATTTTATTTTCTTTATATTTGAAAAAACAATTATTCTTTATGAAGAAATTTTTTGCCTTTATAACGGTTTTTTGCTTGCAAATATTTTATTCACAGTCGGTTACACAGAATTTAGATAAAGCAGTTCAGTCACTTTTGGCGTCTTCTCCTATGTATTCTGGGAATCTTTCTTTTTATGTAGCAAATGAAAGCGGAAATTTTGTTTATGGATATCAAGGAAACAAAGGATTGTCTACCGCTTCTACCATGAAAATCTTTACAGCTGCAGCGGCTTTAGAGACTTTAGGAAAGAATTATCAATACAAAACTCAAATAGCCTTCGATAAAAATCTGTATATTTTTTCAAATGGAGATCCTACTTTGGGAAGTTGGCGATATGATGGTTATAAACCAGAACATTTTATTTCAAAAATCATAGAAACACTCAAGTCTAGAAATATCAAAGAAATTCCTGGAGATTTGGTTATAGATGATTCGTACTTTGATTTTCAAAAAATTCCTGGAGGATGGCCTTATAATGACATTGGGAATTATTACGGAGCTGGAGTTTGGGGCGTAAATTGGAGAGAAAACCAATTTGACATCAATACTTTTGGTAAAGATTTTAAAAATTTCAATATCAATTTAGAAGGTGTACATTTTGTGAATGATGCAAAAACAGAAGGAACTTCTGACAGAAGTATCATTTTTACGACTCCTTATAATGATGTGGCGCATGTAACGGGCACGCTTCCTGCAAAAAATATAACGATTTCTGGAGCTACACCTAATCCACCAAAACAATTGGCGCTAGAAATTGTGGCAGAATTAAATAAACAAAATATTGCTTTTAACGGAAAAATCATCATCAATTCTGAAAGATTAATTGAAGGTCAAAATCCTTTAGCATTTCCTAAAAATAAAGTGATTTTAGAATATTTGTCGCCTACTTTAGATAAAATGGTCTTTTGGTTTCTGAAAAAAAGCATCAATCTCTACGGGGAAACTTTTGTGAAAACTATGGCTAAAGAAAAAACAGGAAATTCATCTTTTGAAATTGGAATGAAATACCTTAAAAATTTCTGGAAACAACGTGGAATAGATGAGAGAATGATTAATTTTGTAGATGGAAGTGGATTGTCTCCGCAAAATTATGCTTCAACGAGAGCCGAAGTTTTAGCTTTGATTTGGGCAAAAAAACAACCTTGGTTTTCTGAATATTTTGAAGGATTTCCAGTGCAAGGAAATGGTATGAAAATGAAAAGCGGAAGTATAAAAGATTGCAGAGCTTTTGCAGGTTATCATACTTCTAAATCTGGTCAAAAATATGTTTTTGCAATTATTATGAATAATTATCAAGCCAATGATTTGAGTGATGCGCTGTATAAAGTTTTGAATCACTTGAAATAATTCTGAAAAATTAAATTTTAAATTATAAATTCTTGAGAAACAACTTTATTTCTAAGATAAACAACTGGTTTGTGTTTGTGCTATTAACGATAATAGTTGCAGGATTGGCTGTTTCTTCTAATTTCTTAATCAATCATCTTAGGAAAAAAGAAACCGACAGGATAAAATCGCTTGCTACTGCGGTAAAATATCTTCAAGACAATAATGTAGATTCTCGATTGAATGACTTGTCACTCAATGTTATCGACGAAAATAAAGACATTCCCATCATTATTACCGATAAAAATAGAAATCTGATTGAAAGTAAAAACATCGACGAAGAAATCTTAAACAATCCCGAAAAACTGAAACAGAAAATAGACGAAATGGATGATAAATATCCTCCATTTGAAATTCAGTTGCCCAATTTTAATAACCAATTCGTGTTTTACGACAACTCAGATTTACTCAATTATTTGCGTTATTATCCTTATGCATTAGGTTTGTTTATTGGCTTGTATCTTTTATTTTCTTTTTGGTTTTTGCGCACCATCAAAAAATCAGATGAATCCATGTTGTGGGCTGGTTTAGCTAAAGAAACTGCTCACCAAATCGGAACTCCGCTTTCTTCTATGATTGGTTGGGTAGAAGTGATGAAACTCGATGCCAATAGAAATGACGATGGTTTACGGGAAATCAATAAAGATATCAATCGTTTAAAAACCATTTCTGAGCGTTTTTCGAAAATTGGTTCGGTTCCAGAATTGAATGACTTGAATTTAAAGGAAACGGTTCAACAAAACTTTGATTATTTGAAATCTAGAATTTCCAGAAAAGTGAATTTTGAACTCAAAGTTCCCGCAAGAGAAATATTGATTCCTCACAATAGAATTTTGATGAGTTGGGTGATTGAAAACCTTGTGAAAAATGCGGTAGATGCGATGAGAGGAGAGGGAAAACTGGAAATTTCTCTTTATTCTAAAAATAATTACGTTTTAATAGATGTAAAAGATTCTGGCTCTGGAATGACCAATACGCAAATGAGAAGTGCTTTCAAGCCAGGTTATTCTACTAAAAAAAGAGGTTGGGGTCTCGGTTTGTCTTTGGCAAAACGTGTCATCAACGAATATCACAATGGTGACATCAAAATAGCAGAATCCGAAGTAGGAAAGGGAACTACTTTTAGAATTGTGCTGAAAGCGTAGAATTTTTGTTTCAAGTTTCGGGTTTCACGTTCCGAGTTTATTGTACTAATTTATAATTCCGTAGGAATTGAAGGTTTGTAGAAAATTTGCAAAAAGAAAATAAGTTCGGCTCCGTTAGGAGCCGAAGGTTTTAGAAATCATATCTAAAGGTAAAGAAATCATCTTTAAATTCATTAATAATTTTTAAATCAGTTTTCTTTTCATTAAGTATTTTTTCTATTTCTTCAGTTTTATGACTATAATGTCTCTTATTTAAAAATCCTACAGATTTAATTTTTTTATGTTTTATTATAGGATTTAAGTCACCGCTTTTAATATTGGTATTGACAAATCTAAAATCAATTAAATCTGGAAGGTTTTCTAAAAAATCAAGATTTTCTATTTCTCCGCAGTTATTTAATGAAAGTACTTTTAAATTTTTCAGTTCAATTAGCTCTGTTTTAAATGTAAATTTTTTTGATTGATTTACATGTAAAATTTGAAGACTATTTTTTAATTTAGAAATTCCAAAATCTGTTAACAATTTTGTGCAATAGTGTAAATCTAATCTTTTTATTGTTTGAATATTTTGAAATGTTTCAAAATTTTTTAAACTAGATGAATTTAATTCAAGATATTTAATGTTCTTATAATCTATTAAATCATTTAGATTTTTTTCTTTCATGTACCAAAAAATGAAATATTCGGAATTAAAAGGGTTATCATTGTTAGATAAAAGTTGATTTTTTTTATAATCCTTACTAAATAATAGATTATTTTCAATTTTATCAAACCAAATTGTATTGAATCTCCAATCCATGTCAAGTAGTTTTAAATCTTCACAAATTCCACAAAATAATTATCATTAAACTTCACCTCTTTTTTGTCTTTCAGTTTAATAGTTTGCCAATCTTTGGTTGGAGTTAGAGTTGTATTCTCTATTCTAATAGGCAAGTTGAAACCTTCTACAGTATTCGTCCATCTGTATTTTAACGTTTTTCCGTTTTGAGAAAATTCTAAAGTTGGAATTTGAGTAGTTCTTAAATATTGGTCAAAAACAGTGGAGAAATTTATTCCAGATTTTTCAGAAATATAATTTTCAATTTGCTGAGTAGTTACTGTTTGATGATAAAAATCTTTACCAATTCCTCTTAAAATTTGTCTGAATTTTTCATCATTATTTATCGCAGTTCTAATCGTGTGAAGCATGTTTGCACCTTTGTAATACATGTCACCACTTCCTTCGTTTCTTACACCGTATTTCCCGATAATAGGCTTGTCGTTTTCAATATTTTGTCTGATTCCTTTAATGTACAATTCTGCTTTTTCTATGTTCAAATAATTTTGAGTAAAAAGCGTTTCTGAGTAACAAGTAAAACCTTCATGAATCCACATGTCAGCTTGATCTTTTGCGGTGATGTTGTTCGCAAACCATTCGTGACCAGATTCATGAATAATGATGAAATCCCAATTTAATCCAACTCCAGTTCCAGATAAATCTCTACCAAGATAACCATTTAAATAATGATTTCCGTAAGCTACATTAGACTGATGTTCCATTCCTAAATAAGGCGTTTCTACCAATTTATAACCATCTTCATAGAAAGGATAAGCTCCAAACCAATATTCAAACGCTTGAAGCATGGGTTTTACCTGAGTAAATTGTTTTTTGGCTTTATCTAAATTGTAAGAAAGTACATAATAATCGCAATCAAGTTTACCTTTTTCGCCATCATAAATTTCAGAAAAATGTTCAAATTTCCCAATGGTAGGAACAATGCTGTAAAGATTGATAGGGTTTTTGACTTCCCAAGTGAAAACATTTTTGCCTTTTTCTACGGTTTGAGAGATTAATTTGCCGTTTCCAACTCCTATTAAATCTTTTGGCGTAATAATTTTCATTTCTATGCCTTCATCTGGCTCATCATTCCAAATGTCTTTTGAAGGTAACCAAAGGCTGGTTCCGTCTCCTTCTTGCGCTACAGAAATCCAAGGATTTCCTTGTTCATCTTTGGTGAAAACCCAACCACCATCCCAAGGTGCGTGTTTTGCGATTCTAGGATTCCCGAAATATTCTAAAATCATGTAATATCTTTCTCCTTTTTTGAAACTTTGTTGAGTTTCTATAAAAATGAAATCGTCTTCAGTTTTTACTTGGGTATAATTAAAATTTCCCATGAAATTTTTAGAATTCATAGGCTTTTGAAGGTCTAATTGAAACGTAGGGTTTTCTACATCTTTGGTAATTTCAAAGAAAATGGTGTTTTTCCCGCTGACTGATTGATCCTGAATATTAGGTTCTACACTGAGTTCATATTTTTTGACGTCCCAAAAATTTCTAAACGCCGTATCAGAACCTTTTAAAGTATCTTTTTTGGTGAAAGTTTGTGCAAAGCTGATTTGACTAAAAACTAAAAGAAATAAACCGATTTTTTTCATGAATAAAATATTTTCAATGTTTAAAAATAACAAAAACCACGCAAAATCGCGTGGTTTAGTGTATAAATTTATTAAATTTTTCTAGTGTCTAAGATCTAAATCTAACATACTATTTTCTTACAAAAGCAGCTACATCTTCTGCTGTTACAGGATTTCCGCCCAAAATGATTAAACGCTCTACTACGTTTCTCAGCTCACGAATGTTTCCTGTCCAAGAGAAATTTTGAAGTGCTTTTATCGCTTTATCATCAAATTTTCTAACTGCATTTCCTTGTTCATCTGCAATGATTTGAGCAAAATGTTCTACCAAAAGCGGAATGTCTTCCTTTCTAGCATCTAATGGTGGTACATAAATTTCTATCACAGAAAGTCTGTGATATAAATCTTCTCTGAATTTTCCGTCTTCTATTTCTTTTTGTAGATTTTTATTGGTTGCAGCAACCACTCTTACATCTACTTTTATTTCTTTGTCACTTCCTACTGGTGAAACTCTGCTTTCCTGAAGCGCACGAAGAACTTTGGCTTGTGCAACCAAACTCATGTCGCCAATTTCGTCAAGGAAAATAGTTCCTCCATTTGCTAATTCAAATTTACCTTGTTTGTCTTTTATAGCGCCTGTAAATGAACCTTTTACGTGACCGAAAAGCTCAGATTCTATTAATTCTGATGGAATTGCCGCACAGTTTACCTCAATCATTGGTCCTCTGCTTCTTTCACTTTGTGCATGAATAGAATGGGCTACCAGTTCTTTACCAGCACCATTTGGACCCGTAATGAGAACTCTTGCATCTGTAGCAGCTACTTTTTCAATCATATTTTGAATTTTAGAAAGCGCTTCAGAAGTACCAATCATTTGGTATTTTTTGTTGACTTTTTTCTTGAGTTGAGTATTCTCTTTTTGAAGAACTTTAGTGGTTTGAACCAAATTTTTACGGTCAAGAGCATTTCTTACGCTTGTAATCAATCTATTAATATCAATAGGTTTTGAAATAAAATCGTAAGCGCCATCTCTTAAAGAATTTACAGCAGTATCAATATCAGCATGGCCAGAAATCATGACAAAAGTAGTGTCTGGTTTTAATTGAAGTGCTTGTTTCAAAAGTTCTGTACCAGAAAGTTTTGGCATTTTTATATCTGAAATCACCAATGCAAAATCATCTTTTTCGATGAGTTTGTAGGCTTCTAAACCATCTTCTGCAACCAAAACTTCGTAATTGGTTAATTCATCTGATAAAATACTGTGCAGTACACCAGAAATTGCTTTTTCGTCTTCTACGATTAATACTTTTTGCATAAGGCAAATTTAACAAATAATATTGGAATTTAATTTTATAGAATTTTACATAAAGATTTCCAAATTTTATACCAAGATTAATAATTTCTCACTCCAAAAATGGCAGAACCTATTCTTACAGAAGTAGAACCACATTCTATTGCAAGTGCAAAATCGTCACTCATTCCCATAGAAAGTGTTTCGAGTTTTCTGAAGGTTGAAAGTTCATCGAATAGAGATTTTAGAACTAAAAACTCTGATTTAACTTGATTTTTGTTGTCTGTGAATGTTGCCATTCCCATCAAACCAAGAATTTCAATATTTGGGTATTGATGTTCTAAATAATTACTGAAAATTTCTTTGGCTTCAGCGATTTCAAGACCATATTTGGTTTCTTCTTCGGCGATTTTTACTTGAAGTAAAACTTTAATTTTTCTATTGTTTTTTACTGCTTCTTTGTTGATTTCTAATAATATTTTTTCAGAATCTACACTTTGTATGGTATCTATAAAAGGAGCAATATATTTTACTTTATTGGTTTGTAAATGACCAATTAAATGCCATTGAATATCAGCAGGAAGTTCGTTTACTTTGGTTAAAAGCTCTTGTACTTTATTTTCTCCGAAAACTTTTTGTCCGCAATCATAAACTTCTTGTATTTTTTCCACAGGATGAAATTTAGAAACAGCAACTAATTCTACGTTTGCTGGAATTTGGGCTTTTATTTTATGGTAATTTTCTTGAATAGACATGATTTTGAATTTCTTTTTCAAATTTATGAAGAAAATTTTGGTTTAGAAAATTATATATCGTAATATTACAATATGAAAATATAAAAATATGGGAATTTCTAAAACTGAGCATTTTACAGAAGAACAAAATGAAGTGGCAAAATTAATGAAAGCGCTTTCTCATCCTGCTAGAATTGCGATTGTAGAATATTTACTTTCTGTTGATACTTGTATTTGTAATGATATTGTAGACGAGATAAAATTGGCACAACCTACAGTTTCTCAACATCTTAAAGAACTGAAAAATGCAGGAATTATACAAGGGGAAATTGATGGAAAAGCGATTTGCTATTGTATTAATCCAGATACATTGAAGAAAATGGAGCATTTTATTTCTGAAATTTTCAGAAAAATAGAAAAACAGAAATCTTGTTGCTAATGTTCTTTTGATAACGAAAACGGAACTAGCCCTGATTGAGCGGTATGTTTGAGCTCTTTTTATTTTTTCAATGTGAGCGGAGTCGAAGAATCTAAAAATAAAAAAGCGAGTAGCGAAAGCAGGAAATAGCTTCAAAAAAAATATCTAAAATTTATCTTTAAAATTTAAAAAAATGAATTCTAACGAAGAAATCAAAGAAATGGTAAAGCAAAAATATGCAGAAATCGCTTTACAAAACCAAGATACTAACGCTTCATCTTGTTGTGGAAGCGGTGGTTGCAGTACAGAAGTGTACAATATAATGACGGATGATTATGATCATTTGGAAGGTTATAATCCTGATGCAGACCTAAAATTAGGTTGCGGTTTGCCAACAGAATTTGCCAAAATTAAAAAAGGCGATTACGTAGTAGATTTAGGAAGTGGAGCAGGAAATGATTGTTTCGTAGCGCGAGCAGAAACTGGCGAATCTGGAAAAGTGGTGGGAATAGATTTCACTCCTGAAATGATAGAAAAAGCTAGAAATAATGCAGATAAATTAGGTTTCAATAATGTAGAATTCCGTTTGGGAGACATTGAGAATATTCCTTTGATGAGCAATGTTGCCGATGTTGTGGTAAGCAATTGCGTGATGAATTTGGTTCCTAATAAACCAAAAGCTTTTGCAGAAGTTCAAAGAATTTTGAAACCAACTGGTCATTTTTCGATTTCTGATATTGTTTTGGTGGGAGATTTACCCGAAAAAATTAAAAATGCTGCAGAAATGTATGCTGGTTGTGTTGCTTCGGCAATTCAAATGGAAGATTATTTGAAAATTATCGAAAATTCTGGTTTCAAAAACATTACTTTACAGAAGAAAAAACCGATTATCGTTCCAGATGATATTCTAAAAAATTACCTGAACGAAGAAGAAATTCAGCAATATAAAGATTCTACCACCAGAATTTACAGCATCACTGTTTACGCAGAAAAAGTAGTGGGTTGTTGTACTCCAAATTCGGGTTGTTGTTAAATTATTTTTTTTAAATCCTTGAAGGATTGCTTACTTTAAACTATGGAAATAAATAAAAAGCAACATTGGGAAAATGTTTTCGCCACCAAAAAAGAAACAGAAGTAAGTTGGTATCAAGAGAAACCTGAAACTTCTCTACAATTTTTTGAAAGAAATAACATTCCAAAAACTGCCAAGATTTTAGAAATTGGTGGTGGAGATAGTTATTTGATTGATAATCTATTATTGCAAGATTATGAAAGTCTTACTTTACTTGATATTTCAGAAAATGCAATAGAAAGAATCAAGAAAAGACTAGGCGAAAAATCAGAAAAAGTACGTTTTGTAGTGTCTGATATTTTAGATTTTTCTTCAATAGAAAAGTTTGACGTGATACATGATAGAGCGAGTTTTCATTTTTTGACCAAAGATGAAGATATTCAGAAATATGCTACTTTGATGAATGATATTTTAAAAGAAAACGGACTGTATTTTGTGGGAACCTTTTCAGAATCAGGACCTCTAAAATGTAGCGGTTTAGAAATTACACAATACAGCAAAGAGAAGTTCTTGAAAATTTTCGGAAATGATTTTTCGCTGCTCCATAGTTTTGAAGAAGTTCATAAAACACCTTTTGAAACCACACAAAACTTTATTTTCTGCGAATTCCAAAAGAAAATGTAACTTTATGTAATGAAAAAGTCCAAATTCAAAATCCATAAAATGGATTGCCCTTCAGAAGAGCAAATCATCAGAATGAAGCTCCAGAATTTCAAATCGATTGAAGCTTTGGATTTTGATATTCCCAATCGGGAATTATTGGTTTTTCATCATGAAAATGAAGAAGAAATTTTCAAACAATTAGAAACACTAAATTTTGATACACAGCATATTTCTACAGAATTTACGCAAGAAAAACTCCAAGAACACAAAAATCAAACACAATTGCTTTGGAGTGTTTTAGGAATCAATTTTTTCTTTTTTTTGCTAGAAATTTTCTATGGTTTTTGGTCTAACTCTATGGGATTAGTTGCCGATAGTCTAGATATGTTGGCAGATAGTTTTGTGTATTTATTGGCTTTATTTGCAGTTGGAAAAGCCATTGAAAGAAAGAAAAATGTTGCCAAAATCAGCGGATATTTTCAGTTGATTTTGGCAATTTTAGGTTTAACAGAAGTTTTGCGAAGATTTTTTGTAAAAACAGAAGTTCCAGAATTTCAAATGATGATGCTTATTTCGTTTTTAGCATTATTAGGAAACGCAGCTTGTCTTTATCTTTTGCAAAAAAGTAAAAGCAAAGAAGCACATATTCAGGCGAGTGTAATCTTTACCAATAATGATGTGATGATCAATCTAGGAGTGATAATTGCTGGGGTTTTAGTCTATTTTACACATAGCAAAATGCCAGATTTAGCCATTGGAACTCTTATTTTTATCTTGGTGACGAGAGGCGCTTTTTCGATTTTAAAACTATCAAAATAAACACATGAACATAAAAATTAGAGAAATAATTTCTCAACTTTCCACGGAAAGGATTTCGGAGGAACGAAAAATAATCCTTCAACCTTTAATTGAATTTATCTCTTCTAAAATATCTAAAAATGAAGAAGTTAGATTAAATTTTATTTGTACTCATAATTCCAGAAGGAGCCATCTTTCACAGATTTGGGCACAAACAATGGCGAATTATTATCACATTGAAAATGTTTTTTGTTATTCTGGTGGAACAGAAGCGACAGCCATGTTCCCGAAAGTTGTAGAAACGCTTACAAATCAAGGTTTTGAAATTTTAAAATTATCAGAAACTGAAAATCCTGTTTATGCAGTAAAATTTGCCGAAAATGAACATGCGGTGATTTGTTTTTCTAAAAAATATAATGATGATTTTAACCCGAAATCAGCATTTGCCTCCATTCTCACGTGTGATTCTGCAGACGAAAATTGCCCGATTGTTTACGGTGCAGAAGCTAGAATTCCAATAAAGTACGAAGATCCTAAAAAATCTGATGGAACGCCTGAAATGAATGAAACATATTTCAACAGAAGTTTAGAAATTGCTACAGAAATGAAATTTGTCTTTGAAAATTTAAGAAAACCATAAAACAAACTCATAAAAATTAACATGAAACCCAAACTAAAATTTCTCGACAGATATTTAACATTATGGATTTTTTCAGCAATGATTTTTGGAGTTTTGCTCGGAAAATTTATTCCAGCAATTCCAGAAATCATCAATCAGTTTTCTAGTGGAACGACTAATATTCCATTAGCAATTGGTTTGATTTTGATGATGTTTCCACCTTTAGCTAAAGTAGATTATAGTCTTTTGCCTATGGCTTTTAAAGACCGTAAAACGATGGGAGTTTCTTTGTTGCTCAATTGGATTATTGGTCCGATTTTGATGTTCGTTTTGGCAATTATTTTCCTAAAAGACGAACCCAATTACATGGTTGGATTGATTTTGATTGGTTTAGCAAGATGTATTGCAATGGTGATTGTTTGGAATGATTTGGCTTCTGGAAATCGTGAATATGCCGCAATGTTAGTGGCGTTAAATAGCATTTTTCAAGTGTTTACGTACAGTTTTTACGCTTGGTTGTTTATTAATTTTTTACCTCAATATTTAGGTTTTGGAAATTTTGAAATTTCAGTTCCCATGAAAGATGTAGCAATAAGTGTTGCCATTTATTTGGGAATTCCTTTTGTTGCAGGTTTTTTGACAAGATATTTCTTGATTGCTCAAAAAGGAAAAGAGTGGTACAATAGAGTTTTCGTTCCGAAAATTTCGCCCATTACTTTGTATGCATTGTTGTTTACAATAGTGGTGATGTTCAGTTTAAAAGGCGATAAAATTGTAGAATTGCCTTTTGACGTGATTAAAATAGCGATTCCATTGGTGATTTATTTTGTTTTGATGTTTTTCACCAGTTTCTTTATCAATCGTAAATTAGGAATAGATTATGATAAAAACGCTTCGGTTTCTTTCACCGCTACTGGAAATAATTTTGAACTCGCGATTGCAGTTGCCATAGCCGTTTTTGGGATTCATTCTAAAGAAGCTTTTGCAGGAGTAATTGGACCACTCATAGAAGTTCCGGTGCTAATTTTATTGGTAAAAGCAAGTCTTTGGTTAAAGAAAAAATGGTATAAATAAAGCGAGAATAAATCTCGCTTTTTATTTTAATAATCGTTCTCTCAAAATCTTCATTCCTTCTGTAGCAGATGTTTTCAAGAAATTTTCGTGTTTGGTGAACTGGTTTTCTAAATGAGGATCAATTACATAAATTTCACAATTTTTTGGAACGTAATGAATCAATCCAGCAGCTGGATACACTTGCATAGAAGTTCCTATCACGATGAAAATATCCGCTTCTGAAGCAATTTCGGCAGCAATTTCCATTTCTGGAACCATTTCGCCAAACCAAACAATATGCGGACGAAGTTGGTTTCCAAATTCATCTATATCTCCCAAATTACAGTCATTTTCCCAATCATAAATTTTGGTTTCATCATTTACCGAACGTACTTTTTTAAGTTCACCATGAAGATGTAGCACTTTTGTAGAACCCGCTCTTTCGTGCAAATCATCTACATTTTGGGTGATGATATGTATATCAAAATATTGTTCTAATTCTGCAAGAATTTCGTGAGCGAGATTGGGTTTTACTTCTTTCAGTTGTCTTCGTCTCAAATTATAAAAATCTAAAACCAACTGAGGATTTCTGGCAAAACCTTCTGGCGAAGCTACATCTTCTATTCTGTGATTTTCCCAAAGTCCGTTAGAATCTCTAAACGTAGAAATTCCGCTTTCCGCAGAAATTCCTGCGCCAGATAAAACGACGAGTTTCTTTTTCATTAATTTATAGTTTTGCCACTAATACACGAATTTATGAAATATTTGTGCATTTGTTGCAATTTTAATTAAATTTTCAACTTCACATTATTCAATCTCAGAGAATTGGCAATCACCGAAACCGAAGAAAAACTCATAGCAGCAGCGGCAAACATTGGAGACAATAAAACGCCAAAAATAGGATAAAGCAAACCTGCAGCAATCGGAATTCCGAGGGTGTTGTATGCAAAAGCAAAAAACAAGTTTTCTTTTACATTTTTCATCATTTTTTCGCTCAAAATTTTAGATTTTGCAACACCAGAAATATCGCCTTTCAGTAAAGTAATTTCTGCAGAATTCATCGCGATATCGGTTCCTGTTCCCATGGCAATTCCTACATTAGCTTGTGCAAGAGCAGGAGCATCATTGATTCCATCGCCAGTCATGGCTACAATTTTTCCTTGAGTTTGGAGGTTTTTAACCTCGTTTATTTTGTCTTGAGGAAGACAATTCGCAAAATATTTTTTGATGCCCAAATTTTCTGCAACGTGTTTTGCAGTGGCTTCGTTGTCTCCCGTCATCATGATAACTTCAATGCCTTTATTTTTTAAAAATTGGATGGCAGATTTTGCATTTTCTTTGATTTTATCTTTAAAGCCAAAAACAGCAACAGCTTTTCCATCAATCGTTAAATATGAAACTGTATTTGCATCGTTTTCTAAAATTTGGGCTTTTTGAAGTAAATTTTCAGAAATTTCAAAGTTATTTTCTTTGAGATAATGAATATTTCCAAGGAACAATTTTTTACCATCAATTTCTCCTAAAATTCCTCTTCCTGAAATATTTTTGAAGTTTTTAACCTCTTTTAAATTGTCATTCTGAGCGGAAGCGAAGAATTTAGCTTTATCTAAAACAGCTTGTGAAAGTGGATGTTCAGAATTTTTATTGAGAGAAGCCGCAAATTGCATTGCTTCATTTTCCGGAATATTTTCTGTGAAAATTTGTGTCAAAGATGGCTTTCCTTCGGTTAAAGTTCCTGTTTTATCGGTGATAATTACGTTAACTTTTTCTAAATTTTCTAAAGCTTCTGCATTTTTAATCAAAATTCCGTTTCTCGCACCTTTTCCAATACCTACCATTACAGACATTGGCGTTGCCAAACCCAAAGTGCAAGGACAAGCCACAATGAGAACCGCCAAAGCATTAACCAAAGCAAAAATTGCCCGATTTTCTCCCCCGAAAAAGTACCAGAAAATGAAAGTTAATACTGAAATAGCAATCACAACGGGAACAAAAATTTTAGAAACTTTATCTGTGAGTTTTTGGATTGGCGCTTTGCTTCGACTTGCTGAGTTGACCATTTCAATAATTTGAGAAAGTAGCGTGTCTTTACCAATTTTCTCTGTTTTCATGAGGAAAACTTGGTTTCCGTTGATGGTTCCAGAAGTGACCTTGTCGCCTAATTTTTTTTCTGCAGGAATCGGTTCTCCAGTAATCATGCTTTCGTCAATGGTTGTGTTTCCTTCAATGATTTCGCCATCAACAGGGATTTTTTCTCCTGGTTTTACTTTAAGAATATCTCCAATCTTAACTTCTGAAATTGGAATATTTTTTTCTACATTATTCTGAATAAGATGTGCTTCTTTTGGCGAAAGATTCATCAACTCTTTAATCGCATTTCCTGTTTTTTGATGGGCTTTTGCTTCCAGCATTTGTCCAAAAATCACCAAAGTTAAAATCACAGCTACCGCTTCGAAATACAACGGAACTTCGTTATGGTTTTGCATGAATTCGTGAGGAATTAAACTCGGAAAAAATAATGCGAAAATGCTGTAAACGAAAGCTGCACTTGCTCCTAAACCAATTAATGAAAACATATTAAGATTCCAAGATTTAAAAGAAATCCAAGCTCTTTTGAATAAAAACCAACCTGTGAAAAACACAACTGGAAGCGTGAAAATCAATTGTAAAATCCCAGAAACTCTTGAACTAAAAGGAAACTCAAAAAACATTCCGCCCATTGATAAAATAAAAACGGGAAGCGTAAAAGCAACCGAAATCCAAAATTTCTTTTGCAGATTTTTATAGGTGTCATCTTCAGATTCATCGTCATTTCCTGTGATTTTTACCAAATCCATTCCGCAAACTGGGCAACCTACATTTTCGGGATAGGTTTTATCGCCTTCACAAAACATGGGACAATAATATTCACCCAATTTTTCTGAAAAAGTTTCCACATGATGTTCATGTTTAGTTTCGTGATGCTGCTGATGCATTCCTTTCTTGCGATTTTCTTCTTTTTCTTCAATCGGAACGCAGTACATATTGCAAACAGGGCAACGTTTTCCTTGCACGAAATAGACTTTATCGCCTTCACATTCCATCGGGCAATAATAAACCGAACTTGGCGAAACTCTATCTTGAGGTGGAATAAATTCTGTAGATTTTGGTTTTTCTGGGTCTTCTAAAACGTAGTTTCCTGCATTTTTGAGTTCAGAATTAAGTTTTTCTAAGTCAATTTCTTGTTCAGAAGATATTTCAACAAAATTTCCTGCGAGATTTACATCTGCTTTTATTCCTTCTAAATCATTTAAAGTAGAAGAAATTTTTTTCTGACAACCTTCGCAAGACATTCCTAGAACATTATATTTTTTGGTATTCATCTTTCTTAATTTTGATACAAATTTCAAAATTAATCAAATAAAAACCATTATCAAATCTTGGTAGAATGTTATGAAATTTAGATTTTAGTTTTTAACGCAAAGTCGCAAAGATTTTTTAATAAATTACTGCTTTTAAGTTCGCAAAGGCATTTTACTTCGTGGAAGTTTCTATTTTATTTCGCAAATTTATAAAGTAAAAACCTGATGTGCATTTGTAAAAAGAATTTAAATAATTGATTATCAATTAAAACGCAAGGGCGCAAAATTAAATTATTGGTCTTAAGCTAAATTAAGGTGCAAGAAAATCAAAGATTTTCATTTTTAACAAAGTTAAAAATTTGCGTCTTAAGAGCGTAAAGTTTTAAATATCAATAATTTGCGACTTTGTGTTAAAATATTCTCAAAATGTACAACAGGTAGTAAAAATAAATAGTGAACTAAATAAAATCAATCGGAAGTCTCTTTTTTTCTTTGAGTTCTTGAAATTGTGATGGCGAAAATCCTGTGATTTTTTTGAATTGTTGAGAAAGATGTTGAACCGTTTTATAACCTAATTTATCGGCAATCTGAGAAAGGGTAAGTTCGCGATATATCAAAAGTTCCTTTACTTTTTCAATTTTTTGAAGGATAAAATATTGTTCTAAAGTGATGTTTTCTGTTTGTGAAAAAACCTTAGAAATACTGCTGTATTCTTTGTTGAGTTGCTCGGAAAGGTATTTAGAAAGCAAGAAATCTTCATTAATATCAAGATTCTGAACTTTTTCTAAAATAAGTTTTTTGATGGTTTCGATTTGTTTCTGTGAAGCATCTTCTAGAATTTCAAAACCAATTTTTTTTAGATTTTCGTTGAGTTTTTCAAACTGATTTTTTGAAATTTCTGTAGAAATATCCACCCAACCCAAATTGACCGAAACGAAATCAATTTCAGAATTTCGGAAAACATCTTCTACCGCAGTAATACAGCGGTTACAAACCATATTTTTAATAAAAATTTGCATTTATCCTTTGCCTAATCGGTCTTCCACATATTCCACTTCGGTTTTTCCGTGGGGTTGTGGATTTCCATTTTCATCCAAAGATACAAAAACAATTTTGTCAATAGTAATAATAGTTTGGTGTGTCATTTTGTTTCTTACCTCGCAGCTAAGCGTAATAGAAGTTCTCCCGAAATTGATTACTTCAATCCCGATTTCTATAATATCTCCTTGTTTTGCAGAATTTACGAAATTAATCTCGGAAATATATTTGGTAACGGTTTTGGGATTTTCTAATTGAATAATAGAGTAGAGTGCAGCCTCTTCGTCTATCCATTGTAGTAATTTGCCTCCAAAAAGAGTATGGTTGGCGTTTAAGTCTTCTGGTTTAATCCATTTTCTAGTGTGATAATTCATCTTCATTAATTTTCAAAGCACAAAATTATGCTATAAATATGAACTGAGTGTGAATTTAAAATACTTTCTTTTCATTAATTGTATTGAGGGAAACTATAATTGTATAGATGTGAAGGTTCTGTTTTTACAAATAATTGCTTAAAAATTGACGAGATAATTTTAACTTTGATAAAAATTAAAATTATGGATTTTTCTAAAATTATTGTAGGGGTAATGCGATGGGGAATTTGGGGCGCTAATCATTCTGAATCTGGGGTTCAAAAACTAATTGAAACATCATTAGAAGAAGATTTATATACTTTTGACCATGCAGATATTTATGGAGGTTATACCACCGAAGAATTGTTTGGGAATGCTTTTTCGGAAATGAAAATTGACAGAGAAAAAATTCAGTTGATTACCAAATGTGGAATTTGTATGCCTTGTGAAAAGAAGAACTTTCCGTTGAAATACTATAATTATTCTAAAGAATATATTCTAAATCAGGTAGATGAGAGTTTGAAAAATCTAAAAACTGATTATATAGATTTGCTATTATTACACAGACCGTCTCCACTCATGAATCCTGAAGAAATAGCTGCTGCATTCGGAATTTTGAGAAGTTCTGGAAAAGTAAGAGATTTCGGGGTGAGTAATTTTTCTGTGACTCAGTTTGATTTAATTTCTAAATATTTTCCGCAATTGGTGACTAATCAAGTAGAAATTTCTTTGACGGAAACCAAAGCTTTTTATGATGGAACGATTGACCAAATGATGATGAAAAAGTTGCAACCTATGGCTTGGAGTGTGATGGGAAGTTATTTTGCGGAAGATTCTGAAAGAACAGCGAGAATAAAATCTGTTTTGGGTGATTTGTCTAAAAAATATAATGCAGACGAAGCACAACTATTGGTGGCGTTTCTTCTAAAACATCCTGCTAAAATTTTACCGATTATAGGAACATCTAAAGCGGAAAGCATAAAATCTCTTAGAAAATCTCTGGATATAAATTTAACAATAGAAGATTGGTTTAGCCTTTTAGAAGCCAGTTTGGGGCATAAAGTGCCTTAGAATTAGGTAGAGGTAAAGGTAAATGTAAAGGTTGAGTAGTTTTTTTGAGGTTGAGTGGTGTTTTATAACGTGAGTTTGCGTGAGTGCGAAGCGATTTGTCTGAGCTCTCCCGAAAATTTATTTTCGGGAAGCGAGTGAGCGTAGAACGACCTATTTCACAGGGGTTTAGGCTTTTGGGAATAGGGCACGCCAAAATAAAAATTGTTTATGTCATTTATTGTTGTATCTTGCGAAAGATTTCTTATAAATGTTTTTCAAAATAATGTTCATTCGTTTTTTGTCATCTTTTATAATTCAATCATTTAGGACAATTTTAATTTAATTTTTTTTAACAATGAACATTTTTGTTTCAAACATCAATTACGTAACTAAAGATTATCAGTTACAAGATTTATTTTCAGAATTTGGCGAAGTTACTTCGTGCAAAATTATTACAGACAAAGAAACAGGTAGAAGTAGAGGATTCGGATTCGTAGAAATGAGTGATGAAGAAGGTCAACAAGCAGTTGAAGCTCTTAACGGTAAAGAATTTAACGGAAAAGAACTTAATGTTTCTGAAGCGAAACCAAGAGAAGAAAAACCAAGAAGAAGTTTCGATAACAACAGAGGTGGTGGTTACGGAAACAGAGGTGGTTACGGAAATAACAGAGGTGGAAACGATAGAGGTGGAAGCCGTTGGTAAACAATCTTTTTTCAAAGAAAAAAATGAAGCGACTCAGGAATGAGTCGCTTTTTTATTGAGGTAAATAGGAATTATTTTTTCTTGACTAAAATGACCATGTCTCTCACAGAAATATTATCTTTTTTGTTGACTTTATTGTTGATGATTTCTGAAAAATATACTTTTAAATGATACTGGTGCAAATCAAATTCTGTAGAGATTTCTTCCAATGGAGTACTGAGTTGGTCTGCATTATCTTTTTCTAATTGTTTTTTGAGAAATGGAGTTAAATCATAAGATTTAGTAACTTTAGTAGGTGATTCTAAATCAATGATATATCCTGAGAAAATATAACCATCTTTAATTGGTTTTGTCTTTAGCATATAATCGTCTAATTGTTCTTCATTTTGAATATCAATATTGCTGAAAACAATAAGTTTTTCGTAGTTCTGAATATCATAATTTCTTTTGTTAGAAAATACACCTTGATAATCGCTTTTGTAAGCATTAACTTCTTTCGATTTAATGATGTTTTGGAAAGAAATTCTTATTTCTGAGTTCACCATATATCTTTCTTTTTCTAATATTTTTTTGAATTTAGAAAGATGAGTTTTTGGGATAAAACTCAGTAGAAATGCTTGTTGTTTTCTTTCGTTCAGAAATTGAAATTTATTTGCAACTTCAGTTGCTACTGAATCTTGAATCGCTTTTTCAAAATTAATTTTTCCTTTTTCTAAAAGTTGGTTTTTGGTTAGAATCTGTTGTAATTCTGTTTTTTGACTTCTTTTAGCGGTAGAAAAAGCATTAACATAAGGAAAAATCAATGCAAATACACCGAAGATAAACAGTGAAATCGGTACAAATTTAATGGTCGCTTTTTTGTAAAAAATAAAATAAAAAACTACTGTGGTAAGCCAAATTGCCAATAGCAAAACGAAATATCTCGGTTCTGTATAACCATATTCTAAAATTCTAGTAAAAATCGCTACAAAAAGTAAAACCAATAATGGAATAAGCGTGTAATAGAAAATTTTGGAGAAAACTTTTACCCAAGATTTTGCAGATTCTTCTTTCAGAGGATGAACCAAAAGCAATGCTAAAATTCCGACCACTGAATAAATTAAAATAAGATAAGAAACCCAGCCTCGTGGTAATTCCCAGTTAATCAATATTTTACCAGCGTAAAAATATAAAATGGTTACATAAATTAATAATAGCGGAATAAGAACAAACTGTGTGAAAAATTTCAGAATTTGAGGGTAGTTTCCGTCTTTTTCGAGTTGAAAAATTCCTTTGTCGTTAAAAATTAGAAAAATGAAAGTGCTTCCTGAAATGGCTAAAAATAGTATGGTTTTAGGGTAAAGATTGTTGTTAAAATTGAAGTCAAATAATTTGTCAACCGCCAAAATCGCTAAAACAACTCCCAAAACCAAAACGCCTGTGAAAACGGCGGTTAAAAAAATGTTAATGAATAAATTTTTATTGAATTGCCAAAAATTAAGTTCTGGTTTTTTATTCAAAAATCCTGAAAATGAAACGAATAAGTGTGATAAAATGACCAGCGCAAAAATCACGAAGCCATTTACTTCTGTAAATTGCTTTTCGGAGTTTGGTAAATAAAAATAAAACCAAACCAAAAATGCTGCTCCCAAAATTTCTAAAAGAAAACCTTTGCCAATTCTTTGAGAGAGCATTTTAATACCAAACATTAGCGAAATTCCCAAACATCCGGCAAAAGCTAATTTGGTTACTAAAAATTGATTGTCTTGATGGTCAATTTCTATTGCAACAACCGCAGAAATAGCTGCAATAAGCGCTGCGGTAAGAACCATAGGATATCTTAAAATAATATCATCGGTTTTTCCCCAGATTTCTTTAAATTTTGTAATCATGATGTATGCTTTGAAGTTGGAAAAAGGGTGTTCTATTTCATAAACTTCTCACATTTACATCCATTATCCAACAGAATTATTTTTTCTTTTTCTTTTTCTTCTTTTTGTCTTTTTCCTTTTCTTTTTCAGGCATAGATAGTTGAACCATCCCTTCGTTCATTAAGTCCACTAACAAAGCATTAGGATTATTATCGTAAAAATTTAGAATGAAGTTTTTTAACAGTGTTTTTTTATAATTTTCTTGAGTTACAGAGATTTCATATTTATGAATTCTTCCTTCAGAAGCAGGTTTTAGATAGTTTTTGGTAACCAAATTTTTCAAAAAAGTAGAAACGGTGTTTTGGTGTGGTTTTGGCTCTGGAAAAGCTAGCATAATGTCTTTAAGATAAGTAGGGCCAAGTTTCCAAATGATTTTCATGACTTGTTCTTCGCCAGAAGTCAAGGATTTAAGATTTTCCATATTCTTGAAATTGAGTTATAAATGTAGTGAAAAATTTAAGTTTATAGAAATGTCTGAATATTAAAATATAAGTAAGCTAAAGAAACCACTGTTGCGATAAATGCTCCCATTATCACTTCTTTCGGCGTGTGTCTTTTCAGAATAATTCTAGAAATGGCTACAAATGATGTAAGAACGAACCAAATAATGCCCAAAATAGGATTCAAAGAAAAGAATAGCGCTGTTACAAAAACATTAAAAGCGGTGTGCATAGAACTTTTGATGAAAAAATTACTGATGTGCATAATCAGCATGAGAATGAATAAAAAAACAATGATGAAAAGCAAATCTGTTCTTTGCTTTGTGAAATACAAAACCCCTGTATAAATTGCAATGACTATAAAATTAAATAGATAAAGGCCGTTTCTCTGTTTTCGGTCAGACACATCCATGTTGGTGTAGTTTCCTTTTTTTACATTCCAGCCAATCCATGAAAAAATAGGAATAACTACTAACGCAATCATCAATAAAATATTGAATAAAGATTCTTCCCAAGTCATTTTTACGTATGCAAAACAAATAAAGAAGATTAACAGTGAAAAAAGTGGATTGAGTAGGTTAGAAATTACTTTAGAAAGGAATACAACAGCAGAAAAATTTTTCTTAGACATGGATTTATAAATGTTTTTTCAAAAATATAATATTTAAAGAAACAAATATCATCATTATTTGTGACATAAGTTTTCTTATAAACAAAAGAATTTTACTATTTTTGCATATTATTCAGAAAAATGCTCTTTAAAGGCATTTTAAATTTTGAAAAATCAACAAATTAAAACTTATCAATGAAAGAGTTTTCTAAAGAAGTTTATTTGCAATGGTATGCAGATATGACAATGTGGAGAAGGTTTGAAGACAAATGCCGTTCTCTTTATCTAAAACAAAAAATTAGAGGTTTTTTACACTTATACAATGGCCAAGAAGCTATTCCTGCAGGATTTGTACACGCGATGGATCTTACTAAAGATGCTATGATTACAGCATACAGATGTCATGTTCATCCTATGGCAATGGGAGTAGACCCTAAGAGAATTATGGCTGAATTGTGCGGTAAAGCTACGGGAACTTCTAACGGACTAGGTGGTTCTATGCACATTTTCTCAAAAGAGCATAGATTCTACGGAGGTCACGGAATTGTAGGTGGTCAGATTCCATTAGGAGCTGGTATTGCATTTGCAGATAAGTATTTTGAAAGAGGTGGAGTTACCATTTGTTATTTTGGTGATGGAGCTGTAAGACAGGGTGCTTTACACGAAACTTTTAACATGGCAATGAACTGGAAACTTCCAGTAGTTTTCGTGGTAGAAAATAACCAATATGCAATGGGAACATCAGTTTCTAGAACTGCAAACCACGAAGATATCTACAAGTTAGGTTTAGGTTATGAAATGCCTTGTATGCCTGTAGATGCTATGGATCCAGAAAAAGTAGCAGAAGTAGCTTACGAAGCTGTGGAAAGAGCAAGAAGAGGAGACGGGCCTACTTTCATAGAAGCTAGAACTTACAGATTCAGAGGTCACTCTATGTCAGATGCTGAACCTTATAGAACTAAAGAAGAAGTAGCTCTTAAAAAAGAAGAAGACCCAATCGTTTTAGTTAAAAACAGAATTTTAGAAAACAAATGGGCTACTGAAGAAGAATTAGCAACTATCGAAGAAAAATCTAAAATGTTTGTAGAAGAATGTGAAGCTTTTGCAGAAGAATCTCCATATCCAAGTGCAGAAAAAGTTTATGAATATGTTTATTCTGAACCAAACTATCCATTCTTAGATAAATTAGAAAATTAATTTTAAATTCATTTGAAATTTGAAATTTGAGTTTGAAATTCTTTGAGTTTTAAATCTCGAATCTCGAATCTCGAATCTCAAATCAATATAAAAATTATGGCTGAAGTAATTACAATGCCCAGACTTTCTGATACAATGACCGAGGGAAAAGTATCAAAATGGCATAAAAAAGTAGGTGATACAGTAAAAGAAGGCGATGTTTTAGCCGAAATCGAAACAGATAAAGCCGTTCAAGATTTTGAATCAGAATTTAACGGTACTCTTTTATACATTGGTACAGAAGAAGGAAATAATTCTCCTGTAGATAGCGTTTTAGCAATTATAGGAAATGCCGGAGAAGATATTTCTGGTTTAGTTTCAGGAGGTAATTCTGCTCCTCAAACAGAAGAAAAGAAAGAAGAAGTTGCAGTTTCTGCACCAGAAGTTTCGGCTGTTTCAGCAGAAATTCCTGCAGGTGTAGAAGTAATTACTATGCCTAGACTTTCTGATACCATGACTGAAGGAAAAGTAGCTAAATGGCACAAAAATGTAGGAGATGATGTAAAAGAAGGGGATATTCTTGCAGAAATCGAAACAGATAAAGCGGTTCAAGATTTTGAATCAGAATTTAAAGGAACGCTTCTTTACCAAGGAGTTTCAGAAGGAAACGCAACAAATGTTGATGAAATTTTAGCCATTATTGGCCCTGCTGGAACAGATGTTTCTGCAATTGTTGCAGGTGGTGGAAAAGTTGCTGCTCCAGTTGCTACAGAAGCTCCAAAAACAGAATCTGTACCAGCAGTAAATGCTACAGTTTCTACTACAACTTCTACTGGCGGAAGAATTAATATCTCTCCTTTAGCTAAAAAAATGGCTTCAGAAAAAGGAATTGATATTTCAACCGTTAAAGGAAGTGGAGACAACGGAAGAATCGTTAAAAAAGATATTGAAAATTATCAACCAAGTGCAGCTCCAGTTCAGCAAACTGCTGCGGTTTCTACAAGTGTAGCTTCTGCTCCTGCTGCTCAAGTGGCTATGAATTTCGTAGCAGGTGAAACTACAGAAACCGTAAACTCTCAAGTAAGAAATGTAATCGCAAAAAGACTTTCTGAAAGTAAATTTACTGCGCCTCACTATTATTTAATGGTAGAAATCAATATGGATAAAGCTATCGAAGCTAGAAAAGAGTTGAATAGTTTACCAGATACTAAGGTTTCTTTCAATGATATGGTGATTAAAGCTACTGCTTTAGCATTGAGAAAACACCCACAAGTAAATTCTTCTTGGGCAGGTGATAAAATCATTCACCACGGAAATATCAACGTAGGTGTAGCAGTTGCAATTCCAGATGGTTTAGTAGTTCCAGTTCTTAAAAATGCAGATTATATGAATTATAATCAAATTTCTGCATCTGTAAAAGATATGGCTTCTAGAGCTAAATCAAAAGGTCTTAAAGCGAATGAAATGGAAGGTTCTACTTTCTCTATCTCTAACCTTGGTATGTTTGGAATCGAAACCTTTACTTCGATTATTAACCAACCGAATTCTTGTATTCTTTCAGTAGGTGCAATTATTGAAAAACCAGTGGTTAAAAACGGTCAAATCGTGGTAGGAAATACTATGAAACTTTCTTTAGCTTGTGACCATAGAGTAGTAGATGGCGCTACAGGTGCACAATTCTTACAAACTCTTAAAACTTATTTAGAAAGTCCGTTGACTATGTTACTGTAAAATTTTAAAATTTTATATATCTAAAATCCTTTCATTTTTGAAAGGATTTTTTTATTTTGGCGTATCTTGTTGTAAAATCCATTGCAATTCCCAAGTTATTTTATAAAAAGACCGTGCTTTTCGCTGCAAATTAAGGAACGAAATTCGCCAATTCCTTTCAAAATATTAAAAATATTATTGGCAATTCCTCATTCATTTACGCTCGCTTCGCTCGCGCCATTTCATTGCGGGATTTAAGCTACAATCACTTACGCGAAAGTATTTTTTTATTAAATCTTTCATTTTCATTTCTCTTTGAAATTATAAAAGCATCCATATTTTAAAAATTTTAAAAAATCTAAAATCTAAAATCTAAAATCTAAAATCAATTTACTATTTTTGAAGTATGATTAAAGCGAAAAATATTCACAAATCTTACGGTGATTTAGAAGTTCTAAAAGGAGTGGACTTAGAAATAAAAACAGGCGAAATTGTTTCCATTGTTGGAGAATCAGGAGCTGGTAAATCTACTTTGCTACACATTCTGGGAACTTTAGATTTGCCTTCTCATATAGATAAATACGGAACTGAATTAACAATTGGTGATCAATCATTCCTAAAAATGAATGACAGGGAAATTTCTAAATTTAGAAATGAAAACATAGGATTCGTATTTCAGCATCATCAGTTATTACCAGAATTTACAGCTTTAGAAAATGTTTTGATGCCAACGAGAATTTCTGGAAAAAACGAAAAAGAATCTATGGACAAAGCATTTCTTTTGTTCGAGGAATTACACATTGCACATAGAATTCAGCATAAACCAAAAGAACTTTCTGGTGGTGAAGCGCAACGTGTAGCTGTAGCCAGAGCTTTAATCAATTCTCCGAAAATTATTTTTGCAGACGAACCCACTGGGAATTTAGATTCCAAAAATGCAGATGCACTGCATCAACTTTTTTTTGATTTAAGAGACAGATATAATCAGACTTTTGTGATTGTAACACACAATAAAGAACTGGCAGAAAGTACCGATAGAAAATTAGTCATGAAAGACGGACTTATTTTATAAAAAAACAAGTCTTAACTCAACCTTTACCTTTACCTTAAGAAATGTCGATAAAATTCCTTTCTGAAGATGACAGACCAAGAGAAAAATTTCTTTTGAAGGGTAAATCTGCGCTTTCAGATTCAGAATTACTGGCGATTATTTTAGGAAGTGGAAATACAGAAGAATCTGCGGTAGAACTCGCTCAGAAAATTTTGAAAAGTGTAGATAATAATTGGCAGAATCTGAGTTTACTTTCCATAAAAGATTTGATGAAATTCAAAGGAATTGGAGAAGCAAAAGCCATTTCTATTGCTACAGCGCTGGAAATTGGCAGAAGAAAAGCATCGCAAGAAATTCCTGAAAAATTGATTATCAAAAGTTCGGAACAGGCTTTTAAAATACTTTTGCCACATCTTTCCGACCTCAGAACAGAAGAGTTTTGGGTAATTTTCTTGAACCAGAAAAATCAAGTGATTAAAAAAACTCAAATTTCAAAAGGCGGAATTTCTGCAACTCATGTAGATGTGAGAGTGCTCTTTAAAGAAGCTTTAGAAAATTTTTCCACGAATATTATAGTGGCGCATAATCATCCAACAGGTGTTCTAAGACCAAGCGAAGCAGACATTAGAATCACTAAAAATATTCAAAATGCTGGCGAAATTTTAGATATTAAATTGCTTGACCATATCATCATTGGCGAAAATTCATTTTACAGTTTCGCAGAAGCAGGTTTATTATGATAAAGCGACTGAAATATGAAGAAATAGATTGGCAGAAATATCAAAATTGTTTAGATAATTCTGAACAAAAAATATATTCTGCTGAAAAAAAATTTCTAGATGTTACTGCTAAAAATAATTGGGATATGCTCGTTTTTGATGATTATAAGGCGATAATGCCTGTCCCTTTTATTAAAAAATTAGGACTTAAAATAGTGGTAAATCCTAAGCTTACACAGCAACTTGGTGTTTTTTCTCATAAAGATTCTGTAGATATAAATGAGCTTTTTTTAGATTTTTTACAGAAAAATTATAAAGTCTGGTATTATGCTTTTAATGAAAAAAATAGTTTCAAAACTGAACTTAAAAGAAGAAAAAATTTTGTTTTAGAATCTGATTCTTACGAGAATATTAGAGATAAATACTCTCCAAAAAGAAAAAGAAAGCTAAGGTTAAATCCTGATGTAGCAGATTTTTCTGAAATTAAAGAAAATGTATATTTTGAAGATGCTAAAAAATTCATTGAAAATAACTTGCTTGGTGCAGAAAATATAAGAGATAAAAGTAGTTTTTTGGAGATTATTCAAAGATTTTATGAAAATAAGTTGATTGATTTTTATGGCTTTTATTTTAAAGGAAGATTGATAAATTTAATAGCAATTTATCAAGAAAAATATACATCAGTTTTATTAGGAACTTATAATTTAAAAGAATTAGTCAAATTTAATGGAGCATCAAATTTAATTGATTATGCTATTAAAAAAAATATAGAATTAAGAAATTTTGATTTTGAAGGAGGAGAATTACCAAACATGGAAGAGTATTTTAGAGGTTTCAGGGCTGCAGTAAAATCTTATCCTTATATAGAAAACTCTAAGATTCAGTTGCTTAAATCGTATTTTATTAGACAATAATTATTCCTATCTTTGCACCCTCAATTTTTCGTAAAATGAATTTTGAAAATATGCTTCCTTATGCTTTTGCATTAATCATTGCGCTCCCAATAATTTTTTTATTGAGACAATTTGTTTTTACTTATATCAATCTGAAAAACAAAGAGTTAAAACTTTTGGCGGTAAAAGCAAATGGAGATTTAAAAATGCAAGCCTACGAAAGAATGACGCTTTTTTTAGAAAGAATAAAACCATCGAATTTGGTGAATAAGTTTGATAAAGACTTAGCGATTCATGAGTTTATTTATCTTTTAGAAAAGAATATTACAGAAGAATTTGAGTATAACAGTTCTCAGCAATTGTATATTTCTAGAAATTCTTGGGAGAATGTTGTAGCATCTAAGAATAATGTGATTCAGTTGATGAGAAAAACTTACGAAAGTCTTAGTAATACTGCAAGTTTACAAGATTTCAAAACCATATTTTTAATGAATTATGTAAATGGCGAAGATTTTATAGCAAACACTATAGAAGATTTAAGAAGAGATGCCATTTTATTATCTTAACTTTGTAAAAATTAGAAACAAGTATAATTATGATTCCAAATTTTAAAGCACATCCGTGGCATGGAGTTTCTGCAGGAGATGATGCTCCAAATGTGGTAACTACTTTCATAGAAATAGTTCCAGCAGATACAATTAAGTATGAAGTAGACAAAAAAAGTGGATATTTAAAAGTAGACAGACCACAGAAATTTTCGAATATTATTCCAGCATTATACGGTTTTATTCCTAGAACGTATTGCCACGAAGAAGTTAAAAAATTAGCGATTAGAGAAGGAGCAGTAGATGTTTCAGAAGGAGACCACGATCCATTGGATATTTTAGTGTTAAGTTCACACAATATTCATTCTGGAGGTTTATTGATGGATGCGATTCCAGTTGGCGGTTTTAAAATGATTGACAAAGGTGAAGCAGATGATAAAATCGTAGCAGTAATGGTAGGAGATCAAGTGTATGGTCATATCAGAGATATTTCTGAATTACCACAAGCTGAAGTTTTCAGACTAAAACATTACTTCTTAACTTACAAAAATCTTCCTTACGAAGAAGCAACTTGTAGAATAGAAGAAATATACGGAGCTGAACATGCTAAAGAAGTAATTGTAGCTTCACAAAAAGACTATTCTGACAAATTTGGGGGAATTATGTAAAAACCGAAATTTGAGTAAATTTACAAAATCTAGCGAATATTCGCTAGATTTTTTTGTTTTATTTTCAGTACTTTACGATATAAATCATAACTTAAAAAATCTTAAATCTAAATTTGTTTTTTGTGTTATTGTTTTTACTATATTAGTCCCATCAATTGTTAACAAAAATTAATATTCTATGAATTTACTATTTTATTTAGTACCTCTTTTTGGTGTCATAGCCTTACTTTACACCTTCGTTCAAAGTTCTTGGGTAAGTAAGCAACCAGCAGGTAATGACAGAATGAAAACCATTAGTGGTCATATTGCAGATGGAGCGATGGCTTTTCTAAAAGCTGAATATCGTATCCTAACTTATTTTGTAATTGTGGTAGGTATATTATTGGGAATTATGGGATTTAGCAATGCTAATTCTCATTGGAGTATAGGAATAGCATTTGCTGTAGGAGCTGTTTTTTCGGCTACAGCAGGTTATATAGGAATGAAAATCGCTACGAAATCAAATGTAAGAACTGCAGAAGCAGCTAAAACTTCATTAGCTCAAGCGCTTAAAGTTTCTTTTACTGGAGGTTCTGTAATGGGAATGGGAGTTGCAGGTCTTGCTGTTTTAGGCTTAGGTTCTTTATTCTTAATTATTAAACAAATTTTCGCGCCAGAAGCCAGTGTAGACTCTCACGAAATGGAAAGAGCCATCGAAATATTGACTGGTTTTTCTTTGGGAGCAGAATCTATTGCTTTGTTTGCAAGAGTTGGTGGTGGTATTTATACCAAAGCAGCAGATGTAGGTGCAGATTTAGTAGGAAAAGTAGAAGCAGGTATTCCTGAAGATGATCCTAGAAATCCAGCTACCATTGCGGATAATGTAGGAGATAATGTGGGAGATGTTGCAGGAATGGGAGCAGATTTATTTGGCTCTTATGTGGCTACTGTTTTAGCAACAATGGTTTTGGGAAGAGAAACTTTATCGGTAGATAATTATGGCGGTTTCGCTCCAATTCTGTTACCAATGCTTATTGCAGGAACTGGAATTGTATTTTCTATTATAGGAACTTTCTTTGTTAAAATTTCTGACAAAACAGAAGATACTACTGCAAAAGTTCAAAAAGCATTAAACATTGGGAACTGGGGAAGTATTATTCTAACAGCGGTTGCTTCGTATTTTTTAGTGAATTTCATTCTTCCTGAAAATATGACATTAAGAGGTTTTGAGTTTACCAGAATGGGTGTTTTCGGAGCGATTATGGTAGGTTTAGTAGTGGGAACATTGATGTCTATCATTACTGAATATTACACAGCAATGGGAAAAAGACCTGTAACAAGTATTGTGAAACAATCTTCTACGGGACACGCAACTAATATTATTGGTGGACTTTCTGTAGGAATGGAATCCACATTATTACCTATGATTGTACTTTCTGCGGGAATTTGGGGTTCTTATCTTTGTGCAGGTTTATATGGAGTAGCTATTGCTGCTGCTGGAATGATGGCAACGACAGCCATGCAATTAGCGATTGATGCTTTCGGACCAATTGCAGACAATGCAGGTGGAATTGCAGAAATGAGTGAATTGCCAAAAAGTGTAAGAGAAAAAACAGATATTTTAGATGCTGTAGGAAACACTACTGCAGCTACTGGAAAAGGATTTGCTATTGCTTCAGCAGCACTTACAGCTTTAGCATTATTTGCAGCATTTGTAGGAATTGCAGGAATTGATGGCATCGATATTTATAAAGCAGATGTTCTGTCAGGGCTTTTTATTGGGGCAATGATTCCGTTTATTTTCTCATCATTAGCGATTAACGCAGTAGGAAAAGCGGCTATGGCAATGGTAGAAGAAGTAAGAAGACAGTTCAGAGAAATTCCAGGAATTTTAGAAGGAACTGGGCAACCAGAATATGATAAATGTGTTGCTATTTCTACGGATGCTTCTATCAAAAAAATGTTATTACCAGGTTCTATTGCTATTGTTACGCCATTATTAGTTGGTTTTATTTGGGGGCCTGAAGTTTTAGGAGGATTTTTAGCAGGAGCTACTGCAAGTGGAGTTTTACTGGGAATGTTTCAAAATAACGCTGGTGGAGCTTGGGATAATGCGAAAAAATCTTTTGAAAAAGGAGTAGATGTAAATGGTGAAACATATTACAAAGGTTCTGAAATGCACAAAGCTTCAGTAACAGGAGATACAGTAGGAGATCCGTTCAAAGATACTTCTGGACCTTCAATGAATATTTTGATTAAGTTAATGTCAATTGTTTCTTTGGTTATTGCACCTACATTAGCATCTATGTTTGCCGAAAAAATAGAAAAAGACAGACAACATAAAATTGAAACCATGATTTCAGCCTCTCAAAAGAAATCCGTTTCTATGACTAATTGTAATACAGAATGTATGAAAGAATGTTCCACTCAAGGAAAAAATTGTGAAACCGAACATTTCCAATGTTGTAAATAAAAATCTAACCGTCGTATTTTTTACGGCGGTTTTTTTTGAAAAACTTTGTCGTTTTAATTTTTAAAATTTCATTTATTTCCCTATTTTTGACCAATGGAAAATTTTATCGTATCCGCAAGAAAATATCGTCCGCAAGAGTTTGACACTGTTGTAGGGCAATCTCACGTTACAGATACCTTAGAACACGCCATAGAAAATAGTCAGTTGGCTCAAGCGTTGCTTTTCTGCGGACCTAGAGGTGTAGGAAAGACTACTTGTGCTAGGATTTTGGCTAGAAAAATCAACGAAAAAGATGGTTCTACCTCAGAAGACGGATTTGCGTATAATATCTTTGAATTAGATGCTGCTTCTAATAACTCAGTAGATGATATTAGAGATTTAACAGACCAAGTTCGTTTTGCTCCACAAGTTGGGAAATATAAAATTTATATTATAGACGAGGTTCACATGCTCTCTACAGCGGCATTTAATGCTTTTCTTAAAACCTTAGAAGAACCACCAGCTCACGCTATTTTTATTTTAGCAACTACCGAAAAACATAAGATTATTCCTACCATTTTATCAAGATGTCAGATTTATGATTTCAAAAGAATCACCATCGAAGATATACAGGAACATCTTAGAAAAATTGCCGAAAAAGAAGGCGTAAATTATGAAGATGATGCATTGTTCTTAATTGCTCAAAAAGCAGATGGAGCACTGAGAGATGCACTTTCTATCTTTGATAGACTTACCACTTTTACTCAAAAAAATATTACACTTGCTAAAGCTGCTGAAGTTCTCAATATTCTAGATTACGATCAATATTTGAAAATTGTAGATTTAGCAAAAGAAAATAACATTCCGGGAATTCTTACCGCTTTTAATGATATTGTTAAAAAAGGTTTTGACCCACATTTATTTATTGGTGGATTGGGAAGTCATTTCCGTGATTTAATGATGGCTCAGAATGCTTCTACACTTGCTCTAATAGAAGTAGGTGAGAACACGAAACAGAAGTTTTCTGAACAGAGCAAAAATTGGAGTGCACAGCAACTCATAGATGCTATAGAAATCTGTAATCATGCAGATATTAATTACAAAAATTCTAAAAATCCAAGATTAACGGTAGAAATCGCTTTGATGCAGTTGGCCAGTCTTACTGCTGCGAAAAGTGATGATAAAAAAAAAAGTTCTTAATTCTAGCACCACTTTTTCGTAAAAAGGAAACCGAAAAGCCAAAGGTAGCTCCAGAAAAACCACAAGAAACTTTACCGTCAACTAAAAAAACAGAAGAATCTGTTCCAAAAACCGTTCAAAAAATTACTGAACCCATTGTTAAGAAAACCATTGTTTCAGA
This sequence comes from Cloacibacterium normanense, assembly GCF_003860565.1. Classification (NCBI taxonomy): domain Bacteria; kingdom Pseudomonadati; phylum Bacteroidota; class Flavobacteriia; order Flavobacteriales; family Weeksellaceae; genus Cloacibacterium; species Cloacibacterium normanense. The sequence continues at coordinate 973,273 of NZ_CP034157.1, forward strand.
ATTTAGTATTCTTGCTACGCTCAATAAAAAAGAGGAAGAAGAAGTAGTTGTCACTCCTCAGAAAAAAGAAGAAGATTTACCAGACCATCACTTCACCGAAAAAGATTTACAAACAGAATGGCAAATTTTTCTAAATGATTTATTTATAAAAGACCAAGTCACTTATTTTGCCGTAAATACTGCAAAACTTCATAAAAAGGAAGAAAATGTTGTGGAGATTTTATATCCTTCAGATTTGGTAAAAACTGAGTTTGAGAAAATTCAAGCACAATTTTTCAATCATTTCAAGAGAAAAGTCAATAACTACAAAATAGAAGTTTCTTACCGAGAAGACAAAAAACTCATCAAAAAACAAGAAACGAAAAGAGATATTTTCCAGAAATATGTAGAAATTAATCCTGTTTTAAAAGATTTAGATGAATTGATGAAGTTAGATTTAAGTTAAAAATTCCATATCATGTTTAGACTATTAGATTTACACAAAGGAGAAGAAAACAAACAAAAAGTTTTAGAAAACGTAAAAGATAATATTTCTTTTTCTGGTTCTAATTTATGGATTCTAATGGCTGCTATTCTTGTAGCATCTGTAGGTCTTAATGTAAATTCTACAGCAGTGGTGATTGGAGCCATGCTTATTTCTCCTTTGATGGGACCTATTGTAGGCGCTGGTTTTGCACTTGGTGTTTTTGATTTTGAATTACTGAAAAAATCATTAAAAAATTTGCTTATTGCTACCATTGCGAGTTTATTAGTTTCTACCATCTATTTTTATATTAGTCCTTTCAAAGAAGCTCAATCAGAATTATTAGCCAGAACATCTCCCAATATTTATGACGTGCTAATTGCATTTTTTGGAGGTTTAGCTGGTGTTATTGCAATAACTAGAGTGGAAAAAGGAAATCCTATTCCTGGGGTTGCCATTGCTACAGCTCTTATGCCACCATTATGTACAGCAGGTTTTAGTTTGGCAACAGGTAATTTTAAGTTCTTTTTTGGAGCATTATTTCTTTATACAATTAATTGTGTTTTTATAGGGATTTCTACATTTTTAATTGTTAAATTTCTTAAATATCCATCGGTTAAATTTGTAGATTTAAAGGAGAGAAAAAGAGTGCAAAATTTGATAACTCTACTTTCTTTACTGGTTCTTTTGCCAAGTATTTATTTTGCCTATTCATTATATAAAGAACAGGAATTTAGGATTAAAGCAGACCAGTTTATTGAAAAAGAATTTATAGAAAAAGGTAATACTTTGGTTTACAAAAAAATAAATTTTTTAAGCAATCCTCGAAAAATAGAATTGGCTTTCTTAAAGAGAAATTTTACTCAAGATGAAATAAAAAAAATGAACCAAAGTCTTTCAGAAATTGGTCTAAATAATACCGAACTTATTATTAAAGCTAATAATTACCAAAATTTAGAAGTTTTAAAAGACGATATTCTTAATGAAATCAATAAAAATTCTGAAAGAGATAAAGAATTATTGGCTTTAAAAAGTCAAACTTCATCTTTAGAAGATAATATGCAGTTGCTTAAAGAAGCTCAAGTTTTGTTTCAAAATATTAATGCGATAAATGTTTCTGAACTCAGTTTTGCACAAGGTGATTCATTGGTTGAAAAACCTGTACTAATTTATCAATCATCAGAAAATCTTACAGATGAAGACCAAATAAAACTGAAAAAATGGATTGAGAAAAGACTCAATAAATCAAATGTAGAAGTGTATAAATAAATTTTAAAGCTTCAAATCATGTAAAAAAATATTCAATGAATTTTCATCACAAAAGATTGCTGGTTCCCATTCGGAAAAATTTTATTGTAAGAAATCTACTTTCTTATTTTAAAAACTTATACCAAAGAACCACTTATGCCAATTCTACCCTCAAAAAGCAGTTTCTACAGTTTTTACCCTTTTTATTGGCTTCTTTTATTACTGGTTTTGTAGCATTTTTGTACAGTAAAATATTCACTTTTTCAGAAAAATGGTCTCACGAAATTTTTCATCAGAATAAATTATATATTTTCATCATCACGCCTTTGAGTTTTTTCATTTCTTGGTTTTTTGTCAGAACTTTTGCTAAATATTCAGCAGGAAGCGGAATTCCGCAAGTCATGGCTTCAGTAGAATTGTCAAAACCAAATACACATCATCTTGTTAAAAGATTTTTGAGTTTAAGAATAATCATCATCAAAATTTTAGCAAGTGCCGTAAAAGTTTTTGGTGGAGGAATTGCAGGAAGAGAAGGTCCAACCATACAAATTGCGGGTTCTATTTTTGTGGAAATTCATAAAAGATTGCCAAAATGGTGGGTTCCAATTTCCGAAAAAAATGTAATGATTGCAGGAGCTGCTTCTGGTTTAGCCGCAGCTTTTAACACACCACTTGGCGGAATTATTTTTGCGATTGAAGAATTAGCCAAAACTCATATTAAGTATATTAAATCTCCACTTTTTGTAGCAGTTATCATCGCTGGTCTTACTGCGCAAGGTTTTGGTGGCAGTTACTTGTATCTAGGTTATCCTAAAACCAATTACTCTGGTTGGCTGGTTTTTGTAGGAATTTTTATTACGGCTATTGTCGCTGGATATTTTGGAAGTAAAATGTGTAGCATTATCATTGCAGTGATGAGTTTTTTTGAGAGATTTAAGAAAAACTATCAACAAGTTTTTATTGTTTTTTTCTGTGGATTTTTTGTGGCAACTTTCATCTATTTTTTCGGAACCGAAGTTATGGGTTCTGGGAAAGAATTAATGGAAAGACTGCTTTTCACCTCAGATAAATCGGTAGAATGGTATTTACCTTTTTTGAGAATGAATGGTTTAATTGCTACTTTCAGTTTTGGTGGAGCAGGAGGCGTTTTTGCCCCTTCATTAAGTTCTGGAGCAAGTTTTGGAGCGTTAATTGCTCAGTTGTTACAATTAACAGGAGATAATGCTAATTTATTGATTTTAATTGGGATGACTGCTTTTCTTACAGGAGTAACCAGAGCGCCATTTACCTCTGCAATTATTATTTTTGAAATGACAGACAGACATAGTATCATCTTTTTTCTACTGTTAGGAGCAGTTCTCGCTTCTTTGGTTTGTAATTTTGTAACCAAGAGAGCTTTTTATGATGTTCTGAAAGAAAAATACATCGAAAAGGTTCTAAATCAAGAAAATATTGAAAAAAAATAATAACAAATAGTCGTAATTTTCTATATTTGAAAAATATTTCAAAAAAGAACATAATTGAACACGCTTTTTGCGTGTTCTGTATTTTATAAAAGTTGTAAGAATCACGAAGTATGAATTTAAAAGATTTACAAAACGATTGGATTAATGAGTTCTCGAAACCATTAATTATAGCAGGACCTTGTAGTGCAGAATCAGAAGCACAAATGATGGAAACTGCACAAAGATTGAAAGATAGTGGCGCAGAAGTTCCCGTTTTTAGAGCAGGAATTTGGAAGCCAAGAACCAAACCAAATGGTTTCGAAGGAGTAGGAGTTATCGGTCTTAATTGGCTTAAAAAAGTAAAAGACGAGTTTGGTTTCAAAACAGCAACCGAAGTTGCTAATGCTCATCACGTTTATGCAGCTCTAGAAGCAGATGTAGATATTCTTTGGATTGGAGCGCGTTCTACGGTAAATCCTTTTACCGTTCAAGAAATTGCTGTTGCGTTAAAAGGAACCAATAAACCTGTTTTGGTTAAAAATCCGGTAAATCCAGATTTAGCACTTTGGATTGGTGCTTTAGAAAGACTTTTAGGTCAAGATGTGAAAAACTTAGGCGTTATTCACAGAGGATTTTCATCTTATCAAAAAACAAAATATAGAAATTTACCCAACTGGCAAATCGCATTAGATTTTAAACACCAATTTCCGAATATCCCAATGTTTGTAGACCCTTCTCACATTTGTGGTAGAAGAGATTTGCTTTCAGATGTTACTCAGGAAGCATTTAACGTAGGTTACGAAGGAGCGATGATAGAATCTCACTGCAATCCAGATGCAGCTTGGAGTGATGCCGCTCAACAAATTACGCCAGAAGTTTTGGCAGAAATGTTAGGAAATCTACAAATCAGAAACTCTGATATTTCTGGATTTGATGAAGAAATGGGCAAACACAGAGCTTTAATTTCTGATATTGACTTTCAATTAATAGAATTATTATCAAACAGAATGAAAATTTCTGAAAAAATTGGAGCGTTGAAGAAAGAGAATAATATCGCTATTTTCCAGCCAGACCGTTGGAAAGTGATTGCAGAATATGCCTCTGCAAGAGCCGAAGAATCTGGAATGGGCAAAGATTTTATAGAAAAAGTTTTCAAAGCGATTCATGAAGAATCCATTGAAGTTCAAAACAATATCATGATTGATAAATAACAAGAAAACACGCCGAAAAGCGTGTTTTTTTATTGTGAGAAGATTTCGTAAATTGCACAAAAGAAATTCGTTTTGAAAGGACTCATCACAAAATCTACAGGAAGTTGGTATCAAGTTTTAGATTTGGAAACTAGGCAAGTTTTCGAGGCGAGAATTCGTGGGAAATTTAAACTCATAAAAACCAGACTCACCAATCCTTTGGCTGTGGGTGATTTTGTAGAATTTCAATTGGAGAAAGATGATATTGCGTGGATTACCAAAATAGAACCTCGAAAAAATTATCTCATCAGAAAATCCGTGAATTTATCTAAAGAAGCACACATTATTGCGAGTAATCTCGATTTGGCGTGTATTATTTTCACCTTGCAATCTCCAGAAACGTCTTTAGGATTTTTAGACCGATTTTTAGCGTGTTGCGAAGCGTATAATATTCCAGTTCTCATCCTTTTTAACAAAATTGATTTATTGAATTTCGAAGAAGTGGAATTGGTTGAGGAATTACAAACCATGTACGAAAATTTAGGTTATCAAACGTTGCAAGTTTCTTCTGCTGAAAAACTGAATTTAGATAAACTTCAAGAAATTTTAAAAGATAAAACTTGCGTTTTCTTTGGTCATTCTGGAGCTGGAAAATCTACTTTGGCAAATGCACTTCAACCTGATTTGAAATTGAAAACCAACGAAATTTCTGAAACGCACAACAAAGGAAAGCACACTACTACTTTTGCTCAAATGCATTTTTGGCATTTTGGAGGTGCTGTAATAGACACACCTGGAGTTCGAGAATTTGCAATGATAGACGTAGAAAAAGAAGAAATTCAACATTATTTTCCGGAAATTTTTGAGAAAGGAAGAGAGTGTAAATTTCATAATTGTAAACACATCAACGAGCCAAAATGTGCTGTTTTAGAGGCTTTAGAAACGGGTGGAATTCTAGAAAGCAGATATATCACTTATCTTAAGTTGATGGAAGAAGCGGAGGAACAAAATCAAATGTAAAATTTGATGTTACCGTTCCATAGGAACGAAATGTGTGTAAAAAGTTGATTACAAATTTTTAGCGTTCCGTATGAACGAAATGTTTTTTATAATGAGTTTTCAATTAAATGTTTTCAGAAAATTTGGCCTGAAATTTGTTGAAAATCAGTATATTTATATAGAAAAAGTTTTTTTATTATCTTTGCAACACCAAACATAGAATAGATTAATGACCAACCCATTATTTTACGCTAAAATATTGCTTTTCGGAGAGTACGGAATCATAGAAGATTCTCAAGGATTAACCTTACCGTACAGTTTCTACAAAGGCACACTTAAATTCTCTGAAAATCAAACTGATTTCGAAAAAAAATCAAATGAATCTCTATCTAAATACGCTCAATATTTATCTGAATTAAATCTTCCAGAAGCTTTTAAAATTAATGTGGAAGCCTTCAAAAAAGATATCAAAAAAGGATTATTTTTTGATTCTAATATTCCGCAAGGTTATGGAGTAGGAAGTTCTGGAGCTTTAGTAGCAGCTATTTTCGAAAAATATTCTTTCATTAAATACAATCCTGAAGAAATTTCTAAAAATCAGTTAAAAGATTTGAAAAAAGTTTTCGGAGAATTAGAGTCTTATTTTCATGGTAAATCTTCGGGAATTGACCCATTGATTTGTTACATGAACCTTCCGATTCTCATTGAAAACAAAGAAAGTGTAGACAAAGTTTCTATTCCAAAAGAAGAAGCTGGAAAAGGTGCAATTTTCTTAATAGATTCTGGTTCTGTAGGCGAAACTGGACCGATGGTTCAAATTTTCTTCGAAAAATTGAAAAATGAAGGTTTCAGAAAAACTTTGAAAGAAGAATTCATTAAGTACAATAATGCTTGTATTGATACTTTCTTGAACAAAGAAATGACGCCGTTTTTCAAACACTTGAAAGACCTTTCTAAATGGGCTTATGTTCATTTTAAACCGATGATTCCTACCAATCTTTACAATGCTTGGAAAAAAGGTCTTGATACCAATGCTTATTACTTGAAACTCTGCGGAAGTGGAGGAGGAGGTTATATTCTTGGTTTTGCCAAAGATTACGAAAAAGCAGACAAAATGCTAGAAGGCTTCAATAAAGAAGTGATTTATAGATTTTAGTTTTTGTAAAGTTGATGATTTGTAAAGTCGTTTAAAAAATTCTTTATAGACTATAATTCTACGACTTACAAATTAACGACTTCACGACTTTACATTAAAATGAGTAACAATCCCATTCTTCATCGTTTATCTCAATTGGTGAGTTTGCTTTTAGGAGCAAGGATTTTTGTATTGGCATTGTTTACATTTACGTTGTATGTTTCTACCTTTTTTCTTTTTAACCAAGAAGAAAGTCTCAGAAAATTTGTTTTCGATTATAAAGTTCATGGAATTATTTTCTGTGCGATGCTGAGTATTGCAGCAGGCGGAATTATCAACCGCTTTTATGACAAAGAAAAAGATGAAGTAGAAAAGCCATTTAGAAGCAGATTACAAAGTTTTTTAAAGGAAAAATATTTCTTGTACAGTTATGTTATTCTCAATGTTTTTTCATTGGGGATTTCTGCGGTTCTTTCTTGGAGAATTTTTATATTTTTCTTGATTTATCAGTTTATCATTTGGTTTTACAGTCATAAACTGAGCAAAATGCTCATTATTAATAATCTTACTTTTGTGAGTTTAACATTGTATCCTTTTTTTGGATTATTGGTGTATTACAAGCATTTTTCGTACAAATTATTTTTAATGGCAGCGTTTTTATTTTTAATTATGTTGACCATTGATTTGATTAAAGATGTCTTGACGAGTAATGTAGATAGAGTTTTTGGCTATAATACAATTGCTAATGTTTTTGGGAAAAAAGTAAGTTATATCGTTATAGGATTTGTGATTTTTGCAAATGTTTTGGTGTCTATTCTGTTGCTTTTCTTCATCCCGAAAACCAATTATATGTTAGGTTACTTTTCATTAAGTATTCTTTTTTTCGTAATGATGAGTTTTCCTATTCTTACGTATCAAAAATCTAAATTATTCTGGGTGATTAATTTCTTTAGAATTTGGGTTTTTGTTGGCGTAATTTTCATGTTGATCAATGGCATTTTTGAAAGGTTTTAATCTTTATTAAATGCTTGAATTGCTTCTAAAGCGTTATTATTGAAATCCCAAAGTGCTTGATTTTCCCAAGTAGAGCCGTTAGTTGCTTGATTTCCTTTGAAGGCAACCCATTCTCCTCCCCAATAACAGAATCCAGAACCATTCGGAACTGATTTTACCAATGATTTGATGGCGAGAATATAATTTTTTTGACCAGAAGCAGTAGCGTCATAATCTGCAACCAATTGATTGCTTTGTCCCACCACATTATTGGTCCAATCATTCCAACTTAGTGTAAAAGGATAAGAGGTTTCTGCCAAAATGATTTTTTTGTTATACGTTTGGCTTAGTGTAGTGAGCTTGGTTTTTAAATCAGTTAAAGACGTTCCATGATATACAGGATAATAAGAAATGCCTATATAATCATAATTTAGATTTTTAACTTTATTAAAATACCAATCTGCTGAATTAGAAATTCCTGCAAAATGCAACATGATTTTAGTAGCACTATTGGCTGTTTTCACGCTTGAAATAGCAGTATTTGTTAATTCTAAATATTGTGTTTCATTGGTAGAAAGTTTTCCTTCTGGCCAAAGAAATCCATCATTGGTTTCATTTCCTATTTGTATAATTTCGGGTTTTATTTCGGTAACTACTTGTGTAGTGTAAACGCTTACCGCTGATTTTAAATCAGAAAAATTTAAATTTTGCCAAGCTACAGGTTTCGTTTGATTGCCTGGATCTGCCCAAGTATCAGAATAATGAACGGTGAGCCAAACTTTCATTCCGTGGGTTCTAACTTTAGTTGCCAGTTGTTTTACTTCAGATAAATTAGAGTGTCCGTTACTAGGATTATTCCAAAGACGAATTCTAATATAATTTACTCCAGCATTTTTTAAAGTAAGTAATGGCTCTTGCACAGTATTATTGTACTTAAAAGAAACTCCTGCTGCTTCTATTTCTGGTAAAAATGATAAATCTGCAGCTCTTATAAAACTATCTTCTGTAGGAATTGGAGTAGGAGTAGGTTCTGGATTATCGCCGCCAGAACTACAAGAAATAAGTGCTAATGTTAAAAAACAGAAAATTAACTTTTTCATTTTCTATGAAATTATAAATTGGAAGGTTGTATTTTGTTGGTATGTTTCGCCTTTTCTTAAAATAGCATTCGGGAAATCTTCGTGATTAGGAGCATCTGGAAAGACTTGAGTTTCAAAACAAATTCCGCTTTCTGTGTGATATTTTACCGATTCTTTATTTTGAAGTTCATCAGAAGTTTTTCCGCCTACGTAAATCTGTACCGCAGGTTGGTCTGTGTAAACCTTCATGGTTACACCATTTTTCACACTTTCTAAAATAGCTGCAGGTTCTGTATTGTTCTTTAAAACAAAACAATGGTCTATTCCAGCCACTACATTTTTAGAACTTCTGAAATCAAAAGCGTGGTTTTCCATAGGAATAAAATTTCCTGTAGGAATATTTTCTGCATCTAATTCTAAGAATTTTTCAGCGTTGATTTGTAATTTTTGATCAAGGGTATTTCCTGAAATTCCATCAAGGTTAAAATAAGCGTGATTGGTAAGGTTTAGAAGCGTGTCTTCTGTAGTAGTTGCTTTATATTTTATATTTAATTCGTTTTCGTCTGTTAAAGTATAGGCTACTTCTATGGTAACATCTCCAGGATAAAATTCGTTGGCTTTACTTACATAAGAGAAGGTAAGTGTATTGGTTTCTTCGTTGTAGTTTTCAAAATTCCAAGCGACGTTACTTAATTGGTATTTTCCGCCGTGTAAATGGTGTTTCCCGTGATTTTGGTCTAATTGAATGGTTTTTCCGTTCAGTTGAAATTGAGCGTTTTTAATTCTTCCTGCAAATCTTCCTACCACTGCATTAAAATATGGAGAAGCTCCCATTTCGAATGCTTTAATATATTCATCAATCGAATGAAATCCTAAAACCACGTCTATTTTACCATTTTTGGTAGGAACGTAGAGCGAAAGTAGTGTTGCACCATAATTAGTGAGGTATGCTTCTACACCATTTTTATTGGTAATTTTGTATAGTGATATATTATTTTTGACTGGTGTAATAATTACATTATTTTTAGAATGCATAGATATTTTTAAGATTTCAAAATTAAGTATTAGTTTGATTAAATTCTTTTTTTTGGTGAAAAATCATAATGATTTATGACAAAAATGTTAAAACTTATTTTTGTACCTTTGCAAAAATTTATTATTTATGAGCAGAGAAAGAAATTCAGGGAAAAGTAACAATAGAAATTCTGAGAGGAGACCTTCCTCACCTAAAAGCTCAAAACCTTCATTTGATAAACCAAAGAGAACCAGAGGAACTGACACTCCAAAAAGAGGTGGCGAGAAAACTTTTGATTCTAGAGAAAAATATGTAAAAGGTGATTTGAAATTAAGCAAAAAGCCTTTCAAAAAATTCGAAAAAGACGAAGACAAAGCAAAATCTTTCGTTCAAAAAAGACGTCTAGAAAAACTAGCGAAATCTGAGAACAAAGAAACCATTCGTTTAAATAAATACATTGCCAATTCTGGAATTTGTAGCAGAAGAGAAGCAGATGAATTAATTACTCAAGGTTTGGTAGAAGTTAATGGTAAAGTAATCACAGAATTAGGTTACCAAGTACAGAAAACAGATAGAGTAGTTTTTGACGGACAAGGAATTACACCAGAAAAACCAGTGTATGTTTTGTTAAATAAACCAAAAGGTTATATTTCTACAACCAAGGACGAAAAAATGCGCAAAACCGTAATGGATTTAGTGGCAAATGCTTCGCCATATCGTTTATTCCCTGTTGGTAGATTAGACAGAAGTACTACTGGAGTTATTCTATTGACGAATGATGGACACATGACTAAAAAATTGACGCATCCATCATTTAACATGAAAAAAATCTATCACGTAACGCTTGATAGAAAAATCTCTAAGGAAGATATGCAAGCTATTGCAGACGGAATTAGATTAGAGGAAGGGGTAGCAGAAGTAGATGCGATTTCTTACATCGATGGAAAACCTAAAAATGAGGTGGGAATAGAAATCCACATTGGTTGGAATAGAGTGGTTCGTAGAATTTTTCAGAAAATGGGCTACGAAGTAGAAGCGCTAGACAGAGTAATGTTTGCGGGACTTACCAAGAAAAATGTAAAACGAGGCTACTGGCGAATTCTTACAGATTTAGAAGTCAACAACCTGAAAATGTTGTAAGAAAATAAAGAAATTATAGAGCGTTTTATAACGCTCTTTTTTATTTTTTTGCGTTAAAAAAGTGAGAAAATCTTTACACAATCTTTCAGACGTAAACGAAATTATCAATAGAATACATCTTCTACATGAGAATTCTCCTAGAAAATGGGGAAGCATGACTGTTTCTCAAATGATGGTGCATTGTGCTAAAATTCTAGAAGTTCCCAATAAAAATTTACAACTGAGACATCCCCATTTTTTGATTCGGCTTATTGGTGTAGCAACCAAGTATGAACTCAGAATTTTCAATAACGGAATTCCTCATAATATGCCCACTTTCAAAGAAGTGATAGTGAACGAAACCTGTGATTTTTTAGAAAGTAAAAGATATTTATTGGCAACTTTAGATGAATATGTTTGGAATGCATCACAAAATAATTTACCCAAAACTCACCAATTATTCGGGAAAATGACGAAATTTGACTGGGGATTTTTAGAGTATAAACATCTTCATCATCATTTAAAACAATTTAATGTATGAGTATTTTTAACAATATATTTGGCGGAAATTCTAATGGCTCTTCTCTGAAAGAGTTTTGGAACGAAATACAGTCTTCAGAAGATTTAGAAGCCGCAGTAGAAGCATCAAAACTAGGAAAAGTAGTGATTTTCAAACATTCTACCAGATGCATGATTAGCAAAACAGTTCTTAGAAATTTTGAAAGACAAATAGAGTCAGAATCTGTTGACTTGCTAAAATTTTATTATTTAGATTTATTAAATCATCGAGATATTTCTAATGAAATTGCCCAAAAATTTTCGGTGGTTCATCAGAGTCCACAAATTGTAGTCATAGAAAACAGTCAAGTTATTCATCATGCTTCTCATGATAATATTGATTTAAGTCTTATCTTAGCATTATAAAACAAAAACAATTGGAAAATTTTCAATTTCAAATTTCTAGATTACTTGATGCTCCTATAGAAGTTGTACAGTTTTGTAGTGAGAAAATCAAAGTTAAAAATGTGCAAAAAGGCGAGTTTTTCTTACAACCCGGCGAAGTATGTAATGATACATTTTTTGTGAATAAAGGCTTACTAAGAATGTACAGTATTGACAAAAACGGAAAAGAACATATCTTGCATTTTGCTCCCGAAAACTGGATTTTAGTAGACCGAAGTAGTCTTTATCTTAATCAACCTTCAGATTATTACATAGATGCGGTAGAACCTTCAGAAGTTTTGGTGCTTTCGCCAGAATATTTTGATTTTTTAGCGGAAAATCAACCTTCAGTTATTGCAAAACAGAATGTTCTATTGCACAAACATGTAAGCAGTCTGCAGAGAAGGATTACCCAATTATTGGGAGCCACTGCAGAAGAAAGATATGTAGATTTTTTGAAGACTTATCCTAATATTTTTGAAAGAGTTCCGCAATGGATGGTGGCGTCTTACCTAGGGATTACCCCAGAAAGTTTGAGCCGTGTGAGAAAAGAATTGGTTCGGAAAAAATAATTTTCTATATTTATCAAAAAAACACAAATGGAATTTAGTAAATTGGTCAAAGGATTCGAAGTCTCTGAAGAAGGGCATAAAATCGGACATATCGAGTTTAATATTGTAAATGGAGTGATGAAAATTACTCATACAGAAGTAGATAAAGAACATTCTGGTAAGGGAATTGCCACAGAATTGGTGAAAATTGCTGTAGAATATGCAAGGCATAAAAACCTAAAAGTGAAACCACTTTGTTCTCTTGCTTCGCATGTATTGAAAAAGGATGATTACTCAGATATTTTAGAATAAAAAAAGGAACTTCAATTGAAGTTCCTTTAGTTTTTGATTATTTTTAGAAAACCATTTCAGGTACATTATCATCAATGATTAATTTTCCAGCAGTTGCTTTTTTAATATCGTCTACAGAAACTCCAGGAGCTCTTTCTAAGCAATGAAATGCGCCATCTTTAACTTCGTAAACGCCTAATTCTGTTACGATTTTTTTAATACATTTCACTCCAGTTAAAGGCAAAGTACATTCTGGTAAAAGTTTGCTTTCGCCATGTTTGTTCACTTGTTGCATGGCTACGATGATATTTTTCGCCGAAGCAACTAAATCCATTGCACCACCCATTCCTTTCACCATTTTTCCAGGAATTTTCCAATTGGCAATGTCTCCATTTTCAGAAACTTCCATTGCGCCAAGAATTGTTAAATCTACTTTTTGAGCTCTAATCATCCCAAAACTTGTTGCGCCATCAAAAATAGATGCACCTTTTAATAAAGTAACGGTTTGTTTTCCTGCATTAATAAGGTCTGCATCTTCTTCACCTTCATAGGGAAAAGGCCCCATTCCTAGAATTCCGTTTTCAGATTGTAACACTACATTAAAACCTTCAGGAATATAATTAGCCACCAAAGTTGGTATCCCAATTCCAAGATTTACATACGTGTTGTTTTTTATTTCTCTTGCAATTCTCATTGCAATTTGTTCTTTTGTTAAAGCCATATTTTAATATTTTAACACATGAGTCACATTATATTATAGATAAAATTGATGAAAACTAGAACATATAAGGTTTTGAAAATTAAAGATTTTCAACTAATGTATTCTTTAAAAATTCTTATTAGTTTTCAATTTTTTTAAAATCTAATGTGTTTATTATTTTTTTGGTCTTACAGTTCTCTGCTCAATTCGTTTTTCATAATTTTCGCCTTGGAAAATTCTATGAACATAAATTCCTGGAGTGTGAATTTGGTCTGGGTCTAGTTCGCCAGCTTCTACCAATTCTTCTACTTCGGCAATGGTAATTTTACCAGCCATCGCCATCATTGGATTAAAATTTCTAGCGGTAGAACGATAAATGAGATTTCCTGCAGTATCGCCTTTCCAAGCTTTTACAATAGCGAAATCTGCATCAAAAGCATATTCTAACAAATAATCTTTTCCATTAAAATTCCACACTTCTTTTCCTTCGGCAACTTCTGTTCCTACACCAGCTGGAGTAAAAATTGCGGGCATTCCGTAACCTGCTGCCATACAACGAGTTGCTAAAGTTCCTTGAGGAATCAACTCAACTTCTAATTCTCCAGAAAGCAATTGACGCTCAAATTCAGCATTTTCGCCAACGTAAGAAGAAATCATTTTCTTAATTTGCTTTTTTTGCAACAATAAACCCAATCCGAAATCATCTACACCAGCATTGTTAGAAATACAAGTAAGGTTTTTAACTCCTTTTTTTACGAGTTCGGCGATAGAATTTTCAGGAATTCCGCATAAACCGAAACCACCGAGCATAATGGTAGCGCCGTCTTGAATATCAGCACAAGCTTCTGTTACGTTTTTTACTGTTTTGTTAATCATTTGATTTTTCGTTTGCTCTAAAATACAAATTTTTTGAAATCTAAAATAAAAAACGCTTCCAAGTTCTAATCCCTTGAAAGCGTGATTTTATCATGAATTTTGGTTAAAAATATTTTAAACTCATGTTTGGTTTTATTTGAAGCAAAGTTTCATAAATGAGTTTAATAACATTGGCTACATCTTCTTTGGCAACCATTTCTACTGTAGTGTGCATGTATCTTAATGGTAGAGAAATCAGTGCAGAAGGAACACCTCCGTTAGAAAATGCGAAAGAATCTGTATCGGTTCCTGTTGCTCTGCTCAAAGCATTTCTCTGGAATGGAATTTTCTTTTTCTTAGCGGTATTTGTGATTAAATCTCTGATGATGTGATGAACAGAAGGAGCATACGCAATTACAGGTCCGTCTCCACATTTCATGTGACCTTCTTTTTTCTTCTCGATATGTGGAGTAGTGGTATCATGAGTAACGTCTGTAACGATAGCGATATTTGGTTTTATAGTTTGTGCAATCATCGTTGCTCCATATAAACCAACTTCTTCTTGCACAGAATTGGTGATGTATAATCCGAAAGGTAATTTCTTTTTGTTTTCTTTTAAAAGTCTAGCTACTTCTGCAATCATAAATCCGCCCATTCTGTTGTCTAGCGCTCTACAAACGAAATATCGGTCGTTGAGTTCAAAAAATTCATCTGGATAAGTAATCATGCAACCTACATAAATTCCTAATTTTTCTACTTCTTCTTTAGATATACAGCCGCAATCGATGAAAATATTTTCAATTTTCGGAACTGGTTCATGAGGATTTGCGCTTCTGGTGTGAATCGCTGGCCAACCGAAAACACCTTTTACAATGCCTTTTTCTCCGTGGATGTGTACCGTTTTAGAAGGCGCAATCATTTGGTCAGAACCTCCGTTTCTGATTACGTAAATCATTCCGTCATCAGAAATGTAATTTACGTACCAAGAAATTTCGTCGGCATGAGCTTCTATCACTACTTTGAATTCCGCTTCTGGATTGATGATTCCGTAGCAAGTTCCATAGTGGTCTACTCTTATTTCGTCTACATAAGGCTTGATATAATCTGCCCAAATTTTCTGTCCGTTCTGCTCAAAACCAGTTGGAGAAGCAGTGTTCAAATATTTTTCTAAAAATTTTAAAGATTTATTTTCAAATTTCATATAAAGGAACGATTTTTGTGATACTTAAAATTAAATTTTAATTCAGGTAAAAATAATGAAATTTCAGAACATTTTCACCATATTTCTTTTGTTGTTTAGCTTATCATTTCAGGCTCAACAAGATACTATAAAAATAGAATTGAAGGCACTAAAAGATGTTCCAAAAGAAAAACTTCAAAAAGATGATTTTGGGAATGTTTTTTATTACGACGAAAAGCAAAAAGCTAGAATTTACGAAATCAACGGAGAAAAAGTAGTGGTGATGGATGAGTTGCTTCTCATGCAGAGGCCGCATTTTAATAATCAACTTGACCGTAATTTCTATTATTTCCTCAATAAAAAATTGAATAGAGTTTATCCTTACTTTATTACTGCTCTAGAGCAATACAGAGATATACAAGACGAACTTTCTAAAATAGATGATGAGAAAAAAAGAGCTTACATCAGAAAAAGGCAAGAAGGGCTCGCCAATCAATATGAAACCCAATTAAGGGATTTGACCACTACAGAAGGTAGGATTTTTGCCAAATTAATGCACAGAGCTACTGGAAAAACTGTGTACGAAATCATAAAAGAATTACGTGGAAACTGGAGTGCTTTTTGGTGGAATGTAAAAGGAAATATTGCAGATGTAGACATTAAAGAACCTTATGATCCGCATGCTAATAGACAAGATGCTTTTGTAGAATCTCTTTTGTACTCTAACTGGAATTTAGGATATTTGCAGCCTTATGAAGGATACAGGGATTTTAAAATCAAAAAATAACATGAAATTTTTATTCAAACTATTATTTACGGTAAGTATTTTATATTCAGCAGAAGCTTACTCATGGGGAATTATTGGGCATAGAACCATCGCAGAAATTGCAGAAAATCATATTTCAAATAAATCTAAGCGTAAGCTTAAAAAGATTATAGGAAAACAAAATCTAGCTTATATTGCTAATTGGCCAGATTTCGTAAAATCTGATACGCTGAATACTTATAAAGAAACAGAAGTTTGGCATTATGTGAATGTAAAACCCAACCAGAATTTTACAGAATTTGAGAAATCTTTAAAAGAACTTAATACTCCCAATCTTTACAATCAAATTATTAAGCAAAAAGAAATTATCGCCAATAAAAATTCATCAAAAGAAGAAAAAATTGTAGCGCTTAAGTTTTTGGTTCATTTAATGGGAGATTTACACCAACCTATGCACGTAGGAAGAGCGGAAGATTTAGGAGGGAATTTAATCCAGTTAACTTTCAATAGAGACCAAACGAATTTACACAGTTTATGGGATACAAAATTGGTAGATTATCAAAGATATTCATATAAAGAGTTTGCTAAAGTGCTAGATTATAAATCTAAAGAGGAAATCCAAAAAATACAAAGCGGAACTCTTGAAAATTGGTTGTATGACAGTTACACGAAAGCCAATAAAATCTACACGCAGACTAAACCAAATGGTGTTTACAGTTATGATTATAATTATAAATTTTCAGGATTGTTAGAAGAACAATTATTAACAGGTGGATTAAGACTAGCTAAAGTTTTAGACGAAATCTTACAATAATTTTTCTTTCAGTTTCTGAAATACGATTTGATCAATAGGCAATTCTAATGGGTTTTCTTCATGTAAGGAAATCCATTTTATTTTTTCAATACTTTCATCTAAAATCTGCAATTCGTCTAGATTTAAAATATCTACCTTATAATATATAGTTAGCAATTGCTCGTTTTCTCTAAATCTAGAAACCAAAAAATCTTCTTGAGTGTAAAAATGTTCTACAACATTTATTTTTAGGTTAAGTTCTTCTGCAAATTCTCTGTGAAGGCATTCTAAGGTTCCTTCGCCAAATTCTAAACCGCCACCTGGTAATTTTATCAATTTTTGTCCGGCATAACCTTCATCTAGAGCCATTATTTCTTGATTTTCATTAATGTAAATGGCGTAAACTCTTATGTTGATTTTATCTATCATGTTTTATTTTTTTTTAATTTAATTGGCTCTTTTTACTTTTAACTTGGTTCTTTCAAAACGGCATTAATCATTTCGCGTTTTCCTTTTGGGCCTTCTAATTTAGTGACTTCAAAATTAAGTTCCTTCAGAATTCTTCTCACACTTCCTTTTGAAGAATAAGTAGTGAGTAGTCCACCATCTTTCATTTTGCTTTTTACGATTTCAAATAGCGGTTTTTCCCATAAGTCTGGCTGAACTTTTGCACCGAAACAATCATAATACACCAGGTTAATTGCAGGTAAATTTATCTCTTTTATCTTGAAAAAGTCCAAATTGTATTTAGTAAAGAAGAAGTTTGGCAAAATTTCATGTGTTTTATTCCAATCTAATTCATGGATTTTTTGATAAATTTCTTGTGCATTTTCGAAAGTAAAATGCTTTGCATAGTTCAATTCTACGATTTCTTCATTATTTACGGGATATTTTTCGAATGTGAAATAGTGAAAAACATGATTTTTATCATTTTTCAAATATTCATTAATTGTGACTAAAGCATTAAGACCTGTACCAAAACCCATCTCTAAAATGTTTATTTCGTAATCATAAACATTTTTTAATCCGTTTTTTATAAATACATGTTCTGCTTCTTGGATGGCTCCATTGTGAGAATGATAGCATTCATTTAAATCATTGATATACAATGTTTTGCTTCCATCTAACGTGGTTTTTATTTCTCTTTTCAAAGTATTTTTTGTCAAAAATAAATTAAAATTTTGATATTTAAAAAATTATATTAAATTTGTAGAAACTCAATTAAAATTTTTAAAATGATAATTCAAAAAACTTCAAACTCAAGAATTGGGGAATTTGACCCAGAAAACATTGGATTTGGTACAGCATTTATAGATCATATGATTGTATGTGAGTACGAAAATGGAAAATGGGGTGAAGTAAGGCTTATGCCATATGGTCCGCTACCTTTTACACCAGCAATGATGGGCGTAAATTATGGGCAAGCTTGTTTTGAAGGAATGAAGGCTTATAAAGATAAAGATGGTGAAGTGTATCTTTTCCGTCCTGAGAAAAATTTCGAAAGAATTAATAAGTCAGCAAAGCGTCTTGCAATGCCAGAAATCACCGAAGAAATGTTTATCGGTGGTCTTAAAGCATTAGTAGATATGGATAGAAATTGGATTCCTTATGGAGAAGGAAAATCACTATATATTAGACCTCTAATTTTTGCAACGGAAGAAGCTTTAAAAGCAAGAATTGCTAATAAATATATGTTTGCCATTGTTGCAACTCCAGTGCAAAGTTATTACACAGAGCCAGTTTCTGTTAAGATTTCTGATTTTTATTCTAGAGCTGCAAGTGGTGGTGTAGGTTCTGCTAAAGCTGCAGGAAATTACGCTGCTTCATTTTATCCTACAAAATTAGCTGCTGAAGAAGGTTATGAGCAAATCATCTGGACAGATGATGCTACTCACAAATATTTTGAAGAAAGTGGTACAATGAACGTTTTCGTAAGAATAAACGATACAATTTATACTCCACCAACTTCAGAGAAAATTCTAGATGGAGTTACTAGAGATAGTTTCCTTCAACTAGCAAAACATAGAGGAATTGACGTAAAAGTAGAGCCGGTAGAAGTAGCTAAAGTTCTAGAAGCGCATTCAAAAGAAGAGTTAATTGAAGTTTGGGGAGTAGGAACTGCTGTAGTAACTAGCGTTTTCAAAGCGATTGGTTACAAAGACCAAAAATTAACTTTACCAGAACTTTCAGAAGAAGAAAGTTTCGCTTTAACTCTTAAAAAAGCATTGGTGGATATTCAAACCAATAAAGCTGAAGATCCTTTTGGATGGAGAGTGAAAGTAGAAAAGCATATTTTAGAAACTGCTTAGAAATAAGACTTTAAATATTTTAAACCGAGGAAATCTTTTCTCGGTTTTTTCGTTGTTATTTATTGAGTAATTAGTATTTTCGCAGTCAATATGAAAAAGGTAGTTTTCATTTCATTATTATCACTTTTGTCTTGTGTTAAAAATTCACCAGCTCATCCTCCAGTTGGTGGTGTTTTGTCACAAGAAGACTTAAATGTATCTAAAAATAGAGCAAAAAATCTCAATTTATTAGAAAGAAAACAAATTCAAGATTGGATAAATCAACAAGATAAAAAATTCTATTCTACAGGACTAAATTATTGGACGGATATTAGTGATTCTGAATCTAGAACTAAGAAAAAAGATGGTGAATTGGTTTCGTATGAATATGATTTGTATGATTTTAACCAAGAAAAATTATATGAAAAGCCTAACCAAAATATAGATGCTCCATTAGGAAAATTCGAAGAATTAAAAGCGGTAGAAGATGCGGTGCGTTATATGAAAAAAGGAGAACAAGCTACACTTTTAGTACCTTCAGTTCTGGCTTTTGGAACTTATGGCGATGATGAAAAAATTCCAAATGACATGCCATTAATCATTAAAATTAAAATTTTATAAATCCATAAAATGAAAAAAATATTTTTATTAACTATTGCAATTATTACTTTAATTAATTGTACTCCAATTTATAAAAAAATGAATATAGACAAAGATTTTTACAACGGTCTTCAAGACGGTGTGTATGCTAAAATGGAAACTTCTAAAGGCGAATTGATTATCCAATTTTTTGATCAAGATGCGCCAGTTACAGTAGCTAATTTCGTAGGTCTTGCACAAGGAACTATTGAAAATAAAGCAAAAGCAAAAGGAGTTCCTTATTATGATGGAATTGTTTTTCACAGAGTAATAAAAAACTTTATGATTCAAGGAGGTGATCCTCAAGGAACAGGAATGGGAGATCCTGGTTATAAGTTTGATGATGAGAAAAACGACCTAAAACACGAAGGAAAAGGTTATCTTTCTATGGCAAATTCTGGACCTAACACAAATGGTTCTCAGTTTTTTATCACAGAAGTTCCTACGCCTTGGTTAGACGGAAGACATACTATTTTTGGTAAAGTAATTAAAGGAGAAGATGTAATTGATACGATTGCTAATTCTGAAACCGGTGCTCAAGATAGACCAAAAGAAGAAATTAAAATTGTAAAAGTGACTGTTTTCACTAAAGGTGATGCTTACGAAAAATATGATGCTGCTAAAATCTTCAATGAAGGGAAAGCGAAAATCCAAGAAAACAACAAAGCTTACATCGCTAAACAAGAAGCAGAAGCTGCTAAAAAATTAGAAGATTTAAAAGCTGGAATGACTAAAACTGCTTCTGGTTTACTATATAAAATCACAAAAACTAATCCAGAAGGTAAAGCTCCAAAAGCTGGAGACATGGTTTCTGTACACTACGCTGGTAAATTAACAAACGGACAAGAATTTGATAATTCTTTCAAAAGAGGTGAGCCAATTGAGATTCCAATCGGTGTTGGTCAAGTAATCAAAGGTTGGGATGAAGGAATCCAACTTCTAAAAGAAGGAGAAGCGGCTACTTTATTGATTCCATCTGAATTAGGTTACGGAACAAGAGGAGCAGGAGGTGTAATTCCACCAAATGCTTGGCTAATCTTCGATGTGGAATTGGTGAAAGTAAAATAATATTACTCCTAATATATTTAAGAAAAACGTGCTTTTTAGCGCGTTTTTTATTTTATTTATTAACTATTATTGAAAAAAATAGACAAAAGTCTTTTTATTTTAGACAAAAGTCTTATATTTGTGTAAATATTTATGAGATGAAAAAGAATAAATTTTATACGCAAGAAGAAAAAGAAGTGCAACTTGTACAAGAAACTACTGCTTTCTATGGTACTTCCGTAGGTTTTACTTCTATTGATGACAGAAGCGTCTTTGCTATTATAGATTCTATTAATAAAGGTATTTCTTTTACTGCTTTTGAAAATATTATAAAAAAATACAGTTTTACGCTCCAAAATTGGGCGGAGTTTTTACATATTTCTAATAAAACCTTATCTCGCTACCAAAAAGAATCAAAAACTTTTGATGCTTTACAGTCAGAGCGTATTATGCAAATAGAAATTTTACACAGTAAAGGCGAAGAAGTTTTCGGCAGTAGAGAGAATTTTTCTACTTGGCTAGAAACAGAAAACCTTGCTCTAGGAAACATTATACCAAGGGATTTACTTAAAAATTCTTTTGGCATAAATTTATTAATGGATGAATTAGTTAGAATTGAGCATGGTGTTTTAGCTTAAGATAGATACAGAAATGATTGTTTTTAGACTTTCAAAAGCACAATTTGCCAATGATTTATCTGGAAAAGGAGCTGAATTGGTTGGAGGAAGATGGAATAGTAGAGGAAATGCTATGCTGTATACTTCTCAAAGTATTGCGCTTTGTGTTACAGAAATTGCAGTTCACGTTCCACTTGGGATTTTACCAAAAGATTATCAATTGGTACATATTGAAGTTCCTGATGAAGATTTTTTAGAATTGAAAAGATTACCAAAAGGTTGGCAAACATTTCCGCACTCTAATTCTACTCAAATGTTAGGAGATAAATTTCTGAAAGAGCAGAAATTTTTGGTACTGAAAGTTCCTTCTGCGACAGTTCAAGGTGAATTTAATTATTTGGTGAATCCGAGACATAAAAATTTTAATCAAATTAAAATTTTGAAAATAGAAAGTTTTAGTTTTGATGAAAGGCTGTTTAGAAGATGATTATTGATAAATACCTTCTTTATATTTTAAAATTTGAGTTTTAAAAGATTTTAATACTTTTTCATTACAATCGCCAGTTTTTGAATTTTTACCAGTTAAGAATCTTTTCTCAATTTTTGTTCTTATTTTTAAATTTTTGAAACCATTTGTCTCTGATTTTTCAAAAGAAATATACCCTGTTTTTTCTTCAAATTCTCCATTGCAATTCAAATCCCATTCTCCATGATATTCATTTATCGGATAATCTAGAATTCTTTTAATACTGTCTTTTTTCTCATAAAATAATAAAAAATTTTGACTTGAATATGGGTTTGGTTGGCTATTATTTCTAAAATTTAATCTAATACCAAAAGCCTTTAAGTTTTGTTTGATTAAATAATTTGCTGTGTCAATTTCTGTTGAAGTTAAAGCTATTGCATCAGATGATATAGAGTTTATATCAATATATTTTTTTAAAATTTTTCCATTAATATCACAAATTATAATTATTAAATTGTAGTTAATAAGTCCAATGTTTTGATTATTAATGATTGGTAAACATAAAATATAATTTGCTGAATTTGGTATTTTTTTTTCAGAATAAACAGTTTCATCAAAATTTTCAATTTTAATTTTTAATGATTTTAGAACATTTTCTTTTCTTTGATTTTCTTGAGAATAACAAATTATTGATATAAAATATATTGCGAAGATGAAAATTTTTCTTAATATTTGGCGAGATTAATTTTTTTAAAATTTAAAAATGAATAACTTCGCTGAAATTACAAAATTTCTATGATTTTAAAAGAATTTACTTCAGAATTAGATAAACTATTTTCGCTGAAACAAGCTGAAGATTTTGATAATGTAGGTTTGCTTTGTGGTAATCCTGCCAGAGAAGTTTCGGGTGTTTTGGTTTGTCATGATGCGCTAGAAAACGTTGTAGATGAGGCTATTTCGAAGAATTGTAATGTGATTGTAACGTTTCACCCTATTATTTTTTCTGGGTTAAAATCCATCACTGGCAAAAACTATGTAGAACGCGCAGTTCTAAAAGCCATCGAAAATAAAATTGCGATTTACGCGATTCACACAGCTTTTGATAATGATTATTTCGGGGTGAATTATAGAATTTGTAATGAATTAGGCTTGAAAAATCAAAAAATTCTGATGCCAAAGTCAGAAAATCTTTTGCAATTGGTAGTTTATGTTCCGTCTGATTATTCAGAGAAGGTGAAAAATGCTTTATTTGAAGCAGGTGCAGGAAATATTGGTTTCTATGATGAATGCAGTTTTTCGGTGAAAGGAAATGGAACTTTCAGACCGATTGAAGGTTCTAATCCATTTTTGGGAACTTATAATGTGAGAGAAAATGCTGATGAAGAAATGATTTCTGTGATTTTTGAAGGTTTCAAAAAGAATCAGATTTTGTCTGCGATGAAATCTGCACATCCATATGAAGAAGTGGCGTATCAACTTTATGCTTTAGAAAATGATAATCAATACGTTGGCTTAGGAAGATACGGAGAATTAGAACAAGAAATGGCAGAAAAAGATTTCTTAAAATTCGTGAAAGAAAAATTCAATTTAGAAGTGATTCGTCATTCGGAGTTTTTGAATAAAAAAATCAAAAAAGTAGGCGTTTTAGGTGGAAGTGGAGCAAGTGGAATTTCGGCAGCAAAAGCTTCTGGATGTGATGCTTACTTAACGGGAGATGTAAAATACCACGATTTTTTCCAAAGCGAAAACCAAATGATCATCTGTGATATAGGACATTTCGAGTCAGAACAATTTGTTGCTGAGCAATTAGTTGAGATTTTGTCGGAAAAATTTCCTACATTTGCATTCTCAAAATCCACAGAAAAAACCAACCCTGTAAATTATTTCTTTTAAGATATGGCAAAAAAAACTGTAGAAATTTCAGTAGAAGAAAAATTAAGAGCCCTTTATGATTTACAAATCATAGACTCTAGATTAGACGAAATCCGCAATACAAGAGGTGAATTACCAATTGAGGTAGAAGATTTAGAAATCGAAATCGAAGGTCTTAACAAGAGAGCACAAAAATTCGAAAACGAAATTAAAGACTTAAATGATGACATTAATAACAAAAAAGAAGTTATTAATCATTCTAAATCTTTGATGGAGAAATATAAATCTCAACAAGACAACGTAAGAAATAATAAAGAATTCGAAGCGCTTGCTAAAGAAATAGAATTTCAGGATTTAGAAGTTCAGTTGGCTGAAAAGAAAATCAAAGAATTTACTGCAAAAATCGCTCACAAAAATGAACTTTTAGATGAGTTGAAAGGTAAAATCGGAGAGCTAGAAAATCACTTAAACTTCAAGAAAAACGAACTTGATGCTTTAATTTCTGAAACTCAAAAAGAAGAAGATTATTTATTAGAAAAATCTAAAGAATTTGCAGAAAAAATAGACGAAAGACTATTAGCTTCTTACAAAAGAATTAGAAATAATTCTGGAAACGGATTAGCAGTAGTAGGTCTAGAAAGAGGTGCGCCAAAAGGTTCATTCTTTACCATTCCGCCACAGAAACAAATGGAAATCGCTCAGCGTAAGAAAATTATCATCGATGAGCATTCTGGTAAAATCTTGGTAGACGATGAGTTGGTAATGGAAGAGAACGAAAAAATGGCTTCTATCATTAAATTCTAAAAATGTTAAATCAATATAAATTCCGTTCTTTTTGAGCGGAATTTTTTATTTTTGCCTAAAACTGATGATATGAAAGAATTTGCGAATGCCAAAATGGATAAATGGACTTTGTTTTACACCATTTTATACATTTTTTTCTCTATTGGAATGGTGGTTTTCATGTTCGAAACAGAAGAATCTAAATTCCCAATAATTTTGGTGGGCAGTATTCTCTCAGGAGCTTTTATTTTTACTTATTTCATGATTCCCAAAATCAGTTTGAGTGAAAATGCAATCCATGTAAAAAATGCTTTTGTTAATTTTAAAATTTCAATTCAAGATATTTCTTATGTTGAAAAAGTAGAAAAACTAGGATTAAACATCAGAACATTTGGAGCAGGAGGCGTTTTTGGTTATTTTGGCTATTTTAATGGCAATGATGTTTGGTACGTAACCAATATTTATAAAAAAGTAAAAATTACCATGAAATCTGGGAAAATCTATATGTTTTCACCAGAAAATACAGAAGATTTTATTCAACAAATCACAAACCTAAAATCTAAAATTTAAAGTTATAATGATACAATTACTTGATAAAATTCATCACAAAGATTCTAAAAATTTCTTTTTAATTGCTGGCCCTTGCGCTATTGAAGGCGAAGAAATGGCATTTGAAATTGCCGAAAAAATTGTTAATCTTTCAGATAAATATAAAATTCCTTACATTTTTAAAGGAAGTTTTAAAAAAGCCAACAGAAGCAGAGTAGACAGTTTCACAGGAATTGGTGACGAAAAAGCTTTAGAAATTATCAAAAAAGTAGGAGAGCATTTTAATATTCCTACTACTACAGATATTCACGAAAACGCTCATGCAGAACTCGCAGCTTCTTATGGAGTAGATGTTTTGCAAATTCCCGCGTTTTTGGTTCGTCAGACAGACTTGGTAGTAGCTGCAGCAAAAACTGGGAAAGCCGTAACTTTGAAAAAAGGACAATTTCTTTCACCAGAATCTATGAAATTTGCGGTACAAAAAGTATTAGATTCAGGAAATGATAAAGTAGCGATTATCGAGAGAGGAAATTCTTTCGGATATACAGATTTGGTAGTAGATTTCAGAGGAATTCCTACCATGCAACATTATGCGCCAGTGATTTTGGACGTTACGCACTCTCTTCAACAGCCTAATCAAAATTCAGGAGTAACAGGAGGAAGACCAGAATTGATAGAAACCATTGCCAAAGCTGGAATTGCAGTAGGAACAGACGGAATTTTCATTGAAACACATCCAGATCCTTCTTGTGCAAAATCAGACGGAGCGAATATGCTAAAACTGGATTTGCTCGATGATTTATTAGGAAAACTAACTCGAGTAAGAGAAGCAATCTTATAATATTGAACCAAGCAAAAATGCTTGGTTTTTTCTTTTGAAAAACACAAAAAATTCTTAAAATTTACCATTGAAATAATTCTTTATCAATTTGATTAAATTTTATAAATTTATCCTTTAAAATATAACCTTTTGAAAAAGCTCATATTATTCTTAGTTCTTACATTTCCAGTCTTTATTTTTTCACAAATTAATTTGAAAATTTTAGACGATAACGGAAGTCCAGTTGCTGATGTAAAAGTCACTTATAACAATCAAAACTTTACCACCAATGCGCAAGGTTTTGCTAAAATTCCTGTAGCTGAAACAGAACAAATATTGACGGCAGAAAAGGAATCTTATGTTTCTTTTACCAAGAAAATTAATCCTAAATTAAGATACCAAAACTTAAATGTTTTGATGGTACTTTCCATTAAAACCAAAGAAATTAAAGAGATTACCTTCCGGGGAAAAGGAAAACCAAAAAATACTGACCTAACTTCTCTTGAAATTTCTGCAAAACAAGCTCAGATTGTAGCTTCGCTTTCTGGTGGTGTAGAAGGTTTGATTAAGTCTTTACCTTCGGTAAATTCTAATGCAGAATTGTCATCGCAATACATGGTGAGAGGTGGTAATTATGATGAAAATTTAATTTACATCAATGATATTGAGATTTACAGACCATTTTTAGTGAGAAATTCTCTACAGGAAGGAATGAGTATCATCAATCCAGATATGGTTTCTATGATTAACTTTTCTGCAGGTGGTTTCGAAGCGAAATATGGTGATAAAATGAGTTCTGCGCTTAATATTTATTACAGACAACCTTCAAAAACTGAAATTTCTGGCGAAGCAAGTCTTATAGGTGGAAGATTGTCTCTAGGTTTAGCTTCTAAGAATAAAAAATTATCTGCTTTATTCTCAGGAAGATACAGAAACACCAATTTGGTTCTGAATACGTTAAATGAAGATACAGATTTTAATCCTCAATATTTTGATTTTCAATCGTATATCAATTATTACATCAATGATAAATGGTCGGTTTCATTTTTAGGATATTGGTCAAAAAATGACTATGAAATGATTCCAAATTACAAGGAAGTAGATTTTGGAACCGTACAACAGCCGATAAAATTATTGGTAGGCTATGAAGGAAAAGAAGATGATTCTTATAAAAACATGATGGGAACTGCTTCTATCACGTATAAACCAAGCAAAAAATTAAGTGTAACGCTAGATAATTTTGCTTACCAAAACAGAGAAAGAGAATATTATACCATTGCTTCAGGTTATTTATTGCAAACCTTTGATCCTGTGACTGGAGACCCGAATTCTAGTTATGATGCAGGAGGACAAATAGATCAGGCAAGAAATGATTTATTAGCAAGAACGTATGGAAGTCAATTAAGAGTAAAATTTTCTCCAAATGCGAATACAGATATAGAAGTAGGTGCAAAATTCGAGAAAGAAATGCTTAAAGACCTTACCAATGAATGGCAATTGGTAGATTCTTTAGGATACAGCACACCAAGAACTTATTTGAATCCAGGAGTTTTAGACGCGTCTGATTTAAAATTGAAATACAATATTTCTGGAAATAACGAAATCAACCCTTCGAGAATTTCTGGGTATGCACAATTTTCCAAAAAATTATTTTGGGGAGAAAACAGAGTTTTCATTAATGGTGGAGTAAGAGCGCAACAATGGAGTTTTAACAAAGAAACTTTAATTTCACCAAGAGCACAATTTGCGATAAAACCAGATTGGGATGCAGATATGCTTTTCAGAATTTCGGGAGGAGTTTATTATCAAGCGCCTTATTACAAAGAAATCAAAGATTTAGACGGAACATTTAATGAAAATATTAAAGCTCAAAAATCAATTCAACTTATCTTAGCAAATGATTATGAGTTCAAAATGGTTGACAGACCATTTAAATTGACCACAGAATTGTATTACAAAAAAATGAATGATTTAATTCCGTATTATATTGATAATGTTAGGATTAGATATTCAGGAAAAAATAATTCCGAAGGTTATGCTTATGGAGTTGATACCAGATTGTTCGGTGAATTTGTTCCCGGTGTAGATTCTTGGATTTCTGTAAGTTATGCCAGAGCAAAAGAAAATATTGATGGAAGAGGCTATATTGCAAGACCAACTGACCAAAGATTTAGATTTTCGATGTTTTATCAGGATTACATGCCGAAATTTCCAAGCATGAAAGTTAATCTTACTTTATTATTTGCAAGCGGTTTACCAAATGGAGCTTCATTATTTGCAGACCCTTATGAATACACCAAAACTTTACCTTCTTATAAACGAGTAGACATTGGTTTAGAAAAAGTTTTTATCGACCAAAAAGACAATAAAGCAACGGGTGATTTCTGGAGAAAATGCAAAGAATTATCATTAGGTGTACAAATTTTTAATGCTTTCAATATTAATAATACTATTGCTAATCAATGGATTACTGATGTTAATTCAAGTTATATTTATCCAGTTCCTGTAAGATTAACGGGTAGGTTTTTTAATGTGAAATTAAATTTCAAATTTTAATTCATTTTCTTCAAGATGAACTTTATTTAAAGAAGAAAATCAAAAAAACTGCAGAATTTTTTAAAAATATTGTTACTTTTGAAACTGTAAAAATTAATAAATGAGAAGAATAGTTAAAGTTTTAAGTCTTTTGTCTTTTATTTTCTTGGGAACTCAAGTTGCCAAAGCACAATTGTATGATGTGGCAATTGGTGGACAAGTAGATACAGGTGTAGGAGAGTCTTTAGTAGGAGTTTCTATAAAATATCAACCTTTTCAGTTTGTAGCCATAGAATTTTCTGGAAATTATGGAGGTGGATTTACAGCTTTACAAGTTATTCCTCAGTTTGTTTATACTATAAGCGAACAAACAGACGGACTTGCAATTTATGTAGGAGCTGGTCCATCATATATTACAGGTGGTCATCCTGCGAAAGTTAAAGCCTTTAATATTGTAGGAGTTGCAGGAGCAGAATTTGAATTGGTAGATTATCCTATTAGTTTCTTTGCAGATTGGAGACCAAGATTTTACCAAGAAGACCCAGGCTTTTATAATACTATGCAAATAGAAAAAGGTTTCGAACCAGGAAGATTTAGTTTCGGTTTAAGATATACTTTCTAACAATTTTATAAAAAATAAAAGTCTTGAAATTTTTCAAGACTTTTTTATTTTTAGTTGGACTGAGCTTTAATTCTTTTCTCAGAAAGATTTCTAAATCTTATCACCAAAAGCACCGCAGAAATGGTAAGTCCAATTCCCAGAGCTATCCACATTCCGAAAGCGCCCATCTTCATAGGAACCGTAAGATAATAACCTAATGGAATGGTGATGACCCAATAAGCGATAAAGGTAAGAATTGAAGGGATTTTCACGTCTTGTATTCCTCTAAGACAACCAAGTGCAGTCACCTGAATTCCGTCTGATAATTGAAATAATGCAGCAATAATCATCAATTGAGACGCCAATTCTACTACAGCAATGTCTTCTTTTTTAGTGAAAAATGTTGGTAAAACATCTTTTCCAAGAATAAAAACCAATCCGCACATTAACATAAAGATAAAAGCGATTTTTAAGTTGTTAAAACCGACTTTTTCTAGATTTATAAAGTCTTTTTCGCCTAATTTTCTTCCAATCATTACCGTAGAAGCTACACTGAATCCTACACAAAGATTAAATGTGAAACTCGCCATAGATAGCGCAATTTGATGTGCAGCAATGTCTTTGGCAGAAATCAATCCGCAGATAAAAGCGGCACCAGCAAAAGCCGTTACTTCAAAAAACAATTGCAATGCAGTAGGAAAGCCTAATCTGATTAGTTTTTCGAACATTTCTTTGGTGAAATCCTTTATTTTCAGAGAAAAATCTTTGATGTATCTTCTCGTTTTTTCTTCTTTAATCAAAACATAATACAAGAAAACCATCATGGCAACTCTTGCAATAAAAGTAGCCCAAGCTGAACCAGCAACTCCCATTTTAAAATGTTCTATAAAAACATAATTGAGGATAACATTAATAACATTCGCGAAAATCGTGGCTTTGGTTACTCCAATTGTAAAAGAAAGTCCTTCTGAAACTTCTCTCATCGTTTGAAAAATCATAAATGGAATGATACTTAAGGTTACGATGGAAAGAAAGGTAATGGTATCGGGTAAAATTTCTTTTGGCTGATTCAAATAAGGCATAAGTGGAATGATTCCAAAAATCAAAAGCATTAAAACAAAAGCCAAAATGATATTTACCACAAATCCATGTCGGAAAATGCTGTTAATTCTGTTGTGATCATGTTGAGAATGTGCTTCGGAAACTAATGGTGGAATCGCCAATGAAAAACCTAATCCAAAGATAAAAATAGAGAAAAACATAGCGTTTCCAAGAGAAACTGCTGCCAATGCTTTTGCGCCAAGAAGTTTCCCTACAATAATATTATCAAACAAGTTTACAGAAACTTGCCCTACTTGTGTAAGCATTACTGGGAGCGCAAGTTTTAAGGTTTCTTGCGTAAATTGTTTATTGAGAAATTTCATTTGTTAATTTTAATGGTTAAGACTTTCTTTTGGCCAATTCTTTTTGTTCTGCTTTTTGAATTTTTTTGTAAACATAAATGCTCATCAAAACACTAAATTCATACAAAACTAAAAGCGGAAATGCTGCAGCCAACATACTGAAAACATCTGCAGGAGTTACAATTGCGGCAACTACCATAATAACTACAATCGCGTGTCTTCTGTACGTTTTTAAAAATACAGGCGTCAAAATTCCTATCGTTGTCAAAAAATAAACGACTACTGGAAATAAGAAAACCAATCCCATTCCTAAAACCACTTGCAGGAATAGAGTAGTGTAATCTGACAAGTCAAATAATTGCGTGATAGAATCTGAAATGGTAAACAACATTCCAAAATTGATTGCTAATGGAAGGATAAGATAATAACCAACTAAAGCTCCTATTAGAAATAAAATCCACACAAAATTAATCACAAAAGAAGAATTTTTTCTTTCTTTAGGATGAAGTGCTGGACTGATGAATCTCCACAATTCCCAAATAATATAAGGAAGTGCCAAAACCATTCCTCCGAAAATAGAAACAGACATCATTACATCAAATTGTTGCAATAATTTTTTCTGTTGAACTTGAAATGTATCTGGCAAAACGAAACTTTCGTGGCCAAAAAATTCCTGAGAATAATGATTGATCACTCTAAAAGTAATAAAATCATTTTTGGTAGGTGCAAAAAACACATGATCCATTATCCAATTGATATTGAAACCTACAATTAGAGCTCCAATAATAATTGCGATAATACAACGAATAAGATGCGCTCTTAGTTCACCAACGTGCCCTAAAAAGGACATTTCTTTTTCTTCTGCCATATATTTAAGTTCCGAATTTTCGGATTTTATTTTTTATTATTTAAACTTACAGTCTAATTCTTTCTTATAAGAAATGTTTTTTTTCTTGATTCTTGGCTCTTGATTATTGTTTCTTCTAATTAATCCCTTCATCTAACAATCTATGTAAATCGATAATTCCGAAATAATTTCCATTATCAGTTACAATCAATTGACCGATATTGTTTTGTTTCAAAACAGTCATCGCTTCTTTTGCAAGTGCATTTTTGTCAACCGTTTTTGGGTTTGCAGACATTAAATCTTTTGCTAAAATTCCGGTAAGATTTTCAGTTTTTAGAAGCATTCTTCTTAAATCTCCATCGGTAATTACACCAACTATTTTTTCTTGGTCTGTTACCACCGTTATTCCATGCTTAGAACTTGAAATTGAAAAAATTACATCTTTTATACTAGAATTTACTTCAACTAAAGGTCTCTGTTCAGAAACGAATTGTTCTACTCTTGCCGTTAAGTTTTTTCCTAAACTTCCACCTGGGTGAAACTTTGCAAAATCTTGGTCTTTGAAATTATTCAGTTCCATTAAACAAACTGCTAAAGCATCACCAATTGCCATTTGAACCGTAGTAGAACTTGTGGGCGCTAATTTATTAGGGCAAGCTTCCACTTTTACCGAAGAATCTAAAACCACATCAGAAGCTTCTGCCAATTTAGATTTTAAATTTCCTGTCATCCCGATGAATGCCGAAGAATAATCTTTTAAAAATGGCAATAAATACACTACTTCTGGCGAATTTCCAGAGTTAGAGATGCAAAGCACCACATCATTTTTCTGAATTACGCCTAAATCTCCGTGAATTGCTTCTGCAGCGTGTAAAAACTGAGAAGGAGTTCCTGTAGAATTTAAAGTTGCTACAATTTTATTTCCTACGTGTGCAGATTTACCGATGCCTACTACAATCAGTTTTCCTGTAGAATTATTGATGATGTTTACCGCTTTTTCGAACTGTTCATCAATTCTATTTTTAAGCGATTCTAGCTCAGTAACTTCTACTGCAATAGCGTTTTTGGCGAGGCTAATAATGTCTATTTTTTCCAAAATACAATTTCTTAGATTTATTTATTTTTAAGAAGACAAAAATTAAGATTTTTTAAATTTTTAAAAATTTTCAAATCTCATTAAAAAGTTTTATCTTTGGTAAGATGCAAATTTAGTAAAACTTACTTGAACAGATGAAGACTAAACATGAAGATTTAACAAGTGCACTAAAAAAATATTTCGGATTTTCTACTTTTAAAGGAAGACAAGAAGAAATTATTTCCACCTTATTGAGTGGTAATGATGTTTTCGTATTAATGCCAACTGGCGGTGGTAAATCGTTGTGTTATCAACTTCCTGCACTTCTTTCAGAAGGAACTGCTATTGTAGTTTCTCCGCTGATTGCTTTAATGAAAAACCAAGTAGATGCCATTAATGGTATCTCTGCCGAGGAAGGAGTAGGTCATGTCCTGAATTCTTCTCTCAATAAAACCCAAACAAAACAAGTTTTTGATGACATCAAAAGCGGCAAAACCAAGTTGCTCTATGTAGCTCCAGAAAGTTTAGTAAAAGAAGAGTACCTTAATTTTTTAAAAGAAATAAAAATTTCTTTCGTGGCGATAGACGAAGCGCACTGTATTTCGGAATGGGGACATGATTTCCGACCAGAATACAGAAATCTCAAATTAATTATTGATAAAATTGCAAAAGTTCCTGTAATTGCATTGACTGCAACTGCTACACCAAAAGTTCAGGATGATATTCAGAAAACTCTAGGAATGAACAATGCATTGGTTTTTAAAGATAGTTTTAATAGACCTAATCTTTACTACGAAATTCGTCCTAAAGTAAATGTAGACAGAGAAATCGTAAAATTTATCAATCAACACAAAGGCAAATCAGGAATTGTTTATTGTCTCAGCCGAAGAAAAGTAGAGGAATTCTCTCAGTTATTGCAGGTAAATGGAATCAATGCATTGCCATATCACGCTGGTCTTGACCAAAAAACCAGAGTAGCTAATCAAGATAAATTCTTGATGGAAGAAGCAGATGTAATTGTTGCTACCATTGCTTTCGGAATGGGAATTGACAAGCCAGATGTAAGATTTGTCATTCATTATGATATTCCAAAATCGCTAGAAAGTTATTATCAAGAAACAGGTAGAGCTGGTAGAGATGGAGGAGAAGGTCATTGCCTTGCTTTTTATGATCCAAAAGACATTGAAAAATTAGAAAAATTCTTAGCTCAAAAACCAGTTTCTGAACGTGAAATCGGACTTCAACTTTTGAATGAAGTAGTAGGTTATGCCGAAACTTCTATGAGCAGAAGACAATATTTACTCTATTATTTCGGAGAAGAATTTGACCCAATCAATGGTGATGGTGCTAAAATGGATGATAATTCTGTAAACCCACCAAAACTGAAAGATGCTTCTAAAGATTTGAAAAAAGTCTTGGAAATCGTAAAAGATTTGGAAGAAAAATTCAGAACTAAAGATTTAATTTCGATTATTTCGGGAAAAGAATCTGCCACTACCAAAGCTTACAAATTAGAGAATTCTAAACATTTCGGGATTGGGAAATCTGAAAATGACAATTATTGGAAATCCATCATCAGACAAGCTACTGTACAAGGTTATTTGACTAAAGATATAGAAACTTACGGCGTTCTGAAACTTTCTGAGAAAGCTAAAAATTTCCTTTCTGGAAAAGAAACTCCAGAATTTATGATTGCCGAAGATAGAGAATATGATTTGGCAGCGATAGCAGATGCAGAGCAAGTTCAAGTACAAGCTGGAGGTGGTCTTGACCAAAATCTTTTCGCTCAGTTAAAAGAATTGAGAAAAAAAGTAGCCAAAAAACATGGCATTCCTCCTTATACGGTTTTTATGGATCCTAGTTTAGAAGATATGACTGTACAATATCCAATTACGGTAGACGAAATTGCAAAAGTTTACGGAGTTGGTGAAGGAAAAGCTAAAAAATACGGAAAAGAATTTGCAGAATTCATCGCGAAATATGTAGAAGATAACAACATTGAGAGAACTCAAGACATGGTACTAAAAACAGTTGCCAATAAGTCTTCTCATAAGGTTTTTATCATCCAAAATACCGACAAAAAAATAGATTTAGAAGACATTGCCAAAGCGAAACATCTGAGCATGGATGATTTGCTTTCTGAAATGGAATCTATTGTTTATCAAGGGACTAAACTCAATATAGATTATTACATAGAAGAAAATTTTGACGAAGATATTGTAGATGATTTTATGGATTTTATGAAAGAATCTGAAAGTGATTCTATGAAAGTTATTTTATCAGAATTTGGCGATGATTTGTCTGATGAAGAAGTGAGAATGCTTCGAATTAAGTTTATTTCTGATGTAGCAAATTAATAATTGAAAAATATCTAATTCCCACAGATTACACAGAAAACACAGATTAATTTCTGTGAAAATTTGTGAAATCTGTGGGAAAATAATTTATGAAAAAATCTATCCTTTTTATCCTTCCAGATCTTAATGCAGGTGGTGCAGAACGTATTGTGACGACCATTGCCAATCATTTGCCTAGAGAAAAATTCTCTCTGAGCATTTTATTGTTGAGAAAGGAAGGTTTGTATTTAGATTTTTTACAAAATGATGTAGAAATTATCGACATCAAAACACCAAGAATTAGAAATTCTCTAAAACCGATTTTACAACAAATTAAAAAAAGAAAACCAGACATCGTTTTCAGTGGTTTTGGGGAAGTAAATGCTTATTTATCATTATTTATTAAACTTTTTCCTAAAATTAAATTCATAGCCAGAGAAACCAATGTCGTTTCTCAACATGTTACCAGAAGAGAAATCAGATTTTTTTATAAATTTTATAATAACTATCAAAAAATCATTTGTCAGAGTGATGATATGATGAATGATTTGGTAGAAAATTTTAAGATTAAAAAAGAAAAAATCATTAAAATCAACAATCCTGTAGATTTCAGTTTTATAGAAGAAAAATTAGAAAATGCTACGAAGCCTGAAAGCTATCGAGAAGGTTATAAAAATATTGTCGCCATTGGAAATTTGTCTTCAAGAAAAGGTTTTGATAATTTATTGAAAGTATTTAATAATCTGAAAGATAATAATATTATATTACATATTTTAGGAGACGGTAAAGACAAAGAATTGCTTTATCTATTGAAGCAAGATTTAGGTTTAGAAAACGTGATTTTTCATGGAGTTCAAAAAAATCCTTATCCGTTCTTAAAGTTTGCAGATTTATTTGTGTTAAGTTCCAGATATGAAGGATTTCCGAATGTTTTGCTAGAAGCAGGAGCATGCGGAACGTATGCTTTAGCCAACAATTGCAAAGGTGGAATTAATGAAATTATTCAACCGAAAATCAACGGAGAAATTTCAGATATAGAAAATCATGAAGAATTTGCAACAAAAATTCTAGAAATTTTGAACGAAAATCACGATTCGGAAGCGATTAAAAATTCAATACAATCTAGATTTTCTAAAGAAATGATTTTAGAGAAATATTTTGAGGCTTTTGAAAGTATTGTTTCTCACAGATAACACAGATTTTCACAGAAAAATTTAACGAATGTTTAAAATCTTATAAATCTGTGCATCTAATAGAAATAAAATCAATTTGAAAAAAAATTAAGTATTAATTTAAAAATCATATCATTTTTTTTTATCAATTCAAATTTGTAAAATCTGTGCAATCTGTGAGAGAAAAATTCCGTATTTTAGCAAAAATTAAGTTTTAATAAAAAATAATATAAAATGTCACAATTTGATGTTACTGTAATTGGTTCTGGACCTGGAGGTTACGTAGCTGCATTAAGATGCGCACAATTAGGTTTCAAAACTGCTCTTATCGAGAAATATTCTACTTTGGGAGGAACTTGCTTAAATGTAGGTTGTATTCCGTCAAAAGCACTTTTAGACAGCTCAGAACATTTCGAAAATGCAAAACATAATTTTGCAAATCACGGAATTATTATCAACGAACCTCAAGCTGATTTGGCAAGAATGGTGGCTCGTAAAAACGAAGTAGTAGATCAAACTACCAAAGGAATTAATTTCTTGATGGACAAAAATAAAGTAACTGTTTTTGAAGGTTTGGGTAGTTTCGAATCTGCTACTCAAGTAAAAGTAACGAAAAATGATGGTTCTTCTGAAATTTTAGAAACCAAATATGCAATTGTTGCTACAGGTTCTAAACCATCTACTTTGCCTTTCATCACTATAGAT
This sequence comes from Cloacibacterium normanense, assembly GCF_003860565.1. Lineage (NCBI taxonomy): Bacteria > Pseudomonadati > Bacteroidota > Flavobacteriia > Flavobacteriales > Weeksellaceae > Cloacibacterium > Cloacibacterium normanense. The sequence continues at coordinate 1,009,792 of NZ_CP034157.1, forward strand.
AAAGAAAGAATTATCACTTCTACGGAAGCGTTGAATTTAAAAGAAATTCCAAAACATTTGGTAGTAATCGGTGGTGGTGTTATTGGTCTAGAATTAGGCTCTGTTTATTTGAGATTAGGTTCTCAGGTAACCGTTGTAGAATATATGGACAAAATTATTCCCACAATGGATGGCGCTTTGTCTAAAGAATTGACTAAAGTTCTTAAAAAACAAGGTATGAAATTCATGCTTTCAACTGGAGTTCAATCTGTAGAAAGAAACGGAGATTCTGTAAAAATTACAGCGAAAGACAAAAAAGGAGAAGAAGTAAGTGTAGAAGGAGATTATGTTTTAGTTTCTGTAGGTAGAAAACCTTACACAGAAGGTCTTGGCTTAGAAAAAGCTGGAGTAGAACTAGACGAAAGAGGAAGAGTAAAAGTAAACGACCATTTACAAACTAATGTTGCCAATATTTATGCAATCGGTGACGTAGTAAAAGGAGCTATGTTGGCTCACAAAGCGGAAGAAGAAGGCGTTTTCGTAGCTGAAACTTTAGCAGGTCAAAAACCACACATCAATTATAACTTAATTCCAGGAGTTGTTTACACTTGGCCAGAAGTTGCAGGAGTGGGTAAGACCGAAGAGCAATTAAAAGAAGAAGGAGCAGCTTATAAAGTAGGTTCTTTCCCAATGAGAGCTTTAGGAAGAAGCCGTGCTTCTGGAGATGTTGACGGATTAATTAAAATTTTGGCTGATGAAAAAACAGACGAAGTTTTAGGTGTTCACATGATTGGTGCAAGAGCTGCAGACTTAATTGCAGAAGCTGTAACTGCTATGGAATTCCGTGCTAGTGCAGAAGATATTTCTAGAATGTCTCATGCACATCCTACTTATGCAGAAGCGATTAAAGAAGCTGCATTAGACGCTACAGGAAAACGTGCGATTCACATGTAATTTTTGATTGAAAAATTTAAAAATTAAATAATTAAAGATAAAAGAGAAGTTTCGGCTTCTCTTTTTTATTTGGGCAGCAATTTCCTCGTTCCGCTCCCGCTTTTTTGTTTCGCTTCGCTACACAAAAAGAGCTCCGCTCAACTCGGGCTGCAATTCGGTTATCATTTAGAAAATTTCTGCAACTTTTTTTTGTACATTTGATTTTTATGTTTCTCGCAGATTGCGCAGATTTTGCAGATGATTGAAAATAAAAAATCTTTTGAATCAGCCAAATCAGCGAGAGAAAGTGAAAAATTCTAAAATATCACCATTTCAAAAAAATTAAAAATATGATTACAAAACCTATATTTCCATGTCTTTGGTACGATGGAAAAGCCAGAGAAGCTGCAGATTTTTATTGCCAAATTTTCCCTAATTCTAAAATCCTTTCGGATAATGGAATGGTCGTGAAATTTGAACTGAACGGAAGAGAATTCATGGGATTAAATGGCGGCCCGAATTTCAAATTTGATGAAGCCGTTTCTTTTTGCATAGAATGCGAAACACAAGAAGAAATAGATTACTATTGGGAAAATTTACTGAAAAATGGAGGAAACGAAAAAGTTTGCGGTTGGCTTACAGACCAGTTCGGAATGTGTTGGCAAGTCTATCCAAAGATTTTAGTTGATATGATGAATGACGCCGAAAAAGCACCAAAAGCAGTAGAAGCATTTCAGAAAATGATAAAATTTGATATACAAGCTTTACTTGATGCTGTGAAATAAAACCTTACCTTTGCAAAACTTACCAATTATCAATTATAAAAATGCAGTTAGGAAAAACTCAAACTTTAAAAATCGCAGAAAAAAACACCTCTGGACTTTTCTTAGAATCTCAAACCGGTGAAAGAGCTTTTTTGCCTAAAATTTTTGCAGACGAAAATGCAGAAATAGGTGATGAAATATCAGTTTTCGTGTATCAAGATGATTCTGCTTTGAAAGCTACTACAGAAATTCCGCTTTGCGAAGTAGGAGAGTTTGCAGTGATGACTTGCGTGCAATCTTTGCCAAGTGGCGCTTTTATGGACTGGGGAATTATCAAAGATTTATTTATTCCTTACAAGCAACAAAAAGGTAAAATTCTCGAAGGAAAACGTTATTTGGTGTACGTTTATGTAGATGATGTTTCAGACAGAATTACAGGAACCACTAAGTTTAAGAGAAATCAATCTTACGATAATGTTCCTTTCAAAAAAGGGGAAGAAGTAAATCTTATCATTGCAGGAGAATCAGAAATTGGTTTCAATGTAGTGGTAAATAAAAAATATTTGGGCTTAATTTACAGTTCGGATGTTTTCAAAAAATTATATCCGTTGTCTGAAGAAACAGGCTACATCAAAACCATCAGAGAAGACGGTAAAATAGATGTTACCCTTCAAAAACAAGGTTATGAAAACAATCATGATGAATTTCAACAAAAAATTCTTCAGAAATTAGAAGAAAATTACGGAATTCTCTATCTCTCAGACAAATCAGAACCAGAAGAAATAAAACAAGAACTGCAAATGAGTAAAAAGAATTTCAAAAAGGCAATTGGCGGTTTATACAAAGACCAAGTCATAGAAATTCTGGAAGACAAAATCAGACTCATCAACGAAGAATAAAACAAAAAGAGCAGAAATTTCTGCTCTTTTTTAGTTTCTATTTTTAATTAAAACATAACCTTGTAAAATTCGTCCGTCTGAAACTTTCAGAACATACCAATACGTTCCAGTTGGTAAAATTCTGCTATTAATTTGTCCGTTCCATTCAAAAGTACCATTAATTATTTTTTTCAAAACAGCAGTGCCAAATCTGTCTAAAATAGTGATTTCTGAGTTAAGATAATTTTCCATTCCTGTGATTTTCCAAGTGTCATTTATACCATCAGAATTAGGAGTGAAAGTATTCGGAATATCAAAAATGGTAAAATTCATTTCGCCAATAATACAGCCCAATTTTGTTTTTACATAAACCGTATAACTTCCATTATTTAAATTCGTAAATTCTGGGTTATTTTGCCAATTTGAATTATCTAAAGAATAAACGAAATCACCATTTGCCGAAAGTAAAACTTTCGCATCATTATTCGTGATTTCCACTTTTAAAATATTGGCTAAAATAGATTGATTGACTAGAGTAGAACTTGTATTTTTACAATCAGAATTATTGGTTACTTCTACGGTGTATTTGCCAACTTCTGAAACATTTAAAATCTGAGCATTAGAAATAGGAGTTGGGGTTCCTTCTTTTGTCCAAACATAAGATTTAAAGCCAGAACCAGCGTCTAAATTTACCGAAAGTCCTCTACAAAATTCTGCATTCACAGGAAGATTAACAACAGGTTTTGGATTGAGTTGAAGCTTTAATTGAACCATTTTCCAACAACCATCTGCACTTTTCACTTTTACATTGAAAATATTAAAACCAATGATGAGATTTGTATTGGCAAAATCAGCAATTGGATTGTTGTTTTGGTCATAATATTCAAAAATATAAGCTGAAGAACCTGTGATGATATTTTCTTGATATTTTCTTAAATCTTCGGTTTTAGAATTGGCGGTAGTATCATTGCAAAAGGTTAACTGATAATCATTTGCAGGAAGTGAATTGGCAGTTAAAGTGACTTTAATTTCTAGTTTTGGACTTTCGCAATTATTTAAAGTTTGTGTAACAAAATACGATGTATTGTTTTGAAGAACAGTTGTGTTAGACAAGACATTTCCTAAGTTATCATAAAACTTCAACGAAGTTCCTGTTACAGCCAAATCTTTAATCTGAGCATTTCTGGAATTACAAAAATCTTGATTTGTATTTCCTGTAGGAAGTGGAGTAGCATTTACTTTTACTTGAATAGAAATCTTATCACTTTCGCAACCATTAATGGTTTGTGAAGCGTAATAAGTAGTTCCATCAATCAATGGAGTTGCAGTATTTAAAACATTTCCAGAGTTATCATACCAAATAATATTATGGCCAGTTATCTGAATGTCTGAAATTTTTGGAGCATCAATCGCACAAAAAGTTTGTGACGAACTAGCAGTTGGTAAAGCAGGAGAAGTAATAATTACTTTTTGAGTTTGCGAGAAAGTATTTCCGTTTTCATCATCGTATTTCCAAGTGATGTTGTAAGTTCCGGGAATAGAATATTGCAAAGCATCTGTAGTAGTAGCCGTAATTTTACCAGAACAATTATCTGTTGCAGTAGGAATAGTAGAAACTACAGTATGACAGTCTCCTGTAATATCTGGTAAATTTGTAATATCTGGATTTGGAGGTGTTTTGTCTTCTACTTTAACTTCTACGGTATAAGTTCCGTCACAATCGCCAGTTCCAGAAATGGTACAAGAATATGTTCCAGAATTTGCAGAAGTAGCATTCGGTATAATTGGATTTTGGTCTGTAGAAGTGAAACCATTTGGTCCAGTCCAAGAATAAGAAGTTCCGCCAGAAGCTTCAAGTTTTATAGCTGTGTTTGGGCAAACTGGGGAGTTGGAAGTCACAAAAACATTATTGGTGCAATCTTGGAATTTACTAACAAAGTATGAAGTTCCATATTCTGGTTGTGTCATAAACACGCCAGAAGTAGCATTAACAGTTCGTCCTTCTCCAAAAAGATAGATAAAATTGTTTTTGTAATAAATACTGTAACTAGGTGTATAATAACTTCCCCAAATTAATGTACCGTTGGTATCAAATTTCGAGAAAAATCCGTTATGATTACCAATATCTTTATAATAAGCATTAGGAGTAGAAATATCTGTTGAGTTATGAGAAGTTCCAGATATGTAAACAGTTCCATTATTAGTTACATTTAGAGAAAGAACTACATCTTCATAACGTGTATTTGCACCATAATATGTTCCCCAAATTCTTTTTCCATTTTCATCAATTTTTGCTATAAAAATATCACTCTCATTTCCTCCAAAAACACTTTTATGAGAACCAGATGTAGCAATATTGGCATCTGCACTAGTATTTCCTGCTATGTAAATGTTTTTATTTCGATCTGTTCCAATCCCATATATAAAATTATTTTTATCATGAACGCCACTTACGGGAAACAAAAGATTTCCGCCATAATACGTTCCCCATTGTTTTTTAAAATTAGAATCAAATTTTATAATGAGTGAATTATAGTTACCAATTATATTTGGTTGATGAGTTCCTACAGTACCTTCATTAGAATTCCAAAAATTAGTAACCCAACCAGAAATAAAATAATTATTATCAATATCCACAGCTGTATGATAAACAGGTCCTATAAGATAACTCCCGTAAATATGATTTCCTGTTTTTGAAAATTTTGCAAAAAAACCATTATTCCAATTACCAAGGGAAGTAATATAACCATCCGTAGTAGCAATTCCGGTTTTGCTATTTGCCTTTCCGCCAATAAATAAATCTTCATTCATATCCAGACTTAGCGAGTAGATGTCGTCAAACCCATCATCTCCAAAATAAGTTCCCCAAATTCTTTGACCAGTATTATTAAATTTCATAATTATTCCTTCTCTAGTTGAGATAGAAGCAAATTGTTTATGAGATCCTGGAGTTGTTATATTGTTGGGAATTGTTCTTAAATCATCCGCAGCATTACCTACTATATAAATTTCTCCAGAGGAATTAATTTGAAAGTCATTAATAATACTAGAAAATGCACCACTTGTGTAGATTGTTGAAGGATTACCAATTAGAGTTGCCCAATTTCTACTTCCATCTGGATTGAATTTTGTTAAACTAGCATATTCATCTAAATAATATCCAGAAGATTGAAATGCACCAGTAGTTGCAAAATTATTTATATACCTTACACAAGTTGTTACAAAAATATTATTCTGGTAATCTGCTCTAATTTTTTTTATACGACTATAATAGGAATCTCCATAATAAAATGTCCCCCAAATCCTTGTAGGAACTGGGTCTATAACCACTGTTTTATCAAAAGAATCTTGTGGAGCAGCAAACCCGAAAACTCCGTTTTCCATTTCCCTGAACTGAACAGATAAATCTGTTTTTTTAGAAGGTTCTTCCATCCAAGAATGCGGTATGTTTTCTTGCATCTCTCCAAATCTTAGATTCATAGAGAGTTTTCCATCTTTGAGTTTGGTTTTTGCTCCTTTAAATTTGAGTTTAATGTCAGAAATTTTTCCTTTTGGATGGATGATGAAGTTATATTCTATGGTTTTAGCACTATCTTTTGGTTTGAAGAAAACCAAATCTATATTGGGATAGATGTTTTTATAAGTAATTTTTTGGTAACGGTGAACTTCTGTTACGCCTTCTGGTTTATGGGGAATGTTGTAGTAGTTTTCATAATCCGTAGATTTTCCTTCTGCTATGATTTCAGGGTTTTTATTGGCATTTAGAAAGTCTATGTCCACTCTATGAAACTTAAATTTATAGTCAAACTCATCTTTTGGTTTTCTATCAAGAGCAGTTAAAGAATTTTCGACTTTAGATTTTTTCTTTTTCGTTTTTTCTACTTCGTAAACGTCGTAAGAAAATCCTTCTTTTTTGATTTGAACATTTAGTCCACCAGAATTGAATAAATATTTAACTTTAGAATTGGCATTTCCCTTTTGGTCAATGATTTGACCTTTGTTTTCATAAAAATAAAAATCAGATTGCGATTGCAATTTTTGCTGAGAAAACACAGAAATAAAAAACGAAAATATAAAAAGAAAATAGATTTTTTTCATGGTTAATTTTAGACCTTCAAATCTACTAATTTTCCTCTTTTCTTACAATCAGAATAAAATCTTCTTCTAAAAATTTATACCCAAAATCATACACAAAATAATATTGAGCGCCGTTTTTATAGGTTTTAATATTGGTGAAATATTCGAAATCAAAACCAGCAACCGAAAGTTTATTTCTAGTAGTTTTGGCTTTGTTTTCTACAAAATTTTGTTCAGAGAGAATCTTGAAATTCTTGCGCAGTTTATTGTTAATATTGCGCATAAGGTTGGTTTGGTCTTTGTTCTGTTTATTGTTATAGGCATTTCTACAGGCATCACTGCAGAATTTCTTATCTATTCTGCCCATGATTTTTTCGCCACATTCTAGACAGTTTTGCATGGTATTAGTTTTTAGTAAAGATAAAAAAATCCGTTTGTAAACGGATAATATTTTTAAGAAAGATTTATTTCGATTTTTTTAAATACCGCAGTTTTAAAATAATTTATTACCTGCGCTTTCTTTTCATAAAAATTATGAAGATGAGGAATATTAATATTGCAAAAACTGAATAGAGAAAGATTTTGAGTAATCCATTTTGATGCATCAGTAAGTCTATATCTCGTTTTTGTCTTTCAGTCTGTTTATTTGGAACATTTCCTTCATAATTTAAGTCAAATATTACTTTATCCTCTTGATTCGCTTTTTCAACTTCTATTTCATGCTCTTTCTCTAGTTTTTCTAATAATTCTAAATCTTTTTGAGTTACTTCTGAAAAGGGTTTAGTTTTAAAACAATATTCTGAATAGATAAATCCTGTGTCAGGTTCTATGTAACCAAATATTAGATACTCTTTATTTTGGTCAAAAAATAAATCACAAGATCTTAGTTGAGAAGAAAATATAGTTGCCGAAGTATTTTCTAGATATAAACCATCATAATAATCAAGTTTATAAATTTTTCCTATTCTTACATTACTTAATTGATTCTGAAGCGTTTTAAAACCTGAAGGAACTTTTTTAATGTCATTTATTTTTCCAATAAAAACAATCTCAGCATATTTAAATGATTGCTTAATATCTAAGTCTTCGCATTTGCATCCAAAAATACTTATTGAAGTCATTATAAAACAAAGTGAAAATATTTTGATAATTGTTTTCATAGCAATTAGTTTTTAATAAAGATAAAAAAATCCGTTTGTAAAGGGATAATTTTTTTTGATTTTTAATATTCGATATAAATTAGAATGTTTCAGAGTTTGTTTTTGACCCAAAATTTTATCTTAAGTTATATTACATAAGTCTGTCTTAAAGTTTCAATTAATTCTCCAGTTTCTGTAATATTTTCGAAATGAAGATTTATATTTTCTCGAACTTTTGGATATTCATCAATAAATTCAAGATTCTCAATCTCACTTAAATTAAATTGATTCATTATATTTCTGAACTTCTCTTCATTATTTCCCCAATATTTTAGATATTTACTTTCATCTACATATATTTCTGTTAAATTCTCATTATCATGATAAATTAATCCCCAAATTAACAAAGTGTCATGAATTAACTCCGTTTTATAATCTTCTAAATATTTTAAAATTTCAAATTTATTTTCATAAAATCCGTAATTGATTTCAGAATCTATATATCCAAAAATTAAAGCACAGTTTTCTGGAAGAGTTTCTTCAGACAAAGTAATTATTAAACTCCAAAGCTGCGGATTATCAATATTTATTTCAGCATAAAATTCAAATGGTAAATCAATGTTGTCAGGATTGTCATCTTTAGGCTTAAAAACATAACCTGGAACAATATTCGCATTTTTGCTTTCTCTTAATCTTTCCAATACAGATGAATTCATAGGAAATTCATTTTCTTCTGGGAATCTTATTGTTTTTGGTAATACTAGCGTTGGTTTTGTCATAATTACTGATGAAAATCAAATATACACAATAATCACAAAAATTTAAAAAACATATAAATAATTGATTTTCAATTTTAAAAACTCATACAAACGACTACAAATGGATATAAATGACTAAATACCGACTAATATTTCGCTTTCGTCACAACTTTGCCACAGAGATTCGAGGGGAATACAGAACGACTCGTTTCTAACGTTTAATTTAAAATTTAGTATTATGTCTTTAAGAAACAAAGTGACGCTTATTGGTCACACCGGAAAAGAAGTAGAAATCGTAAATTTCGAAAAAGGAATGAAAGCTACAGTTTCATTAGCAACCAACGATTATTACACCAATTCTCTTGGCGAAAAAGTAGAAGAAACTCAATGGCACAATTTGGTTGCTTTTGGTAAAACGGCAGAGATTTTTCAAAAATACGTGCAAAAAGGAAAAGAAATTGCCATCGAAGGAAAACTTACCTACAGAACGTATGATGATAAAGACGGACAAAAACGCTACATCACCGAAATTAGAGTAGAAGAAGTCTTGCTTCTAGGAACTAAATAAAGGAGAACACACAAATGAAATTACAGCCTTGTCATTTTTTGGCAAGGCTTTTTTTTATTTGTAAAATTTTTGTCATTTTGAGCGCAACGAAGTGGAGTCGAAAAATCTTAATTGATTTTAATTAGATTAAGCTCTAGTCATTATATAAAATTTAAACGCAAAGACGCAAAATATTTTTTTTCAAATGATTGCGTTTTTAAGACGCAAAGTTTTCACAGACTTCGTCTGTATTAAAATTGAAAATCTTTGATTTTCTTGCGCCTTAAAAACAATTTTAATGAAAATTTTAATTGCGCCTTTGCGTATTTTGATATAAATGAATTATTTACAAAATTTTTGATAATATACTACGAGTTAGATTCTTCATTGCATAATGCTTCACAAAATTTCATTCAGAATGACAAAAAAAATTAGAAAAATTGTAAATATCAGCTTGATAAATTTGCCAAAGCAAATAAATCTTTGCTTACTTTCAATAGTCATAAAATTATAAAATCTTTGCGTTTTTTTGAAATCAAAATATTTAGAAAAAATTTTCACTATTTTTGAAATATGAAAATCAATATCAGACCTATTCAACCATCAGACAATGCTATTTTAGCCAAAATCATCAGAAGTTGTTTCCATGATTTCGAAGTAAAATGTACTGCAGGAACTGTTTACACAGATCCTACAACAGATGATTTGTATTCGCTTTTTCAAACGCCTAAATCTCAACTTTGGGTAGCAGAAGCAGAGGATAAAATCGTAGGTTGTTGCGGAATTTTTCCCACCGAAAATCTACCGAAAGGTTGTACAGAACTTGTGAAATTCTACATTTCTAATGAAGGAAGAGGAAAAGGAATTGGCAGATTATTATTAGAAAAAACCATAGAAACCGCTCAAGAATTGGGATATTCGCAGATATATTTAGAAAGCATTCCCGAGTTTTCTACCGCTGTTTCCATTTACGAAAAACAAGGTTTCCAATACCTGAATCAACCACTGGGAAATACAGGTCATGATGGTTGCAATCTTTGGATGCTGAAAGAAATGAGCAATGAACAATAAGCAATGAGTAATTGTTTTAAAATCGTTATTTTTGCATAAATTTTCAGATTACTTATTACTCATTACCAATTACTCATAAAAAATGAAGCCAAGTTTAGCGAAAGGAACCAGAGATTTTACAGCGCAGGAAGTTTACCGTAGAAAATATATTATCAATACTTTACAGAAGAATTTTGAACTCTTCGGATTCCAACCTTTGGAAACGCCAAGTTTTGAAAATTTATCAACTTTGACGGGGAAATACGGAGAAGAAGGAGACCGATTGATTTTTAAAATCCTCAATTCTGGAGACTATGCTGCGAAAACAAAAGACGAAGATTGGAATGCTAAAAACTCTCAAAAACTCATCGCTCAGATTTCAGAGAAAGCTTTAAGATATGATTTAACCGTTCCTTTTGCACGTTTTGTAGCCATGAATCAAGGAACGCTTACTTTTCCTTTTAAACGTTATCAGATTCAACCAGTTTGGAGAGCAGACAGACCTCAAAAAGGACGTTTCAGAGAGTTTTATCAGTGCGATGCAGATGTAGTTGGTTCAGAAAGTCTTTGGCAGGAAGTAGAATTGGTTCAATTGTATTTAAAGTCTTTCAAAGAATTACAAATTCCTGTAAAAATCCATATCAACAATCGTAAAATCCTTTCTGGATTAGCAGAATTTGCCAACATTTCTGAGCAATTGATTGATTTTACCGTGGCTTTGGATAAATTAGATAAAATCGGGAAAGATGGTGTAGTGAAAGAACTTCAAGAGAAAAATATTTCTGATGAAGCGATAGAAAAATTGTCTTTTCTTTTCGAAAATAAACCTCAATCTGAAGTTTTAGAAATTCTTAAAACCAATTTTGAAAATGTAGAAATAGGTAAAAATGGAGTAGAAGAACTGGAATTTGTTTTAGAAAACTGTAAAAATTTAGGAATTGAAGATGAATTGGTGTTCAACATCACTTTGGCGCGTGGTTTAGATTATTATACAGGTGCTATTTTCGAAGTGAAAGCGCAAGGTGTAGAAATGGGTTCTATTGGTGGTGGTGGTAGATACAACAACCTTACCGAAGTTTTCGGGGTGAAAAATGTTCCAGGAATTGGGATTTCTTTTGGCTTAGATAGAATTTATCTCGTGATAGAAGAACTGAATCTTTTCCCACAAAATTCTGAAAGAAAAATAGAATATCTTTTTGCCAATTATGGTGAAAAAGAAGCTGCAGAAGCCATGAAGGTTTTAGCAAAACTTCGTGAGAAGGGAATCGCTGCAGAAATCTATCCTGAAAGTGCCAAACTGAAAAAACAATTTACCTACGCCGAAAAGAAAGGCATAGAAAACCTTATTTTCCTTGGTGAACAAGAAATTGCGGAAGGAAATATCACCATTAAAAATTTAACTTCAGGTGAACAAAAAACAATGAAAATTGAAGAGTTCTTATCATAAAAAAAGCCATCGTAAAGATGGCTTTTTTGTTTATGCTTGTGGAGCGTTTTCTACTTTTTCTTCAACTACTTCTTTTGCTTCTTCCATTTTGGTTTCCGCTTGAGATTTTAAATCATTGAATTTTTCTTCGGCTTTGTCTTTTAATTCCTCAGCCTTAGATTTTAAATCATTACCGTATTTGGTAAGGTTGTCTTTTGCGTTATTCAATAGGTCCTTAACTTTTTGTTTTTCTTCAGGAGTTGCTTTTTTATATCTCCAAAAAGCTAGTGCTCCAAGACCTAAAAGTGCCAATAGTTTAGAACTGTTTTTCATAATTTTGGTATTTAGTGATTAATATTGTTTGGTTGTTGTGATTACAAAATTATTGTATTATCACCCATTAAAGTTACAAAATTAAATTAAAACGTTATAGTTTTTACGTATTTAATTTATCTTTGAACAAATTAAAAAACAATGGATTATATCAATATCAATAAAAATTCTTGGAACGCCAAAGTAGATTATCACCTAAAATCTGATTTCTATTTTGTAGAAGAATTTATTGCAGGACGAACTTCTCTTAATGAGCCAGAATTAGAACTTTTAGGAGATATTAAAGGAAAGAAAATTCTGCATTTGCAATGTCATTTTGGTCAAGATTCTATTTCTTTGGCGAGAATGGGAGCCGAAGTTACTGCAGTAGATTTATCAGACAAAGCCATTGTTGAAGCCAGAATATTGGCCGAAAAATGTGGAGTTGATGTCAAATTTATAGAATCTAATGTGTATGATTTACCAAATGTTTTAGAGGAGAAATTTGACATCGTTTTTACCAGTTATGGCGTGATTGGTTGGTTGCCAGATTTAGAAAAATGGGCAAAAGTGATTCAGCATTTTCTTAAACCCAATGGCGAATTCATCATGGTAGAGTTTCATCCTGTCATTTGGATGTTTGATGATGATTTTACCAAAATTGCTTATGATTACCAATCTACAGAATCCATTGTAGAAACCTACGAAGGAACTTATGCAGATAGAGAAGCCAATATTTCCCAAGAATATGTCATGTGGAATCATGCGCTTTCTGAAGTTTTTCAAAGTTTAATCAACCAAAATATAGAGATTAAACAATTTCTAGAATACGATTGGTCACCGTATGCATGTTTTAAACACACCGTAGAAGTAGAAAAAGGGAAGTATAGAATCAGTAAATTTGATAAAAAAGTGCCTTTAGTCTTCTCTATAAAGGCGATGAATAAGGAATTTTCAAATTAATGATTATTTTGTTTTGATTTTTACAAATATTTTCTATATTTGTTTCATAATCGATATGATTAATGAAAAACCTATGAAAAAATGTGCCTCTCGTGAAAGCGAGAGGTTTTTTTTGTGTTTTTATGCATCCTTACAAATGGTAATAATTATTCAGCAAGTGGTAGTTTTTACTGAACATGACAAATGACAGTAAGTATTTTAAAATCAGTAATATAACCCGTCGTAACTTTATGAAACAAAAAATAACTTTATGAAAAGAATTATTATTACTCTTGGTGTATTATGTTCAGGAGTTATGATGGCTCAAGTAGGTCATCTTATGCAAGGTATAGGTTCAGTAAATATGAGTATGGGTGGTGCAGCAACTGGTCAACCTATTGACATTAGCGGTGCGTTACAGTGGAATCCTGCGGGAATTACAGATTTTAATGGAAATACCGTTTCTGTAAATGCTGGTTTATTTATGTCTAACCCAGAAATATCTTCTTCTTATGGACCAATGTCTGGAGTGACTAAAGACGAAAAAGCCAACTCTATCATGCCTACTGTTGCAGTAACTTTTGGTAAAAATCCTCATCATAAATTTGGTATTTCTGTTTTCGGAGTGAGTGGTTTTGGTGTAGAATATCCAGAAAGCACCACCAATCCTATTCTCATGTCTCAACAATATGGTGGTTTTGGTAAAGTAGAATCTAATTATATGCTGATGCAAGTTGGTTTTGCTTATGCTTATAAATTCAATGAAAATTTCTCTATGGCCATACAGCCTAATGTAAATTATTCTGCTCTAAAAATTCATCCTAATCCATTGGCTAATCCAAGCATGACTGCAGGTTATCCTAATTCTGATAATGCTTCTGCAATTGGTTTTGGAGCACAAGTAGGTATGTATTACAAAACCAACAATGGTTTTAAACTCGGTTTATCTTATAAATCACCGGTATATTTTAATGAATTTAAATTTGAAAACACTTATCTAGACAATACTAAAGGAGAAAACAAATTTACGATGAATTACCCTGCGATTTATTCAGTAGGTGGTGGTTATTCTCATCGTTTATTTGATTTGGCTTTAGATTACAGATATGTAGACTATGCTAATACAGAAGGTTTCTTAGCCAACGGATGGAGCAATTATGGCGCTGTAAAAGGTTTCGGATGGGAAAGCATCGATGTAATTTCTGCCGGCATTCAAATCAAAGCCATTGAAAAAATGCCAATTAGATTAGGATATACTTACAGTTCTAATCCTATTAATCCAGAATTGACAATGTTCTCTGTTCCAGCTTCTGCTATCATTAGAGATGCATACGAAATAGGGGTAGGATATAAATTAAACGACAAATTCACCATCAATGCCAATTACCATTATGGAGCGAGTGATGGCAAAACTTCTGGAGCATTACTTAATCCTATGATGGCATCACCATCTAATCCTTATGGAGCAATTCCAGGAAGTACTGTGGCGTATGAAATGACCACTTCTATGGCTCAAATAGGAGTAGATTTCAAATTTTAAAAAATATATTAATTTGACTTGAACTCTCCACTATAAAAGGTGGAGAGTTTTTTGTACTTTTTATTCAATTAGTGGTAATATTTAGAGAAGTACATGTATTTCATTTTGAAATCTAATTAACAAATGATAACTTTGTCCTCAGAAAATGAACTTATTTTCTCTCCGAAAGGAGAAAACACAAATGATGAAAAGGAAACGCCTCTCAAAATACTTTGAGAGGCGTTTTTTATGATATTGAAATAATTCTTAACCTAAGAACGGATACTTGTAATCGGTAGGAGATAAGAAGTTTTCTTTGATACTTCTTGCAGAAACCCAACGAAGAAGATTCATTTTAGAACCTGCTTTGTCATTGGTTCCAGAAGCTCTCGCTCCACCAAAAGGTTGTTGACCAACTACAGCACCTGTCGGTTTATCATTGATGTAGAAGTTTCCAGCTGCATTTTCTAAGGCTTTAGTCGCCTCGTTAATCGCATATCTGTCTTGAGCAAATACAGCGCCTGTTAATGCATAAGGAGAAGTTTCATCTACTAATTGTAGCGTAGCTTTCCAATCTTGGTCTTCATATACATAAATGGTAAGAATTGGGCCAAAGATTTCTTCTTCCATACTTTCGTAGTGAGGATTTTTGGCTTGAATAACGGTAGGTTGTACAAACCAACCTTTGCTGTCATCACAACCACCACCGAAGATTACTTCTGCATCATTCGCATTTTGAGCTCTTTCGATGTAGCCTTTGCATTTTTCAAATGAAGCTTTATCAATTACCGCATTTACGAAATTAGAAGGATCTTCTGGACTTCCCATTTTAATTTCAGCCAATTGTTCTCCCATAATTCTTTTTACTTCTCCCCAAAGTGATTGCGGAACGTAAGCTCTAGAAGCAGCAGAACATTTTTGACCTTGATATTCGAAAGCACCTCTTACCAAAGCAGTAGCAACTTGACTAGGAACAGCAGAAGGATGGGCTACTACAAAGTCTTTACCGCCAGTTTCTCCTACAATTCTAGGGTAAGTTTTATATTTATGAATATTTTCGCCGATTTGTCTCCATAACGATTGGAAAACTTCTGTAGAACCTGTAAAATGGATTCCAGAGAAATCTGGGTGTTCTAGAATTTGCTTAGAAGTTTCTGCACCACCAGAGAAAACCATGTTGATAACACCTGCTGGTAAACCCGCTTCTATCAATACATCCATAATAACCTTAGCAGAATAAATCTGTGTAGCAGATGGTTTCCAAACCACTACATTTCCCATCATCGCCATAGAAGTTGGCAAGTTAAGAGAAATTGCGGTAAAGTTAAATGGCGTAATCGCATACGTAAAACCTTCTAATGGTCTATATTCTGCTCTGTTCCAGATACCTGCATCAGAAACCGGTTGTTCAGAATATAATTCCGTCATAAATTGCACGTTAAAACGTAAGAAATCTATCGCTTCACAAGCTGAATCTATTTCTGCCTGCATTGCATTTTTACTTTGACCAATCATCGTAGCAGCGTTGATTTTATCTCTGTAAGGACCAGCCAATAAATCAGCCGCTTTTAAGAAAATTGAAGCACGTTGCTCCCATGGTAAATTAGCCCATTCTGCTCTTGCTTTCAGACATGAATTGATGGCATCATCTACATGTTGTTTATTTCCTTTGTGGTAATATCCTAACGTGTGTTGATGATCTTGAGGAGAGTGTAGTGATACCTTTTCACCAGTTTTCACTTCTTTTCCGTCAATAACCATAGGGATTTCTACTTCTTCTGACCACATTTTTTGGTAAGTAGCAATCAGGGATTTAATTTCTGCAGAACCAGGAGCATAGCTTCTTACAGGTTCGTTTTTAGGAGTAGGAACTTGCGAAATTGCGAATGACATATACTTTTAAATTTTAGATTTTAATTTGTTGATGAAGATAAGAAACAGTTCTTATTCATATCCTACAAAAATACAATATAAACCTTCACCCACCAAAACACTTCGGTTACATTTTATGGAACTACTAGAAAATAAGTCTAATAGACAAATAAAATAAAAACATTTCCCACAATTCTATAATTTTGCTTCACTGATTTAACCGAAATTTGTAGTTAAATAAAGACAATGAAAATCATAAAAGGAATTGCCATCATGGCAGTAGTAGCCACCATTTTTACTTCATGTGTAGGAATTCCAGATGGAGTAACGGCGGTACAAAACTTTAACAAAGACAAATATCTAGGCAAATGGTATGAAATCGCTAGGTTTGATTTCCGTTTTGAAAGAAATTTAGACAATACTACAGCGCAATATTCTATCAATCCAGATGGAAGCATCAAAGTACTGAACCAAGGCTACAACTATGTAAAAAAAGAATGGGATTCTGCCGAAGGAAAAGCTAAATTTGTAGGCTCTGAATCTGAAGCGAGACTCAAAGTTTCTTTCTTTGGCCCATTTTATGGCGGATATAACGTAGTAGATATTGACGAAAATTATCAGAATGCTTTGATTTATGGTAATTCTACAGAATACATGTGGATTCTATCAAGAACGAAGACCATAGACGAAGCCACCAAAAAAAGATTCATTGAAAAAGCCAAAAAAGACGGTTTCGATGTTTCAAAACTCATCTGGGTAAATCACAACAAAGACTAAAAGTCATTTCAATAAAAAAAAACTCGAGACTAGAACTCGAGTTTTTCTTGACTTTAATATTAACCTCAACCTTTACCTCAACCTTTACCTCAACCTTTACCTCAACCTTTACCTTTACCTCAACCTTTACCTATCTCCCAAATCGATAATATTGGGCTAAAGTATTTTCTTTTTTTTGTAAAAGGTCAACGATAATTTTTCTTCCTTGTGCAGAAAAGGTAATTCCATTTCCACCAAAACCTAAGCAAAACAAACAGTTTTTGTATTCTGGAGATTCCCCAATATAAGGCAAACCATCTTTGGTGGTTCCGAAAATTCCACCCCAAGAAATATCTTCGATGAAGTCTAAATCGGGTAAGGTTTTCTTGAGTTTTTTAATGAGCATTTTGCTTTTTTCTTCTTTAATATTTTGTTGAAGTATGGTGTCTACATACACAGAATCTTCGCCGCCAACTAAAAATCTACCATCATCCGTAGTTCTCATATACAGATAAGGATCTTGCGTGTCCCAAATCAAAATCTTTTCTAGACGTTTATTATAGGTCTGCGTGGGTTCACTCACGGTTGCGTAAGTATAAATCAAATCGGCAACTTTTTCTTTGAGTAAATTCAAAGATTCAAAACCAGTGCAGAAAACTATTTTTTGAGCATTGATGGTATAATTTTCTTGAGTAATGACTTTCGGAAATTTACCTTGATCTTGAATGCTTTTAATTTCGGTTTGGTCAAAAACTTTCATCCCTCTTTTTACATTAAAAGCGATAAGTTCATGCGCCATTTGATATGCATCTACACTGGCTGCAGTATCACTTAGAATGCCACCCTGAGAAACAATACCATAAGTTTTTTTAATGGCATCTGGCTCTAACCATTTTACGCCCAGTTGATGTTTTTTTCTAATTTCAAATTCCTGATAAAGTTCTTTTGCAGCGGTTTTATTGTGCGCAATATAAAGGGATTTCTTCATTTGGAAACCACAATTTAATTTTTTGGTTTTCACCAATTGTTCTAAATCTTGAATAGCAGTGATGCCTTCTTGATAACAAAGTGCAGCAGCTTCTTCGCCAATTTTCTTTGCTAAATCTTTTAATGGTTCATCTATTTCGTATTGCAACATGCTGGTAGTAGCACTCGTGCTTCCTTGTCCGATGTCTCGTCTGTCGATGAGAGTTACTTCATAACCTGCATCCATTAATGCATCAGAAATTAGAGCGCCAGTAATACCGCCACCAATCACCAAAATTTCTGTTTTTATATTTTTTTGTAAAGTAGGATAGGTGTAGAGTAAGCCGTTTTTGAGCAGCCAAAAAGATTCAAAGGTTCTTAGTCTCATATCATTTGTGTTTAAGTGTTTGCAATGAGTTTATTTCTTTCCTCTTGAGAATAGCCAAAATATAACAACTACCACAAAGGCAATTAAGAAAAATCCCCAATACATTCCTGCTTTGAAAACGGTTTCTACCGCTTCACAACTCGTCAATAAGGTCAATAAAAATAAAGCTACGGTGGATAAGATATACTTTTTCATAGGGTAAAATTTTAGGTTAAACGAAATATTGTCTAAGTTGCCAAGCCATTTTTTCATGGTCTTGCATTAACCCGGTTAAAAAATCTGCGGTTCCTTTGTCTTCATATTTTTCTTCACAGTCGTCTATGGAAGTTCTGAGAGATTTTACAATACTCTCATGGTCTTGCAAAAGTTCTTTTGCCATTTCCAGAGGAGATGGGCATTTTCCGGGACTTTCTTTTAGCTTTGAGAGTTCTGCAAACTCTATAGTAGTACCTACTGCCATTCCGCCAAGCGTAGAGATGCGTTCGGCTACTTCATCAATGGCTTTTTCTATTGCCTCATACTGTTCTTCGAAGAGGCGGTGAAATTGCATGAAGTCTGGTCCTTTCAGATTCCAATGAAATTTTCTGAGTTTTAAGTATAACACATTGCCATCTGCTAAAACAACGTTTAGGTTATCACATACTTTCTTGAGGTTTGCGGCACTGATGCCGATGTCTACTTTCATAATGATTATATTTTGTATTGATATTGATACAAAAATAGAATACAATGAAGTTGAAGGAGTTATAATATCATGACCATTTGTTATAAGATTTAGAGGTCATCTGTATCGTATTGTTCCCCGACATCAAATACTTCTCACCGACATATTTCATACACTATCTATGCTTTATCTATGCTTTATCTAGGGAGAAGCGGGGGATATGTGTCGTCCTAAAATAACTATACAGGTTATTTAATAAATCCTATTTTAGTTATACAAATATAATTCTTAATCCTAAATTTACTATACCATTGTTTTTTTATCATTAAATTTTTTATTGTATTTTTTCCATCTTTTCTTTAATTGTTCAGATTTTAGATGGGCTTGATGAGGGGTTAAATAATCACAACTTGCATGAGGCCTGAGTTGGTTATATGACAAAATGCTTGCATTCACCTGTCTCTTCGTTTGTTCAAAACCTAATGCGCTTGTATAAAGATTAAATTCTTTCTTTATAATGCCATTTACTCTTTCTGCTAATGCGTTTTCATAAGGATTACCATTTTCTGTCATACTGATGGCAATATTATTTTTTAATAATAAATCTACATAATTCTGGGAACAGTATTGCGAACCTCTATCGGAATGATGTATGAGAGGATGATGATACAATCGATTATGAAGTGCCATTTTCAAAGCATCAATACATCCTTCTGCCGATAGGTCTTGACGAAAACTGTAGCCCATAATTTTTCGAGAATAGGCATCGGTAATTAAACTCAAATAGCCCCATTGATGGGTTAATCGGATATAGGTAATATCACTTACCCATACTTGTTCTGGCCGATTTATGACCATTCCTTTGATGAGATTACTGTATTTTCGCATCCAATGTCTTGAATCTGTTGTTATGACTTTACGTTTCCGTTTTCTAATCAACAATTGATGCGCTGCCAATAAATCAAATAAATAGTCTCTGCCAAAACTGATGGCATGAGATTTTAGTTGATTTTGAAGCATATAGTGTAGTTTACGGGTCCCTACTTGTGGCAGATCCCGACGAATAGTACGAACTTCTTGAAGGATTATGTCTTCTTTTATCAGACTGTTTTCTTTTCGCCAAAGCCCATCGTAATAGGCATGTCTTGTTTTGCCAAACAATCTACACAAGAACCCTATTCCCAATTTAGGATAGAATTCTTTCATTGTTATGACTGCTTGGCACCAGACTTTTTTCTAATATCTATTTTGAGCTGTTCTTCGGCTACATCAATAAGCGTATTGAGGGCTTTAATTTTAAGCTCCGCTTCTTTTAATGCTTTCTCCAAAGACTCTTTTTCTGGTTCTTTCCTAGGTGTGGTTTTATTTCCCATTATAGAACTATTTCCAATACAAAGTTCGACTTTTTCTGATTTGTACTGTGTTATCCAATTACGAATTACTTTGTCTGTCTTTATGTTATAGGCTATCTTGGCTTCTTGTATCGTTAATAGACCTTGTTCTATCGCTGTAACTATTGTACGTTTTTCTAGTCCTGTGTACGTTCGACGTTTCAAATTTTCTAGGTAGTTAGGCGAACCAAAATCTCGCATCCAACTATCTAAGGTGGATTGGCCTAAATTATAGAGCCGAATCGCCTCCTTTCTCGGTAATCCTGATTCTACCTCTTGAACAATTTGTTTTTTTAATCGTTTGTCGTAATGACTCTGTTTACTCTCGCGAGCTAAAAATCTCTCTTCTTTTGATTGCATATACTCTATTTTTGTGTATAGCTATTTCAGGACAAGACAATAGGTGATGTAGTGATGAAGTGATGAGGTTATGAGGTAAAGCGATTGTTTTATAAAAATTTTTTATAACACAAAGTTCACGGAGATTTTGTGAAATGATAGCGTTATTGAGCTCCCAAAGGAACATCAGAGATGTTCTAGAAAGCACACGGATTTTTAATGCAAAAAATGTTTAGAAAATAAAGTTGGTGGCTGAGCACAGACTGAAAGTCTGAGAACGAAGTTCACGAAGCCACTGTGTGTGGATTTTTTGTGTTTGTTTTTATATCACAAAGTCCACGGAGATTTTGTAAAATGATGGCGTTTTTGAGTTCCCAAAGGAACATCATAGATGTTCTAGAAAGCACACGGATTTTTAATGCAAAAAATGTTTAGAAAATAAAGTTGGTGGCTGAGCACAGACTGAAGGTCTGCGAACGAAGTTCACGAAGCCACAGATTCAAAGATAAACTTTGCCTGAGCCTGTCGAGGGCAACGTGCAATAAAAAATGTTGTGCCAGAATATAGTCGAAGGCATAAAGTAGATGAATTCTATTTTCTAATTTTTGAGATATTTTTAGAGAAAGAGGAGAGGTAAAGTAAATGTTGGGGTATTGAAAAAGGAAATGGAAGAAGTATTTTTATTCTTTAATTTTTAGAAATCAAGGAGTTAAAAGGCTGTGTTGATGGTCTATGAGGGCGATTGATAGATTGTATTTGGTTCGTTGGGAGATAATGATTACTTTTGCCGCCTATTATCAGGAACCTCTACGGGAGGTAGCAACCTGCAACAACAAGCAAGGTGCTAAAGCGATAAGCCAAACTTTTTGGAAAAAATGTTGTCTATCTTTTGTAAAGTTCCTGTGTTAAATTTTTAAATTTTATGAACCATACAAAAGCAAATTTTCTCAGTTTACTTCCTTTTTTAATTTTCGTAGGTACATTTTTAGGTGCCGGAATCGTTTTGCAAGATTTTTATGCCTTGCCATCGCCTATTGCCGTGAGTATCGGTATTATTGCCGCCTTTGCCATGTCTAGGTTGCCTCATCAAGAAAAAATCAAAACTTTCTTACACGGTTGTGGAGAATCCAGTGTACTCACCATGTGTATTATTTATCTTTTGGCAGGGGCTTTTTCTACCGTAGCACAAGTTTCGGGGAGTGTAGATGCGGTGGTGAATATCGGTTTAACCTATATCTCTGCAGATTATTATGCTCTAGGGATTTTCCTTTTGGCCTCATTTCTTTCCTTGTCTTCTGGAACCTCGGTTGGCGCTATTGTCGCATTAGGGCCTATCGCGATACAGTTGGCTCAAAAAAGTGGAGCAGACCTTAACCTGATTGGGGCAAGTCTTTTGGGTGGTGCCATGTTTGGCGACAATCTTTCGGTGATTTCTGATACTACCATTGCAGCAGCTCAAACGTTGGGCAGCAGCATGAAAGATAAGTTCAGAACCAATTTTTATTTGGCTGCCCCTGCAGTAGTATTGACGGTGGTGATCTTACTTTTTATAGGTTTCAGCAATCCTGTGGCGCCTATTACTTACACTCCAACTCCAATTTCTTGGGAACTTATTTTCCCCTATTTGGTGGTTTTGGTTTTAGCCTTTTTAGGGTTAGATGTATTTCTTGTTTTGGTGATTGGGATATTTTTAGCGGGAGCCATTGGTTTGTGGCAAGGCAACCTTACGTGGTTGAGTTTTGCCAAAGCCAGTTATGAAGGCTTCACGTCTATGACCGAAATTTTCCTATTGTCTTTGCTTACAGGTGGTTTGGCTGCCTTAGTAGAAAAAGCAGGGGGGATTCAATATTTATTGAATAAAATAGAAGCTAAGATTAGCTCAGCCAAATCTGCACAATTGGGAGCAGGTTTGATTACAGGTTTGGTAAATCTCTGTATTGCCAATAATACGGTGTCGATTTTAATCTCTGGGAAAGTGTTGAGACCTATTTCTGAACGTTTTGAAGTTCCTGCCCGAAAGATGGCTTCTGTGATTGATATTTTTGCGTGTATCGTTCAAGGGTTACTTCCTTATGGCGCTCAGGTTTTATTGATTATCGGATACAGTAAAAATAAAATCAATTATGTGGATATGCTCTCGCATTCTTATTATTTAGGGCTTTTATTGGTGATGGTATTGGGTTCTATGTTTTTGGGAAAGTCAAGGAATAAGGTGCCTTCGATAGGCTCAGGTATTTGTTGAGAAAAATTCTTTTCCCCGACCCTGCCTTCGACTACGCTCAGGCACCGTGGGTGGAATTTTTCTATTTGGTTTTGGAGTTTCTATAACACAAAGTTCACGGAGATTTTGTGAAATAATGCCGTTTTTGAGCTCCCAAAGGAACATCAGAGATGTTCTAGAGAGTGCACGGATTTTAATGCAATAGAAATAATGTGCCTTCGACTACGCTCAGGCACCGTGTAATGGAATAATTGGTGGCTGAGCTTGTCGAAGCCACAGCATCAACAAATAAACTCTGCTTTTCAGATTTAATGTTCTTTTGTCTTGAAACAAAAGAACCAAAAGTTCAAGTCTGGAAATCCTCAGCTAAAAATAAATAACCTTTTCTAAAAACTCTGAAACTCACTCGGCAGAATGCCGAGCTTAAACAGCAGACTTTTTTAACGAAAAGGTTATTCATTTTTTTTACGCTTGCGGTTTCCTAGGACATCAATTAAAATAGGTAATTTTTCAACGTCTATGTTCCTAGGTTAAAAGTTTTAATATCACAAAGTTCGCAGAGAGTTGTTGAAATGATAGCGTTTTTGAGTTCTCAAAGGAACATCGGAGATGTTCTATAGAGTGCACGGATTTTAATGCAATAGATATAAAACTTTATTATAATTTTTTTCACACCCTTACTTGTTGATAACTTTTATCGATGTTGTTTGCAAGTTTTTTTCATATTACCTATTATTGTACTATTAATTAATTAAAAAACTAATAATTATGCCTTATCAAATTAACATTAAATCGTTTTTATATTGTTATGTCCGACCAAAAAAGACACACCAAAAGCTTAAGCGAGCCGTTATTTTATGATAATGCGGACATGAAAAGGCTTTTTAATTTTAGCGACAAAACTTTGCAGCGCATGAGAAGCAATAAAAGTATTCCCTTTGTTAGAATAGGGAAGAAATACTTTTATCCTGTACAGTATTTTAAAAATCTTGCAGACCAAAGCTGCCAAGATTAGTCGCTCATTTACATCATCAGTTTTTCTATATCTGCAAAAAAGCATTTTTGCTTTAATATTTCTATTACTTATTTGCAGGAACTGGTGATTCACTCATTATTATCTTTCCCAGTAAATTTTTTTACTCTCAGTCACTCAACTGATTCTTGAACTGATGCCTAAAACTGTCTTTGGTGGCTGAGCCTGTCGATGGTGGCTGAGCCTGTCGAAGCCACAATATTTCACTTAGACTGGCTCAATGAGCCAAAGATTTCTGAACCGATGCCTGAGCTTGTCGAAGGCAGAAGGCAAAATTCATGGTATAAGAAAATGATTTTTTCCACTCCACTTGTCATTCCGTAGGAATCTAAATTATTTTTAAATCCAACATGAAAATTTTTCACCTTCGATGCTTTCGACAGGCTCAATCAACGACTTAGAAATATAATCGATGACTTAACTGCTACCAGAACCGATGCTTTTGCATAGTCGAAAGCAGAAGGCAGTTTTCTTTTACTCTTCTTTTGGTCTTCTTCGGAAAAAGTACCTTTTTTCCGAAGGAGTATGGGAGGATTCTCGAAGAACACTCGAAGGAATGTAAAACTTAGGTGGTCAAAAGTGGACATTTCTGGACAAAAAAAGACAAACAGAGACGAATTGGGATATTCTGAGTCATTGGCAGACTTTTATAGACAAAAAAGGTCAAAAATAGTCAAATAAAGACATGTAACTATAAGAATATCAATGTTTTAAAAATTTGTTTCTACTTTTGACCTGTATAACAAATAAATATAAATGCCATGGCAGAAATTAAAAAAGGAATCCTTGGTGGATTTTCCGGAAAAGTAGGGCCCGTAGTTGGAGCCAATTGGCGCGGTAAAGACATTATCCGCAGTACCCCAAAATCTTCTTCGAGACCGAAGACGGATAAGCAAATTTTGCAACAACTGAAGTTTAAAACTACTATCACGTTTTTGCACCCTTTGCGCAATATCCAAAATCGGTTTTTTGGAACAGATGCGGGAGCAAAATCTAAGGTAAACTTAGCTGCTTCTTATTTCATTAACAATGCAATAGAAATAGTAGATGGTTTACCCGCAGTAATCTATAATAAAGTGCTCATCACTAGAGGAGACCTTACAGGTTTTCAAAATGTGGAAGCACAAGCTGCAACAGGTGGCGTGATAAATCTCACTTGGGAAGATAATGGATTACAAGGCAACGCTTTAGCCACCGACAAAGTAAGTGTGGTATGTTATTTTGAGGCGGTCTCTGCATTTGAGATTTTTGAAGGTGTGGCGTTCCGCAGTGATGCAGAAGCCAGCATTACGCTCCACAGCTCCTATCAAGGTATGGAAGCGCAAGTCTACGCTTTTATCGCTAACGAAGCCGAAACACAAGCCTGCAACAGTGTCTATCTGGGCTTAGTAACCTTAGGGTAAGAGAATCCACTCGAAAGGGTGGATTTTTTATTTGTTATATTCTTGAATAAAATGAAGTTTTGTTTATATTTGATGAAAATTAAGTAGACGGAAATTAAACGATGATAGCAAAACCTTTTTTAAAATGGGCAGGAGGAAAGACGCAGTTGATAGAACAAATAAAAGATGGTCTTCCAAAAAGTATTAACAATAAAAAATTTACTTATATAGAACCATTTGTTGGAAGTGGTGCAGTTTTATTTTGGATGATTAATAACTTTCCAAAAATGGAAAAAGCTATTATTAATGATATTAATGAAGACTTGATTAACACCTATAAAACAATAGCTTCTAACCCTAAAGAATTAATTTCTGTCTTAGAAATTTTTCAAAATGAATATCATTCTTTTTTGAATGACGAAGAAAAGAAGAAAGAATATTTTTATGATAAAAGAATAATTTATAATGCTAGAAATGAAAATAACATTTATCAAGCTGCATTGTTTATTTTTTTAAATAGAACTTGTTTTAATGGATTGTATAGAGTTAATAGAAATAACGAATTCAATGTGCCAATAGGAAGTTATAAAAAACCGACAATTTGTGATAGTGACAATATTTTGGCAGTAAGTGAAGCGTTGCAAAAAGTGGAAATTTTAAGTGGAGATTATGAGCAAACTCTAGATTATGCTGCTAAAAATAGTTTTTTTTATTTTGATCCTCCTTATAAACCATTGAGTAATACTTCTAGTTTTAATTCTTATGCAAAAGATGAATTTAATGATGCTGAACAAATACGATTAAGAGATTTTTGTACTAAACTAGAACAAAAAGGGCATAAATGGATGTTGAGCAACTCAGATGTTAAAGGGAAAAATCCTGAAGATAACTTCTTTGATGAACTTTATGCAAAATTTAAAATTGAAAGAGTTAAAGCAAAAAGAATTATAAATGCCAACTCCGCAAAAAGAGGAGCATTAAATGAACTACTAATAACTAATTATAAACATGAACAAACTCACAACCTTGTTGAATCTTGAGAGTGATGATGAACTTTTTAAACTCATAACATCTACCTTTAAAGAAAAAATTACGCAATGGGATTATTTTGTAGACTGGAACAAAGTTTTTAGAAATATTACCCCTATTGAAAAAGAGCTTAATCTTCTTAATGTACTTATAGGAAAAGAAAATATAGAGGAAGAAGCTTTTGCGCTTATCAAAGAATATCCTCAGGTTCTTAGAGCTTTTCCTACGCTTATTGCCATTAGAGAAAATTCTATTGACATTCTTATAGAAACCAAAAATTTTATTTATAAAAGATTTTCTTTTACCAATAGTCTTCTCACTGATGAAGATTGCGAAGAAGCAGTAGAGTTTCTGATGAAATCTGGTATTGGAGAACTGTTAAGAGATAAAAAAATTAAAAATCTAGTAGATTACGCTACTGGTGTAGAAGTAGGTCTAGATAGTAATGGTAGAAAGAATAGAGGTGGTACGCTCATGGAAAGTTTGGTGGAGGATTTTGTGGCAGAAACTTGTAATGAACTGAATATTGGTTATATGGCACAAGCCACAGCAAGTAAAATAAAACGTGACTGGAACATTGATGTGAAGGTAGATAAATCTTCTAGAATTATAGATTTTGCAATTAACAAAAACGGGAAACTTTATTTTATAGAATGTAATTTTTATGGAGGTGGCGGTTCTAAACTGAAATCTACCGCAACAGAATATGTAGAAATGAATAAATTCTGGACAGAGCAAGGAATAGAATTTATCTGGATAACTGATGGTGCAGGTTGGAAAAGTACGCTGAAACCTTTAAGAGAATATTTTGATAAGACTGATTATTTATTGAATCTAGAGATGTTGAAGAAATATTTTTTAAACATTATTAAGAATTAATAATATGACCGCAGATATTCGAATTTCACTTCTTGGTAAACTTGTTAATCATGAAGAAGCACAAAAATTATTAAAGGAAAAAAGGAATGAGTATTTTTTTGAGACTATAAAACCTCATTTTCAAGAAGCCTACCTAAAAGATGGGTGGATAATTGAAAAAGAATTCAAAAATTCTATAAAAGTCAAGAAACCTAAATCTTTTGATGTTGCTTTTGAAGATGAAGTGTGGTCACTTTTTGCACTTATGGGTTATCGATTTTTAAACAGAGATAGAAAATTTAATTTACCCTATGACAAAAGTGAAATATCCTTAACAAAACAAATTGATGTTTTTGCTAAGGATGATGAAACCATACTAATTATTGAATGTAAATCTTCTGAAACTAATACTAGAGGAGATTTTAAAAAAGATTTGGAGAGTTACCAAGGGATAATGGACGGACTAAGAAAATCTTTACAACATTTATTTCCAAATGAAAAATTGAAATTTAAATTCATTCTTGCAACTAGAAATTTATCTATATCTGATGAAGATTTAGAGAGATTGAAAAATATTGGAGGACTCCATTTAAATGATGAAAATATAGAATATTTTTTTGAATTATATTCTCAGATTGGACAGGCAAGTAGATATCAATTTTTAGGAAATATATTTGATGGTCAAGATATTCCTCAAATGGAAAATAAGGTTCCTGCTGTCAGAGGGAAAATGGGAGGGCATACTTATTATTCTTTTTCAATAGAACCTGAAAAACTTTTGAAAATAGGGTATGTACTTCATAGAAATAGGGCAAATGTTAATATGATGCCAACCTATCAAAGATTAATAAAAAAATCAAGATTAAAATCAGTTGAAGATTTTATTGAAAATAATAATGGTTATTTTCCAAACTCAATAGTTATAAGTGTTGATGCAAAAAATTGTCAATTTGATCGCGCAGATACTCAAGTTAAAAGTACAATTTCTGATGTCGGAATATTGCATCTTCCAAAAAAATATAAGTCTGCGTATATAATTGATGGGCAGCATAGACTTTATGGATATTCAAACACAAGTTATAAAGATACTAATACGATACCAGTTGTAGCATTTGTAAATTTAAGTAGAGAAGAACAAGTTAAATTGTTTATGCAAATAAATGAGAATCAAAAAGCGGTATCAAAAGACTTAAAAGAAACGTTAAAAGCTGACTTATTATGGACTTCAGAGAGATATGATGAACAAATTGATGCCTTAACATCTAGAATTGCTATAACTTTAGGCGAAAGCAGAAATTCTCCTTTATATGGAAAAATTAATATCGGTCAAGATAAAGCAGAATTAACAATACAAAATATCAAATTAGCTCTCAAGCGAAGTAAATTTATTGGAAAAGTTTCTAAAAATAAAATTGAAGAACTTGGATTAGTATATAATGGTAATTTAGATTTTACTTTTGATTGGTTAAAAAATTTCTTTATAAAGTCATTAGATTATTTAGCAAGTAATATTGAAGAGGATTGGAAAAGTGATAAATCTTTAATAGTCAGTAATAATGGAATTTATGGAATAATTTTAATTCTTAGTGATGTATTATATCATTTAAAACAAAAAGATATAATAGAAATTAAAGCAAATAATATAAATACGGTGGTTAGTGAAATCCTAACATATATTGACCCAATTATTAATTATATCAAAACTATTGACTTTGAAGAATATGAATCTTTAAAAAAAGCATATGGTGCAGGTGGTCAAACAAAATTCTGGAGAGTTTTTCAAGAAAAAATAAGAGAGACTCATCAAAATTTTAACCCTGAGGGCTTAGATGAATATTTAAAAAAACAAGAAAGAGAATACAATGACAAAGCTTTTTCAATAATTAGAGAAATTGAAACCCATTTTAAAAAAGATTTTCGGTTAAAACTTGAAGAACATTTTGGTAAAAAATGGTTTGAAAAGGGAGTGCCACCAAAAATTGCAGATAAAGCAATCGTAGATGCCTTGACAAAAAACAGAAGTCTTGAAGATGATGAGGAAGAAGTAGAGCATTGGGACTGCTTAACTATAATAGCATACCGTGAAATTGCTTTAAAAAATTGGCAAACAATTTTTGAAAAAGAATATACAAAACCTGGAGAGGAAAAAATAAGTGGTGGTAAAGAGGAGAAAACCAAATGGATGGTTAAACTTGAGCATTTAAGAAATCAAAATGTACATTCTTACTATGTGAAAGAAGAAGAACTTTCATTTCTTGAAGAACTTAATGATTGGCTTATAAAAAAAGAATTAAAAAATAAGTTTCAAAAATAAATGCTTAAACCTTATTTCAAATCAGATGATAAAATGTTCTATCTTCTTCACGGAGATACAATGAAGCTATTATCACAATTTGAACATCAATTTGATATGGTTTTTGCAGATCCGCCTTACTTTCTTTCCAACAATGGTTTATCTATACAAAGTGGAAAAGTGGTTTCTGTTAATAAAGGCAATTGGGATAAATCTCACGGTTTTGATTATATTAATAATTTTAATAGAACTTGGTTGCAACTGATTCGTGAAAAATTAAAGGATGATGGTACTATTTGGATTAGTGGTACTTATCACAATATTTTTTCGGTGGGACAGATTTTGCAAGAATTAGGATTTAAGATATTAAATGTAATTACTTGGGAGAAAAACAATCCACCACCTAATTTTTCTTGCAGATATTTTACACATTCAGCAGAGCTTATTATTTGGGCAAGAAAAAGTGAGAAAATCCCACATTATTACAATTATGAACTGATGAAACAATTGAATGGAGACAAACAAATGAAAGATGTTTGGAAACTTCCTGCAATTGCTCGTTGGGAAAAAAGTTGTGGAAAACATCCCACTCAAAAACCTTTGTCTGTCTTAACTCGTATTATATTGGCTTCAACAAAACCAGGTGCTTGGATTTTAGATCCATTTGCTGGTAGTTCTACAACAGGCATTGCTGCCAATTTAGCCAATAGAAGATATTTAGGAATAGATTTAGAAAAAGAGTTCCTAGAAATCAGTAAAAATAGAAAATTGGAAATTCTAGATTCACAAGTTGCAGAAAATTACAGAAAAAAGATAAGCGGATTTGAGACTAAAAACCAATTAAAAGAATATTTATCAGCAGAGCCTCAACCAAAAGAAAAAGTGGCTTTAGGATATGTAAGAAGCAAAGATTTAGGTAAACTGAAAAAGACAAACACTTTTTATTTTCACGCAACAGATAAACAAGGTCATTTTATAGATTTCCCTTACGAAATAAATAATGCTAAAAAGCTCATCATCTATTCAGGAGGAAGAACTAAACCTTTTTATCTTACAAGTTATTGTGCAGAAATTGAAAGTATAAAAATTAAGCATAAATCTAAAATAGAAGGTAAAGAAAACTCAAAAACGGAATATTACTTTGAGGTGCAATTAAAAGAACAGTTTGTAGAAAATAATAACGTTAATTTAGATATTGATCTTAAAAAACTTATTAAACAATATTGCAAAGAAAATCAAATAAAGTCAGCAGACTATAAACCTATTTTATTAGATGAAGTTTTTGTATACAAGTAATTTCCTGTACATAAAAAATCTCTGAAATTGAGTAATCATTAAAATAATAACTAAAACTATATATCAATATGTCGAAACTTAATGTTGATCAAAAAACAATAATGCTACTTTTCTCAGATAAAAAATCTGATTTTCTAATTCCTGATTATCAAAGACCTTACGCATGGGAAGAAGGACAATGTCAAACTCTTTGGGATGACATTTTTTCTTTTGCTTTTCCAGACAATAACAGTGATAAATTTGATAGTAATGAAGAATACTTCTTGGGTTCAATTGTGACTTTTGAAAATGATAACAATAAAAAAGAAGTAATTGATGGGCAGCAACGTTTAACTACTCTAATGCTGCTATTACGAGCTTTCTATGCAAAATTTGGAAATATGCAAGATGAGAACTCTAAAAGTACTCGTGAAAGAATTGCACAATGCTTATGGAAAACAAATGAATTTGGACAACCTAATCTAAACATACTAAAAATTGATTCCGAGGTAGCAACTGATAATGACAAAGACGAGTTTTTGGAAATACTTAAAACGGGTATTGTAAACAAAGACCAAAAAAGCAACTATGCTAAGAACTATCGTTTTTTTCAAGAGAAAATAGATAATTTTTTAAGTGAATATCCTTCATATTTTGCATATTTACCAGCAAGGATTTTAGGCAATTGCATTCTTTTGCCGATTGAAGCAGAATCTCAAGACACTGCTTTGAGAATTTTTTCAACATTAAATGATAGAGGTCTACCATTATCAGATGCTGACATTTTTAAAGCACAATTTTACAAGCATTACTCAACAAAAAATCAAAAAGACAAATTCATTGAACAATGGAAAGAACTTGAAGAAATTACAGGTAGAATTTTCAAGCCATTAAACGGCACTCCAATGGACGAACTTTTCACAAGATATATGTATTTTATTCGTGCGAAACAAGGAATAAAATCAAGCACAACAGAAGCATTACGTAAGTTTTACGAAAAAGGTAAATACTCAATTCTCAAACAAGATGATACATTATCAAATCTCAAAATTCTAGTTGATTTTTGGCATGATGTTTACAATCAAAATCAAGAAAGATTTTCAACTAAGATTCTCAGAAAACTATTCATTCTTAATTCTGCACCAAATGGTATGTGGACCTATTTTTTGTCGGTATATTTTCTACAAAATAAAAATGAAAACAATCAACTGGAAGAAAATAAATTAGACGAATTCCTAAACAAAACAATTGCTTTTGTTTGGGCATTTGCATTTACTAATCCTGGTGTTAATGCATTGAGAACTCCTATTTATGCTGAGATGGTAAATATCGTAACAGATAAAACTGTCAATTTTGATGAACATAAATTTGACGAACATACTTTACGTACAGCAATGAATAATTTTGAGTTTAAAAATGGTAGACCAATTACTAGATCGATGCTTACGTGGTGGGCATTCAAAGATGACCAGCAAGAAATTCCTTTTCTCAATACGAATTTTGATATAGAGCATATTTTTGCAAGAAAACGTCAAGAAAATGACAAGTCATTAAGTAATACAAAGCTACTAGAGGCTCTGGGTAATAAATCTTTACTTGAAGACAAAATAAATATCAGAGCATCTGATTATAGATTTAGTGATAAAATTAAATATTATAAAGGTTTTACAACGGATAAAGGACAACATAAAGCGGGTTCAATTATTTCTGAATTGGTTAATATCGCAGATAATAAAACCGACTTTACAGAACAAGACATAATTAGCAGAAGCGAAAAAATAGTCAGTGAATTTATTGAATTTCTAAAAGAAAAAAAATTAATAAAAGAATATTAGCAATCGTATCTCGACACAAAGTCATTAACTTTAACTAATATATTAAAAGCACGGAATTACACTCCGTGCTTTTTCATTCGTTATATTTCATCCACAAAATATTGATAATCTGGCATTTCTTTTGTAAATTTAGGGTATCAATAAAATAAAAATTATATTGGTCTTTAATCTTAATGGCATGAACTGTTTTATAAGCTTTATTTGTCTTATCGGTGTGTTCTTGTTGGTTCAGTGCAATAAAAGCGCTGGAGAAGAGGAAGTGCATTATGATACGATTCAGCAGCAACAGAAAGCAGATACCGTCCAAAAAGATACGGTGGTGAAAAAAGAAATAAAGTATCATGCTTTTGTGGTTAAAAATAAAAATAAAGACTTTAAAACTTTAGAGAAAATGTATTCTCAAGAAGAACTGCATGCAATTTTAGCCATCAATCGATTGGATTATAAAAACAAATGGAGAGCCGATACCTTAGTGGTTCCAGACGTTTTGGAAAAAGATTTTACAGTGTACAGTCCTTTTCCTAAAAACGTTTCTGCGGCTAGAAACATTCAGAAATTAGCGATGTTCAGTTATTCCATTCATGCCTATGCCTTGTATGAAAAAGGGAGTCTCATCAAGTGGGGACCTACCAGTATGGGCAAAAAAGCAACGCCTACCAAAATGGGACTCACCTTTACCAATTGGAAGAAGGAAGTCGCCATCAGTACCGTGAATTCTGATTGGAAACTGAGATGGAACTTTAATTTGTATAATTATTTGGGCATCGGTTGGCATCAGTATGATTTGCCGGGGCATCATGCTTCACACTCTTGTGTTCGTTTGTTGGAAGAAGATGCCTACTTTATGTACACTTGGGCAGAACAATGGATTCTGAACAAAAAAGGGACAGTAGTCTTGGCTAAAGGTACACCTGTGATTATTTTTGGACCGCCGGTATTCAATAAAAAACCTTGGTTACAGCTCATCAAATCTCCTCATGCCAATGATTATACCGAGGCTGAAATCAACCATGAGATTCAACCGTTCTTACCAGAAATTCTGAAACAACAAAACATTAAAAGACAATATCTAGAACACGTTCCATAGTCATTTGCTTTTTCAATGTTAAGCATTAAAAGCATTTCATGTAGCATCAGAAGAAAATTTATATTAAGATTTAATCCGTCATTTTTATACATCAACAGAAGCTTTCTTGGCTTTTTTTGAAAGCATTTTAAGTTTTACTACCTTTGCAGTATGAATCAAGACACTATTTG
The DNA here is from genome assembly GCF_003860565.1 of Cloacibacterium normanense. NCBI lineage: Bacteria > Pseudomonadati > Bacteroidota > Flavobacteriia > Flavobacteriales > Weeksellaceae > Cloacibacterium > Cloacibacterium normanense. The sequence goes on from NZ_CP034157.1 coordinate 1,043,675, forward strand.
TGCACTCGCCACTGCCAATGGAATTGGAGCGATAGGAATTATTAGAGTTTCTGGAGAACAAGCCATAGAAATCTGTGAAAAATGCTTTGACGGGAAAGCACTTACCCAACAGAAATCTCATACGGTACATTATGGTTTCATTAAAGATGGAGATGAAGTCATCGATGAAGTAATGGTTTCTATCTTTCTGGCTCCCAAATCTTTCACTACCGAAAATTCTGTGGAAATTTCTTTCCATGGTTCTCCACATATTGGCAAAAGAATTTTAGAAGTCTTGATTAAAAATGGTGCAAGAATGGCAAAAGCAGGTGAGTTTACCATGCGTGCATTTATGAACGGTAGAATAGACCTCAGTCAAGCCGAATCCATTGCAGACCTTATTGCTTCGGAGAATGAAGCTTCCAGAAAAGTGGCCCTTCAACAACTGAAAGGTGGCATTTCTCAGGAGATTTCTGTGTTGAGAAATGACTTGCTCAATTTTGTTTCACTCATTGAATTAGAATTAGATTTTGCGGAAGAAGATGTAGAATTTGCAGATAGAACTGCATTGGTACAACTGCTTCAAAAAATAGAAAGCAAACTGAAATCTTTGATTGACAGTTTCCAATACGGAAATGCCATTAAAAGTGGAGTTGCAGTAGCCATCATCGGAAAACCTAATGCAGGGAAATCTACTTTACTGAATGCCCTTTTAAAAGAAGAAAGAGCCATCGTTTCTGATATTGCTGGAACTACGCGTGATACGATAGAAGAAGTGTTGCATATTAAAGGAAATGCTTTTCGACTCATTGATACCGCAGGTTTGCGTGAAACGGAAGATGCCATAGAAGCGATAGGCGTGGTGAAAGCCAAAGAAAAAGTGGCTAAAGCTGATGTTTTGGTGTATTTGATTGATGTTGCGACTACCGATTTAAAAGACGACCTTGCGATGCTACAGGAATTGGCAAGAGAAGATTTGAAAATCATCATTTGTCTTACCAAAATTGATGAAGTAGACGAGGCTGATCAAAAAGCAAAAGCGATTGCCAAAACCCTTCAATCTGATATTCCTTCGCATGAGTTGTTACAAATTTCGGCTAAGGAAAATATTCATCTTCAGGATTTAAAAGATGAACTTTCTACCTATGTAGAACATCTAAAATCTGAAAGCAACGTAGTGATTACCAACCAAAGACACTACGAATCTCTTCAAAAATCTATTGACGCTGTTTATAAGGTAAAAGAAGCCATTACCCATCAAATTTCTACTGAATTATTAGCCTATGAGCTTAGAAATGCTCTGGAACATCTGGGCGAAATCTCAGGTGAATTTACCAACGATGAAGTATTGGGGAATATTTTTTCTAAGTTCTGTATCGGGAAGTAGGTTATATAGGTATGAGGTGATGAGGTTATGAAGGGATAGAGTGAAAATTTGCTTGTTTTCGGTTGAATAAAATGAAATGTCAAAGATTGCAACTTCTCGAGATCTGACATCTTAGACCAAATATCATATTCTAATAAATAACAAATACGAAGATAAAAATGATAGACTTTATTTTTGGGTTTTTCGGATTATTTATCAGACTTGCTTTTGTGTATAAGGTTGATTTAAAAAAAATGAATGCAAATAACTCTCCTGAAGAAAGTCATAAAAACACAATAGCAGGATTACTTTTGATACTTATCGTCAATATTATAGGAGTTATTCTTTTTTTTATAGAAAAATAAAGGCTCACTCTCTCAATTTTTAAGTTTGTTTAAGATGAGATTTATTTGACAAAAAAAATTGTGCCGTAAAAAAATCTAAATTGAAATAAATTTAATCATAACTAGAAAAATAAATCTAGATTTTTCTTACCTTTAAAAGAAAAAATGAAAGCCTTTTTATCTTTTGTAATCCTCCTTTCATTTTTGGTTTCTTGCCAAAATAAATCTTCTGAACAAGCATCAGAACGCATGAAAACAGATACTATTCTCCAAAAAAACGGTCAGGTTTTGAGTTATACCGTTTTTGATAAACAACTCTTTAAAATGAAGCGAGACCGCACTGTATATAGTGATGCTTACCAAAAAAGAATTGCTAAACTCGTAGAATATTATCTGGATAAAAATAACCAAACTGGTGTACAATTTCAACTTAAAAATCCTGAAGCGAAGCTGGGCTATTCTGTAGAAGAAACCGATTGGGAAGGCGTAGTTTATACCCAAATTGGCCTTTTTACAATGGGAAATACCAATATGAAAACTTTTCAATGGTTATTTTACAATGCAAAAACTCAAGAACTTTATGAATTTGACGTTCCTAAAAATACACCCATCTTATTTAAGTACCGATAATTTTCACCTTTTCTATTCGTAATCTGTATATATGAGGTTAATCAGTATATACTGCTCTAAAAATTAATGAAATACTGGTAAAAAAATGTATATTTAGGACTTGAAATTCATCTATTTTTAAGGGTAATTTCTCATTTGTGTTTTTCATACCAATTATCAATTATTTTAAAAATTAATCAACAAATTATCATGAAATGGCTCCATAAAAAGCTCACATAAATTTTTATTTCTATCATTATTGCAATGGAATTTTCTTCCATTTTTTTTCATCTAATAACCATTTTTATTTTTTATCACTTGAAATAAGTATTTTCTTATGAAGTATTTTTATTCTTTAGTCCTCTTTTTTTCTTTATTTGTTTCAAAAGAAACTTTTGCTCAAAATTCCCCAGAAATTTCTGTTCCTAAAATTTATGATGATGCGAATGGTGAAATCATTACCAATCCTCAACTCATCGAAAGTATTATTGCCAAAAGGAAAAGTGCAATGGCTCAAGCGCAAAAAAAAATCTCTAAAACTAGCGCAGCACAAACCGCAGTAGAAATGTGTTCTAACGGAGGATTTGAGCAGCATGAAACTACCGCAGGAAATACTCATCTTAAACATTTTTTATATACTACAGGTGATCAATCAGGACCTACAGAATGTAAAGCCATTACCAATGTTGCTGATCAAAACATCAATATTTTTGATCCTAACAACACTAATATTATGGCGACTACGGTTCCTGCTAATTATATCGACAAATATATAGGTGATATTAAAGCATTTGACCAATATGCGCTAAAAGTGAATTACTCTGATTCGTACAGCATGAGTTCTTCTGTACAAGGAAAAAGATATAAAACGAATAATGAAAATTTCTTAAAATTTAATTTTAAAGTTGTTTTACAAACGGTTTATGATAGTGGTCACAAAGATAATCAGCCTTTCTTTAAAGCTAGAGTTCTCAATAAAAATAGGGAAGTAGTAAGTGAATTTTGTTTAACTGGTGACGAGAAAAACTGTATTTACACCAAAATTCCAGACGGAGGAAGTAGCTATGTAACTTTATATACCGCCAATTGGCAGTCTGGTATGCTGGATATTTCCGCGATTCCTAATAATGAAGAATTCACCGTTGAGTTTATAGCTTCAAGATGTGGTTTGATGGGACATTTTGGATATGCTTATATCGATGATATTTGTTTTTTGCATTCTAATGAAAATGTACAAGGTACTGTAGAACTAGACCCTCTAAATAAAATCTGTCCTACCACTCCAGTAAGCGTTTGTGGATCTTATACCATTCCTAATTCGGGAGGAATAAGCGCTACAGTTAAAAAAATTACTTTAAATCTGTACGATTCAAGCAATAAAATCATCTATAGCTCCTCTGTTCCTAGTACACATGACCAAGTGAATAAGAAGTTTTGTTTTAATCTCAATGCCTCTGATTTCCCTAATGTTACCAGTGCTAATTATAATGTAGGCGCAGTAGTAGAATATGATATTTCTGGAACAACTTGTAGTGGTACTAACTTTGGCTCTGCCAGTGATCCAGATGCAAATCCTGGTTGGGATATTTCTTTTATGAACTGTAGCTCAGACTGTACTATTGATTTACAAAGCGCAAAAATATATCGATGTGATACCAATGGAGATGGTACGGAAATATTCAACTTAACGGATTTAGAGAGTAAATTGGTTTCCTCAAGTTCTGGGCTAAGTTTTAGCTACTTTAAAAATTACAATGATGCTTTTTCAAATATTAATAGTATAACCAATTACACCAGTTTTAATTCTCCTTCAGCTACTATCTATGTAAGAGTTAATAAGAGTGAGAGTTGTTTTAAAATCATTCATGCCAATGTAGAGGTTAAAAACCCTACCGTAAATATTTCTGGGATACTTAATGTTTGTTCAGGAAGTACTGTTCTTACTGCATCTGCAGGAAGTTCGTATCTATGGAGCACTGGCGAAAAGACTCAGAGCATTACGGTAAACGCTATTGGTACATATAGTGTTACGGTAACCGATTCGTATGGATGTGTCAATACGGGAAGCGTAGTGATAGAGACGTCTCAAACCGCAGTTTTGCCTACCTTAGAAGTGAAACAACCGAGCTGTAATAGTTCTACTGGTGAAATTAAAGTGACTTCACCTGCTTCTGAATACAGTTTTGACAATGGAGTTACTTGGGTTAAGAACAATACATGGTCTAATGTATCTCCCGGAACGTATAAAGTAAAAGTAAAAACAGTGAATGGCTGTATTTCTTACGCACAAGTCGTGACCATCGTTTTGCCTGCATCTACCTATCCCAATTACACCTATAAAAATCCTCTTTTTTGTGGAGATAAAGGAAGCATTACCATTACAACATCCGCTGCTTATTATAGTTTTGATGGTGGAGCAACTTGGGGAAGTAGTAACACACAAGATGGTCTAGATCCTGGTATTTATAAAATTATGACTAAGGATATCAATGGTTGTCTGTCTTACATTAATAATGTGTATATTAATGGGGTATCTTTAGGTTATCCACAATATAGTTTTGTAAGGCCTGCATGTACTACTAAAGGTTCTATTACTATAGAAAATCAAGGAGATTTATATACTTTTGATGGAGGTGCAACTTGGGTTACCAGCAATACTCTTAGCAATCTTTCTCCGGGAACCTATTCTATTGCGTTTAAAAATAATTTAGGATGTTTATCAGACTATCAATATGTTTATTTAAATGATTATTCTGATATGTATCCTGACTATGAAATTATACAACCTGTTTGTGGTACAGGAGGAAGTATTATTATCAATACGCCAGGAAAAGAATTTAGTTTTGATGGAGGTGTCACTTGGATTACCACCAATCAAAAAGATGATTTAAAACCAGGGAGCTATCAAATTCAAGTAAAAGATGAAAATGGCTGTTTGTCTCAAAAGAATTGGGCTTACATTAACACCCCATACTTAGATTATCCTCAGATAACTTTAGTTCAGCCTACTTGTACTACTAATGGAACTATTACCGTAAATACTTTAAATGATTTTTATAGTTTTGATGGAGGAGCCACTTGGACTACGGTTAATCAAAAAAGTTTACCTCCTGGTTCTTATCAAGTACTCGTTAAAAATAATTTAGGTTGTATTTCGCAAGAAAATAATGTTTATCTAGATAATCCAGTTATTCCATTAGCGGATTATACCGTAGTACAGCCTACCTGTGATACCAAAGGAAGTATCACAATCAATACAGTTGCTAAAGAATACAGTTTTGACGGTGGTAATACTTGGAGCAGCAGTAATACCATCAATAATATAAGTTCCAGTACCACTTATTCATTGCGTATAAAATCTGCAAATGGATGTATGTCTCAGATTGTATATATTTATATTAGTGAGTCCAAGTTACCTGTACCAGATTATGATGTTACTAATCCTAGCTGTGGGAATATTGGAAGTATAAAATTTAATACCGTTGCAGATTTTTACAGTATAGATAATGGGGCTAATTGGAGTAGTAATCCTGTTTTTAGTCCGCTCAAAGAAGGATATTACTATCTATTGATTAAAAATAAAAATGGATGTATATCTGAAACACAATATGTTTATTTAGATTCAAAAAATTCATACATGCCAAAAGTTACCGTTACCCAACCTTCTTGTGGGACTAATGGCAGCATTGTTATTAATACAGTTGCAGAGTTTTATAGTATTAATAGGGGTAACACTTGGGTTACAAGCAATACTTTTACCAATTTACAACCGGGCTATTATTATGTTCAGACCAAAGATAAAAACGATTGTATTTCTAATCAAAATATTGTTTATCTAAAAGAATTTTACTTGCCAGAACCTAAATTTACCTCTACGCAGCCCACTTGTGGAGTAGGTGGCAGTATTACCTTTACAACAACTTCGGATTTTTATAGTGTAGATGGTGGTAATACCTGGAGTACTTCTAATACTTTTACCAATCTAAAAGCAGGATATTATAACCCAAGAATAAAAAATAGTTTAGGATGTACCTCATATTATTCAAGTGTTTCCCTCAATGAGTTTTATTTAGATAGACCAGATTATTCTGTAGTGCAACCTACTTGTGGAAATACTGGTTCTATTACCATTGCTACTGTTGCAGACCAATATAGTTTTGATGGAGGAAATACTTGGACTACTAATCCTAAATTAACCGGACTTAAGAGTGGCTACTATAACATTGTTATCAAAAATGCTAAAGGCTGCACTTCTTATCCTTATGGCTTGTCTGTAAACATTAAAGAATATTTCTTACCAAAACCTTTAATAAAAGTAGTTCAGCCTAGTTGTGGTAAAAGTGGAAGTATCAGTATAGGGACTTCTGCTTCACAATATAGTTTTGATGGAGGAAAAACTTTTACAACGAATCCTATACTCACAGCGCCTACTCCTGGAGGTTATTCTATTGTTATCAAAAATGATTTAGGATGTGTATCTTATCCTTATTACGTATATATTCAAAAATATTTAACACAATCTCCAAGAGTAAGTGTAGTGCAACCTACTTGTAGCAATCCATACGGAACTATTTATGTAAACACTCCAGCAGACCAATACAGTTATGATAATGGAAAAACATGGACTACTGATAATACTAAGACCAATTTATCAGTTGGTACTTATTATATTTTAACTAAAAATGCACAAGGTTGTATATCTGATGCAACATATACTTATGTGAATACTCCGCCATCTATTCCTGCAGCTCCTTTAGTTACAGTGAAACAGCCTTCGGCTTGTGGTGTTACCGATGGAAGTATTACCATTAATACCACTGCTTCCAGCTATAGTTTTAACGATGGAGCCAGTTGGTCTTCCGTCAATACCAAAACCAATTTAGGAGCAGGAACTTATATCATTAAAATAAAATCAAATTCTTACAGTTGTGAATCTCTCACCACTGTAGTCAATTTAGATTCTGGAGTTCTTATTGCTGCACCTACATATACTGCAACACAGCCTACCTGTAGTGTTTCTACGGGAAGTATTGCCATTACTTCTGATGGTGACAGCTATAGTTTTGACAATGGCTTGAGTTATATCTATGGAAATACTAAAACAGATTTACTTCCCGGAACTTATTACATAAAATACAGAAGTAAAAACGGATGTACTTCTGAAGCCCAAAAAGTAATCATTCAGAAACCTTCAGATTTGCCAGCTCCACAGTATACAGTGGCTCAACCAGACTGTAGTAATCCTCTTGGAAGCATTACCATTACTACTTCTGGAGCGCTTTATAGTTTTGATAAAGGCGTTACTTTTTCTACTTCTAATGTGGCTAAAAATCTTGGCCCAGGAACGTATGATTTGATGATTAAAGATGCTGCAGGATGTATTTCTTTCATTTCTTCGGTAACGGTTATTGCTAAGCCCAATATAACAGAAACGCCAAAATTTATCGTTACTCATCCTACAGGATGTAGCTCTAATATGGGTTCCATTAAAATTACCACTACAGCTAATGAATATAGTTTTGATGATGGTAAAACTTGGGTAAACACTTCTTCCATGTCATTACCAAGTGGTAGTTATTATTTAAGAATAAAAATTGGTGCAGATTGTCCATCTGAAAAAGTTTTAGCAGTTATTAATGCTCCTTCAGATGCACCGAAGGCTCCAAAATATACGGTCAGTCAACCTTTGTCATGTATGAATGCATTTGGAAGCATTACGATTACCGATTCTGCTGCTGAATATAGTTTTGATGATGGAAAAACGTATTCTACCAATCCATCTTCAGGAAATTTAGCTCCTGGAACTTATTTGATTAAAGTAAAAAACGCCACAGGTTGCGAATCTAACGCAGTAACTGTTACAATTAATAAACCTACGGATTATCCGCCATTGCCAACAGTTAGTGTGCAACAAATAGATTGTTTAAATGCTAGTGCAAGTATTACCGTAACCAATTCTGGCGCAAAATTCAGTATTGACAATGGTCTCACTTGGCAAACTTCAAATATTTTTAAAAATCTGAGTCCTAACCAGTACAAAGTTTTAATTCAAAACAGTAAAGGTTGTATTTCGGAAGTGACAGAAGTGACCATTGATACCTTTGTAAATCCAACGCCAAAACCAACAGCACCATCAAAACAAGAATTTTGTATTCAAGATAATGCTAAAATTTCTAATCTTTTAGCTACCGGAAATCATCTTACTTGGTACGATTCTTTGACTGGAGGAAATGTTTTAAATGCGAATACTCTTTTAACTAATGGCAATACGTATTATGTTTCACAGAAAATAGGAGATTGTGAAGGAGAGAGAATTCCAGTTTCAGTAATTATTTTTCAAACTCCTGCGCCAAGTTCTGATGCTACTCAGACTTTCTGCATCAGTGAAAATGCCAACCTAAGTAAAATTACTATTACAGGAAATCAAATAAAATGGTACGATGCTGTTTCTGGCGGAAATCTACTGTCTAGTTCTACCGTTTTGGAAAATGCTAAAACTTATTATGCCACTCAAACGCTTAATAATTGTGAAAGTGTGAGCAGAACTCCTGTTACGGTGAGTCTAGTTACGTCTACTATTGTGGCCAATGATTATGTGGAAAAACTCTGTGACTTAGGAAATGACAAAAAAGAAGTCATCAATCTTACTCAATATGAATCTAAACTTTTGGCGAATACTTCTGGATATCAATTCAAATATTATAATGCCAAAATGCAAGTTATCTCTACGATTTCTACATATTCTATCGCTTTAGGAAATACCGATATCTATGTTAATATTTCTACTTCTAAAGGCTGTGATAAAATGGTGAAACTTTCATTCATTTTGAATGAAGTTCCAACGGTGGAATTACCGAAAGAAATAGAACTTTGCTCTGTTAATGACATCACTCTCGATGCAGGAAGTGGATATTCACAATACGAATGGACCTATAATGGTAAATTCTATAGTGACCAACAATGGATTAAGCCTACAAATACTGGAAATTATTCGGTAAAAGTTACCAATGCTTCAGGTTGTAGTTTTAGAACTTCTACTCAAATTATTTCCCCTGTGATTCCGAAAATTGCGACGATCAATATTACGAATGATACCGCGATTATCATCATGGAATCTAATAATGCTTATGAATATTCTTTAGATGGAATTCATTGGCAAAATAACAACCTATTCTCTAATTTAAATAATGGAGTACACTCTGTATATGTAAGAATTAAAGGTAAAATTTGCAGCATTACTCAAGGTTCTTTTACTATTTTTGATATTCCACACGTTATTACTCCTAATGGTGACCACGTGAATGATACATGGAAAATAGAGGGTATAGAGGTTTATAAAGGTTCTACTGTACAAGTATTTAATCGTCATGGTGAAATCGTGCTTCAAACCGTGATTGCCTCTTCATTTGAATGGAATGGGAAATTAGCAGGTAGACCTTTACCGACCGATAATTATTTCTATGTCATCAAACTATCAGATGGCAGAGTGCTCACAGGAAATTTATTGATTAAAAACCGAAATTAAAGATGAAAATCAAACAACTACAAAGCATTTTAGACCAGCAACCTTCTGTTTCTGGAAACACTTATTTTATCTTCATTGTTTGGGGAATATCTTGGCTGTTTGCACTGGTCTTTTTACTCTTGGGCATTGGACTTTTGCTCGAAAGTTTGCTTCATTATAAAATATTTTTAGATACAGTTGCCCAAAAATTACATCTTGTGCTTACTGATGAACAGCGCTGGAACATTTCTACGAGTTTGGGATGGCTCTCATTGATTCTCGCTTTTGTTTTTGGAGCGATGATTTATATCTGCAAAATGGTTTTGGTAAGAAATCACTTCATTATTTTATTAGAAGAATGGCTCATTTCTGAAATAAAAGAAGTAGAAATAAATCGTAAAATTTCAAAAAAATAACTAAATTTACTCTTATAAATACCAAATTATGAACACTATTATTAAACTAATTATTACCGCTGTTGCAGCTTTCGGAATTTCTAAACTGTTAAATCCTCATGTAGAAATCACTGATTTTACTTCTGCGCTTATTTTTGCAGTAGTTTTAGGTTTGCTTAACCTTATTGTAAAGCCTATTATTTCTTTATTCTCGTTGCCAATTACCATTCTTACATTAGGATTATTTTCTTTGGTAATTAATGCTATAATTGTTCTTATTGCAGATTATTTTATAGACGGAATTAATATTGATGGATTTTTATGGGCACTTATATTCAGTGTGGCTTTATCTATTGTCACTTCTGTTTTAGAAAGTATTTTTATCAGCAAAGAATAAATTCATTTCATTTTAAATATAATGCAAACCTCAAGAAATTGAGGTTTTTCTTTTGTCTAAAAATTTTGAAAATCCTCTTCAAAATTCTGTAAATATTTTTACCCTTGACTTTTACATCTTTACAAAAAATTAAAAACAACACCATCACCTTAAAAATATAAAGTCATGAGCAGAATATTATTTATTTTTTTATTTCTTATTTTCGGAAATTTGAGTGCTACCAATCCTGATGATCTTTTGGGAACTTGGATGAGCACAGATAATAGTGTAAAAGTAGAAGTATATAAAGTCAATCATCAATTTAAGGCCAAAGTTCTTTGGTTTAATCATCTTTTAAGCGAAAGCAAAACGCCCATGCATTTATCTTTGGACACGAACAATCCCAATCCTGCATTGAGAAACAGAAAAATTCTAGGCATGGAAATTTTAGATGGATTGCGCTATGATCCTCAGAAAAAAGAATGGGTTAATGGGAAAATTTATGACGCTTCTAGTGGAAGATATTGGAGTTCTTGTGCCAAGTTGCTCCAAAACGGAATCTTAAAAGTTCGCGGTTTCTGGAAGGTAGAATGGATAGGAAAATCTATATCTTTTAGAAAAGTATCTTAAAAAAAAGACCTCCTAAAATTGGAGGTCTTTTTTGATTTATGCTCTGTCGTATAATTTTTCGTAAAGGTTAAAGAATTTTTCTTTTACCGCTTTACGTTTTAATTTCATCGTTGGAGTAAGTAAACCATCTTCAATCGTCCAGAGCGTAGGAGTAAGCTCTATTTTCTTAATTTGCTCCCATTTTCCTAAAGTAGCATTCAGCAAATTAATATCTTTCATAATTCTTGCTTTTAGCTCAGGAGAATTCGCCATTTCTTCTGGAGTTTTGCCTATTTTAAGATGTTTTCTCTCTGCCCAAAGTTTTGCAAATGCATAGTCTGGTTGTACTAAAGCACACGGCATTTTTTCGCCGTCACCTACTACCATAATTTGTTCGATAAATTTAGAACCTTTCGCTAAATTTTCTAAAACCTGAGGCGCAACATATTTACCACCAGAAGTTTTGAACATTTCTTTTTTACGGTCTGTAATGTGTAAGAAACCTTCTGCATCTATATGACCGATGTCTCCCGTCATGAAGTAACCATCTTCTGTAAATGCTTCTTTGGTTTTTTCCTCGTCTTTATAATATCCTTGGAAAACAGAAGGTCCTTTTACGGTGATTTCTCCATCTGCTTGGATTTTTACATCTAAATTATCTAAAACGTGACCTACAGTTCCTATTTTCACTCTTTCGAAAGAGTTTACCGCAATTACTGGAGACGTTTCTGTAAGCCCGTAACCTTCTAAAATAGGAATTCCAGCACCGTGGAAACTTCTGTTCAGTTTGGTAGATAGGGCAGCAGAACCACTTACTAAAGTAATCATATTGCCTCCTAAACCTTCTCTCCATTTAGAGAACACCAATTTATCTGCAATTCTATGTTTTAAAGATTTAGGTTTCTTAATATCATAATTATCTAATAAAGATAATGCCCAATAGAAAATTTTGGTTTTCAAACCACCAGCTGCAGCTCCTTTGTCTACAATTTTATCATATACTTTCTCTACCAATCTTGGTACTACAGTCATGTAATGAGGTTTCACTTCTTTTACATTATCCCCAATTTTATCAATACTTTCTGCAAAGTGAATCGAAAAACCGTTGTACATAAATAGATAAGAAATCATTCTCTCAAAAATATGACAGATAGGTAAAAAGCTTAATACTTTAATATCTGTATATTCTAATTTCCAATTTCTAGGAATTCTATGGTCTGAAGCCAAAACATTTGCAACGATGTTTCTGTGCGTAAGCATTACACCTTTTGGTCTACCAGTAGTTCCAGAAGTGTAAATTAAAGTTGCTAAATCATCAGGTTGAATCGTTTTAGCAATGTCTTCTACTTCTTGTTGATTGTCTTCATTTTCTCCCAAATCGAGTACTTCCTTCCAGTTTGCAGCCCCAGGAATTTCGTCAAAGGTGAAAATTCCTTTCAAACTTTCTACTTGAGGTTTTACTTGAAGTAATTTTTCGTACAAATCTTTATCTGAAACAAAAACATATTTTATTTCCGCATTATTAAAGATATAGATATAATCTTCTACAGAAATGGTAGGATATACCGGAACATCTATTGCACCAATTTGCAAAATTCCTAAATCCATTACATGCCATTCTGTGCGGTTATTCGTAGAAATAAGACCAATTTTATCACCGGGCTTAATTCCTAACTTCAATAAACCTCTAGAAATTTTATTCCCTAGATTTACATACTCTTGTGTAGAAGTTTTCGTCCAAACTCCATTATATTTGGTCACCAATGCATCTTCCTTTGGGAACTTGTATAATGCATGATGAGCAAAGTCAAACAATCTTGTAATTGACATATTTTACGTTTTTTGATTTTTGTAAAAATAATACTTTTTCTTAATTCACAAATAGTTAATATCAATTTTCGTTAAAATCTCTAAAAAATGTATATTTACGCCAATTAATTTTAATACAAAAAATGGATTTTAATTTAACAGAAGAACAACTGATGATTCAGCAAGCAGCGAGAGATTTCGCGCAGACTGAACTTTTGCCTGGCGTAATAGAAAGAGATAACGAACAGAAGTTTCCTTATGAACAAGTAAAGAAAATGGGAGAACTAGGATTCCTAGGAATGATGGTTGAACCAAAATACGGTGGAGCAGGAATGGATAGTGTTTCTTATGTTTTGGCAATGGAAGAAATTGCTAAAGTAGACGCTTCTGCAGCTGTAGTAATGTCAGTAAACAATTCTTTGGTTTGTGCTGGTCTAGAAAAATTCGCTTCTGAAGAACAAAAACAAAAGTATTTAGTTCCTTTAGCAAAAGGTGAAGTCATCGGTGCATTTGCACTTTCTGAGCCAGAAGCTGGTTCTGATGCTACTTCTCAAAAAACAACTGCCATTGATATGGGAGACCATTATCTATTAAACGGTACTAAAAACTGGATTACCAATGGTGGAAACGCTCAATATTACATTGTGATTGCACAAACTGATGTGGAGAAAAAACACAAAGGAATCAATGCTTTCATCGTAGAAAAAGGTTGGGAAGGTTTCGTAATTGGTAAAAAAGAAGAAAAATTAGGGATCAGAGGTTCTGATACGCATTCATTAATGTTTACAGACGTAAAAGTTCCTAAGGAAAATAGAATCGGTGAAGATGGATTTGGTTTCAATTTCGCCATGGCTGTTTTGAATGGTGGTAGAATTGGTATTGCTTCTCAAGCATTAGGTATTGCTTCTGGAGCTTATGAATTGGCGCTAAAATATGCTAAAGAAAGAAAAGCTTTCGGTACAGAAATCATCAATCACCAAGCAATTGCTTTCAAATTAGCAGATATGCACGTGAATATTATGGCGGCAAGAATGCTTTGCTACAAAGCTGCTGCTGAAAAAGATGCAGGTCTAGATATTTCAGAATCTGGAGCAATGGCAAAACTATACGCTTCTCAAGTAGCAATGGATACTACCATTGAAGCAGTACAAGTTCACGGTGGTTACGGTTATGTAAAAGAATATCACGTAGAAAGAATGATGCGTGATGCTAAAATCACTCAGATATACGAAGGAACTTCTGAAATTCAGAAAATTGTAATTTCTAGAAGTATTGCTAAAAAATAATTAGCAAATTCTTTTTAAAATATGAAAGTCGGACAAGCAATTGTTCGACTTTATGTTTTCATATTTATCAAATTTTCATACATTTATTCAATGAAAAAATTAAGTCTTTTTGTCGTTTTGTTTTCTTTAAGTTTTTCAGCGCAAGTTCCCACGTTTACTGATGAAATTGCGTTTCAATTATCAGAAAAACCGGTGCATTGCATCAATCAAGAATACCCCAATAAAACCGCACATGTAATCAATAATGACATTGATGTAAAACTGACTCCCAAAGAATTGCATCCTAGCTTTTATGGCTGTTTTGATTGGCATTCATCAGTTCATGGACATTGGATGCTCGTAAAACTACTCAAAGACAAACCTTTTCTCAAAAATAAAGAAGAAATTGTAAAAATTTTGGAAGGTTCTTTTCAAGCCGAAAAAATAAAGACAGAAGCAGAATATTTCCATAAATATCAAGTGGCAAAAGGTTTTGAGAGAACTTACGGTTGGGCTTGGTTGCTTCAATTAGATGCAGAATTGGCCAATTGGGAAAATCCTCAAGCGAAAATTTGGCATCAAAATTTAAAACCTCTCACTTATGAAATCGTAAAATTGTGGAAAGAATATTTACCGAAACAAACGTATCCCAATAGAACAGGAGTTCATCCTAACACTGCTTTTGCGCTAAGTTTTGCCATAGATTGGGCAAGAACGGTTGGCGAAAAAGATTTTGAAAACCAACTCATCGAAAAAGCAAAATATTTCTATCTAAAAGATGAAAAAACGCCTGCTTATCTGGAACCAGACGGAAGTGATTTCTTCTCGCCAAGTTTAGAAATTGCAGATTTAATGACCAGAATTCTTCCGCAAGATGAATATGTTAAATGGTTCAACAAATTCTACGAAAAAAGAAGTATTGAGAATATTTCACAGATTCCTGTAATTTCGGATATTAATGATTATCAAACCGTTCACTTGGTTGGTTTAAGTTTTACTAGAAGTTGGTGCATGAAAAACATTGCTCAAGTTTTACCTAAAAATCATCGACACAAAAAACATTTCGAAGAAACTTCTGCCAAATTTTTAGAAAATGCATTGCCATTGGTTTTTAAAGGAAATTATGGTGGCGACCATTGGTTAGCTAGTTTTGCGGTGTATGCTTTGAGTAATAAATAATAAAAAATTATATATGATAACTATGAAAACAAAAAAACTATTCTCTCTTTTTTTATTTTTTACAGCCTTTTTAAATGCTCAAGAAAAATTAATTAATGGAACGTGGAATACAGTAACTGTATCAAATGAAATGTTCCAGATGAATGAAAATAAAGAATTTGAATTGACTAAAAAAGGTAAAATAATTCACAATTCTAAAGATGCAATTCTAAATTTAAAGCTAGGATATTCAGAAAATCAATTTGTTTTTGACGAAAACAATAATTTCTTCGTTAAATTATCTGAAAATTCAAATTTTTTTGTTTTCAAAGGAAAATATGAAGTTGATAAACAAAATAAAACAATAAATTTAACTCTTACTAATTCAGCAGGTAGTGAATTAAAAAAATATTTTAAGTACAGTTTTAATCCTGAAGATCAAAATTATATGAAATTAGATGTCTACTTCGGTGGAGAACCTACAAAATATTTATTAAAGAGAAACTAAAAAAATCCTTCAGAATTTTCTGAAGGATTTTAATTTTTAAATATTTTAATTCTTTAATTTTTCATTTCTCTTTCGGCATATATTTAGAAATATCGTCATCGTTTTTATTTTCCTCAGCATTGGTTGGTTCAGTGTTTTGAGGCGTTTCTGCTGATGGTTTTAATGCTTCCGCTGCTTTTATTTTTTCTCTTTCTAAGGCCAATTGTCTTTGGAATTCTTCTTCGCGTTTTTTCTTATTTCTTTTTGCCACGAAATACCAAACAATTCCGCCGATTAAAAATATTGGCCAAAACGGAATAAGTGCTAAAAATAATCCACCCAAAACCGCAAATCCTTTCATAAACGCATTAGAAGATTTATCCCCGAAAGTTTCATCTTTTTGTTTGTCATTCAGAATGTTTAAATCCTCTGCATTATTGGTTTCTGGAGTATTATCTACCAAAGTGAGTTCCACATCGCACATTTGGCTTCCTACATAATCATTGCCTTGCACTTCTGTATTTTTAGATTCTACATTTCCCAGACTGCTCATTTTATTCACCAATTCATTAAAATTACTCAATGGTACTTTTACGGTCAAATAATGTTTGGCAATTCCTTCATTTTCGGTATAATTTTCTGTGATAATATCTACATTGTAGGTGCTCAATTCTTGATTTAACAGGGCTTTTGCAGCAGCCAAATCTTCTACCGAAACTTGCAATCTCGTTGTTTTCGCAATAGGGTAGAGTTCACGCTGAGGAACTGGTTGACTCTGAACTTGATTTTGATTTTGAACCTCTTGTTCTGGTTGGGTTTGCGAATTGTTTTTAGAAGTTTGCTTCAAGATTTTATTGGCCGTTTCAGCAATGACTACAGCAGCGTTGTCGCCACTTTTTATGGCGTTATTGGCTGAATCAATCGCTTTTCTAATATCTTGTGCTTGTTGGCTTTTGTTATCTAATTTTTTAAATTCCCTGTTGAGGGAATCTATGTTTACATTTCCTTTTTTAATGGCGTCTTCTATGATTTCTTTATGCTTATTGATTTCTGGAAGGATTATTTTTCCTACCGTACTGTTAGAATCATTGACGATTTTAGAAATAGAATCGAGGGTTTGGTAACTTTCTTTTGCTTGGTTAAAAAGGCTATCTGCAGTTTTAAAGGAATCAGCCGTTTGTTGAATATCGGTTTTATTACAAGCCACCAATAATAGAGTAGCGGTAAAAAGACTAAAAATTGTTTTCTTCATTTTAATAGTTTTGTTGATGCCAAACTTAATACAAAAAATGTTCCCTAAAAATAGGTAAAAAATCGTATTAGTATTAAAATTTTGAAAATCAATGAATTGTAAAACAATTTGCAAAATTTTTACAAAAAAAATCTCCAAGTTTCCTTGAAGATTCATTTATAATCTAAAATTTATAATTTAAAATTATTTTGCGTGATTCCATTCACTGATGAAGTGTAATTTCACATTCGGGAATTTTTCTTGAGTCATGTGAATCGTGAAAGCAGAATCTGCTAAAAACACCAACTGACCATGATTATCTCTTGCCATAAAACGCTGTTTTAATCTTGCAAATTCTTTGAATTCATCAGATTTTTCGTCGGCTTCTATCCAACACGCTTTATGAATTCCAATTGGTTCATACGTACATTTTGCACCATATTCATGCTCCAACCTGTATTGAATAACTTCGTACTGAAGCGCACCCACTGTTCCAATAATTTTTCTGCCGTTCATTTCCAGTGTAAATAATTGCGCCACACCTTCATCCATTAATTGGTCAATACCTTTCGCCAATTGTTTAGCTTTTAATGGATCGTCATTATTAATATAACGGAAATGTTCTGGTGAGAAACTCGGAATGCCTTTGAACTGTAATTTTTCACCAGCAGTTAAAGTATCTCCAATTCTGAAACTTCCAGTATCGTGTAAACCTACAATATCTCCAGGGAAACTTTCGTCTACCACTTCTTTTTTGTCTGCAAAGAAAGCATTCGGCGAAGAAAACTTCATTTTTTTACCTTCTCTTACTAGAAGATAGTTTTCATTTCTCTTAAAAGTTCCAGAAACAATTTTCACGAAAGCCAATCTATCACGGTGTTTTGGATCCATATTGGCATGAATTTTAAAGACAAATCCTGTGAAATTTTTCTCCTCTGGTTTTACCAATCTAAGGTCAGATTCTTTGGGTTGAGGCATTGGTGCAATTTCTACAAAAGCATCCAACAATTCTCTTACCCCAAAATTATTCAGAGCTGAACCAAAAAACACGGGTTGTTGTTCACCAGTAAGATATTGTTCTCTATCGAATTCTGGATAAACTGATTCTATAAGTTCTAGTTCATCTCTTAAAGTAGCTGCAGCTTTTTCACCGATGATTTCATCTACTGAATTGTCATTGATATCATTGATGACGATGGTTTCGCCTACTTTTTGTTTCTTTTCTTCGAGAAACAACTGAATGTTTTTCTCCCAAATATTATAAATTCCTTGGAAATCACTTCCCATACCAATCGGAAGCGAAAGCGGAACTACTTTTAAGCCTAATTTTTGTTCAACTTCATCCAGCAAATCAAATGCATCTTTTCCTTCTCTATCTAGTTTGTTGATGAAAACCAACATAGGGATTTTACGCATTCTACAAACTTCTACGAGTTTCTCAGTTTGCTCTTCCACACCTTTTGCTACGTCTATTACTACAATTACAGAATCTACCGCAGTAAGCGTTCTGTACGTATCTTCCGCAAAATCTTTGTGACCGGGCGTATCGAGAATGTTGATTTTCTTTCCTTTATATTCAAATGCTAAAACCGAAGTTGCCACAGAAATCCCTCTTTGTCTTTCGATTTCCATAAAATCGGAAGTTGCTCCTTTTTTAATTTTATTCGATTTTACAGCACCTGCTTCCTGAATCGCTCCCCCGAAAAGAAGTAATTTCTCCGTCAAAGTAGTTTTTCCAGCATCTGGGTGAGAGATAATCCCGAAAGTTTTACGTTTTGATATTTCTTGTAATAAACTCATTTCTAAATTTTGAAGTTGCAAAAATCGTGATTTTTATCGAGATTTGAAAATGATAGATGTATTTCAACGCAAAGGCGCAAAATATATCTATGAATTGATTATGTTTTTAAGACGCGAAAAGACTTCGTCTTTATTTGTTTTGAAAATCTTTGATTTTCTTGCGTCTTATTTTCTTTCTATTTTTTAATATAAATATTGCGTCTTTGCGTTAAAAACTCTTTTGTAAAACAAATGATAGATGTATTTCAACGCAAAGGCTCAAAAAACTTTCAGCTTCCTACTTGTAGCTTCCCTCATTTTTCTATCTTTGAACAAAATAAGTTTTTAGAAATTTTTCTTTAGATTTTTTTGAACCCCATCAACTTATCATCCTTTATGAGTATAGACAATACAAAATACAGAAATTATATTTTTGATTTCAAAGCGGCGGCAGCTTTATTTGCTGGACTATTTATTGGCATCATGGTTTTAGGGTTGTATACGCTTTTTGCTTATTTTATTCTAAAGCAAGACTATTCAGAAATACAGAGCAGCATGGTATTTTTTATTGTCAGTTATCTCTGCACAGTGCTTTTTCCGATTATAGGTTTTGATGTTTTCGTGATGAAGAGTAAAGGAAAAAAGCTCAATTTTAACATGCAAACCAGACCTTTTCATGTTTATCTTATGATTTTTCCTATGATGCTGGGGATGATGTTGGTTTCTGAATTTTTAGTTTCAAGAATTCCTATTGAAGGAGAGTTTTTTGGTCCTTTGTACGATCAAATGTCTGATGCTTTTAGCACTATCGCTACAGATACTGCGGGAATTTATCTTCTTACGGTTCTTTTTGCGCCCTTTTTAGAAGAAATTCTCTTTAGAGGTATCATTCAAAAAGGATTGATTAATAAAGGTGTAAAACCAGCAAAAGCGATTATTTTTTCAGCTTTAGCCTTTGGAATTTTTCATCTTAATCCTTGGCAAACAGTCAATGCATTTTTATTAGGATTGGTTTTAGGCGTAGTTTATTACAAGACTAAATCCTTATTAATGCCCATATTATTGCATGCTTTTAATAATTTTATTTCTGCCTATTTATTACTGAATGGAAATTCAGAAAGCGTGACTGAAAACTTACATCTTCCTGAATATTACGGTCTTATAGTAGGAATTGTACTTTTTTCTGTTTCTTATTATTTATTCATGTACCGAAATAGAATTTATTACAGAGAATAAGCGCTAAAAATTTAAAAATTATAAATCTTATATTTAATATTACATAATGGAAATCCTCGTTGCCACGCACAACTTACACAAGAAAGAAGAAATTCAACAGATTTTAGGCGAAAAATACCACATTACTTCACTTACCGATTATCATATTCACGACGAAATTATTGAAGATGGAAATTCTTTCCATGAAAATGCTTTGATTAAAGCCAAATTCTGCTTCGAAAAAACTGGAAAACCCAGTTTAGGAGACGATTCTGGATTGGTGGTTCCTGCACTTGATGGAAGACCGGGAATCTATTCTGCACGTTACGCAGGAAATCATGATTTTGATAAAAATATGGCCAAAGTTCTTGAGGAAATGCAAGACAAAAATGATAGAGAAGCTTATTTCATCACCGTTTTATGCTTGTACAATGAACATGGAGCAGAATACTTTGAAGGTAGAGTTTATGGTGATTTAAGCACCGAAAGAAATGGAAACAAAGGTTTCGGTTATGACCCGATTTTCATTCCCAAAAATCACGAAATTTCTTTTGCAGATATGCCTGCAGAACAAAAAAATGCCATGAGTCACCGCAAAAATGCTTTAGATAAATTTCTTGCATTTTTAGAAAAATAATTTTTTTATAAAAAATATCCCACACCACAGATTTCACAGATTAATAAATAGTTTTCTACTTTTGATATTAGAATAATTTTCACGAAATTTGCAGACTTTAAACCTCTAAAAATCATCATTTAAGCATTTTGAGCACCTATTTAACAATTCTCGGCTATAACTCAGCAATTCCTACTGTGAAATCTGCGCCTACTGCGCAATTTCTAGAAATGGAAGAGCGTTGTTTCCTTATCGATTGTGGTGAAGGAACGCAAGTTCAATTGAGAAAAGCTAAAGCCAAATTTTCTAAAATTAATCACATTTTTATCTCGCATCTTCATGGCGACCATGTTTTTGGTTTGCCGGGATTAATTTCTAGTTTTAGACTTTTGGGTAGAGAAACTCTACTTCATGTGTACGGTCCAAAAGGCATTAAAGAAATGATGGAAACCATTTTTAGAATTACCGAAACACATCAAGGTTTCGAAGTGGTTTTCCATGAACTTTCTTCTAAAAAATCAGAAAAAGTTTTCGAGGACAATCGAGTAGAGGTTTTCACGATTCCATTAGACCATAGAATTTACTGTAACGGATATCTTTTTAGGGAAAAACCAAAAGAAAGACACCTCAATATGCAGGAAATTTCTAAATATCCTGAAATTGAAATCTGTGATTATCACAACCTAAAACGTGGCAAAGATATTCAGTTGAGTGATGGTTATATTCTCAAAAATGAAAATTTAACGAAACCTGCTGAACCTTCTGTTTCTTATGCTTTTTGTAGTGATACTCGATATTTAGAGAGCATTATTCCTATTATTAAAAATGTAGACGTGTTGTATCACGAAGCAACTTTTTTACATGATTTAAAGAAAATGGCAGATTACACAGGTCATACAACTGCTCTAGAAGCTGCGAAAATTGCCAGAAAAGCCAATGTTAAAAAATTAATTTTAGGTCATTTTTCTAATCGCTACAATGACTTGTCGGTTTTTCTAAATGAAGCTTGCGAAATTTTCCCTGAAACCTATCTTCCGGAGCAATTGGAAGCCGTTAAAATTTAAGATTTAAGATTTAAAATTTACGTTTTTTGATTTATCATTTTTATTTTGCAATTAGAGCTTCACTCAAGTCAGTCTGCAAAATTTAAAACATCAAACATCCATCATCCCACAAATTATGATGAACGAGCAAGAAATCTTTGAATTTCTCAATCAAAAAGCCGAACAATACAATCATCTAGATTTTATTGAATTAGACCCTATTTCTATTCCGCATCAGTTTTCTTTGAAACAAGACATAGAAATTTCAGGATTTTTCGCGGCTACAATCGCTTGGGGAAATAGAAAATCCATCATCACATCTGCTCAAAAAATCATCGATTTTATGGGAAATTCTCCTTACGATTTCGTGATGAATGCGAGCCAAAAAGATTTCAAAAAATTAGAAAACAAAGCCGTTCACAGAACTTTCTCGGCAGAAGATTTTCAACAGTTTATATTGAATTTAAAAAGTGTTTACACTGAATTTGAAAGTTTAGAAAACTTATTTCTTTTAAAAGAAAACGAAAAAAATTATTACCATGCTATTGAAAGATTTAGAACTCGTTTTTTAGGAGAAATTCCGCACAGAAGCCATAAACATGTGAGTTCTCCTTATAAAAATTCAGCTTCAAAAAGATTGGTCATGTTTCTGCGATGGATGGTTCGTCAAGATAAAAAAGGGGTAGATTTTGGCATTTGGAAAAACCTTTCTCCGCAATATTTGTCTATTCCATTAGATGTTCACACTGCGAATATTTCCAGAAAATTAGGAATTCTCACCAGAACTCAAAACGATTGGAAAGCCGTAGAAGAACTCGACCAAATCATCAGAAAATACAATCCACAAGATCCTGCTGTATACGATTATCCGCTTTTCGGAATTGGCGTTTCTAATGAGTTATTATAAAAAATATTTCCTAAATGTGGAGGAGTGCTTTTGCGATGGCAAAGTAGATTAAAACTCCTAAAATATCATTAGAAGTGGTGATAAACGGACCTGTAGCAATTGCGGGGTCTATTTTATTTTTCTCCAGAACAATAGGAACAATGGTTCCAATAATCGCCGCTACCATAATTACTGCTAAAAGAGAAATAGAAATGGTCACAGAAACCATCAAATCATTATGGTTAATCAATAAATTGAATCCAAAAATAATTAAAGAAAGTATCATTCCTGAAGCTGCAGAAACGCTTACTTCCTTGAATAAAGTTTTAAAAGTATCTTTTCCTAAAGTGTTATTTGCTAAACCTTGTACAATAATTGCCGAAGCTTGAACTCCAATATTTCCCGCAGTTGCCGCAATCAGCGGAACGAAAAACATCAATGCAGGAATGTCGTGCATCGCATTTTGATTGCTTTGCAATACTCTAGAACCAATTAAACCACCTACCATTCCAATGAATAGCCAAGGTAATCTTGCTTTGGTTAAATGAAAAATGGTATCACTAGAGTCAACGTCTTGAGAAATCCCCGATGCTAACTGGTAATCTTTTTCTGCTTCTTCGGTAATAAAGTCGATAACATCATCCACGGTAATTCTTCCGACTAATTTTCCTAATTTATCAACAACAGGAACTTCGAACAAGTCATATTTTTGCATGAAACGCGCAACTTCTTCAGCAGATTCCGTATCTTTAACATATTGAATTTTAGAGTTATAAACATCTGAAACTCGAGTAGAAGATGAAGTGGTTAATAATTTTTTAAGACTTAACAAACCCAGTAATTTTTCGGAATCATCTACTACATAAATAGAGTAAACTTCTTCCATTTCTTCGGCTTGTTTACGCATCTCTTTAACCGCAGAAATAATAGAAAGATTCTGATTTACTTTTACTAATTCGGTTGCCATCAAACCACCTGCTACATCTTCATCATAACGCAAAAGTTCTACAATATTCTGCGCGTGCTCCTCGTCATTTAAGTGCTGAATAATTTCATCTTGTTGATATTCAGGCAATTCTGCAATAATATCTGCAGCGTCATCCGAATCAATTTCGTTGATGATATTATCTGCAATTTCTTTGGTAGAGAAGTTTCTCAGGAATTTTTTACGCTCGTCTTCGTCTATGTAGAGTAGTACTTCTGCAGAGCGCTCATTATCCATTATTTCGTAAAGAAATTTTTGATCTTCTTCTTCTAGAATTTCAAAAATATTGGCAATATCTACCGCTTCTACTTCCGAAATGGCTTCAGAAACAGCTTTTACATTTCTTTCCTCAATGAGAAACTGTAAGGTGTGCGATATTTTTTGCTCTTCAATCACAGAAATTAATTGGAATAAAAAGTTAGAATTTTTGCAAAAATACAAAATAAGAGTTCAAAAATTCGCATTAATAATCATTAAAGTCAAATTTTAGTCGATTTTTAATCGTAATTTTGTCAAAAAATTAAGCAAAATGAAGTTTAGAGAACTTAAAACAGAAAATAGTACGATGCTCGATAAGATGGCAGATAGCGTTATCAGTTGGATTGGTTCTACCTCTTCATTGGTCTTTCACACTTTACTATTTATCACCAGTTTTTTACTTCCGCTATTTAAAGTGGTAGATTTCGAAGAAATGCTTTTGGTTCTCACTACGATTGTTTCTTTGGAAGCGATTTACTTGTCGATTTTCATTCAAATGTCTGTCAACAAAAGCAATAAACACATAGAAGTGATTAAAGAAGATGTAAACGAAATTCAGGAAGACATTGATGAAATCCAAGAAGACATCGATGAAATTCAGGAAGATATTGACGAAATTCAAGAAGACATCGACGAGATTGCTGATGATGAAGACGAAGATGAACACAAAGAAAAAGCTCAAAAAGTAATTCTCAAGAGCAATGTTTCTAATAACAAGCAAGAAATCAAGGAATTAAAAGCGAAAATTCACGATTTGCAAGCGAAATTAGAAGATTTGATACAGAAAGATTTTAATTAATTTTTAGCCGCTTTCCATTCTTGAGTAAAGTTGATAAAATCTTCTACACTCAGTTCTTCTGCACGTTTATCCATAAAAGCATGAGATTTTAACACTTCTGGAATATCTAGAGATTTCAGTGCATTGCTCAGTTTTTTTCTTCTTTGGCCAAAACCTGTTTTTACAATTTGCTTGAAAAGAATTTCATTGCCTTCCAAACCTTCTTTTCTGTTTCTGGTAAGTTTGATGACTCCA
This sequence comes from Cloacibacterium normanense, assembly GCF_003860565.1. Taxonomy (NCBI): domain Bacteria; kingdom Pseudomonadati; phylum Bacteroidota; class Flavobacteriia; order Flavobacteriales; family Weeksellaceae; genus Cloacibacterium; species Cloacibacterium normanense. Next base: position 1,068,622 of record NZ_CP034157.1, read on the forward strand.
GATTTTACTTTTGGAGGCGGGTTGAATACGTTTTCGTGAACGGTAAACAGATATTTCACATCATAATACGCTTGAACCAAAACCGACAAAATGCCATAATCTTTGGTTTTGGGAACAGCAGCTGTACGTTCTGCCACTTCCTTTTGGAACATTCCAACCATTTCTGGAATCTGCTGATAATTTTCTATAATCTTAAAAAGAATCTGAGACGAAATATTGTAGGGAAAATTGCCAATTACCGCCACTTCTCCAGAGAAAACATCACTTAAATTAATTTTGAGAAAATCACCTGTAAAATGTTTATTTTCAAGTTTTTGATAATGTAATTTTAGGTATTCTATAGATTCTGTGTCTATTTCTGCAACGTAAGTTTCCGTAGGTTTTTCGAGGAGATATTTGGTTAAAACACCTGTTCCAGGACCTACTTCTAATACATATTGATATGGTTGAAAGTCAAGACCTTCTACAATTTTTTTGGCAATATTTTCATCAGTTAAAAAATGCTGACCAAGATGTTTTTTTGCTTTTACGTTCAAAATTTTTAAGATTTTTTAACACAGTTTTGTGTTTGTTCAGGGGCAAATTTCGGAGTTTTTTTTCTATTTTAGCAGAAAATTTTTTATTGATGGCAAAATTAGCAGAAGATTTAAACAAGAAAAGGCTCCGTTCTAGCAACATTACCGTATCGATTAGTATTGCATTGGTATTATTTTTAGTAGGACTTTTTGGGTTGATATTGATAAATGCTCAAAAATATTCGGATTATATCAAAGAGCAATTGGTGGTAGAAGCTTATTTTGATGACTATATAGACCCTAGAGATTCTGCGAAAGCAGAACAGTTGCAAAAATTAACTTACGAAAGAATAAAATTACAGCCTTTTGTTAAAAAAGCTAAATTTATTTCTAAGCAAGAAGCTACTGAACTTGCAAAAAAACAATTGGGTATTGAAACAGATGCTCTTTTTGAAGGAGATATTTTCCCACCATCTGTAGAAGTTACCTTGAAACCAGAATACGTAGATCCAGTAAAAATAAATGATGTTGTAAAAAAACTGAATGAAGTAGAAGGCGTAAAAGAAGTGAAAAACGATAGTAAATTAACGATTGAAGTTTACAATAACCTTAATAGAATTTTGACTTGGATTTTAGCATTTTCTATCTTATTCTTAATCGTAGCAATGGTGTTGATTAACAACTCTATTCGTTTAAAAATATTCTCTAAACGTTTCATTATCAAAACCATGCAATTGGTAGGTGCAAAACGCAGATTCATTTTAAAACCATTTGTAAAAGAAGCGGTAATCTTAGGAATTATCGGTGCTATTATTGGTTTAACAGCTTTATTTACAGGTTGGTATTTCTTTACGAGCGAAATCGGAACTCCATTTGTACAAGACACTAATCAATACATTTGGTTAGTCGCAATCGTTTTTGGTGTAGGTATTCTCATCACCGTCATCAGTACAGTTTTTGCAACTTGGAGATTCTTAGCATCTAGTGTAGATGATTTATATTACTCATAGAAAAATTATAAAATGTCTAAAAAACAAAATATAGAAAAGTCTGAACCACAGCACAATCCTTTTTATTTTGGCAAAAAAAACTATCAATTGATGTTGGTAGGATTGGCTTTAATTTTAGCAGGATTTCTTTTAATGCTCGGTCCAGATGCTAATACAGTCGACGGAAAACTAGATCCTAATGCTTGGAATGAAGACATTTTCTCCATCAGAAGAATCAGAATAGCGCCGCTTTTGGTGATTGCTGGATTTGTAGTTCAGGTTTTCGCGATTCTTAAAAGAAACAAATAAAAACATTTTAAAAACTAAAGAATTAAAAGATTTGAATTGGTATTTGAATCTTTTAATTTTTTTATCACAATACAGTTTATGGATTTAATCAGAGCAATTATTATTGCAATTGTAGAAGGACTTACCGAATATTTACCCGTTTCTTCTACTGCACACATGATTTTCACGAGTTCATTTTTTGGAATTCAAGAAGATGAATTTGTTAAAATGTTTCAAGTTTCTATTCAGTTTGGAGCTATTTTGGCGGTAGTCTTTTTGTATTGGAAGAAATTTTTTGATTTTAAAAACATCAAATTCTATTTGAAATTAGGAGTAGCCGTTTTACCAGCTTTGGTTCTAGGGAAATTATTTGATGATAAAATAGAAACGGTATTAGAAAAACCAATTCCCATCGCTGTAGTTCTGATTTTGGGTGGTGTCATTTTACTTTTTATCGACCAGATTTTCACCAAACATACGATAGATGACGAGAAAGATATTACTTTCAAAAAAGCATTAACAATTGGTTTTTGGCAATGTCTAGCGATGATGCCAGGAACGAGTAGAAGTGCGGCTTCTATTATTGGTGGAATGCAACAAAACCTTACCAGAAAAGCAGCTGCAGAGTTTTCATTCTTTTTGGCAGTTCCTACTATGTTAGCGGTTACCTTTTATTCAATTTTTGTAAAAGATTGGAATCACAATGGAATTGAGCAAAAAGGTTACGAAATGATATTTGCGACTCCAGAAAACACGATGAGTTTTTTCGTGGGGAATTTAGTAGCATTTGTAGTAGCGGTTATTGCGATTAAGTTTTTCATTGGTGTTTTGACCAAATACGGCTTCAAACCTTGGGGTTGGTACAGAATTATCGCAGGGATTTTATTGTTGATTTATTTTGGTTGGGTGAAGTAATTTCATTTTATACTTTTTACATTGAAAGCAGAAGATTTTTTAAACGGACAAGTACTTTTGGTGGACAAGCCTTTGGATTGGACCAGTTTTCAGGCTGTTAATAAATTGAAGTACAAACTCAAAAGAGAGTTCCATCTTCCTATAAAATTTAAAATCGGTCATGCTGGAACGCTGGATCCTAGAGCAACAGGCTTATTGATAGTCTGCACCGGAAAATTCACCAAGAAAATTCCAGAAATTCAAGATGCGCCAAAAGAATACATCGCCGAAATTAAAATTGGCGTACAAACCGAATCTTACGACACCGAAAAACCAGAAATACTTCATGCCGATTATTCACACATTACAGAAGATTTCATCAAAGAAACTTTGTCAACATTTGTAGGAGAAATTGAGCAAAAACCGCCTGTTTTTTCAGCGATAAAAATTGATGGAAACCGCGCTTATGATTTAGCAAGAGCTGGTCAAGAAGTAGAAATGAAATCTAGGAAAACGACCATTCATTATCTCAATAACATCGACATTCAACTTCCTTTTGTCACTTTTACCGTAGGTTGCAGCAAAGGAACTTACATCAGAAGTTTGGCTCACGATATTGGTCAAAGTTTAGGAGTTGGTGCTTATCTTACTCAACTCAGAAGAACCAAAATAGGAGAGTACCATGTAGAAAATGCACATGCAGAAATTTTGGAAAATGAGTTTAGATTTGAAAATTTCTAACCATGAAAAACTATTACTTTTTATTCATTTTTATTAGTTTTTTAGGATATTCACAACAAAAAGAAAATCTTAATCAAGGAATTTATTGGAGTACAGATGCGCAAGTTGCCTATGGATTAGCAAAAGCAGTTGCAGATATCGTGAATGAAGATAACAATGTAGATTTTAATGCCAATGCAGGAATCACTTCTGTTATTGGTTTTCAACCGATTCATAAAATAGGTTTAGGCGCTGGTTTTCGATACAATTACATTTATGATAATATCCATAATTTGTATTTCTTGGTTCAGCCAAAAATTTATTTAGACAATGCCGCAGATTCTGGATATATTTATCTCAATGCTGGATTTGCCCTTACTAAAAGTGATGTGAGAAAAGCCAGAGTATATACTTTAGGCATTGGTGACCAAAACCCCATCAATGTGAGAATGAATTATTATTACTCCTTTTTTCTGGAAAATCACAGCATGAATTTCGGAGATGGACTAAAAAGTAACTTTTATATTGGTTTAAATCTTGGAATTACTTTTCACTCCAATAAAGTGAGAGAAGAATAAAAAAATTAAAATTTGTGGAAACGCGCATCAATAAATATTTATCAGAAGTAGGTTTTTGTTCGAGAAGAGAAGCCGATAAACTTTTGGAACAAGGAAGAATTACCATCAATGGCAAAAAGCCAGAATTAGGAACTAAAGTTTCTGATGCTGATGAAATTTGCGTAGATGGCAAAAACATCAAAAAAACAGAAGAAAAACACGTTTATATCGCCTTTAATAAACCCATCGGAATTGTTTGCACCACAGATACCAAACGTGAAAAAAATAACATCGTAGATTACATCAATCACCCGAAAAGAATTTTCCCCATCGGTAGACTTGATAAACCTAGTGAAGGTCTTATTTTATTGACGTCTGACGGTGATATTGTGAATAAAATTTTACGCGCCAGAAACAACCACGAAAAAGAATACATTGTACGTGTAGACAAACCGATTACACCCAAATTTCTAGAAAAAATGCGCAATGGTGTTCCGATTTTAGACACCGTAACCAAAAAATGCGAAGTAGAACAAATCGATACTTTGCAGTTTAGAATTGTACTTACCCAAGGTTTAAACCGCCAAATCAGAAGAATGTGCGAATACCTAGGCTACGAAGTAAAAAAACTGAAGCGCATTAGAATTATGAACATCAAATTGGATTTACCCATAGGAAAATGGAGAGATTTAACCGATGCTGAAATGAAAGAACTGGCTCAACTTCTCCAAGATTCTAGTAAGACAGTGGATTAAAATTATTCTAAAATTTCTACCATAAGTTCTAATAATTCTTTTTTCAATTTGAAATAAAATTTGCTCATGGTTTCTTGGTATTTTCCTAGAGCTTTGTCTAAAATTTGTATTTCTGAATCGTTATACTTATTGTTTTCGAAGTAAATAAAATCTGCATCCACATATTCTCTTAGTACTTCTTGGTCTTCTTCTTCCATATACATGGCAAAAGCAGAAGATAAGAGCTCTGTAACTTTCTTTTTGAAAATCTTTTCTTTAGAAACCATTATGTTTCTGTTTCTCATAATCGTTTCGAAATCAAGCCTTTGAGACATGAAATTGATATATGGAACAAACTCTTGAAAAGCATTGTAATACTCATCAAAATCTTTATCTGTCTGTGTAAAACGATTTGCCAATTCAGAAAATTTTTCTTTTTGTTCAAGCGAAGCTTTATGCAAAAGATACTTTAAAATAGCATCATCATTTTCTTTGATTTTTTGGTCAACTTGTTCTTCTCTTTGTTTTAGAATTTTCAGGACTTTTGGTGTTTGACTTTTGGTGAATTTTGCACCGTCATAATCAAAGGTTTTCAATTTATACGTTCCATTTTGAATCATTTCTAAGACTTTAGCATCGTTTTCTAATGCATTTTTTTCAAAGACAAGGCTTACTTTTTCGTCTGAGAAAAAATCTTGAGCTATGACATCATCTACAGTAGAAGTTTCATTTTCAATATTTTCGAAAATTGGATTTTTAAAATCATAATAAGAATTAAATATCTTATGGAAGGACTTTTCATTCACTATGCTTTTATATTGCTCTCTGAATTCTTCCTCGGAAAGAAATTCTTCTGTATGCGTAAGCATATTATACTCGAAGAGTTTATTGGTAAATTTCTCTGCGTATTTATCAAAATGCTTCAAGATGTTTTTAGAAATCCTATTGTCTACATTTTCAGAAGGAATATTGAGTTTTTTGATGGCTTCAATTCTTTGTTTTATGGTTGGGTGAGAAGCCCATTGATCTTCAATTTGAAGCTTAGATTTATTATATCTTTCTATTTCATTAATATTGATATACGGCAAATCATTTTTAATTTCATGGTTATTTTCTTGAGCAAAATAATGCAACAAGGTAGTCTGATTTTGATAAATATTTTTGGTGTCGGCTTTTACGTTTTTGTCAAGGTAAAAATTCATCGCATTAGAAAGCGCCGATTCTGAAAGGTCTAATCTTAGAAGAGCAGAAGTTTTAACATCGGCACCTACCACATACGTAGCGATTGCATCTGCATTAAATTCCATCTGTCTGCTTAGCGACATGTGTTTCAGATATAAAAAATCATAAAACTTAGTCAACACCCATTGAATTCCTTCAATAATCCACGCTGCCAATCTTGTAAAAAGTGCAATGATAGCATGAGTACTCGCAAAACTTTCCATAGAATCTGCAAAACCTTTGTTATTGTACAGCATGTCGTAAATCATTTTATTGGCTTGATTTACATAGCTTCCTACCTTCATGCTTTTTTGAGAAAAATGTCCAAATTCATGTGCAAGAATCGCTTTTAATTCACTTACCGTAGTGGTATTGATTAAGCCCATTCCTATAGTAAGATTTTTTCTTACTGGGAAAAACATGCTCCAAAAAGGAGAGTTGTAGTTTACAAAAGCATTTACATCATTAGATAAAAACAGCTTTTTAGGTTGATCTGTTCCTACTTCTTGTACCACTTCATCTATTAATTTGAAAAGTTCAGGTTCTTGATTTCTTTTGATTTCGATAATGCGCTGGTATCATTTTTCTGAAAATTAAAAATAAATTTAACCAAGAAAATCAATATAAAAACAGCCATTCCTATTAGACCACCAGAAAGCAAAATAACCAAATAATTGAATCTAAAATTTGCAATGATTTCAAATACTAAATAGCCAATAGTAGCGACTAATGCTAGTGCCAAAGTTATTAATACTAAATAGACTAAAAAGAATAAAATGATGTAGAGAATGGCCGTGGTTACTTGTTTTTTATACTCAGAAGAGATAGGAGGTAATATTTTTTTGGACATTGGTGTAATGATTATTTTTTTGTTTTTTTATACTAAAGGAACATAAAATCAAATTCTAGAAAATATTTTTTTGAAAAAAGAGTAGAGTACTCTGAGGAATTAGGAGGAGTTTTCCATTTTTGAAAATTTTTAAGAAATCTTAAAAATAAGAAAGGAGAATTTCTAAGATCTCATGGTTATTGATTTACAGAGTAAAAATAATAAAAAAGTGGAAAATAAAAAAGACTGATGGCAAAACTTCTTTGCTTTTCTCAAAGCATTGTCGTTTCTGTCATCAGTCCGGAAACATTGCCTCTGCAACCTTTATTGCTTCAACTCCCGAAAAATGTTTAATTGCATCTTTTTAAATTCTATCCGCAGATATTTCTAAAAATTTTGCCATTTTTCATTAAAACATATTCCATTGCTCGGGCAATTTTATCAACTTGAATTTGGGTTGAGCTATTTTCTTGTCAAACACTTTCGTATTCTTCTGAAAAACAAAAAAAGTCTACGTTGACTATTTTTAAGTCTTACTTTAAGAATCTTAGTTTCTTTATCTCTTTGTTTCAAAATTCTTGTGAGAAAATTTTAAAAAACTATTTATTAATAAATTAAACTTTGTTCTTTTTTTGGTTTCAAAATCAAGTATGAAGAAACTTCACAACTTTCAATTTTCAACTTAAAAGTTTGACTTGTTTATTGATGTAAAGGTAGCGTAGAAATTTACTTTTTATAGACTAATTTGCTTTCTGTTTACTCACTTTAAGATATGATTTATGCACAATCATTTTCATCTAAAAGTCTTTATTGATGGAAGTTTACAATTTTATTCACAAAATAAACAATTAGTAAGCCTCATAAAAATGTATTAGTTTTTAATTTTCAATAGATTGAAAAGTTATCAATTACCAGATTACTCCATTCTTTTTACAGGCTCTAGATCTTTTAATTCTTCTTCAGTAAAAAGTCTGTAAATAATTTTAAAAGTTTTTCCCAATGGTGTTTCCAGAGAAAAACCGCCTGGTCCGAAACCTTCTGTAACATCTAACGTGAAATGCGAAAATTTCCAGTATTCAAATAAATCTCTATCAATCCAAAATTCAAAACCATCTACCAAACCAATCATAGCATCATTGGTTCTTACATAGAAACCTCCTTTTTCAAAACATTGAGGCTGGGTTCCTTCGCAGCAACCACCAGCTTGGTAAAACATTAAATCACCGTGTTTTTCTTTTAGCATTTTAATGACTTCCAACGCTTTTTCTGTTACGTCTAACCTTTTTACCATTTCTAAAAATTTTTAATAAAATTAAAAAAAGGAATGCTGATGAACAACATTCCTTAAAGTTTAAATCACAAGTGAACTAGAAAAATCCTAGTTTATTTTTGTTGTAAGAAATCAACATGTTTTTTGATTGTCTGTAATGATCAAGCATCATTTTGTGGTTTTCTCTACCAATACCAGATTGTTTGTAACCGCCAAAAGGTGCGCCAGCTGGATATGCGTGATATTGATTTACCCAAACTCTACCTGCTTTTATCGCTCTAGGAACTCTGTATAATTCATGTGCATCTCTCGTCCAAACTCCCGCTCCAAGTCCATACATAGTATCGTTCGCAATTTCTATCGCTTCTTCTGTAGATTTAAAAGTAGTTACTGCTAACACTGGCCCGAAAATCTCTTCTTGGAAGATTCTCATTTTGTTGTGCCCTTTAAAAATGGTTGGCTGAATGTAATATCCACCTTCTAAATCTCCACCTAGATGATTCACTTCTCCACCACAAAGCAATTCTGCACCTTCTTCTTTGCCTAATTTGATGTAAGAAAGGATTTTATCTTTTTGAATTTGTGAAGCTTGAGCACCCATCATTACGGTTGGGTCAAGAGGATTTCCTGTTTTGATGGCTTTAGTTCTTTCTACCACTCTTTCTAAGAATTTATCAGCAATTGATTCATGAACCAATAATCTAGAAGGACAAGTACAGATTTCACCTTGATTTAGAGCAAATAATACCGCTCCTTCAATGGCTTTGTCAAAAAATTCGTCATCTGCATCCATCACAGAAGGGAAGAAGATGTTAGGAGACTTACCTCCCAATTCTAAAGTCACAGGAATAATATTTTCTGTAGCATATTGCATTACCATTCTACCCGTAGCTGTAGAACCTGTAAACGCTGCTTTTGCCACTTTTGGATTGGTTACTAAAGTTCTTCCTAACTCCGCTCCGAAACCATTGACAATATTCACTACACCTGCAGGAAGTAAATCTTCAATTAGCTCCATTAAAACCATAATAGAAACAGGCGTACTTTCTGCTGGTTTCAGAACTACACAGTTTCCTGCAGCTAGAGCAGGAGCCAGTTTCCAAACTGCCATTAGAATAGGGAAGTTCCAAGGAATAATTTGTGCGATTACACCAATAGGTTCGTGTACGATGATAGAAACGGTGTCTTTGTCTAATTCAGAAATAGAACCTTCTTCAGCTCTTATTACACTAGCAAAATATCTAAAATGATCTACTGCCAAAGGTAAATCTGCCGCCAAAGTTTCTCTAATGGCTTTACCATTATCTACGGTTTCTACTGCAGCGATATAGGGTAGATTTTCCTCGATTCTATCTGCAATTTTATTCAAAATAATGCTGCGTTCTGTAGCAGAAGTTTCGCTCCATGTTTTGAAAGCTTCAGATGCAGCATCCACAGCCATTTCTATGTCTTGTTTCGCAGAGTGTGCAGCTTTTGCCATAACTTTTCCATCAAGTGGAGAAAGCACTTCGAAATACTGTCCTGTAGAAGGAGCAGTCCATTTTCCGTTAATGTAATTGTCGTATTTTTCTTTTAAAACCGGACGATTGATGTGTGTTGACATAATTTGTTGAATTTTTAATTTTCAGCCAAATTATCTTAAACATGACAAATGTCATGGTAAAATCGTCTCAAATGATAGTATAATAGTGTTTTGAAAATATTAATTACAATACTTTAATATAAACCTTGTTTGATTGAAAAATTATTATATATTTAGCCAAATTGATTATTTTATCAAAAATATCATTCATAGTTTATGATACAAGAAGACAAACATTTGCTCTACACCCCTGAATTAACAGGACATGAGCAATTACAAAATATAATAGAAAACAAGACTACATTTACTTTAAATAATTGTGAATTTTCTTTGTATGAAACGCACAAGAAGACAGAAGATGTTAAACTAAAGTTTAATGATTTGACTTTTACAGCGATGTTACGAGGGAGAAAGCACATGAAATTGGAAAATAAATCTGAGTATTTTGATTATTTTCCTGGTGAAACGGTTTTAGTTTCTCCCGGTGAAACAATGGTCATCGATTTTCCAGAGGCAGACGAAACTCCTTCACAATGTATTGCATTAAGTTTCAGTCCAGATTTTGTAGAAGAATCATTGCATTATCTCAATACCAAATTGATGAAAGTAGACGAAAGTACTTGTTGGCGAATTTCTAGCGAAGAATTTTATCTATTCAACAGCTTACCACTGGCTTCTGCAACCAATAATCTCATGAGAATTGCCATGGAAGATAATATGAATAAGGATATTATGGCAGATTTGGCACTGAAAGAATTATTGGTAAGACTGATGCAAACTCAAGCAGGAAAACTCATTGAAAACGATTACAAAACACTGAAAACTTCAAACCGATTGGCTTTTATCATAGATTATATTAAAAACAATCTGCATCAAAAATTAAGTATTGAACATTTGGCAAAATTGGCTTTCGTAAGTAAATCTAATTTTTTTAAACTTTTTAAATACGAACTTGGAACATCACCCAATGAATATATTCTTCAGCAAAGAATAAAACGTGCCAAAGAACTCCTCAAAGAAAACCAAAGCATCAAAGAAGTAGCTTTTGCCACTGGTTTCTCTGACACCAATCATCTCATCAAAACCTTTAAAACTTTTGAAGGTATTACTCCGAAAAATTATCAACGAAATTTATTTTCAGAATATAAAATCGTTTCTTAAATAAACAAAAACCGCTTCAAATTTTTGAAGCGGTTTTTAAGTATAGTTGAATTAACAAATTTTAATAAGAATTTTTTTCTACAAAATGCTTAGCAATTTTCTCAGTTAACGCGATTACGTTTGGCTGATTGGTGTACTTTGTAAATCTTCTAAGACCAGAAAGCATCATTCTTTGCTCATCACCTTCAGCGAAAGAAATAATTCCTTCTTTAGCAGCTGCAATTACAGCTTCTACTGCTTTGTAAAGGTTTAATTGAGCCATTGCTGCTTCTATAGAATCTGGACCGAAGTTTTTCTCCACTCTTAGAATTGCAGATTCTGCCATGTAAATTTGGTTTAAAATTTCTGAAGCATTGATTAACAAGTGTTGTTGCTTTTCAATCTCCATCATGTATTTCTGAAGAGCAGCACCAGAAACCATTAAGAATACTTTCTTAAGATTTGCGATGATTGCTTTTTCTTCCGACATAAATTCTGAATAATCAGGCGTTTCAAAAGAAGGAATGCCCATTAATTCTTTACCAACTGCCATTGCAGGAGACATTAAATCGATTTCGCCTTTGAAAGCTCTCTTCACCAACATTCCTACAGAAAGAAGTCTGTTGATTTCGTTAGTACCTTCATAAATTCTAGAAATTCTAGCATCTCTCCATGCTGCTTCCATTGGTGTATCTTCAGAGAATCCCATACCTCCAAAAATCTGAATTCCTTCATCTGCTGCTTTTTGAGCGATGTCTGAAACGTAAACTTTTAGGATAGAACATTCTACCGCGAATTCTTCCACACCTTTTAATTCTGCTTCTTGGTGAGACATTCCACCTGCAACTAAAGCATCAATTTTATCTTGAATATCTTGAGCCGCTCTATAAGATCCAGCTTCTGAAACGAAAGTAGCAGTAGCCATTTCCGCTAATTTTTTTCTAATAGCTCCAAAAGTAGAAATAGGAGTGTTGAATTGTTTTCTTTCGTTTGAATATTGAACAGAAAGGTTGAAAATTCTTCTTTGTGCATCTAAACAAGCAGCAGCTAATTTAATTCTACCTACGTTTAATGCGTTTAAAGCAATTTTGAAACCGTTGTTTCTTTCACCTAAAAGACATTCTACAGGAACTTTCATATCATTGAAGAAAACCTGACGAGTAGAAGAAGCTCTAATTCCTAATTTGTGCTCTTCTTCACCGAAAGTAAGGCTTTCAGGATTTTCTAGTTCGCTTCTGTTTACAACGAAACCAGTGATGTTTTTGTCATCATCAATTTTAGCAAAGAATGTGAATGTATCTGCAAAACCTGCGTTAGAAATCCACATTTTTTGACCGTTAATGATATAATGTTTACCATCTTCAGACAATTTAGCTCTTGTTTTCCCTGAATTTGCATCAGAACCAGCATCTGGCTCAGTTAAACAGTATGCTCCGAATTTTGTTCCAGCAGCTAAATCTGGTAAATATTTTTGTTTTTGAGCTTCCGTTCCGTATAATAGGATAGGAAGCGTACCAATACCTGTGTGTGCTCCATAAGCAGTTGCCAATGAACCAGTTGCGCCAGAAATGTAATCACAAGCAATCATAGTAGATACAAAACCAAGACCAAGACCTCCGTAATTTTCAGGAACTGCGATTCCTAAGAATCCCATTTCACCGATTTGTTTCATACACTCTTCAGTAAATGCGTAATCTTTTTTCTCGAAACGCTCTTTGTTAGGAACTACAACTTTGTCAATAAATTCTCTTGCAGAGTCGCGAAGCATTTTTTGTTCCTCAGAAAAATCTTCCATCGTGAAGATATTCTTAGCTTCTATTTCTTTTATTAGGAATTCTCCTCCTTTTAATGTGCTCATATTATTATTTTTTTAATTTTAAATTTTAGATTATAAATTTTAAATTTTTTGATTCTAAACTATAAATTTTCAGATGATGTTTTGATGATTTTAGTCAAAATATTGATAATACTTTCAATCTCTTTTAAATATAATTCAACATCTACTTGAACGAGATTAGAAGATTGATATAACTTTAACCAATATTTTGTTTCTCTTGCTTCTTTATTCGCAATAGAAAGTTTTGAAATAAAATCTTTTTTAGATTGAGCAGCAATTGCTTCTTCTACGTTTGCACCAATTGAAGTACCACAACGAAGAATTTGTTTAGGTAATATAAATTCATTTTGAGACTTACAATCTGAGTAAAATTGTATAATTTTTAGGGCAAAATCAAAAGTCTTTTTCTGAATTAAATTATCTTCTTTGAAACTCATTTCATCTAAAATTTATAATTTAAAATCTATAATTTTAAAGAAGTTCAATTACAGAAGCTGCGCCTTGTCCTGTACCTACACACATAGAAACCATTCCGTATTTCACACCTCTTAATTTCATTTCGTCAAGAAGTTGAACGGTTAATTTAGTTCCTGTACAACCAAGTGGATGACCAAGAGCAATTGCTCCACCATTTACATTTAAAATTTCTGGGTTTAAATCCAATTCTTTTTTAATCGCAACTGACTGAGAAGCAAATGCTTCGTTCAATTCAATTAAACCAATATCTTGAAGAGAAAGCCCAGCTTGTTTTAACGCTTTTGGAATGGCGTAAATTGGTCCAACCCCCATAATTCTTGGCTCTAAACCAACAGCTGCATAAGAAACTAATCTTGCAATTGGCTCAAGATTTAATTCTTTTACCATTTCTTCTGACATTACTACTACGAAAGCAGCACCATCAGACATTTGAGAAGAGTTCCCTGCGGTAACAGAACCTCCAGCTGCGAAAACTGGTCTTAATTTTGCCAAACCTTCGATAGAAGTATCTGTTCTAGGACCTTCGTCTACTGAGAAATCAAATTTTTTGGTTTGAACTTTTTGATTTTCATCCAAGAAATTATATTCTACAGGAATTGGAACGATTTGTTTTGCAAATTTTCCTTCAGCAATAGCTTTCAAAGCTTTTTGATGAGATTCAAAAGCAAATTGGTCTTGTTCTTCTCTTGTAATTTTATATTGCTTAGCAACTTCTTCTGCAGTATAACCCATTCCCCAATAATAATCTGGGTGAGATTTTGCATAATGACTTTCTGGAACTGGTTTATAACCGCCCATTGGAATGAAAGACATACTTTCTGCACCTCCTGCAATAATACAATCTGCCATTCCTGCTTGAATTTTAGCAGATGCAATCGCAATCGCTTCAGAACCAGATGCACAATATCTGTTTACGGTAACTCCAGGAACTTTATCGGTATTTAATCCCATTAACGAAATGAGACGAGCCACGTTTAAGCCTTGTTCTGCTTCTGGCATTGCATTACCAACGATTAAATCATCGATTCTATCTTTATCTAACTGTGGCAAATCTGCCATCAATTTTTCTATCACTTTTGCAGCCATTACATCTGGTCTGGTAAATCTTAAACTTCCTTTCGGAGCTTTACCCACCGCTGTTCTGTAACCTGCTACTATATATGCTGTTTTATTTGACATATTTTTTAAATTTTAAATTTTGATTTCGCCACTTAGTGGCTTTTTTATTTATGGCTTTTAATTTCATCGGACTTTACCCGATGCTATTTTATTTCGCCACTTCGTGGCTCAAAACTTGATTTTTAATATTTTTAGTTTCTTAGCGGTTTACCTTTTTGTAACATGAACTGAATTCTCTCTAGTGTTTTTCTTTCACCACATAATTGTAAGAAAGCTTCTCTTTCAAGATTCAATAAATATTGTTCTGTAACTACAGTTGGCTCAGAAAGATTACCACCTACCATTACATAAGCCAATTTATCTGCTATTTTCTTATCGTGTTCAGAAATGAAATTTCCTGTTACCATTTGATCTGTTCCTACAAAGAACATACCTAATGCACCTTGACCCAAAACTTTTACTTTCTGCTGAATTGGTTGAGTATAACCTTGTTCTGCCATTAATTTAGCTACTTTCTTCGCTTCAGCAATCTGACGGTTTTTGTTTACTACCACGATGTCTTTATGATTTTGAAGAATTCCCATATCATAAGCTTCGTGAGCAGAAGTTGCAACTTTACCCATTGCGATATTCATGAAAGCTTCACGCATTCTGTTGTTTTTCACATCATCAGCAGCAAATTCTTTAGAAGTTCTCAAAGCGAATTCTTTAGTACCACCACCTCCAGGAATTACACCAACTCCAGTTTCTACTAAACCAATGTAAGTTTCTGCAACAGCAACTACTTTATCAGCATGCATGGTCATTTCGCAACCACCACCTAAAGTTAATCCGTGAGGTGCAACCACAACAGGAACAGAAGAGTAGCGAACTCTCATCATCGATTTTTGGAAGTAAGCAATTGCCATGTTCAGATCATCCCAATCTTGTTCGATGGCCATCATCAGAATCATCGCTAAATTTGCTCCCACAGAGAAATTAGCACCTTGATTTCCGATTACTAAACCGTCGTATTCTTTTTCTGCTAAGTCAATCGCTCTGTTTAAACCATCTAGAACTTCACCACCTAGAGAATTCATTTTTGAACGAATTTCAAAGTTGATGATTCCGTCTCCTAAATCTTGGATTGCAGAACCAGAATTGCTCCACAATGTTTTATTTTTTCTAATATTGTCAAGAATAATGAAAGCTTCTTGACCAGGAATATTATTGTAATTTCCGGAATTTTTGTCGAAGAAAATGCTTTGACCTTCTTCATTTACTTTGTAGAAAGATTCTACTGATTTCACCCATTCTGAAACAGTGAAACCTGCTTCTGTAGCCAATTCAATACCTTTTTGAATACCTACAGCATCCCAAATTTCGAAAGGACCGTTTTCCCAACCGAAACCAGCTTTCATCGCATCGTCTACTTTGTAAAGCTCGTCTGAAATTTCAGGAATTTTGTGTGAAACGTAAGCGAACAATGCACCTAAAGATTTTCTGTATAATTTGCCTGCTTTGTCTTTACCGCCAATTAAAACTTTGAATCTATCAATTGGTTTATCAATATTTTTAGTGAGTTCAAGAGTAGCGAAATTTGCTTTTCCTTGATTTTCGTATTGATAAGAATCTAAATTAAGACCGTGAATTTCTGATTTTCCATCAGCATTTTTCACTTTTTTATAGAAACCTTGTTCCGTTTTAGAACCTAACCATTTGTTTTCCATCATCATATTGATATAATCTGGAAGAACAAAAGTTCCTTTGAATTGTTCATCTTCTACACCAGAAGCGTGAACTCCGTTTGCCACGTGAACCAAAGTATCTAAACCTACCACGTCTGCAGTTCTGAAAGTTGCAGATTTCGGTCTACCAATAACTGGACCTGTTAATTTATCTACTTCAGTTACATTAAGACCTATAGATTTTACATTGTGAAGTAAATTCATCATCGAGAAAACTCCAATTCTGTTCGCGATGAAGGCAGGAGTATCTTTTGCTAAAACAGTAGTTTTTCCTAAGAATTTAGCGCCATATTCCATGTAGAATTTCACGATTTCAGCATCGGTATCATTGGTAGGAATAATTTCTAAAAGCGGTAAATATCTTACCGGGTTAAAGAAGTGCGTTCCTGCAAAATATTTTTTGAAATCATCACTTCTTCCTTCTACCAACATATTAATAGGGATACCAGAAGTATTAGAAGACACCAAAGTTCCAGGTTTACGGAATTGTTCGATTTTTTCGTAAACAGACTTTTTAATGTCTAATCTTTCTACTACCACCTCGATAATCCAATCTGTATTTTTGATTTTTTGCAAATCGTCATCAAAATTTCCTACAGAGATTCTTTCTGCAAACTCTTTTTTATAAAGTAGAGCAGGGCTGGCTTTTACTAATTTAGCCAAACTTTCTGTAGCAATTCTGTTTCGTACTGCTTTGTCTTCTTTGGTAAGACCTTTTTTCTGTTCAGCTTCTGTTAATTCAAACGGAACAATATCAAGAAGGAGAACTTCTACGCCAATGTTTGCAAAGTGCGCAGCAATTCCGCTTCCCATAATTCCTGAACCAAGAACTGTAACGTGTTTAATTCGTCTTTTCATTATAAATATAGGTTTATTTTTTATTGTTCATATCATTAGCAATTTTCAAAATGTCTCCCATGACTTCTTTGAAAACAGCGAATTTTTCTGGGTCTATTTTTTCTACCACTTTTTTATTAAATCCTACTACTACCTCTTTTGAAAGGTTTCTAGATTTAAGTCCTTTGTCTGTAAGTTTAATAATTACTTCTCTTTTATCAGAAGTTGTTTTTTCTTTGTAGATATAACCATTATCTTCTAAAAGCTTAATTATTCTCGTCAAAGAAGTGGGTTCAATAGCCATTTTAGGTCCAAGATTGGTACTTCTTGTTCCTTCTTTAGGATCAATTTTAAGTAGTGTTAAAGCTTGTACAGCCGTAGAATTATGCATAGAAGCTTGTTCGGAGTACATTTTACTCACTGCCAACCAAACTGATTTAAGCATTAAGTCTACATTTTCTACTTTTTCTTTAGTCTTAGTTTCCATTTTTAAAAAATGTTATGCGTGCATAGCAAATATAAAAAAAATACTATGCGTGCATAGTATTTTTTATAACAAACAGATAACTTATTGATTATGTGACAATTAATTATTATGCAAAGAATAATAGAGCTAAATAGAAAATGAGAAATTTCAAACGAAAAACGCTGATTATAAGCAATTTCTAATTGATAACAGTATTTCGTCAATAGATTGACAAGAAAACCTATTATTTTGGTAAAATATCTCCCAAAATGCACCCTGAAATTCTATTATAAAACCAGAAAGGTCTCTTTTAAAGTTTTTTTGCAAAGCAGAGTATAACATTTCTTTTTCTAAAAAAGGAGCTATAATTTCAGGTGAAACAAACTCTTCATTGATGGTAAAAAGTCGAGGATTGGTCAATAAATTATTCTTCAAAAGAATGTCTTCCGCCAAACCTTCTTGGAGATTTTGGTCATTAATAAACCAAATT
Organism: Cloacibacterium normanense; assembly: GCF_003860565.1. Taxonomy (NCBI): domain Bacteria; kingdom Pseudomonadati; phylum Bacteroidota; class Flavobacteriia; order Flavobacteriales; family Weeksellaceae; genus Cloacibacterium; species Cloacibacterium normanense. Next base: position 1,086,314 of record NZ_CP034157.1, read on the forward strand.
TTATCTGCAAATTCTTTAGCCAATCGCCAATCGTGAGAAGAAAAGAGGATGATTTTATTATGGTTTTTAGCCAAATCTCTCAGCAATTTTAAAATGATAATTTTATTTTCTTCGTCTAAATGAGTTGTAGGTTCATCTAAAATAATCATAGGAGAATTCTGTGCTAAAGCTCTCCCAATAAAGGCTTTTTGAAGATTTCCGTCTGATAATTTTTGAAGCAAAGTAGTTCTATATTCTTCTAATTTTAGTTGAGAAATAATATTGTTTACATCTTCCAAATGTTCTTTTTCAAGCTTGTAATAATAAGGAAGATGAATAAACTTACCAAGTGAAATTAAATCTTCGGTGGTGTAATTGGCAGGAATTTGAGATTTTGCAAAAACTACAGCAATTTGTTCGGCAATTTCTTTATCAGAAAGTTTTTTTACATTTTTGTTATTAATGAAAATATCTCCTTTTAAAGTTGGAATTTGATTGAGAATAGATTTAATTAAAGTAGTTTTTCCAACGCCGTTATTACCAATCAACAAGCAAACATCACCGAAATCCAATGAAGCATTAAACTCTGAAATGAGAGGTTTTTGGTAACCGATTGTTGTATTTTTTATGTGTAAAAACATTTTTTTAACGCAAAATATTGCTAATTACTTATTATTCATTGCTTATTTTTAAGTATCATCATCAAAATTACTGGCACTCCAAATAAACTCGTAATCACATTAATTGGAAATTGAGAAAGTTCTGAAATTACAGAAAAAAATTCCATTATTAAAACGCCTAAAATCATATTCAAAATCCACTGTTGCCACAATTTCGCAGGCGAATAAATCATTCTGCTAAAATGAGGAACTACGATTCCTATAAACAAAATTGGCCCTAAAAACGCCGTAACAGAAGCAGAAAGTAGGGAAGAAGCAATGATGACAAAATATTTCAGTTGCTCTAAATTTACACCTAAACTTTTAGCATATTGATTTCCTAAACTATTTCCGATGAGCGGTTTTATGCTTTTGAAACTTAAAAACAATCCCATTAATACTACAATGCATAGCACCCAAAGTTGATTTCTGGTCACTTGATTATTCGCACCAAAACTCCATAAAATATAGTTTTTCAGACTTTGATTTTCTGCATATAATTGTAAGATAGAAACCACTGCTCCAGCTAAAGCAGAAACCAAGAAACCAAAAATAATCAGATATGATTTATCTTGAAATTTTCTAGAAAAAATCAATAAAATACTCATCAGCAAAAGGCTTCCAAGAATTGCAGAAATACTGATGAAACCATTTTGCAAAAATTCTGGTAAAGTAAAATCTTGAGAAAAAAAGATATAAAAAGCTACGCTTAAACTCGCAACTGAAGTAATTCCAAGAACCGATGGTCCAGCTAATGGATTTTGAAAATATTCTTGTAAAAGAAAACCAGAAGTAGGAATAGAAACGCCTGCTAGAAACATCGCTAAAACACGATTCATTCTGAGTTCTGCAATTTGTGAATTCTGAGCATTCCCATCAATAAAATCTGCTAAACCCAGTTTTATAAACCCTATATTTAAATTGATGAGAATCGTAATCACCACCAATGAAAATAGGAAAATAAGAATGGTTTTGAAGGTTTTATTGTTCACAGATTTTATTTAAAAACTTCACAAATTTAATTTAAAAAAATCTATGAAAAAGAAAACTCTCGCTGATTTTGCAAATTTTGCAGATTTTTTTGAGTCTATTCATCTGCTTAATCAGCCCCATCTGCGAGAGAAATATTTTATTTAAAAGAATTCAGTTTTGCATCTAAATCTTCTTTACTCATCATTCCTACTGTTTCTATTTCTTTATCACCTTTTTTAATCACGGTAAAAGGAATAGAACCACCGTCCCAAGTCTTGGTAATAGTCGTGAAATAATCTGGTGCAATCATAGAAGCATCAAAAAGAACTACATTTTTTCTGATATTATATTCATCTGCAAAATCACTTACTGCAGTATTCCAATCTTCTTTAGCATCTACACTTACAAAAGTAAATTTTACTGGTTGCCCTTTTAATTCTTCCATTTTTTCTTTGAAATGCGGAATCTCTTTCATACAAGGTCCACACCAAGTTGCAAAGAAATTGGTTACATAAATGGTGTCATTTTTTTGTGGTGCAACCATTGCTTTTAATTGCTCTTGATTCACTTCAGGCAACGCACTTGCAGGATTTACAGCTGAACTATCTACTGTTTCAGTGGTTGTTTCTTCTGTTAATTGGTCTGGAGTTTCACTCTTTTTACAAGAAAATAGTGCGGTTAATATAAGTGTGGAAAAGATTAATTTTTTCATAAATATTAATTGTTTATTTTTGTTATGGAATTGATTATTGAGTCGATTTTACAAATATAATAAAATCAAAATGCTTCTTTTGATATATTTGTTACAAACGAATTTAGAATTATTTTATTGAGAATCCTTTTAGACATATTTAAAAAATTTTTCTTGTTGATAGAACTAGGATTTTTGCTGATGATATTGGCAAACTTCTGGGTATTTTCTCTCACCGAAGGAAGAACGTATACTAAAATTTCTAAAATTCCGCCAAGAGAAGTAGCTTTGGTTTTAGGAACTTCTCCAAAAACGATGGCAGGAAATGCCAATCCATATTTCATTTCTAGAATGGATGCTACTGCGCTGCTTTATCATCATGGAAAAATCAAAAAAATCATTGTAAGTGGCGAAAAAAGTAAAGGCTATAACGAACCAAAAGCCATGAAAAATTTCTTGATTTATCAAGGTGGCGTTCCCGAAAACATTATTCTAGAAGACCCAAAAGGTTTTAATACCCGCGAAAGCATTCTAAGATGCAAAAATGAATACCAACAAAAAAACGTAATCATTGTTTCACAAGGATTTCATAACCTTAGAGCTTTATTTTTTGCAAGAAACATTGGTATGAACGCATTAGGATTTGATGCCCAAGATGTTACTAAATACCAGAGTTATTACAGAAATCATCTTAGAGAATTTCTCGCAAGAGTACAAGCGGTAGTGTATTATATTTTCGGGATTTCAAATGAAGAAGAACATCTGAAAAAATAGGGTTTCAGACCAAAAAAGAACGCATCAATCAACCAATTATTTAGGAATTTAGCTAAATTTGTAAAAAATATATTTTTAATGTTAGTAATAGGTATTGCAGGTGGAACTGGTTCTGGTAAAACCACCGTAGTGAATAATATTTTGCAACAATTGAATGCAGAAGGCGTAAATGTACTTTCTCAAGACAATTATTACCATGATAATCACCAATTATCGCTCTCAGAAAGAGAAGCGCTGAATTATGACCACCCAAAATCGATAGATTTTGAATTATTGGTAAAACATGTAAAAGCGCTGAAAAGAGGAGAAAACATAGAACAGCCTTTGTATTCCTTCGTTACGCATTCTAGAACTGGAGATCACGTAACTGTAGAACCTAAAAACGTTTTAATTGTAGAAGGAATTCTGGTTTTGACCAATCAGGAACTTTTAAAGGAATTCGATCTTAAAGTATTTGTGCATGCAGATTCAGACGAAAGATTAATCAGAAGAATTAGACGTGATACACAAGAACGCGGTAGAGATTTACACGAAGTTCTTCACCGTTATCAAACTACGCTGAAACCAATGCACCAAGAGTTTATAGAGCCTTCTAAAAACGAAGCAGACCTTATTGTTCCTAACATGAGAAAAAATTCTGTAGCTATTGATTTTCTTTCTACAGTCATTAACAATTCTCTTAAAAAAGCCTATTAATGAAGGAACTAATTAAAGATATTCAGAAAAAATCTCCGAGTTGGCGTTTCGTGCAGAAATACCTTCTCAATAAATATTTTATTACCATTTTTCTTTTTTTGGTATGGATGATTTTTTTTGATTCCACATCTTGGTTAGTCATCAAAGATTTAAACAAAGAAATAGACAAATACGAAGAACAACTCTCGTATTACAAGTCAGAATATCATAAAAATGATGCTTTCTACAAAAAGCTCATGAATAACAAAGCAGAAAAAGAAAAGTTTGCGCGAGAAAATTATTTTATGAAAAAGAAAAATGAAGAAATTTTCATTCTCGTGGTAGACAGTTCTGCCATTAAGCAAAAAGAAGAAGAATAAATAAATTATCTTGAATTTCGAATGTCGAAAAACATTTGAACACAAAACAAAAAACCATACATTATGTTTGATCAAGTTACACTTCAGGATTGGGAAAATCTGGTCAAAAAACAATTGAAAACAGAAGATATTTATGCTGTTCTTACCAAAGAAAACTTGGAAGGTATTTCTGTAAAACCTTATTATGCCGACACTGATTTTGTCTTAAAAAACCTGCCAAAAGTAGAAGAATCTACGCATTTGATTGCTAAATATCAAGATAATTTAGAAGAACATGCTTATGCGTTTTTACTAGAGCATAATGTAGAACATTTGACCGAAAAAACGCTTTTCGTTGCCAATAAAGATTTGGCAGGACACATTTCTCTTGCAGATGATAATCAATATATTTCTTTGATAGATGTTTTTGAAAATCAAGAAATCAACACAAAATTAGCGGAGGAATTATTGTCTAAAAATTTTAAAAGAAATATTGCCGTAGATACCACTTTATACCAAAATGCTGGAGCTTCTATAACGCAACAATTGGCTTTAGCATTAGCAAAAGCAAAAGATTTGGCAGAAGTTTTCGGAGCTGAAATTTTAGAAAAATTGGTTTTCAAATTTGCAGTAGGCGGAAATTATTTCTTTGAAATTGCAAAAATCAGAGCATTTAAAATCCTTTTCAATCAACTTTCTAAAGAATTCGGACTAGACAGCATTCCTTACATTTTCACAGAAACTTCTCTTAGAAATAAAGCTAAAAACGACGAAGAAAATAACCTGATTCGTTCTACGCTAGAACTTTCCGCAGCCATGATTGCTGGTTCTGATGCGGTTTATAGCAATGATTTTAAGGTACAAAACTCTAATTCACTTTCAGAAGAAATTTCGTTTAAACAACAAATTGTTTTAGCATACGAAAGCATTATTAATGTTTTTGACGATGCTGCCAACGGAAGTTATTATATTGAAGAAATCACCCATCAATTCGCAGAAAACGCATGGAAATTATTCTTAGAAATCGAAAATTCTGGTGGTTTTGTAGAAAATTTAAAATCTGGAAAAATTGCTGAAATGATCTATCAACAGGCAATTGCAGAACAAAATTGGGTAGAAGAAGGTAAAATAAAACTCATTGGTGTAAATCTTTATCCAAAACTAGAAAAAACTAAATCTGTAGAACAACTTTATAATGCTCAGGAAATAAAACCAGTAAGATGGGCTGAAATGTTTGAGTAAAATTTCCCACAGATTTCACAGAATTATGAACGAAAATGAAATTAGTTTTTATATAAGAAAATCTATTTTTGAAATTTACAATGAACTTGGACCAGGTTTATTGGAAAAAGTTTATGAAAAAACTTTAGCATATGATTTAAAAAGTAAAGGTTTAGAAGTAAAAACACAAGTTCCAATTCCTATAAAATTTAAAGAATTAACTCTAGATTCAAGTTTTATTGCTGACATAATTGTTGAAGATAAGGTAATTATTGAAATAAAATCTATTGAAGAAATCTCAAATGTTCATCATAAACAACTCTTAACTTATCTAAAACTAACAAATTTAAAATTAGGAATTCTAGTCAATTTTAATACAGATTATATTGATAAGAATATTTACAGAAAAATAAACGGATATATTAAATAAAATCTGTGAAATCTGTGGGAAATAAAATACAATACTTTATTGATGCAAATCTACACGCGGATTTGCATTCTTTGTTATTGAAAAAATCTCCATTTCCAGAGGTTTCTATGCAAGAATTGGTTCAGCAGATTAAAGGTAGAAAAGTAGCTGAAAAAAAGTTCCCTTTTTTGAATCAAGAAAACATTATTTTTCCGCCCAATCTTAATCTAGAACAGGCTTCATCACAAGACACCGCAGACTTCAAAAAACAGTTTTTTAAAGGAAAAAAATTCATTGATTTAACTTGTGGTTTCGGAATTGATGCCTATTTTCTCTCCCAAAATTTTGAAGAAATTACTTTAATAGAGCAGAATACAGAGCTTTTAGATATTGTAAAACACAATTGGGAAGTTCTGGACAGAAAGGCGAATTTCATCAACCAAAAATTAGAAGATTTTCTCAAAAATAATAAAGAACATTTTGATTTAATTTATCTAGATCCTGCAAGAAGAGATAATCATAACAGAAAAGTATTTCTTTTGGAGGATTTGTCGCCTAATATTATTGAAATTCAAGAGCAATTAAGTGACATTTCACCTGAAATTTTAATAAAACTTTCACCGCTGATTGATATTCAGCATTTGGTTTATTCGCTCAAAAATATTTATAAAATATGGATTATTGCTGTTAAAAATGAAGTAAAAGAAGTTTTGGTTTATCTCAAGAAAACAGAAAATCAACCAGAAATTTCTTGCATCAATTTACAATCTTCGGAACCTGAATTTCACTTTAATTTAGATGATAAAAAACATTGTCAATCAGAATTTTCAGCTCCTAAAAAATACATTTACATTCCGAATAATTCGGTTTTGAAATCTGGAGCATTCAATTTAGTTTCAGAGAAATTTGGTTTGAGAAAATTACATCAGAACACGCACATTTATACTTCCGAAGAAAAAATAGAACATTTCCCAGGAAGAATTTTTGAAACCGAAGAAATCAATTCAAAAGCGATTAAAAAGGGTGAACAATTTAATATCATCACCAAAAATTTTCCCTTAAAACCTGAAGAAATCAAGAAAAAACACAAAATAAAAGACGGCGGAAACCATTATCTTATCGCGGTGAAATCTCTTTCTGGAAATCATTTCCTAGTAGGAAAACTTCTTGATTAAGAAAATTTTAAGTTTTTTTTGTGGTAAACTCAATATTTCTTACTTTTGGAAAAATTTATAAACGTAATAATTTAGATATGAAAAAATTGGTATTTGCTGTAGCTGCAGCGTCTTTTTTAGTTTCTTGTGGTTTACCTGAAGGAGGAAACAAGGGAGTTTTGAAAAAAACTGAAGATGTAGTAAGATATGACGATGAAAATGCTGAAGCGCCTACTTACAAAGAAAAAACGGACTCTGCTACTGTAAAACAACCAGCTGCTGCAGAAGTTAAAGTAGATAGCACTGCAAAAAAATAAGATATTTTCTCATACAAAATACATGTCTTGCGATTGCGAGACATTTTTTATATTTACTAAAATTTTAAAACAATGTCGGACACACAAAGTTATATCCAACAAAACAAGCAACGTTTTCTAGACGAATTGATAGAATTATTGAAGATTGCTTCTATTTCTGCAGACCCAGCTTACAATCAAGATGTGCTCAATTGTGCTGATGCTGTGGCAAAACACCTTGCCAATGCAGGAGCAGATCAAGTAGAAATCTGCGAAACCAAAGGTTATCCTGTAGTTTATGGTGAAAAAATCATCAATCCAGAATTACCAACCGTTTTGGTTTACGGTCACTATGATGTTCAACCTGCAGATCCATTAGAATTGTGGGAAAGCGGACCATTTGAACCCGTGGTTAAAAAGACAGAACTTCATCCAGAAGGTGCGATTTTTGCAAGAGGAAGTGCGGATGATAAAGGCCAATTCTTTATGCACGTAAAAGCTTTTGAAGCCATGATGAAAACCAATTCTTTACCTTGTAATATTAAATTCATTATTGAAGGAGAAGAAGAAGTAGGTTCTGTAAGTTTAGCTGGATTTTTAGAAGAAAATAAAGAAAAACTTTCTTGTGATGTCATTTTAATTTCAGACACGCATATTTATTCTAACGAACAACCAACTGTGACTACTGGTCTTAGAGGTTTAAGTTATATGGAAGTAGAAGTAGAAGGTCCGAACAGAGATTTACACTCAGGATTATATGGTGGCGCTGTTCCTAATCCAATTAATGTTTTAGCAGAAATGATTGCTAAACTTCATGATGAAGAAGGAAGAATTACCATCGATGGTTTTTATGATAATGTAGAAATCGTTTCTGCGGAAGACAGAGCAGAAATGAATAAATTAAAAGACAACCCAGAAGAATTCAAAAAATCAATTGGATTAAGTGGAGTAGAAGGCGAAACAGGTTATACTACCTTAGAAAGAACTTCTATCAGACCAACTCTTGATGTAAACGGAATTTGGGGAGGTTATACAGGTGAAGGCGCTAAAACCGTCATTCCGAGCAAAGCATTTGCTAAAATTTCTATGAGATTGGTTCCTTATCAAACAGACGAAGAAATTACTGAAAAATTCACGAAATATTTTGAAAAAATAGCTCCAGCTTCTGTGAAGGTAAAAGTTACACCTCATCACGGTGGAATGCCTTATGTTTTACAAAGCAACACTAAAGAATTCCAAGCGGCTAAAAAAGCGATGGAAAAAGCCTTTGGTAAAGAAGTACTACCATATAGAAGTGGCGGAAGTATTCCTATTACTTCTCTTTTTGAGAAAATTTTGGGAGCAAAATCAGTTTTAATGGGCTTCGGTTTAGATTCTGATGCGATTCACTCGCCAAACGAACACTACGGATTGTATAATTTCTACAAAGGAATAGAAAGTATTCCATATTTCTTTGAATTTTATACTCAACAATAAATTTTAAGTTAATCCTCAGTCGAAAAGATTGAGGATTTTTTATTTCTGGTTAAAATTTGAGAATTAACTCCACATTTTTGGGAAATAAAAAACCATTAATTTGTGGTAATTTTTAATGATTTCAAAAATTATTTCCGAAATAAAATCTCAAAATTTCCTTTGTTTCAGGCAATTATCGTATATTTATGCAATGAATATAAATAATTTTAGAGTATTATGCATGCATAATATTTTTTTATTTAAATTAGCAAACATTCAAATAAGAAAAATTGAACCTTATGAAATCGCCGTGATTAGCAAACAACAATACTAATGATAAATGAGCGATTGCATATGACCTTTAAAAAAACAATAAAAATCTACATATGAAAATATTAGTTTGTATTAGTAGTGTTCCAGATACTACTTCTAAAATTAACTTTACTGCAGATAAATCTGCTTTTGACAAAAACGGAATTCAGTGGGTAATTAATCCTTACGACGAATTTGCTCTTACAAAAGCTGTAAAATTACAAGAATCTCAAGGCGCTACTGTAACCATCGCTACTGTAGGTGACGCAGCTACTGAAGCTGTAATGAGAAAAGCTCTTGCTATTGGTGCAAATGACGCAATAAGAGTAAACGCTGAACCACAAGACAGTATTACCGTAGCTAAAGAATTGGCTAAAATTGCAGAAGAAGGTGGTTATGACTTGGTACTTTGCGGTAAAGAATCTATTGATTATAATGGTGCTGCTGTTCCAGCAATGATTGCTCAATTACTTAATAGATCTTTCGTAAACGCTTGCGTAGGTTTAGAAGTAAACGGTGCAGAAGCTACTGCTGTAAGAGAAATTGAAGGGGAAAAGAAACATTAACTGTAAAAATTCCTGCTGTAATCGCTGGTCAAAAAGGTATGGTAGAAGAAAAAGATCTTATCATTCCTAACATGAGAGGAATTATGTCTGCTAGAACTAAACCTTTAACCGTAAAAGAACCAACTGAAACAGATGTTAAAGTAAGTGCAGTATCTTTTGATGCTGTTCCAGCTAGAGCTCAAGTAAAACTAGTTTCTGCGGATAATCTAGACGAATTGGTAAGATTACTTCACGAAGAAGCAAAAGTTATTTAACAAATTATTAATCCATTTGAAATTTGAAATTTGAAATTCAAAAAATCTCAAATCTTAAATCTCAAATCTCAAATCTTTTTAAATTATGTCAATTTTTGTATATACCGAAAATATTTCAGGAGCATATAAAAAAGCGGCTCTAGAAGCTGTTTCTTACGCAAAAACAGTTGCAGATATGTCTGGAACTGATGTAGTAGCGGTAAGCATTAATCCTACAGATGCTGCAGATGTTCTTTACAAATACGGAGCTTCTAAAGTGGTTACTCTAAAAAGTGACGCACTTAAAAGTTTCAACCCAAAAGCTTATGCAGAAGCTCTCGCTACTGTAGTAGATGGAGTAGTAGTTTTCCCGCATTCTACAGATGCTAGTTCTGTAGCTCCTATGCTTGCTGTGATTAAAAACGCTTCATTATTAACCAATGTAGTTTCTGCTCCTGTTGCTGTTTCTCCATTCGAAGCGAAGAGAAAGTCTTTCTCTGGTAAAGCTTTTATGGATGCTAAAGCTCATGGCGAAAATGTAGTGGTTACTGTTTCTCAAAATTCTTTCGGAGTAAAAGAAAATCCAGTAGCTGGTTCTGAAGAAGTAAAAGAAGTTTCTGTTTCTGCAGAAGGTCTTACAGTAGTTAATCAAGAAAAATCTTCAGGAAAATTAGACCTTAAAGAAGCAGAAGTGGTAGTTTCTGCAGGTAGAGGAATGAAAGGCCCTGAAAACTGGGGAATGATCGAAGAATTAGCTAATGTTTTAGGTGCCGCTACCGCTTGTTCTAAACCAGTTTCTGATATCGGTTGGAGATCTCACTCAGAACACGTAGGACAAACCGGTAAAGCCATCGCTCCTAATTTATACATAGCAGTAGGTATTTCTGGTGCTATTCAGCATTTGGCTGGTGTAAACTCTTCTAAAACTATCGTAGTGATTAATAATGATGCAGAAGCACCATTCTTTAAATCTGCTGATTATGGAGTAGTAGGAGATGCTTTCCAAATTATTCCTGCGCTTACAGAAAAAATTAAAGCATTAAAAGGACACTAAAATATCATCCTTTTTAAAAATATCAATCCGAGATTTTTATCTCGGATTTTTTTGTCGTTGCAGAAGCCAAAATTTTTTATTTCTTTTGAAGAATAAATGAATTTCTCATTATATAAAAAGTAAAACCAATTTTATCATCAAAACTTGTGAAATAAATCATCTGAAGGCAGTGATAAAATTTTAAATATCAAATGTTAAATTTTAAAAATTAAAGTATATTTGTATTCATGGATTATAAACAACTAATCATACGCGGAATATCTTATAGCCAAACTCAATCTGGAGCTTACGCACTGCTTCTGGAACATGAAGAAACTGGCGTAAAACTACCTGTAGTAATTGGTAATTTTGAGGCTCAATCTATTTCTTTAGGTTTAGAAAAAGACTTGCGACCACCTCGTCCACTCACGCATGATTTATTTACCAAATTTGTAAATTCTACGCATTACACCCTAGAATCGGTAATTATTTATCAAATTATTGACGGCGTTTTCTTCTCTAATCTCAATTTTAAAAATACAGAAAACGGAGAAGAACTTATTTTAGATGCCAGAACTTCTGATGCTGTAGCAATGGCAGTACGTTTTGATGCTCCAATCTATACGACAGAACAAGTATTGAACGAAGCTGGAATTCTTCTAGAAATTGACAATAACAATGAATTACCAGAACCTGAAACTGCTTCAGAAAGTGAAACTTCTGACCTCAGAAAACTCAGCACAGAAGAATTACAAATTTTATTAGACGATGCTGTGAGAGAAGAAGATTATGATACCGCCATGGAAATCCAAGAAGAACTCAAAAGACGAAATAAAAAAATTGACTAGTGCTAAAAATTAAAATTAAATAATAAACTCTGAAAACACTCAACGGTCTAAAATACCGTAAAAGAAAAAATTACTACTTATGAATATTAAATTTAGATTGACACTGCTCAGTTTTCTACAATTTTTTGTTTGGGGAGCTTGGCTTACTACAATTGCTACTTATTGTTTAAGTACAAAGGGATGGACCTTCCCTCAGTTTGGTGCAATTTTCTCAACTCTAGGAATAGCATCGATTATAACTCCACCAATTGTAGGAATCTTAGTAGACAAATATATAAATTCAGAAAAATTGTATGGTATTCTTCATATCCTTTATGGAATCATGATGTTTTTTGTACCAGGAATTAATGATCCAGAACAGTTATATTGGATTATTTTAATCGCAATGTTCTTTTACATGCCTACTATTTCACTATCTTATTCTCTAATTTATAGAGTTTTATCTGACAATAATTCTGATGTAGTAACTAATTTTCCTAAAATTAGAGTATGGGGAACTGTTGGTTTTATCATTGCAATGTGGATTACTAATTTTACAAATTTTGATTATACTCAGTCTGACATATTGTCTTTCAACTTTATAAAGCTAGCTACACCTACACCTCTCCAATTCTATATCGCATCTGCTGGAGCAATTATTTTAGGTTTATATGCCTTCACATTGCCTAGTTGTCCTCCAGAAAATAACAAAAAAGATGCAAACGGAATTCTAGAAAAACTAGGATTAAATGCTTTTGTTTTGTTTAAAAACCCAAAAATGGCAAGTTTTTTTATTTTTTCTATGTTCTTAGGAGCTGCTTTGCAATTAACTAACATGTACGCAGATGTTTTTATTGACAGCTTCAAAAATATAGCCGCATATAAAGATAGTTTTGCAGTAAAATACAGTACCGTAATTGTATCTATCAGCCAAATTTCTGAAACATTATTTATACTTGCTATTCCATTTTTCCTAAAAAAATATGGTATTAAAAAAGTAATGTTAATGAGTATGCTCGCTTGGGTTCTAAGATTTGGACTATTTTCAGTAGGTTACCCAACTGGTTTCGGACTTTTTGCATTAATTTTATCTATGATTGTTTATGGAATGGCATTTGATTTCTTTAATATTTCTGGTTCTCTTTTCGTAGAAACTTCTACTGACTCTAAGCTTAGAGGTTCTGCACAAGGTTTATTCATGATGATGACAAACGGAATTGGAGCGATTATAGGAAGCAAAGCAAGTGGATTTATCATTGAAAAATACTTTATAAATACTGATGGCAGCACAAATTGGAGTGGAGCTTGGCTCACATTCTCTATTTATGCACTTGTTATTGCAATACTATTTGGTATTTTCTTTAAACACAAGCACAATCCAGAAGCAATAGGAAACGTATCTCATTAATCTAAATCATTGATTATAAACATAAAACACACTTTTTAAAAAGTGTGTTTTTTTTTGTACTTTGGCGAAAAGAATTTTAAAATTTAAATCTCTATTAAATATCATGAAAGAAGTATTTATCGTTTCAGCAGCAAGAACACCTATGGGAAGTTTTCTAGGAAGTTTATCTAGCATTCCTGCCCCTAAATTAGGTGCTATTGCCATTAAAGGAGCGTTAGACAAAATTAATCTTGACGCAAAACACGTTCAAGAAGTTTATATGGGTAATGTTTTACAAGCTGGAGAAGGACAAGCTCCTGCTCGTCAAGCTGCATTAGGCGCTGGTTTATCAAACGAAACACCTTCTACTACAATCAATAAAGTATGTGCTTCTGGGATGAAAGCCGTAATGATGGCTTCACAATCTATTAAATCTGGTGACCAAGACGTAATTGTAGCGGGTGGAATGGAAAACATGAGCCAAGTTCCGCATTATTACAGCGCGAGAAATGCTGTAAAACTGGGAGATGTAAAAATGCAAGACGGAATGTTAGTTGACGGTTTGACTGATGTTTACAACAAAATTCACATGGGAGTTTGTGCAGAAAAATGTGCTGCAGAATATGAATTCTCAAGAGAAGACCAAGACAACTTCGCGATTCAGTCTTATAAAAGAAGTGCAGAAGCTTGGGCTTCTGGTAAATTTAAAGAGGAAATCGTACCTGTAGAAATTCCACAGAGAAAAGGAGAACCTATTATTTTCGCAGAAGACGAAGAATATAAAAATGTAAATTTTGACAGAATTGGAACTTTGCCTACTGTTTTCCAAAAAGAAAATGGAACCGTAACTGCTGCGAATGCTTCTCCATTAAATGATGGTGCTTCTGCATTGGTTTTAATGTCAAAAGAAAAAATGGAAGAATTGGGCTTAAAACCTTTGGCAAAAATCGTTTCTTATGCAGATGCTGCTCACGAACCTGAATGGTTTACCACCGCTCCTTCAAAAGCATTACCTATCGCACTTAAAAAGGCTGGTTTAGAAGTTTCTGATATTGATTTCTTCGAGTTTAATGAAGCTTTTTCAGTAGTTGGTTTAGCCAACAATAAAATTTTAGGTTTAAACGAATCTAAGGTAAATGTAAATGGTGGTGCTGTTTCATTAGGACATCCACTAGGAAGTTCTGGTGCTAGAATTATCGTTACACTCATTAATGTTTTAAAACAAAACAATGGTAAATATGGCGCTGCTGCAATCTGTAATGGAGGTGGTGGTGCTTCTGCAATTGTGATTGAGAATTTATAATTTTCTCATCTTACAAATGATTAACCATTAAGATTTATTGATTTTTTAGTCAATTTCTTAATGGTTTTTTTATTTTTGTGTAATAATTCCCTTTTACGGAAAAAAACTATGAAACAAAATATCAAAAACAACCCTAAAATCATGAAAGCTTGGGCTTTCTACGATTGGGCGAATTCTGTTTATTCACTGGTAATTACCTCTACCATTTTTCCTATTTACTATTCTATTATTACTACTGCTTACGAAAAAAGCGAGTACGTAACCGAAACAGGAAAATGGATAAAAGTTCCTGTGAGGAATATGATTAATATTTTCGGTAAAGATTATCAACCAGATGCAGTTTATGGCTATTCGCTTACCATTTCGTTTTTGATTGTGGTCATTCTTTCGCCGATTTTATCATCTTTAGCAGACACCATTGGAAATAAAAAGTCTTTCTTGCAATTTTTTGCTTATTTAGGAGCAACTTCTTGTATGGGATTGGCGATGTTTACCAATATGAATAACGTTTTCTTAGGATTGATTTTCAGTATTACTGCGAGTGTAGGATTCTGGGGAAGTTTGGTTTTTTACAATTCATTCTTGCCGGATATTGCTACACCAGATAAACAAGATGCACTTTCCGCAAAAGGTTACGTTTATGGTTACATTGGTTCTGTAATTTTAGTGGTGATTTGTTTGGCTTTGATTATGTTTTTTGCGGACACTCCAAAAGAAGCTCTTTTATACACTAGAATTTCATTCTTATTCACGGGAGCTTGGTGGTTTGGATTTTCTCAATACACCTTCAAACATTTACCTCAATTTGGTGAAGTAAAAGACCAATTACCAAAAGATTTAGTATTGCTGAATCTAAAAAATATTTTCCAAAATCATAAAAGTAATGGTGGCTTTGTAGAAGTTCTGAAAGACAATATTATCTTCTACATTGAAATCGTTAAGGAAAGCTTTAGAGAATTGTATAAAGTTGGTGCACAATTATTTAGAACCGCTAATCTTAAGTATTTTTTAGCAAGTTTCTTCTTTTATAGTGTTGGAATGCAGACCATTTTCTTAATGGCCACATTATTTGGAAAGAGTGAAATCAACCTTGAACAAGGAAAACTGATCATGACCTTGTTAATCATTCAAATTGAAGCTATTATTGGTGCTATTTTCTTCTCGAGATTATCCAAAAGAATAGGCAATAAAAATGTGATTAGCATTACCATTATTTTATGGATTTTTGCTTGTCTTTCTGCTTATTTCCTCAAAAAAGAAAATCCAAATGTAGAGTATCAATTTTACGGAATTGCAGCCATCATCGGTTTGGTAATGGGCGGAATTCAGTCGATGTCTCGTTCTACCTACAGTAGACTTTTACCAAAAGATTCTATGGATAACACTACATATTTCAGCTTTTATGATGTATTAGAAAAGATAGCAATTATCCTAGGAACCTTCATCTTTGCACTATTAATCGACAATTATGATGCAATTAGGTTGTTCTTCTTACAAGAATGTTCATTCCAATTGCCTACCACTTCAGGAATGAGATTTGCAGCACTTTCTATGTCTGTTTTCTTTGCATTAGGATTGTTTTTCATTAGATTTTTGAAATTCAACAAAATATCAGACAAAGAAACTTTGTAAATCTTTAGATAATATATTCACAAGAACCTCAAATTTGAGGTTCTTTTTTTATGCGGAAATCTTACGATTGATAAACTTTTTCAGAGAATAATTCCGTATTTTTGTAAGTCTTGATTTTTTTGACGAGATTGACATTATGAGTACAGAAAAAGAATACATCGAAATATACGGAGCTAGAGAACACAATCTTAAAAACATCAATGTTAAAATACCTAGAAATGAATTGGTTACCATTACGGGACTTTCTGGTTCTGGGAAATCTTCTTTGGCTTTTGACACCATTTTTGCAGAAGGACAAAGACGTTACATCGAAACATTTTCTGCATATGCTCGTCAGTTTTTGGGCGGTTTAGAGCGTCCAGATGTAGATAAAATCGAAGGACTTTCTCCTGTAATTGCCATCGAACAAAAGACTACCAATAAAAACCCACGTTCTACAGTGGGTACCGTTACAGAATTGTATGATTTTTTACGTTTGCTTTTCGCTAGAGTTTCAGATGCTTATTCTTTGGAAACTGGTCAAAAAATGGTGAGCTACACAGAAGAACAAATTCTAGAAACCATCAAAGAAAATTATAAAGGCGAAAAAGTTTTGCTTCTCGCTCCAGTTGTGCGTTCCAGGAAAGGTCATTATCACGAACTTTTTGTGCAATTGGCGAAAAAAGGATATTCGCAAGCCAGAATTGATGGAGAATTACAAGATATAGAATATGATTTAAAGCTTGACCGTTACAAAACTCACGATATAGAAGTGGTAATAGACCGATGGATTATCGGCGAAAATGCTACGGAAAGCAGAATGGCAAAATCTCTGAAAACGGCTTTGCAAATGGGAGAAGGAGTAGTAATGGTTCAGAAATTAGGCGCAACAGACTATCAATATTTTTCTAAAAATTTGATGGATGCACACAGCGGAAATGCGTTGCCTATTCCAGAGCCAAACACGTTTTCTTTCAACTCACCAAAGGGAAGTTGCCCAACTTGTAAAGGTCTCGGAACCATCAAAAAAATCAATGAAGAATTTTTGGTAGAAAATCCTAATTTTTCTATCAATCAAGGCGCTTTATTACCTCTAGAAGTTTTGAAAGGAAACAAATGGCTTCTCACTCAAATTAAAAATATTTTAGAGATTTTCGGGCTAGGTTTAAATACTTCTTTCAATGAAATTCCTCGTGAAGCGGTAGATTATATTTACTACGGTTGCCAAAAAGAATTTACTGCAGATTTAAAATACGCGGGAATTTCTAAGAAAATAAAAATCAATTTTGAAGGGTTGGTTCCTTATCTCAGTCAAGTAATTGAAGATAAAGAAAACTACGACGCAGTAGTGCTTGAAAGACAATTTACCACCGAGGAAACTTGTCCAGAATGTAACGGAGCAAGACTTCAAAAAAGCAGTTTAGCTTTTAAAATTGATGGAAAAAACATTGCTGAAATCAATGCTTTGAGTTTGTTGGATTTGAAAGATTGGATTCAAGAAGTTAAAGAAAAATTCAGCGAAAAAAATAAAATCATTGCCAATGAAATTCTAAAAGAAATAGAAACCAGATTGCAGTTTTTATTAGACGTTGGTTTAGATTATTTAAGCTTGAGTAGAAGTTCTAGAACGCTTTCTGGTGGCGAATCTCAGAGAATTAGATTGGCTACACAAATTGGTTCCCAACTCGTAAATGTATTGTATATTTTAGATGAACCGAGCATTGGTTTGCATCAAAGAGACAATGAAAGACTCATCAATTCATTGAAAAATCTTCGTGATATTGGGAATTCTGTTCTCGTGGTAGAACATGATAAAGACATGATTTTAGAAGCCGATTACGTTCTAGATATCGGTCCTAGAGCCGGAAAACATGGCGGCGAAATTCTTTGGCAAGGAAAACCTAAAGATCTAATCAAAGCAAATACAATCACGGCAGATTATCTCACGGGCAAAAGAAGCATAGAAATCCCTAAAGAAAGAAGAAAAGGAAACGGAAAATTTCTAAAATTAAAAGGCGCAACAGGAAATAACCTGAAAAACGTAAACCTCGAAATTCCTTTAGGAAAATTGGTAGTGGTAACAGGAATTTCAGGAAGTGGAAAATCTTCTTTGATTAATGGAACGCTTTATCCAATTCTCAACAAACATTTTTACAGAGCGATTCAAGAACCTTTGCCTTACAAAAAATTTGAAGGCATTGAAAATATCGACAAAATTGTAGATGTAGACCAAACTCCGATTGGTAGAACGCCGCGTTCTAATCCTGCAACTTACACCGGAATGTTCACCGATATCAGAAATCTTTTTGCAGAATTGCCAGAATCTAAAATTCGTGGTTATAAAGCAGGAAGATTTTCTTTCAATGTAAAAGGTGGAAGATGCGAAACGTGTCAAGGTGGTGGTTTAAAAGTCATAGAAATGAACTTTTTGCCAGATGTTTACGTGCATTGCGAAACCTGTAACGGAAAACGCTTCAACAGAGAAACTTTGGAAGTTCGCTACAAAGGAAAATCAATTTCTGATGTTTTGGAAATGACGATTGATGAAGCTGTAGATTTCTTCCAACCGATTCCAAAAATTTATGCTAAAGTGAAGACTTTACAAGATGTTGGTTTGGGTTACATTACACTTGGTCAACAATCTACCACGTTAAGTGGAGGAGAAGCTCAACGTATAAAACTAGCAACAGAACTTGCCAAAAAACAAACAGGAAACACGCTTTATATTCTAGATGAACCTACAACAGGTTTGCACTTTGAAGATGTAAAAATCTTGATGGAAGCCATCAAGCAGTTGGTAGAATTAGGCAATTCTTTTATTATTATTGAACATAATTTAGATGTCATTAAATTAGCAGATCACATTATAGACATCGGTCCAGAAGGTGGAAAACACGGTGGCGAAATCATCGCAACGGGAACTCCTGAAGAATTGATAAAATCTAAAAAATCTTTGACGGCGAAGTTTTTGAAGAAGGAAATGGAATAATAACTAAAAACTAATAACCATAATGAGCGTTTGGACAGAATTTTTGCGAGATAAAAAATTTGAAATAAAAGATGATTATGGCATCTTTTTACACGAGTTTAAAACGCCAATGTTTTTTTCTACTGAAAAAGATTTAATGACCTATTTAGGTGATTCTGAATTAAAAGAAGTTCTATTTATAAAATTTAAAGAAGACGATAATTTTAAACTTTTTGGTTCAGAGAAAAGGCATCAAGATATCATTAATTCTACCCAAAAGAAAAAAAATATAAAATCTATTTTATGGGCTATTGTTGTATTGGTTGGTATTTTAGCTTATCAAAAATATTTCAAAAATAATGAAGACCCCAGAGATTTTAAACTTTGGATATTACTTGCTTCCATTGTACCAATAATTAATTTTGGTTTTGAATATTTCAGTTACAAAAAAAATAATTCAGAAAATTTTGATGGTTTTATAAATAACTCAATTTTTGTCTTTTGGCTGAATAAATCTTACAAAGCTAATTTAGCTTATATTTTACCTGTAATTCTTTCAATTTGTTTCGGATTCAAAGAAATTTTAGAGTTAGGAAAATCTACAAAATATAATTTAATAAATGATTGGGCTTTACTTAAATCTCAAGTTTTTCTCGGCGAATATTATAGAATAGTTAGCAATTTATTTGTTCATTCTAATATGCTTCATATAAGTGCAGTAGCCGGAGCTTTATTATTTCTTTCTAAACTTTTTTTAAGGTTTTACAATATTTATTTTTTAATATTCATATTTTTAATAACAGGAATTGTTGGAAGTTTTACAAGTATGATTTTTCATCCCGATGATATTTCATATGGTGCTTCTAGTTCAGTTTTGGGTATTTTAGGATTTTTAATTTCATTTATATTAAAATTTAGCAATATTATACCCAAAAATTTTATCAATGAAATGTTAACTTCTAGTATTTTGTTTATTGTATTTTTAGGAATTGTGGGTTTTAATTATATCGACAATACAGCTAATTTAGGAGGCTTTGTTGCAGGATTATTATTGGGTGCTACTCTTGATAATAGAAATTCAGTGGAAGCAAAAATTAAAGAATCGTTTTTAAAAATTAAAATTTAAACCAAATGCCACTACTTTTTTCCTACGGAACATTACAATTAGAACAAGTGCAATTAGAAACCTTTGGCAGATTGCTGAAAGGCGAAAAAGATATTTTAGAAGATTATCAATTAACGATGATAGAAATTACCGATCCTGAAGTTTTGAGGAAAAGCAATCAACAATTTCATCCGATAATTAGTTTTTCTGGTGATAAAAAAGACCAAGTAGAAGGTGTGCTTTTTGAAGTGACAGAAGAAGAAATTTTACTAGCTGATGAATATGAAGTAGATGATTATAAAAGAGTAGAAGTGACTTTTAAATCAGGAAAAAATGGATATATTTACATTGGAAAATAAAAATCTATGAATCCATTTTTAGATATTACACTTCGTTCTCTTGCAGTTTATGGTTTTATGATTCTCGGATTGAGGATTTTTGGTAAGAACCAACTTTCGCAGCTCAATGCGGGAGATATCATATTACTTTTATTGATTTCGAATGCTGTTCAAAATGCAATGGTAGGACAAGATACTTCTTTGCAAGGCGGTTTGGTTGCGGCTTTGGTTTTGTTTTTAACAAATTTTGGATTGAAAAAATTGATTTTTAAAAATTCTAAAATTAAAGATTTAATAGAAGCCGAACCAATCATTTTAGTAAAAGACGGAATTTTAGATAAAAATGCTTTA
This sequence comes from Cloacibacterium normanense, assembly GCF_003860565.1. Lineage (NCBI taxonomy): Bacteria > Pseudomonadati > Bacteroidota > Flavobacteriia > Flavobacteriales > Weeksellaceae > Cloacibacterium > Cloacibacterium normanense. Next base: position 1,106,992 of record NZ_CP034157.1, read on the forward strand.
AATAAAAGCGAAATCACAATAGATGAATTAGAAGAATCTGTGCGTGAACACGGTGTAGAAAACATTTCAGAAGTAAAATTGGCTATTTTAGAAGTTGATGGAAATATAAGTATAGTTTCTTTTGATAAAAATAATCAGACTAATTTTACGAGACATAAAAAGAAAAAAAATATCCGTAGAAAACTTTAGATTTCTAATCAAACTCTTCAATCTTAATAAAATGAACTACGAATTAAGAGAAATGCTGCCAGAAGATGGAGCTCAGGTTTTACAAATTTTCAAACAGGAAATTGATGGCGGCAATGCTACTTTTGACAAAGAAGTTCCAAGTTGGGAAACTTGGGACAATAAATATTTCAAAGTGTGTAGATTGGTTTTGGTAAACGAAAATGGAGTAGTGCAAGGTTGGGCTGCCATTCAACCGGTTTCTGCAAGAGAATGCTTCAAAGGTGTTGCCGAAGTCAGCATTTATCTAGATAATTCAGTTCATGGAAAAGGATTTGGCGAAATGTTGCTCCATAAATTAGTAGAAGAAACCGAAGAACATCATTTTTGGACTTTACAATCTGGGATTTTTCCAGAAAATGTAGCGAGCATTAAAATTCACGAAAAATTAGGCTTCAGAATCATTGGAAGAAGAGAAAAAATCGCTGAAATGAACGGAATTTGGAGAGATGTAATTCTTTTAGAAAGAAGAAGCAAAAGCATATAATTTTTATAAAAAATCGGTTAAATTAAATATTCGTATTTTTGCAAAAAATTTAGACTATGCCTTTAAAAGCCGTACTGTTTGATATGGATGGAGTAATTGTAGATACGGAACCACTTCACCGAAAAGCATATTTCCAAACTTTCAAAGATTTAAAGATCAAAGTTTCAGAAGAATTTTATACTTCTCTTACAGGAACATCTACCAAAAAATCTACTCAGATGATTAAAGATGAGTTTAATTTAGATGTTTTGCCAGAAGAAATAGCTGCTTCTAAAAGAAAATATTTTAAACAATACTTTGATACAGACCCTGATTTTGATTTACTTCCTGGAGTGAGAGAATTGATTATCAATTACTACGAAAATAATATTAAGTTAGTTTTGGCTTCATCCGCAAGTATGAATACCATTAATTGGGTTTTTGATAAATTTGATATCGGCAAATACTTTATGGGAAAAATTAGTGGAGCAGATCTAGAAGAATCTAAACCTAATCCCGAAATTTTTATAAAAGCTGCAGAAATTGCAGTTGAACCTAAGGAAAATTGTATGGTAATAGAAGATTCTACCAACGGAATTATTGCTGCACACCGTGCAAGAATTTTCTGCGCTGCCTATAAAAGTGAACATTCTAAAATGCAGAAATATGATTTAGCAAAAATAACCATCACAGACTTTTCTGAATTAGAACCTCAAAAAATAGAGAATTATTTTAACTAAAAGCCAATATTTTAGACCGCCTCAAAAAGTTGGCTTTTATTTTATATTTTTTTTACCACATTTCTATTGAGATAGCTCGTATAATCTGGTACTTCTGCTACATATTCTGAATGCATAAACGGAGAAGAAAGAATAAAATCTGCTGTAGCAGCATCACAAGCCATAGGAATATTCCATACTACACATAATCTTAGGAGTGCCTTTACATTACTATCATGCGGTTGAGCTTCCATAGGATCCCAAAAGAAAATTACAATATCTATTTCGCCTTCTGCTATCATAGAACCTAATTGTTGATCACCACCAAGTGGACCGCTCATTACTCTTTTTACATTGACTCCAAGAAAATCAGAAATTAATTTCCCGGTTGTTCCTGTTGCTATTAATTGATGCTGAGAGAGTATTTCTCTATGCTTTTTTACCCAACTTAGCAATTCATCTTTTTTGTGATCGTGTGCTACCAAAGAATTCTTTTATTATTATTGAGCATAATTTAGACGTCATAAAATTAGCAGACCACATTATAGATATCGGTCCAGAAGGTGGAAAACACGGTGGCGAAATCATCGCAACGGGAACTCCTGAAGAATTGATAAAAAGCAAAAAATCTTTGACTGCTAAATTTTTAAAAAAGGAAATGGAATAAAATTTCATTTTCAACATTATAACACAATTTATCTTAAATAAAAATGAACTACCAAATCCGTGAAATGCTTCCAGATGATGGAACGAGAGTTTTAGAAATTTTCAAACAGGGAATTGATGGCGGCAATGCTACTTTTGACAAAGAAGTTCCAAGTTGGGAAACTTGGGACAATAAATATTTCAAAGTTTGTAGATTGATTCTAGAAGACGAAAATGGAGTAGTACAAGGTTGGGCTGCCATTCAACCTATTTCTGCAAGAGTTTGCTATAAAGGGGTAGCAGAAGTAAGCATTTATCTCGATAATTCAGTTCATGGAAAAGGTTTCGGCGAAATGTTGCTCCATAAATTAATAGAAGAAACCGAAGAACATCATTTTTGGACTTTACAATCTGGGATTTTTCCAGAAAATGTAGCGAGTATTAAAATTCATGAAAAATTAGGCTTCAGAATCATTGGAAGAAGAGAAAAAATCGCTGAAATGAACGGAATTTGGAGAGATGTAATTCTTTTAGAAAGAAGAACTCATAAATTCTAAAAACGTTAAAGTTTTCATAAGAAATAAGATTTTGGCAAAGCTTTTGTTTTAAAGAAAGTATCAACCCCAAAATCTTAAAGAAATGAAAAATATATTTAAAATATTCGGCGCTTTAGCACTCACAATAACTGTAGTTTCTTGTGGTTCTAGTAATGTTTACGGAGATAATGGAAGAGTTTACAGAGCTCCAGATGGTAGAGTTTACAGACAAGGCGAAATTTATAGAGCACCCAATGGTGATGTTTACCGAAATGGTGTTTTAATTAGAAGCGGTTCTTCTACGGTAATCATCGTAGATGACAGGCCGCAAAATTTACCTCCTGGACAAATGAAAAAAGTCTATGGAACCAAATCTGCTAAAGTTTTCGCGCCTGGTCAACAAAAAAATGATCGTTATTACTATGATGAACACGGCAAAAAAAGAAAAATGAAGCACAAAAAGAATCACCGATAAAAACAGAGATTAAATATTGATAATGAGAGCCCGAATTTTCGGGCTTTTTTTATGAAATTCCTTTTTCTATATTTCTATTTAAATATAATTTATAATCAGGAGTTTCCACTGCATATTCTGTATGCATGAAAGGCGAAGTTAAAATAAAATCTGCGGTAGATGCATCACATGCTACGATAATATTCCAAACGGCACAGATCCTTAAAAATGCCTTCACATCTGGATCATGAGGCTGTGCTTCCATAGGATCCCAAAAGAAAATAACGATATCTATTTTTCCTTCGGCAATCATTGCACCAAGTTGTTGATCTCCACCAAGTGGGCCACTCATTACTCTGTGAACAAGAACTCCCAATTCATTTTCTATCAATTTTCCCGTGGTTCCTGTAGCAATTAATTGATGTTGTTGAATCACTTCACTGTGTTTTTTCACCCATTCAAGTAATTCATCTTTTTTATGGTCGTGAGCAATAAGCGCTATAGTTTTTTGAGGAGAAAGCAACCTTACATTTTTAGTCATTTCATACATTTTTGAACAAGTAAATTTACAAAAAAAGCAGAACAAAATGTTCTGCTTTGGTATTAATTGTATTTTAATATTTTAGTTTTGGCTAAGATATTCAGCAGTTGCAGTTCTATTAGCATTCATTGCTGCTTTACCTTCTTGCCAGTTTGCTGGACAAACTTCTCCGTATTTTTGAACGTGAGTGTAAGCATCAATTAATCTTAAATATTCAGCTACGTTTCTTCCAAGAGGCATATCATTTACGCTTTCGTGGAAAACTTTTCCTTCTTCATCAATTAAATAAGTTGCTCTGTACGTTACGTTAGACCCAGAAAAAGTTTCGTTTCCTTCTTCATCATATTCGAAATCTTGGTCTACAATTCCTAAAATATTAGCCAATTGTCTGTGGGTATCAGCTAAAAGTGGATAAGTCACTCCTTCGATTCCTCCCATATTTTTTGGAGTAGATAACCATGCGAAGTGTACCTCGTTTGTATCACAAGAAGCACCAATAACCATAGTGTTTCTATTTCTAAATTCTTCTAAAGCAGCTTGAAAAGCGTGTAATTCTGTTGGACAAACAAAAGTAAAGTCTTTTGGATACCAAAATAATAAAACTTTTGATTGATTTTTTACTGCTTCTTCTAAAACGTTAATTCTTAAATTTTCTCCTGATTTAGAGATTGCGTCTACAGTTACATTTGGAAATTTTCTTCCTACTAATGCCATTTTTTTGTTGTTTTTTACTATTATATTTTCAGACTGCAAAATTAATCAATTTTAAAATTTTTAAAATGAGAAACCGATAATTTTTTTCTATGACTCCTAAAAAGCAAAAAATCTTCAGCTTTTGACTGAAGATTTTAAGGATATTTTCAAAAAATTTGTTAATGAATTTCTGCTTCTGTTAAAGCTTTTTTAATTCTATTCATCGCTTCTTTTAATTCTTCTTCAGAAGCGGCATAAGAGAATCTGATACAATTAGCATCACCAAAACTTACGCCTCCTACACAAGCTACATGTGCTTTTTCTAATAAAAACATCGCAAAATCATCAGAATTATTGATGAGAACACCGTCAAGAGTTTTTCCTAAATAATAAGAAATATCTGGGAAGAAATAAAAAGCCGCTTTTGGTAAATTTACTTTGAAACCAGGCACTTCTTTTAACAATTCATATACTAGATTTCTACGTTTTTCAAAACTTTCTACCATATAGTAGTAATCTTTCGGGTCGGTTTCTAATCCTACAATAGAAGCTCTTTGCGCTACCGTATTTGCACCACTGGTAACCTGACCTTGCAACTTATCACATGCGTCTGCTAACCATTCTGGACAAGCGCTATAACCAATTCTCCAACCAGTCATTGCAAAAGCTTTAGACATTCCATTAATTACAGCAGTTTGATTAAAAACTTGTGGAAATTCTGCAATAGAAATATGCTCTCCATCATAATTAATAAATTCGTAGATTTCATCAGAAATAATCACCACATCTGGATATTTCGCCATTACGTTTGCGATTTTTTCTAATTCTTCTCTGGTATAATAACTGCCTGATGGATTACATGGTGAACTATACAATACCGCTTTCGTTTTTGGAGTGATGGCAGCTTCTAATTGCTCTGCTGTCATCTTAAATTCAGTATCAATATTGGTTTCGATAAAAACAGAAACACCACCATTAATTTTTACCATTTCATCATAAGAAACCCAATACGGAGCGGGCAAAATTACTTCGTCTCCTTCATTTACCAAAGCTGCTAAAACATTGAAAATATTTTGTTTAGCTCCATTTGCTACACAGATTTGCGTCGGTTTATAGTCTAAATTGTTATCTCTTTTTAGCTTATTAACAATTGCTTTTCTTAGTTCTAAAAAACCCGGAACAGGAGAATAATGGCTATAATTTTCATTAATTGCATCAAACGCTGCCTTCTTTATATTATCTGGCACATCAAAATCTGGTTCTCCTAGTGTAAGCGAAATTACATCTATTCCTGCTGCTTTCATATCTCTCGCTTTGTTACTCATTACAAAGGTCTGAGAATAACTTAATCTGTTTAATCTGTCCGAAACTCTGCTCATTATCATTATTTAATTGGTACAAATATAGACTTTTTAACTAAATTTTCTAAAAAAAACAGATGAAAAATCCTTAATTTTGTACAAAATTTATAAAATGTCAGTTCAAATTATTAATAAATACTTTCCCAATCTATCTGAAGAGCAAAAATCTCAGTTTCAACAACTTGAAACGCTCTATAAAGACTGGAACGAAAAAATTAACGTGATTTCGAGAAAAGATATTGATGAATTCTACGAAAGACACGTTCTCCATTCATTGGGAATTGCAAAAATTATGGAATTTGCAGATGGAACCAAAGTTCTAGACATAGGAACTGGTGGTGGTTTCCCGGGAATTCCTTTGGCGATTTTATTTCCAAATGTAGAATTTACTTTGGTAGATTCTATTGGTAAAAAAATTACCGTAGTAAAAGGAGTTTCAGAAAGTCTTGGTCTGAAAAACGTAAAAGCTTACCACGAAAGAGCCGAAAAAATAAAAGACAAATTCCATTTTGTAGTGAGCAGAGCCGTTACACAAATGCCTGTTTTCTTGCGTTGGTTAAAAGGAAAATTCGAAAAAGAACAATTTAACCCAAAACACAACGGTGTATTATACTTAAAAGGTGGAGATTTAGGAGAAGAACTCGCTGGAATAAAATGTGAAATTTACGATCTGAAAGACCAATTCGAAGAAGAATTTTTTGACACTAAAAAAGTAGTATATTTATCCAAAGGAAATTTTAATTCATAAAAACTTAAATCAATGAAGAAAATTTTTAACCTCAGTTTAATCACTTTATTAGCTGGATTTTTCGCTGTTTCTTGTGATAGAAATGACGAAGATGAAATTCAAAATGTAGAATCTATCAAAATAGATAGTGTGAAAATTGCACAAGATACGATGGATGTTTTCACCATTCAAACCATCAAAACGTATTCTACTTATCCAAGTGCTTGTGAGGATTTTTTTGGATATGATTATATCAGAAACGGTTTAGAAAGAAATGTGGTAGCCTATTCTTACACCATTAACGGAACTTGTACTCAAGCAACAAGAGTTGGAGTGAATGGTTTCAACTTTAGACCAGAAGAAAAAGGTATTTACACTTTCAAATTTTGGAAAGGAAAAGACAGCAGCAACCAAAACATTTGGATTGAGAAAACAATTGTAGTAGAGTAGTATGAAGAAAACTTTCAGCCTTATTTTATTGTTTTGTTTTTTAACTGTTTTTTCTCAAAAATTAGTCTGGAAAGAAGGAACAAAACTTAATTGGAGCCTTTTTAAATCATCTGAAAACAAAATGAAAAGTGACAGCACCATTGTCAGTTATTCTTCTTGTGGACTAAGTTACACCGCTTTTAAAGATAAAGCCAATAATAAAATGAAGGTGAGAATAGATGCTACTTTTGACCCAAGAAAATCTTGGAAACATCCTATTAAAACCAAAAATCTCAATATTAATCACGAACAAGGCCATTTTGATATTGCCGAAATTTACGCTAGAAAACTGAGAAAAGAATTTCTAGAAAATGTAAAAACAGAGAAAGATTACCAATTGAAATTTAAGTTGATTTATCAAGTGATGTATGGTGAATTTCTCGATTATCAAAACTATTATGATAACATTACCAAACGAGGAACCAATGCAGAAAAACAAAATGAGCTAGATGCAGAAATTAAAGCTCAACTCAAAAAACTAGAACACTATAAAAACTAATGCTACACCAAAAATTTTTACAAAAAGTCATCTCAGAAATACTCGAAAAATCTTCGGATTTATCGGGTTTTTCATTTATAATTCCAGGAAAAAGACCTGTAGTTTTTATTAAAGAAATTTTAAAAGAAAAAAACTATAACGGGATTCTTCCAGAGTTTTTTACGATTGATGAAATGGTGCATAAAATCAGTCAAAAACAAGAAATCAAAGGCATTGCACTTTGGCTTTTTGCCTATCAAACCTATACTCAACTTTATCAAGATGAAGATCTTGCCACATTTTTAAAATGGTTCCCAACATTGCAAAAAGATTGGGATGATATGTTGAAATTCCATGGAAATGATAAAGAAATTCTGGAATGGATGCTTGCTGAAGAACGCATCAAAAACTGGGGCGAAAATCTGGGCGATGAAGAAGGCGCAAGAAAGAGAAATCTTAATTTTTGGAGAAAAATGAATGCTTTTCTTCCTTTTTTAAAAGAAAAATTAGAGGAACAGCAATTGGCTACTTCGGGAATGATTCATCTTTACACCAAAGAAAATTTAGAAAATTATTGTAAAAATTTCAATCTTAGAGCAGTTTTTATTGGTTTTAATGCATTTACTCCCGTTGAAGAAAAATTAGTTAGAACCCTTTTACAATGGGACAAAGCAGATATTTTCTTTCATGCAGATGAATACTATTTCCATGACGAAAGACAAGAAGCAGGGAAATTTCTCCGCGAATACAAAACTTGGAAAGAATTTAATGATTCTAGAGATTTCAACTGGATTGAAAATGAATTTTCTATAGACAAAAACATAAAGGTTTATGAGGTTTCAGGAAATATTGCTCAAACCAAAGTTTTGCCAGAAATTCTTTCAGAAATTCACACAGAAAATTCTGATTATCAGAATACTGCAGTAGTTTTATTAGATGAAAATTTGCTTCCTGCTGCATTAGATTCTCTTGCATCGGTTGAAAAACTGAACATTACAATGGGCTTTCCGTTGAAAAATTTGGCTTTTTCAAACGCGATGAAAAAACTGTTTCATCTTCATAAACAATTAGAAAAAAACGCTTCTTCATATTATTACAATGATATTTTACCGATTTTAGATGAACTTCCAAAGAATTTTAAAGACGAAAATATCATCAAAAACTTCATTGCAACCTTAGAAGAAAGAAACATTGTTTATATTTCTAAAAATCAATTAAGCGAATTATTGAACGGACTTTCTTTTTATAATTTGTTTGAAAAACAAGACGCTGAAACCTTACTCAATACTTTAATTCAGTTTTGTAAAAATTTAAAATACAGCGAAATAGATAATGTACAATATGAAAATATTTCTCATTTTGAGAAGAGTTTCGTCATCATCAAGAATCAACTTTCTCCATATCAATATCAAGTAAAAATCGAAACATTGGAAGTGTTGATTAATCAACTCATTAACTCTGAATCAATAGATTTTGTGGGAGAACCTTTAGAAGGTTTACAATTGATGGGACTTCTGGAAACACGATTGTTGAATTTTGAAAATATTATTCTTCTTTCTGCCAATGAAGGAAAATTACCGCTCGGAAATTCACAAAATACTTATCTTCCGTTTGATGTAAGAAAACAGTTTAATTTGCATACTTTCTTAGAAAATGATGGAATTTATGCCTATCACTTTTACCGATTTTTACAGAATGCCAAGAATATCTATTTGCTTTACAATGCTCTCGGTTCTGGCATAAATACAGGAGAAAAAACGAGATTCATTACCCAGATTGAAATGGAATCTCAGCATAAAATAGAGCATATCATCATCGAAAACACTTCTGAACCGATTAATCAAGAACCGATTACGATTGAAAAAACACCTTCAGTTCTTGAAAAATTAGAAGAATGGAAGCAGAAGGTTTCGCCGTCACATTTGGTAACCTATCTTTATAATCCTATTGATTTTTATTTGGATAAAATTCTCAACACCAGAGAAACCACAGAAATTGAAGAAGAGCTTTCTCAACGAAATTATGGAACTTTAGTTCATAATGCTTTAGAATATTTATACGAAAAAATAATAGGTAAAATATTAAAAGTTAATGATTTAGAAAATTTACTTCAACAAGTAGATGAATCAATTGACAAAGCCATTGAAAGACTCAAACATCAACCAGAATTCTACGAAAAAGGAATGAATTTCGTTCACAAACAAATTGCCAAAAGAGTAGTAGAATCTGTTTTGAATTATGATTTAGAGTTGGTTAAAAAAGGGAATGCGCTAGAAATTGTAGCTTTAGAAAGAAAAATTGAGAATATTGCTTTTAAAATTGATGACAATAATGAAGTAACTTTCTATGGATTCATTGACCGAATAGATATTCTCAACGGAACTTTAAGAATCATTGATTATAAAACTGCAAAGCCTAAAAACTTAAAAATCAAAATAGAAGAAGCTAAAATTGAAACACTTTTCTTTGAAGACAAATACAAACAAGCGATGCAATTGTGTATGTATCAATACTGTATTTCACAAATGGATGAGTTTAAAAATCGTGAAATAGAAACGGGAATATGGAGTTTTGCGGAAGTGAGTAACGGAGTACAGAACGTAGAATTTGTTAAAGGCAATTTTGAAGATTCTTTGGTTTCTGTGAAAAATTTAATTCTAGAAATTCTGAATCCAGAAGTTCCATTTACAGAAAAAGTTCATGAAAGTTGGAATTAAATTTCCCGCAGATTTCGCAGGTTTTATTCATCACTTTAGTCATTGATTCCATGAAATTTTCAATTTTCGAAGGAATCAAAACAATTTTGTAGAGATATCTAAAATTCTTTAAATTAAAGTTCTTAATCTGAAAATCATTATTTTACATTCTATGAAGGTTCCGAAGGAACCAAATATGTGTAGCAAACAAAGATTAAGAATTGTGGCGTTCCGTAGGAACGCAATGTAATAAAAAAGATAGCGTTCCTATGGAACGCAACTCCTACATATATTATTGAATTACACACATTACGTTCCTATGGAACGATAAATTTATTTATAAAATTTCTAAAAATTTTCCATATTTTTTTTAATCTCTGTTAAGAATTTCGAGGCAAGAGCACCATCTACAATTCTGTGATCATAGCTTAAAGACAAAGTCATCACCGATTGAGGCAATATTTTCTCTTCTTCGTTTTCTTCTATAATCCAAGCTCTTCTCAAAATATTTCCCAAAGCGAGAACTGCAACTTGTGGCCGAGAAATAATAGGCGTTCCGCATTCTGAACCGAACATTCCCGTGTTAGAAACCGTGAAAGTAGTATCTTGAATGTCATCTGGTTTTAGTTTTCCATTTTTGGCTCTGGTTCCGATTTCTGAAACTTGTTGAGCAATGTCTACAACCGATAAATTCTGTGCATTTTTAATATTCGGAACGATGAGATTACCATCAGGAAGTGCAGCTGCAAAACCTAAATTGATGTTTTTCTTTTCTAACAATTCTTCATTATTAAACCAAGAATTTAGAGTAGGATAGACCTTAATTGCATCTATCACGGCTTTCATAATCAAATGCGTATAGGTTAATTTAACCGCATTTTCTTGTAGAAATTTCTCCTTATTTTCTTCGCGATAAGCCACTAATTTCGTCACATTTACATCCATAAAAGTCGTAACATGAGGAATGCTTCGCCAAGATTTTTCCATATTTTCAGCGATGAGTTTACGAATTTTAGAAAGTGGCTCCAACGTTTCACCGAGTTCTACTTTGAGTTGAAGTTTTTCTTCAATAAATGGAGTAGAAGTATTTTGTTTTCTTGGTTTTAAGAAATTTTCTACATCTTGTTTTCTAATTCTTCCGTTTTCACCAGTTCCATTGATTTTCTGCAAATCTTCTAAACTCAATCCGTTTTCTGCAGCCATTTTTCTTACCACTGGAGAAAGAAAAGATACGAGTTCTGAGTTTCGAGGTGTGAGTTGAGTTTTGTCATTTTGAGCGGAATGTAATGGAGTCGAAAAATCTTTTAAAGATTCTTCATTACGCTTTGCTTCAATCAGAATGACACCCGAATTTTCTTCAACAGCATCATCCACTTCCATGGTACAAATAGGAGTTCCTACAGAAACTTCTTCGCCTTCTTTTACGAGAATTTCTTTGAGCGTTCCTTCGTATTCTGAGAAAATTTCAGAATCTACTTTGTCGGTTCCAATTACGGCAAAAAGTTCATCACGTTTGATAAAATCTCCCGGTTTTTTCAGCCATTCTACAATTTTGGCTTCGGTAGTAGATTCTCCTATTTTAGGTAATGGTATGTTGATGGTTTTCATATTTTAAACGCAAAGAGCGCAAAGAAATTTTTAAAATTCTTTATGTTTTTAAGTTCGCAAAGGCGTAAACTTATCAAAAGTTTTCGCGTGAGCGATTGCAGTGCAAATCCTTTTATTTTGTCAGTCTGAGCGGAGTCGAAGACTGGAAAAATAAAAGATTGCAACGGAAAGCGCGACTTTTTTGCATGGCAATAGCAGTGGAAAAAAGGCACGCCAAAATCAAAAAAAAACTTTGTCAAAGATTTAAAAGCTTTGACAAAGTATAATTTTTATGAAAATGCGTTGATTCCCGTAATATCAAGACCTGTGATGAGCAAGTGCACGTCTTCTGTACCTTCGTAAGTAATTACAGATTCTAAGTTGGCAGCGTGACGCATCATTGGGAATTCTCCCATAATTCCCATTCCACCAAGAATTTGACGAGATTCTCTTGCTATGTTAATTGCCATTCTCACGTTATTTCGTTTTGCCATAGAAATTTGAGCAGGAGTAGCTTTGTGGTCATTTTTCAAGGTTCCTAATCTCCAGCAAAGCAATTGAGCTTTTGTAATTTCTGTTAAAAATTCGGCTAATTTTTTCTGTTGAAGTTGGAAACTTGCAATTGGTTTTCCAAACTGTGTTCTTTCTTTAGAATACTGAACAGCAGTGCAATAGCAATCTATCGCAGCACCAATTACGCCCCACGAAATTCCGTAACGTGCTGAATTTAAACAAGAAAGAGGACCTTTAAGACCTTCTACTTTTGGTAAAAGATTTTCTTTAGGAACTTTTACGTTATTAAAAACCAATTCACCCGTTTTAGAAGCTCTCAAACTCCATTTATTGGTAGTTTCTGGAGTGGTAAAACCTTCGTAACCGCGTTCTACAATCATTCCGCGAACTTTTCCGTCTTCACCTTTTGCCCAAACTACAGCAAGATCACAAAGTGGAGCATTAGTAATCCACATTTTAGCACCGTTAAGCAAATAATGATCGCCCATATCTTTGTAATGCGTTTCCATTCCTCCTGGATTAGAACCGTGATTAGGCTCTGTTAAGCCAAATGCACCGATAAATTCACCAGAAGCCAATTTTGGAAGATATTTGCGTTTTTGTTCTTCTGAACCAAACTCGAAAATAGGAAACATTACCAAAGAACTCTGAACAGAAGCCGCAGAACGAACCGCTGAATCTCCTCGTTCTAACTCTTGCATAATTAATCCGTAAGAAATTTGGTCTAAACCAGCACCTCCATATTCTTCTGGAATATAAGGACCGAGAGCTCCAATTGCTCCTAATTCTTTCATGAGATTAGGAATGTCTTTATGATGTTGCGCTGCATCATCAATTTGAGGCATAATAAATGACTGAACCCAATCTCTTACAGAGTTTCTGATTAATATATGTTCTTCTGTAAGTAAATCATCAATTCCGAAATAATCTGGAATGCTATTTAAAGGATAGTATGACATTGCGTTTAAATTTTGCTAAAAATACGAGGATTTCGCATAGTATCAAAATACCCAATAGAAAAAGTAAACTGCAACTATTTGTAGAGAAAAAATTAAAAAATTCATCTAAAATAGAGTAGAATAGCATTAAAAATTACTAACATTATTTACATTTAACAGGCGATAAAACTCTTCCAGATTCAAAATCTACACTTTTATCATTCACAATAATCATAGTAGAATCGTTCTTTTGTTTCAAAGCAGTAATTCCTTCGTAAAGTTTATTGTCTTTGGTCAAAAAGCGAACATCTATTAACGAATGCATTCCCTCAGAAAACATGTCGTAAGTTAATTTTAAGGTATCACCAGATTTTATACCATATACTTTTCCATTAGAACCATCTTTTTCAAAATTATCGTAACTCATTTTTCCTTTTACAGAATCTGTAGGATAAAGAGTGTAAGAAAGGTGCAAAGAATCTTTGCCTACCACAGAAAGATAACAAAATTGCAAAGTATCTTTTTTCGGCTCAAAAGTTTCTGTATAATTCTGGTGAATGGTATCTTCAGGAATTATGGTATATGAAGATGTTTCTTTTTTGTTACAAGAAATAAAAGAAATGCTTATCAAAAGAATAACTACAAAATTTTTCATAATTTTTCTTGTAAAAGTATGGCGATAAACGATTTACAACTTTATAGAATTCTCATCAATGATTATAAACTTTCAATGGATTAAAAGAGATGAGAAGGTTAGGAAACTATAATTATATTGAAGTCGTAAAAAATACAATTTAACATAATATAAATTATAGGAATTAATTAGAATATTAAGTTTAATTGTTTATAATTGTTCTGAATGTCAAATTTATTCTTGGCTCAATGATTTTAGCATTCGTATAAAGCTTGTGTTTCCAATAGATTTGGGTTTCATCTTTCATGATGAGTAATGAGCCGTTCTCAAGCATTAGAAAAATTTCTTCTTTGCTAAAATTATGTTTGAAACCAAATTTTCTTTCCGCTCCGAAACTTACAGACGCAATTGCAGAATGTTTCAAAATTTCTTTTTCGTTATCAGAATGCCAACTCATCGCTTCTGAACCATTGTGATAATAGTTCAATAAACACGCATTAAATTTTTCGCCTGAGATTTGTTCCACCTTAGATTTTATTTCTAAAATAAATTTTAACCATTTCTCAGCGATTTTAGTTTTACCCGAATATTTATAAAAAATTCCTTCATCTCCTAAAAAAGCAACCTTTCTTTTGGTAATAATTTCTTTTCCAAAAATTTTAACTACATCATGTTGCCAATTGATTTCATTGAGCAATTTAACATAATATATTTCACTTTGTTCTTCCGTGAAAATTTTTCCATAATAATATACAGTGCCGTCTTTTGGTAAAAGATTATTCATTTTTTAGATGTTAGATTTCAGATTTCAGATGTGAGATTCTAGACTTTTTTTAAAATTACACATTTTTATCAAATTCAAGATTATTTCAAAAATAAAAAAAGACGCTTTTCAGCGTCTTTTAAAATCTATTTTTTTAAACATTTTTCTAAGAATTGGTCTTGTTCCCAAAGCAAATGTAAAATGTTTTCCTTAGCAACATAACCGTGAGCTTCTTTTGGTAAAATCACCATTCTTACAGGTGCTCCCAAGTTTTTCAACGCTTGGAAATAACGCTCTGTTTGCAATGTAAACGTACCAGGATTGTTATCTGCTTCACCATGAACCAAAAGCATTGGTTTTTTCATTTTATTGGCATTCATAAATGGTGACATTCCGTTGTAGATTTCTGGAACATCCCAATAATTACGCTGTTCACTTTGGAAACCAAAAGGTGTTAAAGTTCTGTTATAAGCGCCACTTCTCGCAATTCCACACGCAAAATCATTAGAATGCGTCAATAAATTAGCCGTCATAAAAGCTCCATAAGAATGTCCACCCACTGCTACTCTATTTCTATCGATATAACCTAATTGATCTACAGCATCAATTGCTGCTTTTCCATTCGCCACCAATTGCGGAATAAAAGTATCATTCGGTTCTGTAGTTCCTTCCCCAATAATTGGGAAACTTGCATCATCTAAAACCGCATAACCTTTAGTCACCCAATAAATAAACGAACCATAACTTGGGAAAGTAAATTCATTTGGATTGGCAGTGTTTTGTCCAGCCGTGGCTTTATCTTTAAATTCTTCTGGATACGCCCAAACTAAAAGTGGCAATTTTGGTTTCTTTTTGAAATCATAATTTGCTGGTAGATAAAGCGTTCCTTTCAGCTCTACTCCATCGTTTCTTTTGTATTTAATGACTTCTTTATGAATAGTAGAAATACTCGCAAAAGGATTTGCAAACTGAGTTACCGCTTCTGCTTTGTTGTTTTTAATATTTCTTACAAAATAATTAGAATACTGATTTTTAGACTGTTGCGTCACTAAAACCGTTCCTTTATTGGCATCAATAATGTCAATAATATCTTCTTTTACTTTTGGTGTTTTAGAAGTGTATAATCTTTTGGTTTGGAAGTTTTTAAAATCAAATTCATCGATGAAAGGAAACTGACCATCCTTGGTAAAACCATCACCAATTAAGTGCGCTTTTCCGTTTTTGATGGAAATTACGTATTGTCCGAATTCATTTTTATCGGTTTGGAAATTTCCTGGATCCGCATAAACATCTTGATAATTTCTTTCGGCAATTTCTTTATTTTCTCCAGTTTTTGGATTTAGGAAATATGTTTTTTGTGAACGAGTATCATACCAAGAATCCATTACAACAGCATTTTCTTCATTCCCGAATTGAATTCCTGCAAATCTTTGTTTGGTTTTCATTAAGGATTTTGGTTCAGCCGAAAAAGGTGCATCCCAAGTAAAAATTTCATCTCTAAATTCTGCTTTTTTACTTTGATCACCACCATCTAAAGCTTCTACAAAATATAAACTTGCAGGTTTATCTGCTCTCCAAGACATATTTCTTTTTCCTGTTCTAACTGATGAAAAACCTTTTGGCATAATTTCATTCAACGGAACATCATTTACGGTTTTTACTAAATTTCCTTGTAAATCAAAAACTTGAGCAGTCATCGGAAATCTAGAAAGCGGAACGATGTAAGAGAAAGGTTTTTTGATGGTAGAAATCATCACATAATTTCCGTCTGGCGAAAGTTGAATTCCTGCATAAATATCAGCAGATTTATAAGGAGTTTCTGCTCCATCAAGATTCATTTTTACCAATTCTGCTCTGGTTAAAGTCTCGAAATTGGCTTCATCCATAGGATTTTTTAACAAATCTTGATACGTTCTGTTTTGTGAAACTTTTCCGTCTGCATTAGAAACAATTGGTCCAGTTGGAAGATTTTTCTTTTCATTTAATAGAGCTGGTCTGTTTGCTGGAAGTTTTCTTACGATTAATTCCTGAGAATTTTTAAGCCAAACAAACGGAGAACCCAAATTGGCATTAAGATTATCACTTGAGATTTTCTTAGCTGTTCTGGTTTCTAAATCTAAAATCCAAAGTTCTACTCCTTTTTCTGTAGTATTGGTAAAGGCTAATTTCTTTTCGTCTGGAGACCAAGAAAGATTGGTAATTTTAGGATTTTGAGGCAATCCAATTACTTGTGTTTCTTGCTTTTCGTTGAATTTTCTAACTTTTAAATTACTAATATACGTAACAGAACTCGAAATATTGGTTACAGGATTAACACGCAAACCTGCCAATTTCATTTCTTCTTGGTTAAGGTCGTCTAACGTTTTATAAGTAGGTCTGTAAGAAAAAACCATCCAGTCTTTTTTGCTGTTCATAGAAACAGAAGGTGTTCTTTGGAAATCAGCGAGTTGAAGAATTTCGGCGGAAGGTTTTTGGTAGGTTAAATTTTCTTGCGAAAATCCACAAATGGATAAGGCAAGAAATAAAACAGAAATTTTGATAGATCTCATATTTTTCAAATTATAGATTATAAATTTTAGATTCTAAATCTTAATGATTAGTGACTTTATTGAGGGGAAAGTTACAATTTTTCCTGAAATTTCTGAAGATTTCTGCATTTGCGCTAACGATGGAAGCGGCATCCTTTTTCTTTAGATTTGGAAAATGCTTTGGAAAGAAAAAGATATAGCGGACAGCGTGTTAAAGCGCCAAAAAACACCCCGTCATTCAGAAAATCTGAATGCCACCCTTCTAAAAGAGGGGAACAAAAAAGACGCTAGAAGCGCCTTTGAATTTATTTTCGATTGATCATTCTGTCGATGGAAATACTTCCGGGACCTGCTACAAATATTAAAATGTAGTGGAATAAATAGAGCAATGCCATTTCTTGTTTGGCAAAAGGATCGTTTCCATGAACCACAAAAACCGCAACTAACATAGTGATAATGAGCGGAATAGAAACAAATCTCGTAAAAAGTCCTAAAATTAAGAAAAGTGAACAGAGAACTTCTGCAAGTACGGCTAAAATAAGAGATGTTTTGGTACCGATTCCGAAGAAATTAATGAAATCATGACTTCCTCCGAGAAGTTGCATAAGTTTCGGAAATCCATGAGTGAGCATTCCCAATCCTACAAAAATTCTAATGGCTAATAACGCCCAATCTAACAAGGTTTTGTTATAACCCGTTGTATTCAGATTCTTCATTTTCTCTTTTTATTTAGACTCTCAAAAATAAAAAATAAATTTGAATAAAACATATTTAATCATTTTGAGATAATGATTTTTTTATGGAAGCTAAAAAACTCAACCGAAATGATTGAGTTTTAATATTATCTGTAACCGAAATTTTTAAGGTCTCTTTCGTTTTTACGCCAGTCTTTTTTGACTTTTACAAAAAGATTAAGGTGAATTTTCTTAGAAAAGAATTTCTCTAAATCTATTCTGGCTTCTGTTCCCACTTTTTTGATGGCTTCACCTTTGTGACCGATGAGAATTCCTTTTTGGGTGTCTCTTTCTACGTAAATAATAGAGTCTATAAAGATAATTCCTTCTTTTTCTTTGAACATTTCTGTTACCACTTCTACAGAATATGGAATTTCTTTGTCGTAATTCAACAAGATTTTTTCTCTGATATTCTCATTTACGAAGAAACGTTCAGATTTATCTGTGTATTGGTCTTTGTCGTAGTAAGGTGGATTTTCTGGCAATAAAGCTTTTAATTTTGGCAAAATTAAATCGGTATTAAAACCTTCTAAAGCTGAAATCGGTAAAATTTCTGCTTTTTCAATTTTACTATGCCAATACTCTACTTTTTCGAGCATTGCTTCTTGGTTAGACGCATCTATCTTATTGAGTAAAATAAGGACTGGAACTGGAATTTTGTTCAGTTTATCTACCAAAAATTCATTCGGTTCTTCTTTATCCGTAACATCTACAATGAACAAGAAAACGTCTGCATCTTGTAAAGAATCTTTTACAAAATCCATCATTTTTTCCTGTAATTCGTATTTAGGTTCTAGAACTCCTGGAGTATCAGAAAATACGATTTGTAGGTCTTCTTCATTATAAATCCCGAAAATACGGTGTCTTGTTGTCTGTGCTTTTTGGGTAACAATCGCTAATTTCTCGCCCATCAATTGATTTAGCAATGTAGATTTTCCTGCGTTTGGTTTCCCGACTATGTTTACAAATCCTGCTTTGTGCATTTGTTTTACTTAAAATTAAAGGATTAAAAGATTTAAAATTTCTTTTTTGCAAAGGTAAGGAAAATAGAATTGGGAAATAATTAAAACGAAAAAATTGTCATTCCCGAGGAATTTTTGAAACATTGCGTTCCTACGGAACGAGAATTATTTAAAAATTTCGAAAATTTACAATTTATAAGAATTTGAAATTATTTCCTTACAACAGGCAAAATTTCGTTTACATTTAATCCGAATCTTTTTTGTTCTTGTTCCGAAAATTTTTGAGAATAGAAATTAATATCTACTGAAAATCCTACTGATTTTAACCTTTCAAAATAATCCATTCCATACCAACGAACATGATCGTATTGCCCGAAGTGTTTTTGTCTTTCTTTTGGGTCTGTAATGGTAAAATCTTCGTAGGTTTTTTCTAAAGAATTTTTCATGGGAACTTGCAAAATTCCCCAACCTCCTTTTTTCATCACTCTATAGAGTTCGCTCATCGCTTTTTTGTCATCTATAATGTGTTCTAGAACGTGATTGCAGAAAATGACATCAAAACTTTCATCTTCAAAAGGCAAATCTAGAATGTCTGCTTTTACATCTACAATCGGCGAAAACAAATCTGCAGAAGTATATTCTAAATTCTTCATTTTCTTGAATTTTCTCAAGAATTCTTGCTCTGGAGCAATGTGAAGCACTTTATAATTTTGAGTAAAAAAATCGGTTTCATTTTTTAGATACAACCACATTTGACGATGACGCTCTAAACTTAGAGTTCCGGGAGAAAGTGCATTTTCACGTTGTTTTCCGTAACCATAAGGTAAAAACTTACGGTAGGATTTCCCGTCAATCGGGTCGGTAAATTTATTTCCTTTGAAAAAAAGATAGATTAAAGGGCGAAGAAAAATGCTTAGGTTGATAAGCATTGGTCTTGGAATTTTATTCAATAAAAATGATGCGAGTTTCTTCATATAATTTCTAAACCAAATTTAAAAAAATATTTTTCATTTTTTAAAATAAATTTTGGAGGATCTATTCATAAAAAAAACGGACAAAAGCCCGTTTTAATTGATATTCATTTTTCTAAAAATCCATAGTAAATGGTTCTTCTTCATTACTGGTAATTCCTAATGCTTCGTAAATATATTTGAAGGTAGAAAGTAAAACTGGCTTTCCATTAATCACTGCTACATCATGTTCAAAATGTGCAGAAGGTGTTTTATCTAAAGAAGTTACTGTCCATCCATCTTTGTGGAATTTCACCTGATGCGTTCCCAGATTAACCATAGGTTCTATAGCGACAACTAAGCCGTCTTTGATGACTTTTCCGCTGCCTTTTCTTCCGTAATTAGGAACTTGAGGATCTTCGTGCATGGTTCTTCCCAAACCGTGACCTACCAATTCTCTTACCACTCCATAACCATGTTTTTCGCAGTGCGTTTGAATAGCGTTTGAAATGTCCCCTATTCTTTTTCCACGAACGCATTGTTCTATACCTTTGTAAAGTGATTCTTTGGTTACTTGAAGTAATTTTTTGGTTTCTGGTGCAACTTCTCCCACTTCGAATGAATAAGCATGGTCACCATAAAAACCGTTCATGTAAACACCACAATCTACAGAAAGAATGTCTCCTTCTTCCAACGGAATATCTTTTGGAATCCCATGAACTACCTCTTCATTGGGAGAAATACACAGGGAATTGGGGAAACCATACATTCCTAAAAATGCAGGTTCGCCACCATGATCTTTAATAAAATCATGAGCTAATTTATCTAAATGTAATGTGGTAACTCCTGGTTTAATTTCTGCTGCAATCATTCCTAATGTTTTAGAAACGAGCTGAGCACTTTCACGCATTAAACGGAGTTCTTCAATTGTTTTAAGTATAATCATTTTATTTAAAGAGCCATGGCAAAAGTAAAAAGAGCCATGTATTATTAATATTTATAGTTTAGTATTGTTTATAATGGAAGCTAAAATATTTTTAAGTTCTTTACTCTCCTGTATAAGAGATTCTAACTGTTCATTTTCTGACCTTTCTAAAGCTTTAATTACTCTTAACCAATAATTAGACTCTCTAGCTTCTCGAAGAGATATTCTTACTTTATTTTTAAAATCAGCTTTAGAAGATCCTGCTTGTGATTCTTCATAATTAGCACCAATTGAAGTAGACGATTTTGTTAACTGTAATTTTATTACATTATATTCAAAATCACGAGGTAAAGTTCTTAAGAAAATAATGCAGTTCACCCCAAATTTAAAAGTTCTATCTAACAGATTATTATTTTGCATACATTAGATTTTAAAACTTGTGTCTTTTTACTTTTTACTTGGATCTTTTACTTTTACCAAAATAAACCTCTTTTCTTTTCTTTTTTCATTTTAGAATAAGCTAAAACTTCGCCTCCTTCTACTCTGAATTCTATTCTTTCGGTGATGATGTTATAGATTTCTCCCCAACCAGGAAAACCGCCTAAGTTTCTATCATCTATAAATAAATCTGCATCTATTTTTCTGGATTGTGTTTCATCATCAAAGATTTCACCTTCGAAACTAGAGTTTACGGCGTAGAATTCTACTCCATTTTTTCTACAAAATTCTACGGCTTCTTCTAAAGACTTGCCGTGTCTATAAGTCCAAAGAATTAATCGATATCCTTCGGATTGTAATTTTTTTAGGGTTTCGAAAGCGAAAATTTTTGGTTTTCCAATGGATGGATAAGCATCTTCTACAATGGTTCCATCAAAGTCTATAGCGAGTTTTTTATTACTTAACATTCTACTGATTTAGTTTTTGCAAATATAAGAAATAAAAAAAGGCTAATAAAATAAGCCTTTTAGAAATATTAAATCCATTTATTTTTATAAGCCAGATTCATGACTTGACTTCTGGAATTAAGATGGAGTTTTTTATAAATATTATTCACGTGAGTTCTCACTGTATTAGGACTGATGAACAATTTATCTGCAATTTCGTGATGATTATACCCTTTTACCACTTCTCTTAGAATTTCCATTTCTCGGTCGCTTAATTGGTGGTCTATAATCGCATTCTGCATACTTGCAGTAGGTTTTGGCGTATCTCTAAGCAATTCCATTGCTCTTCTTGCAATGGCTGGACTCATAGGAATTCCATCAAACTGAACCACATTTTTCATGGCTTCTACTATGTTTATAGCTTTGTCTTCTTTGAGCAAATAACCACTGGCTCCAGCTTTAATGGCTTCGAAAATTTTATCATCATCTTCATAAATCGTTAAAACAATGTATTTAATTTCTGGAAATTTAATAGAAGCAGAAGCAATGGTAACAATACCATCTAGAATAGGCATTTCTAAATCCATCAATACCACTTGAGGATAATCTTCTTTGGGAAGACTTTCTAATTTTTCAAAAAAATCTTCTCCATTGGTGGCTTCGAATACTAAAAATACGTCTTGATAGGGCGCTAATTTTTCTTTAATCGTAATTCTATTGATTTGATTATCATCTACTATTGCTACTTTTATCATGGCTTTTTAATGGTTTTACAATATATTTTTTTTGTTGTTTAAAATCAATACTACAAATTACGTATTTTACATTTCGTAAAGTTCTATAGTAGTACCAGATGAATCTGAATAAATATTAAGCTTAAATCCTAACTCTCTTGCTCTTTCTTTCATATTGATTAACCCATTACCATCTCTAAGATTATCAGGATTAAATCCATGCCCATTATCTTTGATGTAAATGATGATCTTATTTTTTGAAATTACATTAATTTCTACTTTGTTAGCATGAGCATGTTTGTATACATTTTGAAGCGCTTCTTGAATTATTCTGAAAATCCCACTTCCTGTAGTTGCATCAAATTTTCTGTTATTTTCTATTTCTTCTTCAAAAATGATTTTTATATCATCTGTTTGTAAAAATTTAAGTGCATAACTTTTAAAATTATCATAAAGCGCGATAAGATTGGTATCTTTATTTCCTAAAACCCAAATGGTTTGTCTCAGAAGAGCGAGTATTTTTTCGGCATCTAATCTTACATCATCATACGTTACAGCAGTTCCAATAGTATTTTCTGAATTTTTAATTTTATCAATTTTAGAAATTAAACTGGTAACATAAGCCCCAATATTATCATGTAAATCTCTACTGATTCTTTTTCTTTCGTTTTCTAATTGATGTTTAACTCTGAGTTGATTTAATCTCTTGATGTACTTTTTCTTATTGATTTCGTTTACATAATTATATAAAAACAAACCAGCTAATAAAAGGGTAAAAACAATAAACCACCATCTTATATAGAAAGGTCCTAAAACGGTAAATTCTATTTTATTTGGCATCACCTTTTCATAGCCATCTTCATTTACAGATTTTATTTGTAAGGAGTATTTTCCTTCATCTATGTGAGAAAATTTAAGTGTTCTTGGTTCTTTAAAGGGTTTCCAAGCATCATCATTAATTTTATAGAATAAAGAAGTTTTTCCCAACAAATTTTTATCTACTGATGAAAATACAAATTGTATATCACGGTTATGGTCCTCAAAATAGATGTTGTCTTTAACATTAATTTCTTCTGCATCATGAAGAATTTTTGAAATTTCGGTGGATTTCACCATGGTATTCGGTACAATTTTATCTAAATCAATGACTGTAATTTTATTTTTAGATACTACCGTAAGTTTATGATTAGAAGCTGAATAATCTCCTTTTAAAATCAAATCTTCATGATTATCTAAAATTCTAATAGAACCTATAGGTTTTAAAATATTTTTGGTTTTCAACAATAAATCTTTGTCAGTCAACACCCAAATTCTATTTTTAACATCTCTAAAAATCAATCGTGTAAGATTCCCACTAAATCCTTCTTCTGCTTTAAAAGTTTTGACTATTTTATTGTCATACCATTGTGCAATTCCTTTTCTAGCACCAATATAGACAGTATCTGTATCTGCAAAAACGGTCGTTACAAAATTACTGTGTAACCCATTTTTTTTATTGATATGACTTATAAAATTAAGCTTTTCATCGAGGATAGAAAGACCAGATTCATAAGAAACCATACCATAACCTTGTTTAATTTTAAAAAGATTCTCAATATTATGGACTGCCCCCAAAAAGTTAGACACTTTTTAGGGGTATTTTTTATGGGAAAAAGTAAATATTCATTAGACTTTAAATTAAAAGCTATAAAGAGATATCACAAAGGGGATATTGGAACAGACGATTTAGGAAAACGCATTGGAGTTTGTGGTTCATTGGTTCGTAAATGGATAAAATTTTATGAACTTTATGGAGTTTCAGGACTTGTTCGGCTTTCCAATACGCATTACACAAAAGATTTTAAATTAAAGATTTTATCAGTAATTGAGAAAGAGAATTTAAGTTTAAAAGAAGCGTCGAGAAGGTTTAATATTCCTGCGGAGTCCAGTATTCTTAGTTGGCAGCGTAATTACAAAAAAAATGGTATTTTAGGTTTAGAAAACAGACCCAAAGGAAGACCTAAAACCATGAGTAATTACAAGCGAAAAAAAAAGAAAACAGGCAAGCCCTTAACAAGGGAGGAAGAACTGTTGGAGAGGATTTATTATTTAGAAGCCCAGAACGCCATTTTAAAAAAGTTAGACGCCTTAATTCAGGAAAGGAAAAATCCAAAGCCATCGAAGAGTTAAGGCAGGACTTTGATTTAGCAGTACTACTGCATTGTACATCGATGGCAAGAAGCAGTTTTTATTACTATCAAAAACGCTTTCAAATGAAAGATAAATATGCGGAAATAAAAGAAATGATTAAGCAGATTTATCATCGTCACAAAGGAAGGTTGGGCTATAGAAGAATTACTTTGCTTTTGAAAGAAAAAGGAATTTTGATTAATCACAAAACTGTTTTACGACTTATGAAAATATTAGGTTTAAAGAGTATTATCCGAGTGAAGAAATATAAATCTTACAAGGGAGAGCAAGGGAAAATTGCGCCCAATGTTCTACAGAGGAATTTCAAATCGGACGCTCCTAATCAGAAATGGGCAACCGATGTTACAGAGTTTAATGTATCGGGTAATAAACTTTACCTATCTCCAATCATCGATTTATTTAATGGTGAAATTGTCAGTTTTGACTTATCTGAAAGACCTGTGTTTAGCCAAATCATCAGAATGCTAAAGAAATCATTCAGAAAAGTAAAATCTACACAGAACATCATTCTACATTCTGATCAAGGTTGGCAATATCAAATGAAACATTACCAAAACTTGTTAAAAGAAAAAGGTATTATTCAAAGTATGTCCCGAAAAGGAAACTGTTTGGACAATGCGGTGATAGAAAACTTTTTTGGAACGATAAAATCAGAAATGTTTTATACCAGAAAGTTTGGTTCCATTCAGGAACTTAAGATCGAAATAGTGAAGTACATTCACTATTACAACAATGATAGAATAAGACTCAATCTCAAAGGAAAGAGTCCGGTACAGTACCGAACTCTTTCCTTTGAGAATATTGTTTAATTTTGTCTAAACTTTTGGGTGCAGTCTAATTATTAAAAGGTTTATTTTGATATTTAGTCACGGAATTTCCATTCTTTACAAAAAAACCGCCTCCATAAGTGGTGAAAATAATCTGACTGTTGAATTTTAAAATCTTAGAAACACCAGCAGTAAAAGGAAATAAATTTATGAATTGCAATTGATTGCCATTCATTTTATAGGTTTCTAATCCAGCAAAAGAACCTAAATAAAGAAAATCACCATCTAAATGGAAAGTAAGTGCATCTTTTCTAAGGAAAACTTTTGACAGTATTTTGTCATCTTGAATGACGTATAAAAAACCATCTGCAAAAATATATTGTTTATTTTGAAAAGTTAAAATCTGTCTCGCATTTATACTCTTATGATTGAAAGTTATTTTCGGGTTGTTATTACGAATGATAGAAATACCACCTCCAAGTGTAGAAATAATCACATCATTCTTAGAAGTTTTTAAGATATGATTAATGCTGTTATTTCCCAGTCCATTTTTTTCGGAAAGCGTATCTATAATTTTACCATTTTGCTTTATAAAAATGGTATTTTCTATTTTTTCTAATGTAAAACGATTAAGAACAATTTTATCATTTTGTAATAAAAAATCTCGATCAGCCAGTTTGATTTTTGAATTCTTTCCTTTAAGAAAAATACTATTTTGTTCAATGTGCAAAGGAATTAATGTCTTAACATTACTGATATCAATAGCATAAAACTTCTCCTGATTTGTTTTAGGATTTACTCCATTAATTAAGATATAATTGCTGTTATAATTAGAAATTTTGAAATCCCTCAATATCAAATTACCTAAACTTGGATATTTTACTGTAATCCTTCTTTTATTGGTGTCAAAATAATATAATCCTCTTTCTGAAAGATAAATCAACAATCCATTTTTTTTATCTGAAATCGCTTTATTAATGTAGTTTCCAGGCATTCCATTATCTACATCTAGCGTAATCCATTCTCCATCTTGATAGGTAGCAAGACCTTTATCTGTTCCTAACCAAATCACTCCATTTTGGTCTTCATTGGCATTAAAAACATAATTGCTAGGTAAGCCTTCTGTTTCGGTGATATTTTCAATAATTGAAGCCTCTTGAGAAAAAAGAAAGGAAGAAAATACAATAAGAAATAGGCCAACTACTTTTTTGTTTTTGGTAACAATAGATTTATAAAAAAAATTAGCCAACATATTGATCATTAGTTGGCTAAAGTTAATAAATTATTTTAAAAATTTGAAATTTTTAAGAGACTAAAACTTCTCCAGTCATAATTTCTGGAATTTCTACGCCCATTACTTTTAAAATAGATGGCGCTACATCTCCTAATTTACCTGGTTTCAGATTCCAATTTTGGTCTTTATCCATTACAATTAGCGGAACCAGATTAGTAGAGTGTTGCGTGTTAGGACTTCCATCAGGATTAATCATGTAATCAGAATTTCCGTGGTCTGCCAAAATGAAAACAGCATAACCATGTTCATAAGCTGTAGTTGCTACTGCTTCTATACATTTGTCTACCGCTTCGCAAGCTTTTACTGCTGCTTCGAAAACTCCAGTATGACCTACCATATCTGCATTAGCAAAATTTAAACAAATGAAATCTGCAGATTCTTTTTCTAATTCTGGTAAAATAGCATCTCTAATATCAAAAGCAGACATTTCTGGTTTTAAATCATAGGTAGCAACATCTTTTGGACTCGGACAAAGCAATCTTCTCTCTCCTACATATTCTTTTTCTCTACCTCCAGAAAAGAAGAAAGTAACGTGAGGATATTTCTCTGTTTCAGCAATTCTGATTTGAGTTCTACCTGCTCTTTCTAGAACTTCGCCCATTGTTTCTTGTAAAACTTCTTCATCAAAGATAACTTTTACATTTTGGAAACTTTCGTCATAATTGGTTAAAGTAACATAATAAAGATTCAATTTTTTCATTCCAAAATCTGGGAAGTCTTGTTGAGAAAGCACTTCTGTAATTTCTCTACCTCTGTCTGTTCTGAAATTGAAACAGAAAACCACATCATTTTCCTCAATTTTAGCAGTAGGAAGATTATTATTTTCTGAAACGATAATTGGTTTTAAAAACTCATCAGTAACTCCTTCTGCATAAGATTTTTCAATCGCTTCTACAGGATTTTTGGTGATTTCTCCTACTCCATTTACCATTGCATCATAAGCTAATTTCACACGCTCCCATCTCTTATCTCTATCCATTGCGAAATATCTTCCTACTACAGTTGCTAATTTCCCAGTAGAGATTTTCATGTGATTTTGTAAATCTTCTATGAAACCTTTTCCAGACATAGGATCACAGTCTCTACCGTCTGTAAATGCGTGTACGTAAACATTTTCTGTCAATCCAAATTCTTGAGCAGCAGTTAATAAACCTTTCAAGTGATTGATATGAGAGTGAACTCCACCATCTGAAACCAAACCGATAAAATGTACTTTTTTATGATTTAATTTCGCATATTCAAAAGCCATTTGAATTCCTGGCTCTAATCCTAGAGTATTTTTTTCTACCGCCATATTCAGTTTTACCAAATTTTGGTAAACTACTCGTCCCGCTCCTAGATTCATGTGTCCAACTTCAGAATTTCCCATTTGTCCAGCTGGTAAACCTACTGCAAGTCCAGAAGCTTCTAGCGTGGTATGTGGAAATTTTGTATAACAAGAATCTATAAAAGGTGTGTTTGCTTGGTAAATTGCAGACACTTTATTATCCGTTCCTAAACCCCATCCATCAAGAATGGCAAGTATTGCTTTTTTAGCCATTTTAGTATTTTTTTTAATGATGCAAATTTACGAAATTTCTAGGCATAGAATAATTCTTTTTAAAGGCGATATTTATCAGTATTTAAAATATTTTAAAGATTAGTTTTTCTGTTGTCAGTTAATTTGTAACTTTACACTCCTTTTTTTGAAAACAGTTATATGGATTTAAGAGACCAATTAAAAAACCTTTTCCCAGAACACGAGGAGCAAGATTTTGAAATGCCAGAAGAAAAATTTGAGCAGAAGAATCCTCTTATCTGTAAATTCGAAAAAAAAGGAAGAAATGGTAAGCCTGTAACTTTAATAGAAGGTTTCGAAGGAACAGAAGAAGAACTGAAACAAATTTCTAAAAAAATAAAAACCACTCTAGGAATTGGTGGCTCAGAGAAAGACGGAATCATCGTGATTCAAGGAGATAATCGTGATAAAATCATGAAAATTCTTCAAGATATGGGCTATAAAACCAAAAGAGTTGGAGGATAAATATGCAATCGGCAGTCGGCAATTAGCTTTCTGCAGAAAAAATAATTGTTAAACAATTTGGCTGAATGCAGAGTGCTGAAAGCCGAAAGCAAAAAATAAAATTATGTTGAATAAATTAGCTGCTTCAGAATTGGTTTTAAATCCAGACGGAAGCGTTTATCACCTTAATCTTCAACCAGAAGATATTGCAGAGAAAATTCTATTAGTAGGCGATCCAGACAGAGTGCCAAAAGTTTCTCAATATTTTGATACCATCGAAATTCAAAAAAATAAAAGAGAATTCTACACGCATACTGGAACTTTAAGAGGAGAAAGAATTACGGTAATGTCTACCGGAATCGGTACAGAAAACATCGATATCGTGATGAACGAACTGGATGCTTTGGTGAATATTGATTTAAAAGAAAAAGAATTCAAATCAGAACATACTGCGCTTCAATTATTCAGACTCGGAACTTGTGGTTCTGTAAATCCTGATGTGGAAGTAGATAACATGTTGGTTTCTCAAAACGTAGTTGGTTTAGATGGATTAATGCATTTTTACCAAGATTATGAGTTCGAAAATGAGTTTTCTAGAAATTTCATGGAAAAATTCCCATACGAAAGAATTAAGCCAATGCTTTATTTCTCTGAATGGACAGAATCTCAGTACGATTACTTCAAAGATGCTAAATACGTAGGAAATACTGCTACTTTCCCAGGTTTCTATGCTCCACAAGGAAGACAATTGCGTCTAAAAGCTGTAGATGATAAATTTTTAGAAACACTTAATGAATTAGGCGTTACTAATTTCGAAATGGAAACTTCTGCGATTTATGGTTTGTCTAAACTTTTAGGACACAAAGCAGTTACCATTAATAACGTTATTGCGAATAGAAGACGTGGAGAGTTTTCTGCAGACCATCATCAATCAGAAAAAAACATGATTGAATGGGTGTTAGAAAGAGTTATTATATAATTAAACATTTAACTTAAGAAATAAAAAAACCAGCTAATTTTTAGCTGGTTTTTTCATCATTTGTGTTTTCTGTATTTAGTAAAATATAGTCCTTGAATGTTTTTGCAAAGATTGTTATTTTTAATACTCTCTTACAAAATTTATGATACTCATCACCTACTCTACTTCATAAAAAACTGATTTACAAATTATTAATAAACACATAAGTATCTACTTCCTTAGGAATATTTAATTTATTTCTAATTCTATACTTCTTGTTTTGTACTGTTCGGATTGACGTAAAGGTGTAATTCGCGATGTCTTTAGAAGAGAAATTGAGTTTTAATAACGCACAAAATTGTATTTCAGAGATAGAGATTTTAGGATTAATCTCTAAAATATTTTTTTCAAATTCTGGATATAAATCCAAAAATCTAGGGTAAAATTGAGGACTATTTTGCTGTGCCAATTCTATTACTTCTGAGTGTAAATCACTTATTTTATTTTCTAAATTTTCTATCTTTTTCTCTTTTTCAACTAGTTGTAATTCTATAATGCTCTTCTCTTTTTTCTTTTTACTGATTTTTCTCAAAGTATAAAAAATGAAAATCAAAAAAGATAAAGCCACCATTCCTATGATGATGATTAAAAAAGTTTTATTTCTATTTTCTTTTATGGCTTCTTCAGATTGTGCTTTTACTTCGTCTACAAAAGTTTTTACTCCACTTAATTTTTCTTCATTTTCAATCTTTAAATTTTCTAGATAGCGAAGTTTATATTTCTCATATTCCTTCTCATTGCCTAGATTATTATAAGAATCTTGCAAAAGTTCATAGATAGAAGTCATGTAAAAACCATCTTGTACTTTTTCATTAAGCTCTTCTGCTTTTTTAAGGTACATTACTGCTTTTTGGTGATCTTTTTTTCGGTTATAGACCTCTCCTAAACCTGTATAATTGGCTACATTAATATTTTTAGCCTCTATTTTATCTTGAATTGCTAATGATTTTTTGAAATAATGAGCAGCAGAATCTAAATCTACAGAAAGAAATTTCAAGCCGATGTTTCCGTTACCTTTCGCAAGTTGATTTTTTCTTTCTTCCAAATTTTTAATTTTTTCGTATTCGGGAATTGTTTTTTTTACATAAATTACAGCTACATCATGTTTTAAAATATGAGTATATAAATCAGATTGAAACTGATAATTATTGGCTCTAATCAAATTCTTATCTGGAAACTCATTATCATCTATAAATTGTTCTGCTTCTTTCAGCTTTTTTTCCGACTCATCATGTACTTGTAAAAAATTTAAAGTAACTCCTAATCTATTTTTAGAAATGGCAATCAGTCTTATATTATTTGCCGCAATAGCTTTTTCTTCTAATTCTTTCGCGATTTTATAAGCTTTGTTGTATTCCGCTTTTGTAAAATAATAAAATGCTTTATTGTTCAGAACTTCTAATTGTGCATCTGCATTTTGCTGTAAAACAGCAGTTTTTTCTAGCGTTTTCAGTTCTTGGAAACCTCGTTCCATTTCGCTTTTCATCAACTTTTGGTTCTCTTTGATTTTCAATACCAAATCATTAGAATTTTGCCCAAAAGAAAATGAAAAAAAGAATAAAAAAATTAAAAAATAGCCTTTCATTAGATTTATTTAGATTTTCACTTTACAAAACAGTCTTCTACGTGATCATTCACCATTTCTGTGGCTTGCATATGTGCATAAACTACGGTAGAACCCATAAATTTAAAACCCCGTTTCTTTAAGTCTTTGGCAAGAGCATCAGAAATTTCGGTAGTTGCAGGAACTTCTTTCAAGGTTTTAGGACGATTGATAATCGGTTCATGATTTACAAAACCCCAAATATATTTACTGAAAGAACCAAATTCCTTTTGAACTTCGATAAATTTTTGAGCATTATTAATCGTGGCGAGAATTTTCAGCCTATTCCTTATAATTCCAGTATTTTGGATGAGTTCTTCAACTTTCTCCTCAGGATACTGTGCGATTTTTTGATAATCAAAATGATCAAAAGCCGCTCTGAAGTTCTCTCTTTTGGCTAAAATGGTGTACCAACTTAAACCAGCCTGAAAACTCTCTAAAATCAGAAATTCAAAAATTGTTTCATCATCATAAATAGGTTTTCCCCATTCTTCATCATGATAATTTCGATACAAATCGTCTTTTTCGCACCATGCACATCTTGTTATTTCCATATTATAGATAGTATTGATAATTAATATTTTACGTTAAAAAATTTAATAAAACTTTATCAATTGATTAACAAAATCTTTTGAAATTAGTATGTAAATTTGTAATGTAAATAATAAAAAACTAGGTAAAGATACAACCTTCCTAATAATAGTTATTCATAAAAAATCAAATTTTTGTTGCAAAGAACCTCTGAAAAATTCAGAGGTTCTTTATTTTTTAACGATATAACAAATCTTCATAATTCTGTAAGAACTGCCGTGTTTAATACTTCTACATTTGCTTTACTAACCAATCAAAATATATTATTATGGATACGAAGAAACCATTAGACAATGCTTCTGATAGATTAGAAGAAGCAAGAGACAGAACAGTTAACTCTGTAGAAAATACAGCAGAAAACATGTCAGAAAGAGCAGAAAATTTCGCAGATGATGTAAAAGATACTGCAGAAAATGCTTGGGAAAAAACCAAAGATGTTGCCAATGACATTTGGGAGAAAACCAAAGATGTCGCTGAAAACGTTAAGGATAAAACCGAAGACATGATAGACGATGTAAAAGACGAATACAGAGACAGAACCCATTAATTTTTATTCATCATTTTGATCTAGAATCCCGAATTTTTCGGGATTCTTTTATGCTATAAGCAATATTTTTATAAATTTGCCTAAAATAAATTATTATGTACGGATTACTTAAAGGTAAAAAAGGAATTATTTTCGGCGCGCTTAATGATCAATCTATCGCTTGGAAAGTAGCAGAACGTTGTCATGAAGAAGGTGCAGAATTTATCCTTTCAAACGCTCCTATAGCAATGAGAATGGGCGAAATAGATACTTTAGCACAAAAAACTAATTCAGAAGTAATTGGCGCAGATGCTACTTCTATGGAAGATTTAGGAAAACTTTTTGATGCAGCTATCGCTAAATTTGGTAAAATAGATTTCATCCTTCACTCTATAGGAATGTCTGTAAACGTAAGAAAAGGCAAACATTATACAGATATTAATTATGATTGGTTAGAAAAAGGTTGGGATGTTTCTGCAGTTTCTTTCCACAAAGTAATGAAAACCGCTTGGGAAAAAGATTGTATGAATGAGTGGGGTTCTATCCTAGCACTTACTTACATCGCTGCTCAAAGAACTTTCCCAGATTACAATGATATGGGAGATAACAAATCTTACCTAGAATCTATCGCAAGATCTTTCGGTTATTATTGGGGAGAGAAAAAAGTAAGAGTGAATACCATTTCTCAATCTCCTACCGTAACTACAGCAGGTTCTGGTGTAAAAGGTTTTGGCGGATTTATGGGATTTGCAGAAGATATGTCTCCTCTAGGAAACGCTACTGCACTAGATTGTGCTAATTATTGTGTAGCCATGTTCTCAGATCTTACCAGAAAGGTAACCATGCAAAATCTATTTAATGATGGTGGTTTCAGCAACACTGGAGTTTCTCAAAAAGTAGTAGATAAATACACTGGAGAATAAATTTACTCAATTCCCCTCTTTTAGAGGGGTGGCAAAATTTTTAATTAAAAATTTTGACGGGGTGTACTAAATACAAAATCCATTCAGCTCTTAGTTGAATGGATTTTTTTATGGCGCTTTAACACGCTGTCCGCTATATCTTTTTTAAATTTTCTCCAAACTTATTTTCCGAGGCAAAAAATTTAAAAAAGGATGCCGCTTCCATCGTTAGCGCGGTGAACGCAGATAAGAAAATTTAGTTATATTTGGAAAAAACTTCTCTACAATGAATTACCACAAAATTCTACTTTCTACCGCTATTTTAGCATTTTCTTTTCATCATGCGCAAAACCTTAAACTCAATACTACTTCTCCCGAAGAACGCTGGAAAGGTTATGAACAAAGAAAAAAATTAGAAGAAAATTCTATTCTCAAAAATTTAGAATTCAGAAATGTAGGTCCTACTACAATGAGTGGTAGAGTTACAGATATAGATGCCAATCCAGAAAATCCTACAGAATTTTATGTAGCGTTTGCTTCAGGTGGATTGTGGTATACTCAAAATAACGGAACCACTTTCACTCCTATTTTCGACAGAGAAGCCGTAATGACAATAGGCGACATTTACGTAGATTGGAAAACCAAAACCATTTTCATAGGAACTGGCGAAAACAACTCTTCTCGTTCTTCTTATTCAGGAATGGGCATTTATAAAAGTACAGATCAAGGAAAAACTTGGCAAAATCTAGGCTTAAAAGACACGCATCACATTGGCAGAATTGTAGTAAATCCCGAAAACAATAATGAAATTTGGGTTGCAGCAGTTGGTCATTTATATTCACCAAACGCAGAAAGAGGCGTTTTCAAAACCAATGACGGTGGTAAAACTTGGAAAAAAACGCTTTCGGCTGACCAAAATTCTGGAGCAATTGATTTAGCCATAAATCCACAAAACCCAAAAGAAGTTTATGCTACACTTTGGTACAAAGAACGTAAAGCTTGGAAATTTGTAGAAAGTGGCGCTTCATCTGGAATTTTTAAATCCAATGATGGTGGTGAATCTTGGCAAAAAATTTCAACCAAAGATTCTGGATTTCCAGCAGATGAAAATGTAGGAAGAATCGGACTTTCGATTTTCCCGAAAAATCCAAATATTATTTACGCGATTGTTGACAATCAAAAAACAAGACCTGCTTCAACTACAAAAGAAGAAAAAACTGAAAAATCTTTGGACAAAGCCAAAATGCAAAAAATCACCAAAGAAGAATTCTTGGCTTTAGATGATAAAACGGTTAATGAATACCTTGATGGAGAACGTTTCCCAGAAAGATACACCTCTGAAAACCTTAAAAAATCGCTTAGAGAAAATAAAATCACGGTAAAAGATATTTTCAACTATACACACAATGGAAATGATGATTTATTCAACATAGAAATTGAAGGTGCAGAAGTTTACCGTTCTGATGATGCAGGAAAATCTTGGAAAAAAACCAACGAAAAAAATCTAGACGGATTATATTACACTTATGGTTATTATTTCGGGCAAATTTGGGTTTCGCCAACCAATCCAGATAAGGTAATCATTGCAGGCGTTCCGATTTTGGTTTCAGAAAATGGCGGAAAATCATTCAAATCGATAGATTCTCCAAATGTTCACGCAGACCACCATTCTATTTGGTTTAATCCAAAAAATGACAATCATTTTATCAATGGAAATGACGGCGGAATCAATATTTCTTACGACAATGGGAATTCTTACATTCATTGCAATTCATTGCCGGTTTCACAGTTTTATTCGGTAGATTATGATTTAGAAAAACCTTACAATGTTTATGGAGGAATGCAAG
Source organism: Cloacibacterium normanense (assembly GCF_003860565.1). Classification (NCBI taxonomy): domain Bacteria; kingdom Pseudomonadati; phylum Bacteroidota; class Flavobacteriia; order Flavobacteriales; family Weeksellaceae; genus Cloacibacterium; species Cloacibacterium normanense. The sequence goes on from NZ_CP034157.1 coordinate 1,141,914, forward strand.
ATAATGGTGTTTGGTTTGGCCCATCAAGCAATAAATTTGATTATAAAAAAGGAAAATTTGACAATAGCGATAATTTCAAATTTCTATTAGGAGGAGACGGAATGCAAGTGCGAGTAGATTTCAGAGATAATGCAACTTTATACACAGGTTTTCAGTTTGGGAATTATTTTAGAATTAACAGAAAAACCAACGAAAGAAAATATCTAGAAGTTCCGAGAGAAATTGGCGAAAATCCACTTCGTTTCAATTGGGAAGCACCTTTCCAGATTTCTCGTCATAATCAAGACATCGTTTATTTTGGTTCGCAAAGCGTTTACAGAAGTATGGACAAAGGCGAAACTTGGCAAAAAATTTCTGGAGATTTAACTAGAAATACTAAGCAAGAAAATGTGCCTTATTCTACCCTTTCAACAATAGAAGAAAGTCCGAAAAAATTCGGATTAATCTATGCAGGAAGTGATGATGGATTGGTAAATGTAACCAAAGACGGTGAAAATTCTTGGCAAAAAATAGGCGACTTCCCAGGATTTTGGGTTTCTATGGTACAACCTTCTTCTTTCTCAGAATCTAGAGTTTATTTGAGTTTAAATGCATACAGAGAAGACGATTTCCGTGCATTGCTTTACATTTCTGATGATTTCGGGAAAACTTGGAAGAAAATTGGCGAAGATTTACCTTCAGAACCTATTAATGTCATCAGAGAAGATCACACCAACGAAAATCTATTGTATGTAGGAACTGATAATGGATTGTACATTTCTCTAGACCGAGGAAAAACATTTATGTCTGCCAATAATGCTACACTTCCAAACGTTGCTGTTCACGATTTAAAAGTTCATCACAGAGATAATGAATTGATTGTAGCAACTCACGGAAGAAGTATCTACATTGCCGATGTGAAGAAATTACAAAAATTAACACCAGAAAATCTAGCTAAAAATTTAATGGTTTATGATATAGAAAGTGTTAATTTCAAAGAAAATTGGGGTAAATCTTACAATAATTTCACGGAAATTGAAAAGCAGAATTTCCCAATAGAATTTTACACTAAAAATGCTGGAAACGTTATTGTCAAAATCATCAATGCTCAAAATGAAACCGTAAAAACTATTAATCAAACTGCTGACAAAGGATTTAATACCATCAGTTATGATTTAACGGTAAATGCAAGTGAAAAGTCTAAAAAAGCAGATGATGGCAATGTTTACATCACTCCAGGAAAATATACAGTAGAAATTTCTATCAATGGATTTACGGAAAAGAAATCGCTGGAAGTGAAAGAAAGACCTAAATCTAAAAGCAAAAGAGTAACCGAAGTTCCGCAAGGAACAATGTCTCCAGGAGAATTTAAAAAATGGAGAAAAGAAGTTGGTTTCAAAAAACAATTATAATTTAAAACGCAAAGAATTTTAAAAAAAATATCTCTTTTAGTGAGCAAAGCTTATTCCGTAAACGGAATTGATTAAGCGAACGCTTCAAGAGTGAATTTATTCACTTTCTTTGCTTTCTTAAAATTATTATAAAGTAATAAATAATCTCTGCGTTAAAAAGTTAACACAAAAAAAGTCCCGAAAATTTCGGGACTTTTCTATTATTTTACACTTGGAATTACGATGAGACTTTCGTTTCCTGAACTGTTTACCGCTTGTACTGCAAAGAAATAATTGTCTTTAGAATATGGCAGTTTCATAGAATTTTCTTTGGTGAAAAATTTCTTTTGCCAAGTAGAAGAATCGGTTTCACGCATAAGAACGTAATAACCTGCAACTTCTCCATTTTTTGGTTTTTCCCAATGAATGGTCGTGAAATTGGTCAATTCTTTTACATCCATTTTCACATTTTCTGGTTTAGAAGGAGATTTTGCCAAATTTGCCAAAACAGAAACATTTACCCCAACATTTTTCTTGAAATATTCAAAATCCATAAATTCTGGTAAATCTCCAAATTGTTTCCCGTTTTCTTTTCTAATATCTTGATGTTGATGGTCGTAATTTTCATTGAATTCAGTTAATCTTACCGCTGAAAAACCTTGGTTTACAAATGAAGTATGGTCGCCACCACGAAGAAATCTATCGTTTCTGTAAATGAGTTTCACTTCTAAATTATCTACATAACGCTCTCCAATTTCCTTAATGTATCTTGCCAACTGTCTGGCTTCTCCATCATTTTCTAAGCCTAAATTTCTAATTCCTTGCGCTTTTTTATCCAAATCAAATTGTGGTAAACCTTCAGAAAAAACTCTTAACTGATTGGCATTAATTAAATTGGTTTCGCTAGTTAAATTATTCCCAATCATATCATTATTCAGCAAAGCTTCTAATTGCCAATTTTCATTTTTTGCCTTTTCTGCAAGCATTTTAGCACCTAACAAACCTTGTTCTTCGCCAGAAAACGCCACAAAAACTATAGTTGCAGGAAATTTTGATTGGCTCAAAATTCTAGCAGATTCTATTACAGCACCTACTCCGCTTCCGTCATCATTGGCTCCAGGTGCGAAATCTTTGGCATTCATCACATCAGAAACTCTGGAATCAAGATGTCCGCCAATCATAAAAATTCTTTTATCATTGGGATCAGTTCCACGCAAAACAGCAATAGCATTTCCTAAATCTGTTGGCTGATTGATTCGTTTTCCATCTGGTTGAATGGTTTGATTTTGTAGGAAAACTTCCATTCTTCCATCAGCATTTTTAGCATAATTTCTAAATTTAGAAAGCACCCAATTTCTAGCAGCTCCAATTCCTTTTTTGGCATCAGTCGTAGAACTCATCGTATGACGAGTACCAAAACTTACTAATTTATTGATATGAGATTTTAGAGAATCTGCGCTTACTTGCGACACGTAATTCGCTATTTCTGCATCTCTGGAAACGGTTTTTTGCGCTGTGAAAGCAGCAGGAATAAGAAATAAAGAGAATATTAATTTTTTCATATTTATTGAATGAATTTGATGATTTTACTATTTCAATTTCAAAATTTCATTACAAAAATTATCTACTACTGCACCATAAGTAGCCCAAGAAGTGATAATCCTGATAGCAGATTTCTCTGAATCAATTTTTTTCCAAACATAAAAATCAAATTGCTCTGAAAGTTTCTCAATTTGAGAATTTTCTAAAATTGGGAAAATCTGATTGGTGTCTGTCTCGGCTAAAAAATCCGCCCCAATTTCTTGGAAAGCTTCTTTTATTTTTTCGGCTTGAAGATTGGCATGTTTGGCTAAATCCCAATATAAATCGTCTTTCATCAACTCTTGAAACTGAATTCCGAGTAATCTTCCTTTCGCGAGCATTGCCCCTTTTTGCTTGATATGAAACCCGAATTCTTCTTGCAGATTTTGTCTGTTTATAATGATTGCTTCACCTAATAAAGCTCCGTTTTTGGTTCCGCCAAGATAAAAAACATCTGTAAACTTCGCTACATCTTCTAGCGTTACATCATTGCTTTCTGCCGTTAAAGCGTGTCCTAATCTGGCACCATCCATAAATAAATATAGATTTTTTTCTTTGCAAAAATTTGATAAATCTTCCAATTCTTTTTTGGTATAAATCGTTCCAATTTCTGTAGAATTAGAAATATAAACCAACTTTTGTTTTAATTGATGAGGAACATTGGTATGAACATCTAACACTTTCTGAATATCTTCTGGTTTCAGTTTTCCATCGGAAGTTTCTACCCCATGAACTTTGTGACCTGTTGCTTCTATGGCTCCTGCCTCGTTGGTGAAAATATGACCAGTAGTTGCAGAAACTACACTTTCGTGAGGTCTTAGAATTGCTGAAATCACCAATAAATTCGCTTGAGTTCCTCCACTTACAAAATGAACTTTAGAATGTGGAGATTTAGATTTTTCTAGAATGAGTTTTTCTGCTTCTGCACAATAATCATCTAAACCATAACCATTTTGTTGAGAGGAATTGGTACGTAGTAACGCTTCTAAAATACTGGGATGACAACCTTCTGAATAGTCGTTTTTAAAAGAATATTTCATAGGACTAAATTAAGGAAAAAGTGCAAGATTGTTAAAACTTACAATATTAATTTTAAAATTAACATGTTCTTTTGTCTTGAAACAAAAGAACCAAAAATTCAAGACTGGAAACTCGGCTAAAATTTTAAATAATTTTCTAAAATTTCCAAAACTCGTCCCTAGCTTTTTCCTTACTTACTCAAACAGTGGAAATTTCTTTACAAAAATTTTTCAAAATTTTCAAACGCCTCCGTTTCCTAGGTCATAAAAATCGAAAAACTTAATTGAAAAAGTTTAATAAAATACGGAAACTGCGCCCCAGATTGAGCCATTGTTGGAGCTCATCTCAAAGAATAGGGAAATTAGGATTGGCTTTTGAGATAGCGACTGGCGAAAGCTGGAAATGGCGCCCGAATTATTTGCTTTTTCTATAAAATTTAGCTATTTTTTCATTATTTTCAATAAAGTGTGTAACCTTTTCGTTATAATGAACGTATAATAAGATATGAGACAGTTAAAAATTACAAAACAGGTTACCAATAGAGAAACCGCTTCCCTTGACAAATATTTGCAAGAAATTGGTAAAGTAGAACTCATCACAGCAGACGAAGAAGTAGAACTCGCTCAAAGAATCCGTAACGGAGATAGAGCTGCTCTAGAAAAGTTGATTAAAGCCAACTTGCGTTTCGTGGTGTCTGTATCAAAACAATATCAAAACCAAGGATTATCTCTTCCTGACCTTATTAATGAAGGAAACCTTGGCCTTATGAAAGCTGCTAAAAGATATGACGAAACCAGAGGTTTCAAATTTATTTCTTATGCAGTTTGGTGGATTAGACAATCTATCTTACAAGCTCTTGCAGAGCAATCTAGAATTGTAAGATTACCTTTGAACAAAATTGGTTCAATCAATAAAATCAACAAAGCTTACGCACACTTAGAACAAGAAAACGAAAGACCACCTTCACCAGAAGAATTGGCAGAAGTTCTAGATATGAGCGAAGAAGATATTAAAGAATCTATGAAAAACTCTGGTCGTCACTTATCTATGGACGCACCATTAGTAGAAGGAGAAGATTCTAACTTGTATGACGTTTTACGTTCTGGTGAATCTCCAAGTCCAGATAAAGACTTAATGCTAGAATCTCTACAAATCGAGATTGAAAGAGCTTTACAAACGCTTACGCCAAGAGAAGCAGATTTGGTAAGATTATATTTCGGATTAAACGGAAAACATCCTATGACTCTAGAAGAAATAGGTGAAACTTTCGACTTAACGAGAGAAAGAGTAAGACAGATTAAAGAAAAAGCAATTAAGAGATTGAAACACAACTCTAGAAGCAAAATCTTGAAGTCTTACCTTGGTAAATAAAAAATTCTTAAATTAGAGCAAAGTTTTCGGGCTTTGCTTTTTTTTATGATTAAAAGATTTACAAATAGTGAAATTCCTAAAACTCTTTATAAATATAGAGATTGGAGCAATAATTATCACCAAGATTTAATTAGAAAGAGAGAAATTTACATAACTAACCCTTCAGATTTCAATGATCCTTTTGAAAATATCCCAATTAGATGGGATTTAATATCTGAAGAAGAATGTGATAATCAGCATTATGAAATTTTCAAATATATTTTTAAAGACAAATCAGAACAAGAAATAAGAAAAATTGCTAAAGAAATTACCAATTCAAAAATTTTATTGCATCCCAGTAAATTGAGTATTGAAAATCCAAATCAAATTGAAGATTGGAATAATAAAATTGGAATTTTGTCTTTATCAGAAGAATGTGACAATATTTTAATGTGGTCTCATTATGCTAAAAATCACACTGGTTTTGTTTTAGGGTTTGATACTAATTTATTTTTGAATAATAGTGATTTTGATTATATTGAAAATGTAAAATATTGTACGGGATATCCTATTATTAAAAGTATTGGAGAAAACGATGATTTTTATAAAAAATTTTTTCATAAATCAAATGATTGGCAATATGAAAAAGAATGGAGATTATCTAAGAATCATATAAAGGATAGATTATATGTAATTCCAAAAGAAGCAATTACAGAACTGATTATTGGCTGTAAAATGAACAATAAAACAAAATCTGAAATTGTAGATATTGCTAAAAATAGTCTTGGATCAAATTTAAAAATTTATCAAGCAAAAAAAGACATTGAAAATTTTAAATTAAATATAAATCTTATTGAAAATTAATGAAAACAAAACTTATTGCACCTTCAGTTTTATCTGCAGATTTTGGGAATTTACAGCGTGATATAGAAATGATTAACGGCAGTCAAGCCGATTGGTTTCACGTAGACGTGATGGACGGAAGATTCGTTCCGAATATTTCTTTTGGTTTCCCAGTAATGAAAGCGATTCAGGAACACGCTAAAAAATTTGTAGATGTGCATCTTATGATTGTAGAGCCAGAAAAATATGTAGAAGAATTCATCAATTACGGCGCAGACTTGGTTTCTGTACATTATGAAGCGTGTACACATCTTCACAGAACCATTAATTTAATTCAAGATAAAGGTGCAAAAGCCGGTGTAGTCCTTAATCCTTCTACTCCAGTTTGGGTATTAGAAGATATTATTACCGAAGTAGATTTGGTTTTATTAATGAGCGTAAATCCTGGTTTTGGTGGACAAAAATTCATAGAAAACACTTACAAAAAAATCAGAGAAACCAAAGAATTGATTCTGGAGAATAATTCTACAGCGCTCATCGAAATAGACGGCGGCGTAAATACCGAAAACGCTCCAAAACTCTTCGAAGCAGGTGCAGATGTTTTGGTGGCAGGAAATGCTGTTTTTGCCAGTGAAAATCCAGAAAGAACAATTGAACTGTTAAAAGTTTAATTTCAAAAAAAAACTAATCACCATTATCATGAAAAATGAAAAATCTTTTTTCGAAACCATTATTGATGCTATTTCTTGGTTGAAAATAGTTGCATCACCAACTATTTTAGGAATTGGAATTGGCTTTGCGTGTCAATATTACTTGAATAGTGATTTCCTTTTTGGATTTTTTGTCATAGCAGGAATTGTTTTAGGAATTTATTGGGCTAATAAAGTTTCTAAGAAATATGGAGCAACAGATTTTATTTCAAAAGTAGATGCTTCACCAGACATAGATGAATATGTAAAAGATAAAAAATAAAAAGTTCGAGAAAATTCTCGAACTTTTTTTATAAATTTTGGGTAAAACTATTTGATTAGAAAATTTCTCTTCCAGAAAAATGGAATTGTGCTTCAATTAGAGCATTTTCATCAGAATCTGAACCATGAACTGCATTTTCGCCAACGCTTCTTGCAAACATCTTTCTAATGGTTCCTTCTGCCGCGTCTGCAGGATTGGTAGCACCGATTAGTTTTCTGAAATCTTCTACTGCATTTTCTTTTTCTAAAACCGCAGCTACGATTGGTCCAGAAGACATAAATTCTACTAATTCTCCGTAGAAAGGTCTTTCTGCATGCACTTCATAGAATTTTTTAGCATCTGCAACTGTTAATTGAGTTAATTTTAATGCTTTGAATGTAAATCCAGCTTCTGCAATTTTCCCTAAAATTGCTCCAATGTGCCCATCTGCAACTGCATCTGGCTTAATCATTGTAAATGTAATGTTACCTGACATAATTTTTTTTAAAATATTTTTTGCAAATGTAAGATTTTTTTGTACTTTTGCAAAGGAAACTTATTTCAAAGAGAGCCATTTTCTTTTGGCACGTTATTTGCAATATTAATAACGATTCTCATGTTTAATTTGAGTTTTCATGGTTATTAGTTTTTACCTCCAAGCAATTGGAGGTTTTTTTATGTAAAAATAAAATGTTAGATTTGAAAAATATTACATCTAACAACATGAATTCCCTTACCGAAGAAAACTATTTAAAAGCCATTTTCCATCTATTAGATTCTGAAAATCAGGTTACTGTAAATGAACTAAGCAAATTTTTACAAATCAAAATGCCTTCTGTAAACAGCATGATGAAAAAATTTGCAGATAAAAATTGGGTTATCTACGAGACTTATAAACCAATAAAAGTTACAGAATTGGGCAGAAAAGAAGCGGCAATAGTGGTAAGAAAACACCGATTAACAGAAATGTTTTTGGTTGAAAAAATGGGATTCGGTTGGGAAAATGTACACGAAATTGCAGAACAATTAGAACATGTTCACTCTGAAGATTTTTTTGACAAGATGGATGAAATCCTGAATTTTCCAAAAGTAGATCCTCATGGTGAACCTATTCCAGATAAAGATGGTATCATTATCACTCAAAATCTTAAAAAACTAAGTGAGTGTAAAATCAATGAAACGGTAATTCTTACTTCTGTGACTATTTCTACAGATGATTTCCTGAATTACCTCAACCAGAGAAATTTAGCTTTAGGTGCAGAAATTTTAATTAAAAATATAGAGAAATTTGATGGTTCTATGCAGATAGATTTTTCAGATAGAACAGAAGTTCTCAGCAAGATGGTTTGTGAGAAACTATTGGTAAAAAAATAAATCCCGAATTTTGGACTGCCCCCAAAAAGTTAGACACTTTTTAGGGGCATTTTTTATGGGAAAAAGTAAATATTCAGTAGACTTTAAATTAAAAGCTATAAAGAGATATCACAAAGGGGACATTGGAACAGACGATTTAGGAAAACGCATTGGAGTTTGTGGTTCCTTGGTTCGTAAATGGATAAAATTTTATGAACTTTATGGAGTTTCAGGACTTGTTCGGCTTTCCAATACGCATTACACAAAAGATTTTAAATTAAAGATTTTATCAGTAATTGAGAAAGAGAATTTAAGTTTAAAAGAAGCGTCGAGAAGGTTTAATATTCCTGCGGAGTCCAGTATTCTTAGTTGGCAGCGTAATTACAAAAAAAATGGTATTTTAGGTTTAGAAAACAGACCCAGAGGAAGACCTAAAACCATGAGTAATTACAAGCGAAAAAAAAAGAAAACAGGCAAACCCTTAACAAGGGAGGAAAAACTGTTGGAGAGGATTTATTATTTAGAAGCCGAGAACGCCATTTTAAAAAAGTTAGACGCCTTAATTCAGGAAAGGAAAAATCCAAAGCCATCGAAGAGTTAAGGCAGGACTTTGATTTAGCAGTACTGCTGCATTGTACATCGATGGCAAGAAGCAGTTTTTATTACTATCAAAAACGCTTTCAAATGAAAGATAAATATGCGGAAATAAAAGAAATGATTAATCAGATTTATCATCGTCACAAAGGAAGGTTGGGCTATAGAAGAATTACTTTGCTTTTGAAAGAAAAAGGAATTTTGATTAATCACAAAACTGTTTTACGACTTATGAAAACATTAGGATTAAAGAGTATTATCCGAGTGAAGAAATATAAATCTTACAAGGGAGAGCAAGGGAAAATTGCGCCCAATGTTCTACAGAGGAATTTCAAATCGGACACTCCTAATCAGAAATGGGCAACCGATGTTACAGAGTTTAATGTATCGGGTAATAAACTTTACCTATCTCCAATCATCGATTTATTTAATGGTGAAATTGTCAGTTTTGACTTATCTGAAAGACCTGTGTTTAGCCAAATCATCAGAATGCTAAAGAAATCATTCAGAAAAGTAAAATCTACACAAAACATCATTCTACATTCTGATCAAGGTTGGCAATATCAAATGAAACATTACCAAAACTTGTTAAAAGAAAAAGGTATTATTCAAAGTATGTCCCGAAAAGGAAACTGTTTGGACAATGCGGTGATAGAAAACTTTTTTGGAACGATAAAATCAGAAATGTTTTATACCAGAAAGTTTGGTTCCATTCAGGAACTTAAGATCGAAATAGTGAAGTACATTCACTATTACAACAATGATAGAATAAGACTCAATCTCAAAGGAAAGAGTCCGGTACAGTACCGAACTCTTTCCTTTGAGAATATTGTTTAATTTTGTCTAAACTTTTGGGTGCAGTCTATTTCTTCGGGATTTTATTTTTATGTATTGAAATATCAATTATTTTCCAGCTTTTAGAGCAGCTTCTACTGCTTTCATTTCTTGGAATTTAGCATCATTATGTGAAGTTTGATATAAACCTTTTAATAAAGATACAATTTCTAGATCTTTAGGATTAAGAGAATAAATTTTCTCTGCATAAGGAATAGCCTTGCTTAATTTAGCTCTTCTTTCACCTAATAATTTATTGAATACATCCATTTTTTTTGCTTTTCTAGCAGCGTCAATAGCTTCTATTGCTTTATCATCTCCATTTACATAGATATTGAATACCATACCTTGTAGAGCTTCTACATAGTTAGGGTCTATTTCTAAAGATTTTTTGAAATATCCTTCTGCTTCAGCTAATTTACTTGGATCTTTACTTGCTAAAACTCCTAAATTATACCAAGAAACTTTATCGTTAGGATTTTTGGCAACTTGGTCTTTTAAGTTAGCCATGAATTGATCCATTTTCCCTGATTTGTAGTAAACCGTACCTTGTTGTTCTGTTAATTTGCTACTTTTTGGAAATTTCACCAAACCTTTTTCAATCAATGCTAAAGCTGAGTCATAGTTTTGGTTTTCAATTTCTAAAGCTACAGCTGTTTCAAATAATTCTTGTTCAACACTTGGAGTGTTTTCTGTTTTAAAATCAGTATAATCTCCGGTTGCACCCATTTTCTTGTAAATTTCAAAAGTATTTTTATCAAGATTTTCTACCTGACCAGTCTTTTTATTTTTGGCTTTGTATTCAGTTTTTACACCGGTGTAACCTTCATTGATTAATTCATTATAAACTCTTGCAGCTTCTACATTTTTTTGACCTTGAGCATAAGATACACCAGCATAATATTTATATAGTTTATCTTCACTACCTGCTGCTGCTAAAAGATTATTTACTTCTAAGAATTTTTGACCTGCTAGTTCATGGTTTTTTGCGTTATAAGCAGCCATAGCTTCTTCATTAGCTTTAGTCAAAAGTGGATTGATCTTTGCTCCAAGATTTCCTACAAGTGTAGGTGCGTAAGTTTCTTCCTTAAGATTAGCCACTCCAGAAGCATCTGCTGCTTCTTTTCCTACATAATACACTTTTTGTTTTTCTGCATTTTTACCTACATAAATTTTAGTTTTGCCTAATGCAGAAATATGAGCTAAAACAGAAGCTCCTTCAGAAACTTTACCTGAATTTAAAAGTCCAAGACCTTTAGCATAATAATATTGTTCTAAAATGGTAGGCTCTAAAAGGTAAGTTTTTCCACCTAAAATTGCATCTGCAGCACCAATCTGTGTATTTGCTGTAGCAGTATCATTTGCTTCGATTGCTTTGAAAGCAGCTGAAATTTCTTTTTTTTGTCCAAATGAAAAACCACAGGCAATAACTGCTGCACTTAAAATTATTTTTTTCATAATGTAAAAATTAAATTTTTAAAAAAGGACAAGTTTATGGCTTGTCCTCAATATAATACTATTCTTCTTCGTTCTTATTTAATGTATCTTCTTGAGATTCAAGAGGAGCTTGATTCTGAGTTTCTTCGTCGTTATTCTCTACTGTCTCTTCAGTTTCTTCTTCTACTTCTTTGTCCATCATCACTTTTGCAACAGCAGCAATCTCATCATTATTTTTCAAGTTAATCATTCTTACTCCTTGAGTATTTCTACCCATTACTCTTAGGTCGTCCATTCCCATTCTGATGGCAACTCCAGATTTGTTGATAATCATCAAACCATCTTCATCTGTAACTGACTGAATCGCAATAAGATTTCCTGTTTTATCGGTAATATTAAGTGTGATTACTCCTTTTCCTCCTCTATTGGTAATTCTATAATCTTCTACTGCGGTACGTTTACCATATCCCTTCTCCGAAACGACCAATACCGTTTCATTCTCGATATCATTTACCACAATCATGCCAATTACTTCATCTCCATCAGATAAATCTACACCACGAACTCCAATAGAACTTCTACCAACTGCTCTTACTTTTTCTTCTGGGAACCTGATACATTTACCACCTTTAGTCGCAATCATGATTTCAGAAGTTCCTGTAGTTAATTTAGCTTCTAATAATTGGTCATCTTCTCTAATTTCAATAGCATTAATACCATTTACTCTAGGTCTAGAATATTGCTCAAGAGAAGTTTTCTTGATAATACCATTTTTAGTTACCATTACTACATACATAGAATTTACATAATCTACATCTTTTAGATCATTGGTTCTGATGTACGCTCTGATTTTATCATCTGGTTCTATGTTAATTAAATTCTGAACTGCTCTTCCTTTCGCTGTTTTAGAACCTTCAGGAATTTCGAAAACCCTTAACCAGAAACATTTTCCTTTTTCGGTAAAGAACATCATGTATTGGTGATTAGTCGCCGAAACAATGTATTCTAAGAAATCTGCATCTCTAGTGGTAGCGGCTTTATTACCAACTCCACCTCTACTTTGAACTTTATATTCAGAAAGTGGTGTTCTCTTAATGTAACCAGCATGAGAAATTGTAAGAACTACTTTTTCGTCTGGAATTAAGTCTTCGATAGACATTTCTCCACCTGAGTAATCTATTTCTGAACGTCTTTCGTCACCGTATTTTTCTTTAACTTCTAGCAATTCATCTTTGATGATTTGATATCTTCTAGGTTCGTTAGAAAGAATGTCTTCTAAATCTTTAATTAAAGCCATAATTTCTTCATATTCAGCTCTAATTTTGTCAAGCTCCATTCCTGTTAAACGAGCAAGACGTAAATCTAGAATCGCTTGAGCTTGAATTTCAGAAAGTTCAAATTCTGCAATTAATCCTTCTTTTGCTTCTTGTGGATTTGCAGAATGACGAATAATGGCAATGGCTTTATCAAGAGATTCTTGCGAACCAATTACCTTCATAAAACCTTCTAAAATATGCGCTCTTTCTTTCGCTTTTTTCAGCTCATATTCTGTTCTTCTCACAATCACTTCGTGACGGTGGTCTACGAAATGATGAATAATATCTTTAAGATTTAATTGTTCTGGTCTACCATGAACTAAAGCGATATTATTAACAGAGAAAGAAGTTTGTAAAGCAGTATATTTATACAATAAGTTAAGAACAACATTTGGAATCGCGTCATTCTTTAATTCATAAACTACCCTAAGACCGTTTCTGTCTGACTCGTCTCTAATTTCATAAATTCCAGGAATTTTTTCATCTTTTACCAATTCTGCAGTTCTGGCAATCATCTCTGCTTTATTCACTTGGTAAGGAATTTCGGTAACGATGATGGCATTTCTATTGCCTATTTCCTCAAAACTTACTTTAGCACGAAGAACAATTCTTCCTCTTCCTGTATGGAAAGCATCTCTTACCCCTTCATAACCATAAATAATACCACCAGTTGGGAAATCTGGAGCAATGATATGCTTCATCAATTCATCTATGGTGATTTCTCTATTGTCAATATAAGCACAGATAGCATCTACAGCTTCAGATAAATTGTGAGGCGCCATGTTGGTAGCCATACCTACAGCAATCCCCGAAGTTCCGTTTACTAAAAGATTAGGAATTTTGGTAGGAAGAACTTTTGGCTCAGTTAATGAATCATCAAAGTTATTCTGAAAATCTACCGTTTCTTTATCTAAATCAGAAAGAATTTCGTCTGAAATTTTCTTTAATCTCGCTTCGGTGTAACGCATTGCAGCTGGTGGATCTCCGTCCATAGAACCGAAGTTACCTTGACCATCTACTTGCGGATAACGCAAACTCCATGGTTGCGCCATTCTCACCATCGCATCATAAACTGAAGAATCTCCATGAGGGTGATATTTACCTAAAACATCCCCTACAATTCTTGCAGATTTTAAATATTTTCTGTTCGAAAAAACGCCCAAACCATACATCCCGTATAAAACTCTTCTGTGAACAGGTTTTAAGCCGTCTCTTACATCTGGTAACGCTCTGGAAACAATTACCGACATTGAGTAATCAATGTAAGAGGATTTCATTTCATCAACGATGTTGATAGGAATTAGTCTTTCTCCTTCTTTATGCATACTTTATATTTTAATTATTTGAAAATCAGACTTATAACAAAATAAACTGATTCCTAAATTTTTCAATTTTAAATAACGCACGAATATACGAAAAAATGCCGAAAAAAGTGATGGAAATTCACAATTTGTTATCCACAAATAAGCTAATATTTATCATTTTTTGAAAACAAAATAAACCGCCAAAACCAAACAGATAAAAGCCGCTAAATGATTCCATTTAAACGATTCATTTTTAAAGAAAAATACTGCAAATACGGTAAAAACAACCAGCGTAACTACTTCTTGTATAATTTTCAACTGAAACAAGGTAAAAGGACCTCCATTTTCTCTAAAACCAATTCTATTGGCAGGAACTTGAAAGATGTACTCAAACAAGGCAAATCCCCAACTGATTAGAATAACCGACCAAATAACAGATTTTTTCACCCAACCCCATTCTTGGAATTTGAGATGACCATACCAAGCAAACGTCATAAAAATATTAGAAATCAATAAAAGTAGAACGGTAAGAATTCCTTTTGTCATTTTTGAGTATTTTTGCAAAACAATTTCCAAAAATAAGAAAAATGAGCATTTTAAGCATAACATTCCACACCGTAGATAGCCAATTGCAGACTTGGGAACAGTATTTTGAGAATGAATTGATAACTTTAGTTGAAAACTTTATAGACGTAGAAAAATACATTCTTTCTGAAATAAATACCGAAATGCTTACCGAAGGCAAGAACACTAACCTCCTTCTCATCTTCGAAAGTAATGAAAAAAGACAAGAATTCACAGAAACTGAGCTCTACAACCTTTCTGAAATAATCGCCCGAAAATTCGGGGAAAATGTGATGATTTTCAAAACAGAATTAAACGAAAAAAAATCCAGATTTTAAATAATCTGGATTTTATTTTAGTTTTTATCAATATATAATATTAACATTTATACAACGCTCAAAAATTGCATCGTATCAATATTATCTGCATAAGTATTGAGACTAGGATTTTGCGCTTCCCCAAAGTTTACAGAATTTTCTATCCCCAATTCTGGTTTTGCTACCACACACTGAATATTTGATTCATTTTCCACGAGAAAAGCATGAACTTCTTCTACACTTTCGTATCTGCTGAAATTAAGCACAGAAAGCGGCGAAAATAGTGCGCTATCTTCTTTGAGCATTACAAAATTATTATCCCAAAAATTCTCTTGATTCAAGAGATAAACTGCTTTGTTATAATCATAGTTATTGGCATATTTATGATGATTAATTACGTCTTTGAAACCTAAAAAGTTTTCAAAAAGTCTGCTTAATTCATAATCTTTAGGGATAAGAAGTCTCGTTACATTTCTACAACCTAAACCAAAATATCTGAAAATATCTTCTGCCAATAATTGCAATTCTTCATCAGTTTCATCTCCTTTAATTACAGCCACAGAAGTTCTGTTTTTTCTAATAATAGACAAAGCATCTTTAAAATAATATTCTAAATATCTCGCTGTATTATTACTTCCTGTAGCAATTACCGCATCATATTCTGTCAATCTTTCTACGATTTGAAATTCTAAATTCCACTCAGAAAATTCACCCCATTTTTTCAAAAAGAAAGGCAAAAGAAGTCTGTCTTTAGAAGAAAGCTTAATCAACGGAATATGATTGCTTAGAATCACACACATCACATCATGAAAGCCTACTAAAGGAATATTCCCCGCCAAAATCAATCCTACTTTTTTAGATAGTTGAGAAACCTGATATTCTGCAAGCCAATTTTTTATATTTTCTTCGGTTAAAATATCTGCCCAATTTTTAAAACAAAACCTTATGTTTTCTTGAGTAAACCAAGGGTTTTCTACCTCGCTTCGTCTCATTAATGCAGCTAGTTCTTCCTCATCATGAGTATAATCAATTTCTGATTTTTGTAAAAATTGTTGAAGATAATGTCCTAATTTACTTAAACCCTGTATTTTGAGATCTTGTTTCATTTTATTTATTTAATCCTATTATTTTTGCACTTATTATTAAAAATTACCTCAAAAAAGATAAGTTTTACCATGCAAAACTTTTCCAAATCAACTGAAATTTACTAATTTTGTGCAAATTTAAAAAAAATACCTAGCAATGGCTATTATAATAACAGACGAATGTATTAATTGTGGAGCTTGCGAACCAGAATGCCCTAATAATGCGATTTATGAAGGAGCTGTAGATTGGAAAGCTTCGGACGGAACCAGTTTAAAAGGAACAGTAACTTTGAAATCAGGTTTAACAATGGATGCTAATGCGCCTCAAAGACCTGTAAGTGATGATGTTTACTACATTGTTCCAGATAAGTGCACCGAATGTAAAGGTTTCCACGAAGAACCACAATGCGCAGCGGTTTGTCCGGTAGACTGTTGTGTCCCAGATGACAACCATGTAGAAACAGACGCAGAACTTTTAGGTAAAAAAGCATTTTTACACGGCGAATAAAAATTAAAAAAATCCCGCTTCATTCTGCATGAGCGGGATTTTTAGTTTCAATAAATTTACAATCAATCTCAATAAAAATATGAAAAAACATAATTTCAGTGCAGGACCTTGCATTCTCCCTCAAGAAGTTTTCCAAAAATCAGCAGAAGCGATTTTAGACTTTAACGGAATGGGACTTTCAATTTTAGAAATATCTCACCGTAGCAAAGACTTTATCGCAGTAATGGATGAAGCCAGAGCCATCGTAAAAAGATTAATGAATCTTAATGATGACTACGAAGTATTATTTTTAGGTGGTGGCGCAAGTTTACAATTTGCGATGGTTCCTTTTAACTTGATGAAAGAAAACGGTAAAGCTGCTTATTTAGATTCTGGAAACTGGGCTGCTAATGCAATTAAAGAAGCCAAAAAATTAGGAGCAGTAGATGTAATCGGTTCTTCTAAGGAAGAAAATTACTCTTTCATTCCAAAAATTGAAGAAGTAGGTGCAGAATATGATTATTTCCACTGCACTTCTAACAATACCATTTATGGAACTCAAATCAAAGATTTTCCAAAAGCCAATACGTTAATGGTTTCTGACATGAGTTCGGATATTTTCTCTAGAATGATAGACTATTCTAAATTTGACCTAATCTATGCGGGTGCTCAAAAAAATATGGGACCAGCTGGAACGACTCTAGTGGTGGTAAAAAAAGAAATTCTAGGAAAATCAGGAAGAGTTATTCCTTCATACTTAGATTACGCTCAACATGTAGCGAAAGAATCTATGTTTAATACGCCGCCAGTTTTTGCAGTTTATGCTTCACTTCTTACCCTACAATGGTTAGAAAATAATGGCGGAATAGCTGCTGCAGAAGAAAGAAATATTGCTAAAGCGAAACTTCTTTACGATGAAATAGACAGAAATCCATTATTTGAATGTTTCTGCGTTCCAGAAGATAGAAGTTTAATGAATGTTTCATTCAAAATTACAGATGAATCTAAAAAAGAAGCTTTTGATAACGCTTGGAAAGCTGCTGGAATCAACGGATTAAATGGACACAGAAGTTTAGGTGGTTACAGAGCAAGTCTTTACAATGCATTACCAATAGAAAGCGTACAGGTTTTGGTAGATGTTATGAAATCTATTTAAAATCTAAAGAAAAATATGAAAATTTTAGCAAACGACGGTATTTCAACTTCGGGCGAGAATCTTTTAAAAGAAGCCGGACTAGAAATTTTAGACAATAGAGTTTCTCAGGAACACCTCATTCCTTTTATCAATGAAAATCAAGTTGAAGTTTTATTGGTTAAAAACGCTACACAAGTAACCAAAGAACTTATAGACGCTTGTCCAAGTTTGAAAATCATAGGAAAAGGTGGCGAATCAATGGATAATATAGATGTAGAATTCGCCAAATCAAAAGGAATTCATGTCATTAATACTCCAAACGCTTTTGCTAAATCAGTAGCCGAATTGGTTTTTGCGCATTTTCTGACTTTGATTAGATTTTTGCACGATTCTAATAGAAATATGCCTTTAGAAGGTGATACTAAATTTGCATTCCTCAAAAAATCTTACGAAAAAGCAACAGAACTTTCAGGCAAAACGCTAGGAATCATCGGTTTTGGTAACATCGGAAAAGAAGTTGCCAAAATAGGAATTGGTCTTGGAATGAAAATTATTTTCTACACCAGAAAACCTAAAACAGATACCGTTTCTTTAGAATTTTTTGATGGAAGAACTATGGATTTTGAATTCACTTCTATTCAAGATATGGAAACGTTTCTAAAAGAAGCAGATTTCATCAGCATCAATACATCAGAAACTAGTGAATACATTATAGATACGCCAGAATTTGAAATGATGAAAGATGGCGTTTTCATTGTAAATACTGCAAAAGGCGGTGTAATCAATGAAGTAACACTCATAGATTACATAGAAAATAAAAAAGTTGCAGGAGCTGCTCTAGATGTTTTCGAAACCGAACCAAAACCAGAAATTCAGATTCTGATGAATCCTTCGCTTTCGCTTTCTCCGCATGTTGGTGGAAGCACTTTAGAAGCCCAAGAAAGAATAGGAACAGAATTAGCACAACAAATTATTGACTTACAAAAACTTATATAATTTAAAAATTTATTATATTCGCAAAATTTAAAAAATTAAACTATATAAAACCTCAAATTAATTAAACGTAGAACATGCCAGTTTTTAAACCATTTAGAGGAGTTAGACCGCACCCTGATTATATTGATAAATTCCCAACTCATCCTTTGGATAATTTTACGCAGGAAGAAATCAATAAAAAAGCGACGGAAGACTCTTCTTACATACAGATGATTAAACCATATGTATGCAGCAAATCGAAAGATGTTGATAGAAATCTACGAAAAGTAAGAAGCAATTACGAAGAAATGTTGGGCGACAATAAACTTCTTCAAGACAGCTCTTCTTATTATTTGTATGAGCAAATTTTACCCAATAAATCTGTTTTCAGAGGCTTATTAGGATTAGCTAGTGTAGAAGATTTCTGGAACGGAAAAATCAAAAAACATGAATCTACCCTTACCTATAAAAAAGAAAAACTCGCTCATTTCTTAGAGAAAGTTTCACTTCAAGCAGAACCAGTTCTTCTTACCTATCAAGCTAATTCTAAGATAGAATTACTGATGAATCACGAAGAAAAAAATGTTCCCATCATTAATCATACAGACGAAACTGGAGTAAGACACAAAGTGTGGAGAATAGACAATCGTCTAAAACTTCAGCAATTTAAAGAAGTAATAGACCAAATTGATTCTTTTTATGTAGCAGATGGTCACCACAGAATAGCTTCTGCAGCTTTATATGCTCAAAAACACAAAGAAAAAAACAAAAGACATAATGGCAATGAACCTTATAATTTTGTTTTCAGCTTTATTGTTTCTAGTCAATCGATTAAAATTAATGACTATAACAGAGTTGTAAAAGATTTAAACGGAAATTCTGAAGAAGAATTTTTACAAAAACTATCAGAGAACTTCCTTATCCACGAAAAAGGTGAAAACGCTTACTATCCTTCACAGAAATTCCACATTTCTATGTATTTAGGCGGTAAATTTTATTCACTGCACGTAAAACATAATCTCAGAGATTTAGACCAAGGATTAGATAATGTAGACCATCATTTATTAGACAAATACATCTTCAAACCTATTCTCGGAATTAACGATTATGAGGAAGAAGAAAATAGCAAAATGAATTTTGTAAAAGGAAATTCTAATATTGAAGGCATCATCAAGCTTAAAGAACAAGTAGATTCTGGCGACTATTCTGTTGGCTTTGGATTGTTCCCAGTAAGTTTTAATGATATTACCAAACTGGCGAATCAGAATTTACAAATGCCTCCAAAATGTACTTACATAGAGCCAAAATTGGTTACTGCACTGTTAATGTACGACATGGATTGGTAATTTTTCTTGATTTATTACAAAAAAATAGTACTTTTAGATTTCCAAAAAGAAATCAGAACATGAAGAAACTACTTTACATACTTCCGCTCTTTTTGGGCGGATTTTTTTGGTCTCAAAATTTCAAACAAGATTCTCTTCAATTCAAGAAAATTTCAGACGAAATTTTGGTCAATGGTAAATCTTATGAAGACTTAAGAGAATTAACCAAAGATATTGGCAATAGATTATCCGGAAGCAGTAATTACGAAAAATCTGCAGACTGGGCGATGAAAAAACTGCTAGAAGCTGGTGCAGACCAAGTTTGGTTTCAACCTGTAATGGTAAACGTATGGACTCGTGGTGATGAATCTTTAAAATTAAGAGTAAATCACGGAAAATGGAAAGAAGTAAAAATGCTTTCTTTAGGCAATTCCGAGGGAACCAAAGGTAAAGATTTGGAAGGCGAAGTAATTTTAGTAAAAACTTTAGAAGATTTCGAAAAATTACCAGATTACGCTGTAAAAGATAAAATTGTGTTTTTCAACTGTGCCTTTAAACAAGAGTTTGTGGTAACCGGACAAGCTTATGGAGATGCTGGAAAATACAGAAGAGTTACTCCATCTGAAGTAGCAAAAAAAGGCGGAAAAGCGGTAATTATTCGTTCACTTACTTCTTCTTTTGACGATGTTCCTCACACTGGCTCTACTCGTTACGAAGATGGAATTCCTAAAATTCCTGCGATAGCCATCGGTGCAGAATCTGCGGATTATTTAGAAGAAATTTTACTCAAAAAACAAAAAGTTCAAGCCGTTCTCAATTCTAATTGCGGAATGAATGGACAAATGATGACCAAATCTGTCATTGGCGAAATCAAAGGAAAATCAGACGAAAAAGTAATTGTAGTGGGCGCACATCTTGATTCTTGGGATGTAGGGGAAGGCGCTCATGATGATGGTGCTGGAATTGTTCAAAGTATTGAAGTGCTGAGAACTTTCAAAAATTTAAAACTCAAAAATAATCATACCATAAGAGTTGTTTGTTTTGCCAATGAAGAAAATGGTGTAAGAGGCGGCAGAACGTACATGGAAACGGTAAAAAAATCTGAAGAACCACACATTTTTGCCCTAGAAAGTGACAGTGGAGGTTTTACACCGAGAAGTTTTAGCTTAGGAATGCATCCTGATAAAGCCAAATCTATGAAATCTTGGGAAAAACTTTTTAACCCATACGGAATTTATGAATTTGCAGGAGATCATTCTGGCGTAGACATAGAACCTCTGAGAGAACTTAAAATTCCTGCATCTGGATTGGTAACAGATTCACAAAGATATTTTGACATTCATCATACTCCAGAAGATACTTTCGAAAAAGTAAATCGCAGAGAATTATTGTTGGGAGCTGTGGTTATGACACAACTTATTTACATGGTTGATAAAAATTGGTAATGAAAAGACCTCCGTTTTACAAAAGTGTTTATTATGCTTTCAAAGGACTTTTTTGGATGCTAAAAACCGAAAGAAACTTTCAGTTAGAAGTTTTAGCACTTGTTATTAATTTATTTTTAATGGTTTATTTCCAATTAAACTCTACAGACGCTGTTTTAATTTTTATCGTTTGTTTTTTGGTTCTCATTGCAGAAATCATCAATACAGCCATTGAAAAAATTTGTGATTTCATAGAACCACATTTCAATGAAAAAATAGGTTTAATCAAAGATTTAGCAGCAGCAAGTGTAGTAACGGCTACTCTACTTTCCTTAATTACAGGAGTTTTAGTCTATTCGAAATATGTTTTTTAGAAAAAATTAAAAATTTTCGGGGAAAGTTTTTACGGCTTCGTCGTAACCCAATTTAAAGATTTCGTTCATTCTGGCTTTATTGCTCTCGAACATTCCATAATTGGATAATTCTTTGGGAGAGATAAACCAATCGCAATCTTTGAATTTATAGTTTTCTACACTATGACTCAGCAATTCATAAGCTCTGGTAGAAACTGCTTTGATACTATTGAGTTGTTTGCCTTCAATGTCTTGAAGTGGCGAAACATATACTCCAATTAGTTTTTCACATTTCTCTCTGATGAGATTTGAAGGAAAATTATTCAAAATTCCGCCATCACTCAACAACATTCCATCTTTTTGGAACGGACTGGTCAAACCTGGAACCGAACATGAAGCTATAATCGCATCAAGCAAATAAGTGTCTCCATCAAAAACATGCGTAACGCCTTGAACCAAATCAGTCGCAGTAATGAGCAATTCTAATTTTAAATCTTTAATCTTAATTTCTCCAATAATGGGTTTCAAGTACAATCTAAAAACTTCAGAATTGATAAATCCTGGTTTAGTAAGCGTAAAATGTTTCCAATTGAAAAAATAAACCGATTTAAAAAAATCTAAAATCTCATCAGGAGATTTTCCAAAAGAATACAATCCGCCAACAATTGCACCAGCACTGGTTCCTGAAATGACTTCTGGAAAAATATTTTTTTCTTCTAAAAATTTCAGTGCACCAGCTTCTGCAATTCCCTTAGTTCCACCACCTGAAAGTACTAACCCGATTTCTTTCTTCATATTATTATTAGTTTCATTTGTTAAAATTAAAAAAACCACAGCAAAAACTGTGGTTTTTTTGTATTTATTACATAAATATTAGATGTGAATCACTTCTCCGTAAGCTGCAGCTACAGCTTCCATAATTGCTTCAGAAACAGTTGGATGTGGGTGAATAGATTTGATAATTTCGTGACCAGTAGTTTCTAATTTTCTAGCAACCACCGCTTCTGCAACCATATCTGTAACACCGTCACCAATCATATGGCAACCTAACCATTCTCCGTATTTTGCATCAAAAATTACTTTGATGAAACCATCTGTATTACCATTTGCGGTAGCTTTACCAGATGCTGAAAGTGGGAATTTACCAACTTTAATTTCGTATCCTTTTTCTTTAGCTTGTTTTTCAGTTAAACCAACAGATGCAATTTCTGGATGACAGTAAGTACAACCAGGAATATTTCCGTAGTCAATTGTTTCTACGTGCATTCCTTTGATTTTCTCTACACAAGTAATTCCTTCTGCTGAAGCTACATGAGCCAAAGCTTGAGTAGGAATAATGTCACCAATTGCATAATAACCAGGAACAGAAGTTTGGTACCATTCATTTACCAAAACTCTACCCTTGTCTGTAGCAATTCCTACTTCTTCAAGTCCAATGTTTTCAATATTTGCAGCAATACCCACCGCTGAAAGTAGAATATCTGCTTCTAGTGTAATGTTTCCATCTTTGGTTTTCACATTGGCTTTAACACCATTTCCAGAAGTATCTACAGATTCTACAGATGCATTGGTCATGATATCAATACCAGATTTTTTAAGAGATTTTTCTAAATGTTTAGAAATTTCTTCATCTTCTACAGGAACAATATTTGGCATAAATTCTACAATCGTCACTTTAGTTCCCATTGTATTATAAAAATCTGCAAACTCTACTCCGATTGCTCCAGAACCTACTACAATCATAGATTTCGGTTGAGTAGGCAATGACAGAGCTTGTCTGTAACCAATTACTTTTACTCCATCTTGTGGAAGATTTGGCAATTCTCTAGAACGAGCTCCAGTTGCAATGATAATATGATTTGCCGAATATTCAGAAACTTTTCCTTCTTTATCTGTTACTGAAACTTTTTTGCCTTTTTGAACTTTGGCAGTTCCCATGATAACGTCAATTTTATTCTTCTTCATCAAGAAAGAAATTCCACCACTCATTTTAGTAGCAACTCCTCTACTTCTAGCAATTACATTAGGAAAATCAAAACTTCCCTCTACTTTATTAAGACCGTAATCTTCGGCGTGTTTTATATAGTTAAAGACTTGAGCAGACTTCAGTAATGCTTTGGTAGGAATACACCCCCAGTTTAAACAAATACCACCTAGATTTTCTTTTTCTATGATAGCAGTTTTAAAACCTAATTGTGATGCTCTAATTGCGGTTACGTAACCACCAGGTCCAGAACCTATAACAATAATATCGTAATTCATTTCGAGATTAAATTTTTGCGAATTTACGGAATTTTTCAGAAAATTCGGCTTTTACTATGATATAAATATGATTTTTTAAATAAAAAAACAACTCCTAATTAGAGTTGTTTCTTTATTTAACTTAATAAACTTCTTGTACTTTTATATTCGGGCAGTTTTTCTCTATCCAAGCGGCATCAAATTCTTTGATTTCTCTTCTTTGTCCTTTGTAAATGTAGTATTCATTAGGCGTTTCTGAGTTTCCATCAATCACTTTTGGCATTTTATTGATGATTTTTTCTTCTGGGCAATCTTGGATTTTTGCCACAGCACAACTCGAAAGAGTAAAAGCCGCAATGATAAAAAATAAAATTTTCATTTTTTAAATTTTTGGAAATTGAGAAGGGTTCGCTTCATGAAAAACTGCATATATTTTCTCAACCATATCATCTACAGAAGGTTTTGAGAAATAATCTCCATCACTTGCATAAGCTGGTCTGTGATCATTTGCTGCAATCGTTAACGGAGCCGAATCCAAATATCTGAATGCTTTTTGTTTTTCTACAATTTGCTGAAGAATAAATGCAGAGGTTCCGCCTTCTACGTCTTCGTCTATAATCACTAAACGATTGGTTTTCTTCACGCTTTCAGCAATTTCATGTGAAATATCAAATGGTATTAAAGACTGAATATCAATAACTTCCGCAGAAATTCCTAATTTTTCTAATTCTTCGGCAGCTTCCATTACCAATCTCCAAGTAGAACCATACGTTACTAGAGTAACATCTTTTCCTTCTTTAGTTACTTCTATTTTACCAACCGGAACGGTGAATTCACCTAAATTATCTGGTTGTTTTTCTTTTAATCTATAACCATTAAGACATTCTACAATAATTGCTGGTTCATCACTCTGAAGCATCGTGTTATAAAAACCTGCTGCTTTAGTTAAATTCCTAGGAACCAAAACATTCACCCCTTTTACTAGGTTAATAATTCCCGCCATTGGTGAACCAGAATGCCAAATTCCTTCTAATCTATGACCACGAGTTCTGATGATAACTGGAGCTTTTTGTCCACCTTTTGTTCTGTAATGAAGTGTTGCCAAATCATCACTAATTCCTTGTAAACAATACAAAATATAGTCTAAATACTGAATTTCTGCAATCGGACGAAGTCCACGCATCGCCATACCAATTCCTTGTCCCAAAATTGTAGCTTCTCTAATACCAGTATCTGCAACTCTTACTTTTCCGTATTTCTCTTGAAGTCCTTCTAAACCTTGGTTTACATCACCAATATTCCCTGCATCTTCACCGAAAACCAAAGTTTCAGGATATTTTTCAAAGATTTTATCAAAATTATTTCTTACCACTACTCTTCCATCTACCATTTCAGAATTTTCTGAGTAAACTGGTTTTACTTCTTTTACATTGGTAGATTTCCATTCAGATTCTGAATACAAGTGTGAAGAATAATTATCTTTTTCTTGCGCTAAAAGCTGTTGATATTTAGAAGCAAGCCATTGTCTTTCAGTAGATTGATGAGTTCTAGTCAAAAGCAAAACTTTTCTCATCAAACTGAATACATCCTTTTTAGCATAAGAAATCAATGCACCGAATTTTTGCAGTTCTGCTTCTACTTCGCTATTCTGAGATTTTAGATTCTCTACTAACGGAAGTACTTCATTTTTAAGAATTTCTATAGAATTTCTATAATTTTCCCAAGCTTTTTTCTGACCGTCTTTTGCAATTTTTTTCGCTTCTTTTTCTAAATTTTCAAGTTCTTCTACTGTTGCTAAAATTTCTTCTTTTCCTTCAATTTCTATAGAATAATTAAGAATCCATTCTTTAAATTTTTCTAAGCCGTCGAAATCTGCTTCCCATTTCAATCTATCTTCAGATTTATACCTTTCGTGAGAACCAGAAGTAGAGTGACCTTGTGGTTGAGTTACCTCTGTCACGTGAATTACCACAGGAACAGATTCTGTTCTTGCAAAATGTTCGGCTCTAGCATAAGCGTCTAGAAGTGCAGGATAATCCCAAGCTTTTACTTGAATAATTTCGCAACCTTCTGTTTTTCCTTCTTTTCTTTGGAAACCAGAAAGCATTTCTGCCATGTCTTCTTTTGCTCTTTGGTCATGAGTAGGAACAGAAATTCCGTAACCATCATCCCAAATTGATAAAATCATAGGAACTTGTAAAGCACAAGCAGCGTTCAAAGTTTCCCAGAAATGACCTTCTGCAGAAGACGCATCACCGATGGTTCCGAAAGCAACCTCGTTTCCATTATTGCTGAATTTCTCTGAACCGTGAAACTTAACTGATTTGTAAACCTTAGAAGCTTGAGCCAAACCTAGAAGTCTAGGCAGTTGTCCTGCAGTTGGAGAAATATCAGATGATATATTTTTAATTTGAGTTAAATCTTTCCAAGTTCCATCTTCATTTAAACTGCGTGTTGCAAAGTGACCATTCATTTGTCTACCAGCTGAAGCAGGTTCTCTTTCTACAGAAGTATCTGCATACAATTGTGCAAAGAAACTCTCTACTGATAAACCTCCAACTGCTAATGCGAAAGTTTGGTCTCTGTAATAGCCACTTCTAAAATCTCCATTTCTAAAAACTTTTGCCATGGCTAATTGTGGTAATTCTTTACCATCACCTACAATCCCGAACTTAGCTTTACCTGTTAAAACTTCTCTTCTTGCTATATAAGACATTTCACGAGAAATTCTACCTAGTTTATAGTCTGCTAATATTTGATTCTTAAAATCTTGAAAAGAAACTGTTTGTGTTTCGATATAAGTAGTTTGCATATCTTGGATAAGGATTTTTACAAAGATAATAAAATTATGGAATTGATAAAATAAATTGATTTTTTTGATTATTTTTCAATTACAAAACAAAACACAATATTTCTAGTGAAATACTGTGTTAAGCTCAACTTAATTAATATGAATGTATGAATAATTGTGATGATGTCTTTAAAAAATCTCCTCCGCTGCTCTGAGAACAAGCAGCGAAAGGAGAAAACACAAACGATGAAAAAAAATTTTATTTTACTTTTATTAGATTTATTTTAGCTGAATATTACTTATTAAGAAATCTTAATGCTTCTTCTTCATTATGTAAAACTACTGTAGTCTTATTTTCATTACTATTTCTTAATTTTCTTTTATTTTGTATAATTTCTAAAATCTCAATGTCATTTTTACTCAAAACATCATCAGATTTTTCTGAACTATTAGATTGTTTAAATGATAATACTGCGATTGAAGCCAATGCTAACAATATTGGTGTAAATTTTTTCATAACAGTAAATTTTTAAATTAATATTTTAAATTTCTTAAGATTAAAATATGTTTAAGAATATAAACAAAGTAAATCTTAGATATTCCTTTAAATTGTATTTTAAAATTTCTTTAAAAATCTCCTTCGCTGCTACGAAAACAAACAGCGAAAGGAGAAAACACAAACGATGAAAAAAAATTTTATTTTACTTTTTATAAATATTATTTTAAATCTTTCAAAAAATTTAAATAAAAAATTCTTCAAAAATCTCTTTCGCTGTTCTGAGAACAAACAGCGAAAAGAGAAAACACAAACGATGAAAAAAATTTTATCTTACTTTTTTATTAGATTTATTTATTTTGGTGGCTTAACCACATCATCAAATTCTGATAAACTTGATTGAGTATCTATGCTGAAAGTTTTTACAGACGCGGTATCTCTAATATTTCTATTTTTTTGAATAATCTTTAGAGTTGTAACATCTTCATTACTTAAAATATTATCATTTTGTCTACATGAAACAAATAAAACACTTAATACTCCAATAGAAAAAAGAACTGTTTTTTTCATAACTAATTTTTTTACAAATGTATCGTGAAAGTTTATCTACAAACAAATTTTTCAACTGTCATTTCATAAAGAATTACTGTTGTTTTATAAAAATTATGATAAATTTTAGAAAAAATAACAGTATTATTGTAAAATTAATTTTTGAAGTCAAAAAAAATAATTTGATTAAATTAATCAACTTGCTATGAATCAACGTTTTAATATAAAAATATTATTTTTTACAATTCTTTTTTTTTCAGTTAATACTTTTAGTCAAAATATTAATTTAGAAAGAATGGATAATGAAGAAATTGAAAAAATAATTGATAGTTTATATTATTCAAACCCAGATGAAGGAATTAAAATTGTTAAATTTTACATAAAGAAATCCAAAAAAGAAAACAGTAATGAATCCTTATATATAGCCTACAGATATGCTAGTAAATTTTATCCAGTTCCAATAAACTTTAAATATACTGACAGCGCTCTCATTGCAAGTAAAAGAACTGAAAATAAAACTTTAATTACTGACGCATATCTTAATAAAGGTGTTATTCTAATGGATGAGTCTTTATATCAGAAGGCGCTTGATAATATATTAATAGCAAATAAATACTCTTTAGAACTCAATGATAATTATATAATAAATAAAACCACATATTTTATTGCTCAAAATAAAATCTACCTCGGCTTACATGAAGATGCAAACAAAGAATTAGTAAATTGTTATAACTATTTTAAAGTTAATCTTAATAAAAAAGTATTAAACGAAGACTACAAAACATATTATATATTTTCTCTTATGAGTTTAATAGATTCTAATACAAGAATTGGAAAACATCAAGAAAATATATCTCTATTAGAGGAAGCATACGATTTTATTTATAAAAATAATTTTGAACATTTAAAACCATATTTTATTTCATCAGAAGGCACTGAAGCATTTTATAATGCAAACTATAATTTAGCAATTAAAAAACTTTCAGAAGCAATTAGATTATATAATGACCAATGGCCACATTTAAATGATATTTTTTACATTGGCCTTTCAAATTGGAAACTTGGGAAAAGAGATGTAGCAGTTAAATATTTTGAGGAAATTGATAAAGAATATGACAAGTCAAAAAAATTAAATCCTGAATTTAGACCAGCATATGAACTATTAATTAAGTATAATGACTCCATTGGTAATAGAGATAAGCAATTAAAATATATCAATACCTTAATGTCTCTTGATAAAAATTATGAAAAAAATTATAAGTACCTATTCTCTAAGATTAATAAAGAATATGATACTCATAAACTCATAAATGAAAAGAACAAAATTGAAAGTTCTCTAAAAAATCAAAGAACTATAATTAGTTCAATATTATTAATAACCATCCTTGCATCATTATTCTATTGGAATCGTTATAACTCTTTACAAAAAAAATATAAAGAAAAATTTGAAGAAATTATTTCACAGAAAAATATTTTAGAAAAAATAGAGACTCTTGCAGAAGTAGAATCAAAACAGGAAGATGATCTAAATCCAAAAACTCTTAACATAACTGACAAAATAAAAATTACCGCTCCAAAAAATTCTTCTGAACTAGAATTTTACAACAAAATACCTGGTCTCAATCCTATTTTAGTTCAAAATATTTTGCAACAACTAGAAAAATTCGAAGAAGAACTTAGGTTTACTGATAATCAGATGTCATTGAGACTTTTAAGTGAAGAATTTAACACCAATATACCTTATCTTTCTAAAATCATTAATGTGTACAAAGGAAAGAATTTTAACTATTATATTAATGATCTAAGAATCGACTACATTATAGAACTACTGAAAAATGATGCTACCTATTTAAACTATGATATCAAAAATCTAGCATCTCTAGCAGGCTTTACGAATGCGGTAAACTTCTCTGACAATTTCCAAAGAAAATTTGAGATTAAACCTTCATACTTCATTAAAATGATGAAGGAAAATATTAAAACACATTCTTAAAAACATCTAAATAAAAAAACTTCAACATTTTCATGTTGAAGTCCCCTTTGAAGAAGAACTTTACTATTCTAAATAGTAATGTTTTTTTTGGTCATTAAATCTTACCTCTTTTTATCGTGTTTTAAGATGAAACAAAACTACTCTTTTCATTATTTTCTTACTAAAAACTGAACTCGGAATTCATAAAAATCAACCGGGATTTTTTGAAAAAATATCATATTTCTTATTTCAATTTTTTGTTTTATCATTGTAGAAAAGTGAAAATTGAAAGCAAAAATCAATAACTACCTAATAATCAAAAACTTAGTTTTTATAATTCTATTTTTTCTCCAAATACCAACAAACGCTCAAGGAAAAAAAATAGAAAATTTATCTTTTTTACAATTAGAACATAAAATTGATAGTTTAGTTTATAACAATGCTAATGCATCGCCATTAATCCAATTTTACATCAAAAAATCCAAGAAAGAAAATAATTTAAAAGCATTAGTTTATGCCTACAGATATGCCAGTCAAAATCCTTCTGAAAAATATAAAGTCAAGTATTCTGATAGTGCTATATTAGTTGCTAAAAAAATAAATGATAATTCTATACTAGCAGAAGCATACATTAATAAATCTACTCTACTTATTGCAAAAAACCAACACGATGTTGCTTCTAATTATCTAATGCTTGCTAACAGAATTGCAGAAAAAACAAATGATAATTATTTAAAATATCAAACAATTTATTCTATTGCTCAAAATTATTTGTATTTAGGTCGATTATCTGATGCCAAAAAGGAATATGAAAAATGTGTAAATTTCTTTTCTGTAAATCTTGATAAATCGCAGACCTACGGGAAAAATTATGAAATGATGTTTATGTACTCTTTAATCAATTTGATTGACATCAACTCAAAATTAAATCAATTTTCTGATAATGAAATATTATTAAAAAAAGCTTTTCAATATATTAAAGAAAACAAATCTAATTTTTATTATGCATATTTTATTTCTTGCGAAGGAACCAACGCTTATTTTCTTAAAAATTATTTTTTGGCTATAGAAAAATTGAAGAAGGCTCAAACTTTATACCAAGATAGTTGGCCTCACTACACAGAAATTTTTTACATAGGAATGTCCTATTGGCAATTAGGAAACAAAAAAGAAGCCGTAAAATATTTTGAAAAATTAGATAAGGAATATTATATAGGAATAAATAGAAATCCTCAATATAGACCTGCTTACGAATTACTTATAGAATACTACGCTTCTAAAAATAACACAGATAAGCAACTCGAATACATTAACAAATTAATGTCTTTGGATAAATCTTATGAAAAGAACTACAAATATCTTTTTGCCAAAATTCATAAAGAATATGATACTCAAAAGCTTATTGAAGAGAAAAATAATATTGAAAACAGCTTAAAAATTCATCAATATCTCACGCTTTTTGTAATCATTATAAGTATAGTATTGATTTCTTTTTCTACTTATAAATATTTCCAAATACAAAGGAGATATAAAGAACGTTTTGAACAAATAATTTCACAAAAAAAAACAGAAATCGAGAAAATCCCAGATACAATTGTTGAAGAGGATAAAACTTTAACTCCAAAAATCGCGGGACTTAGTGAATCAACCATTACATATATTCTAGAACAGTTAGAAATTTTCGAAAAAGAACAACAATTTCTAGACTATAAAATCACTCAAAAATTACTCAGCGAAAAACTGGGAACCAATCCAACTTATCTATCTAAAATTATTAATGTTTATAAAGAGAAAAACTTTAGTAATTATCTCAATGACTTAAGGTTAGAATATGTTGTAGAATTGCTCAAAACAGAACATAAATACTTGAATAGAGACATCAAAGAATTGGCAAATATTGCAGGATTTACAAATGCTGAGGCATTTTCGGATAATTTCCAAAGAAAATTTGAGATTAAACCTTCGTACTTCATTAAAATGATGAAGGAAAATATTAAAACTTCCTCTCTATAACGTAATCAAGCATCAAATTAAGAGAATGTTTCGCGTCAGAATCAGGGAATTCTGCAAGGATATTTTTTGCTTTTTGCTGAAAATCTTTCATTACACCAATTGCATAATCCAGTCCACCAGATTTTTTCACAAATTCTATCAGCTCTTTTACGCGTTTTTGGTCGTTATTATATCTTTTTATAGTATTGAAATAGTACTTTCTATCAGCTTCATTCGCCGTTTTCAAAGTATGAATAAGCGGCAAAGTCATCTTTTGCTCTTTTATGTCAATCCCAACTGGTTTTCCAATAATATTTTTAGAAAGATAATCAAACAAATCGTCTTTGATTTGGAACGCCATTCCTGTATAAGTACCGAAATCTTGCATTTTTTTGGCTAAAACTTCATCAGCACCATTAGACAAAACGCCCACTTCGCAACAAGCTGCAATAAGTGTAGCCGTTTTTTGACGAATAATTTCATAGTAAACGTCTTCTGTAATGTCTAATTTTCTGGCTTTTTCTAATTGAAGCAACTCTCCTTCAGACATTTCTCTGATGGTTCTAGAAATAACAGCCAATAAATCAAAATCTTTATTATCTGTAGAAAGTAAAACCGATTTAGATAGTAAATAATCACCCACCAAAACCGCAATTTTATTTTTCCATAAAGCATTGATAGAAAAGAAATTACGACGTTTGAAACTTTCGTCTACTACGTCATCATGAACCAAAGTAGCAGTATGAATCAACTCAATCATAGAAGCGCCACGAAACGTCTTTTCATTTACATTTCCTACCAATTGAGCGGTAAGAAATACAAACATTGGTCGCATTTGCTTTCCTTTGGTGGTTACAATAAAACGAGTAACTTTATCAAGCAAAGGAACTCTGCTTTGCATAGATTCATAAAACTTTTGTTCAAAAAGTTTCATTTCTTCGTTAATCGGCTTCTTGATTTCTTCTACGATGTTTGACACGCTATAAATTGAATGATTATTGACAATAATTATAAATTCATACAAATATAATTAATTAAAACTATACTTACATAATCCGTTGAATGCAATAAAAAAATTATTTTAACTTTTCGAAAGGAATAAAATACAAACGCTGTTTTACACTGAAAATAAACTTAGAAAAATCTTCATTAGAAATATAAATTCCATCTTTATTCACTGCAATTCCTTCTACTTGCCCCACCGAAAGAAAAGAGCCTAACTTATACTTTTTCAATGGTTTAGAGAAAAATAATCCTTCAGAATTTCCCTCAAAAATCATCAAATACACTTTCGCTTTTCTAGTGTAACCTACCACATATAATTTCCCTTGAAAATAAGCAGCATCTGTAATGACAAATCCTGTATGAAAAGACTCCAAATTCACAATTGATTGATTTTCTGATTTTTGTAAGTCAATAGTATAATGAGAAATATTTTTAGAACTCCATTCTTTCGAAAAAACATGAACTTTTTCATTAAGGAAAATCATGGCTTCTGCATCAAAATTATGAGAAAGATATCGTATGGAAAAATCGTCTTGTGCAGAATAATTAAAGGAATTTTTAGAATAATTTCCCTGAAAATCAGTTTTATAAATAGCTAAATCTTTTCTACTTCCAGCATTATTCCCAAAATCGCCTATATAAAAATCTTCATCATCACTGGTAATCGCTTCCCAATCTTTATTCGGAAAATTAATTTTCAGTTTTGATAAAATTTTACCAGAAATTTTATCAATTTCAAAAATTTCATTGGTATTTCCGCCATCGTTTAAAGTATAGAGTTTATCTTTAAGAAAAGTAAGACCAGATGTTTCTTTCAAAGAATCTGATAACGTGGCAATTTTGTATTTCCTAAGAGCTAACTTTTCTGTTTTTTGAGAAAAAGAAAAAAGAAAACTAAAAAATAGAAAAACAAGAATGAATTTTTTCATAGAGTTTATTCTCCAGAATTTTTGTTGGCCAATTGTCCACAAGCTGCGTCAATATCTCCACCTCTACTTCTTCTCACCAAAGCTGTAATCCCCGCTTTTTCTAACTCACGAACATATTTTTCTTCGGCTTCTACACTTCTATGGTCGAATTTTCCTTCACCAATTGGATTATATTGAATCAAATTCACTTTACAAGGAACTTGTTTACAATATTTTATCAAAGCTTTTATATCTTCGTCGCCATCATTAATTCCTTTCCAAACACAATATTCAAAGGTGATTCTACTTCCAGTTTTATCATACCAATATTGCATCGCTTCCATAATTTCTGTTAACGGAAATTTTGTGGAAAAAGGCATAATTTCATTTCTTTTATGCTCTATTGCTGAGTGAAGAGAAAGCGCTAATTTGACTTTCAAATTTTCATCAGCAAGCATTTTCATCATTTTTGGAATTCCAGAAGTAGAAACGGTAATTCTTCGTGCAGACATTCCCAAACCGTCTTCTTGGGTAATTTTTCTGATGGCATCTACTACGTTTTTATAGTTCATCATAGGTTCTCCCATTCCCATAAAAACGATGTTTGACAAAGGTCTATCAAAATATAGTTTGCTCTGTTTATCAATCAAAGCAACTTGGTCTACAATTTCGGCAACTTCTAGATTTCTCATCCTTTTTAGTTTTGCCGTTGCACAAAATTCACAGTTCAAACTACAACCTACTTGCGAAGAAACACAAGCAGTAGTTCTAGATTCTGTAGGAATGAGAACAGATTCTACCAAAAGACCGTCATGAAGTTTTACTCCATTTTTGATGGTTCCATCTTTAGATTTTTGCAATAAATCCACAGAAATTGGATTGATGGTGAATTCTTGAGAAATTTTTTCTCTCAACTCTTTAGAAAGGTTGGTCATTTCATCTATAGAATGAAGATTTTTAGACCATAACCAATCATAAACCTGTTTCGCACGAAAAGGTTTTTCGCCAAGAGTGACAAAATATTCTTTGAGCTGTTCTAAACTTAATGTTCTGATATCTTTCATATAAAAAAGTCTCGCAGATTCAGCAAATTTAGCAGATTTTAATTCATCTGCAATATCAGCCAAATCTGCGAGAAAATTATTTTAAAATTAATCTTACAAAATCAACATTGCGTCTCCGTAAGAATAGAATTTATATTCATTTTTCACGGCTTCTTCATAAGCGTGCATGATAAAATCTGTTCCTGCAAAAGCTGCAATCATCATAATTAATGTAGATTTTGGCGTGTGGAAATTGGTAATCATAGCGTTTGCTACCCCAAAATCATAAGGTGGATAAATAAATTTATTGGTCCAACCTTGGTAAGCAGAAATCTTTTTGTTAGAAGAAACAGAAGTTTCTAATGCTCTCATTGTAGTAGTTCCTACAGCACAAATTCTTCTATTTTCATCAGCTGCTTTGTTGATAATATCAGCAGTTTTTTCGTCGATAATTGCTTCTTCACACTCCATTTTGTGCTTAGAAAGATCTTCTACTTCGATTGGGTTAAATGTTCCTAAACCTACGTGAAGTGTAACTTCTGCAAAGTTAATTCCTTTGATTTCTAGACGCTTCATTAAGTGCTTAGAAAAGTGTAAACCTGCAGTTGGAGCAGCTACTGCACCTTCTATTTTAGCATAAATCGTTTGGTAACGTTCTGCATCTTCTGGTTCTACTTCTCTTTTGATGTATTTAGGAAGTGGAGTTTCTCCCAATTCTTTTAATTTAGCACGAAATTCTTCATAAGAACCGTCAAATAAAAATCTTAGCGTTCTACCTCTAGATGTAGTATTATCAATTACTTCTGCAACCAAAGATTCATCTTCTGTAAAGAAAAGTTTGTTTCCAATTCTAATTTTACGAGCTGGATCTACTAATACGTCCCAAACTCTGGTTTCTTTATCAAGTTCTCTTAATAAGAAAACTTCGATTTTAGCACCAGTTTTTTCTTTATTTCCGTATAGTCTAGCTGGGAAAACTTTGGTATTGTTAAAGATAAATAAATCGTCTTCGTTAAAATAATCGATTACGTCTTTAAATAGTTTATGTTCAATGGTTTGTGTCTTTCTGTCAAGAACCATTAATCTTGCTTCGTCTCTGTGTTCTGAAGGGTGTTCTGCCAACAAATGTTCTGGCAAGTGAAAATTGAAATCAGATGTTTTCATAAAATTTACGGATTTTATTTAAATTTTTTAAGCCTGCAAATATACGATATGAAAACAGGGGTTGTCAAGTGTTTTGGGAAGTATTTTGAAAAAACACTAGTTAAATTTCAGATTAAGAGCTATTTCTTCACAGTCATCAAACTCAAATAGAAATTTATA
Source organism: Cloacibacterium normanense (assembly GCF_003860565.1). Lineage (NCBI taxonomy): Bacteria > Pseudomonadati > Bacteroidota > Flavobacteriia > Flavobacteriales > Weeksellaceae > Cloacibacterium > Cloacibacterium normanense. Next base: position 1,177,852 of record NZ_CP034157.1, read on the forward strand.
TCCATTTTTGTAATCTACTTCAGCATATAAAATCCAAAAATTATTTCCATTTAATCTTTCCTTTAAAGAATCGTATATTTTTTTATGAATAATTTGACCTAAATCCATAAACCTAATTTCAATCATTGGAGTTTTTGATTTATATAATTTAAATTTCACTTCTAAATTTGTTTTTTTAGAATCATCATTTACAAAACATTGAACTAGGAACTCATCTTCTGCTAATTCTTTTATTATTATTTTTCCAATTTCTTTTTCACTATAACTGTAATCAAAAGTTTTCTTATCTAAATAAGAATAATATGGTTTTTCACTGTTTATACGTTGTAAAGCAATAACCTCTTTTAAAGAATTATCAGTTATATAGTAATAAGAATCATCATTTCTTTGATTCATATAATAATTATTGTTGCTAGAATTAAAATAAATATAACTTTTCCATGAATTTTTATTTCCAATTTTTGGACTAATTCTAGTGGAATTACTAACACATTTTTTATCAAATTGATACTCTTGAGAAAAAACAAATAAAGAAAATAGTAAAACGAAAGAAAGAAATAATTTTTTCATGGTAAATAGTTTTTAATTTTTTGCCAAGATAATAATTTTTCTTCATACCTCAAACTTGCATGAGCAGGGCTTGTAGAAGGTAAAACAATAATTGGCAGATGAAATTCTTTTAGTAAAATTTTCTGTAAATTTTTGTAAGATTTTTGTCCGTTACAGAAAATAGCTTTTATATTTGGGAAATTCTGTAACAACTCTCCTATTTTGTTCGCTTCTTCATTTCTTATTTCAGAATCTAGACTACCTTTTCTTTCGCAAGTTTCTATTATGTCCCAAAGTGCAACGTGGTATTTTTCTAAAATTTTAATTCTTTCAGAGTAATCGGTAGTAAAATCTTCATTAAAAATTTCACAAATAATTTTCCAAAATTTGTTTTGAGGATGCGCGTAATATTGTTGCATTTCCAAAGATTTAACTCCTGGAATAGAGCCCAAAATCAGAATTTTTGATTCGTTATCAATGATTGGTGGAAATGAGGATATTTTTTGCATTTTAAAATAAGTTTCGGCTAAAGCCAACTCAAATATACAAAAAAAGAAAAACGGGCTAAAGCCCGTTTCTATTGATAAAATAAAAATCTATTTCTGATTTCTACAAAGTTTCTTTCAACCAATCGAAGAATTCTCTTTGCCAAACTAGACCGTTTTGAGGATGTAAAACCCAGTGGTTTTCATTAGGGAAATAAAGGAATTTGGTTTTCAGACCTTTCATTTTTGCTGCTTGAAAAGCTTCCTGACCTTGTTCATAACCTACTCTGAAATCCAGACCTCCTTGAATCACCATAATTGGCTTATTCCATTGGTCTACAAAATTGATTGGGTTAAAATCTGTATACGCTTTTGGTAAAGGTTTTTCCCAAGGCGAACCTAAATCCCAATTGGCAAACCATAATTCTTCGGTAGTTCCGTACCAAGATTTCATATCAAACAATCCGTCATGAGCAATAAACGTTTTGAATCTATTTTCGTGAACTCCTGCCAACATGAAAACGCTGTAACCACCGTAACTTGCGCCAACTGCAGCCATTCTATCACCATCTACATAAGGTAAAGTTTTTGCAAAATCTGCCGCTGCTAAATAATCTCTGATTGGTTGTCCTCCCCAATCTTTAGAAATATCTTCATTCCATTTGGTTCCCCAACCTGGCATTCCTCTTCTATTTGGCGCAACTACGATGTAATCATTTGCAGCCATTAAAGCGAAATTCCAACGCGTAGAGAAAAATTGAGTTAAAGCAGATTGCGGACCTCCTTGACAATATAAAAGTGTAGGATATTTCTTATTTGGGTCAAAATTCGGTGGATAATGGAACCAAACTCCCATTTCTTTACCATCTGAAGTTTTCACCATTTTCAGTTCAGATTTTCCTTGAGATAATTTAGCGTAAGTATCTTTATTTATAGAAGTTAGCTGTAACATACTTCCGTCTTTTACATTAACTTTAAATAAATCTGCATTATGATTAATATCTGTTCTGGTTACCAAAATATTTCCGCTTTGGAAGGCAATAATTTCATTCACATCAAAATTACCACCAGAAATTTGCTTCACTTTCCCATCTAAACCGATGTAGAAAAGCTGTTTTACACCTCTGTAAGCGGTAGAAAAATAAATATTTTTAGAATCTGGGCTCCATGCTACATCTCCCACTACACTTTCGTCCCAAGATTTAGTAAGAATTGTGATTTTTTTAGAAGCCAAATCCATCACTACAATGTCATTTTTGTCTGCTTCATAACCATCTCTCGCCATAGATTGCCAAAGCAAAGATTTTCCATCTGGCGAAAACTTAGGATTTACATCGTATCCCATCATTCCTTCTGTCCAGTTTTCGGTTTTACCAGAAGCTAAATCATAAGCATAAATATCTGTATTAGTGCTGGTTGCATAATCTTTACCCGATTTTTTCTTGCAAACGTATAAAACTTTAGAAGAATCTGGACTCCAAACGAAATCTTCGCTTCCACCATGAGGTTTTTGAGGAGCATCAAAAGGTAAATTTTCTAATAAATCTTTAGCTTTCGCAACATCTTCACCTAAATTGGCAACGAAAACGTGATTGTATTTCCCTTCGTTCCAAGCATCCCAATGCCTGTGATTAAGGTCTGTATAAATTTGAGCTGTCGTTTTAGGAAGGTCAGAATATTTGTCTTTTCCTAACAATTTTTCTACGTGAACCGACTTACTAAAAGCGATTTTTTTACCATCTGGAGAAATGTTAATATTGTCTGCATCGCCAATGGTATAAAATTCAGTCCAAGTCAATCCTCTGTCTTTAGAAATATAGATTTTATCACCTTCTGAAGCGTAAATTCCGTTTTTGTCCCACTGAATTAAAGATTTTTTACCGAAATCAACTTTAGAAGTTTGATTTTTTGACAAATCGTAGTAAAAGTGTTCTTTATTAGTCTTTTCAGTCTTCAAATCTACTTTTCCTACGCTGTAAAATAGCCCAGATTGAGATGGTTCTACTGCGGTAACCGAGAATTTATTAAGCGTCCAGAGAATTTCTGGCGTCATTACCTGTTGTGCTTTCATAAGGAAAGGTGCTGCTAGAGCGATAATTGTATGTTTTAGTTTCATTTTATAATGATTTTAGCGGTCTAAAATTACTTAAATTTATGGATAAATTTTCTTTGCCTCTTTCCTAAAGGATGAAAAATTTATTGACAATTTTTTCGATGGTGTTGATATTTCGGCTGGTTAGAATGTTTTTAAAAGATTTCTTTCCCAAAATCTTACCAAACTCACTGTCAAGGGTATTTCCTTTAGGAATTTTCCAATAAAAATTACCTTTGATTAATTTGGCTTCTTCCTGTTCTTGATGATTGGTTTTTAGAAATTCTTGCATCAAAAGATTTTCGTCTCCCGAATTACAAATAAAACTGTAAATATGTAGATTTTCGTCTTTCTCAAAAGGAGAATTTTCTAAAATCCCCTTCACTTCTTCATCAGTTTTTAAAAACAGAAATGCTTCGTAATGAAAATGCTCGGAAAGTGACTTTTCCAGTTTTTGTTTTAAATTTTCTGGAACTTCATCAGATTCAAATAAAATATTTCCTGTTGCCAAAACGCTAGAAACGTCTTTCATTCCTGCTTTTTTGAAAATATCACAGACTTCTGCCATTTTCATTGCAGTTCCGTTTACGTTTACGCCGCGTAAAAAAGCACAGTATTTCATAGGTTAATGCAAAGGTTGAGTTAATTATTTTCTTTCGTAGAGATTATAATCTGTTCCAGAAGGTTTTAATCTGTATATTTTTTCTAAAATTTTATTGTCAGAATTTAAGTGATTTTTAATTCTAAATTCCTTCAATAATTGATAGTTTTCTTGGTAAAAACTTCCATCTTTTCCTTCAAATAAATTTTTTGGAGCCAATAAATACTTTGGTTTTCTTTTTTCGACGGTGTTTTTCCAATAATTGGCTTTGTCTTTTTTGATTTCAGCTTGAATTTCTTTATCCACCAAACCTACTTCATCTATTGCCTTTAAACCTGAAAAAAATGGAATATAACCAGCTGGTTCTAACAAAATGTATTGATTTTTATCTTTTTCGTAGTCTTTTAGAAACAAACCAATGCTTCTTCTGTAATTCCACTCTCCGTTTCCTGTGGCGATAGAATGAACCGTTTGAAAAGCTGCCATCGGTAAAATATAGAAAATCAAAAGCAGAGAAATCCACCACAATTTATATGTTTTTTGCTCTAAAACAAATACCAAAATCACTGCAAAAAGCAAAATCTGTGGAACCCAATAATACCAATCAAAATAACTCCTTTGTGAAATAAAAATCAATTGTTTTGTCCAGCCAAAAAGGAAAATTATCCAGATGAAAAGGTTTTTACTTTCTCTCTTCGAAACGATATATAAAAACGCTAAAAGCTCAAAAAATAAAACCAAAATCGTGAAAGGATTAAAATCTCCTGGAAGTTTCAGCATTCCCCAGAAATTACCATAATTCATTAGGAAATATTTCCACTGGAGTGCCAAACTCATGTTTTTTGCATACGTCACACTTTTGGCAACAATGGTATTATTCACCAATTCACCGAAGTAAAACCAGTTGAAACTCATCAAAACGACAACTCCTAAAATTCCACCTAAAATGTAGAACCAACGAATTTTTTTATTCCAAATAATATCGGCCAAAAAGACAATTCCTAAGAAAATCACTGTATCTATTCTGGTGAAAAGAATAAGAATAGGGAAAAGAATTTGCGCCCAAATTTTATTTTGCTTGAACCCAAAATACAATAAAGCCATTTCTAGAAAGAACAGAATTCCGTATTCCATTCCGAGAATTGAAATTTTAATAGATGGTGGCAAAATGCCAAATAAGAAGATGAAAATAGCTTGATGTAAAGGATTTTCGAGGATTAATTTTGAAAGAAAGTAACTCCCTATCGTAAACAATAATGAATTGAAAATCAATAATGGATATATGAAGTTTTCTTTGCCAAAAATCAGATTAAAAATATAAGAAACAAACACATACAAATGTGTAGTAGAAGCAGAAATTTTAGTTTCTCCATTGAAACCAATTACACCGTAATCTAATAAATTTTGCGCTACTCTCCACGTGATAAAAGCATCTTCCTGAATATGATGCGTGAGCAAAAAAAGAAGTTTTACCAAAACGGTAAAAATTACTGCTAAAAGAGGAAATTTCGCGTACTTCTGTAAAGTTTCAGACATTTTTTCGTGTAAATTTTTACAAATATAGTTTTAAAAAAATCGCTGTCAAAGATTTTAGACTTTCAGTCATAAAAAAATCCGTCAGAATATTTCTAACGGATTTTATATAGAATTTTAATTAAAAAACTAGTTCGTAGCTTTCATCATTTGTCTGGTGATTTCTGCTTCTTTTTCTTTTGGATAAGTAGAATCATAAGGTTTCATCACTTCAAACAAATAAGAATAAAACGGTGTGATTTTTTGTACTTTTTCAGCTTCGTTGAAGGCTTTTTCTTTTCCTGCCATCTGTAAATCACTGATGAAATTTTTAAATCTCTTATCAATCGGTTCGATGGATTTTAACAAGTAATTGTAACCTTTATCTTTTTGACCGATTTTCTTATACGCATCAGAAACCGCTCCTGTTACCAATGAATACAAGATAGGTTGAGCATTCATCTGTTTTTTCACATATTTTTGTTCATATTTAGAAAGCGACAAATAATAGTCATATTCTTCGAAAATATCTCTTTTTAATTGCTCTGCCAATTTCAATCCTTTTTGTTCTTGACCTGCAACAATATATCCATAAACCATTGCACTTAGAGAACGAGGGTCGTTATATTTGGTAGAAGGAATTTCTCTGCTTGCCAAATCTAAAACTTCGATAGCTTTAGCTTTTTTACCTTCTAAAGTCAATGCTTCTGCGGCTCTACTTGCAGAACTTCTGTAACTTACGATATTCTGTGTACACGTTTCGTCCATGTGAACATTTAGATTTTTGAAATTGCCCCATTTGTAATTTTTGACAATTTTATATAAATCTTCAGCGTCTACTCTTCCCATTTCGCCATCTTCTCTTTCTTCTGTTTTAATAGGCACTAATCTATAACTGAATCCATCAAATTGAAGATATTCTTTCAAATAGAAAATGTTTTCGTCATCATAAATTCCACCCACTGAGAAATTGATAGGACGTTTCCAATCGAAATTCGCCAAAATATCCATCAAAATATAATTGGCTTTAAACATATTTCCTCTTCTGTAGTCTATGGTAATTTGGTCTACTGTATTCGGTAAATCTTTAGCAGAAATGATTCCAGATTTCACGGCATTTGCTTTATTTACAGGCAAAACAAATCTAGAAACAGGCAAGAAATTAAAACGCTCATATTTATCTTCTCCAAAAAGTAATTTTAAAATTTCATCTTTTTCTGGACTTCTTTTTCTCAAGAAATTTACGGCGTCTTTGATGTTCATAGAATCTTGAACCATATATTTTTTGTAAGGCTCAAATAAACTCTCTGGAACTCCTGCATCTACATTATTCTGAATAAAATTTTTCCAATCTTCTGCAGAAAGTAAAACCACTTGATCATTGGTTCCATCTCTGTATTCTTCGTGCGTAAGAACTGACGGAACTGGCATTGAATTGTATGTTCTGCGTTTTACTTGGTCTATATTCCAAGGTGTTCCTAGAAGCGTGAAATTCACCACTTTTACATCATCTCTGAATTGCTCCGTTTCTTGCAGTCCCCAAATTGGATACGTATCATTATCACCATAAACAAAGAAAATATCATCTTTTGGAAGGGATTTTAATGAAGAATAAGCAAAATCATAAGCTGCATAACGTTCACTTCTATCATGAGAATTATAGTTTTGGAAGCCCATCATCAATGGAACTCCTAATAAAACAATTCCAGTAACCCATGTAGCAGCATTTGATTTAATTTTTTCTTGTAAATACCAAAGAATTGCTGCAGCTCCAAAACCTATCCAAATCGCAAACGCATAGAAACTTCCTACCATTGCGTAATCTCTTTCTCTTGGTTCAAAAGGTTTTACACCGGTGTAGAAAATAATTCCAAAACTGGTTAACACGAATAAAGAAAGTAGCGCCCAGAATCTTCCAAAATCTTTGTTGAATTGGAAAAATGCTCCCAAAAGTCCTAAAATCAATGGTAAAAAGAAGAAATAAACCGTACTTTCATTTTTGAATTTTGCAGGCATATCTTTTTGACTTCCCCATTGCATTTCATCAATTACAGGAATACCAGAAACCCAGTTTCCATTGGTATTTTCCATGTGACCTTCTAAATCGTTCTGTCTTCCTACAAAATTCCACATGAGATATCTTACAAAATAATATCCAATTTGAAATTCTACAAAATACGTAAGATTCTGTGCCAATGTAGGTCTATGAACCTTGATTAAATCATATTCTCTGGCTTGTTTGTAATCATCAAGCGTGATGCTTCCGTCTTCAAATTTTTGTCTTAATTGGTCAAAAACTTCTTTAGCCTGAGGATTATCTGCAATATCTTGATTGTCATAATTGAATTCAAAATCTGGCGCTCCATACATAGAAATGTAATTGCTCATCACGGTTTCATCTTCATTGAACATTCTCGGCATAATGCTTACATGTTCTTTAGAATAAACGTAATTAAAACGCTCTCCTACAATATCATAACGACCGGTTTTTTCGTTTTTCTCATAAACATCACCAGTTTTCTGCGTTTTATAACTACCATCATCATTTTTTTCAATTCCATAATTGTCTAAATATGCAGTATAGTTTTGTCCGTAAGAAGTTGGCCAATCTCCGTATTGTTCACGATTGTAATAATCTAACATTCCGATGGCGTTATCTGGATCATTAAGGTTCATTGGCGGATTTGCATTCGCTCTAATCGGAATGACTAACCAACAAGAAAAACCAATAATCATGTAGATTACTGATAGTGCGATGGTTTGATATAATTTGCTTTTAGATTTTCTAGCATAAGAAATTCCTATATACATTAAAGCAAACAAAATGATAAATGCAACAATTGTTCCTGAATGGAAAGGTAAGCCTAATCCGTTCACAAAGAAAATTTCAGATTTACCGAAAAGACTCATGATAATTGGGAAAATCCCTTTGAAAACTACTGCTAAAATGAAAAGTGTCACCAAATTAGCGATGATAAAACTCTTCCAAGTAAATTCATAATTTCTAGCGTAATACACCAAACAAACTGCTGGAACTGCTAACATTACCATCATGTGAACTCCTACAGAAAGCCCTGTAATGAAGAAAATTAGAATGAGCCAACGTTCATTATCACTGTCATGATATTCGTTTTCCCATTTCGTAATGAGCCAAACCAAAAGTGCAATAAACATAGAAGACATAGAATAAACCTCTCCTTCTACCGCAGAAAACCAAAAAGTATCTGAAAAAGTAAAAGCTAAAGCACCAATGACACCAGCAAATAGAATGGCAATTTCGTCTGAAACGGTTACATCTTCGAAATCTTTATTCAAAAGTCTTCTTACGAAATGCGTAATCGTCCAAAATAAAAATAATATGGTGAATGCACTGAAAAGCGCAGACATAGCATTGATAATTATAGAATATTTAGAACCATCTCCGAAGCCAAAAATAGCTGCAACAGCACCCATTAATTGGAATAATGCAGCACCAGGAGCGTGAGTAACTTCTAATTTTACAGCAGATGAAATGTATTCTCCGCAATCCCAAAAACTAAAATTAGGTTCAATAGTAGATAAATAGGTGAAAAATGCAATGGCAAAAACCACCCAACCTAAAATGGTGTTCCATTTTTTGAAAGTCCAATTCTTCATAGAAATTTTTAAAAATTTACAATGTTGCGAAATTAAGTTTTTTTATTCTGATATTTTCTAAAACATAGATTTATTAAGAATATTTTAAGAAAAAAAATGAAAAAATAAATTTAAACATTTGTTTGGCTTAAAATTTGGTAAAGAATTGAACAAAAAACATGAAAAAAATCATTTCTATTTGCTTTCCTTTCAAAATGTTAGGACAAAATGATAAATTTATTTGATTTTTTTCTTATTTTTGCAAACGGTTTTTTAGAGAAAAATGAAGAAAATGACGAACGTTTTTGATAATATTCTCGGGTTAATTGGTAATACTCCAATGGTGAAACTTAATGAAGTAACTAAGGATATTCCAGCAAAAGTTTATGCTAAAATAGAATCTTTTAATCCGGGGCATTCTACTAAAGATAGAATCGCGCTTCATATTATAGAAGCTGCCGAAAGAAAAGGTCTTTTAACTCCTGGTGCTACTATCGTAGAAACCACTTCTGGAAATACGGGCTTTTCTATCGCTATGGTAAGTATTATAAAAGGATACAAATGTATTCTTTCTGTAAGTGATAAAACCAAGCCAGAAAAAATTGCTTATCTTAAAGCTTTGGGTGCTACTGTATACGTTTGTCCTGCTTCTGTTCCTGCAGATGATCCTCGCTCTTATTATGAAGTAGCGAAAAAAATTGCAGCAGAAACGCCAAATTCTATTTACATCAATCAATATTTTAACGAGCTGAATATAGACGCACACTATTCTTCTACTGGTCCAGAAATTTGGGAACAGACAGAAGGAAAAATCACTCATCTTTTTGCATGTACAGGAACTGGTGGAACACTTTCTGGTTCTGCTAAATTTTTAAAAGAAAAAAATCCTGATATCAAAATTATTGGTGTAGATGCAGATGGTTCTATCCTAAAAACCTATCACGAAACAGGTGAAATAGACCCTTCTGAAATTCATTCATACCAAATTGAAGGATTAGGAAAAAATCTTATTCCATCCGCTTTACTTTTTGACAGAATAGATCATTTTGTGAGAGTAAATGATGAAATGAGTGCTTATTGTACTAGAGAAATTGCTCTTAAAGAAGCGATTATGGGCGGTTATACTACTGGAGCTGTTTTACAAGCACTTAGACAATATGCAAATGCAAATCCTTTCTCAGAAAACGATTTAGTAGTCCTTATTTTCCCTGACCACGGTTCTAGATACATTACCAAAGTATACAGTGATAAATGGATGGAAGAACAAGGATTCATCAATAATTGTGTCCATAATTACGAAGAAGTTTTTAAAACAGAATACATTAAATAAAAATAGAATTCAGATGTCCTTCTTGGCATCTGATTTTTTTAAAATTTAAAATACAAATCTACAATATCATCGAAATGAAAGATATTTTTGAAAGAATTAAAGAAAATCCTGGTCCTCTAGGTCAATTTGCAGATTATGGTGAAGGTTATTTCATTTTCCCAAGATTAGAAGGCCCAATTGGCCCGAGAATGAAGTTCCAAGGAAAAGAAGTAATTTTTTGGAGTGCAAATGATTATTTAGGACTTTGTAATCACCCAGAAGTTCTAGAAGCTGACGCTAAAGCAGCTGCAGAATACGGAATGTTCTATCCGATGGGAGCTAGAGCAATGTCTGGTGAAACAGAACAACACTTACAATTAGAAAGAGAATTAGCTGATTTCGTAGGAAAAGAATCTGCTTATTTATTGAATTTTGGTTACCAAGGAATGTTATCTACAATTGATGCATTGGTTTCTAGACATGATGTAATTGTTTATGATTCTAATTCTCACGCTTGTATTGTAGATGGAGTTCGTCTTCACATGGGAAAAAGCTTCATGTTCCGTCATAATGACATGGATAGCTTCGAAAAAAATATTAAAAGAGCGACTAAAGTTGCAGAAGAAAACGGCGGCGGTATTTTAGTAATCACTGAAGGAGTTTTCGGGATGACTGGTCAACAAGGAAAACTTAAAGAAATTGCTGAATTCAAAAAACAATACAGTTTCCGTTTATTAGTAGATGATGCTCATGGTTTCGGTACTTTAGGAAAAACTGGAGCTGGAGCTGGAGAAGAGCAGGGTTGCCAAGACCAAATTGATGTGTACTTCTCTACTTTTGCTAAATCTATGGCTGGTTTCGGTGCATTTATCGCTGGAAACAAAGAAATCATCAGATACTTAAAATTCAATCTACGTTCTCAAATTTTCGCAAAATCATTGACGATGCCAATGGTAATAGGAGGTTTAAAAAGATTAGAACTTTTAAGAACAAGACCAGAAATCAAAGCTAAACTTTGGGAAAATGTAGAAAAACTCCAAAAAGGATTATTAGACAGAGGTTTCAACTTAGGAAACTCTAACACTTGTGTAACTCCTGTTTTCATGCAAGGAACACCAGTAGAAGCTACTCTTCTAGTTAAAGATTTAAGAGAAAATTTCGGAATTTTCACTTCTGTAGTAGTATATCCAGTAATACCAAAAGGAAGCATTCTATTAAGATTAATTCCTACAGCTTCTCACACAGATGCTGAAATCAATGAAACTCTTGCTGCTTTTGAAGCTATTCATGATAAATTAGTGAATGGTGTTTACAAAGAACAAGCAGAGAAACTTCTTGCTGAACAAGGTTTAGAATTTAAACCTTTATAAAAGTAAAAAATTAAAACTTATATAATCCGTGAGAAACTCTTCTGACGGATTTTTTTTATTCCAAAAATCTATAGGAAAATCATACCTTTGCAAAAATTCATTTTTTTGAAAGATTTACTGCTCATCACTCCTCCATTTACCCAACTCAATACGCCGTATCCTGCAACTGCGTACTTGAAAGGATTTCTTAATACCAAAAATATTTCGAGTTATCAAATCGATTTGGGAATTGAAGTTATCTTAGAAATTTTTTCCAAAAAAGGAGTTAGTGAAATTTTTAATGTAAAGCCTGCAAATTTATCTGAAAACGTTCAGAGAATTTTCGCGTTAAAAGAAGAATACATCAAAACCATAGATGAAGTTATAGCTTTTCTTCAAAACAAAAAACCAACACTTGCAAGGCAAATTTGCAGTATGAATTTCTTGCCAGAAGCATCCAGATTTAATCAGTTAGATGATATGGAATATGCTTTTGGAAACATGGGACTGCAAGACAAAGCAAAACATCTCGCTACCCTTTATTTAGAAGATTTATCAGATTACATCATAGAAAATGTTGATGAAAATTTTGGATTTAGCAGATATGCAGAACGACTGGGAAGAAGTGCTAATTCATTTGACGAATTGTATCAAAAACTTCAATCAGACAAAACTTTCGTAGATAACTTTACTCTTGAAATTTTAGATAAAAAACTTACCGTAACGCAGCCGAAACTGGTTTGTTTTTCCGTTCCGTTTCCTGGTAATTTGTATTCAGCGTTTAGATGCGCTCAACATATCAAAAATCATTATCCAAAGATTAAAACGGCTTTTGGTGGCGGTTTTGCCAATACAGAACTCCGAGATTTAAAAGACAAAAGAGTTTTTGAATTTTTTGATTTCATCACATTAGACGATGGTGAACTTCCGATAGAATTACTTTTTGAAAACGTTTGTCATTCTGAGCAGAGTGAAGAATCTTTATTCAAGCGAACCTTCCTCTTAGAAAACGGGGAAATTGTTTATAAAAATAACTCAGAAAGACACGATTATAAACAAGCCGAAATTGGGACGCCAGATTACACAGATTTACCTTTAGATCAATACATTTCCGTAATAGAAATCGCGAATCCTATGCACAGTTTGTGGAGCGATGGAAGATGGAATAAACTCACAATGGCTCATGGTTGTTATTGGGGAAAATGTACTTTTTGCGACATATCGCTCGATTATATCAAAATTTATGAGCCTATTGCTGCTAAAATTTTGGTAGACAGAATGGAAGAACTCATTGAAAAAACAATTGAAAACGGTTTCCACTTTGTAGATGAAGCAGCACCACCAGCTCTGATGCGAGAAGTGGCTCTTGAAATTTTGAGAAGAAAATTAGTTGTGACTTGGTGGACAAACATTCGATTTGAAAAAAGCTTTACACGAGATTTATGCTTTTTACTTAAACTTTCGGGTTGTGTAGCGGTTTCTGGCGGTCTAGAAGTAGCATCGGACAGATTATTGAAACTCATCAACAAAGGAGTTTCTGTTTCTCAAGTTGCCAAAGTCACCAGAAATTTCACAGAAGCAGGAATTATGGTTCACTCCTATTTAATGTACGGTTATCCTACACAAACCGAACAAGAAACCATCGATTCTTTGGAAATGGTTCGTCAAATGTTCGAAATGGGAATTTTACAAAGCGGATTTTGGCATCAGTTTGCCATGACCGCACATTCTCCTGTTGGGAAAAATCCTGAAGAATTTGGCGTAATTCCTCTCTTGAAAGAGATTACTTTTGCCAATAATGATGTGGAATTTCAAGATAAAACCGGAATCAACCACAGTAAATTTAGTTTCGGACTCAAAAAATCCCTATTCAATTACATGCACGGAATTTGTTTTGAAAATCCACTGCAAGAATGGTTTGATTTTAAAATTTCAAAAACCACTATTCATCCTGATTATATTCACGATTGTTTATTAGAAGAAGACCACTTTAGCACCAAACCTAACGCTAAAATCATTTGGACAAGTGTAAAACCGTTAGTTGAATTTTATACTAAAACCAAAAAAGGAAATTCTTGGGAAATGGCAACACTTACCTTCCATGAAAAGACCAATGTTTTTAGCATCAATTTAGAAAAAGAAAAAGCAGTTTGGCTTCTTGAAACCATTGATGAAATTTCTATTCATTCTAATAAAAACGTAACATTCAACCAGTTAAAAGCAAAATATGAGTTAGATTTTGATGATTTCGAATTGTTTTGGTATTCTAAGCCGATGCAAATTTTAAAAGAAAACGGAGTCATCTTAACCTTATAAAACAAAAAACTCGAGCAAAATTGCTCGAGTTTTTAATTTATTGTGAAGAATTTTAATCACAAAGGATTATTCCTTTATCATTACTAAATTCTACTACACCACTGTTGATAGAATAAGAAAAAACACTGTTCTTTTCGTTTTCTTTGGTAAAGAATTTTGCAAAATTTTCATTCTGAATTTCATTTGTGAAAATTCTTACTTTACCATTCACTAAAGAAGAAACAATAGCGGCGTGGTTTTTCATGATATGGAAATCACCATTTTTTCCAGGAAGAAGAACTGAATCTACTTCGCCATCAAAAACTACAAATTCCGGAGTTAATATTTTAATATTCATTTCTTTTCAAATTATAGATTATAGATTTTAAATTTTAAATTATTGAAATCAAATCTAAAATCTAAAATTTAACATTTAAAATTTATTAAGCGTTTTCAGCAAGCATTTTTTGACCTGCTTCGATAGCTTCTTCGATAGTTCCTTTCAAGTTGAAAGCAGCTTCTGGTAAGTGATCTAACTCACCATCGATGATCATGTTGAAACCTTTGATAGTATCTTTGATATCTACTAAAGCTCCTTTAAGACCTGTAAATTGCTCTGCAACGTGGAAAGGTTGAGATAAGAATCTCTGTACTTTTCTAGCTCTATATACTACTAATTTATCTTCTTCTGAAAGTTCTTCCATACCAAGAATTGCAATGATATCTTGAAGCGCTTTATATCTTTGAAGAATTTCTTTTACTCTCTGAGCTGTATCATAATGCTCATTTCCTAAAATTTCTGGAGTTAAGATTCTAGAAGTAGAAGCTAGTGGATCTACTGCTGGATAAATACCTAATGAAGCAATTTTTCTATCTAATACGGTAGTTGCATCTAAGTGAGCAAACGTAGTTGCTGGAGCCGGGTCAGTTAAGTCATCCGCAGGAACGTAGATTGCTTGTACAGAAGTAATAGAACCGTTTTTAGTAGAAGTAATTCTTTCTTGCATTGCTCCCATTTCAGAAGCAAGAGTTGGCTGGTAACCTACTGCAGAAGGCATACGTCCTAAAAGTGCAGATACCTCAGAACCCGCTTGTGTAAATCTAAAGATATTATCTACGAAGAATAATACGTCTCTACCTTGACCAGATTCACCACCATCTCTGAAATATTCAGCAACAGTAAGACCAGAAAGTGCTACTCTAGCTCTTGCACCAGGAGGTTCGTTCATTTGTCCGAAAACGAAGGTACATTTAGAATCTTTCATTTCTTCTAAATCTACTTTAGATAAATCCCATCCTCCTTCTTCCATAGAGTGCATGAAGCCTTCACCATATTTAATGATACCAGATTCTAACATCTCTCTAAGAAGGTCGTTTCCTTCTCTTGTTCTTTCACCTACACCAGCGAACACAGATAAACCACCGTGTCCTTTAGCAATATTATTGATTAATTCTTGAATTAATACTGTTTTTCCTACACCAGCACCACCGAATAAACCAATCTTACCACCTTTTGCATAAGGTTCGATAAGGTCGATTACTTTGATACCAGTAAATAAAACTTCAGCCGAAGTAGAAAGCTGATCGAAATGAGGAGCTTCTCTGTGGATTGGCAAACCGCCATCTTTAGATAAATTAGGAAGTCCGTCAATTGCATTACCTACTACGTTAAAAAGTCTTCCGTTTACACCATCACCTGTAGGCATGGTAATTTGGTTTCCTGTTGCTACAACTTCTTGCCCTCTTTGTAAACCGTCAGTAGCGTCCATTGAGATACATCTTACCATATCTTCACCAATGTGTTGTTCTACTTCTAATACAACAGTTTCTCCGTTTGATTTTTTAATTTCAAGAGCATCATAAATTTTTGGTAATTCTTCTACTTCTTGAAAAAGAACGTCTATAACTGGACCGATAATTTGTGAAATTTTCCCTTTAATTTGGTTTGCCATTGCTTTATTTTTTCTTGTGGTGCAAATATAGTGATTCTCTTCAAAATACATAATCAAAAATCAATATTTTTTTTCATCTTTGCACACAGAAAATGTAAGCGGTTTTGAAACTCATAGAAGATTTAAATTTTTATCACGAAAAATCTCCTAAAGTTCTTTCTTTAGGGATGTTTGACGGAGTTCATCTCGGTCATATTTCCATCATCAATCAATTGAAGGACAAGGCAAAAAAAAATAATTTAGAGACTTCTTTGCTCACCTTTTGGCCTCATCCTAGGAAAATTTTTAACCCAAATGACGACCTCAAACTGCTCAATAATTTAGAAGAAAAACTTTTTTTACTGAAACAGGCTGGAATTGACTCTTTATTTTTACAAAAATTTGATGAACATTTCAGAAACTTAACTGGAGAAGAATTTATCCGTGAAATTCTTATCAAAAAACTGAATGTAAAACACATTATCATAGGTCACGACCACGTTTTCGGGAAAAATAAATCTGGAAATTTCGAACTGCTTCAAAAGCTTTCTTCCGAATTAGATTTTACTGTAGAGCAATTACAAGCCATCAAAAATGAAGACGATTTCAATATCAGTTCTACTAAAATTAGAAATTGCTTAGGAAACGGAAACATCGTGGGCGCCAATAAAATGCTAGGTTATTCCTACACTCTTTCTGGAAAAATAATTGACGGAAAAAAACTAGGAAGAACAATTGGTTACCCTACTGCAAATCTAGAAATAGACGAGCTGAAACTTTTGCCTAAAAAAGGTGCTTACATTGTAGAAGTTTTCGTGAAAGACCAATTTTACAAAGGCATGATGAGCATTGGCACTAATCCTACTGTAAATGGTGATAAATTAACTGCAGAAGTGTACATTTTAGACTTCAATCAAGATATTTACGGCGAAGTTATTACGGTAAAATTCAGATATTTTTTACACGAAGAAATTAAATTCGAATCGCTAGAAAAACTCATCGAAAGATTAGATGAGGACAAAATTTTGACCGAAAATTTTAACTTTAGTTAAGAGTTAGAATCATATAAATTTTCAATCAGATTTTATAAAATTAGATTCTTAAGTTTCTATAGTTTTGTGAAAATCATAAAATAAAACTATGGAAGCAGAAATTATAATTTCTTTACTTACTCTTATCGCACTAGAAACCGTTCTAGGAATAGACAATGTTATTTTCATTTCTATTTTGGCGAATAAATTACCTGTAAACCAACAGAAAAAAGCCAGAAGAATCGGGCTTATTCTTGCCGGAGTGATGAGACTTGGTTTATTACTTTTGATTAGTCAAATTATGAAACTAGACCAAGATTTATTTACCGTTTTCGAAACGGGAATCTCAGGTAAAGATTTGATTTTAATTCTTGGAGGTTTATTCCTACTCTACAAAAGCACCGCAGAAATTTATCATAAAATGGAAGGCGAAGATGGCGATGTAACTAAAAATATGATTGTAACGAGTTTCGGACAAGTGATATTCCAAATTTTATTAATGGATTTGGTATTCTCTATTGATTCCATTATTACCGCAGTAGGAATGGTAAAAGAAGTTTGGGTAATGTATGTAGCGGTGATTGTAACGGTGATTATCATGCTTTTTGCAGCAGAACCTATCAGCAATTTCGTGAATAAACATCCTGCTTTTAAAATTTTAGCACTTTCATTCTTGCTATTGATTGGTTTCTCACTAATCGTGGAAGGTTTTGGCAAAGAAATTCCGAAAGGTTATATTTACTTTGCGATGGCATTCTCACTTTTGGTAGATATTATTCAAATGAAAACAACCAAAAAATCTGAACCTGTACATCTTCACGAACATTACAAAGAAGAAGAACAGCATCTTGATAAAGATGTTTTATAAAACAAAAAGCATTCAGAAAATTCTGAATGCTTTTTTTTATGAATTTAAAATTTCTAATTTTATTTTCTTCGTTAAACTTTCATACACCAATTGATATGAATCATCAATGAGTTTTTTAATGAATTCCTGCTTCAATCCTTCACAAATTACAGAATTCCAATGCGTCTTATTCATGTGATAAGCTCCTGAAATTTGGGAATATTGTTCTCGGAGTTCTTGGTTATAATCTGCAGTATTTTTTGCCGAAAAGACCAATGGTTGATTTTCTAAAGCCATTAATAGAAACATTTTACCACCTACTTTAAAGACTAAAGTAGTTTCATCAAACGGAAAACCTTCCGTAACTCCTTTTTTGTTGAGACAATATTCTCTTATTTCTTCGGCTAACATTTTAGTACTTGGTAGTTAGTATTTTGGTAATTAGACTTTTTTATTCTCAATTAAAACAAATTTACTAAATTTATACTCATAAAGATGTATACTAACTACTAATTACCAATTACTTAAAAATATGAAAGCTTTAATTATAGGAGCAACTGGCGCTACAGGAAAAGATTTGGTTCAAAAACTAAGTCAAGATAAAGATTTCGAAGAAATTCATGCTTTTGTAAGAAAACCTGTAGAATCTACTTCTGAAAAAGTAAAATATCATGTAGTAAATTTCGAAAAGCCAGAAGAATGGAAAGATTTGGTAAAAGGTGATGTCGCTTTTTCTTGCCTCGGAACTACCTTGAAAGACGCAGGAAGCAAGGAAGCACAGCGAAAAGTAGATTTTGATTATCAATTGCAATTTGCCAAAACTGCCAAAGAAAATGGCGTGGAAGATTTCGTTTTGATTTCTGCTTATGGAGCCAATCCCAATTCTAAAATTTTCTATTCTAGAATGAAGGGCGAATTAGAAGAAGAAGTAAAAAAGCTTCATTTTAATAAAATTACCATTTTCCAACCTGGAATGCTCGATCGAAAAAACACCGACAGAACTGGCGAAGTTTTAGGCGCTAGAATTATAAAATTTGCCAATAAATTTGGCGTTTTAGAATCTCAAAAACCATTGCCAACAGACATTTTAGCACAAGCTTTGGTGAATTCTTCTAAAATAAAATCTTACGGATATTCTAAAATAAAATTAGGCAGTATTTTCAGTTTTGCAGAAAAAGGAAAAGAATAGTTTTTGCCACGAATGCACAAATTTTATTATCTATTTCCCGCAGATTTCGCTGATTATGCAGATTTAAAATAAAAAACCGCAAAAATTACTTTGCGGTTAACTTTTATCTTTTGCCTTTATTCTTGATTCTTTATTTAAAATATTTCGTAATAGATTCAGAAGTAGGTTTCGTAGTACTTACAAAAGTATCAATCAACTCTCCTTTTTCATTGAGCAAAAATTTCTCGAAGTTCCAAAGAATAGTTGTGCTTTTTACTCCGTTTAGTTTTTTGTCTGTTAAAAATTTAAAAATGGGAGCAATATCTTTCCCTTTCACAGAAACTTTAGCCGCCATCGGAAAGGTAACTACGTAATTTTTTTTGCAAAAAGCACCGATTTCTTCATTGCTTCCTGGTTCTTGTCCACCAAAATTGTTTGCAGGAAAACCTACAATCACCAATTGGTCTTTGTACGTTTCGTACAACTTCTGTAAACCTTCATACTGTGGTGTAAAACCGCATTCTGACGCTGTATTTACAATCAAGATTTTCTTGCCTTTAAACTTAGAAAAATCAATGGTTTTACCATCTAAAGCTTTCACTTTAAGAGAATGAATAGATTTTGCTTGTTGCGCTTGTGAAGAGAAAAGTCCAAAAAATGCCATGAGAATAAATAATATTTTTTTCATTTTGATTTTATTTGATTTCAAATTTAGTCATAAAAAAACTGCAAAATCCAAAGAAATTGCAGTCATAGAAATTTTTTATCGTAAAGTTTTATTAGAACTTAAAAGTATTGGCAGGAAAGGCTTTGTTAACTTCAATTTTATAGAGAATCATCACGTAATCTCCTTCTTTTTTCGGCGTAGTTGCTTCAATTCTGAAAGGCATTACCAAATTATTCACTTTTTTGAAATCAGAATACACCAACGTTTCGTCTTTCTTTTCTTCTTTTAACAGTAAAAAGTTCTGAACATCAAAATAATAAACGGTTTTATTTACATTTTTGGTGAGTTCTACCTTATAACAGTCTCTTTCTCCTACTTTTTCTTTCCCAAGAACTTGTGCGGTAAAACCTTTGTTTTCATAATCGATAAAATCTGTGTCAAAGCTTTCTGGAACGTAATTTTTTTGAACCTGAAGTTTATTCACCACGTAATTCATCGCGTAACCATTTTTACCATCATAACCTTCGATTACATTTTCTTTATTCCCGATGAATACTACTGTTTTCGTAAGATTAGGTCTTTGCTGATAAATTCTCATAGGATATTCATCATTTACGCCTAGAATTACTTTTCCTTGTAGAATAATAGAATTCAGCAGTTTCCAGTTGGTTAAGCCTCCTGTTAACTCAATATTTTTATCAATAATTTGTTTAGCAGTTTGCGCCGAAAATATGGTGGTTACTAGAATTGTTACGATTAATAGTATCTTTTTCATTCAATCTTTTTTTCGAGATTCCAAATATATGATTTTGAAACGAAAACCAACTTAATTTTTCAAATTTTCAAATTAATTTTCTTCTTTTTGGACAAGTCACGACTTGTCCCTACTTAAAATTGCTTTCGCTTTTTCTAAATCTTCGGGAACATCTATTCCTACGCCAATGAAATCTGTTTCTATCATTTTGATTTTCATTCCGTTTTCCAGATAACGAATCGCTTCTATTTTTTCTGAAATTTCCAGCGGAGTCATCGCCAAGTTTGCAAATTTCAACAATGCTTCTTTCCTGAAAGCGTAAACACCAATATGCTTGTAGTACAAGTGTTCTACAGAGGTTTCTCTAGGATAAGGAATCACAGAACGACTGAAATACATCGCAAAATTCTGTAAATCTGTAATGACTTTTACATTATTCGGATTCTCGATTTCTTCCTTTTCCTTTAATCTGATTTTAAGCGAAGCCAATGAAATTTCTTTGTCAACATCATTTTTAAAAACTTGAATCAGTTGTTTCAAAGGTTCAGTTTTCAGGAAAGGTTCATCACCTTGAACATTGATGACAATATCGCAATCAATGTTTTGAACCGCTTCTGCTATTCTGTCGCTTCCTGTTTCATGTTCACCAGTCATTACTGCTTTTCCGCCGATTTTGGTAATTTCTTCAAAAATAATTTCAGAATCAGTCGCCACAAAAACCTTATCAAATAGAAGAGTTTCCAAAACGTTTTGATAAGTAGTAGCAATTACGGTTTTGTCGCCTAAAATCTGCATTAATTTCCCGGGAAATCTACTTGCAGCATAACGAGCTGGAATGACAGCGATAATTTTAAGCGTTTCGAGTTCCGAGTTTCTGGTTCCGAGATTATTCATTATTGAATTTGAAAATTTTATTTAAAAAATCTCGCTGATTGAGCTGATTTAGCAGATCAAAATCCTCTAAATTTGCTCAATCAGCGAGAGATAAATTTATTTTAATTTAGCTAAAGCATTTTCAAGTTTCGGGAACATTTTTTGTAAATCTTCTACAGAACAAGCTCCAACTGATGCTCTAAACCAAGGCATTTCTCTAGAATTTCCAAATGCTGAAAATGGAACTAAAGCTACTCCTGCTTTTTCAATAAGGTAGAAAACTAAATCGGTAGAATCTTTCAAAACCTTTCCGTCTTCAGTGGTTTTTCCTACATAATCCAATTTAATGGTCAAATACAAAGCACCCATTGGTTTAATGCTATCAACCGCGAAATTTTTAGATTTCATTTCTTGAATTCCTGCATGTAAAACTTCTAAACTGTGCGCAATTTTTCCTTTGAAATCATTCACAAATTCGTTTACAGCTGGTGTATTATCTAAAAATTCAGCTACTGCTTGTTGTTCTGGTTTTGGCGCCCAAGCTCCAACGTGTGTTAATAGTGCTTTCATTCTATCAATCACTTTAGTTGGTCCAAAACTCCATCCTACTCTAACACCAGTTGCTGCAAAACATTTAGAAGTTCCATCAATATAAATGGTGTAATCTCTAAGTTCTGGATAAAGAGAAACTGGATTAAAATGTTCTGAATCACCAAACGTAAGCATTGCATAAATTTGGTCGTACATTAAGTAAAGTGGCTTTTCGCCTTCTCCTCTTTTTTTATTTTCTGCAATTACCGCTTCGCAAATTTCTGAAAGTTGTTCTTTGGTAAACATGGTTCCAGTTGGGTTAAGCGGAGAACAAAGCGCCAATAAAACTGCACCTTCTAAATGTGGGGTAATTACATCAGCTGTTGGCAAAAAATTATCTTCTGGAGAAACTTCTAGTTCTACTGCATTGGCAGAAGTTAAGTAAGCGTAGTGGTTATTATTCCAAGAAGGAACGGCGTAAACTACTTTATCACCTTCGTCTACAATAGTTTTAAAAGTAGCGTAAATTAACGGTCTAGAACCACCAGAAACCAAAATATCATCTGGAGAATAATCTAAATCCCAACGAGATTTAATGTCTTTTACCACTGCTTTTCTTAATGAAAGCAAGCCATTTGCAGGAGGATAATTGGTTAAATTATCCGCGTAAGCTTTCTGAATATTTTGTTTTAATCCTGCAGGAATAGGATAAATGTTAGAATCTAAATCACCGATGGTAAGGTTGGCAATTTCAGCTCCTTGAGCTTTGAGTTCGTTTACTTGATTACCGATTTTAATAATTTCTGAACCGATAAGGTTTTGAGCGAGTTTTGAAACCACTTTTTATTAAGATTTTGTTGTTAATGATTTTTCAAATTTAAATAAAATAAAAAAGTTCACAAAAGATTAAAAACCTAAAGATTTGTTAAACTTCTGTGAACTTAAAAGCATTAGATTAAAATATTTATAGTTTTAAATCTTTTTTTACTTCATTGATTTTTTGTTCCAGAGAAGCTTGTTTAGCTTTGAAATCTGCTTCGTTTTCAATTTTATCTTTCACAGAAAAATAGAATTTAATCTTCGGCTCGGTTCCTGAAGGTCTGATACAAACTTTAGTTCCGTCTTCTGTGTAATAGATTAACACGTTAGATTTCGGAATATCATTCATTACTTTTCTCTCTCCTGTAATTACATTAAGACAAGTTTGTTCTTGGAAATCTTTTACTTCTAGAACTTTAGAACCTGCCAATTCTTTTACAGGATTTTCTCTGAAATCTACCATCATTTGAGCAATTTCTTCGGCACCAGTTCTTCCTTTTCTTACCACGTTCACCAAGCCTTCTTGATACATACCAATTTCTTTGTAGATATCAATCATGTACTGATACATGGTTTTTCCTTGAGCTTTGCAAACAGCTGCAATTTCGCAAGCCAATAAAA
The DNA here is from genome assembly GCF_003860565.1 of Cloacibacterium normanense. Classification (NCBI taxonomy): domain Bacteria; kingdom Pseudomonadati; phylum Bacteroidota; class Flavobacteriia; order Flavobacteriales; family Weeksellaceae; genus Cloacibacterium; species Cloacibacterium normanense. The sequence continues at coordinate 1,200,901 of NZ_CP034157.1, forward strand.
TAGAACCACAACTGTCTTTATCTCTTACGAAATCTCCTGTCATAAATCCGAAAGATTCTTCGCCACCGCAAATGAATTTTTCTTGACCTTCTACATCACGAATCATTTTACCAATCCATTTGAAACCAGTTAATCCTACTTTGCAATCTACTCCGAATTTTTCTGCTACATCAAAGAAACAGTCAGACGTTACAATCGTAGAACCGATAAACTCTTTTCCTGTAATTTTACCAGCTTTTTTCCATTGGTCAAGAATGTAATACGTCAAAATCATATTGGTTTGGTTACCATTCAACAACTGAATTTCGCCATCTAGATTTCTAACCGCAATTCCTAATCTGTCGCCATCTGGATCACAACCGATAACGATATCACCATTGGTAATATTTGCTAAATCTACTGCCATTGTTAATGCAGCAGGTTCTTCAGGATTTGGAGATTCTACCGTTGGGAAATTTCCAGAAGGAATCATTTGCTCTTTAACCAAATCCACTTTCGTGAAACCTGCTTTTGATAAAGCTTTAGGAATCGTAGTATAAGTAGTACCGTGAATAGACGTGAAAACGATGTTTACATTATCTCTACCAATATTTTGGTACAATGAATTTTCCATACAAGTATCGATGTACACATCATCCTGTTCTTCGCCAATCCATTCGATTAAATCATCATTTCCGTTGAATTTAATTTCTTCGAATTTTGTAGCGTAAACTTCTTTGATGATATTTTCATCATTTGGTGGAACTACTTGTGCTCCATCATTCCAATATACTTTGTAACCGTTATATTCTGGTGGATTGTGAGAAGCCGTCAAAACGATTCCCGCATTACATTTTTTATCACGAACCGTAAAAGAAAGTTCTGGAGTTGGTCTGTGTTCTTTGAAAAGCAACACTTTAATTCCGTTTGCAGTAAGAACATCTGCACACATTTTCCCAAATTCCTTAGAATTATTTCTTACGTCATAAGCAATCGCTACTTTAATTTCCTCACCCGGAAATTGCTGATGAAGATAATTTGCCAAACCTTGAGTTGCTTGACCCAATGTATATTTATTGAGACGATTGGTTCCTACTCCCATAATTCCTCTCATTCCGCCAGTCCCGAATTCTAATTCTCTGTAAAAACTGTCTTCTAATTCTGGAGAATTGGTATCAATCCAATTCTGAACTGTTGCTCTGGTTTCTGCATCAAAAGTATCTGATAACCAAAGTTTTGCTTTTTCCAAAGTTGTCATATATTTAAATTTTTTGTTTTTTATAATTTTAATTTTCTGTCATTCTGAATGTAGTGAAACGGAATGAAGAATCTTTTAAAATAGATTCTTCGCTACACTTTGTTTCTCTAAGAATGACAAATCGTCAATGCTTATTTCAATTTTCTGTTTTCTACAGAAGCTTTGTCTTTTTTCGTCAATTTATTGAGCGGTTCTCCGTAGAAAATGAGTTTTGAGGTATTTTCTAGAGTTCCTTTCATTTCTTGGTCTATATTTAATCCTGCAGAAGCACCATTTTTACTAAGAATTTCTAAATTATCTACATAAAAATACGGCGCCATAATACTTGCAGAATCTGCTAATTTTAAATTCAAATTTTTAGTTTCTCCTAGAATATTGGCATTAGATTTCTCTGCCATTTCTATTTTGCTTTTCGGAGCAATTACCGCTCCCATAAATTTAGAGTTTCCTTTTAAATGAAGTGAAAATTCTGGTGTTTTTACTTGTCCAGAAACATTCATTTCTACTTTATCAGAAAGTGAAACCTCATTTAAATCGTTTTTACCGAAAATAGTGATATTGTAAAAATCTACTTGGTCTGTTTTTCGGTTTTCTTCGATGGTTAAAATTCCGTTTTCTACTTCTATATCTAGATTTTTGTAAACATTAGGATACGTTTCTACACTTACCAAATTCTGATTTCCTTTCGCAAAAAACACTTTGAAATCTCCTTTAAGATTCAATTTAGTGAAATTTTCTACCGTTACGTCTTTCACCTCTATTTCCCCTTTTGGAGAAATTTTAGAGCAAGAAATTATTCCTACCAGTATGAAAATTTTTAAAAAGTTAAATATTTTGTTCATTTGCAAAAATCATTAGTGAAACATAAACAACAGTTATTATAGTTGCAATAATTAATGGCTTCCAAATTTGTTTTTTTGGATGACTTTCTTCGTTAGGAATATATTTTGGAACAAAAAAATATGACAAAATACCACCTCCAATAAATCCGCATAAATAAGCTAGTGAACTTTTAGGATTTTCGGGAATTGACATTACAAAATATGTGAGAATGGTCAATAAAACAGAAACACCTAAAACAATATTAGCTTCTTTATCTTTTTTTAAATCTTTTAAATTAATATATAAAAGAATTCCTCCAAAAAGTGAACTCATAAAAACTGAAAAACCAAGAATAGCTTTTTTTGAATAAATTTTGGGTAAATTATTTTCCATAAAATTATAAAACTTGTTCAATATGATAATTCTTATGACCTCTACTTTGTCTGATAATGAGTTCACCTAAAAACCCTGCTACAAACAGTAATGTTCCCATAATCATCATCGTTAAAGCGATATAAAACCAAGGATTTTCGGCGATTAAATTTCCATAAACGTGATAATAATACACATCTACCAATTTGGTTGCACCCAACCAAAATGCTGAGAAAAACCCGAAAATAAACATTAAAGTTCCTACCGCTCCGAAGAAATGCATTGGTCTTCCTCCGAATTTGCTTACGAACCAAAGCGTGATTAAATCCAGAAAACCACGGATAAATCTTTCTGTCCCGAATTTAGAAGTTCCGTAAGGTCTGGCTTGATGTTGAACTGGTTTTTCGGTAATTTTTTTGAAACCTGCGTTTGCTGCCAAAACAGGAATCCATCGGTGTAAATCTCCGTAAACATCTACCGATTTCACCACTTGTTTTCTGTAAGCTTTCAAACCACAGTTAAAATCGTGTAATTCTACTCCAGAAAGATTTCTTGCCGCTGAATTGAACAATTTTGACGGAAGATTTTTGGTCATCACATTGTCAAAACGTTTTTTCTTCCAACCAGAAACCAAGTCGTATTTTTCGACTACAATTTTGTTATATAATTCAGGAATTTCTTCTGGAAAATCTTGCAAATCTGCATCCATTGTAATCACTACATCGCCTTGTACTTTCTCAAAAGCGGCATGTAACGCTTGAGATTTCCCATAGTTTCTAGAAAATTTAATGCCGTGAACATGATGATTTTCTTTGGATAAATTTTCTATAATTTGCCAAGAAGAATCTGTACTTCCATCATCTACGAACCAAATTTCGTAAGACAATTGGTTTTCTTGGCACACTTTATTTATTCTTGCATAAAGCTCGTGCAAAGATTCTTCTTCGTTTAATAAAGGAACTACAACGGATAGATTCATTAAAAATTATTTTATTTTTTTGAAAATTAATATCGCTAAAACGAACAGCAAAATTACAAAATATAAGCTTGTAAATAGACTTTTTATTACAGTAAATGTGCTGATTATTCTCACGCCTATTTCTGAGATTTTAGGATAAGAAGTGAGTAAATAAATAAGTCCGAAATTTTCTAAATAATCGAAAACTCCAGCAATTACAGGGAATAAAACCAAAAGAAACCAAGATTCTAATTTGCCAATTTTCTTAAGAAAGAAACTCAAAATCAGAATGTTACTCATCATAAACAAGAGAGGATATACGAAATCTAATGGCAACTGACGAAACAGATAAAAATTTCTGCCACTCTTCCCTAGATTTCCTAAAAGTTCTTTGGCATAAGTAAAACTGTAACCATTTGGTTTCATGTCAAAAATCTGTAAACCATTCGCAAAATCAGTCAATTTCGGAATCGTAAAAAAGATCATCGTAAAATAAACCACACTTGACAACACGAAAAAAGTAAGAACTTTTTTGCCCGTCAAATTTCTGGAAACAGTAGTTTTTAAACTCATTATTCTATAGTTTTATTTCTAAAGAAAGTTCCGAAGAATGTAGACAGAATAGTATAAAATACCAAAACTGCAGCGAAAAAATACGTGAAGTTTCTGAAGGTAAACATATCTTTATCTTTTACCATTTCTGGCGCAAAACTCTGCAATCTTTCTTGATATTTTTTGTCCAATTCTTCTTTATCTTCTTTTTTAGCTAAAATTTGTTTTGCCTTGTTATATTCATTGTCAAGCTCTGTTTTTTGACGCTCTACATATTGGTGATTCAGTAAATCTTTAGCATCTGTATCTCCATAATTCAGAAAGGCAAAAATGCTGAACATGGAAAGAAAACCACCAATAAACATCGGTTTAAAAGCTCTACCAAAAGCATCTCTAAATCCTATTTCTTTTACTTCTTTTTTGTAAGTAGTCACCGAAAAATAAGCACCCAAAGTATAAAGCGCAGGCATTAAAAATGCATTAAGAAGCATACTTGTGTTAAAATAATTGGTATTATAACCAAAAAAATACACTCCAAAGAACACTAACATGGTCGCTATAAATATCAGAAAACCAAATGTATAAACGTTTTTACTCATTTTATTTTTAAAAATTTTTCTCGAAAATACGAGATTAGATTTTGAATTTTAAATTAATTTAGTATTTTTGCACCGGCAAGTCCTAAACAACCAGCTCCTGAGAATCCTCCAGGGTGGGAACGCAGCAAAGGTAATCGGTCGTAGCGGTGTGATTTAGGTAGCTTGCCATTTTTTTATGTCTTTTTTTGAAATTTTTCAGAAAATTATACTTCAAATTCTTCTCCCAATTCTGGAATCGAAAACTCAATATTTCTCTCTGCAAACAATTGTTTCGCTGTATCGTGATTAATTTTTATTGGCTCGAAAGTATCAAAATGACAACCAATCACTCTTTTGGTTTTCAATAATTCCCCAGCTGCAAAACTCGCTTTTCTTGCACACATGGTATAATGTGAACCAATTGGAAGAACGGCTGCTGTAATTTCCCCGAAAAATCTTGGAAACAACTCCATATCTGCCATTACACCTGTATCTCCTGCAAAATACAAGTTTTTACCTTGGAATCTAAACATATAACCGCAAGGTTGACCGCCATAAGTTCCATCTGGAAAACTAGAAGTATGATGCGCAGGAACCATAGAAATTTTCAAATCATCGAACTTGGCAGAACCTCCAAAATTAATATCAATAGAATTAGGATGATTGAAATAACCACAAATTTCTGGTTGGCCAATTACCGTAGCATCTGGATGATGTTGCAATACTTCTCTTACATCTGCAATATGATCGCCATGAGCGTGAGTAATGAGCACATAATCAATTTTTTGCGCTGAAATATCAAAACCAGTTCTGTCTTTCTGAAAATTATAAAAAGGATCAGAAAGTATGTTTTTACCATTATAAGTGAACAAAAAACAGTTTTGCCCGAGGAATTTTATTTTCATGATTTTTTATCTAAAATAATTCAATCCAAAAGCTACTAAAACGCTCATCAACAAAGTAATGATTCCCACTTGTTTTAAGAATGGGTCTAATTCTTTTGGTTCTTTTACTTCCATCATTTTTCTGCGCAAAGCGGTCAAAGGAAATACGGTAATGAAGAAAATAAATGCATAATATTTTCCTTGTTCTTGTAAACCATTCATCATCATATAAATCAAAACCAAAATCGGTGGAAGCATCAAAATAACCATTTCATAGATCATCGCATTTTTAAAACCTAATCTTAATGCAAGGGTTTTTTTGCCTGATTTTTCGTCGTTTTCGATGTCTCTCATATTGTTGAGATTAAGAACTGCTGCACTCAATAAACCTATAGCCGAAGCTGGTAAAAGCATATCCCAATCAAAAGATTTGGTAAAAAGAAAATAACTTCCACACACCGAAACCAAACCAAAAAAAATAAAAACCATTAGATCTCCCAAACCAAGATAACCATAAGGTTTTTTGCCAACAGTATAACCAATTGCTGCTAAAATACACGCAACTCCCAATCCTATAAAAGTGTAAAATTCTTTAATAAAATCAGGAAAAAATGCTTTGTACAACAAAACTAAAGTTGCCACCAATGATAAAAAGGCAAACAAAAACATAGCGTTTCGCATTTGCTTTGCCGAAATTTTACCCGAAGCTACCGCACGTTGCTCTGCCTCTCCTATTCTATTTTGGTCGGTTCCTTTTACACCATCTCCATAATCATTGGCAAAATTTGACAAAACTTGATACAACAAAGTCACCAAAAGTGCCAAAGCAAAAATAGTCCAATCCCAAGTTTTTCCTTGTTCTAGGAGTTTCCATCTTGCAATGAAAGAACCCATAATAATTCCGCTCATCGAAAGCGGTAAAGTACGCAGACGAGCTGCTTTTATCCAATCTAACATATAAATTAGTATTTGGTATTTGGTATTTTAGTATTTAGTAAAAAATCAAATGAATCTAATTACTCTATACTACTTACAAAATACTTTTAAGAAATCCACTGATTTTCGCCGAAATCTGGTTTACGTTTTTCTAAAAATGCGTTTCTGCCTTCTTTGGCTTCTTCAGTCATATAAGCTAATCTGGTTGCTTCACCCGCGAAAACTTGTTGACCAACCATTCCGTCATCTGTTAAATTCATCGCAAATTTCAGCATTCTGATAGAAGTTGGAGATTTTGCTAAGATTTCCTGTGCCCATTGATAAGAAGTTTCTTCTAACTCAGCGTGAGGAATTACCGCATTTACCATTCCCATATCTTCCGCTTCTTTCGCAGAATAATTTCTTCCTAAAAAGAAAATTTCTCTAGCTTTTTTCTGACCTACCATTTTTGCTAAATATGCCGAACCGTAACCACCATCAAAACTAGTAACATCTGCATCGGTTTGTTTGAAAATTGCATGTTCTTCACTTGCCAAAGTCAAATCACAAACCACATGAAGTGAGTGACCACCACCAACTGCCCAACCGTTTACCACAGCAATCACTACTTTTGGCATGAAACGAATCAATCTTTGAACTTCTAAAATATTCAGACGATGTCTTCCATCATCACCTACATAACCTTGATGACCACGAGCTTTCTGGTCGCCACCACTACAAAAAGCGTGACCGCCATCTTTAGGACTTGGACCTTCACCTGTTAATAAAACCACACCAATGCTAGAATCTTCATAAGCATCATAAAAAGCATCATACAATTCTGAAGTGGTTTTAGGACGAAAAGCATTTCTTACTTCTGGTCTGTTGATAGCAATTCTCGCTACTCCATTGCACTTTTTGTACGTGATATCTTCGTATTCTTTAGCCGTTTTCCAATCTATATTCATATTTCAAAAAATTTGCTGGTAAAGATACTATTTTTGAAAAAAGGTTCAGAATAAAAATTTAGAAATATTAATGTGATATATGTTACATAATGATTATGAATTTAATAATTTTTAATACCATTCATTCACAATAATCACTTGTACATGAAATAAATCATTTTCAACTGTCAAAAAATAGGTTTATATTTGAAAATATTTAAAATTAATAAAATGATTATAGGTGTATTAAAAGAACCTTCTTTCGAAACAAGAGTTTCTTTACTTGCAGAATCTGCAGCAGCACTCATTAAAAAAGGAAATAAACTCATAGTAGAATCTGGTGCAGGTGATAAATCCTTTAATAATAACCAAGAATATGAAAAAGTAGGCGCAGAAATTAAATCTAGAGCCGAAGTATTAGAACAAGCAGACATTTTATTGTCTATTCATCCTCTTCAAGATGAAGATTTTCCTAAAATTAGTTCTAAAATTCTCTTAGGTGTTTATCAACCTTTATCTAACGGAGAAAACGTCATTAAATCTATTGAAAGAAAAATCACTACTTTTTCTCTAGATATGCTCCCAAGAACTACCAGAGCTCAAGCAATGGATGTTTTGAGTTCTCAAGCTAATATTGCAGGTTACAAAGCGGTTTTACTTGCTGCTAATTCTTACGGAAGATATTTCCCAATGTTTATGACCGCTGCAGGAAGCATTGCTCCCGCCAAAATGCTTATTTTAGGAGCTGGAGTGGCTGGTTTACAAGCCATTGCTACCGCAAAAAGATTAGGCGCTGTAGTAGAAGTTTTCGATACAAGACCTGCGGTAAAAGAAGAAGTAATGAGTCTTGGTGCTAAATTTGTAGAAGTGGAAGGCGCTGCAGATGCCAGTACAGCTGGTGGTTATGCAGTAGAACAAACCGAAGAATACAAACAAAAACAACAACAGAGAATTGCCGAAAGTGTGGCAAAATCTGATATTATCATCACTACAGCACAGATTCCTGGAAAAAAAGCTCCGATTTTAATTACCGAAGAAATGCTCAATTCTATGAGAAACGGCTCTGTAATTATAGATTTAGCAGCTTCTACTGGTGGTAATACTCCATTTACTAAAAATAACGAAACGGTAAATTATAACGGTGTTTCTATTATAGGAAATTCTTCTCTACAATCTACCATGCCTTCTGACGCAAGTAAATTGTACGGAAAAAATATTGTAAATTTCTTACAACTCATCATTGACAAAGAAGCAAACTTTAACCTCAACTGGGAAGACGATTTGGTAAAAGGCGCTTGTATTACCCACAATGGTGAAATTATTAACGATAGAGTAAAATCTATACTCTCTCCTTCAATGAATAACTAAAACAAAATTTTTATGAATATTATAGAGTGGATTTCTCAATATCAACAAATTATATACATTGTAATCTTGATGATTTTTGTAGGAATTGAAGTGATAGGACACGTACCAAGTGTTTTGCATACTCCATTAATGAGTGGCGCAAATGCCATTCACGGTGTGGTAATAATTGGAGCTATTATTGTAATGGGAAAAGCCGAACCAGACAATTATCTGGCATTAATTTTAGGTTTTTTGGGAGTAATTTTAGGAACATTAAACGTAGTTGGAGGTTTTGTGGTAACAGACCGAATGCTGGAAATGTTTAGTAAAAAGAAGAAAAAGTAAAAAGTCCGAAGTCGGAAGACGGAAGACGGAAGACGGAAGATGACAAAATGTAAAAACTTCATTCAAGGATTTTTACCTAACATTTATAATCAATTTCAACAATTAAATTTTAAACTTCGGACTTCAGACTTCAGACTTCCGACATCAAATAAAATCATGGAATTACTTACAATACTCTATTTAATAGGTTCTATTACCTTTATTCTAGGACTAAAAATGCTTTCGAATCCTAAAACTGCAAGAAAAGGAAACTTGATTGCAGCAGCCGGAATGACCATCGCTATATTAGGAACAATTTTTCTTTATCAGGACGATGAAGGCAAAAAATTAGGAAATTATGCTTGGATTTTTGGAGGAATCCTCATCGGAACAATAATTGGAGCTTTCGCAGCCAAAAAAGTGAAAATGACAGCAATGCCACAAATGGTAAGTATTTTCAACGGAATGGGAGGAGCTTGTGCAGCTTTAATTTCTTTGGTTGAATTCAATCACTTATCACACAATACTACTGGCGAAGTAAATTTAGGAACACTTTCTATTATCCTTTTAGGATTAATTATCGGTTCTGTATCATTTGCAGGAAGTATGATTGCTTGGGGAAAACTGAATGGAAATATTAAAAAAGATTTTGCTTTTCCTGGTCAACAATTTTTGAATATCGCTATTTTATTGGCTATTTTAGGATTATCAGTGTATTTGGCAATGACTTTCAGTCTAGAAAATGCATATTTATTCTATGTTATTTTTGGATTATCTACGCTTTACGGATTACTTTTCGTATTCCCAATTGGTGGTGCAGATATGCCTGTCGTTATTTCACTTTTGAACTCATTTACGGGAGTTGCCGCAGCTTGTGGAGGATTTCTATACGACAACAAAGTAATGCTTACTGGTGGTATTTTGGTAGGAGCTGCAGGAACTTTATTAACCATATTAATGTGTAACGCCATGAATCGTTCTTTATTAAATGTATTGATTGGTTCATTTGGAGGCGGTGCAAAATCTTCTGGCGGAACTTCTCCTTCTGGAAGAACAGTAAAAGAAATCACGTTGAGCGATACAGCAGTTCTCATGACTTACGCAAGCAAAGTAATGATTGTTCCAGGTTATGGTTTAGCAGTTGCTCAAGCTCAACACGCTTGTCATGAATTAGAAAAATTATTAGAAAGCAAAGGTGTAGATGTTTTCTACGCGATACACCCAGTTGCTGGTAGAATGCCGGGACACATGAACGTACTTTTGGCAGAAACCGATGTTCCTTATGAAAAATTAATGGAAATGGAACAAGCCAATGAAGAGTTCTCAACTGCAGATGTAGTGTTAATTCTAGGAGCAAATGACGTAGTAAACCCTGCTGCTAAAGAAGACACTTCCTCTCCTATTTACGGAATGCCTATTTTAGAAGTTGAATTGGCTAAAAACGTTATCGTAAACAAACGAAGCATGAAACCTGGTTACGCAGGAATTGAAAACGAATTATTCTACAGACCAAAAACTTCAATGCTTTTCGGAGATGCGAAAAAAGTATTGCAAGATTTAATCTCTGAGATTAAAAATCTGTAAAATTTTAGATTTTATTTTCCTCAAATCCTAAAGGAAGGAAAATCTGTAAAATTTAGAACTATAAAAACAAAAATCCTGTTCAGAATCTGAACAGGATTTTTTTATGATTAAATCAAAACTTCAACTCATAATTCATAACTCATAATTTATAACTTTTACAGCATTTCCTCTTCCAAGAATTCTCTGTCGTTAAAGTAAATTTCAAGTGTTGTATGATGTACATTGTAATGCTCTAATTCATGCTTCACTTTATCTTTCAACTTTTCAATTTCATTGTGAGAAAGTGATTTTTCAACTTGAAGATGAGCAGTCAATGCATTTTCAGTCGTACTCAATGCCCAAATATGAAGATGTTTAAAATCTTTCACCCCGTCAATTGCTAAAATTTCTTCTTTTAATTTATTGAAATCTACGCCTTCTGGAACTCCATCTAGAGCCAATTTAAGACTTTGGGTAAACAAACTCCACGTTCCGTAGAGAATCACCAAAGCAATAATAATACTCATCACTGCATCCAGCCAAAACCAGTCTGTATAAATAATCACCACTCCTGCAATTACCACACCCAAACTCACCAAAGCATCTGCAGCCATGTGTAAATAAGCGCCTTTAATATTGAGGTCTTTGTCTTTATCTTTCATGAAAAAATAAGCAGTCAACGCATTGATGATAATCCCAATAAACGCAACAATTGCCATTACTTTTCCTTGTAAAGGTTGAGGATTGTAAAATCTAAAAACCGCTTCAAAAATAATTCCGCCAACTGCCGCAAAAAGGATTAAAGCATTAAGCAAAGCCACCAAAACCGTCACTTTTTTGTAACCGTAAGTATAAGATTGTGTAGCCTTTGAATACATTAATTTAAAGGCAATGAGCGCCAAAATCAAACTCACTACATCACTGAGATTATGCCCCGCATCTGAAAGCAAAGCCAATGAATTCTGAGACCAACCAACCGCTGCTTCTATAATCACAAAAGCAGAATTAAGGAAAATCCCAATGTAAAAAGCGTTTCTTAGTTTTTTAGAGTTTAAATCTAGCGCTGGAACGTGACTATGACCGTGATCGTGAGAATGCGACATGAAAGATATTTTAGTCAAATTTCGGGAATTTTTTTGAGAATATTTGTGGTTTGTAATGTATATTTGTTTACTGACTGTAAAAAACTTTTCCAAAATTATGTCAAAACATATTAAGAAAATTAAACGAGATATTTTTTTAATAAAATATCGAAAACTACCGCTTCTTGAATACGAAAAAGAAACTGATTCTGATATTTTCTATTACCCTGAATGCAATTATATTTATTGGATAAAACTTGAAAAAGATAATCCCCAAAAATTAATAACTGAATTTATAAAATTACTTGATTTGTTTGAATTTAAAAAATTTATTTTTTTAGGTTCGATAAACAAACCTTGGATTTCCAAAATCACAAAAAAAAGAAAAGATTATAAGCCATTAATTAAAACACTAAAATATTTTTCTTACATAAAAGTAAACAATAAATTTAATGGTGGAATTGAAATCGACAAAGATTACATAAAAGATTTTTTGGAAAACTTTTATACAATAACAAGATGTGATAGTGGTTTTTTCGATTATTATTTTTCAGATATTAATCAGAATATTCTTTTCTATCTTCATTATAGTGGAGAGTTTAAAATACTACCACTAACAGATGATGTAAATGATAAATTTTTGGAAATAATAAAAAAAACAAATTTCGTAGACGCTCTACGAAATGAAAGCGATACAGACAGAATCTAAAAAAAATTATCATCCAATATTAACAAGCTAAGAGTATTATCAAAAATATTTAACTTTTTATTGCTTAATTTTTTTTTAATCAAAAATAACTTTCGGCTAAAGCCAAAAAATTTCAACATAAAAAAACGGGCTAAAGCCCGTTCCTATTGATAAATAATTTTAACTTAGACAAATATTTCTTTGCTTCGCAAAAACTTTGTCAAAGTCTTATTGACTCTCAGATTTCCTACTATTTATAATATAATACACTGGCAAACCAATTAAAATTAGAATCAATCCTGGCCAAGTGTAATTCGGTTTATAAATGAATAACAATACACAAAATGCAGTTCCTATCAACAGATAAATGATAGGAGTTACAGGATATAACCACGTTTTGTAGCTTCTTTCTGCATCTGGTTGTTTAATTCTCATGTAAATCACACCAAAAACGGTAATCATGTAAAACAACACAATCACAAAGGAAATCATATCCAATAAATCACCGTATTGTCCGCTCAAAGCGAGAAGTGAAGCCCAAATCCCTTGCATCCAAAGAGATTTTTCGGGAACGCCATTTTTATTATTTTCGATAGCAGATTTTAAGAAAAGTCCATCTTTTGCCATCGTCTGAAAAACTCTCGCTCCCGCCAAAACAATTCCGTTGACACAACCAAAAGTAGAAATCATCACGAGAACCGCCATAATAATCGTTCCTACACTTCCAAACATTTTTTCCGAAGCAGCAACTGCTACTCTATCATTCGCTGCAAATGCGATGGAATCTCTGTCTAAAGCATTCAGATAAACGAAATTCACCAACAAATAAAGCAACATCACCGAAATTGTACCTAAAACCATCGCTTTTACCACATTTTTCTGTGGATTTTCGATTTCACCAGAAACGAAAGTCACGTTTTCCCAAGCTACAGAACTAAAAACAGAACCTACCATTGCTGCAGCAATTCCTCCGAAAAGCGTAGCTTCAGAAATAGATTCCCAACCGAGTTTCAAATAATTTCCTTTGTCATCTTTGACCAAATTATTGAAAGAATCCCAACCGAAACTCATATTTCCGCTCCAAAAAGATTCTTTAACCAAAATAAATCCTAAAAAAATCAACCCTAAAAGCGCGACAATTTTAGAACCAGTAAAAATATTTTGAAGGAGTTTCCCGCTTTCTACACCTCGAGTATTGATGTAAGTGAGCAACAAAATCACCGCAATACCAAGGATTTGAATCCAAGTAATTTTAAATTCGCCACTTTGGAAAAGCGGAGCCGCATCATTGAGCGCAGGAAAAAGATACGCCGAAAATTTCCCAAAAGCTACCGCAACTGCTGCAATGGTACCTGTTTGAATCACGGTAAACATTCCCCAACCGTACAAAAATCCGAGTCTTTTTCCGAAAATTTCTGTAATGTAAGTGTATTGTCCACCTGCTTTTGGAAACATTGCCGAAAGTTCGCCATAGCTTAAAGCGGCTGCAACCGTCATAATTCCAGTAATAATCCACACGACGATGAGCCAATATCCAGAACCCAGATTTCTCATCATATCCGCAGAAACAATGAAAATTCCGCTTCCTATCATGGAACCCATCACGAGCATGGTTGCGTCCCAAAGTTTTAATTTTTTATTCATAAAGTTTTTTGTTTCGAGTTAAAAATTCAAAATTTACTTCCTTTAGGATTGAGGTAAATAAATTTTGAATTTTTTAAGACTATCAAAGATATTAGAAAATTAAAAAGCCACAAAAGTTTGTGGCTCATTGTTTATAAATTAAGTAAAATTATTTAGATTCCATCGGAAAGTCAAAATAAACGTCAACTTTTTTAATCTTCGGACTTCCGTCTTCCATCTTCCGACTCTTACCCACATTTAGAATTTCCACAATTTTTACAAATCAGACAACCTTCTTGATAAACGACTTGGTCAGAACCACAATTGCTACATTTATGTCCGTCAACTTCGGTTCCATCAGGAATATAGCGCTTTAAAGCTCTTGCAACTCCCGCTTTCCAAGTATTGATAGATTCAGAATCTAGCTCTAATCTGTTGATTAATTCTACCACGTTTTCAATTGGCATTCCGTGTCTTAAAGTTCCTGAAATCAGTTTCGCATAATTCCAGAATTCTGGATTAAACTTATGAGAAAGTCCTTCAATAGTGGTTTTATAACCTCTTAAATTCTTGAATTGGAAATCATATCTAGAAACGCCGTTTTCGTCTCTATTTTTAATGATTAAACCTTCATTTACCCAACGTGGAAGCATAATTCCCTCTTCATCATCTGCCAAACCTGTAAAAATTTCATAAGGTCTACCATTAACCAAACCTACAAAAGCAATCCATTTTTCTTTATTATTTTGGAATCTCACCACATCAGCTTCTAAAATTTGAGGTCTTTTTGTAGGGAAAGCTTCTAAAGATGAAGTAGTTTCTTCCTCATCTTTTTCTTCTTTTTTATCATCTGCAGAAACCAAAACTCCACTTCTAGAACCGTCTCTGTAAACCGTAACACCTTTGCAACCAACCTCCCAAGCTTTGATATAAAGTTGATTCACCAATTCTTCTGTAGCTTCATTCGGAATGTTAATAGTAACCGAAATAGAATGATCTACCCATTTTTGAATCGCACCTTGCATTTCAACTTTGCTGAGCCAATCAATATCATTAGAAGTGGCTTTGTAATAAGGAGATTTCTCGATTAAATCTTGAACTTCTTCGTTGGAATAATTTTTAGAAATATCATAGCCATTTACTTGCATCCAGGTTTTAAAATGATGATGAAAAACAATGTACTCTTCCCAAGAATCTCCAACTTCATCTACAAAATCCACTCTTACATCTTTATCATTAGGATTTACCTTTCTCCTACGCTTGTAAACAGGCAAAAATACAGGTTCAATTCCCGAAGTAGTCTGAGACATCAAACTGGTACTTCCAGTTGGCGCAATGGTTAATAAAGCGATATTTCTTCTGCCATATTTCACCATATCTTGATACAGACTTTCATCTGCTTCTTTTAATCTCAAAATGAAAGGATTATTCTTTTCTTTTTCTGCATCAAAAACTTCAAAAGCACCTCTTTCTTTCGCCATTTCTACCGAAGAACGATACGCAGAAAGCGCCAAAGTTTTATGAACTTCTACTGAAAAATCATTAGCTTCCTTACTTCCATATCTTAAATTTAAAGCCGCCAACATATCACCTTCTGCTGTAATTCCTACTCCTGTTCTTCTTCCTTGAAGGGTTTTCTTGCGGATTTTTTCCCAAAGTTGTCTTTCAGTATGTTTAATTTCTTCGTTTTCTGGGTCTTTTTCAATTTTTGCTAAAATTGCATCAATTTTCTCCATTTCCAAATCAATGATATCGTCCATCATTCTTTGTGCATAAGCTGCATGTTTTTTGAATAATTCAAAATTAAATTTTGCCTCTTTGGTAAATGGATTCTCTACATAAGAATATAAATTAATGGCAATCAATCGACAAGAATCATACGGACAAAGTGGGATTTCGCCACAAGGATTGGTAGAAACCGTTTCAAAACCTAAATCTGCATAACAATCTGGAATGGATTCTCTGATAATCGTATCCCAGAATAGAATTCCTGGTTCAGCAGATTTCCAAGCATTATGTACGATTTTTTTCCAAATTTCATCTGCAAAAATAGTCTTGGTATATTTAGGATTCTTGCTGTAAATAGGATATTTCTGTTGATATTCACTGTTAGTTTTTACCGCTTTCATGAATTTATCATCTATTTTCACAGAAATATTCGCTCCAGTAACTTTTCCTTGCTCTAATTTAGCATTGATAAAATCCTCAGAATCGGGATGATTTATCGACACAGAAAGCATTAATGCGCCTCTTCTTCCATCTTGAGCCACTTCTCTGGTAGAATTAGAATAACGCTCCATAAACGGCGCTAAACCTGTAGAAGTAAGCGCAGAATTCTTTACCGCAGAACCTTTTGGACGAATGTAAGACAAATCATGACCAACTCCACCTCTTCGTTTCATGAGTTGAACTTGCTCTTCGTCTATTTTCATAATGCTTCCGTAAGAATCACTATTGGTTCCGTTACCGATTACGAAACAGTTAGAAAGCGAAGCAATCTGGAAATTATTCCCAATTCCCGTCATCGGACTTCCTTGCGGAATGATATATTTAAAGTCTTTTATTAAATCAAAAATTTCTGCTTCGGAAAGCGGATTAGGATATTTTTTTTCTATTCTCGCAACCTCAGAAGCAATTCTTTGGTGCATATCATCAGGTGTTTTTTCATAAATATTCCCATCAGAATCTTTCAGTGCATATTTGGTTACCCAAACTCTGGCTGCTAAATCGTCTCCTTTGAAATAGTGTAAAGTTTCTTCATACGCTTGTTGGTTGGTTATTTTCTCCATGGTAGATAATTAATTTTTTGACACAATAAAATTAGACAAAAAATTAAATCCTCAATATTAATTTTTAAAATAAATTTTCGTTTTTGAAAACTTTTTGAAAATTTAAAAATATTAAAATACTTAAAATCAATTATTTAAATTAAAAAATTTGTAAACTTTTATGATATATATCAAGAAACAAGTTTTTTATAAAATAAAATTTGGAAATAAAAAAACCTAATAATTTCTCCAAAATTAATAGGCTAAATCTATAATATAGAGAATAAAATTGTTAATTTATTCTATAGTAAAGTTCTGAATTGCTTCTAGTTTAGGAAATTTGTTCTCGGAAATA
This sequence comes from Cloacibacterium normanense, assembly GCF_003860565.1. NCBI lineage: Bacteria > Pseudomonadati > Bacteroidota > Flavobacteriia > Flavobacteriales > Weeksellaceae > Cloacibacterium > Cloacibacterium normanense. The sequence continues at coordinate 1,217,916 of NZ_CP034157.1, forward strand.
AATTTCTTTCCTGTACAATCTATTTCTTTCCAACCTTTTTTTCTGTGCAGGTCTCCCACTTCTACTACAATCGGAACGAAAGATATTTCCTCTTCTCCTTCTTTAATCTCTTCTTTATACTGAACCGCAACATCTAATACACATTCAAAATCTGTATTAAGTTTCACATTTCTATAAATAACATCAAAATGCGATTCTTTGTTTTCTGGAATTTCGAAATATGTTTCGTAGCCATAAGTTTTTCTATCTAACAATCCAATACTAGAAAGCGCTGTATATAAAGCAATTGTGTAATATTTTCTAGTGCCGAAACGTTGATAATCATCAGGAAAATGACCGCCTTCAAATAAAATTACTGGAATTCCTGCTCTCATGAAATTATCACCAGTAGAAGTTGGGTAAAACTCATCAGAATACCTTGCAATCTGATTAGGAATTTGCATTCTCAATACATTATATATACTTGCGATAACCGCCATACTTTTTTTACGATTTTCGGTAACAGTTCTGTCATAATCTTCTGAAGGCGCTAAAAATGATAAAGTAGCGGGATTTTTACCATCTGTAGAAAAAATTGTTCTCTGTTCGTGCAAATTCAGTGCGTAATCATACTTTTTAGAAAATGCAATTTCTTTTAAGAGCTTCATTTCGCAGCTTGCATTCTGTAAATAGTCTCTATTCATGTCTATATCAAGAGAATTTCTGCGCGACCAAACCTTAGAACCATCCGGATTGAGCATAAAAATGAAATCTAAAGATATATTTTGGAATAACTTCTCTTTGAGTTGAGGTTGAAATTCTAAAGAATACCACAAATCCAACATACAATGAGTAGAATTACTCTCATTTCCGTGCATCTGGGACCAAGCCAAAATATTAATATCACCAGAACCATAAGAAAATTGATAAATAGGCTCACCTAGAGTAGAAGTACCCATTAAAGTAATGTAATCGCTGAGATTCTCTTGTAGAAAATTCTGAAGGCTTTTAGGCGAAATATAACGATTTGGGAAATTAGGGTTTTTCTGATACTGAAAAGTAGAATGCATAATGTGGATAAATTTTGACGACTCAAAAATACTATAAAAAGAATTAATCTCCTAATTAACATTTGTAAATTGTTTAAACAATAAAAAAAGACAGAATGTCTGTGGAAAAAATTGTTAATTACATTTTTATTAATTTAAAAATATAAAATAAACAAAATCAGTATTTTATAAACTTTATATAAAGTTAATTTATATATTTACTTTAATGCTTAAATCCTGTTAGTAAAGCCATTTGTAGAGTTATACCATTAAACATTTTTTATTGTTAATAAAGTTTTCGGATTTCATGCATTTACAAATGTAAAATATTGAAATTATCTTAATTATGGTTATCTTTGACCACTTAAAATTTTAAAATTTATGTCAAACGAGACTTTGTTTTTAATATCCTTTGTAGTATTCATCTTTTTCATATTAGCTTTAGACTTAGGACTATTGCACAAAAAATCAGACACCATCTCGCTGAAACAAGCTGGATTAATGAGTTTTTTTGTGGTTTGTCTATCTTTAGGCTTTTATTTTCTGTTAATTACTTATGGACACATGCTCCACGGAATTGATAGTATTGAGAAATTACAAACGGTGATCAATAAACATCACCATCCTATTACAGTAATTCCGAATGATTTAGAGCACAGTATTGCACTTTATAATCAGAATTTAGGATTAGAATATCTTACAGGTTATGTAGTAGAATATGCATTATCAGTAGATAATATATTTGTAATCGTGTTGGTATTTACAGCTTTCGGAGTGGCACAAAGAAATTATCACAGAGTTCTTTTTTGGGGCATTTTAGGCGCTATTGTTATGCGTTTCATCTTCATCTTCGTAGGCGCAGCTTTAATTGAGAAATTCAGCTGGATAATGTATGTATTTGGAGCATTTTTAGTGTTTACAGGTATCAAAATGTTTGTGGATAAAGATAAAGATGAGGAAATAGATACTCAGAACCACCCTGTTGTAAGATTTGCCAATAAATATTTTAAAGTTCATCCACATTTTGTAGGCAGTAAATTCTTTGTAACCATTGACGGAGTTAAGAAAATTACCCCATTATTTTTAGTTCTTATCATCATAGAATTTACCGATTTGATTTTTGCAGTAGATTCTATTCCTGCAATATTTTCGGTGACTAAAGATCCTTATATCGTCTTCTTTTCGAATATTTTTGCGATTATCGGACTTCGTTCTATGTTCTTCCTATTAGCAGGAATTATTGATAAGTTTAGATTCTTAAAAATAGGTTTAGCGGCATTACTCACATTTATTGGTTTAAAAATGTTAGGACATAGTTATCTAGAAGAATGGGGCTTTACTACTACGCATTCACTGTTAATCATTGTAAGTATTTTAGGAGCTAGTGTATTCTTCTCATTACTGTTTCCAGAGAAGAAAAAAGACAGGAAACTGAAATTTAATCCAGACGATGAAAAGCATCTTCATCATCACTAATAAAAATTTAAACTCTCAGTAATGAGAGTTTTTTTTGTGCTTTATTAGAAAAATATTTTAGAATTTTAATATTGTAAATTACATAAAATCTTTTACTCATGATGGTTTTAGTGATATTTATACAAATGTAAAATTGTAAATCTTTTCTTTGTTTACATTTGTATTTACCTATGTAAATTATAATTATTACATTTGTAACATGAATATAAATGACAGATTTACTAAAATTTTAGAATATTCTGGATTTACCGCATCAGAATTTGCAGACGAAATAGATGTTCAGCGTTCCAGTATTTCACATATCATTTCGGGGAGAAATAAACCTTCCCTAGAATTCATTGTCAAGATCAAAAACAGATTTCCAGAAATCAGTTGGGATTGGATCATTTTAGGTCAAGGAGCAATGCTACAAAATGATTCTGCTCTATCAACCAGCGAATCAAAAGTAAATCTAGAGGAAGAAAATTCTTCGCCTGATCTTTTTACATTAATTGATGAAGATTATAAAAATGAAATTTTTATTCAAGAAAATCTTCAAAAAGAAACGCCGCGAGAATCTAATACATCTTTCCCTACTCCAAAAAAAGAAAAAATAAGCGATTCTCAGCGATTAGAAGTTCAGGAAGACATTTCAGAAGTTCAAAATATTGTAAATCAATCAATTACAAATTCAACTTCAGAAAATAAGATTAAGAGAATTGTTTTCTTCTACGAAAACGGAAAATTTGAGGCTTTTGAACCATAGTTGATGTGATGATGTGATAATGTGACTGATGATGTGGTGAATAGAAATTAAAAATTCTTAGATTCACTAAAATAAAAAAGCATTCCAAAAATTTTTGGAATGCTTTTATTCTTTTTTCTAGAGAGGTGATTACTTTTTGTAAGCAGCATCTTTGATTCTTGCTCTCTTACCTCTAAGATCTCTGAAGTAGAAAATTCTAGATCTTCTAACTTTTCCTCTTCTATCAACTTCAATTTTTTGTAAAGCAGGCATGTTGATTGGAAAAACTCTTTCTACACCTACATCACCGCTCATTTTTCTGATGGTGAAAGTTTTAGTAGCACCTGTTCCTCTAAGTTGAATTACAACTCCTTTGAAGAACTGAGTTCTCGTTTTGTTACCTTCTTTAATTTCGTAATACACAGTAATGGTATCACCAGCTTTGAATTCTGGGAATTCTTTTTTAGCAATGTACTTGTCTTGTACGTACTTTAATAAATCCATTTTTTATAAAAATAATTTTTGGAAAGCTAAACAACGTTCACGGCTTTCGTCAGAGGTTGATTAACAGGTTGCAAAATTATTAATTTTCTTTGAAACAAGCAAATATCTTTTGCAATTTTTATTGATAAAAACTGAAATCAATGACAAGTAAATCAATGAGTTATAGGGTAAACATAAAAAACCGCCTCATTTATAAAATGAGACGGTTTAAAATTTATGAAATCTCAGGAAGATTATTTACCTTCTTCCATTCTTTTCTTTAATTCTGCTAAAGCATCGATATCACCAAGTGTAGATTTTTCTTCACCTGAAGAAGATGCAGCTGGCTTAGATTCCTTTGCAGCTTTTTTCTCTTCATCTCTGAAGATACCAGTGTGAGATACTACTACTCTTTTAAATTCTTTGTTGAACTCGATTACTTTGAAATCAGCAGTTTCACCTTTTTTGATTTTAGAACCATCTTCTTTTTCTAATAATCTAGAAGGAGCGAAAGCTTCTACTTCAGCATCTTCGAACTGAACTTGAGCACCTTTGTCGAAAACATCTGTAGTTTTTCCTGAGTGAACAGTTCCTTCAGCATATTTAGTTTCGAATTTATCCCAAGGATTTTCAGTCAATTGTTTGTGACCTAAAGAAAGTCTTCTAGCTTCAGTATCTAATTCTAGAACGATTACGTCTAGTTTATCACCTACAGCACAGAACTCAGATGGATGTTTGATTTTCTTAGTCCAAGAAAGATCAGAAATGTAGATTAAACCATCAATTCCTTCTTCTAATTCTACGAAAACACCAAAGTTAGTGAAGTTTCTTACAGTACCAACGTGTTGAGAACCAACTGGATATTTAGTTTGGATATCAGCCCAAGGATCTGTAGAAAGTTGTTTGATACCTAAAGAAATTTTTCTTTCTTCTCTATCTAAAGTAAGAACTTGTGCTTCTACTTCGTCACCAATTTTCACGAAATCACCTGCACTTCTTAAGTGAGTGCTCCAAGACATTTCAGAAACGTGAATTAATCCTTCTACACCTGGAGCTACTTCTACGAATGCACCATAGTCAGCAAGAACTACTACTTTTCCTTTTACTTTATCACCTACTTTTAAGTCAGCAGAAAGAGCATCCCAAGGATGAGCTTCTAATTGCTTCATACCTAATTGGATTCTAGTTTTCTCATCATCGAAATCAAGGATAACCACTTTTACTACTTGTCCGTCAGAAAGAATTTCTGATGGATGGTTAACTCTAGACCAAGAAAGATCTGTAATGTGGATAAGACCATCTACACCTCCTAAATCGATGAATACTCCGTAAGAAGTAATGTTTTTAACAGTTCCTTCAAGAACTTGTCCTTTTTCTAATTGAGCGATGATTTCTTTTTTCTGACCTTCAATATCAGCTTCGATTAACGCTTTGTGAGATACTACTACGTTTTTGAATTCTGGGTTGATTTTCACCACTTTGAATTCCATAGTTTTACCTACGAATTGATCGTAATCTTTGATTGGTTTAACATCAATTTGAGAACCTGGTAAGAATGCTTCGATACCGAAAACATCTACAATCATACCACCTTTAGTTCTAGATTTTACGTAACCATTTACGATTTCTCCAGACTCGTGATATTCATTTACTCTATCCCAAGCTTTAAGCGTTCTCGCTTTTTTGTGAGATAATTGTAATTGACCAGATTTATCTTCTCTTCTGTCTACCATTACTTCTACTTCATCACCTACTTGTAAACCTTGGTTGTAACGGAATTCGTTAAGAGAAATTACACCTTCTGATTTGAAATTGATATCTACAATCGCTTCTTTATCAGTTAATCTTACTACTTTACCGATGATTACATCAGTTTCAGAAAGATCATTAAGAGAACCTTTGTAGATTTCTTCTAAATCATTTTTTTCTTTTCTTGCATCAGCGTCAAGACCTGATTCAAAAGAATCCCAATCAAATTGTTCTGGTGCTACGTTTGCATTTAATAATGCTTCTTGGTTTGTCAATTCAGACATAATAAAAAAATTTGTATTCCTTCTTTTTTAGCTTTGGCATTATGTGGATTCTAAAAAATACGGAAGATGTTAATTACTAATGTTTTACTTCGCCAAAACTACTTCCACAAAAGTGGTGCAAAAATACAAACTTTTTACAAAATAGCAATGGCTTTTTCCGCTAATTTTCAAAGAATTATTCCGCCTAAAATATACTTAATCAAGGTATTATTTAATGCATTATCAATAAGTTTCTGATAAACCCAAACCTTTACCTTAAATTTGCCCAATGGAATTACAACCAATTTATGAAAAACTGCAGATTCAGGAAATGAATCAAATGCAGAAATCTACCTTTCAAGCATCTGAAAACGAACAAGATATCATTTTACTTTCCCCAACAGGTTCGGGAAAAACGCTAGCGTTTTTGTTTCCAGTACTTAGAAATTTACAAAAAGATATTTCGGGAATTCAAGCGATTATTCTGGTTCCGGCAAGAGAATTGGCACTGCAAATAGAACAAGTTTTCAAAAATATGGGAACCGATTTCAAGGTGACTATTTGTTATGGTGGTCACGATAAAAAAATTGAAATCAATAATCTTACCCAAGCTCCTGCTATTTTAATTGGAACACCAGGAAGAATTGCGTATCACCTCAAAAATAATAATTTCGAGCCGAAAACCATCAAAACTTTGGTTTTAGATGAATTTGACAAAGCTTTAGAATTGGGCTTTGAAGAAGATATGAATTTTATTATCAGTTCTTTAAAAAATATCTCTCAGCGTTTTCTTACTTCTGCCACTGCGATGGATAATATTCCGAAATTTGTAGGATTAGAAAATGAAAAGACTATCAACTTTTTAAAATTAGGCGAAGCAAAACCTAATATTCAGCTAAAAAAAGTGATGACGATTCCAGAAGAAAAACTGGAAACACTTTTTAAACTCATTTGCAAAATCGGGAACAAAAGAACACTTATTTTCTGCAATCACAGAGATGCAGTGGATAGAATTTCTGAACTTTTAAGAGAAAAAGGCATCGATAGAGAAACCTTTCACGGTGGTATGGAACAAGACGAAAGAGAACGCGCTTTGTTGAAATTTAGAAACGATTCTACCCGAATTTTAATTACTACCGATTTGGCTTCCAGAGGTTTAGACATTCCAGAAGTAGAATCTATCGTGCATTATCAATTACCACCAAAAGAAGACGCTTTCATCCACAGAAACGGAAGAACTGCAAGAATGCATGCTAAAGGTTTTGCTTATTTAATTATGACTGAGGAAGAAAATTTCCCTTTCATTAAAGGAAATACGCCAGAAGAAAACATTACTGAAAATTACAGAATTCCTGCAAAAACACCTTTCCAAACCATCTACATCAGTGCAGGAAAAAAAGATAAAGTCAACAAAGTAGATATTGTAGGTTACCTTATCAAAAAAGGAGAATTGTCTAAAGATGATATTGGCATCATTGAAGTAAAAGACACTACTTCTTACGTTGCAGTTGCCCGAAACAAAGTGAAAGATGTTCTGAAAAAACTTGCCAACGAAAAGCTAAAAGGCAAGAAAATAAAAATGGAAATTGCTTATTAAAATAAATGCCAAAGATAAATTTCTTTGGCATTTTTATTTCGTTTATTATTTAATTCCTGAAACATTCATTTTCAAGGTGTAAACTGATTTTGAAGCGGTTATAAACAGAGTAGAGAAATTTTCGCCACCGAAAGTTACATTTGCCGTCCAATTTTCTGGCACAGAAATATGATGAATTTGCACTCCATTTTTATTAAAAACCGTTACTCCTTTTCCAGTTAAATAAAGGTTTCCTCTATTATCTAAAGTCATTCCATCTGAACCTAAATTGCAAAATAATTTTTTATTTGTCAATTTCCCATCTCCTTGAATGTCATACACATAAGTTTTATGAGCATCAATATCAGAAACGTATAATTTTTTCAATTTCTGACTTCCTACAATTCCATTCGGTTGAGTGAAAGTATCTAATTTGGTAATTTTACCATCAGAATTTCTGTAATACAGATTTTTTTCAGGAATTTCTTGTTTAAAATTTTTCCAATAATCTCTTACATATAAAGGGTCTGTAAAGTAAATTCCGTTGTTTTCATCTACCCATAAATCATTAGGACCATTTAATCTTTTGCCTTCAAAACTGGTGGTTAACACTTCTGCTACTCCATCTTCGTTGATTTTCCAAATTTCTCCGTTTTCATCAGAACACGTCAATAAATTTCCTTTTTGGTCAAAAAAAGTTCCATTAGCTCTTCCTGTTTTATCTAGAAATTCTTCAATCTGATTGGTTTTCCAGTTCCAAACGTAAATTTTGTCATTGGGTTGATCTGTAAAATAAACATTTCCAAACGCATCAGAAGCAGGACCTTCTGTAAAACTAAATTGGCTGGAAATAAGCTCTATTTCTGCATTTTTTTGAACCAAATCGTTTGATATTATGGATTTTTTTGAAGAACAATTTACAATCAGTAAGAAAGCAAAGAAAAGTGCAGTGATTTTTTTAAACATGAGATTTAAATTTCTTGGCAAGTTACGATAGCGCTTTAAAACAAAAAAATTTCTATCTTTGAATTTCGATTTTATAGACTATGAAACTCAATTTACCAGACAAATTATACTATTCTATAGGAGAAGTTTCAAAAGCTTTCGGTGTAAATGCTTCCTTAATCAGATATTGGGAGCAAGAATTTCCTATTATAAAACCTAAGAAAAACAAAAAAGGAAACCGTTATTTTACTCCAGAAGACATCAAAAATCTTAAAATCATTTATCATCTCGTAAAAGAAAAGGGTTATACTTTAGACGGCGCCAGAATTGCACTTACTACCAATCAAAAAATCAATGAAACGGTAGAAGTTTTAGACCGTTTAGAATTTGTAAAATCTGAACTTTTGAAACTCAAAAATTCTTTATTAGATAGAGACGAAGCCGTTTAAAAATTTTATTTAGTTTTTTTCTAAAAATTCCTATATTTGGGTAAAACAAACACCATGAAACCCAAATTACCTTTTGAAATAAGAAAAAAACAATTCTATGCTCTCTCTTTACTCGGAATTTTCATTGTCATATTTCAATTAAGCTATCTTGTTTACAAAGGAAAACAAGAAACAAAATTCCCTGAAATTCATTTTACAAATAGCAATGAACCTCAACTTTTTCTTACAGAATTTGACCCAAATCAACTTAATGAAAAGCAATGGGAAAACTTAGGTTTTACTGCCAAACAAGTGAAAACTATTTTAAAATATAAGGAAATTGTTGGCGGTAATTTCACTTCTAAAGAGCAACTGAAAAAGTGCTATTCTATCTCCGAAGAAAAGTTTGCAGAACTAGAACCGTACATTCTTTTACCCGAAGATAATTCTAAAAATTCAAAGAAAAATTTTACAAAATTTGAGCATAAAGAGCTTCAAATTAAAGGTAAATTCAATCCAGACCTATATTCTCAAAAAGATTGGGAAAATCTTGGTTTTTCGGAGAAACAAGCTGCTGCAATCATTAAATACAAGCAATATTTAGGCGGAAGTTTTGTGAGTAAAGAAAAATTTAAAGAATGCTTCATCATCAGTCCTGAAAATTACCAAAAACTCTCTCCTTTCTTGCTTCTTCCAGAAAAAACACCCGAAAATTTTGAAAGAAAATACCAAAATATAGCTTCCGAAAAACCGAAAATTCAATATTTTGAATTTGACCCGAACAGTTTAGATACAAATGGTTGGCAAAAATTAGGTTTTAGCGAAAAACAGGCTTCAGTCATTGTAAATTATAGAGAGCGAAATCTGAAAGGTAGCTTCAAATCATTAGAAGATATTAAAAAATGCTTTGTGATTTCTGAAGAAAAATTTAATGAATTAAAACCTTACATTAAATTGAATTTGATTCAAAAAGCATCAGAAAATACAGCTCAAAACATTCCTGAAAAGGCCAAACCAACCACTGATTTCAGTAAAATAGATTTGAATAAAATAACGTTTCAGCAACTTATAGAATTTGGTTTTGATGAAAAATCTGCTGCAAGTTTCATTGGTTTTAGAAATAAACTGGGTGGTTTTATGAAAAGTAGTCATGTTTTAGAAACGTATAATATTGACAAAAATTTAGCGGAGAAACTTATTAATATCTCTCCGCTAAATAATATGAATGTTCAAAAGTTTAGTTTATTAGATGCTCCCGAAGATTGGTTGAAAAACCATCCTTATTTCAGATATTATGCCAATAAAATCATCTATTACAGAATTAGTTTCCCGAAAGAATCTACCATTTTTGAAAAAATGAAAGCAAAACCCGAAGATGAAGCTAAAATGCGATTGTATCTGAAATAATTACTCTGCAACTTGCGCGGTGAGAAATATTCTCGCCATCTCTTCATTTAAATTATTACAAGAAGTAGAAGCAGCGCCACCATAAGTAATATTAGAATAATTGTTAGACAATTTAGGTAAATTATAAGCATATACTTTTACTACATGACTTCCTACAGGCAGATTTTCAAAGACGCCAGAAACATTGAATTTTTTCCAAAGACAGGTTGCATTGGTAGAATATCCATAAAATTTTCTCACGACTTTTAATTCATTATCTACAAAAATACCTACTGCAAATTGATAAGATGATGCATTGGATGTATTATTAATCTGTGACATACCTTCTACGGTTACTAAATTCATATTAGTGGATTTAGTAATATTAATAGTTGTATAAACGTTTAAATCTGTCCAACCCGTAGTTCCAGAACCAATTGTAAAATTTGGAATAGAAGAAGGGAAATTGGTAATAGTAGTTTTCCCTGAAGAATTAGCAACAAAATTTTTAGTTACATCAATGACTTGTGCGGCGTCTTCTTGTTCATAAATTTTACTCCACTGAGAACCCGAATAGAAATTAAATTTACCTGTACTACTTTTATAAAAAGTCAAACTTTCTGTAGGTTGTGAAATCACATTTTCATTAGCAATTCTAGGCATCAAGAATCCCTTATCATTGTCTGCAATTTGTAAAACAGAGGAATTATCTGGTTCATTGTAAACAGATGAATTGGTAGTTATTAAAACTTGTGAAAAATTATAAATAGAGATAAATAATGCGATAAATAATAAATTTCTTTTCATGACTTAAAATTGATAGGGTTGATTAACAAAAATTGTACCGCTTAACTTAGCTTCATCATCTGAAATATTGGTACAGGATGCAGATGGATTTTTGCCTCCGAAGGTTATACTTAAACCATTTTCGGTAGAAGAAGTAGATCTATTTCTTATTGCAAATTTGAAAACATGTGAACCTACTGCTAGATTAGAAGCAGTAGCATAAATAGTAAATCCTCTATATGTACAAGATTGATCAAAATCTATAGAAATAGGTTTAATATCTACAAGTTTATCATCTATAAAAAAACCAAAACTCGTCACCGCTCTCCCACTAACATTTGCATTATTTGCATGCACCATTCCTGTAATGGTAATGAGCAGTTGATTATTTGCTCTATCAATAGTAATATTTTTAGTAAGATTGGAAATTACAGTCCATGAAGGATTTGCAGTTATGTTTTCACCTATTGTATGATTAGTATCTCCATAAAATTCATTATTAGATTTATAAAAAGTGTATTTATTTTGAGATATTGCAGAATAATATCTAGTATGATTTTTAAGATTATCTACGTTAGTATCACTTACAAAATAATCCCATCTAGTACCATTCCAAAAATAATAACCTTTTTTCCCTAGCAGATTATTATTGGTATTATATACAATTAGAGACTCCTTCGGATTATTAATTATAGAAGTGTCATTTTTACTGAGTAAATTAATATTTGGAAAACTAATTCCCATATTATTACTGTAAATCTCTAATGTAGATGATGGATCTGGAGTTTCAGTATTAATTCCTACTTGAGAAAATAATCCTAAGTAGAAAAATCCTGTGAGTAAAAAAGAGTATAGAGTTTTCATTTTTTTATTTTTCAGAAATTTGAATGTTTAGAATAGATTTATCCATACTACTATTGATATTATTACAAGAAGAAACTTTACTTCCATAAGTAATATACTCTGAAGAACTTCCAAAATTCACTCTACTTGTTGCATATAAAGCAATAGTATGATTTCCTGGCGTTAAATTATTAAGAGTAAAGAATACGTTATAATCATTAAACAAGCAATTTGCTGTTCCATAAATAATAAAGTTTTTCACCCCTGCTAGTTTTCCATCTACAAAAATTCCTATAGCATAAGAAATATAGGTTAAAGAATTACCGGTAGAATTTACTTGTATGATACCACTAGAACTAACTGCAAGATTATTATTAGCAGAAAACACGCTAAAATTCTTTGTTAAACCAGGAATTAATTGCCAATCATGTACAGATGGTAACTCTCCTATAGTATAAGAATTTGCACCATTATAAGAGGTATCCGTAAAAGAAGAAGTAGATACCGCACTTTCGGATCTTGTAATTCCTAATAATTTATAAATATTAGAAGAATCTATGATAGGATTCCATTTATTGTCTTTCCAATAATAAAATCCTTTCCCGGTGTTTATATTATTGTTATAAACAAGTAAAGAATTTGCTGGGTTTAATATAGGTAAAGAAATATTAAGGTCTGTAATATTAACATTAGGTAATAGAACACCTTTATTATTAGAGACGACCTTAAAAACTTCTGAAGGAGTGAACGTTTCTGTCCCTACTCCTACATGCTGTGCATTTACCATAGCAATAAAGAGTATTGCTACAGCAGAATATAGTTTTTTCATCATTTGTGTGTTTGTGATCAGACAAGAAATCTGATGGTGTAAATCTAATGCTTTTTTGAAAAATACACAATACGTAATTCAGCGTAATATAAAAAAGAATAGCTACAATAAATTGTAACTATTCTATAATCAAAACCAATAAAAACAATCTTTATTCTCCTTTATATAAGTCGAAAACTAAGATGTTCAAAACTTTTTTTAATAAGAATTTTAATATTACAAATATCTTTTTTAAATAGTAACTTATCAATACGTTGGATTACGTATTTTTTATAAACAATAAAAAAACCACCCAAAAAATGGATGGTTTTTAAATGATATTTTCAATGAATTATTTTTTTATAAACTTGTAAGAAACCCCGTCAATTGCTATAATATACACTCCGGCTTTATATGAAGAAACATCTATAAAATTTTCATTTACAAAAGCTTTTGGAATAATTTGTAAAAGTTTTCCTGAAATGTCATACACTTCTACTTTTGAAACTTTAGAAAGATTTTTACCTCTTATATAAAGCTTTTCAGAAACTGGATTTGGATAAATTGCAAATGCTAAATCTACTTTTTCAGGTTCATTTGCAGCTAAGAAACTTCCTAATCCTGTTGCATAATTCATTCCATATTCTGTCCATTCAGAAGCAGTAAATGTACTATTAGGATTATTTACATTCGTATTTCTGTAAAGTGATTTATTAGCATTCGTATTAGAAATCCCTCTTGAACCTACAGCATCTACCGTTTCAAATAACATTTCATAATTATTGGTAGAAACAGTTTTTATGGTTTTAGTACCGTAAGAAAGTTCTACATATTGACTTCCCGTAAAGGTTAATGGTGTAGAATTGGTAACAAATTTATATTGATTAACATCTACTCCTGCAAAATTAGATTTAGGATTAATAATCACAATACTTTCACCGTGAGCAATTTTCCCTTCTAATTGATAAGGATCTGATAAATAATAAGATGTAGAACCTTTAAATTCTATATTTAAATAATAGTTACCTAAATTCACATCGTGACCAGTAAGATTAGTAATTTCAATAGCGGTATTGTAAACATCAGAAGTACTACTAGTAGTTCCCTCAATGTATTTGGTAATCATTAAATCTTTAGCAAAATTATCTGATGACAAAGTAGTTGCAGAAATTTGATTGCTATCTGGAGAAAGTAGATACCCTTTATCATAAGCTTTTACAGTCACATTATATGCTGTAGAAGGAGATAATCTATCAATGGTAACCGAATTGGTTTTAGAATATTTTACATAAGTTCCATTTACATAAACTTTATATCCTAATACGTCTATATCTGAACTTGGTGTCCACGAAAGGGTAACAAAATTCTTGCCCAGTTGCGAAATCGACAAATTAGAAGGAGCTTGAGGAGCAACTGCATCTGGTGTTTCACTCCAAATCATATTTACCCATTCTGGATGGTCTATAAAAGGATTTCTTATTTTTTGAATAGAAAATACTGCATTATTTCTATCTCTTTCTTTTTGAGAAACAGGGTCTAATGCATTCCAATCCTTAAGCATAGTAATATACCAATCTTCAAAAGCTTTTTCTTCGCTTCCATCAAGAGGCATAGTAGATATTTGATGATTATAAAGGTTAAGATTTCCTTCGTATCTTACTGCAAAATACAATAAATATCTCGCCACATCTCCTTTGAATTCATCAATAGGTTCAAAAACAGTATTGGTATATCCTGGTGTAGTAGATTTCCCTAGTTTACTACCATTAGTAAATGTTATATTTTCGCCATTATTTCTAGCATAAGGAAAATTACTTCTTCTTTGGTTAATTCTAGCATCAGCAGGAATTAAATAATGCATATCAGAATACATAGGATACATTCCGTAATAAGTACTTTGAGGCATTCCATGTTCCTTATTCCAACCTTCACCTTCAGTTGTTGCAGAACTTATATTCTGTGTTAAATTATAATTATAACTGTCTGCTTCCGTTGGTTTTTCAGAATAAATATCTAAAACGGTATTATCATTTTCATAATATTTATCTAAATCTGTATAAGCATACAGTGGTCCTATTTGACTATAACTGTAAGAAAATATTTTTTGTGAAATAATTTCATGCACTTTACTTTTTAGTGCATAGCCAGTTAATCCTTCAGTTCCGTTATAATAACCAGCAGGAATCTGTGCACAATAACTTATTGGCACGATAAATAAAAATAGTAAAAACTTCTTCATTTCGATTTTATAGGGTCTACAAAGATACTACATTATTTAACATAATAAATAAGTAATAAGAGTTGAAACTGAATATCAAAAGGTTAAAAATTAGCATGATAAATATCTCTTTTTTTAAATTTGATTCAAAAAAATACTTTTACGCCTAAAGTTTTTCAATTATATTTGAGCAAACAAAAATTTATGAATACAGAAATATTAAATAATCTAAAAATGATAGCTGAAACTGCAAGAGATTTTGCAGAAGTAAACATTAGACCTCACATTATGGAATGGGACGAAAGCCAAACTTTCCCTGTAGATTTATTCCATAAATTAGGCGAAATGGGATTCATGGGAATCATCATTCCAGAAGAATACGGAGGTTCTGGATTAGGCTACCATGAATATGTTACCATTTTAGATGAAATTTCACAAGTAGATCCTTCTATTGGTCTTTCTGTAGCTGCTCATAATTCACTTTGCACCAATCATATCTATGAATTTGGAAACGAAGAACAAAGAAAAAAATGGTTGCCAAAATTAGCGAGTGGTCAAGTCATTGGAGCTTGGGGTTTAACCGAACATAATACAGGCTCTGATGCAGGAGGAATGTCTACCACTGCTATAAAAGATGGTGATGAATGGATAATAAATGGTGCTAAAAACTTCATCACCCATGCTATTTCTGGAGATATTGCTGTAGTAATGACCAGAACGGGCGAAAAAGGCGCTCCAAATAATTCTACTGCTTTCGTTCTAGAAAAAGGAATGCCTGGATTTACTTCTGGCAAAAAAGAAAATAAACTCGGAATGCGAGCTTCTGAAACTGCAGAATTGATTTTTGACAATGTAAGAATTCCAGATTCTCATAGATTAGGAGAAGTAGGTGATGGTTTTAAACAAGCTATGAAAATTCTTGATGGAGGTAGAATTTCTATTGCTGCTCTGAGTTTAGGAATTGCAAGAGGTGCATATAAAGCCGCTCTGAAATATGCTCAAGAAAGACATCAATTCGGAAAATCTATTTCTAGTTTCCAAGCAGTAAATTTCATGCTCGCTGATATGGCAACAGAAATTGACGCAGCAGAATTACTCATCCAAAGAGCATCAGAACTTAAAAATAATAAGCAAAAAATGACCAAAGAAGGCGCAATGGCAAAACTTTACGCATCAGAAGCTTGTGTTAGAATCGCGAACAACGCTCTTCAGATTTTTGGTGGCTATGGCTATACTAAAGACTTCCCTGCAGAAAAATACTACAGAGATTCTAAACTTTGTACCATAGGAGAAGGAACTTCTGAAATCCAAAGATTAGTAATTGGTAGAGAAATTACCAGATAAAAACATAAATTCAATGTATCAAGCCATACTTTTTAAGTATGGCTTTTTTATGAATTAAATTTAACACAAATATTAACTTTTTAAAAAATTATTAATTTAATTACTTGCTATTAATTGATATTTACTAGCTTTGTTGTCCTTTTTAAAAAATTAACTATGAAGAAGACACTACTATCTCTTTTTGCTCTTCTTTGTTTTACTTTAATTTTTGGACAAAAAGACAACTTGTGGACACCCGCAAAGAATCTAACCAACAAAGAAATTAAAGCAAACAAAAGATCAATTAGCACACCCACTCTGTTTAATCTAGATGTAGATAAACTGAAACAAATTATTTCGGAATCCCCTAGAAAAACAACCAAACTTTCAAAATCTGCGGTTACCATTTCGTTTCCCATTTCTGAAAGTGAATTTCAAAATTTCAGCATTTATAAAACTTCTAATTTTTCTCCAGAATTAGAAGCTCTACATCCAGAAATCACAACCTATTATGGTGAAAGCATTAATGGAAAATCTGCAAAAATTTACTTCAGCATTTCTCCTCTTGGACTTTCGTCTATGCAGTTAAGACTTGGCAAGGAAGCAGTTTTTGTAGAACCTTATGATAATAACAATTCTACTTATGTAGTATATAAAAAATCAGACAAAGGAATTTCAAAAAATAAATTTGAATGCACTACTTCTGCAAAAAGCTCTACCGATGGGCTAAATATGGGAAGAATCTTAAGTGCAGATGATGGCTTATTGAGAACTTATCGCTTAGCATTATCTTGTACTGGAGAATACACTCAATATTTTGGTGGAACTAAAGCTCTTGCTCTTGCTGCCATGAACAACACCATGACTAGAGTAAATGGTGTTTTCGAGAATGATTTTGCGATAAGATTAGTTCTTATTCCAGAACAGGAAAATATTATATTTACATCTTCATCTACAGACCCTTACTCTAATGCAACTGCTGGAGCAGATGGCGCTTGGAATACAGAATTAATGAATGTATTACATGGTACTACTTACGGAATTGGTGACAGTAAATTTGATATTGGTCACTTATTCGGAGCAAGTGGTGGTGGTGGAAATGCAGGATGTATCGGTTGCGTTTGTAATAACAGCACTACTTATGATGCTACTGAACAATGGTATTTGTATAAAGGTCAAGGATTTACTTCACCAGCAGACAATGTACCTTCTGGTGATAGTTTTGATATAGATTATGTTGCACACGAAATAGGACACCAATTTGGTGGAAACCACACTTTTACAGATTCTGAAGAATACACGATTGCTCAAGTAGAACCTGGAAGTGGCTCTACAATTATGGGATACGCAGGTATCACTACAGAAGATGTACAAGCGCATTCAGATCCTTATTTTCATGCTGTATCTATTCAACAAATTACAGAATATGTAAAAAGTACAAGTGGAAGCTGCTCGGTAAATACTCCTACTGGAAATAATGCTCCTACTGCAAATGCTGGAGCTGATTTTACCATTCCGAAAAGTACTCCTTTTATGCTAACAGGTAGTGCTTCTGACTCAAACGGAGATGCACTTACCTATACATGGGAACAGATGGATGTTCAAAACTCTACAATTTCTAACCCGTCGGCAACTAAAACTACTGGCCCAGCTTTTAGATCTTACAGTCCTACAACATCTCCTGTTAGATATTTCCCTAAAATGAGCTCCGTTCTAAATGGCGCAACTACAACTGCTGGTTTAGAACTTAACGTAGAAGTTCTACCATCTGTAAGCAGAACTTTAAAATTTAGATTTACAGCGAGAGATAATAAAGCTAATGGCGCAGGAAATGCTTACGATGACATGGTAGTCACTGTAAATTCTAGTTATGGTCCATTAACGGTAACCTCACAGAACGCTGCAGGGATTTCTTATCCTCAAGGTTCAAGTCAAAATGTAACTTGGAATGTAGCCAACACGAATACGCTTGCTGCAAATGTAGACATATTACTTTCTACAGACTCAGGAAACACTTGGTCTACTTTAATTACTGGAACTCCAAATGATGGTACACAAAGTGTTACCATTCCTAATATTACAAGTAATACCTGTAGATTTATGGTAAAAGCATCTGGAAATATTTTTTTCAATGTAAACACTGCTAACTTTTCTATTACTGCACCAGACACTGAAGTTCCTACAGCTCCTACATTATCTGCAAACAATACAACCTCTACTAAGACTACATTATCTTGGACAGGAGCTACTGACAACGTAGCATTGGCTAGTTATGACATTTACAAAGATGGAACTTTTGTTGCAAATTCTACCACTTCTCCTTACACAGTAACAGGATTATCTGCTTCTACAAGTTATGTTTTCACAGTAAAAGCAAAAGATGCTTCTAATAATATTTCTGTAAGCAGCAACGCTGTTACAGTTACGACACTAGCTCCAGATACAGAGGCTCCTACAGCTCCTTCACTGTCAGCTTCTGGAACTACAAATGTTTCTACAACTTTAACATTTACAGGAGCTACTGATAATATTGGCGTAACCGCTTATGAAATTTACAAAGATGGAGCGTTAATCGCTACCGTAAATAACTCACCTTACACAGTAAATGGACTTAGCGCATCTACTACTTATATTTTTACCGTAAAAGCAAAAGATGATGCAGGAAATGTTTCTCTATTAAGCAATGCAGTTTATGTAACCACTTTAGCTGCTCCTGCCGCTACAGAACTTTACATTTCAGAATATTACGAAGGTACAAGCAATAATAAAGTATTAGAAATTACCAATCCTACTCTTTCTGCAATTTCTTTAAGTGGATATTCTATCAAAAAGCAATCAAATGGATCTGGAGCTTGGAGTTTTGAGTTAAATTTATCAGGAACCATAAATCCTAAATCTACATTTTTACTTAAAAATTCTTTATCTTCATTATCTTCATGTACGTTTACAGCACAAAGCGTTGTAGGGGCTCCAATAGATTTCAACGGAGATGATCCAGTTGCTTTATTTAAAAATGGAACTTTAATAGACGTAGTAGGTACATTTAACGGAACTACTAATTTTGCAAAAGACACGGATTTAAGAAGAAATGTAATTATTCCCAATCCAGTATATACTCCATCAGAATGGGACGTTCTTGCTATTACAACTACAGTTCCTAATTGTGATAATCTTGGAATTGCAAATCCTGCAAGTGCACTAGGCGTGAAAGACACTACATTAAATCCTACAGATGTAGTGATTCTTCCAAATCCTGTAAAAGGAGATGTAATGATGGTGAAAAACGTTAAAAACAATTCTAACTACGAAATCATTGATTTCTCTGGAAAATTAGTTCAAAAAGGAAAACTTACAAATGACACCATTCATGTAAATGGTCTTCCAAAAGGCAATTATATCCTAAAAATAGAGCAAGTTTCTAAGATTTTCATCAAAGAATAAAATCATTCATTAAATTTAATCATAAAGGCAACTAAAATTTAGTTGCCTTTATTTATTTATCGATTTTAAATTATACTTTTGTCAAAAATTAAGAGAAAACTATGGATTTTAACATGCCTCATTTTGAACTTCCTTTTTTCACCAATTTGCTTATTCTGTTAGTGGTAGCAAAAGTTTTTGGTGAAATTTTTGAAAGATTCAAACAACCTGCTATGATTGGCGAAATTATAGCCGGAATTATTGTAGGTCCTTCACTTTTAAACATTGTTCACAGAACAGAAGACATCAAAGTCATTTCAGAATTGGGAATTTTCCTTTTAGTGATTATTGCCGGATTGGAAATCAACTTAGATGACATTTTAAAATCTTTAAAAGGCAGAAATATCATCATTTCATTGATGGCGTTTTTTGTACCAATTCTAAGTGGAATTGCCGTAGGTTATTATTTTGACAAAGACATCATGACCACCGTATTTATAGGATTATGCGTAGCCATCACTGCATTACCTGTAAGTATTAGAATTTTAATGGATTTAGGCAAAATCAACTCTTATATTGGTCAAAAAATCATATCGGTTGCCATTTTTGATGATGTCATTGCACTTACCATTTTAGGTCTTATTTTGAATATTAATGATAGTGAAATGACCCTTTCTAATGTAGTGAAAAATGCTTCAATTTCTCTATTAAAACTAACCATTTTTGTAGTGATTTTATTCGCTGCTTATTATTTAATTAAGAAATTGTCTAATCGAGAGAATTACTTCGAAAGACAATTGAATAAATTACTGCTTTTATTAAAAGGAAAAGAATCACTTTATGCTATATTTTTCGTTTTTGTACTTACTTTTTCTACCATTACAGAATCTTTAGGACTTCATTTTATCATCGGAGCATTTTTTGCAGCGATGCTCATCAGCGAAAATTTAGTAGGCAAAAAACATTTAGATTCCTTTCATAAAACAACAAATGGTTTAGCAATGGGATTTTTGGCGCCAATTTTCTTTGCAGGAATTGGCTTAGAATTTAATGTGACTTCTATTCAAAACATTGGACTTTTACTCACCGTAATTGCCGTTTCATATTTTTCTAAAATTTTTGGAGGCTATTTTGGAGGAAGAATGGCTGGTTTAGACAGCAAAAATTCACTTACACTTGGGATTGGTCTCAATGCAAGGGGAATCATGGAATTAGTGATTGCAAATATTGCTTACAAAGCAGGACTCATTAACGCTGAAGTATTCTCCATTCTAGTAATTATGGGAGTTCTCACCACTCTTTCTACTCCAATTATGCTTAAAAGAAGTTTTAAATTAATAGATAAAAAATCATAAAAATTAAATGGAAAAAATAGACAGTTTAAACCAAGTTGCAGAATTTCACAGAACTTTTAACGCACCTATTTTAGAAAATCCACAGATTCCTTCTGCAGAAAGATGCAACCTAAGAATAGCTTTACTTCAGGAAGAATTAAACGAACTGAAACAAGCCATTGAAGACCAAGACATCGTAGAAATTGCAGATGCACTTTGTGATTTACAATATGTACTTTCTGGCGCAGTTCTTGAATTTGGTTTAGGCGAAAAATTTGTAGATTTGTTTAATGAAGTACAGCGTTCTAACATGTCAAAAGCTTGTGAAACAGAAGAACAAGCCCAAGAAACCGTAGAATATTACACTTCAAGAGGAGAAGATGCTTATTACGAAAAATCTGGAGATAAATATAATGTACACAGAGTTTCAGACAATAAAGTTCTTAAAAATAAGTACTATTCTAGTGCAAATCTCAAAAGTATATTAGAAAAATAAACACATAATTTTGAAAAAAAATGAAAAAAATAATCACATTAATCATTTTAGGTATGGCACTTAATTCTTGCGCTCAAAAAGTAATCATCAATAGAGAAATTGATACTCCAGAATACGGAAAAATGCTTCTAGGAAACCAATCTTTAGACCAATTTCAAAAAGAACCTTATAAAGCTTGGTATGACGAAAATTACACCATCTATCCTATCGATAAAACCGCTCTTGAAGGTTTGAAAAAAGAAAAAATCAATTCATATAATATCATTGTATTTCTAGGAACTTGGTGCGGAGACAGCAAAAGAAATTTCCCTAGATTGATAAAAATTTTAGAAGAAACCAAATTCCCTGAAAGCAAACTCCAAATCATCGGGGTAAACAGACAGAAACAAGCTCCAGATGGTGAAGAAGTAAAATATAACATTACGCACGTTCCTACCATCATTCTAGAAAAATATGGCAAGGAAATTGGTAGAATAACTGAAGAACCAGAAACTGGTTTTATTGAAAAAGATTTATTGAACATTATCAAAAAATAATGAATTATATTAAACAAATCATTGGTTTTACCTTAGGTGTAATCCTTACTTTATTGCTCGTTTATTTTTTTAGAAACATTGGCAAAAATGATGACCAAGTTTCTACTGATTACTATGTGCTCACCAACCAAATTTCTAAAATGAATAAAATGGTGGTGATAGAACAAGATTTTTCAAACTTGCAAAAAACCAAAATCACCAATCAACTTTTCGGAATCAAAGGTTTACCTTCTAGTGAAAAAGAAATCGTGATTTTCACCAAAGCAAAAGCACAAGTAACTTATGATTTGAAGAAAATGAAAATCGAGGTAGATTCTACTGATAAAAAACTGATTATCAAAGAAATCCCAAATGCGGACATCAAGATTTTTACTGATGCAGAAATCACTTCGCTTGACGATTCATTTTTCGACCGTTTTTCCGAAGAAGATTTCAAAAGAATCACCAATAATGCTAGAAAAAACGCCGAAAAAACCGTTGACCAAACCAAACTGCGAAACGAAGGCAGAAAACAATTGCTACAAAACTTAAATGATATTTTCGTTCTTGCCAAAGCTTTGAAATACGAAGTGGTAGATGATACCAATACCTTTGATTTATCTAAATTATAATACCAAGACGCTTTAAAAGGCGTCTTTTTTATAATATTTCCTTGAAATTATGTAATCTTTTATCTTAATAATTGAGTGAATTTTGCTTTATAAAATTATGAATTATGAAAAAGCAAAATTTTACAAAAAAGGTGAAAAATAATGCCGAAAATACTAAGCAAAACCAAGATTTTCCTAATGTTCCGCAAACACCAAAATCCGAAGGGACTTCTCAAATTAATAAAAATCAAATAAAAAAAGGATCAGAAGCTAATCCTGACGGCAGAACAGAGAATACAGAAAAACACAAAAGCGAAGAATAAATCCTTCGCTCTTGCAACAAATAACAATAATTCTAAAGTCTTTCAATAATTAGACAATTGTAGATTTACCAAGTTTTACATTCTCAAAATTGTAATAAGAATTTTCTGAAAACTTAATATAATCTACTATAAAATCTCCTACCTCACTGGTAGAATAATTTTGTTCTTTATTCAGGTCTTCTGTCACATATCTATGATCAATGGCGTGTTCTACCGCTTCTCTCAATTTGTTTGCCGCCACATCTAATTTTAAATAATCTAATAACATTGCAGCGCTCAAAATAGATGCAATAGGATTGGCAATTCCTTTTCCTTTTGCCTGAGGATAAGACCCGTGAATTGGCTCGAAAAGGGCATTATCATTACCAATAGAAGCTGAAGGAAGCAAACCAATAGAACCACCAATTACACTGGCTTCATCAGAAATAATATCTCCAAACATATTTTCGGTAAGAATTACATCAAATTGTTTCGGATTAAGAATCATTTGCATAGCAGCATTATCTACAAACAAAAATTCTAATGTAACATCTGGATAATCTTTGGCAATATCTTGCACCACTTTTCTCCAAAGTCTAGAAGTGTCCAAAACATTAGCTTTATCTATCAAAGTTAATTTTTTTCTTCTTTTTTGAGCATCTTGAAATGCCAAATGTGCAATCTGAACAATTTCGTCTTTGTTGTATTTACAAATATCATACGCAAATTCTCCGTTTTCGTCTGTAAATTTTTCGCCAAAATAAATCCCGCTAATCAATTCTCTATAGATTTGAATATCTGTTCCATCTACAATTTCTTTTTTCAACGGACTTTTCTTGGTAATAGAAGAATACGTCTTAATCGGACGAATATTGGCAAAAAGTCCCAATTCTTTTCTTAATTTCAACAAACCTTGCTCTGGTCTCACCTTCGCATCAGGATTATTATCAAAATAAGGGTCACCAATTGCTCCAAAAAGTACAGCATCAGCATTTTTACAAACAGTTAAGGTTTCTTCTGGCAAAGGATTTCCTGTTTCAAAAATAGCTTCTGCTCCCATTTTAGCATATTCAAATTCAAATTTATATTGAAATGCTTGTGCAATTACATTCAAAACTTTTACACTTTCTGCGGTTACTTCTGGACCTATTCCATCACCAGGAAGAACTGCTATTTTATAACTATTGCTCATATACTTTTTGTGTTTCTTGTTCAAATTTTTCTATTTCTGCTTTCTTACTAATAAGGAAATCGATATCGTCATAACCATTCATCAGACAGATTTTTTTGTAAGCATCTAGCTCAAATGTTTCAGATTTTCCGTTAAAACTAATGCTTTGTTCTTCTACATTTACCGTAATTTCAGTTTCAGGATTTTCTGTAATGGTTGATAATAAATCTTTCAAAAATTCATCAGAAACTTTTACAGGAAGCAAACCATTATTGAGTGCATTTCCTCTAAAAATATCTGCGAAATAACTAGAAACCACTACTTTAAAACCATAATCCGTCAAAGCCCAAGCTGCGTGTTCTCTACTACTTCCACAACCGAAATTGTTTCCTGCAACTAATATTTCACCACTGTATTTTGGATTATTCAATACAAAATCTGAAATCGGTTCATTGGTTTGAGAATTATATCTCCAATCTCTGAAAAGATTATTTCCAAAGCCTTCTTTGTTGATACTTTTCAAAAATCTAGCAGGAATAATCTGATCGGTATCTATATTTTCAGCAGGCAAAGGCACTGCTTTTGATTGTAATAAAACTAATTTTTGCATAATTTAAAATTAATGTTCTCAGTTCAAAAATTGACTTAAGATTTATATAAAATTTGTGATTTTAATTGGTTTTCAATTGTTAAAACTTGATTTTTAATTCAAATTTTGATAACCTACAATTTTACCTTCTACAGCTACTTTTGCAGCAGTTAACGGACTTGCCAAAATGGTTCTAGCACCTTGTCCTTGTCTTCCCTCGAAATTTCTGTTTGAAGTAGAAACGCAATATTCACCTTCCGGAATTTTATCGTCATTCATCGCCAAACAAGCCGAACATCCCGGTTGACGAATTTGAAAACCTGCTTCATTAAAAATTTTATCCAAACCTTCTTCGTAAATCTGTTTTGCTACTTGTTGCGAACCTGGAACCAACCAAGCCGTAATATTTTCCGCTTTTTTCTTTCCTTTAACATAATCTGCAGCCGAACGGAAATCTTCAATTCTTGCATTGGTACAACTTCCAATAAAAACATAATTCACTTTAATTTCAGACGGTGATTGCCCTGCATTCAAGCCCATATATTTCAAAGCTTTTTCCTCAGATTCGTTTTGAGGAGTTGGCACAGATTGATTTACAGAAATTCCCATTCCAGGATTAGTTCCGTAAGTAATCATCGGTTGAATATCAGCTGCATCAAAAGTAAATTCTGCATCGAAAATAGCGCCTTCATCAGTTTTCAAAGTCTTCCAATAAGCCAGTTTCTCTTCCCATTCTTCACCTTTTGGTGCAAATTGTCTTCCTTTTACATAATTGAAAGTAGTTTCGTCTGGTGCAATCATTCCACCTCTAGCTCCCATTTCAATACTCATGTTACAAACCGTCATTCTGCCTTCCATTGACATATTTTCGAAAACTTCACCTGCATATTCACAGAAATACCCTGTTCCTGCATCTGTTCCTGTTTTAGAAATAATGTAAAGAATCACATCTTTTGGTTGAACTTCAGGATTGAGTTTTCCATTAACCGTAACTCTCATTGATTTTGGTTTGTTCAAAAGCAAACATTGACTTGCAAAAACCTGTGCAACTTGGCTTGTCCCGATTCCGAAAGCAATGCTACCAAAAGCACCGTGTGTAGAAGTATGACTGTCTCCACAAACTATGCTCATTCCTGGTTGTGTAACGCCTAATTCTGGAGCAATAATGTGTACAATTCCTTGATATTGATGTCCTAAACCGTACAATTCAATATTATTTTTTTTGCAATTTTCTGTCAATTGCTGAACTTGTGTTCTTGATAATTCATCACGAATTGGCAATTCTTGTTGTAAAGTTGGTACGTTGTGATCGGCAGTTGCAACAATTTGTTTTGTTCTAAAAATTTCGAGATCTCTAGATTCCAATTCTGCAAAAGCTTGCGGACTTGTTACCTCGTGGATCAAATGTTTGTCAATATAAATAATTTGTGGACCATTTGGAACGGTATCTACAACGTGAGCATCCCAAACTTTATCAAATAATGTTTTCATTTTATGTTGAAAGTTATTTTTTTAACTACAAAAGAGACAAAAGTTTTCTCAATTACAAAGAATTACAACAGAAAAAAGTTTAAAATTTTTGCTTTTTTTACTTTTGAAGTTCTTATTTGTCTAATATTTCTTTTGATCCTTTTGCGGTTATTTTTTTAATTATTAAATTCTTAAATCAAAAATCGTAATTTAAACCGTTTTTTGGCTAAAAGTAGCCATCATTACTTGTAAATCTTCGTTTACGACTTCTTTTTTGATATCAGCAATTTTCAAAAATTCTTGGTACAAATAATCCAACTCATTTTTAGTGACATCAAAGCCAATATTTTTAAATCTATAAGCCAAAGCAGAGCGTCCACTTCTTGCTGTTAAAACGATAGAAGATTCGTTTACGCCCACTTCTGCAGGATCGATAATTTCGTAGGTTTCACGGTTTTTAATGACACCATCTTGGTGAATCCCCGAACTGTGTGCGAAAGCATTAGCTCCTACAATTGCTTTGTTGGGCTGAACAGGCATTCCCATTAATTCCGAAACCATCAAACTCATTTCGTTCAACATTTTCGAGTTAACATCGGTATATAAATTTAAGTCTTTATGTTGCTTCAAAATCATTACCACTTCTTCTAAAGCTGTGTTTCCAGCTCTTTCTCCTAAACCATTGATGGTACATTCTATTTGGCGAGCTCCGTTTATAACTCCAGAAATAGAATTAGCGGTTGCTAAACCTAAATCATTATGACAATGACAAGAAAGCACCGCTTTTTCAATACCTTTTACGTTTTCTCGTAAATATTTCATTTTTGCGCCATATTGTTCTGGTAAACAATAACCTGTAGTATCAGGAATGTTAAGAACTGTAGCGCCTGCTTTTATAACTTCTTCGCAGACTTTTGCCAAAAATTCATTGTCTGTTCTTCCAGCATCTTCGGCATAAAATTCTACATCTTCTACGAAGGTTTTAGCATATTTCACTGCTTCCACAGCTCTTTCTAAAACGGCTTCTCTGGTAGAATTAAATTTGAATTTAATATGATTATCAGAAGTACCAATTCCTGTATGGATTCTTGGTTTTTTAGCAAATTTAAGAGCTTCAGCGGCAGTTTCTATATCTTTTTTGTTGGCTCTGGTTAAACCACAAACCGTTGCATTTCTTACAATTTTAGAAATTTCGGTAACCGAATAAAAATCTCCCGGACTAGAAATCGGGAAACCAGCTTCAATAATATCCACACCTAATTCGTCTAGCTTTTCGGCAATGACTAATTTTTGTTCGGTATTTAATTTGCATCCCGGGACTTGTTCCCCATCTCGCAATGTTGTATCAAAAATTTCAATCTTTTCGGGATTCATAATCAAGTTTTTTAACTAATTTTGAACAAAACTAATATTTGATTACATTTTTAAAATATTTAAAACCTAAAAATTACAATATTCAAGAATTCAATTTTAAACTTAAAAAATTGATTTACAACATTTTACTTATCAAAAATTTACAATGGCAGAATTGCAAAAAGACTTCTTATTTGTGCTGATAAAATCGCTTTCTACCTCAGAAAAGCGACAATTTAAGTTGTATGTAAACCGTCTCGGAATTAATGTAGATGCAAAATTTCTGCTCCTTTTTAATGAACTCGATAAAATGAATGAATATCAGGAAGAGATTATCATTCAGAAAAAAATTTCTACCAAACAACAACTTTCTAATCTAAAAGCACATCTTTACAAGCAAATTTTGGTAAGTCTTAGAATGAATCCTATTCATCAAAATAATAGAATTCAATTGCGAGAACAACTAGATTTCGCCAATATTCTTTACCAAAAAGGATTGCACAAACAAGCCTTGAAAATTCTAGATAAAGCCAAACAATCTGCCTTAGAATTAGACGAAAAAACTATTGCATCAGAAATCATTGAACTCGAAAAAGTAATTGAATCTCAGTTTATTACCCGAAGTATCGACGGACGAGCAGATGAACTTATTCAACAATCTTCGGAGGTAAGTTTGCAGAATCAATACGCCACACAATTGTCTAATCTTTCGCTAAAATTATACAGCGAAATGCTTACGCACGGTTATGTGAAAAATGATGAAGACAGAAAAAAAGTGATGCATATTTTTGATTCTCAAATCAAAAAAATAAAACTTGAAAAGCTGAATTTTACCGAAAAATTGT
Source organism: Cloacibacterium normanense (assembly GCF_003860565.1). Classification (NCBI taxonomy): domain Bacteria; kingdom Pseudomonadati; phylum Bacteroidota; class Flavobacteriia; order Flavobacteriales; family Weeksellaceae; genus Cloacibacterium; species Cloacibacterium normanense. The sequence goes on from NZ_CP034157.1 coordinate 1,246,058, forward strand.
GGTATTACAAAGCTCACGTTTGGAAAAACCAATTGCTTCAAGATTACAAATACACCTTAAAATACGCCTATCATTGGGTAGATCTCTTCCATCAGAAACCTGAAATGATGTTCAATCATCCTGTTTGGTACATCAAAGGTTACAATTATTTATTGAAAATTCTTTTTTTGTACGGACAAGTTGATCGATTAGAAGAAAGTTTCAATAACTTCAAAAAAACGGTAAATTCTGAAAATTTTGTACAAAATGACAATCTTCAATCTCTGATTTTTTTGACACATTATAATTCTTTGATGAACATTCATTTCATTAAAGGAGAGTTTTTTGCGGGTACGAAACTAATTCCAGAAGTGGAGTTAAAAATGGAAAAATTCAAAGATAAAATAGATGAACATCATTATTTGATTCTTTATTTAAAGATGGCAGCTTTGCTTTTTGGTTCAAAAAAATACCCAGAATGTATTTCTTATGCGATGAAAATCATCAATTCTAAAGGAAATGTACAAGAAGATTTGCTTTTCCACACCAGAATTTTGGTTTTGATGGCAAAATTTGAATCTGGAATAGACGAAGATTACGACGAATTTGTAAAAGCTACTCAAAAATTCGTTCAGAAAATGAAATATTCTGATGAAATCCATCAAGTTATCATCGAGTTTTTTAAAAAATTAGACGGTTTACTTCCTTCAGAACAACAAACTATTTTCAAAAACTTTGAAAATCAGCTCAATACATTTTCAGAAAACGATTATTACAAACGTACGCTACTCTACATAGATATTCACGGTTGGGCAAAATCTAAAGTGAAAAATGTAGATGTGGTGGAAATTATCAAAGGAAAAGTGAAGAAAGGGTGAAAGTTGGAAATTAGAATTTAGAAGTTAGAAAATCAAACCATTTCAAACTATTTCAAACCACTTCAAACTAATTCAAACAAAATAAAACTACTTCAAACCATTTCAAACAACTTCAAAACAAATTACGTTACTTTCCTAAAAGTTTACTATTTTTGCACATTATTAAAATTAGGATTCCAAAATGATTAAAATTACTCTTCCAGACGGAAGCATTCGTGAGTTTGAAGGTGTAGTTACACCTCTAGAAGTTGCAAAATCTATCTCTGAAGGTTTGGCTAGAAACACTATTTCTGCTGTGGTAAACGGCAAACAAGTAGAAGTCACGACGCCAATTACAGAAGATGCTACGCTTACGTTGCTTACCTGGAATGATGATTTAGGAAAGAAAGCTTTTTGGCATTCTTCAGCACACATTTTGGCTCAATCTATTTTAGATTTTTATCCAAATGCTAAATTAACCATCGGTCCAGCAATTGAAAACGGATTTTATTATGATGTAGATTTCGGTGATGAATCTCTTTCTGAAAAAGATTTTGAAAAAATCGAGAAAAAAATGCTCGAAAACGCCAAAAAAGATGCGACTTTCAATCTTTATTCTGTTTCTAAAGCAGATGCACTGAAAGAATACGCAGACAATCCTTATAAAACTGAATTAATCGAAAATTTACAAGACGGCGAAATCACGTTCTGTACGCATGATAACTTTACAGACCTTTGTAGAGGTGGTCACATTCCAAGTACAGGAATTGTAAAAGCTGTAAAAATTCTTAATGCAGCGGGAGCATATTGGAGAGGAGACGAAAAAAATAAGCAATTGACTAGAGTTTACGGAATTTCTTTCCCTAAACAAAAAGAATTGACAGAATATCTAGAAAGATTAGAAGAAGCAAAAAGAAGAGACCACAGAAAACTAGGAAAAGAACTAGGAATCTTCGCTTTTTCTGAAAAAGTAGGTGCTGGTTTACCACTTTGGTTGCCAAAAGGAACTGCGCTAAGAAAAAAATTAGAAAATTTCCTTTCAGAAGCTCAGAAAAAAGGTGGTTATGAGTTTGTAATGACTCCTCATATTGGGAATATTGAATTGTACAAAACTTCTGGTCACTACGAAAAATATGGAGCAGATTCTTTCCAATCGATTAAAACTCCAAACGAAGGCGAAGAATTTTTCTTAAAACCAATGAACTGTCCGCATCACTGCGAGATTTATAAAACTTCTCAATGGTCTTATAAAGATTTACCTAAGAGATATGCAGAATTCGGAACGGTTTACAGATACGAGCAATCTGGTGAATTACACGGTTTAACCAGAGTAAGAGGTTTCACTCAAGATGACGCACACTTATTCTGTACACCAGACCAATTATTAAAAGAGTTTGAAGATGTAATTGACTTGGTTCTTTACGTTTTCAAAAGCTTAGGATTTGAAGATTTTGTGACTCAAGTTTCACTTAGAGACAAAGAAAACAGATCAAAATATATCGGTTCAGAAGAAAATTGGGAAAAAGCAGAAAATGCAATCATCACTGCTGCACAAAACAAAGGTCTTAAAACCATCGTAGAATACGGAGAAGCTGCATTCTACGGCCCTAAACTAGACTTTATGGTAAAAGATGCTTTAGGCAGAAGTTGGCAATTAGGAACCATTCAAGTAGATTACAATTTACCAGAGAGATTTGACCTTTGGTACACTGGTAATGACAATGAAAAACACAGACCCGTAATGATTCACAGAGCACCATTTGGTTCTATGGAACGTTTCATTGCAATTCTATTAGAAAACACTGCAGGAGATTTCCCACTATGGCTAAGTCCAGACCAATTTATCATTCTGCCTATTTCTGAAAAATATGTAGATTATGCTAAAAAAGTTTCACAATTATTAGAAAATCACGATATTAGCGGATTAATTGACGACAGAAACGAAAAAACAGGTAAGAAAATTCGTGATGCAGAATTGAAGAAAATTCCGTTTATGTTAGTGGTAGGAGAAAATGAAGAACAGAACGGCACCATTTCTGTAAGAAGACGTGGAGAAGGTGATTTAGGAGCGATGAAATTAGAAGATTTCGTAACCTATTTCAAAGAAGCAGCAAAAATCTAAGAAATTTTAGATTTAATTATAGAAGAATTTTGTTTTAATTTAAAATTCAAAATCTATAATTTAAAATTTTTAAAAAGAATTAACTTTAAAATTATACAACTATAGCACAGAAATTTAACAACAGAGGAAGAGGACCAATGCGTCGCCCTGTACAAGAAGACTTACATCAAATTAACGAAAAAATCCGTGCAAAGGAAGTTCGTTTAGTAGGAGATAATGTAGAACCAGGAGTGTATCCTTTAGCAAGAGCTATTGCAATTGCTCAGGAACAAGATCTTGATTTAGTCGTTATTTCAGATAAAGCAGAACCTTATATCTGTAGAGTTCTTGAATACAAAAAATTTCTTTACGAACAAAAGAAGAAACAAAAGGAACTCAAGGCTAAGCAAGTAAAAGTTGTAGTAAAAGAAATCAGATTCGGACCTCAAACAGATGATCATGATTTCGAGTTCAAGAAAAAACATGCCGAGAAATTTTTAGAAGAAGGCTCTAAATTGAAAACGTATGTTTTCTTCAAAGGACGTTCTATTATCTTCAAAGACCAAGGTGAAATCTTACTTCTAAGACTCGCTCAAGAGCTAGAACACGTAGGAAAAGTAGACCAAATGCCTAAACTAGAAGGTAAGAGAATGATTATGATGATGAGCCCTAAAAAAGCGGCAAAATAATCTTTAATTAAAAAACAATTATAAATCAAGGGATTTCTCCTCTGAAATCTCTTGATTATAGTATTGCAGAGTATTATAAATTTTTATAATTTTGCAAACTCATTGATAACAAATACATAAAAAGCAAAACAATGCCAAAATTAAAAACGAAATCAGGTGCTAAAAAGCGTTTTGCTCTTACTGGTACAGGTAAGATCAAAAGAAAAAATGCTTACAAAAGCCACATCTTAACTAAAAAAGAAACGAAGCAAAAGAGAAATCTTACGCAAACTTCTTACGTTGCTACTGTGGATGAGAAAAGCGTTCTTCGCCAATTAGCAATTAAGTAGTTTTTATAAATCAATATTCGGTTTATAAGAATTCCTAAAAAATTCATTAAAAGTTAACCCTGAAACGGTGCCTATAAGAGAACTTTAAACGCAGTTCCGCCCTTTTCAAAAAAACAAAAAATTTAAATTATGCCAAGATCAGTAAACGCTGTAGCGTCTAGAGCGCGCAGAAAAAAAGTTTTAAAGCAGGCTAAAGGTTTTTTCGGTAGAAGAAAAAATGTTTGGACTGTTGCTAAAAATGCCGTAGAAAAAGCAATGCAATATGCTTACCGCGGTAGAAAAGAGAAAAAAAGAAGCTTCAGAGGACTTTGGATTACCAGAATTAACGCTGGAACTAGAGAACACGGAATGTCTTACTCTCAATTTATGGGAGCTCTTAAAAAGAACAACATCGAGCTAAACAGAAAAGTTCTTGCAGACCTTGCAATGAATCATCCAGAAGCTTTCAAAGCTGTTGTAGATCAAGTAAAATAATGTAAAACAAATTTGTTATCAATAATAAATCCTAAACTTTTTTAGTTTAGGATTTTTTTATTTCAAAAACTTTTATAAATTTGTCCCAATGAAAATGAATAATAACAAAAATTGGTGGTGGCACTTATACTCTACGCTGAGTCTAAGTAATACTGCTATGCTTTGAATCTATACTACAATAAAATTCATTTCATGAGAAGACTTCAGCGATTATACCGTTGAAGTCTTTTTTTTATTTAAATCTTTAATTATGCTGACAACCAACAACCAACAACCCACAACTAAAATAAAAACCACCTCCAAATCATTGATGGGAGACCTTCATACAGCGATGGGAATTTACCTGAAACTCAGAGATAAATTCAGAGATACTATTCTACTGGAAAGTGCCGACCACAATGTAAATAACAACAGTTTTTCTTACATCGCCATCAACGCAATTGCAGGAGTAGAAATTAAAAATCTACAGGAAATGGAAGTGAAATTTCCATTAACCGCTCCAGAAAAACATCAAATCCCAGAGAATTTCAACATCACTGAATATTTAGAAAATTTTTCTAAAAGTTTTGACTGCGAAAAGGTGAAAAATCCAGTTGAAAAAATGGCTCAAGGTTTATTTGGTTATACCAGTTTTGATGCCGTACAGTTTTTTGAAACTATCCAATTCAAACCTCAAAGCAAGGAAGTAGAAATTCCCATTTTACGTTACCGATTTTATCAATATGTGATTGCTATTAATCATTTTAATGATGAAATGTTCCTCATCGAAAATAAAATTGATGGGCTAAAATCTAAAATTTCAGAAATTGAAAGCATCATTCAAAATAAAGACGTTGCACTCTATCCTTTTGAAAAAATAGACGAAGAAACTTCTAATTTAAGTGATGAAGAATACAGAGATTTGGTAGAATTGGCGAAGAAACATTGTTTCCGTGGAGATGTTTTCCAGTTGGTTTTGAGCAGAAGATTTGAACAAAAATTCAAAGGTGATGAGTTCAATGTTTACCGAGCTTTACGAAACATCAATCCTTCTCCTTACCTATTTTTCTTTGATTATGGCGATTACAAATTAATGGGTTCAAGTCCAGAAAGTCAGTTGATTATTCAAAATCACAAAGCCGTAATTCACCCAATTGCAGGAACTTTCCGCAGAACTGGCGATACTGAAAAAGACTTACTATCGGTAGAAACCCTAAAAAAAGACCCAAAAGAAAACGCAGAACATACCATGTTGGTAGATTTAGCCAGAAACGATTTAAGCAAATTAGGAAAAAACGTAACGGTGTCTAAACTGAAAGAAATTCAATTGTTTTCTCACGTTATTCACATGGTTTCAGAAGTTACCGCAGAATTAGACGAAAAAACCAATCCTTATGAAATGATTGCCACCACTTTTCCGCAAGGAACATTGAGTGGTGCTCCAAAATATAAAGCTCTTGAACTCATCGATGCTTACGAAAAATCTTCTCGTGGTTATTATGGCGGTTGTATAGGTTTTGTAGGTTTTGACGGAAGTTGCAACCAAGCCATTATGATTAGAACATTTTTGAGCAAAAATAATACGCTTTTCTATCAGGCTGGCGCTGGAATTGTAGCCAAATCTTCCGCAGAAAATGAGTTACAAGAAGTAAATAACAAACTAAATGCCTTGAAAATGGCAGTTAAAAAAGCAGAAAAATTATGAAAGTTTTAGTTTTCGATAATTACGATAGTTTTACCTACAATCTCGTTCAAATTGTAGAACAAATTTTGGGCAAAAAAGTAGATGTTTTCAGAAATGACGAAATTCCTTTGGAAGACATCAATCAATATGATAAAATCATCCTTTCTCCAGGACCAGGAATTCCCGAAGAAGCAGGAATTTTACTTGAAGTGATAAAAAAATATGCTCCAACCAAATCTATTTTTGGAGTTTGTTTGGGACAACAAGCAATCGCTGAAGCTTTTGGTGGAAGCCTCATCAATCTTTCTGAAATTTATCACGGAGTTGCAACCGAAGCAAAACAAGTAAAACCGCACAAAATTCTAGAAAATTTACCCGAAGTTTTAGAAGTTGGGCGCTATCATTCTTGGGCAGTAAATCCCGAAGATTTTCCTTCAGCATTAGAAATTACTTCTGTAGATAATTCTGGAATGATTATGAGCTTGAAACACAAAAAGTACGATGTTCACGCGGTTCAATATCATCCTGAAAGTATCTTAACTCCAAAAGGAAGACAGATTTTAGAGAATTTCTTAAAGTCAGAAGACGGAAGTCAAAAGTCAGAAGAATAAGTATAACCCTAAAAGCTTCCGACTTCGGACATCTGACTTCGGACTACAAATTATGAAACAAATATTACAATACCTTTTCAATCATCAAACTTTAACAAAAGCCGAAGCAAAGGCAATTATGATTGAAATTGCACAAAATAAATTCAACGAAACAGAAGTTTCTGCCTTTATCACTGTTTTTATGATGCGAAGCATTACGCTAGAAGAAATGCAAGGCTTTCGTGAAGCTTTGCTAGATTTGGCGGTGAAAGTAGATTTAGGAACGCACGATTTGGTAGATATTGTAGGAACTGGAGGCGATGGAAAAAACACCTTCAACATTTCAACTTTGGCTAGTTTTATTGTGGCCGGAACCGGACAAAAAGTGGCGAAACACGGCAATTACGGTGTTTCTGCGATTTCCGGTTCTTCTAATGTTTTGGAGGAATTGGGTTATCAATTCAAAAATAATCAAGAAGATTTAAAGAAAGATTTAGAAAAAGCCAACATCTGTTTTCTTCACGCTCCACTTTTTCACCCAGCATTAAAAACGGTTGCTCCTTTGAGAAAAGGTTTGGGTTTGAGAACGTTTTTCAATCTTTTAGGACCTTTGGTAAATCCTGCAAAACCGAAATTTTCTATGATTGGAGTTTACAGTTTAGAAATTGCTAGATTATATCAATATATTTTGCAGAAAAACAACGAAGATTTTATGTTGGTTCACGCTTTAGACGGTTACGACGAAATTTCTTTGACAGGTGACACTAAAATTTTCAATAAAAATGGCGAAGAAATTTTCTCTGCAACTGAATTAGGATTTAAAAATATTGAAGCTGAATCTATTTTCGGAGGAAATACTAAAGAAGAAGCTGCCAAAATTTTCAGAACTATTTTAGAAGGAAAAGGAACGTATGAACAAAATGCCGTAGTTCTTGCCAATGCTGCAAAAGCACTACAAAACACAGGAAAATTTGAAAATTACGAAGCAAGTTTATCCGCTGCAAAAGACAGTTTAGAAAGCGGAAAAGCTTTGGACTGTCTTATTAAACTAATTGAAAATTGAAAATTGAAAGTTGAAAATTAGAAAAATTGCGAACTCTGCAATTCATCTTTAGATGAATCTTTGCGAACTTAAAAATATTTTCAAAGTTGTAAAAAAAATCTTTGCGCTCTTTGCGTTTTAAAAAACATGAACATTTTAGATAAAATAATAGTTAGAAAAAAGGAAGAAATTGCTTTCTCTAAAAGTAAAATTTCTGTTGAAAAAATGAAAAATTCTGAATATTTTGGAAGAAAAACTTTTTCTTTGAAAGAATCGGTAAAAGCCAGAAACGGAATTATTGCTGAATTCAAGAGACAATCGCCTTCAAAAGGAATCATCAATGATAAAGTTGCGTCTTTAGAAATTGTAACGAAATATGAAGAATTCGGTGCAAGTGGAATTTCGATTTTAACTGATAAAGATTTTTTCGGAGGTAGTTTTGAAGATATTTTGAGCGTGAGAAATTCTGTGAATATCCCGATTTTAAGGAAAGATTTTATGGTAGATGAATACCAATTCTACGAAGCAAAATCTATTGGTGCAGATGTAGTTTTATTGATTGCAGCGTGTCTTTCGCCAACTCAAGTTCAAGAATTTACTGCTTTAGCACACGAACTAAATTTGGAGGTTTTGTTAGAAATTCACACCGAAGAAGAATTAGAGCATTTCAATTCTGAAATTGATTTGGTCGGCATCAACAACCGAAATTTGAAAGATTTCAAGGTAGATTTACAACATTCTGTCAACCTGAAAAACTTACTTCCAAAAGGAACTTTATCTGTCGCAGAAAGTGGAATTTACAATGTGGAAGATTTTAAATTTCTAAAAGAAAAAGGATTTGATGCTTTCTTGATGGGCGAATATTTTATGAAAAACGAAAATCCGGGAAACAAATTCAAAGAATTTGTTGATGTGATAAATTGATGATTTGGTAATGTGTTATTGTTATGATTATTAATTTTTCATCAATAGGAACGGGCTTTAGTACGTTTTAAAAATTAAAAAAATCAAATTGGCTTTAGCCAAAACTTAAATTATGAAACTAAAAGTTTGTGGACTTACAAAAATTAATCAAATTCAAGAATTAATTTCTTTGAACACCAATTTTTTAGGCTTTATTTTCTACGAAAAATCACCGAGATTCGTCCTGAATCATTTGAGTTTAGAAGAGATTTCAGAAATTAATCATCAAGGAAAAGTGGGCGTTTTTGTAAATGAAACGGTTGAAAAAATTGTGGAAATTTCAGAGAAATCCAATTTAAATTTCATCCAATTACATGGTGATGAAGATGAAGAATTTGTAAAAAAGTTAAGGCTAAGTTTGAGCAAAAATATTAAAATCATAAAAGTAATTAGAATTGGAAATGATTTTGAAAAATTCAAAAATGAAATTTCAAAAATCTCAAATCTCACACGAGGCGAAGCCGAACTGAGCGAAGCTAAATCTCAAATCTCAAATCTACTGTTCGACACAGACAGCAAAGCTTTTGGCGGAACTGGACAAACTTTTGATTGGCAAATTCTCAACGAAATAGAAATTCCAGTTCCTTATTTTTTGAGTGGTGGAATTTCTTTAGAAAACCTAGAAAATTTAAAAATTTTAAATCAAAAACCTTTAGTTTTAGATATCAACTCAAAATTTGAGACAGAACCCGGAAGTAAAGACCTAGAAAAAATAAAAACATTTAAATCATTACTGAAATGACAACATATAGAAATCCCGACGAAAACGGATATTACGGAGAATTTGGAGGGGCATTTGTTCCAGAAATGCTCTATCCAAACGTGGAAGAACTTCAACAAAATTATATAGAAATTATAGAATCCGAAGAGTTTAAAAAAGAACTCAACGATTTATTGAAAGATTATGTAGGAAGAGCTACTCCACTATATTTTGCGAAAAATTTAAGCGAAAAATATGGCACAAACGTTTACTTAAAACGGGAAGATTTAAATCACACTGGTGCGCATAAAATCAATAACGCTCTCGGACAAGTTCTTCTCGCCAAAAAACTAGGAAAAAAGAGAATTATCGCCGAAACTGGAGCTGGTCAACACGGTGTTGCAACAGCTACAGCTTGCGCTTTAATGAATCTGGAGTGCATCGTTTATATGGGCGAAATTGATATTGCGAGACAAGCTCCTAATGTTGCTAGAATGAAAATGCTAGGTGCAAAAGTTGTTCCTGCAACTTCAGGCTCAAAAACGCTGAAAGACGCTGTAAATGAAGCGTTAAGAGACTGGATTAACAATGCTACTACTACGCATTACATCATCGGAAGTGTAGTTGGTCCGCATCCTTTTCCTGATTTGGTGGCGAGATTCCAGAGTGTGATTTCTGAGGAAATTAAATGGCAATTGAAAGAGAAAATAGGAAGAGAAAACCCAGATTACGTCATCGCTTGTGTTGGTGGCGGCAGCAATGCAGCAGGAACTTTTTACCATTTTGTAGATGAACCTTCCGTTAAAATTATCGCAGCAGAAGCTGGCGGTTTTGGTGTAAATTCAGGAAAATCTGCAGCTACAACTTTCTTGGGAACAACAGGCGTTTTGCACGGTAGCAAAAGCATTGTGATGCAAACCAATGACGGACAAGTTATCGAGCCGCATTCTATTTCTGCGGGATTAGATTATCCAGGAATTGGGCCTTTTCATGCGAATCTATTTAAAAATAATCGTGCAGAATTTTTCAGCATTAATGATGACGAAGCGCTAGAATCTGCTTTTGAACTCACCAGATTAGAAGGCATCATTCCTGCTTTGGAAAGCTCTCACGCATTGCACGTTTTGAAAAAGAAAAACTTCCAAAAAGATGATGTGGTGGTGATTTGTTTAAGCGGAAGAGGCGATAAAGACATGGAAACTTACCTGAAAATAATTGATAAATAATATTTTTAGAGCGCCAAATTCCGCCTTCCGCTCCCAATCTTTTTTCGCCAACGCTTTTGCCATTGAAAAAAAAGGATTTCCGCTCAAGTCGGGGCGCAACTCAGAAAAAATTAGAAATTTTTGAATAAAAATTAAACTCAAGTATTGATAATGAGCCAAAAAATATATCAAATAGACGCTTTTGCAGACGCTTTATTTTCAGGAAATCCTGCAGCTGTTTGTCCGCTAGAAAATTGGTTAGATGCAGATATAATGCAAAAAATAGCCGCAGAAAATAATTTGGCAGAAACCGCTTTCACTGTTCCCGTAGAAAATGGTTTTGAAATCCGTTGGTTTACGCCAGAAGTTGAAGTAGATTTATGCGGTCACGCAACATTAGCTTCTGCTTACACATTGATGAATTTTGAAGGATTTTCAGGGGAAAAAATCAACTTCTTTTCTAGAAACAGCGGAACGCTAACTGTAACTAAAAACGGAGATTTTTTAACTTTAGATTTTCCAAAAGACAACTTACAAAAATTGGAAGATTTAGCTATTTTCGAGAAATGTTTTGCGTATCAACCTGTTGAAGTTTATCAAGGAAAAACAGATTATTTGTTAATCTTTGAAAACGAACATCAAATTCAAAATATAGAACCCAACATTCCTGAAATTGCAAAAATTAATGCAAGAGGAATTATTGTAAGTTCGATTTCAGAAAATTTTGACTTTGTATCTAGATTTTTTGGTCCAAATTGCGGTGTAAACGAAGATCCTGTTACAGGTTCTGCTCACACAACATTAACTCCTTTTTGGGCAGAAAAATTGGGTAAAACTAAACTTACTGCAAAACAAATTTCCAAACGTGGTGGCGTTTTAGAATGTGAACTCAAAAACGATAGAATTCTCATTGGTGGAAAGTGCAAAACCTATTTAAAAGGCGAAATATTTATCAAATAAAAAGATATTAAAATGAAAAAATTAAATATATATTTTACTGCGGGAATTCCCACTCTGGAAGATACTGCAGAAATTATGAAAACCATCCAGAATTCTGGTGCAGATATGATGGAAATCGGGATGCCATATTCTGATCCTGTTGCAGATGGTCCAGTTATTCAAGGAGCACACGAATTAGCACTTTCTAACGGAATGACCATCGCTCAACTTTTTTCTCAACTGAAATCGGTGAAAGATGAAATCAAAATTCCCGTGATTTTGATGGGCTACATTAACCCTGTTTTAAGTTTTGGTTTTGAAAAATTCTGTGAAGAATGTGCCAATTCTGGAGTTTCTGGACTGATTATTCCAGATTTACCTACCATTGAATTTGAAAAGAATTACCAACCTATTTTAGAGAAATATGGATTGAATTTTACCTTTTTGGTGACTCCAGAAACTTCGGAAGAACGCATTAAATATTTAGATTCTTTGAGTTCAGGTTTTTTATATGCTGTTTCTAGTTCATCTACCACAGGAAACGAAAAAAAGGAAGTTAAAAACGAAGAATATTTGAATAAATTAGCTTCTTTAAATTTGAAAAACGATGTATTGATAGGTTTTGGAATTAAGAACAAAACTGATTTTGAACAAGTTACAGAAAAATCACAAGGCGGAATTATAGGAACTGCCTTTGTGAAAATTCTCTTAGAAAATAAAGATTGGAAAGAAAAAGCGGAAGCTTTCATCAAATCTATTAAATAAAAAAAACAGAGCAAATTGCTCTGTTTTTTGTTAATGTCTTCCTCTCAAAACTTCTTCTATGTCTTGTAATTTGAAATTTTTAGCCTTCAATAAAATTAAAAAGTGATACAATAAATCTGCTGCTTCATTTTTGAACAAGTCATCATTGTCATCTTTCGCCTCAATAACCAATTCTACAGCTTCCTCTCCTACTTTTTGGGCTACTTTATTGATGCCTCTTTGATAGAGTTTTGAAGTATAAGAACCTTCTACATTTTCATCAATTCTTTGGTTGATAATCGCTTCTAATTCATACAGAAAACCTTTAGTATCTTTTTCTCCAAAACAACTGAAATTACCAGTATGACAAACCACATTTGTTGGTTTTACTTTGATGAGTAAAGTATCATCATCACAATCTTTTTCGATGCTTTTTACATATAAATAATTTTCAGAAGATTCACCTTTTAACCAAATTCTATCTTTGGTTCTGCTAAAAAAGTGAACCTTCCCCGTTTCTTCTGTTAATTTTAGAGCTTCTTCATTCATAAAACCGAGCATTAACACTTGTAATGTGGTTTCGTCTTGAATAATTACGGGAACTAATCCGTTTCCTTTTTCAAAATTTATCATTGAATTCATTTGTTTAATGTTGTTGAAAAAAAATTATAATTAATTATTTAAAAATCGTAGATCAAACATCGTAAATCTAAAATCTTATAGCAATATTTTGTTGTTTTAAAACTTGTTTTAAATCGTTGATATTAATTTCTCCAAAGTGGAAAATACTTGCTGCTAAAGCTCCTGTAGCTTTGGTTTCGTTAAAAACTTCAGTAAAATCTTTCATTTTTCCTGCACCTCCAGAAGCGATAATGGGAATATTGACGATTTGTGAAATTTCATTGAGCAATCTCACATCAAAACCTTGTTTTGTTCCATCAAAATCCATAGAAGTGAGTAAAATTTCGCCAGCTCCTAATTCTTCTACTTTTTTTGCCCAATCGTGGGTTTTATAGTCGGTTTTTATTCTTCCTCCGTTTACAAAAACGTAATCTTCGTCTCCAAATTGTTTAGAATCTATCGCCACAACTACACATTGACTCCCAAATTTATCTGCAAAAGTTTTAATTAAATCAGGATTTTTAACCGCAGAAGAATTGATGCTGATTTTATCTGCACCTGCTTTTAGAAGATTATCAACATCAGAAATTTCTGAAATTCCGCCACCAACAGTAAACGGAATATTGATTTCCTCAGCAATTTTTTCTACTAATTGCACCAAAGTTTTTCGGTTTTCGTGAGTTGCGGTAATATCTAGAAAAACCAGTTCATCTGCGCCTTCATCTACATATCTTTTTGCCAATTCTACAGGATTTCCTGCATCAATCAACCCCACAAAATTAACTCCTTTTACGGTTCTTCCGTCTTTTATATCCAAACAAGGAATGATTCTTTTCTTTAACATCTTTTAATTTAAGATTTACGATTTTTGATTTACGATTTATTATTTCTGGCTGACTTTATTGATGCAACAATAATCGCTAAAATTTCGTTGGCTTCACTTAATAATTTATGAATTAATTCTTTATGATTTACTGTTTTTTCAAGCAATATTTCAAGAAAAAAAATACATTCATCACATTCTTCTTCTACTATTTTGAGTTTATTGATAAAATCATTACTCGATTTTGCCCTAGAAACTACTCTATAATTTGCGCCAACAGACAATTCTGCTCTTCCTAACTGATTTTCAATTAATTTAAAAGTTTTAGAATTAGGTAAAATCTCTAACAATTCTAAAATATCCAAAGAAAACTTTTTGGTGCGATTTCTCAATTCTAAAGAATTCATAATGATTAGTTTTTAAAATTAAATTTAGTTGTTCATCTTCACAAATCAAAAATCTGAAATCGTCAATCGTAAATCTTCTAAAGAAATTCTTCCTTCATAAATCGCTTTACCAATGATGGTTCCAGCGCAACCAATTTCCTTCATTTTTTGCACATCTTCTATGTTCGAAATTCCACCACTTGCAATGAGTTCAATAGTTGAATTTTCTATAATTTCTTGATACAATGCTGTGGATGGACCTTGCAACATTCCGTCTTTTGAAATATCGGTACAAACCACTTCTTTGAAGCCTTTTTTCTGATATTCTTTGATGAAATCTACCACATCTGTTTCAGAATTTTCTAACCAACCCGAAGTTTTGATTTTTCGATCCAAACAATCTGCTCCCAAAATCAATTTTTCGGCTCCAAATTTTTCTAACCAAGCCAAACATAACTCAGGATTTACCACAGCAACACTTCCCAAAGTCACCTTTTTAGCACCGCTATCAAAAGCTTTTTGCAAATCTTCTTCAGAACGAATTCCACCTCCGAAATCAATGATGAGATTGGTCTTTTTAGCGATGTTTTCAATCACTTTTTGGTTGATAATTTTCTTTGCTTTTGCTCCGTCCAAGTCCACCAAATGTAAATATTGAATCCCGAAATCTTCAAATTCTTTGGCTACTTCAACAGGATTTTCGTTATATATTTTTTTGGTATCATAATCACCTTTAGAAAGTCTAACACACTTTCCGTCAATGATGTCTATTGCAGGAATAATTTTCATATTTTTTATTTACGAATTACGATTTATTAATCACGATTTGATTCATTTTAATCCAAAATCGGAAATCTAAAATCTTAAATTTAAAAAATTTTCTAATAGTTTAAAACCAGCATCTCCAGATTTTTCTGGGTGAAATTGAGCTGCATAGAAATTGTCTTTTTCCAAAGTAGCACTGAATGGAGTAATATAATTACAAACCGAGGTTGTACTTTCAACAATTTCCGCATAATAACTGTGTACAAAGTAAAAATTATCAATCTCAGAGATGTTTTCTAGCAATTTTCCTTTCATTTCCGAAACATTATTCCATCCCATGTGTGGAACGATGTCTGAATTAGGGAACAATTTCACTTCGCAATCAAAAATCCCAAGTGCTTTTGTATTGCCTTCTTCCGAAGCATTACACATCAGTTGCATTCCGAGACAAATTCCCAAAACTGGTTGTTTCAAATTCGGAATTATTGCATCTAAACCTCTTTCCTGAAGTTTTTTCATTGCCGAGGAAGCTTCTCCTACTCCTGGAAAAATCACTTTATCAGCGTTTTTTATCGTTTCGATGTTAGAAGTAATTACCGCTTCAAAGCCTAATTTTTTCAGTGCATTTTGAACGGATTTTACATTTCCTGCATCGTAGTCTATAATTGCTATCATTTTTTTTTACGAATTACGATTTGTGATTTACGATTCTTAGAATCTATATTTTTAAATTACAAAATTCAAAATCTAAAATCTAAAATTTAAAATTTAAAGAGTTCCTTTTGTACTTGGAAGGTTAAAATTTTGGTCGGTTTGAGCAACAGCATTTCTCAAAACTTTAGCAAAAGCTTTGAAAATGCTTTCTATTTTGTGGTGTTCATTTTCTCCTTCCACAGAAATATTCAAGTTACATTTTGCGCTGTCTGAAAATGATTTGAAGAAGTGATAAAACATTTCTGTAGGCAGTTCTCCAATTTTTTCACGCTTAAATTCTGCATTCCAAACCAACCAAGGTCTTCCACCGAAATCAATCGCCACTTGCGCCAAACAATCGTCCATTGGCAAGACAAAAGCATATCTTTCGATGCCTTTTTTGCTTCCTAAAGCTTGTAAAAAACAATCTCCCAGAACGATGGCAGTATCTTCAATCGTATGGTGTTCATCTACTTCTAAATCGCCATTTACTTTTACAAATAAATCAAAATTTCCGTGTTTTGAAATTTGCTCTAACATATGATCAAAGAACTTCAAACCTGTATCAATACTCGATTTTCCGCTTCCATCAAGATTTAATTCTACCGAAATATCTGTTTCTTTAGTTGTTCTTTTTACTTTCGCTTTTCTTGGAATTTGTTTAAGATATTGATAGATTTCGTCCCAACTTTTGGTGGTAAAAGTCGCTTCATTATTACTTTCATCAGAAATAAAAATAGATTTTGAACCTAAATTTTTCGCCAATTCCACATCTGTTTTTCTATCGCCAATCACAAAAGAATTTTCTAAATCGTAATTCCCAAAAATATACTTTTGAAGCATTCCCGTTCTTGGTTTTCTTTTGGGTGAATTTTCGTGTTCGAAGCTGTCATCTACACAAACTTCACTGAAAAAAATCCCTTCATTTTCGAAAGCTTTCATCATTTTTTCTTGCGGTTTGATGAAATCTTCATAAGGAAAACTCTCGGTTCCCAAACCGTCTTGATTGGTCACCATCACCAATTCGTAATCCAGTTCTTTAGCGATTTTGGCTAAATTCTGAAAAACTCTTGGGTAAAATTCCAGTTTTTCTAATGAATCCACCTGAAAATCAATGGGTGGTTCTATAATTAAAGTTCCGTCTCTATCGATGAATAATACTTTTTTCTTCATTTTAATTTTTATAATTTTTCAAAGTTTCTATTAATTTTTGATTTTCTTCTTTTGAGCCTACGTTTATTCTCAACGCATTTTCAATTTGAGGATGTCTCAGACTGGTCAAGATATTCTGAGCGAGCAAAAATTCATATATTTCTATTGGATTTTCTACTTTGATTAAGAAAAAATTGGCTTCTGTAGGATAGATTTTTTTCACAAAATCCAATTGATTCAGTTCAACTTTTAGAAACTCTCTTTCTGCTAAAATTTGTTCCAAATTTTCCTTAAAAACTTTTTCATCATTGAGTTGTTCCAAAGCTATTTTTTGACTTAAAGAATTCACGTTATAAGGCCCTTTTATGGTATTCATCAAAGTAGCGATTTCTGTAGAGGCTGCGCCAATTCCAATTCTCAAACCTGCCATTCCATAAGCTTTAGAAAGGGTTTGTAGAACAATAAGATTTGGATATTTTTCTAACCAAGAAATAGCTGATTTTCTAGAAGAAAATTCTATATAAGCTTCATCTAAAACCACAATCCCTGAGAAATTATCAATAAAGAACTCTAAATCATCCAGTTCATTTCCTGTTGGATTATTGGGTGAACAAAGAAATAAAACCTTCAAATTTTCATTCTGAATTTTTTGTAAAAAATCTTCTTTATTAATTTGAAAATTTTCATCTAATTCTAAAGCATTAACTTTATTATCATTGATTTTAGCATAAAAAGAATACATCACAAACGATGGATTCATGACCAAAATTTCATCTTTTTTGGGCTCACAAAAAGCTTTGATAATCAAGTCTATCAATTCATCACTTCCATTCCCGATGAAGAGATTCTTTGGGTTGATATTTTTAAGTTCACTTAATTTTTCCTTCAGTTTTTTTTGTGTAGAATCCGGATAACGATTGAACTCACCGAAAGGATTCTCATTGGCTTCTAAAAAAACAGGTGCTTCAAAATTTTGACTATCACGAAGCGAAGTATAAGGTTTTAGATTTTTAAGATTTTCTCTTACTAAATTTTCGAGTTTAAATTCCATTTTCTAATTTTTTTAAGCGTAATGTAACTGCATTTTTATGGGCAAAAAGTCCTTCTTCTGCTGCCATTTTTTCAATCGTTTTACCAAGATTCTGAATTCCTTTTTCGGAAATTTTTTGAATGGTAATTTTCTTTACAAAACTGTCTAAAGAAACGCCACTGTAAGCTCTTGCATTACCATTGGTAGGCAAAGTGTGATTGGTTCCACTGGCGTAATCTCCTGCACTTTCTGGCGTGTAATTCCCTAAGAAAATAGAACCTGCATTGGTAATTTCTGATAAAATATTTTCAGGATTTTCAATGGAAAGAATTAAGTGTTCTGGAGCATATTCATTGCTAAATTCAATACATTCTTCAATGGAATTTAAGAGGATGAAACTACTGTTTTCCAAAGCTTTCTCGGCGATATCTTTTCTAGGTAAATCTTGTAATTGAGACTCAGTTTCTTGTTTTACTTTTTCTAAAATTTCCTTAGAAATCGTCAAGAAAACCACCTGAGAATCTGCACCGTGCTCAGCCTGAGAAAGTAAATCAGCAGCTACAAAACTTGGATTAGCGGTTTCATCTGCGATGACCAAAACTTCACTCGGACCAGCTGGCATATCAATCGCAATTCCTAATTTTTGAGCAAAAATCTTAGCCTCGGTTACAAATTGATTTCCTGGCCCAAAAATTTTATAAACTTTCGGAACTGTTTCCGTTCCTAAACTCATGGCAGCAATGGCTTGAGCTCCACCCACTTTAAAAATTTTAGAAACTCCGCAAAGATTTGCCACATATAAAATAATAGGATTAATTTTTCCATTTTTTTGAGGCGGAGAACACAAAATAATCTCTTTACAACCCGCAATTTGTGCTGGAACCGCTAACATTAAAACTGTAGAAAAAAGTGGCGCTGTTCCACCCGGAATGTATAAACCTACTTTATCAATCGCTCTACTTTCACGCCAACAAACTACTCCTTCTGTTGTTTCTATTTGTTGAGGAATTTCTTTTTGAGACTGGTGGAATTTTTCAATATTAGATTTTGCAGTATTAATGGCAATTTTCAGTTCTTCATCTACCAAATTGATGGCTTCTTCAACTTCTTGCTGAGAAACTTCAATAGTTTCAAGAATCTGATTATCAAATTTTTCAGCGTAAAATTTCAATGCATTATCGCCTTTATTTTCTACTTTTTCGAAAATTCCTTTGATAAGATTTTCGATGTCATTTTTTTCAAAGACAGGTCTTTTGGTAAGACTGCTGAATGTATTTTTGGGAGGAAATTCTATTGTTTTCATTGTTTATTCGTAAAATCGTTAATCTGCAAAGATGTGAAAGTATAAATTACAAAATCATTTTTTCGATTGGGATGATGAGAATTCCTTCTGCGCCAGCTTTTTTGAGTTGGTCTATTACTTCCCAAAATCTTTTTTCTTCGATTACAGAGTGTAAACTGCTCCAACCTTCTTCTACCAAAGGTACAATGGTAGGACTTTTAAGAACGGGTAAAATGCTTGAAACTTCTTGAATTTTTTCATTAGGAACATTCATCAAGATGTATTTGGTGTTTTTAGATTTTAAAACGGCCTGAATTCTAAATAAAAGTCTCTCTAAAATTTCTAATTTTTCAGCAGAAAGATTTTTATTTTTCGCCAAAACTGCCTCAGATTTCAAGATGGTTACGGTTTCTCTCAATCCATTTTTAAAAAGAGTACTTCCTGAGCTTACAATATCACAAATTCCGTCTGCTAATCCCATGTTTGGAGCAATTTCCACGGAACCAGAAATTACGTGAATTTCTGCTTCAATATTGTTTTCGGATAAGAAATTTTTAACGGTATTTGGATAAGAAGTCGCTATTTTTTTGCCTTGAAAATACGTTACATCATCGGTTTCTACCTCTTTCGGGACCGCTAAAGAAACTCTACATTTAGAAAAGCCTAATTTCTGTACGATTTCGATGTTTTTTTGTTTCTCAATAAGTAAATTTTCGCCAACGATGGCTACATCTACCACTCCATCTTCTACGTATTGAGGAATATCTGAATTTCTAAGAAAATAGATTTCGATAGGGAAATTTTCTACTTGAACTTTTAATTGGTCTTTGCCATTGTCATAAGAAATTCCGCAATCTTTGAGAAGTTTAATAGAATCTTCGAAAAGTCTTCCGCTTTTTTGAACTGCAATTTTAAGTGAACTCATTTTTTGATTTTATTTTTTAAGCCTCGAGTTCTGCAGTAATGAAAAAGAAAAATCCGCCTGAAAAACTCAAGGCGGATTGTAAATATTTTTTAACTATAATACATGATTCATTATCAACTCGCCTTTAGATGAGATGATGATGATGATGGATTAAGTTTAAATTTTTCATTTTTTTTCTAATTCTTTTACAAATATAGAGATTTTTTTGAAAATGAAAATTAATTTTCAATTTTTTGAACGTAACAAATATCGTTCTGCGGAATTTTTGAATATTAGGCTAAAAAAGTATCTTTGTGACGAAATATAAAAATATGAAAGCGTCGGTAATTTTTAGTACCTATAATTCGGAAGAATGGCTAGAAAAAGTGATTTGGGGATTTAGCGTACAAACTACTAAAGATTTCGAAATTATTATTGCTGATGATGGCTCTAGAGAAGCCACAAAAAACTTGATTGAGAAATACAAAACTGAACTCGATATTCCTATTATTCATGTATGGCAAGAAGACAATGGTTTTCAGAAATCGCAGATTCTAAATAAAGCCATCCTTGCTTCTACTACGGATTATTTGATTTTTACCGATGGAGATTGTATTCCTAGAAAAGATTTTGTAGAAACTCACCTTAACAATAGAGAATCGGGAAGATTTTTATCGGGAGGTTATTTCATGTTGCCCATGAATATTTCAAAACTCATCAGCAAAGAAGATGTGCTTTCACAAAAGTGTTTTGATGTGAATTGGTTAACCCAAAATGGTTTGAAAAAATCTTTCAAAAACAATAAACTGTCTGCTAAAGCTTTCAAAGCGAAACTTCTCAATTTTTTAACCCCTACTAAACCTTCTTGGAATGGTCATAATGCTTCTGGCTGGAAAAAAGATTTGGTTAAAATCAATGGATTCAACCAAGAGATGCAATATGGTGGACAAGACCGAGAATTAGGAGAAAGGCTAGAAAATCTTGGAATTAAAGGAAAACAAATAAGATACAGCGCAATTTGCGTGCATCTAGACCATGCAAGAGGTTATGTAAATCCTGAAACATGGGCAAAAAACAATGCCATCAGAAAAAACACAAGAGACCAAAAACTGACTTGGACTGAAAAAGGAATCACCACCAATTTATAAGTATGAAATCGCCATAATTAGCAAACACAAACGCTAATGAAGAATCAGCGATTGCATATGACCTTAAAAAAACAATAAGTAACTACATATGAAAACAGCACTTATTATTTCTGTATATAAAAACACTGCCGATTTAGCCGTCGTTTTAAAATCTGTAGAGCAACAAAGTGTTTCTGACTTTATGACTGTGATTTCCGAGGATGGAAACAGTACAGAAATGGCTGATTTTGTAAAAAACTACAGTGGTAAATTAGATTTAATTCACTTAACTCAAGAAGATCTAGGTTGGCAAAAAAATAAAGCGCTCAACAATACCATTAGAACAATAGATGCTGATTACTTTATTTTTATAGATGGTGATTGCGTTTTACACCCAAATTTTATAGAAAATCACTTAAAATTTGCTCGAGAAGATAGAATTTTAGCGGGTAAAAGAATCAAGCTAGGTCCTAACTATTCTGACCAATTAAGAAATGCAAAAACGGTTTCTGAGTTTGCAAAAGTGATACTTCCTGAGATAAAATCCATCAAAAAAGATGGTGCAAAATTCTATGAAGAAGGAATTTATATTTCACCAAAATCTATATTTTCTTTCATTGCGTACCTTAGAAAAATGAGCCAAATAAAAGGTTGTAATTTTTCTTGTTACAAGTCAGCATTGGAAAAAATAAATGGTTTTAATGAAGATTATGTCTTGCCCGCAATTGGTGAAGATATTGACTTAACTTGGCGTTTTGAGGGAATGGGTTACCACTTGTATTCGCTTAGAAATTTTGCAGTACAATATCACCTTTATCACAAAGAAAATTGGAGTGACCAAAGTGTAAACGAAGCTATTATGAAAGAAAATCAAAGGCTAAAAAGATACGTTACGCTTAATGGATTGAAAAAATTAGAAGAAAATTAATAAACCATCATAATCAGAAAAATCTAATTAATTTTTAAACGCAAAGATTAATTGCATAAAACAAAAATAATCAAGAAAGCAAAGTTAAAATTCGCTAGCGAATTGATGAAGCTAAGAGGTTTAGATTGAAAAAAATAAAGTAAATAATTGAAATTCTTTGTGTTTTATGAATAAAAGACAACAATTTATAAATAAAAAATCTACTCTTTACGAGTAGATTTTTTTATGAGTCAAGACCTAAAAATCTTTTGATTTTATATTTCCATAGATCTTTGGCAATATTGCTTTTATGCTTCCCAAGAAGGTAAACGTAATCATTCTTCTTTCTGATGTCTCCTGGAATTACATTGTATTTAAAATGATGTTTCCAAGCGACATAATTGAAACTCAATTGGTCTCTTTTAGAAAAGTTCTTCACGAAATACCACCATTCTTCCATGACTTTGATGAGCTTTTCGTGGGTATGTTTTCTTACTAACACTCCACCAGAAATAAGACCATTGTTTTCAGGATAGTTTTCAGATTTTAGAAAATCAACATGTTTTTTGATGACTTCTAAATCGTCTTTTACCTTATTTTCAGTTTCGGCTAATGCTACGATGGCTTCATATTCTTGATAAACGCAATTTCTAGGGTCCATAATGGTTTGATTGTGGTCAAAACACGCCATAGAAACTTCTTCATTCAAGAAATTTTTAATCAACAAATGTGGATTTTTTTTGATGATAAAATTACCATCAATATAAATGCTGTATTGATAATCTTGCAAATGAAGATGTGGTAAAATTTTGTAGTACCTGTTGTTTCGGGTATTGTCTTGACCAACTGGCGGTTCTGTAACTACTACTACCTTCCAACTAGAAGATGAAAGATTACGGTCTGTAAAACAAACGTAATCTACATTTTCGAACTGCGGTTGTTCAATAAGCTCATTATACCCTCCAAAAATAGCAGTGTATACTACAATTTTCTCCATTTATACTGCTACATTATTTTCTCTTAAAGCATCGTTAAGAGAGGTTTTCTTATCTGTAGATTCTTTTCTTTTACCGATAATTAAAGCACAAGGAACTTGGAATTCGCCTGCAGGAAATTGCTTCGTATAACTTCCCGGAATCACCACAGAACGTGCAGGAACTCTACCTTTCAATTCTACTGGAGTATCACCCGTAACGTCTATAATTTTAGTAGAAGCTGTAAGCACTACATTTGCACCTAAAACCGCTTCTTTTTCTACATGAACTCCTTCTACTACAATACATCTAGAACCTACGAAACAATCATCTTCAATGATTACTGGAGCTGCTTGTAATGGCTCGAGAACTCCACCAATTCCTACTCCACCGCTTAAGTGAACGTTTTTACCAATTTGAGCACAAGAACCTACCGTTGCCCAAGTATCTACCATAGTTCCGGAATCTACATACGCCCCAATGTTTACATAAGAAGGCATTAAAATAACTCCCGGAGAAATATAAGCCCCTTCTCTTGCTACAGCATGAGGAACCACTCTCACTCCTTTTTCAGCATAATTTTTCTTCAAAGGAATTTTATCATGGAATTCAAAAGGACCTACTTCTATGGTTTCCATTTTCTGAATAGGGAAATACATTACTACTGCTTTTTTCACCCATTCGTTTACTTGCCAACCGTTTTCTGTAGGTTCAGCAACACGCAATTCGCCTTTATCTAAAAGAGCAATCACTTCTCTAATGGCAGTTTTACTCTCTTCTTTTTGTAATAAATCTCTGTTATCCCAAATGTTCTCAATGGTTTGTTGTAAAGACATAATTATTTTATTTTTTTTAGTTAAAATTGAAAATTATCCAGCAATTCAGCCTCTGGAAAATACTCTGCAAAGGTATTAGATAATTTTGAATTTTTAAATTTTATTAGACTATAACTGCCATCGTAAGCATAAATCTCTATTTCGGCGTCATCTCTTAAAAAATCATTATACCAAATTTCTGGATTTCCTTCTACATAAGGCAAATTTTCTAAGTCTAAGACAATCTCTTTATCCTTGGGAATAGCTGCAAAATATCCATAATTGAACTTGACATCTTTTTGGGCTAAGTCTAAAAAATTTTCAGCATCAAATATTTCATAATTGCTGG
This sequence comes from Cloacibacterium normanense, assembly GCF_003860565.1. Taxonomy (NCBI): domain Bacteria; kingdom Pseudomonadati; phylum Bacteroidota; class Flavobacteriia; order Flavobacteriales; family Weeksellaceae; genus Cloacibacterium; species Cloacibacterium normanense. Next base: position 1,270,161 of record NZ_CP034157.1, read on the forward strand.
AAAAATTCTGAATCGGCAAGTCCTTTTCAGGAGAGAGGAAAAGGTAATCTGTTATTAAAAACTGATACTCTTTCAGTTCACTTTCTATAGGTTTTAAGAGTGAACCTAAATGTGTATGATAAGGTAAATTTTTAAGTTTTTGGATAATATAATTCATTATTTAGAGTACTCTTTTGGCAAAGAGAAAAGCTTTGTTCCAATATTTTTCGTTTAGCGAAGATACGATTACTCCTTTAGAAGTAGAAGCATGAATGAAGGTAATTTCTCCTCTGTTTTTAATTTCTTTTACGATGCCAACATGCGAAACCACTCCATTACCATTGGTCGCAAAAAACAACAAATCTCCGGGTTTTGCTTCCCAAATTTCTATTTTTTTTCCTTGTAATGCTTGGTCAGAAGAGCGTCTTGGCAATTTCACCTTGTTTTCATTGTAAACATTGATGACCAAACCGCTGCAATCTAGACCAGACTTGCTGGTTCCTCCCAGTTTATAAGGAGCACCTAAGAAATCTTCTGCGTCATTTAGGATTTTTTTGACTTGATAAGAATTTTGACCTTCAAATTTGGAGGTTAGGTTTCTAAGGTTCTCTGTGGAAGTGTTAGGTTTGTGAGACACCGTTTTGCGGGAGCCACAAGAAATTACCGTGAGTATCAATACGACTAGAAAAAGTATTCTTTTATTCATGATTCAGTTTTCCCTCTTTTTAGGATATTACAACGATTTATTCATTATTGGAATTCTTCGCTTATAACACCTTTCATTTACTACTTTGACACAAATATAACATTTATTATTTATATATCAACTATACTATAACTATACTATAACTATATATTAAAGTTGTGCATGTCATGACGATTCCTTACTTTTGATATTCATTTAATTAACCCATGGCGAGATACAAGAGCATTTTACAATTTCAGGGGTCTATAGATGGTTTAGTTTTTTATGAACTGAACGGTGTTTCTGTGGTGCGCAAGAAAAGTGGTTTTAATCGAGATGATTTTAAAACCAAGGAAAATTATGCTCGAGTAAGAGAAAACAGCAGTGAGTTTGGGCATTGTTCTAAAACGGGGAAAATGCTCAGAAATGCCATTTATCCTTATTATAAAAATTGTGGAGACCGATATCTGTATCAAAAATTCGCAAAATTAATGACCGCGATTAAAGATTTTGACAGCATTTCTGAACGTGGAAAAAGGACTGTTTACCAAGGTTTGAAAACCACAGATGGTAAAAAGTTGCTTTCTTCATTTGTTTTTGGAAAAATTTCTTCGGCGAAGGATTTTATTAAAAAAACAAGTTATGATGATGGGATTTATGTAGAGCTGAATACGCCACTTACTCTACCCTCTCTGCATTTGGTTTCTATTTTACCGAATTTTGAAAGTTACCGTTTTGAGATTCAAGAGCAAAAAGTTAGTATTGATAATGGTATTTTCACTTTTGATTCCTATTTTCAAGAGGAGGAAGCTTTGCAGTTTGTTGTTATTTATGATGGTGAGGAGATTCTTGGGATGGGGTTTTTAGCCTAAATGGTTTTACACGCAAAGATTTTTTTTATTCTCATTATGTTTAAGGAAGCAAAGTTGGCGAAATTCATTCGCTTTGAAGCGATGGGGAAACTGATGTGATGATGTGGTGATGAGATGGAGGCCACGGATTAAAAATATGAGGCATTGGGTTTTATGCAAAACTACAGCTCCAAAAGAAAATGCCACTGTGACAGAGACAATTTTCTTTTCCCCGACCCTAAAGGGTGGAAAATTGTTTATAGTTAGTTGTGAATTCTGATTCTTTTTACACGCAAAGATTTTTTATATCCTTTATGTTTTTAAGGGAGCAAAGTTGGCGAAATTCATTCGCTATGAAGCAGGGTGGAAAATGATGCGGGATGATGTGATAATGTGATGATGTGGTGATGAGATGGAGGTCACGGATTAAAAATATGAGGCATTGGGTCTTATGCAAAACTACAGCTCCAAAAGACAATACCACTTTAACAGACACAATTTTCTTTTCCCCGACCCTAAAGGGTGGAAAATTGTTTATAGTTAGTTGTGAATTCTGATAAGTTTTGAATGTTTTAAATAATCTGAGGCATTGGGTTAAGTTAAGTAAAGTAGTTTGTTTTTAAATTTTACTATGTAACACAAGAAAGAATTCGTGTGGTAGTAGATTCTCTTTAATCATAATTTTTAAGATAAAACGAATTTAATTATAAATGAACTGGAATTTCAATTAACAATCCTTTATTAAAATATTTTTTTAACTTCATAAAAGATATATTTCTTCCATCATTTTCTAATTCATTAATTAATCTCTTAGACATACCCGTTCTTTCTGCTAATTCTAACACCGAGACATTCTGTTTTACACGTAGAATTTTCAATTGAGGCCCTAATCGATATATTTTATAAACGTTATTGAATTGGAAAGGTTTCAGATTGATCTCTTTTAGGAGAATATTCTTTAATGCTATCCAAAATGAATTCTCTGAAGAATGAAATTGAATAAAGACTTGTTGAGTTTTAACACGATATGCTTCAAACAATAACTGTTTAAATTCGGTAATTTCTTTAGAATTAATTTTCTTTTTGTTAAAATAATCAATTGACTCTGCAATTTCATCATCAAAAAATGATTCAATTTCTAGTAAAATATTCAGTTTATTATTCTCTGAAAGCCTTAAGAATGTTGAACGCATTTTTTCAATTTGTTTTTCTTCGATGGTCATTTATTTTATGTATTTGAGTTATATATTATGATATTATTTTTTTTGGCAGCAGGATTTATCAATCAAAAAGGGAAATCTGAAAAATCATCATTCGAATAATTTTGATCTTCTTTTTCTGTTATGGGATTTGGGAAAGGAATCCAATCAAAATACTTAAGCAATACCTCTGAAAGATTCTGGATGTAATAAACGTCTAATAAATTAAATTTAATTTTATCTACCAAAAAATATCCATTTTTAAAATCTGACTCATAGGGAAATCCATAAATATGATTATGCAAATCATGATCACATCTGATGAGCCAATCTTTAATGGATTCTTCTGAAATTACAGGTATATTTATAAATTCTTGCCAATATTTATATGCTAGTTTTTCGGCTTTCATCATGGAGACTACAAAACTTAATTTAGAAATGTAATCTATAACTTCTTTTTTATAACGGTAAGTTTTACCGTTAAAGATCTCGGACCAATTTTGAAGTTTTTCATAATTTTGATACCACTCTACACAAAAATCGGCAGACAAAATTCCCTCATTCTCTATTTCTGTTTCTATCTCTTTTACTGCTTTGGTCGATAATCGCTCGTCTTGAAAATTTTTAACGGTTGGCAGATAGTTGACCTTATCTTCTTCATAAAAAGAAATACTAGACCATTCGGTTTCAATTTCTTTATCTATGGGGGAGAAAGAGCCACACTTGTATATGTCTGTATAGTCATCTTCAGTTTCATCAAAAATCAAACTCATCATAGATACATTTTCTGAGTTTATGAAAGAATAACCCGTTTTTTCTTTATTGCATGATCCGCAATGACCTTTGCATGCTTTAAAATTAAGATCTACACCTTCATAGGTTTTTATTTTTGTGAAATAGCGTCTCAACTCTTCTACAAAAATATCTTTAGGAACATCTTGATACGCTTGTCCATCATTAAGTAATACCTCTAACATGTCTGCATCAAGGTTCTCGAAAGCTTTGATTATGAGTTGTTTTTTGTTCATTTTAATTTAGTGGAATATTTTTATAAAAAAAGCGAAGCTGAATTACATTCAAGCCCTCCAATTACAATCATATTACTCGATCATTAAAACCAAGATTAAGTATAAGTTCTTAATCAAAATTCTTGTATTCTTTACATCACCTCTACTCTACAGTTTCGGTTGATTTCGTTTACTATATCTACTATTTGTAGGGCTTTTTCATTTCCAAAAAGATGAATAATACCACGAGTATCAATATCTTTGAAAGGGTATTCCATTAATTGTTTAATTTCTACCACACCATTTTCTGAGAAATAATCTATGATTAGGTTTACGGGTTTTATATGCTACCACTAAATACTTAAGTGAATTTAGTTTATACTTTAAATCTTCTGCTTATTGGTTTCTAACAAATTTAAGTAAAATGGATGAAATAAAATTATGGAAAACCGTAATTTTTATAATGTGTCTTTGACAGGTTGGATTAGACAAGCTCTACCACAGGTGGAGGAAATAATTTTCTTTTTCCCTACTCTGACTTCGACTACGTTCAGTCACCGAGGAGGAAAATTGTTTATTGCAATTGTAAATTCTGGAAAGTTTTGTTAATTTAAAGTCACTTATTAGAAATCTGCGTCATCGCGGATTATTCTATTTTCTTTAGTAATCTATAATAAATAACGTTCCCCTTTCCATCGTCTAAGGTCATAATCAGATTTCCCTTTTTTAAGAAATCATTGATGTCAACTGCAAACAAATTTACGCCCCAAAATTCCTGATAATCTTTTATTTCTTTATTATCGATAGTCAAAAACTGCCCATTATATTGGTAATTTGGTGTTTTGTTTGCTGGTAAAACATCAAAAATTTCTTTGAGTTCTTTTGCTGAATAATTGTAGTCTTTGTCTGACATCATAGAATACACTTTGCCATTTTCACAAAATGCAAACCATTGATATTTCTGCGGCCAAGGATTAACTTTATTCAATTTCTCTTCATTTGGGAGTTCGACTTTTTTCCAAAATCCTATTAGCTCTGAAAGTTTTGGAGGTCCTCCAGCTTCAGATTTAGTTTCTTGTCCGAAAACAGAAAATGTAAACAAAGTCATTAAAATCAGTAGTGTGTTTTTCATTGCTATAAATGTAAATTTCATTATTTATACTGTTTCACTCTAATATTTGAAGTGTTTTTATAATTACCACCAACACTCAAATAGACCAAGTATAGTTGTAAGACACTTATAATGAAATAAATATTCGTTTGTAATTTATTGTAAGTAATTGTTTGAGTTCGGTATTTGAGTTTTTGTTTATTAGTTTATAACAAATTTAATTAAAATGAATGAAATGAGTTTTGAAAAGACACTGATTAGAAATCCAGTCCATCGGGTCTTACCTATTTAACTCTGGTATTTTTAGCACGAGATTGCCATAATGTTTTTTCATTCCAAAAATGATTTTTCTACCTTTAATAGCAATTAATTTAGGCTCAAATTTAATTTTTTAGGGATATTCTCTATCCAAATAATTTAATAATTCTTTTTCTATCTCTTCAAGACTCATATCAGAAAACAAATTTTGTTTATCATTTTCTTTAATGACTTTATGATTACCCCATTTTGACATTTTAATAACGTTTTAGGTTACTTATTTCTAATTTAAATAAGTTCGTTTTTATTGATTCTCGGGTCAATATCATCTGAAAATTCCAACATAATTGTCTCATCAGTGGTAACAACTAAAACCCTATTCTGTTCAAATTCTTGCATGAGGTGTTTAGCGATTTTCACTACCTCATGTTTTATAACATTTTCTTCTAATGGAAATTTGGGATAGTTTAAGAAATCTATTTTTAAATGTGGCTCTTTCTGGTCATTTAAAACGATGAGTACTTTACTTACTGCAGCACTCAAAAAAATATTTTTTTGTTCTGAGATTTTTTTCTGCAATTCAGATAATGACTCAATTACAGCGTTTTCCTCAATAGGCTTTTGGCTGTATCCTATTTCTAACCCTATAAAAATACTCGCTTGGAAGGTCTTTACTATTTTTTCTGTACTATTAGTTTGCATATTCACAGGTTTTTAACATATTTCCAAATTATAAATTTAAGAAATTCGAATGTTGTAAATGTGTATTTTTCTTGGTAATTATTTTATAACAAAAATGTAAATAAAATGTGCAGTAGAATTGCATCAGAAAATTAAAATTGAATCTGATGTTTTTATATTGTTATTTAAAAGACGTTCTAGTTCTTCAGATGCCGAAAAGAATGTATTTATATTTTTTACAAAATTTTTAAGATGGTTGAAATTATAAATCAATTGCCCTTCATCCGATTCTGCCATTGCAATAAAATGACGATTATGAGCCATAAAATTTCTTAATTCATAAAGTGATTTGGTAATAAATATATTTCGGTCTAAGAGATTTATGTCAAGTGCATATTCCAACAAATCAGAGAAATAGAAAGTTTGAAACGGATAAACCATACTTCTTTGTTTTTCAACTTTTGAAAGTTTAATTGGATCTAAAGGCATTAATCGTTTATATTTATCGGACCAATAAAATCCTTCATTAGAATTAAACATTTCAGCATCGCGATTGATTTTGACCCAAGAGATTAAATCTTCATTTGAAAGACCATTCTTCATCAATAAACTGCGAAGTGCATTTTCAAAACGATGAAAACTTCGGTAAATTTCGACTGCTACAAACTCGTTATTGTAATCTACAATATGTACAACACCTATAATGCTTCCCTTATCTACCAAAAACTTTATTTCATTTTCGTCAATTTTTTCGAATTTTTTAACTGTATTCAAATCAAAAAGATGTTCATCGGGAGCTAAACAATAATCTTGTGATAGAGAAATTGGTGTAAAACCTGAATGATTTAACTTATAAACTGATTTTCTATCTGCAGCCGGTAAATAAGAAATTCTGTTTCTATAACAAAATTGTTTTAGAAATTCCTCTTTGACAGAATCATAATATATGAGATTTGTAACTGCAATATCTTTTATTTTGGCATTTTTTAGTCTTTCATTCATAGTTATCATTTAATCCTTAAATTTACATATTTCATTTTTAATGATAGGATTTTATAAATTAGTCAATAATTTTTTTTTTGAATTGATATGGCCACCAACAAAAATGCAGTTTTACGTTACAATATACTTGATCATTGTTTCTCTAATTTTTATAAAAAATACTTTATTGAAGACTTGATCAGTGTTTGTGGAGAAAAACTTACGGAACATTTTGGCTATGAAATGTCTGTCTCTAGGCGAACTATTCTAGAAGACATTAAATTCATGAAAAGTGCAGCAGGATATGATGCGCCAATTATTTCCATAGCCGATGGAAAAAAAGTGTATTACCGATATGAGGAAGAAGATTTTTCCATCCTTAAAAAACCTTTAACTGAAAGGGAAAAGCTTGCCCTATCAGAAGTTCTTAACAGTATAAGCAGAATTAAAAATCTACCAGGACTTGTTGGAATGGAAACCGTTCAAACAAAAATATATTCTGTATTAGACATTACAAAAGATGAGAGAAAAATCATCAGTTTTCAGGAAAATGAATTTTTAGTAGGCGTAGAAAATTTAAGTCCCCTCTATCAACACATCAGTCATAAAAATACTTTAAAAATAGAGTATCGCAGTTTCAGAAGTGATCAGAATATTTTTATAGATTTTTCTCCTCAATTTTTAAAGCAATATAATAACCGATGGTTTTTGTTTGGAGAAAATCACGAAAAAGAAGCTGTACAGAATCTTGCCTTAGATCGCATAAAAAGTATTGCTATTAACAATGAGTCTTATAGAGAAGCCATCATAGACTATGATGAATACTTCGATGACATAATAGGAGTAACTGATATTGCTACGCATACCCCCATACAAGTGAAAATAGAAATAAGCGAAGAATCTTTACCCTATATCAAAACTAAACCACTTCATGGATCACAAAAAATAAAAGGAAACCTCTTAACCTTATACGTAAAACACAATTACGAACTTGAATCTCTTTTACTATCTTTTGGTGATAAAATAAAGATTCTGGAACCTGAGTATCTGGTAGAAACTTTAAAAGAACGTATCCAAAAACAATTTGCATTGTATTTCTAATAATTCTTGTTATGCAGATAGACTGCATACATAAGCTATTTCTTTGCATTGTAAATCATCAGGAGCTTCCAGAAAATACCGGAACACCAACCGAGAGACCAAAATCCACGGTGGTAAAGTATGAGGGCATCCGCCAAAATATAAGGTTATACCCACAACTTTTTCCTGCTGATAAAAATAAAATTTAATTCAAAAATTATTTTTATGAGCAAAAGACAAAGCACTACGCTTAAATTCAGAACAAATCCTGCCGTTTTTAACACCCAAAAAAACAGCTTCAACTTTCGTAAGCCGAAATTTATTTTTACAATTTGTGATATCACAAATATGTATTTTAAATACACTGGTTTGACCGAAAAAATAACAACAATTTTAAAGGTAAGAATAAGTGAAGCCATACATTCTTGTAATGAGTTAAAATTGTTTGAATCTTTTTTAGAACATCAGGTTTCTAAATGCTTACAAATCAGCAGCACCTATCATTAAACGAAATTATTAGTTTATATCTCAATACAGAGCAAGGAAATTCAACATATTATTTTACTGAACAACAAGATAATAATATACAAGTCGCATAAAAACTTAATTCATTCACGATGCAAATTATACATCAACAATCACTAGAACATTTGATTACCTTGGAATACCAAAGTGCAATTGCATTTTTTTACATTGATATCAGATATCAAATTAAGAATAACACTTTAATCATTACTGAAGATCTATTTTCAGAGAAAGACTATTATCATTATTTAGAAACAGGAGCCATCAATAGTATAGCTCAAATGAATGATGCCTACTTATATGACCAGAATAAATCTCATACCGAAAACTTAAGTCATGCAATAGAGAAAATCGTTAACAATCGTAGGCTTATCTACGGCATTCCACTGGTTTCAAAATTTGGTAAAAATTTAACTGAAAATGAATGGGAACTTATCGTGAAGAAATTTTCCGTAAAAACTACCACTACGTTCAATTCTAGTTTTTTAGACTTTTTACGAGAAAAAGGACTTCATCCCAAACCTTTTGATGAGGAAAAAGGGCAATGGGTAGCTAACTGTCCTAGCGGTGCAAAGCATCCTATCATGATTAGTGCCTATTTTGATGAATTTGGTTGTGGGTGGTGCAAGAAAAAAGGTGGAAAACAAGAACTTAAGGATTGGATACAAGAAATAAATTTGGAAAAGTAACAATTGCACAAGAAGGAGTATTATTTACATCGAAGACTATGAGCTAAATAATAAGAAAAAGATTTGAAGGAAAAGGATAATTGTTCTATCAAACAAGATACATCTGATAGGAAATAAAATGTAAATCGTCAGCAAAAAGTGGACATTAGATATTAAAAAGTTAAGGAGTGTTTTCAAAAAAAAGAATTACATTTAATTATGGAAACACCTAAGAAAAAAAGTACTGAAAAATTCGTAAAAGACATTCGTAAAAATACACGAAGGATTTTTACAGCCGAGCAAAAAATTCTCATTGTAATGGAAGGACTTCGTGCAGAGACCTCTGTTGTAGAATTATGTAGAAAACACAACATTGCTCAATCGCAATTCTACGCATGGAACAAAGAGTTTATGGAAGCTGGAAAGAAACGTCTCAACGGAGATGTTGTCCGTGAAGCCACCAGTGATGAAGTTTCTAACTTGAGGAAAGAGAATACCCGATTGAAGGAGATGGTAGCAGATTTGGTTCTACGCTATGACATCGTAAAAAAAAGCTTAGACATGCTGGACTAATCCATAAATACCGAAAATATATGAGACTGACAGCAGGCGAAAAATACGAAATTATTCAAACGGTCACCACAAGTGAGATTGGAGTAAAACGAACCTTAGAAAGCTTTGGGATTGCGAGAAGTACGTTTTACAAATGGTATCAAAAGTATTTATAAAACGGCTACGAAGGCTTAGAAACGACCGAAAGAACCTCCAAAAGACAATGGAACAGCATACCTGAAGAACAAAAAGATTTGGTAGTAGAAATAGCATTGGAACATACTGAACTTTCCTCAAGAGAACTGGCACACAAAATTACCGATGAGCAAGGTGTTTTCATCTCAGAATCCAGTGTTTACAGGATTTTAAAGCAACGGGATTTAATCCCGGCACCAAATCATTTTCTTCTTTCAGCTGCAAATGAATTTAAAGACAAGACCGAATTCGTGCATCAAATGTGGCAAACTGATTTTACTTATTTCAAAGTTATCGGTTGGGGCTGGTACTATCTGAGCACCATTTTGGATGATTATAGTCGCTATATTATCCACTGGGAAATCTGCGATTCGATGAAAGCAGAAGACGTGAAAAGAACTGTGAATACGGCAATTGAAAAAGCAAAATTGAAGTCTAAAGCCAAACCAAAATTACTTTCAGACAATGGTTCTTGCTATGTGTCAAACGAACTCAAAGCCTATCTGAAAGATGATTTGAAGATGAAACAAGTACATGGGAAGCCTATGCACCCACAAACCCAAGGGAAAATTGAAAGATACCATAGAACGATTAAAAATGTGGTAAAACTGAATCATTTTTACCATCCTGAAGAACTTATCGAAGCTTTAAAGAAATTCGTGGAAAACTACAATAACAAACGATATCACGAATCTTTGGAAAACCTTACGCCAGCGGATGTGTACTTCGGAAGATCTGAACAGATTTTGGAAAAAAGAAGACAAATAAAATCGGATTCTATCCGTAAAAGAAGACAATTGTATTTTCAACAAAAATTACTAAATTTATAACCTAAAATACTCCTTAAGGATTTATTGCAAAATGTCTAAGTTAGTTTGAAGACATACAGGAAATAAACTGTTTAAAATTAATTAAAATTATTATATATGAATACTAAAAATGATCAATATGATTTTATTAAAACCCTCTCACTATTAAAAGATGAACAACTTATTGAAAAATTTAATCAACAAGTAGGAAACCAAGGTTGGGGAAATGCAAGAGCATATTACTTGGAGGAAATCAGGAAAGAACTATTAAAAAGAAATTTTAAATCTGACAATATCATCACCCGCCATAAAATGTCATTGACAAAAAAAATTAAACTTGAAAACAATCAATTGGTCATTATAGAATAGAATATTATATCTACCATTGTTTATTCACGATATCTCCTACAAGACTTCTTTACTACTCAATTTATATTCCTACATTATTGAAAATTTATTCCTTTTTTAAAGAAAAGAAATAAACAACCACTGTAATAACTAATTTTTGAACTATCAGATTTGATTCAAAAAACTCTTCACTACCCTGACTTCGACTACGATCAGTCAAAGGGTTTCGTGAACTTTGGTCTGCGCTAAACAACCAGTGGTAGCTAAACAATTTTCTTTTCCCCCTACCGTAGCTTCGTGAACTTCGTTCGCAGACCTTCGGTCTGTGCTCAGCCATTGCGACCGTGCTTATTTACTATGTATACTGCGCTGCTAAACAAACTCAATGTAACATAGCTTAGATTGTGCTTGTTTTCTTTTAAACACCCACTCTCTAAATTACAAACTTCGAAAGGTATGAATATGAGCGAAGGAGCTTTTCACGATGTAAACAATTGGACAAGTGCTGAATCTTGTATAGTGTTTTTAAGGATTGGAGAAAGTTTGCCTGTTATTCTGGCATTGCTCCTTTTGAGTTTAGTTCTGGCTCGAGTGTAAGAGGAAGAACCAAAGTAAATCATTTTGCTGATAAGAAAATAAAATCTCTTCTGCATCTCGTAGCATTAAATGCTATAAAATACGATGCAGAACTAAAGGAATATTAGCAACGAAAACGAGATGAAGGCAAACATACGCTCTTGGTACTAAATAATCTAAAACGCAAAATTGTAAGCAGAGCTTTTGCTGTTATTAGCAGAGATTCTCCTTTTGTCAATACTTACAAATTTGCATCTTAAAATTTTTATATTTTTATTTGGTTTTTGCATAGAATGCGCCATAGGAGCCAATTTATTTCAATACAAAATTTTTAACATCCTCAACACTTGTAGCAACTATCATTTCACTACAAATAGCAGTAAAGTGTTTTTTACCACAATCTATCTTTGCTTGCTCCTTTGGTCGTAAATCAAAAAGACCTGTGCTACCTTTTGATTCCACAACGAAGAATAGCTTTTCTTCATCTTTATCCTTCCACATTACCGCCCAGTCTGGATTATATGTTCCTAGCGGTGTATCTATCTTAAACCAATCGGGTAGCTTTGCATAAACAGAAATATTTTTACTTTCTTCAAATTGTTGTGCAAGTTTTGATTCTATGTTTGAATCATAGACTACATGTGTGTAAGGTGACTTCGAACTTTCTTTAAGATTACTTTGGAGGTATCCAAATAACTCTTTGTTTTCAAAAAGTTCTTGGCTGTAAAATTCAGCATCACCCAAACGTTGGTATTTTATTCCATCGATAATGTGCATTCGCATTTGTTCGTTGATAATATCAACACACCCTTCAATGAACTTTTGTGGATTTGCTTTAAAATGTCTTAGTCTATTGGTACCCGTAAGAATTTTAACTATAGATTTACGAGTTAATTGAGTCTCATTTTGTAAATACCCAATGATATCTGGTAAGCGTTCAACTTCACCATAGAGAGTCTCCGATTCGTTCACAACATTACTCACGCCAACACCACCAGCATCCATTGTTAGAGTTCCTTTCGTATATGTTAGCTTTCCTCTAGTAATTTTTAATTGACTATCAATTGCATTAATACACTGTTTGACTAATTTTTCAGAATCAAAATTTACAGAAAAAGTTGTCTTGAACTTTACACGCTCCCAAAGTTCACGAAACTCTGGACTATCGAGAATCATTTTATTAACTTTCACCAATTGCTTTTTACTAGCATCTTTAATCTCCAATCTACCAGCCGTTTCTTTAAGTGTATTGATAATTTGATTGACCACTTGCGGGTTTTCTGTAAATTCTTCGGGCAAGTTAACTTCACCGTCTTTTAATGCAATTCTTAATGTATCTTGAACTTTGCCACATGCATCAATGTAACCCACTGCAACTAAGTGATTGAATAGCTCAACCGATTTTTCCTGTCCTAAATAGATTGTATCAGTTGTTGGGTTTCCTTCTTCATCTTCGATATTAATGATTTCGACAACAACATCACTAAAGCTATGTGAAGCTAATACCCCAAACTTAATTCCTGTCTCTGTTTCAATTTCTTTTTGAAAATTATCCACAAAATCCACATAGGATTCTGTTGCCATTACAGTCAATGTATTTACTTCATGGCCATAAACTCGTTCTCCTTCTTGATTCACGCAAAGGCGAAGACCTCTACCAATTTCTTGTCGTCTTCTTATTTCTGAATTTCCCGCTTCTTTTAAAGTACAAATTTGAAATACGTTGGGATTATCCCATCCCTCCTTTAAAGCAGAGTGCGAGAATATAAAACGAAGTTTAGAATCAAAGCTCAATAACATTTCTTTATCACTCATAATGAGATTGTATGTATCCTCATCTGCATTGGTATTTCCGCTAGTGTCTTTGAAGTATTCAAACTTTTCTTTTTTATTACTACTTTTTGCTTTTTTATCAATAGAGAAATAACCATTATGTATTTGTGAAACAGTTGATTCAATATCTTTAATCTCACCAAACAAGGAATTGTACTTGGGTTTTTTGATCAATTTCAAGTATTCTTTTTCAAATATCTCTGCATATTCTCCATTGGTCACATTTCCGTCTTCATCGTACATCCTATATTTGGATACAGTGTCAATAAAGAATAGACTGAGTACCTTAATTCCTTGAGGATTGAGGATTATTTCTTTATCTAAATGTTCTTCTATGGTCTTGCTGATTAAAGCTGTTTTTACTTGTCGGTCATCAACATTTCCAATGGCTTCTCCTAACCGAATAATCTCCTCTCTACTGGTAAAGTCAATGTATTCGTTTCCTTGGACACCATAAATATCCTTTACAATAAAACCTTCGTATTCATCTCGGTCTGTCAGTTCTTGTAAATCATCGTTTTGCTTTACCCAAACTGCTTTTCTTGATACAGAACCTTGCTTAAATATATCCAGCTCCAATTTAGCTGTTGGAAATCCTTTACTTAATTTAATCTCAAGTAATCTTATATAAGCTTGTGTGTTTGCTCCTTCCGTTTGTACAGAACCAACTTCAATTTGCTTTACCAGTTTCTTCTGATAAGCATCTACAGCATCTAATTTGTACATTAAGTTAACCTTTTCCTTGTGAGTTGCAGAATAACGAACCATTGCCAAAGGATTAAGGTTTTGCACTGCTTTTTTTCTCAAAGCAGTACTCATTGTTGTTTGGGGTTCGTCTATAATGATGAATGGATTGGTATTTTTGATTAAGTCCAAAGGTTTATACCCCAAAGAATCATTGTAACGGTGAATGATGTTAGCTGATTTTTTATCGTCCGATGGGTTTTCAAAACTCTTAGAAAAAGCATCAATATTAATGACCATGATTTCTAGTCGGTCATTCGTTGCAAAATCACGAACTTCATTTAACTTGCTACTGTCGTAGACAAAGAAATTGTAATTCACATTATCATACAACTCTCGTAAATGCTCTTTGGTAATCTGTAATGACTTGAATACCCCTTCTTTAATGGGAATGGATGGAACGACAATAATATGCTTAGAAAATCCAAATTTGGTGTACAATTCCAAAATCGTTCTAAGGTAAACATAGGTCTTACCAGTACCCGTTTCCATTTCAACAGTAAAGTCTAATTCATTTCGATTAACTTCACCTCGGATGGATGGTTTTAATCCGTTACCCAACTGAATATTTTGTACGTTTTCCAATATTTTACCTTCTGTTAAGGTAAGTCGGTTACCGTAACCAGTTTCATTAAACTCTAAGTTTTGCTGTTGTGCTAAGAATGATGGAGAATACACCGTGAAATTGGATTCACATTTTTCTTGTCCTTTGAATATATCTACAATGGCATCAATAGCTTCTTGTTGATAGCTTAATGCTCCGTCAAATTGTATTTTCATAATCTCTATTTTTGTTTTTTTTATCTGATTATCAAATAACCATCAAATAAAAAATCGCTTTATTTTCTAGGCTTTACGCCAATTAGCACCTCTAAAATCAAATAACGGTCAAATAAGATTTCCACCTTGCTTAACTGTGAATAAAACTTGCTTATTTTTCTAAAACAGTTGATTTTAAAGCTTTTTAGCCTTTGTTGATAACCTTGCTTACTAGTGTATAAGTCTTGCTTAAATACTTTTCACCTCGTTTATTCCAAATCGTTTCAAGGTCTGTACTGCATTCGCTTTTTCGACATCAGTGAAACCACTGTCTTTGAAAATCACTCGGCAAGTAGCTGGATTTAGCTCTTGTTTCCATGCGCCAATACCCTCGGCAACTTTGTTTGTGATACCATCTGCCAAGCAAATAAACAAAGCACCAAAACCAACGTTGAACACCTTTTTACCTTCCATGACTTTTTCTTCGATAGGTAAGGTTAAATCCAAACCATACTTCAATAAAATCTCGAACAGCACATCCTCTTCGGTGCGGTCTGCTTTGATGTTTTCTTGAGCCTCAAATAAACTTGTTTCTAAGTCTTCTGGATTACCGTCCCAACCTTTGATGTTGGAACTGTCAAGCTTGAATACCTTGAAACCAAGGTCTAAGTCTTTTACCTTGTCTGGATTTACTTCTGCTATTTTCTTCCCAGCTCTGCGGATTCGCTCCTTACCAATTGCAGTCAATGTTTTGTATCCTGTTTTGTAAGCTTCACTTTTTGAATCAGTTGGTTCTGGTATTTGAACCATAATAAATTTTCTTCTTCCAAAGTCTTCATTGTTTAACTGTAATATAGCCTGAGCTGTAGTCCCTGAGCCTGAAAAAAAATCTAAAATGATTTCATTGTTTTGAGGGACACCAATTCTCAATAAAGGTTCAAGTAAAGTTGTTGGTTTTGCGTATTCGAAAATTCCCTTCTTCTCAAAAATTTTATCTGCCTCACTAGCTGATGTGGATGAGAATCCAAACTCTGTTAAAATAGTAGGTAACGTTAAACCCTGTCTGACTTCATTTAGATATCTTTTTAAATATGGGGCTCCAGTATTTTCTCTAAATCCTATACGACCTTGAGTAATAAATTCGTCCATTTTTTCTCTATTAAAAAGCCAACATCTTCCCTCTGAAGGATAATATTCAATACCTGAACTCGGATTCTTAATCGGATAAATACAAGATTGGACTATTCGTCCGCCTTTTCCATTTGCACTCAAATCAGAAGCTACCCATGGTCCTCTTGAATCATTATCAGGATTGGAGTATCTATCTATAGATTTTTCATCCCTTGGTAATAATCCAAGCTTTTTTGAATTAATGTCTTTGCAATAACATAAAATAAATTCGTGTATTCTTCCAATGTTTCTGTCATTTGGGGGAGTTGCCCTTTTTTTCCAAATTAGGCATTCAAGGAAATTTTCTTCTCCAAAAATTTCATGACAAACTTTCTTTAAATTTTCTACTTCATTATCATCTATACTGATAAAAATTACACCATCTTCTTTTAGTAAATTTCTGGCCAATCTCAATCGTGGATACATCATATTGAGCCAATTAGAATGGTAACGACCGTCACTATCTGAATTTGTTGCAAGTTTATTGCCTTCGCTATCAATTTGACCTGTTATTTCCTGATAGTTTTTAAGATTATCTTTATAATCATCTTTATAAACAAAATCATTTCCAGTATTATAAGGTGGGTCAATGTAAATCATCTTTACCTTGTTGGCATAGCTTTTTTGCATCAACTTTAATACTTCCAAGTTGTCACCCTCAATGTAAAGGTTTTGGGTGGTATCCCAATCCACACTTTCCTCTTTACAGGGTCTTAACGTTCCTGTACTGGGTTTGTGCGCTTCTCTACGTGCTTGTGCCTTGCCAGCCCAAGTGAAACGGTAGTATTCTTCACCTTCTTCAATTTCTTCACCTAAAATTTCTTGAAGTACTTTGAAGTCTATTTTGCCCTCAGCTAATACTTCTGGGAAAAGCTCTTTCAACTTCTGGATGTTTTCATTTACAAGGTCAAGACTTTTAGTTTGTTCTGCTCCTTGTGTTATTTTTTCTAGGCTCATATTTGACTTAGTTTTATTTTGATGTCTTCTATTTGTTTTCTTTTTTGGTGTATCGCTATGTTTAGCGTTACTCTTTGGTTTTGTTGCTTTTCAGCTTTCAATTGATTGGTCAACTTCGAAATATCTCGTTCTAGGTCTTCTATTTGATTTAGCATGACCAAATCATCTTGTGTTCTGGCAGAATTTCTTGCTTGAAAAACACCCGTTACCGAAGCACTATTGAACTGAACAATAGCATTGCAATACCCACGATAAAGCATTTCTAAATTGGTTTTATCTAGCTTAGAAAAGTCTAAAGTAGTTAAAAAAGCATCACTCAGCTCTGTTTTATATAACTTTGAAATTGTTCCAGAGGTATATTGATTCTCTATAGTACGCTTTGTTTTATCGTTTTGGTTGATGCGTTTTTCACATACATTCAGCTTAAACTCGGTGTCATTTTCTACTATGACCAGCATGTTATAAGGAATATGTTTTTGGAAAAGTTGGAAGCAATTCGTAGCCACCTCATCCACTTTTTCATTCCCAACATTACAAATCATTATCTGGACTTCTTCATAGGTTACCAAGTCATTAATAACAGAAGGAACGTTACAATTTGAAGGTTTTAAGCTTGCTAACCATTCCATTTGAACAATAGTACTATTCAGCACTTTCTTTTCAGTAGCTGATAGGTCAAAATTTTTCAAAAAGAAAGCCTTAGTGAGCTTTTTTTGAAGCAATGATCTTTCGGGTAAGTTTAGTATGTCAACGTAGCTTAAACTCAATTTATTTAATGATTATATAACTGATTAATTCCAAACTTTCTTCTTGTTGAATAGCATCAGCGAAAAGCATTGTTCCTCCTGGTGTTGCCAACGAATCCAAACCAATTTCTTCTTGAATACCTTTCACTTCATCCATAGATTTCTTGAGTAGTTTCACATAGGCATCCATTCGCTTATTCCCTTTTGTTTCTTTATCAAATTCTGCAATTAACTCTGGAACTATTCTATCATTACCCATGCACAGCTTTCTGAAATAGTCTAAAGCAGTCTTGGTTTGCACCCCTTTGATAATTTCACTACCATCTAAACTGATATAGACCAAAAAGAATGGGTAGAGAATGTTATTCTTCAAATGCTTTGCATGGTCTTCTGTAGAGTCTTTCAAACAGAAAATAACCCCTTGTTTGATTTCTTCCAGATTGGATTTGACAATGGCATAAGAAGCCTTTGGAATTTCATTTAGCTCCAATAATTGAGCATCTGTACTTTTCTCCAAATCAATCTTGAAATCGTTAAATGTCAAATCGGTAATCGAAATGTTTCCTTGTACATCCTCCAAGTCAATCACTTGGTCTTGTAGCTGTTTTAACTGTCTTTTACGATAATCCAAATCTTGCATTTCACGGCTATTTTGTGAGATGATATTGTCTTCACCCGTGGCACTCACATCAAGCATTACCATACGCCCTTGAACACGAGCTACAAGGTCTATGAATCCATCTAGCTCCATACTAGGAAAGAAGTTCACTAGTTGGATATTTTCATTTTGCGAACCAATACGGTCAATTCGACCAAAGCGTTGAATAATTCGAACGGGATTCCAGTGAATGTCATAGTTTACCAAGTAATCACAGTCTTGAAGGTTTTGTCCCTCTGAAATACAATCAGTACAAATCAGCACATCAATTTCATTCTTTTCGTCTGGATTCAAATCGAATCGTTTTTTAGACTTTGGTGAAAAGTTGGTTAAGATGGAGTTCAAATCAGATTTACAATGAGGCATATTGGTTTTGTTGGTTTCAGAACCAGTGACCAAAGCCGAATATATTCCATATTCTTTTTGTAACCAATCTTTCAACTCTTCATGCAAGTACTTGGCAGTATCGGCAAATGCAGTGAATATGATTACTTTTTTATTTCCTTGATTGATAGGGTTTTGAATCTTGTCTCCAATTCGATTTTTTAGCTCTAAAAGCTTTGCATCTCGATTGTTATCAATTAAACGAATGCTACCTAATAAAGCCGTCAAAACAGCTTTGTCGCCTTTTAAATCTTGTTTCCAACGAATCGTATCAATATCTTGAAGTAAGACCTTTGTTTTACCACCAACAAGTAAATCTTCAAACTCTGTATCATCTATGTCAATATCGGTAATGTTGAAGTCTGTATCGATGTTACCGTTTCGATGCTCTTCAATTTGTCTAAGATTTTCATCAACTGTATGTATTAAACTCTCAACCGTTAACTTGAAGGCATGAATTGAACTTTCTAATCTCTTCAAAAGGTTGATACGCATCAAATAAATCAAACTTTGCTCACGGTCAACCTGTTTAAATACAGAACCCGTAGCAGTTTGCATATCGTATTTTTCTTCGTAAAACTCACGCTTGTCCGCTCTCACGTATCCTAACGGTGAGTATGAAGCAAGGGTTAGGGTGCTAATTTCATCGTAGATTTCACCAATATCTTTGAATTGTTTTTTGGTATCAATCTCTGGATAAATAGTAATTGGGACTAATCGATTCGGGAATTTACCAATGTCTGCTGTATCATAGTATTTTTCGATGTGCTTTCTTGAACGAGCTATAGTAAGCATATCAAGTATTCTGAAATACGACCCATCTAGGTGTTCCATTAACGATTTTACATCCAAATTATTCGGGTCACCATTTCGATACCAGTTGGTAAATCTTCGTTGCGCATCACGCATTACTTGAGTTATACTCTCTATACCGTGACCTGAAAAATAGTTATCATTTCCTTCTGTGATAAATGAAATTTGATTTTTTAAGTCATTCATTTTATTGTTCACAGGTGTTGCCGAAAGCATTAAGACCTTTGTTCGGATGTTTGACTTAATCACATCATTCATCAAACGTTTGTAGCGAGTGATTCCCTCTCTTTTGTTTGGGTTGTTACGGAAGTTATGAGATTCATCAATAACCACAAGGTCATAATTTCCCCAGTTGATAGTTTCCAAGTTAATATCACCCGATTTACCTCTTTCCCTTGAAAGGTCAGTGTGATTCAAAACATCATAATTCAACCTATCCTCAGCTAGCACATTGTAAATATCGTTCTGCTGGTAAACTGTCCAATTCTCTCTAAGCTTCTTTGGAGCAAGTACCAAGATTCTATCATTTCGAAGTTGATAATATTTGATTACAGCTAGAGCCTCAAAAGTTTTTCCAAGTCCAACTGAATCCGCAATGATACAGCCACCGTATTTTTCAATTTTTTCAATAGCTCCGATTACCGCATCTTTTTGAAAGTTGAAAAGCAAGTGCCAAATCTTAGAGTTTTTGAATCCAACTTTTTCCAACTTTTCATCTGCTCGCTCACTTACAGTAGAATAGTGAAATATCTCTCGAATACTGTATTTGTATATCGCTTCTGGAGTTAAATCTATAGTGCTTTTTTGTAGTCGTTGGATAATGGAATCATTCAAAAATGATTTGCTGTTGCTCCATGCATTATTAAACAATGACAAATACTGATTATTTGAATCCTCGAAAGAGTTTATAAAGATTGGAGATTTAGAATTCGCAATACCCAAACATAATGAATCTAAATCAAGAGGTGTAAGCATAAAGCATTGCGAAGTACCATTGTTTTCTATGATTAAGATGTTCTGGTTACCAAGACTACCTTGTCTAATTTCGATTTTATCCTTCAAAAAACTTACAACTTCGTTGATTTTACTTTTTCGGTCTAAAGCAAACTCTAGTTGCTTTTCGGAAGGAGCATGAATCAATCTAAAATCATCTTCGGAATTTAAATCAATTGAAAGCATTATTTGAACTTGAGTTGCTTTTTTTAAAGACTCAACAAGTTCAAATAAAGCGAAGGCGGTGAAGTGATTACAACTTAAATAAACTTTAGACTCATATTTAATTAAAGAATTTACCTCGTTGATAAGGACTATATTTTGGTTATTAATTATTTTCATTACAAATAATAAATCTATTATACAAAAATATTAATTATTAATATTTTTCTCAAAAATACAAAACCAATTGTTACTAAAAAAGAGGAAAACAATAAAATGTTTATTCATTACTTGCTTGAATGAAAAAACACCCCGTCATTCCGATGCTCGGAATGCCACCCCTCTATAAGAGGAGAACTGATTGTATGAATTTTGGCTTCGTGAACTTCGTTCGCAGACTTTTGGTCTTTGATTAGTCAACGGGATTCGTGATGTTATGAACTTGTGAAATCGTAAAGTTGATGATTTGAAAAGTTGTTAAGTCGTAAAGTTGAAATATTTTGCTTTATGAAGAGATTCTTCACTACGCTGTGCTTCGTTCAGAATGACAAGGTTATATATTTTACTGATGATTAGAAATCTGTTTCAATGGGAGAATTGTTTTTGAATCGCAAAGATTTTTTTTTTGAATTGCTTTTTTAAGTGAGCTAAGTTGGCGAAATTCATTCGCTTTGAAGCGGGGTGGAAATTGATGTGGGATGAGGTACGAGATGCGAGTATTTCTATCACAAAGTTCACTGAAATGGGGTGAAATGATGGCGCTTTTGAGGACTCCGAGGAACATTGGAAATTGTGAAGATGTGAAGTTGAAATATTTTGCTTTATGAGGAGATTCTTCACTATGCTGCGCTTCGTTCAGAATGACACAGTTCTGGTTTGTAGTCACGGATTAGAAAATCGCGCCATCAGGATGAGGTGCGAGATGCGGCGTGCGAGGTGCGAGTATTTCTATCACAAAGTTCACGGAGAATCGGTGAAATGATTGTGTTTTTGAGCGCACTGAGGAACATCGGAGATGTTGTGGGAAGTGCACTAGTTTTTCAGTTTATACATGTAGAAAAGAACATATTCTACTTATAAAAAGATTCTTCACTTTGCTACGCTACGTTCAGAATGACAGAGTTCTAGTTTGTATTCACAGATTAGAAAATCGTGCCATCGGGATGAGATGCGAGTTACGAGGTAAGAGTATTTCTATCACAAAGTTCACCAAGTATAGGTGAAATGATGTCGTTTTTGAGGACACTGAGGAACATCGGAGATGTTCTGGAAACTTTCTATAATTTGAGATTTCTAAGAAATGACAAAGTGGCTTCGATAGGCTCAGCCACCAATTAAAGTTATGAAGTTATGAGGTGATTAAAGGCCATTTAAAAAAATGGCTTCGACGGGCTCAGCCACCGGAATTCGACGGGCTCAGCCAACGGAATTTGACAGGCTCAGTCGCCGGGATTGGTGTCTTTTTTCTTTTTGGTTTTGGTTTTGGTGGTTTTTTCTTCTTGAAAAGAGATGACTTTTCCTTTGCTGTCAATGACTTTTTTGGTAAGTTGGGTTACCATTTCGATGAGTTCTTCTTTGAATTTTTGTGCCTCGTATTCGCCTTTTTCAATCTTTCTGAGTTTTTGCTCCCATTCTCCTGTTAGTTCGGCACTTTTTAACAATTCATCTTCTATGGTATCAATTAAATCAATACCCGTTTGAGTCGCGAAAAGATTTTTCCTTTTCTTTTCGATGTATTTTCGTTTAAAAAGCGTTTCAATAATATTAGCTCTTGTAGAAGGCCTTCCTATTCCGTTATTTTTCAAAAGTTCACGCAGTTCTTCGTCTTCCACCTGTCTTCCTGCAGTTTCCATGGCCCTTAGCAATGTAGCTTCTGTATATGGTTTTGGCGGAGTAGTTCTTCCCTGATGCACAAAAGGTTCGTGTTCGCCTTTTTCGCCCACTGTAAATTCAGGAATAAGTTGTTCTTCATTTTTTTCTTCTTTTTCAGCCGTTTCTTTTTGGTCTTTGGCATAGACTATGCGCCAACCTGGCTCGAGAATTTGTTTTCCCGATGCTTTGAAATTGATGGTTCCTACCTGACCTTCTACCAAAGTATTGGAAATTTTACATTCTGGATAAAAGACTGCAATGAAACGCTTTGCCACCAAATCATAGACTAATTTTTCTTCTCTGGTTAAGTTGGAAGTTGGCGGGATTTCCGTTGGAATAATCGCATGATGGTCTGTGACTTTGGCATCATCAAAAACGGCTTTTGACATTGGAATTGGCGCTTCTAAAAGAGGAGCTGTTAAGTCTGAATAAAAATTCATGCTTCTGAGAATTCCCGAAATTTTTGGATATAAGTTCTCCGAAAGGTAGGTGGTATCTACTCTAGGATAGGTGGTGTGTTTTTTTTCGTAGAGGCTTTGAATATAATTGAGCGTGCTTTCTGCAGAAAATCCATATTTTTTATTGGCTTCTACCTGAAGTCCCGTTAAGTCGAACAATCGTGGATTTTTTTCTTTTCCTTCTTTGATTTCAAAAGCAATGATTTCAAAAAGATTTTGTTTGAGATATTCCAAACCTTTTTCAGCTCTTTCTGCCGATTGTAAACGGTCAATTGCCGCTGTGAAAACCACTTCTCGGTATTTGGTTTTGAGTTCCCAATAGTCTTTTTGAACGAAGGCGTCTATTTCTTTTTGGCGTTTCACGAGCATTGCCAAAGTAGGTGTTTGCACTCTCCCAATGGATAAAACGGCTTTGTTTCCTCCAAATTTTTTGGTGAATAAACGGGTAGCATTAATTCCGAGAAGCCAATCTCCTATTGCTCTGGCGTTTCCTGCTAAGTAGAGATTTTTGTAATCTTCGGCAGATTTTAATTTTTCAAAACCTTCTTTTATGGCATCTTCCGTCAAAGAAGAAATCCAGAGTCTTTTTACGGGTTTGTCACATTTGGCTTTTTGTAAAACCCATCGCTGAATGAGTTCTCCTTCTTGACCAGCATCCCCGCAATTGATGACTTCCTCACATTCTTTGACCAAAGATTCTATAACTTTGAACTGTCTTTCTACTCCGGTATTGTTGATTAATTTAATTCCGAAATTTTTAGGAATTATGGGCAGTAAGAAGAGATTCCACGCTTTGTATTCGGGTGCGTAATCGTGAGGTTCTTTCAAGGTACACAGATGTCCGAAAGTCCACGTTACGCAGTAACCATTGCCTTCCATATAGCCACTTTTAGGAGTGGTGGCTCCCAAAACTTTAGCGATATCTCTTGCTACACTTGGTTTTTCTGCAATACAAAGTTTCATGATTGAATTCTAAAAGGGCTGCAAAAATGCATTTTTTTTATTTTAAAAAAGAAATAAATTTACAAAAATATGCTTGATAAAAAACGTTTGTCTTTTATTAAAACGGTTTTTTAAAATTCTTTCTATCCCAATTAATTTTCCGTTTTTCTAAATTTTTGGAAATAATGTATCAAATCTATGGGTGATTAATTGAGTATAATGGGTTTTCATTTCATCAGAAAGAAAACTTTGGTTAATAAAATCTTTCCATTTTGGTAAAACTTTATTAAAACGACTATAAATAGCCTGCAAAGACTTCTCATTAATATTTAAGGAATTGGCTAATTTATTAAAATCCTTTAATCCTATTCTATTTTTCTTACCGTTAATGGTTAATGCAGATTCTTCATTATCATCAGGAATTACAAGTACTGTACTTAACAAATCATAAGCTGGAGAAAACTCATACTCTCCCAAAGCATTTTCAATCAGTGAATAGTTTTTCAAATGCATATCTGAATTTCCTATGAGAAAACTAAAAAGTACCAATTCAAACAAACGTTGAGATTCAAAACCTTTATTTGCAGTGAATTGATATACTAATTTTCCTATTTTTTCTACAGAGCCTCTGTACTTGTGTTCTGTAAGATTTTCGCTTAACTGACAAAAATCTTCTACTGCTATTTTCTTTCCTTTGTTTCTGTCAAATCTTTTGGTAATATAGCCTAACTCACCAGATTTTAGCCTAATAAGAGAATGTTTTGCTACTTTTATTTTTACCAATTCTGCTAAATGCATTGTTAAATCCTCATTTTCTGGCAATTCGGCAAACTGTTGAGATTGAGGCTTAAAAATATAATCCCCATGCAATCCTACTATCGTTAAACGAGGAATTTCTTTTAATTTTTTTTCCAGTTCCAAAGAAAGTTTTGGCTGAACACCAGTAACCGCTATACTTTTAATCACCAATTTTTTGGCGATTTCTTCAGTTTCTTTTAGGTTAAAATCGAGAATAGGTGAAACGTTTGTCCCAAACATTTTTTTGGAACATGCTTGGTGAAAATCTATTTCATTTCCTTCTAAAGGCTGATAACAATACAAACAATTCTTCATTTTAGTTTTCATTTGGAATGATAGAAATACAACCTATACAATCTCTGCACATAGAAAGTAGTAAACCGAAACGATCTCTCGGATTAATTTTCCAGTTGTCTATTGCAATATTCAATAACCATCCTTCAGGAATCAAACCATCAAAAAAAGGAAACAAAATCTTACTTTGAAAAGCAGCCTTTTGTAAAGGCAAAGTTAAACTTACAGGTTTGGAATTTGGGTTTTCAAGATATTGACTTTCATACACAAAAAAATACCCCTCTTCATTTTCAGTGAGAAGTCCTGCCAATTGATATTGATAAAAAACTTGCGCCTGTCTCATTATTCAGATTTTTTAATTACTCCCATTTTACTTCCGAACAACGCCAAGACTTGATTCACTTTATCTAAGCGAACCGTCTGTTTCCCTTGTTCTAACTCCCTAATAAAACGTAACCCAACCCCTGCTCTTTCGGCAAGTTCTGACTGAGTAAGTTTTAATTGTTTGCGTTTTTCCTTAACAAAAAGTGAAAGTTTACTTTCCATTTTATACCCTTTAAGGTACAAATATAGTAAAAATTTATAATAATATACCTTTTCGGGTATAAAAATAGATTTAATTGCATAGATTATACCTTTTCGGGTATAAAATTTGTTTTAAAACAAAAAAAACACTCACAAAATTGCAAGTGTTTTAACGTTTATTTGTGGAGAATATGGGACTCGAACCCACCACCTTTAGACTGCCAGTCTAACGCTCTAGCCAGATGAGCTAATTCCCCATAAAAAAGAAAACTTAGTTTTCTTTTTCTGCCAAATAATGGTCTATAATTTCAAAAGCTTTTTGCTCGTCATGAATGTTTACCTCTAGTTTTAAAGCGGTAGCGGTAGGTGTAGAAAGCAAATTATTAAGGTATTTATTGCTCACTGAACAAGCGATTCCTACATCTTCTAATTTCTTTTTCACGATTTGTATTTGAACCATTTCATCTGCTTCAAATACCGAAACTCTTGGTAATTCTGCTCCCATATTTCTAATTTTAACACAAATTTATAAAAATTACTGATTTAATCGATACTTCTCTTGATATGTTTTGTAAAGTTCTTTCTGTTGATTGTCTAGATTAATTTTTCTACCCTCTATGAAAGCTTCAGTCACATTATTGGTTAATTGATCCAGTGCATCACCCTCAGAAATGAAAAGTGTAGCGCTTTTTCCTACTTCTAAAGTTCCGTAGTTTTTATCAATTCCCAACATTATGGCAAGGTTAATGGTGATGCTTTGTAAGGCTTTCTCTTTTTCTACACCATACGCAACGGTAGTTCCAGCCAAAAACGGAAGATTTCTAGAATTTTGGTATTCCATATCTCCGCTGTAATCTAACCCGTAGAGAATGCCTTTATCTTGCACCAATTTTGCAAATTCGTAAGGTAATCTCGGGGAATCCGAACTGTTGACCGGCAAGCTGTGAACTCTCTTGATGATGAGTGGGAAATTGCTCTTTTTAACATCATCTAAAACCCCTACCAAATTGCTTTCACCAATCAAAACTACATTTTTAAGGTTTAGTTTATTGGCCCAAGCAATCACTTCTAGCGTTTCATTGGCTCCTGCTACTTCCACAAATAGTTTTCTGTTTTCAAAGACTGGTTTTATGGCGTTCAGTTTATAATCTTTCACTTGCTGATTGTCATATTGCTGCGCTCTCTGAAAGAGGGAAGTGAGTTCTTTAATTTTTTCTGTTCTTCTGGTTTGGAATTCCTTGTTTCTTTTTTCATCGTCAATTCTAAAAATTTCAGGCCAAGAAAGGTGCAAAACATTATCCGTAGCTACCACCGCATCTTCCCAGTTCCAAGCGTCTAGTTGCATGATGGAAGAGGTACAAGACAATGTGCCGTGTTTCAGAACCGGCTGAGTTAATAAAACGCCATTACTTCTAATCACGGGAATGACATGAGAGTCTGTATTGAAAGAGATGAGCGAACGTACTTCTGGCGAAATATCATTGGCTTCTCTATAATCTACGGTGGCATTGGTTGCGGAAATTTCTACCAAGCCTAATGTATTATTCACCAAAATAAAACCCGGATAAACGTGTTTATTTTGGGCATTGATGACTTCTGCATTACTCGGAATGCTTCCATTAATCTGGGTGATTTTTCCGTTTTCAAAAACAAGAGAAGCGTTATTTAAAACCGTTCCTGTAGCGGTGTGAATCGTGGCATTGGTAATGGCAATCGGATTTTTTTGTGCAGGTGCAGGATTTGGTCTTTGTGCCAAAACCATTGCCGAAACCAAAATATATAAAGTGAAAAATATTTTTTTCATGAAATTTAATTTTTAGTGTTGATGAAAATCTTCTTCTAACGTATCACAGTGGTACAATTTCTTTTGCTCTGTTTTTACTGACTGGGTATTTCCTTTTTTGGCATCATCTGAGAATAACATTTTTTGAATAATTCTGTTTTTCTCGTTCTTCACCATTTCATCTTTTTCGGCTTGTTTTTGAGCATCAAAAATGAGTTTTCCGTCTACAAAAGTTTTATTTACCGTAGCATAAATACTCAATGGATTGTCTGTCCACAATACCAAATCAGCATCTTTACCTACTTCAATTGTTCCTAATTTATGGTCTAGTTTCAGCATTTTGGCAGGATTCAGCGTTACGGTTTTCCAAGCTTCTTCTTGAGAAATGTTTCCGTATTTAACCAATTTACCTGCTTCCTGATTCAGTCTTCTCGCCATTTCGGCATCATCAGAATTGATGGCGGTATTGACTCCAGATTTTAATAAAATCGCAGCATTGTAAGGAATGGCTTCTCTCACTTCTTCTTTATAACCCCACCAATCTGAGAATGTAGAAGCGTTTGCTCCGTGCAATTTCATCTTGTCTGCCACTTTGTAGCCTTCTAAAATGTGCGTGAAGGTGTTTACTTTGAAATTAAATTTCTCTGCAATTTTCATAAACATGTTGATTTCGCTTTGCACATAAGAATGACAAGTGATGTAGCGTTTAGATTTTAAAATTTCTAAATGCGTTTCTAGTCTTAAATCTTTTCTGTAATTTTTATTGGTTTGCTTTTCTTTTTCGTATTCTAAAGCTCTGGTGAACCAAAAGTCAAATGCCTGTTCTACTCCACCTCTCGACTGAGGAAAACGATTAGGGTTATTGCCCCAATTCGATTGTTTTACGTTTTCTCCCAAAGCAAATTTGATGAATTGAGGCGCATTAGGAAACTTCATGTTTTCGGCATTTTCTCCCCAAGCAAATTTCACAATGGAAGACTGTCCGCCAATAGGATTTGCAGAACCGTGTAATTGTTGTGCTGTGGTAACACCGCCTACAATCTGTCTGTAGAAATTTACATCATCAGGATTGATGACATCGCTCATTCTCACCTCTGCAGAAGAATTGCTTCCCGCTTCATTTACGCCTCTAGAAAGTCCGATATGCGTGTGTTCATCTATGATTCCATTGGTTAAGTGTAAATTGGTTCCGTCAATTTCTTCGGCGTTTCCTTTGCTTAATTGAGTGCCTACTTCTACGATTTTTCCTTTAGAAATTTTAACATCATAATTTTTTACAATTCCTTTTGAGGTATTGGTCCAAACCGTAGCATTTCTAATAATATAATCTTTTTGAGTCGGCACATTTTCGCTTCCAAAAGCTGCAAAAGGATACCAAATTTTACCGATTTCTTTTGGCTTTTCTTCTTCTTTTTTGGTTTCAGCTTCATTATTTTTTACAAAGGTGATGCTGTAAGGAACTTTGTTTCCTTGTTTGTTCAGGGCAAAACCATTGGTGTTTTTATAATCTGCAAGCGGATAAAGAATTCTATAATTCTGTACAGAATCTTTCGGTAAAACCAATTCCAGAGCCATTTTATAGTCGCTCACGTTTAGTTTTACTTTTCCGTCTTTCTTCTCCTGACTTACTTTAGCTTCTGGCTTCAGAAGAGAACCCGCAATTTTTAAATCATAGTTCTGATTGTTTATCGTAAGTTGATACACTCCTCTAATGTCTTGGTCTAACAATTTATTTACCACGAAGTTTTTTCCTGTCACCCAATTTTCCTGTAAAACGGCATCTTTGCTGAATAAATCTTCTGTAAATAATAAGAAATTGGCATAACTTCCTTTTCTTAAATTCCCTAAAGTGGTTTCTGATTTTACAATTTTTGCAGGGTTTTCGGTCAAAGATTTCAGAATTGCTTCTTTAGACAAACCATTTTTATAGAGTTCTCTAATTTTTCCTAAGAATGAAGATTTGTCTTTCAACTTATTCATCGTGAAGGCAAAGTCTACATTTTCTTTTTGAAGAAACATTGCATTATAAGGCGCCAATTCCCAATGCTTTAATTCAGCAACATTGGCATTTTCTACATCTAAAGCATCATTAATCTGATACGGTTTAGGATATTCTAAAGGCAATAAAAAGAAACCACCTGTAGATTTCATTTCTTTGGCTCTTTGGTATTCATTTCCAGAACCCATAAAAACGAATTGCTGTAGGGCTTCGTCTCCAATTTTATCCGCTCTTAAAACGTCCCATTTTTCAGAAGTTTCGATGATGGTTGGTAATTTTTTATATTGATTAAATGCTTCTAAGTTTAGATTTTTCTCTACTGCACTTCCTCCTTTTTCATACCAATCTGCATCTAAATAAAACTGTCTCAACAAGGCAATAGAACCCGCCAAAGAAGTAGGATAAGACTGTCTAGAACTGCCTTTGTCAAAAGAAAGCATTAAAGCTGCATCTTCTTTGATGATTTTTTCTGCAGGTTTTCCGTTTCCTAAATTGTACAGCACCGCAGAACCTCTCACGATTCCATCCTGGTTGAAACTTAAAACTGTACCGAAACCTTGATTTAAGTATTCTTCGTAGTCTTTTCCTTGATTGGTAAATTGGTCAACTGCCCTAGAATAGGCTTTTACAGCATCATTATACGCCGCTGCAGAAGCGGTATTCGGAAGATAGATGCTTCTAGAATCTGCTTGTTTCGCTTCAGATTTTTCTACGCCAATATTGGTATACAAATCAATAAATGAAGGATAGACAAACTTTCCTTTTCCATCAATCACCACGGCATTTTTCGGGATTGCTACTTTACCCGATTCTAACACTTTACCATTTTGAATGACCAAAACTGCATCTGGAATCACTGTTTTGTAATCCTGATACAAGGTGATGTTTTTAATTGCATAAATGCTTTGATCTTTGGTAGTGGTGTCATTTTGCCAATACCCTAATTGTGCTTGCATCCAACTGAAAAGAATGCAAGAAAAGAGACTCAATACTTTCTTCATATCAATAATAATGAACTATTTTTAGATTTTTTAAAAATAGGAATATTTTTTGAAATAAAAAGAGGACAAAAAAAATCGCTCAATTTTTAAAAATTGAACGATTGTGAGAAATATAGTAAATGTTAAAAGTTTTAGTAGTTTGATGCAATTTTTTCTATTTTATCCAAAGCAAATTGCAAGTCTTCTTGAGTTACATTCAAATGTGGACGGAATCTAATCGATTTTTCGCCACAGATGAGTACAATTACGTTTTCTTCGAAGAGTTTTTCTTGGAAATCGGCTCTTGCTTTTCCGTCTGGTAAATCAAAAGCACACATTAATCCTCTTCCTCTTGCATTAGAAATTAGGTGTGGGAACTTCGCTTGAAGTTTTTGTAAACCTTCCAATAAAAATTCGCCTTGTTTCTGAACGTTTTCCAGAAGATTTTCTTTTTCGATAATTTCTAAAACCAATTGGAATCTTAGCATATCGATGAAATTTCCTCCGAAAGTAGAGTTGATTCTAGAACTTTCAGCAAAAACGTGGTGTTCTACTTCGTCTAACTTGGTTTTACTTGCCAAAATACCACAAACCTGTGCTTTTTTCCCGAAAGAAATCACATCCGGAACTACGCTATAATTTTGGAACGCCCACATTTTACCTGTAATTCCGATTCCTGTTTGTACCTCATCAAAAATGAGCAACATTTCGTTTTCGTCGCAGATTCTTCTTAATTCTACTAAAAATTCATCACGGAAATGATTGTCTCCACCTTCAGCCTGAATGGTTTCGATGATGATACAAGCTGCCTTATCTTGATTTGATAAAATCGCTTCTTCAATCTGAACCAAAGCTAATTGTTCATTCTTGATGGTTTCCTGTAAATTTTCTTCGGTGATTGGGAAATACAATTTCGGATTGATGATTCTTGGCCAATCAAACAATGGAAAATATTGATATTTTCTTGGGTCATTGGTATTGGTTAAACTCAATGTATAACCACTTCTTCCATGGAAAGCTTGTTTAAAGTGGATCGCAACAGAGCCTTCGGTTTTGCTTCCTTTGAGCCAATTTTTTCTGGTTTTCCAGTCGAAAGCTGTTTTCAAAGCATTTTCTACTGCAAGAGCACCTCCTTCTACAAAGAAACAATACGGCAATTCTTCTGGAATCGCTACTCTGCTGAAGGTTTCTACGAAATCTGCATATTCCTGTAAATACACATCAGACATGGTAGGTTTGTACACTGCCATTTTGCCCAACCACGCAGATTTCCCTACGATATACGGATGATTATACCCTACCGAAGCAGAACCGAACATTGAAAACATATCCAGAAATTCTGTTCCTGTTAAACGGTCATGAATCCAAGAGCCGTGTGATTTTTCGTAATCCATTACGAAATCAAAACCATCTGCTAAAATATGTTTTCCTAATGTTGCTTTTACTTTGTTGCCTGCAACTTCGTGGCTTAATTCTATTGTTTTGTTCATATGATTAATGTGATAATTTGTTAATTTGTTGATTTGATGATTTTATCCTGCAAGTTCAATATCAATCAATTTCAATTTTTGATTGATTATTTTAAATTCATAGATAACTGAAAATTCCATATTTCCCATTCCTTCTTCGTATTCAGCTTCTGAATACAAATTCAAAATGTAAAGGTCATCTACTTTAGAACAAATCATTTTATATCTTTCTTTTCCTTTTTTGATAAATTTTGCTTCATAATTGCTTTTGACGTAAAACTCATTGAAATCTATTTTTTGAAATAATTCCAAAAAAATTGGACTAAAAATCAAATGATGATACTTTTCGAAGTCCTTATTAGTAAATGGAACTTCAGTATTGTCATTTTTCGTAACATCAATCTCTAACAAATGCCAAATACTATTGGATTCTGACATTATTGGATTCTTAACAAAAGTTTTAATTTTAGTTTCATCATTCTCAAAAAAAGCTTTCTGAAGTTCTTTAAATTGTGCAGCCCAGTTTAAAGAATCTTCAAGTTCAAGTTCAATCAAATCTCTTGGGTAGAAAATTTCTGAATTTTCTTTTTTAATTAAATCGTTATTATTGACTTTCTCTTTTTCCTTCTTTTCACAAGAAAAAACCAGAAAAAATGATAATATTAAAAATAGATTCTTCATTTCACTTCGTTTCATTCAGAATGACAAATGGTAAAACTTCCTGCATCCTGCATTTTACATCTCGCATTTTACAAATCAAACTTAATTCCTTGTGCTAAAGGTAGGTTTGTGGTGTAATTGATGGTATTGGTTTGTCTTCTCATGTACACTTTCCAAGCGTCTGAACCTGATTCTCTACCGCCTCCTGTTTCTTTTTCTCCACCGAAAGCTCCACCAATTTCGGCACCAGAAGTTCCGATGTTTACATTGGCAATTCCACAATCTGAACCTGCGTGAGAAAGGAATTTTTCGGCTTCTCTTAAATTATTGGTCATAATCGCAGAAGATAAACCTTGTGCTACTCCATTTTGAATTTCAATGGCATTTTCTACGTCTCCTGAATATTTTAACAAGTATAAAATCGGTGCAAAAGTTTCGTGCTGTACAATTTCAAAATCGTTTTCTGCTTCTGCAATCGCTGGTTTTACATAGCAACCACTTTCGTAGCCTTTTCCTTTTAAAACACCGCCTTCTACAATCAGTATACCGCCTTCTTTTTTCACTTTTTTCAATGCCTCTTCATACATTTTCACTGCATCGGTATCGATCAATGGACCTACGTGATTATTCTGATCAAGAGGATTTCCTATTTTTAATTGTCCGTAAGCTGCTACAATCGCATCTTTTACTTTATCATAAATGCTTTCATGAATGATGAGTCTTCTGGTAGAAGTACAACGTTGACCCGCAGTTCCTACTGCTCCGAAAACCGCACCAATTACTGTCATTTTAATGTCTGCATCTGGTGTTACGACAATCGCATTATTTCCTCCTAATTCCAGAAGTGATTTTCCTAATCTCGCTGCTACATTTTGGGCTACAATTTTTCCCATTCTGGTAGAACCTGTTGCAGAAACTAGAGGAACTCTGGTGTCTTTTGCCATTAAATCCCCAATTTCAGCATCTCCAATGACTAAATTTGAAATTCCTAAAGGAAGATTATTCTCTTGAAGCACTTCGGTGATGATGTTTTGACAAGCAATTCCGCACAATGGTGTTTTTTCTGAAGGTTTCCACACGCAAACATCTCCACAAATCCAAGCTAATGCAGTGTTCCAAGACCAAACTGCTACTGGAAAATTGAATGCAGAAATAATTCCTACAATACCTAAAGGATGATATTGTTCGTACATTCTGTGACCTGGACGTTCTGAATGCATGGTTAAACCATGTAACTGACGAGATAAACCTACTGCAAAATCGCAGATGTCTATCATCTCTTGAACTTCGCCCAAACCTTCCTGTAGTGATTTACCCATTTCATAAGAAACAAGTTTCCCTAAATCTTCTTTATGTTTTCTGAGTTTATCGCCAAACTGTCTTACGATTTCTCCACGTTTTGGAGCTGGCATCAGTCTGAATTCTTTGAATGCTTTTTCTGCTTCTTCGATTACTTTTTCGTAGTCTTTTTTTGAAGAAGCGGTGACTTTAGCAATTAAATTTCCATCTACTGGCGAGTAACTTTCGATTACTTTTCCTGTAGCAAACCATTTTCCTCCAGTAGAAGAGCCTTTATTCTCTGCTTTAATTCCTAAATTTTTTAAAACTTTTTCAATCCCGAAATCTTTATTTTTCTTTGACATTATGTTGAATTTGAATTTTGGTAAATATATCAAATTTTAAAGAATCAATAAAAAAAATCGCATTTTGTTAAATATTTTTCAAAATTAAACGTTAGATAAATTTATTTTTTACAATAAAAGAATTTGAAAGATAAAATATCTATTATATTAAAAATTTCAGAAAAGAAAATGAATGGTATAGAAAGGGAATTTTGCAGAAATTTTGTATTTTTGGGCAAAGAATTGATATGACCAAACATGAAATTGTATTAATGAGTATTACCGGAGAAGATAAACCCGGGGTAACCTCATCGCTCACTGAAATTTTAAGTAAACACAATGCAACGATTCTCGATATTGGTCAGGCAAACATCCATCAATCCTTATCTTTAGGCATTTTGTTTCGTTTAGATCCTGTTATGCAAGGCAATATTTTGAAAGACTTGCTTTTTAAATCTTACGAACTTGGTGTACAAGCCAAATTTACACCCATCGAAAGAGAAGATTATGATCAATGGGTTTCTAGACAAGGCAAAGAAAGCTACGTGATTACGGTTCTTGGTCAAAAAATAGAAGCCAACCAATTGGCTCATGTCACGAAAGTGATTGCAGAGCAAGGTCTCAACATTGACACCATTAAAAGATTGACAGGAAGAATTCCACTGGATTCTGAAGACGATAGTCAAAATAGGTCTTGTATAGAATTTTCGGTGCGTGGAACTCCACAAAATGTGAATTTAATTCACGAAAAATTTGTGACTTTAAGTGGCGCATTAGACATTGATATTTCATTTCAAAAAGATAATATTTACCGCAGAAACAGACGTTTAATCTGTTTCGATATGGATTCTACTTTAATCAAAACAGAAGTTATCGATGAATTAGCAGAAAGAGCTGGAGCTGGTGAAGAAGTAAGAGCCATCACTGAAGCAGCGATGCGCGGCGAAATAGATTTTAGCGAAAGTTTTAAAAAACGTGTTTCTCTTTTGGAAGGTTTAGACGAATCTGTATTGCAAGAAATTGCAGAAAATCTTCCGATTATGGATGGTGCAGACCGACTGATGCATATTTTAAAGAAATGTGGTTATAAAATTGCCATTCTATCGGGTGGATTTACCTTTTTCGGGAAATATCTTAAAAAACGTTTTGGGGTAGATTATTTATATGCCAACGAACTCGAAATAAAAGATGGAAAGCTTACTGGGAAACATTTGGGAGACATCGTAGATGGAAACAGAAAAGCAGAACTTTTGAAATTTTTGGCTCAAGTAGAAAATATAGAATTGGATCAAGTAATTGCTGTAGGAGACGGCGCCAATGATTTACCGATGCTGAACATTGCAGGATTAGGAATTGCTTTTCATGCCAAACCAAAGGTTAAAGAAAATGCCAGACAATCTATCTCATCAATAGGTTTAGACGGGGTTTTATACTTTTTAGGATTTAGAGACAAACACATCAACGAAGATTTTTAGAATCTTCATCAAATTAGAACCAATTTTTAGCCATTAAGATTTATAAAAATTTAGAATCAATTATCTCGCTGATTAGACGGATTTAGCAGATTTAGATATTCAAAGAATATCGGCTTAATCTGCAAAATCTGCGAGAAATACAATATAAAAAACATTTTTAAATTGAATATTTCAGAGTTTACAAAATTTAAAAAAATAAAATCTAGATAGGCTCTTAAATTCAATATTATAAATTAAAAAAATATTTATGGAAGAAAAAAAGACTCCAAAATGGAAAACCCTTCTTAAAAAATACGGTTGGCTCGGCATTTTATTTTTCTCAGTCAAAGGAACGCTTTCTTTGATTGCTATTATTTGGGGAGCCAATGCTTTGAAAGGCTGCATGTAACTATTTCCAATTTTCTTTTTTAATCCAAAATTCTACATTTTGTTTGGTAGGTTCGCCATGATAGGCTACCATTACTTCGCCTTTGAATTCGGCTCCTAATTTTTCCATGGCTTTTCTTGAACGCCAATTTTCTGCGCCTACATGAAACTTCACCAAATCTACATATTGGAAAATATAGTCTAACATCATTTTTTTAACAATAGGATTCAACTGACCTCCCCAAAATTTTCTGCCGTAAAAAGTATAGCCTATGAAAATAGAGTTTTCATCTTCGTCATAACTGTAAAATCTGGTGCTTCCCGCCACTTCATTGCTTACTTTATCGATGATGATAAAAGCGCCTTCGGAAATCATGGCTCCATCAAAAAAATTTCTAAAAATATCTCTTTGAAAACGGTTTTTATTCGGGTGTTGTTCCCAAACCAAAGGGTCTGAAGCTACTTGATACAATCTTTCGAAATCTGATTCCTGAAGAGGAATCAATCTTACTTTATTCGTTTCTAAAATGGGTTGTATGCTGAAATCCATGACTTTATTTTTAACAAATGTAATAAAAAAGGCCCCACTTGTAAAATACAAATGAAGCCTAAAAACACAAATGAAAAAAAATTTAGTTACAACAAGTGTCTTTTTCGTCTTTTAAGCCCAATTTTTCTAAAATGGTACTTAATAAACACCAGTTGGTAAAAGCGTTTTGAAACAAATTAGCACCTACGAAACCTGTTAACCAAAACCAATTTTGGTGTACAAAAATTCCCAGTAACAAACTTGTTAATATCATGGTTCCTGCGAACCCGTGGATTACTCTTGTCTTCATATTTTTATTGTTATATTGATTTTTCTATATTCATTGTAGCCACATGGATTTTAGAAAGGGATTTTTGTTTTCCATTGAAAAACTCCACTTTTCTATACACTTCTTCATTAAAATTCTCATCGATAAAAACGGCAAATAATACAGAATCTATCTCGGTGTGTGAAGCTCCGAACCAGTTTTCTGAACTGCCATCGCTTTCATTTTTGTAACCTTTTACATAATGGTATGAAAAAGATTTTACTCCAGAATGATTGAGAATATCTTTTACATTTTTCTCAAATTCTCTAATCGCTGTAATCATTAAAAGTTTCATATTGAATACATTTTTTTATAGGTTATCATCTGAAGAAATCTCACCATACTCACTTCTTTCATCTGCGTGTATTTTCTCCCATTTTTTCTTTTCTGTCATGTAATAAATCAACGGAATTACGATTAGCGTCAACAATGTAGAAACGATTGCTCCAAAAACTAATGAAATGGCTAATCCTTGGAAAATAGGGTCGAATAAGATGATTACCGCTCCTATAACCACCGCTCCTGTTGTTAATAAAATTGGTGTAGTTCTTACCGCTCCTGCTTCTATAATCGCCTGTTTCATCGGAATTCCTTCATTGAGTCTGATTTCTATAAAGTCAATGAGCAATACTGAGTTTCTTACCATGACTCCCGCTAAAGCAATCATCCCGATGAATGAAGTTGCGGTGAAGAACGCTCCTAATAACCAGTGTCCCAAGACAATTCCTATTAACGACAATGGAATCGCAACCATCATGACCATTGGTGTTTTAAAGTTTTGGAACCAACCTACAATCAGCATGTAAATAATGATAATTACCACTGCAAAAGCTGCTCCTAAATCTCGGAATACTTCTAACGTAATTTGCCATTCTCCGTCCCATTTCACGGTATAATCATCTTCATTGCTTGGTTGATTCATGTACAGTTCATTAATAGAATATCCTTTTGGAAGTTGCATTTTTTTCAATTTTTCTTCCATTCCTAGAATTGCGTACGCTGGACTTTCTAAACCTCCTGCCATATCTGCCAATACATACACTACCCTTTTTTGGTCTTTTCTGTAAATGGTTTTCTGTAATTCTTCGCGCTGAACTTTCACCAAATCACTTACAGGAACCATATTCCCCATTTGTCCTTTAATTTTTACATCAGTAATGTCTGTAATTGATGTTTTATCCGCATCATTCAATTTCATTACGATATCTACCGCATCGTTCGATTTCTCATCATACAGATTTCCAATCGGATGTTCACCCATCAAATACGTGATATTTCCTACAATTTGCGCTGGAGCAACACCGTTCAACATTGCTTTTTCTTTATCAGCAACCAATTTGAACTCTGTTTGTGGCGCTTCAACCATCCAATCTACATCTACCACATCATCTGTATTGTTCAGAATATTTTGAACCTGATTGGCTACTTTAATTTGCTCATCGTAATCAGGACCATAAATTTCTGCCACAATGGTTGATAAAACTGGCGGACCAGGTGGTACTTCTACAATTTTTACATTGGCATTGTATTTTTTTGCAATTTTCTGAATTTCTGGACGAATGTTTTTTGCTACATCGTGACTTTGATTATTTCTGTCTTCTTTGTGCAATAAATTCACTTGAATATCAGCGGTATTGCTTTGTCCACGCATATCATAATGACGAACCAAACCATTGAAAGTAATCGGTGCAGAAGACCCGACGTAAGACTGATAATTTACCACTTCTGGAACTGTTTTCAGGTACTGCGCAATTTCTTGAGAAACTGATGCCGTTCTTTCCAAAGTCGTTCCTTCTGGCATATCAATCACCACTTGGATTTCATTTTTATTGTCAAAAGGAAGCATTTTTACTGCCACCCATTTTGTAGCGAAAGCCAACATAGAAATCAATAGCAACACTACGGTAATTCCCATCATCGTCCAACGTTTTTTGCCGCTGTCTAAGAATGGTTGTTCTATTTTTTTGTAAATTTTATAGATTTTGCTGGTTTCCATTCCCTGTTCTTCCTTGTGTTCTTCGTTATCTTTTACTTTCAATAAATGATAACCCAGATAAGGGGTAACCGTTAACGCTACGAATAATGAAAGCATCATCGCAATAGAAGCACCAATTGGCATTGGAGACATATAAGGTCCCATCATTCCGCTTACGAAAGCCATCGGTAAAATGGCAGCAATTACGGTGAACGTTGCCAAAATCGTAGGGTTTCCAACTTCATTTATGGCATAAATCGCAGCTTGTTTGAATGGCAATTTCTTCATGTGGAAGTGACGGTGCATGTTTTCAGCAATAATAATACTGTCGTCTACCACAATTCCCACCACAAAAACCAATGCGAAAAGCGTGATTCTGTTCAGCGTATAACCCAACATATAGTAACTGAAAAGCGTCAATGCAAAGGTTAAAGGAACTGAGAAGAAAACGACTAATCCGCCTCTCCAACCCATTGCCAACATAACCAGAACAGTAACTGCTAAAATCGCAACTCCAAGGTGCATCAATAATTCTGAAACTTTATGAGAAGCGGTTTCTCCGTAATTTCTGGTGACTTCTACATGAACATCATTCGGAATTAACGTTTTCTTTAAATCTTCTACTTTATCCAAAATTTGTTCAGAAATTTTCATGGCATCTGCTCCTTTCACTTTAGAAACAGAAAGCGTAACGGCAGGATATTCTGACTTGAATTTTTTACCATTTTCAACTGCATTTCCATAACCGAAACTCACATAATTCGCTGGAGATTGCGCTCCATCTTCTACTTTTGCAATTTGTTTCAGGTAAACCGGCATATTTTGCGAAGTTCCCACCACCAAATTTTCTACATCTTCGGCGGAACTTAAAAATTGCCCTGTTGTTAAAAGATATTGCGTATCATTAGAATCGAAACTTCCTGATTGAGAGCTTCCGTTATTGGCTTGAATCATTTGCATCACGTTTAATGCGTCAATGCTTAATTCCGCCATTTTATCTTTGTCTAACTCTACTTTTAATTGGCGGTTTCTTCCTCCAATCACTTTGGTTAAAGAAACGTCTTTAATTTTTTTGATTTCCGAAGACAATTCTTCTGTCATCTGACGAAGTTCGTAATCGTTGTATTTTTCACTCCAAAGTGTTAAACCTAGCATCGGAACATCGTCAATAGAACGTGTTTTCACCATCGGTTCATAAACGCCTTTCGGAAAAATATTTTTATTTTTCATGAGTTCGTCATACAATTTAACGTAAGAACGCTCTGTATCTTCGCCTACGTAAAACTGAACGATAATCATGGCTTGTCCGTTCATTGCCATAGAATGAACGTGCTCTACTCCTTTTATATTTGAGATGATTTTTTCTAATGGTTTCACCACTCTGCTTTCTACCTCTTTAGGTGAAGCACCAGGATAACCTACCATTACGTCTGCCATCGGAACGATAATTTGTGGCTCTTCTTCTCTTGGTATTAATGTGGAACTGTACACCCCAATAATCATCAATGCAATCATCAACAAAATCGTTAATTTTGAATTGATAAAAAACTCGGCGATGCGTCCTGCAAATCCTTTTTCCATACTATTCTCTATTTGTTACGGGTTTCGGGTTACGGGTTTCGAGTAAAAAACTCATATCTCGTATCTCGGAACTCATATTATTTTAAAGTAACTTTTGCACCGTTATACAATTTTCCTTGTGCTGAAATGATATATTGGTCATTTGCATTAAGACCTGATAAAATTTCTACTTGATCACCGAAAGTTTTACCCACTTTTACCCATCTTAGAACTGCGGTATTTTGTGAACTCACGGTGTACACTCCTGTTAATTGTCCGTTTTCTACAAATGCAGATTTAGGAATCATTACGCCATCCTGAAAATCTTGGTTTACATTTCCAGAATTTTTGAAAGGAAACTGAACATTCACAAACATCCCTGGTAATAAATCTTTAGAAGCAGGAACATTGACTTTCACTAAGTATTGTCCACCTGTATTTGTTGAAGATTTGCTGATTTCTGAAACCGTACCCGAAACTTCCTTATTGGTAGATTTTAAAGTTACTTTTACGGGCATTCCAGATTTTAAAAGGGTAATATTCTGTTCAGAAACTAAAACCTGGGCTTGTAAAGCTCCTGGAGATTCTATGGTTAACAAAGGCATTCCTGGACTTGCCATATCCCCTTGACTGGCATATTTCGCAGTAACCGTACCAGAAATAGGTGCCGTAACGTTGGTATATCTGTACTGAGCGTTTACTTCGTTTTTCATTTGCTGCGCTGCTTGTAAACCTGCTTGAGCCATTTCGTAGCGCGCTCTCATATCATCTAATTCTTTTTGAGAAGCAGACTGATTTTTGTATAAATTTTGAAATCTTTCAAAATCTTTTTTCGCGATATTGTAGTTGGCTTGTGCTTGCGCTATTCCAGCAGAAGCTTGTCCGCCTTTTGCCTGAATATCTGTACTGTTGATGC
This sequence comes from Cloacibacterium normanense, assembly GCF_003860565.1. Taxonomy (NCBI): domain Bacteria; kingdom Pseudomonadati; phylum Bacteroidota; class Flavobacteriia; order Flavobacteriales; family Weeksellaceae; genus Cloacibacterium; species Cloacibacterium normanense. Next base: position 1,311,436 of record NZ_CP034157.1, read on the forward strand.
TTACTAAAAGTTGACCCGCATTCACATATTGCCCTACTTCTGCGCGCATTGCAGTAATGTACCCCATCATTCTGGTAGAAACATTTACCGAATTTTTAGCGACTAATTTTCCACTTGCTGTAGCATTAGAACCTACTGCGTTGGTGGCAGATTTATTTACGATAACCGCGATTGGTTTGTCATTCAATTCTGCAGATTTTTTTTCGTCTGAAGAACAACTTGCAAGGAATACGCTTCCTAAAAATAATGCTGAATAAATATATTTTTTCATAATGATTTATTTAAATTTAAAACACAGAGAAGCAGTGAACACACAGCGTTCACAGAGATTTTAATTTTTTAAAAATTTATAGTATTCTAAAGCGACATTGTATTCAAAAATAGCTTGTTGATATTCCAAATCTTTTTGAGACATGGTGGTTTCACTCATTAATAAGTCTGAAGATTTCTCTAAACCTTGGTCGTATCTGTTTTTACGAATTCTATACGCTTCTTTGCTTTGTTCCAGCGCTAGTTTAGAAAGGTTTACCTTGTTTTCTGCATCTTGAACTTGGCGATTTGCTTTATTGAGTTCTAACTGACTTTGTTTATTGTATTGAGTGATTTCGGTTTGTGCTTTGGTGAGTTCTGCTTTGTATTTTTCCTGTTCAGATTTTGCTTTTAATCCATCAAAAACATTCCAAGACAACTGAACTCCCGCCAAATAACCATTGGCACCAAACTGTGCGAATTTATTATCATACAATTCAAAACTTCCGAAAGCATTTAATCTTGGCAAAAACTTGGCTTTGGTTGATTTAATCAGATAATCATATGCTTCTAGAGATTTTTGATACGCCTGTAAATCTTTTCTTTCCACATTTAGTGTAGCCGTATTTTCTAAAATCTGGTTTTGAAATTCTAATTTTTCACTAGGCTTAAAAACCTTATTGAAAGACTCTTCGTCTAATAAGAAATAAAGGTAATCCGAAGCATTTTTTATGTTAGATTTTGCATAAGCGATTTGATTTTCAATTTCTTTTACGCGAACGTCTATGTACAACACTTCCGTTTTCTGAATCATTCCGTTTTTGAAATAATTGTCGATTACTTTTTTGTTAGCGAGCGTTGTAGTTTTAGCATTTTCAAGTGTTTCAAGCATTCTGTAGGCTAATTGCAGTTGCATGTATGCTTTTTTGAACTCAAACTGAATGTATTCTTTGGTTCTTTCTGCTTTAATTTTTAAAACTTCAGATTTTACTTGTCCTGCTTTTTTAAGATACACTGCATCCATATTGATGATGGGTTGTTGCACCTCAATTTTAGTAGCGAAATTAGAAATTGCGTCTGGAGCATTTAATTTAGCTGGGTCAAAATCCATTTGCGTGATACGCTCTTGATTCAATTTAGAACCGAAAGCATACAAAGGATTATTGGTATTCGAAAAGGTGTAAGAAGCATTTACGTTGGGTAAATACATTGCTCTCGTTCCCAATAGTTCTGCTTGTGCTAATTTGGCTTCGTCATTAGCCAATTTCACTTGAAGATTTTGGTCTACCATTCTTTGTTCTAATTCTGCTCTAGAAATTCTGATGGTATCTTGAGAGAAACCTTTCAGAACGAGCGAAAAAACAAAAACTACCGTTAAAAATTTTCTCATTCTATTTAAATTTTTCTTTTTTGTCATTTATTTTAATTATTGAAATCGAGAATTTTGATACACGTTCTCTATTTCTTTGGCAAAAATATAGGTGAGAAAAATCTTGTGCAGTAACTTATGTTACATTCAGAAAATTCTTTTGTTAGAAAGAAAAAAACGCCAGAAAAATTCTGACGTTTCAAAAGGTAATTTTCGATATTTCAATTTAAACATTCTCCAGTTATAGAAAGGGAATGGGAAATTATTTCTGGTGGATTTCCAAGAAGAGGTAAATTATTTTGTTGCCATTTCACCAAACCACCTTCTAAATAGTAAATCTGGTTAAAGTCTCTGTCTTCCAAATATTTGGCAACACTTTTACTTCTGACACTGTTGTTACAAACCAAAACGATTTTTTTATCTGCATCAAAATTTGTCAATTGTTCTTCTATCTCGCTGAAAGGAATATTTTCTACGATAGGAAGATTTATTTTATACAATTCAAATTCATAGCGTTCTCTAACGTCTACCAACTGAATGGTATCGTTTATCATCGTTTGAAAGGTATTCGGACAAATGCTTTTCATAGAAATTCTCAATTTATTGGGTTAAAAAAGACTCTGTTTATCTTTATTGAATGCAAAATTGAATTTTTCTGAAAAACCGCTTTGTAACCAATGTTACAAACATCAAGAGAATTGATAATATCTATTTAAAGATAAAATTTTAATAGAAATTATGCTAAAACAAAATAGCGCCTTCTAATTCTAGGAGTTTTTGTTTTCGCCAAATTCCACCGCCATAACCTATAAGATTTCCATCACTGCCAATCACTCTGTGACAAGGAACCAAGATGGAAATTTTATTCATTCCATTGGCATTTGCCACTGCTCTCACTTTTTTGCTATCTCCCAAAATTTCAGATTGTTTCGCATAGCTCCAAGTTTCACCAAAAGGAATTTTCATCAAGATTTCCCAAACTGATTTCTGAAAATCTGAACCCACAAAATGTAGCGGAACGGTAAATTCTTTTCTTTTTCCTTCAAAATATTCGGTAAGTTGTTCTTCTAAAATTTTAAAATGAGAGTTTTCTCCTTGAATAATATTGGCATTTAAGGATTTAGAGAGGTGTTTCAGTTCGGTTTCCAGCATTTTTCTGTCTGTAAATTCTAGCATACAAATTCCTTCATCCGTTGCAGCAGCATACATGGTTCCGAGTGGTGTTTCGATGCGTTTTAAATCAATTACTTTCTGATTTTTAGAATTTTTAGGAGACACTCCGAAAACATTATTAAAACTTTCGGTAAAACCGCTTAAACTTTCGTAGCCACTTTCTAGAGCGGTTTCCGTTACGGTTTCTCCTTGTTGAATTTTCTTAAATGCAGAATTAATTCTGAACATTCTTTGATACGCCTGAAACGTAATTCCGTGATTTTTCAGAAACCAACGTCTCATGGTTGCAGGTTCTATTCCGCGTTTTACCAAGTCGTAATCTTTGAACTTCAAAGAAGGATTTTCTGCTAATTCTGTGATGATTTCCTGAATATATTTCGGAGTTTCATTCAGTTTTTCTAATGGTTTACAAACCTTACAAGGGCGATATCCTTTCAGAATCGCATCTTTAGTATTGCTGAAAAATTCTACATTTTCGGGTTTTGGTTTTCGGGCGGTACAAGTTGGTCTACAGAAAATTCCCGTAGTTTTTACGCCCATCCAAAAAACGCCTTCGAAACTTGCATCTTTATTGAAAGAAGCATTATACATGATATCGTTAGGTAAGTTCATAAATGATGATTGATATATGATGATTGAAAAAAGATATGATAAACTTTGTCAAAGATTTTAAAACTTTGACAAAGTAATGCAAATGTAAATTTTTAGGAATGGATAATACAACCGAAAAATGAACAAGTATTTTTGATTTTAGATTTTAGATGTGAGATTTTAGATGTGAGATGTTGGATGGGACTCTTCGACTACCGCTCAGAGTGACAATTATTTAAAATTCTGTTGTTTTTGCGCGAGGGCGAAGTGTATTGTTGGAGCTCTTTTTAATTTTTTAGAAAAAAATTAAAAAAGCGACTACACGAAGACCGAACTTTTTTCGGCGGATGAAAAAACGCTTTTAGAAAAATTTCTAAAAGCGTTTTTAGCGTTGGCAAAAAAAGGACGCGCCCAAAAATTACTTTTTCGGTTCGTTTTTCTTTTTGATATCGCTTTCTATTTTTTTAATGGCTTTTAAATTATCAATAATCTGTAGCGTTTCTTCTACATTCAGAATTTCTACCGGAACATCTGCTCTGGTTTTGTCCCACTCGAAAACTAAATTTAATTTTTCGTCTGTAATATCTTCGAAATTAATGGTAAAACGTTCCATTTTTTCGTTCATCATTTTTACAGGAACGATAGTGGTTGCTACATCTTCTTTTGCATCATAGGTATAAGCCCCCCAATTGTTAACCCCTCTGTTTAAAATGATTTTCCATTCTTTTTCTTGAGGAACTACATACAAAGCGTAGGTTCCTTTTTTCACTTTTTGACCGCCAAAAAGCACTTCTTGACCAAAAGTAATTCTGGTGGCTTCATTGGCTCCAGCTCTCCATACTTGACCGAAAGGAACCAATTCTCCGAAGATTTTTCTTCCTTTTACCGCTGGTCTACCATATTCTATAGAAATTTTGGTCACCGAAAATTGCTGTTCTACGGTTTGTCTTGGACTAACTGCTGGAATGTTATATTGCTGAGCAAAAGCGTGTACACTTACTGCCAATGCTAAAGAAAATATCAGTTTTTTCATATTTTTTATTTTTAATTTTTGATAAAGATAAAAAAAATAGTTAATGATAAAATAGAATATAAAAAAAATCCTTTAAGGTTTTGAAACCTTAAAGGATTGCTATTTCTAGAGAAAATTTTTACATTTTTTCCATTTTGAAAGTCATGCTTTCGATAACTTTGAGCATTGCTTCTACAGTATCCATACTGGTAAGACAAGGAACGCCATTTTCTACCGAAGTTCTACGGATTAAGAACCCGTCATTCATCGATTGTTTTCCTTTAGTAGTGGTATTCACTACATATTGTACTTTTCCTTTTTGGATTAAACTGATTAAGTTCTCTGTTTCTTCTTCTATTTTATACCCAATTTTGGTTGGGATATTGAGTTCGTTAAAATATCTAGAAGTTCCTCTGGTTGCCCAAATTTTGAAACCTATATCGTAGAATCTTTTCGCTAATCTTGCTGCTTCTGGCTTATTCACATCATCTATGGTAAATAAGATAGAACCGTGTAAAGGAACTTTTCTACCTGCACCGATTAAACCTTTGTACAAGGCTTTTTCTAGCGTAGAATCTTTGCCCATTACTTCTCCTGTAGATTTCATTTCTGGTCCCAGTGTTACATCTACTCTTGTCAATTTACTGAACGAGAATACTGGTACTTTTACAAAAATTCCTTCTTTATTTGGAACCAATCCATCTTTGTAACCTAAATCTTTCAGATTTGCTCCGAGAATTGCTTTGGTCGCTAAATTCGCCATTGGAACTTCTGTAATTTTTGACAAGAAAGGAACGGTTCTCGATGAACGCGGATTTACCTCAATCACGTAGACATTTCCATCAGAAATTACATACTGAATATTCATTAAACCTACTACTTTCAACCCTTTTGCTAAACGTTTGGTATAATCTTCTAGTGTTGCAATCTGGTCTGGAGTAAGCGTTTGTGGAGGATATACTGCAATAGAATCTCCTGAGTGAACTCCCGCTCTTTCGATGTGTTCCATAATTCCTGGAATTACGGTAGTTTCGCCATCACAAATCGCGTCTACTTCTACTTCTTTTCCGGTAAGATAACGGTCTACTAAAACTGGGTGTTCTGGACTTGCATCTACCGCATGTTCCATGTAATGGTCTAGTTCTGCATCGTTGTATACGATTTCCATGGCTCTTCCTCCCAGAACGTAACTTGGTCTCACTAAAACTGGGAATCCAATTTCATTGGCAATTTTAATTGCTTCTTCTTTAGAGAAACACGTTTTACCAAGAGGTTGTGGAATGCCTAATTCCTGCAGTGCATGTTCGAATTTATCTCTGTTTTCGGCTCTGTCTAAATCTTCTAGAGAAGTTCCCAGAATTTCTACACCATGAGCTGCTAATTTATCAGCAAGGTTAATCGCGGTTTGTCCACCAAACTGTACAATCACTCCTTTTGGTTTTTCGAGTTCTATGATGTTCATTACATCTTCCTCTGTTAAAGGCTCGAAATATAGCTTATCCGAAATCGAGAAATCTGTAGAAACTGTTTCTGGATTGTTATTGATGATAATCGCTTCGTAACCCATTTGTTTGATTGCCCAAACTGAGTGAACGGTAGCGTAATCAAATTCTACCCCTTGACCAATTCTGATAGGACCAGAACCTAAAACGATGATTTTTTCTTTATCCGAAGGAATGCTCTCGTTTTCTTCTTCATACGTTCCGTAGAAATAAGGAGTAGCAGATTCAAATTCTGCGGCGCAAGTATCTACCATTTTGTAAACTGGCATTACTCCGTTTTCTTTTCTGAACTTGAAGATTTCTCTGTGGTCTGTTTCCCAAAGATGTGCGATATTAATATCTGAGAAGCCTAATCTTTTCGCTTCCAGTAATATTTCTTTGTTAAATTTATTTTCCGCAATGGTTTTTTCAAAATCAATCAGTTTTTTGAATTTCCAAACGAAGAATTTATCTATTTTACTCCATTCTACGATGGTTTCCCAATCATAACCTCTTCTTAAAGCTTCGCCGATGATGAATAATCTTTCGTCATCACACACTCTAATTCTGCGTTCGATATCTTCGTCTGTTAAGGCAAGTGCAGGTTTGGTTTTTAATCCTAAATGTTGCAATCCCGTTTCTAAAGAACGAATCGCTTTCATTAATGATTCTTCAAAACTTCTACCAATCGCCATTACTTCACCTGTAGCTTTCATTTGGGTAGAAAGTCTTCTGTCAGCTGTTTCGAATTTATCAAATGGGAATCTAGGAATTTTAGTTACCACATAATCCAGAGCAGGCTCGAAACAAGCATAAGTTTTTCCTGTAACTGGATTAAGCATTTCGTCTAAAGTTAGTCCTACTGCAATTTTAGCCGCTAATTTCGCAATTGGATAACCTGTTGCTTTACTTGCTAAAGCCGAACTTCTAGAAACTCTAGGATTTACTTCGATAATATAATAGTTGAAAGAATGAGGGTCTAAAGCCAACTGTACGTTACAACCTCCTTCTATTCCGAGAGCTCTAATAATTTTAAGTGAAGCATTTCTGAGCATCTGATATTCTCTGTCAGAAAGCGTTTGCGAAGGCGCAACTACGATAGAATCTCCAGTGTGAACACCTACTGGATCTATGTTTTCCATGTTACAAACCACGATAGCATTATCGTTTTTGTCACGCATTACTTCGTATTCTATTTCTTTAAACCCTGCAATTGATTTTTCAATTAAACATTGAGTCACTGGAGAATATTTCAGTCCAAGTTCTGCAATTTCTGTCAGTTGGTATTCATCATAAGCAATTCCACCGCCTGTTCCACCCATGGTAAAAGCAGGACGAACAATTACTGGATAACCAATTTTTTCTGCAAAAGCTAATGCGCCTTCTACTGTATTTACAATATCAGAATCTGGAACCGGCTCGTTTAATTCTCTCATTAATTCACGGAACAAATCTCTGTCTTCTGCTCTATTAATCGCAGAAAGTTTAGTTCCTAGAACTTCTACTCCACATTCTTCTAAAATTCCAGAATTTTGTAATTCTACTGCCATGTTCAATCCTGTTTGTCCACCCAAAGTTGGCAAAAGTGCATCTGGACGCTCTTTTCTAATGATATGACTTACAAATGGAAGAGAAATAGGCTCTATATATACTTTGTCTGCAATTTCTACATCGGTCATGATGGTTGCAGGATTAGAATTGATGAGGATTACTCTGTACCCTTCTTCTTTTAATGCAAGGCAAGCTTGAGTTCCTGCATAGTCAAATTCTGCAGCTTGCCCGATGATAATTGGGCCGCTTCCTATTACTAAAATGGTTTTAATATCTGTTCTTTTCATTTTTTCTTTTTACAAATTTTTAGTAATTAGTTCTTATTTTTAAACTCTTCCATCATTTCCACAAATTCATCAAAAAGATAATTGGCATCTTCTGGACCTGGACTTGCTTCTGGATGATATTGTACCGAAAAACATGGATATTTCTTATGACGAACTCCTTCGTTTGTTTTATCATTCAGAGCGATGTGTGTAACTTCTAAATCGGTATTTTCTAGAGATTCTTCGTCTATTGCATAACCGTGATTCTGAGAAGTAATCGCTACTTTACCAGTTTTTAAATCTAGAACAGGGTGATTTCCACCTCTGTGTCCGAATTTTAATTTATAGGTTTTTGCTCCACAAGCCAAACCAATTAACTGATGACCTAAACAAATTCCGAAGATTGGAACTTTACCCAGTAAACCATTGATTAATTCTGAAGCCCCTTTTACATCTTGTGGATCACCAGGACCGTTAGAAAGCATTACTCCATCTGGATTCATTAATAGAATCTCATCCGCAGTAGTATCTTGAGACACCACGATAATGTCGCAATCTCTCTGAGAAAGTTCTCTGATGATGCCTAATTTAGAACCAAAATCTACTAAAACCACTTTGAAACCTCTTCCTGGACTTGCATAAGGCGTTTTGGTAGAAACTTGCTCCACTTGATTGGTTGGGAAATTTTTAGATTTCAGTTCAGCAATTACTGCTGTTTCATCTGCATTTTCATCTACAATTTTCCCTTTTAAAACCCCGTGATTTCTGATAATTCTGGTCAGTTTTCTGGTATCAATCCCTGAAATTCCTGATAGCTTTTTTTTGGCAAAAAATTCATCTAAAGACAATTGACTTCTAAAATTAGAAGGAAAATCACACAATTCCCTCACGATTAAGCCTTTGATTGCGGGCTCAATACTTTCGAAATCATCTCTATTAATTCCGTAATTACCAATTAATGGATAAGTCATGGTTACAATTTGACCGCAATATGAAGGGTCTGAAATAAGTTCTTGATAACCAGTCATCCCGGTATTGAACACCACTTCTCCTTCAGTATCGGTATTTGCACCAAAACCTTGTCCGTGAAAAACTTCACCTGATTCTAAAATTAATTTCTTTTTCATTCCTTTTTAATAGATTTCCAGAGCAGTATTACTCTGACTTTTCACTTTTATCTGTATTAATTTATTCAAATTCAAAACCTCTTTCTTCTAAAACTTTTTTCAAGATCGCAATTCTTGCAAATACTCCATTTTGCATTTGTTTAAAGATTCTAGAACGTTCGCATTCTACCAAATCATTATCTATTTCTACCCCTCTGTTAATTGGAGCGGGATGCATGATGATGGCATTCGGTTTCATTTTTTGCTCACGCTCTTTGGTAAGACCATATTTTTTGAGATAATCTTGAGGCGTCAATTTCATTTTTTCATCATGTCTTTCGTGCTGAATTCTAAGCAACATGAGTACATCTACATCTGTAACCAGTGCATCTAAATCTCTATAGGTTCCGTTCATTAAACTTCCTTCATCAAACCATTCTCTTGGCCCGGAAAAATACACTTTTGCTCCTAATCTTCTTAATGTAGTGGCATTAGAATTAGCTACTCTACTGTGTTTGATATCTCCTACGATTCCCACTTTCAAATCTTTAAAATCACCAAATTCTTGTTTGATGGTTATTAAATCTAGTAACGCTTGACTTGGGTGATGCCCAATTCCGTCTCCAGCATTTACCACTCCCATTTTCACACCTTTCAATTCATCATAAAATCTGGTTTTTTGGTGCCTGATTACGGAAAGGTTTATCCCAATTGATTCCAGCGTTTTAATGGTATCTAAAAGACTTTCGCCTTTATTGATAGAACTTTTAGACTCATCAAAATGTACTACATTTAATCCTAATTTTTTCTCAGCCACCTCAAAACTTATTTTCGTTCTGGTACTGTCTTCAAAAAAAAGATTCGCTACAAAAATGTCTGATTTGGCCTTTACTGTTTTGCCGTTTGCGAATTCTAGCGCTTGATGTAATAGTTTTTCAACGCTTTCTAGTGACAATCTGGATAATTTAATCATGATACTATGGTTTTAAACAAAAAAAACGAAGCCCCAACAGCTTCGTTTTCAATAAATAAAAATATTTTGTCCGTCGGATTGAAGTCCGATATTTATGTTCAATAAAAAATTTATCGTTTTCATTGGTTGCAAATATACATATTAACTTTTTGCCTTCAAAATTTTTAGAAAAAATTAATTTTATTTAACATTATTATTGCAAAATAAGTATATCTTTGCTAAAAACGTATATATGAAAATAAATTGTTGCCCGAAATGCGAAAACTCCGAAATCGTTAAAAGTGGCATTGTTAAAGGAAAACAGCGCTATTTTTGCAGAGACTGCAATTACTATTTCACTGTCAATAAAATTGGAAAAAAGATAGATGATTACTATGTAACGAAAGCTTTACAACTCTATTTAGAAGGCCTCAGTTTAAGAGAAATAGAGCGTATTCTGGGCATTTCGCATGTCACTATCAGTTCTTGGATTAAGGAATACAATATTAAAAAACCCCCACATTCGGATTTTCATGCTACTTATAAGGTTTTCAAACAAATAGAACTGGCAGAATACATCAGAAATGAAGAAAATCTTAAAGGTTCTGGACTCATCATCACCGAATTCGGAGATAAGTTTATGATGATAAAATGGGAACGTTTTAAAAAGTAACTATACTTATTTACAAAAATATATACAAAATTTTTACAGAGTTTTTTTTATTATCAGTTTAGCGATGTTAAAATCACAAAAAACTGTTTAATATTATGAAGAAAACTCAATTAATCTTCGCTGGTATTGCTAGTTTATTATTTAGCAATGCTTTATTCTCTCAAGAGAAACCAAAAGAATGGGATGTAAGTCTCTATGGTTTTGCAAGAGCAGATTATATTTTCGATTCGAGACAGTCTGCACAGGTGAGAGAATACCATCTCAACCTTTATCCTTTAGACAAAAAATTAGATGCAAATGGTGATGATATTAATGCTACTGGTGCCAGTAATTTTTTATCAGTAGTTTCTCGATTGGGTGTAAATTTTAAAGGTCCCAATGTTTGGGGCGCAAAAGCGAGTGGAAAATTAGAAGGCGACTTCTTTGGAAACACTCAAGAAAGCATTGGTCTTTTCAGATTAAGACATGCTTATGCACAATTGGCTTGGGAAAAATCTTCACTTACTTTAGGACAGACCTGGTATCCTTCTTATGTTCCTGAAGTTTTCCCGGGAGTTGCCAATTTCAGCACGGGAATTATGTTTAATCCTTTTGGCTGGGTTGGACAAATTCGATTCAGACAAAGTTTAACTCCTAATCTTTCTTTAGATTTAGTAGCTTACAAAGACAGAGAGTTTCAAGCTCCTGTAGTTTCTGGAAACGCTAATAACTCTCCTAGTTTTAATTCTACCACTCCTACTTTACATGCACAGTTGCAATACAAAACCAAAAATGTGATTGCAGGTGTAGGTGCAGAATATCAATCTTTAAAACCTGTGATTACTAGTGGTGGATTGGCTTCTGATGAAAAACTGAATTCTACCATGCTTATGGGGTATCTTAAATATTCTAATGAAAACGTAGTTGCAAAATTCTATGGAATTTCTGGTGGAAACTTGCACCATTTGGTAATGCTTGGTGGTTATGCTTCTTATGCTGAAACTAACGGAATAGATTCTTACAAACCTACTAAAACCTCAGCTTTTTGGGTAGATATTGCAAGTAATAAACCTAGTGTAGCACCAGGAGTTTTCTTTGGATATACGAAAAACAGTGGTTTAGAAGACGCTAATTACAAATCACTTTATGTAAGAGGTGTTTCTGGAACCAGAGTGGTTGACAATGTTTGGAGAGCTTCTGCTAGAGTAGATTTCAAACAAAATAAATTTAGAATAACTCCAGAATTAGAATATACTGCTGCAACTTGGGGAGATTTAAAAACCGATGCCACATCAGGAAACAATGAAACCAATGTAGGAAATTTCCGTGCAATGGTAAGTGCTGCATATTCTTTCTAAAAAATTTAAAAAAATATTATTAACAAAACTAAAAAAATAAACACATGAGTCATCAATTTAACACACAAGCAGAGCATGATGCTTACGTAGATGAACGTAAAAAATCTTCAACTCTTTGGAGCATTATCATGGCGTCTTCTCTGGGAACGCTTATCGAATGGTATGATTTCTATATTTTCGGGAGTTTAGCTGTAGTTTTATCTACTAAATTCTTCCCAGCAGATAATCCTACTGCAGCATTTTTATCTACTCTAGCCACTTTCGCAGCTGGATTCGTAGTAAGACCTTTCGGAGCTTTATTTTTCGGAAGATTAGGAGATATTATTGGTAGAAAGTACACTTTCTTGGTTACTTTATTAATCATGGGATTCTCTACATTCTTAATCGGTTGTATTCCAAGTTATGAAACCATCGGTTTTATGGCTCCAGTTTTAGTATTAATTCTTCGTTTATTACAAGGTTTAGCACTTGGTGGTGAATACGGAGGTGCTGCAACTTATGTAGCAGAATACGCAGAACACAACAGACGTGGTTACTGGACTTCTTGGATTCAGACTACTGCCACTTCAGGTTTATTCATTTCACTTATCGTGATTTTGGTGACTAAAAGTTCATTAACTGCAGAAGAATTTGACAATTGGGGATGGAGAGTTCCTTTCTGGATTTCTATTTTAATGGTGGGCGTTTCTTATATCATTAGAAAAAACATGAAAGAATCTCCACTTTTTGCAAAAGCTAAAAAAGAAGGAAAAACTTCAACCAATCCACTAAAAGAATCTTTCGGGAATAAATACAACTTCAAATATGTTTTATTAGCATTATTCGGTGCTGTAATGGGACAAGGTGTAGTTTGGTACACTGGTCAGTTCTACGCGATGTCTTTCATGCAAAAAGTTATGAATATAGAATCTGCACAAGTAGACTCATTGATGGCAGCCGCATTATTTATCGGAACTCCATTATTCGTATTATTCGGTTGGCTATCTGATAAAGTAGGAAGAAAACCAATTATGATGATTGGTCTTTTATTGGCAATTTTCGCTTACAGACCTATTTACAACCAAATGTTTAAACTGGGAGATTTCTCTCAGAAACAAGAATTAAAAGACAAATTCACTTCTGAAGCAACTGCCAAAGTTCTAGAAGGAACTAAAGTAGACTCTATTTATACTACTCAAAAATTCTATGCAGACGGAAGTAATGTAAAAGAAGTGGTGACTAAACATCTAGAAAACGGAAAAGTTTTACTAGACGAAAAAGGAAAAGATAAAGTAGAAACTAAAATCACGAAAACAATAGACAGCACTACCAAATGGACACTTGCTTTCTGGGTTTTCTTACAAGTTGTTTTCGTAACAATGGTTTATGGACCTATTGCTGCTTTCTTAGTAGAAATGTTCCCAATTAGAATCAGATATACTTCTATGTCGCTTCCTTATCATATTGGTAATGGTATCTTCGGAGGTTTATTACCTGCAGTTGCTACTTATTTGGTAACCTCTGCTAAAGACGCTGGAAATCCAGAATATTACTTACAAGGTTTATGGTATCCAATTATCGTAGCGGCAGTGAGTTTAATCATCGGAGTAATTTACTTAGACGGAAAAGATAGAAATGTAGAGGATTAATGATGGATGTGAGATGATGGATGCAGGAAGTTACACAAAAAAAACAGCACCCTGCATCTAACTTCTATCACCCAACAAAATTTTAAAAATTTTTACTAACTTTAAAAAACAAAAAAATGGACGCAATAAAAAAAATATTAGGTATCGTTTGGCTAGCTCTAGCAGCAGTGGTAGCTTACCTTGGGTTGACTGTTCTAGGGATTCCAAAAATAACTTCGGGTAAACAAGAAGACTTGGTTTTCGGGAGCATCATCGTTTTTATTTTAATGCCTATTGTGGTAGGTGGATTAGCAACTTTCGGATGGTATTCTCTGAAAGGCGAATATTCTGCCGATAAAAAATAATTTTTGGTATCAGAAATAAGAGATTTCAGCTTTTCCAGACTTTGGAAAACTGAAATCTCAATTCTGATTTTAAGATAACCCTTCTGAAAAATGAAAAAAAGACACGAGCAAAAATTGGTAATTCTAAGTATGGTGCTTTTTGTATCGTTCAATGCACCTATTTTGCTTTTGTTTAATCAGGTTAAAGCCTATTTTGGGCTTCCGTTTATTTACATCTACATTTTCGGAATTTGGTTCGCTTCAAGTATCATTTCTTTTGTAATATTTAAAAAATTTGATGAATAATTTACAGTTATTTGCCATCATCATGCTTTATTTAGCGCTTTTGTTCTTCATTGCTTACTGGGCAGAGAAGAAGAAGAGTAATTTTTGGGCGAATAATCCTTATATTTATTCCCTTTCATTAGCGGTATATTGCACCGCTTGGACGTATTACGGAAGCATCGGCGTTGCTGCCAATCAAGGTTTAGAATATTTGGCGATTTACATCGGGCCTATTATTATTATTCCCGCTTGGATTGTCATCAATAATAAAATCATTAGAATTTCTAGAGTCAATAAAATCAGTTCAATTGCCGATTTTATTTCTTTGAGATACGGAAACAGTAGATCTTTTGGCGCACTGATTTCCATCGTTTGTATTCTCGCGATTATTCCATATATCGGAATCCAAATTAAAGCGATTTCTGATACTTTTCATCAGATTACCCTTTCTGAAAATTCTGACAATGTTTTTACCGATACTGCAACGTATGTGGTGATTCTCATTGCTATTTTTTCATCTTATTACGGAACGAGATATGTAGATGCTTCAGAAAAAAGATTGGGAATTATTTCTGCTGTGGCTGTAGAAAGTTTCTTAAAATTGATATTCTTTGTAGTCCTCGGTTTATTTGTAACGTATGGCGTTTTCAATGGTTTTGAAGACATCTATGAACAAGCTCAAAAATTTGAAGATTTCGTTGCTAAAAATACTTTTAACGGATTAGAAGGTAGCATTAATTTTGCGATTACTTCTCTCCTTTCCATGTCTGCCATTTTCTTATTGCCAAGACAATTTCACACCACAATTGTAGAAAACAGAAAGGAAAAACACTTAAAAACAGCCATTTGGTTATTTCCACTTTACCTTTTGATTTTTAATTTTTTTGTATTCCCAATTGCATGGGGCGGAAGAATTCTGTTTGAAGGTCAAAATGTAAATCCAGAGCTTTTCCCCATTCTTATTCCTCAAAAATTTGGAAATATATTGGTTTCTGTAATGGTATTTTTAGGTGGATTGAGTGCCAGTGTTTCTATGATTATTATTTCGAGTATTACGCTTTCTGTCATGCTTTCGAACAACGTGATTATTCCTTACGGTTGGATTGATACTTTCAAGAAAAATCCAGAAAATTTCAACACCAAAAACATTGTCAACATCAGAAAAGTGAGCATTTTCATGTTGATTATTTCTGCGTTTTTATTCTACAAATACCTCATCATTAAATCCAGTTTATTCTCAGTAGGTTTGGTTTCATTTGTACTCATTGCACAATTGGCACCTTCATTTTTTGGAGCTATATTTTGGAGAAGAGGAAGTTATTACGGTGCAGTAACGGGAATTATCGCGGGAGTTATTATTTGTTATGTGAATTTGATTATTCCACAATATATCCAGACCATTAACACAGAATTCTCATTGGATAATTATAGAATTCTTGAATTTTTTAAAATACCCTATTTATCTACCATTGCACAAGTTTTTTTCTGGAGCATTTTAGTCAATTCTTTCCTTTTTGCCGTAATTTCTGTAAGTGTAAAAGGCAATTACAGAGAGCGAAATTTTGCAGAAATTTATATTGATATAGACCAATACATTCAAAATCATGAAGGAGCTTACATCTGGAAAGGAAAAGCGAATATTTCTGATATTGAAAAAATTCTGGTAAGATTTTTAGGCGAAAAAAAAACCAAACAAGCGCTGAAAATCTTTAACACAAAATATAATATTACCGATGAAACCGATACTGCTGACTCACGTTTGATTAAATTTTCAGAAAACCTTTTGGCGGGAAGAATCGGTACTGCTTCTGCTAAAATTTTAGTGGAAGGCGTCACCAAAGAAGATAAAATTTCTTTGCCAGAAGTACTCAATATTTTAGAAGAATCTAAAGAAAACATCACCCTCAATAGAAAACTCACCGAACAGTCTAAACAACTCAGAAGACTTTCGGAAGATTTGCAAGTTGCCAACACCAATTTGATTGAAAAAGACAAACAAAAAGATGATTTCCTAGATTCTGTTGCCCACGAACTCAGAACGCCCATCACCGCAATTAGAGCTGCCAGCGAAATTCTGTTAGATGATGACGAAATCCCTACCGAAATTAAAAAAGAGTTCTTAGGAAACATCATTTCTGAGTCTGACCGATTGAACGAAATCATCAATGATATTCTGTATTTAGACAAGTTAGAATCAGGAATTATTCAACTTAATATCCAGAAAAATAATATTGTAGAAACCTATCACAAAGCATTGAAACCTATTGAGCATTTGATTCAACAGAAAAATATTCACCATTCTGAAATTGATTTATTGAACCAAAAAGAATACGAATATGATGAAGCCAGAATGATTCAAGTTTTTCAGAATATTTTAGGAAATGCCTACAAATTCACGGATGAAAGTGGAATGATTCAGACTAAATTTATAGAAAAAGATGGTCAACTGAACATCAGCATTTTCAACACGGGTAAAAAAATCCCTGAAGAAGATATAGAACTTATTTTCGATAAGTTTTATCAATCCAAAAATCAAAACATTAGAAAACCCATAGGAACAGGATTAGGATTAGCCATTTGCAAAAAAATTATTGAAGCGCATAAAGGCGAAATCTCCGCAGAAAATAAAGAAATTGGAGTGGTTTTTAACATTAAACTAAATTCGTAAAAATGAAAAAGATACTTATAGCAGACGACGAACACAAAATCATCATGACCTTAGAATACACCTTCCGAAAAGCAGGTTATGAAGTCTTCATCGCAAGAGATGGCTCGGAAGTTTTAGAATTATTAAAAGAGGAAACTCCAGATATTATTTTACTCGATATCATGATGCCCAATGTTGATGGTTACACCACGTTGCAAGAAATAAAAAAACAAGAAAAACTTAATCAGTGTAAAGTCATTTTCTTATCTGCAAAAACCAATCCTGCAGACATCGAAAAAGGATTGAGTTTGGGAGCTGATGCTTATGTTACCAAACCTTACTCTATCAAGAAACTGGTTCAGCAAGTAGAAGAATTGTTAGCTTAAAATTTAAAAAAATCTACAAAATATTAATTGTTTCAGTGTAAAATCTGAAATCTAAATTCAAAAAATCTAATGTTATGAAAGCGCATGAAATGTTCTTGAACAGTATTGAAAACAAGGAACAATTTTGGGCAGAACAAGCCGACCAAATTCATTGGTTCAAAAAACCTCAAACGATTCTTTCTCAAGGAGAAAACAACTATCCTGTATGGTTTGCAGATGGAGAGTTGAACGCATGTTATCTCGCCATAGACAAGCACATAGAAGATGGTTATGGTGACCAAGTTGCCTACATTTATGACTCACCTGTTACGGATACGAAACAGAAAATTACTTTTAATGAGTTAAAAGAAAATGTATCAAAATTCGCAGGAGGTTTGCAATCGTTAGGATTAAAAAAAGGTGATAATGCCATTATTTACATGCCTATGATTCCTCAAGCAGCTTATGCTATGCTCGCTTGTGCCAGATTAGGAATCACTCATTCTGTAGTTTTTGGAGGTTTTGCGCCTCATGAATTAGCCATTAGAATAGATGATTGTAATCCAAAAGCAATTATTACTGCAAGCGCTGGTGTAGAAGTAAAAAAGAGAATTCCTTATTTGCCTTTCGTGAAAGAAGCTTATGAAATGGCTGCCCATAAACCTGAACATATTGTGGTTTTTGACCGTCAACTTTGGGGCAATAAAGTAGATTGGGAAAATGAACCTCAACTGACTAATTTTCAAGAATTGTTAGAAAAATCAGAACCTGCAGATTGTGTCCCCGTAAAATCTACGCACCCACTTTATATTCTTTATACCTCAGGAACTACAGGAAAACCGAAAGGTGTAGTTCGTGATACAGGTGGTTATGCTACCGCACTTAAATTTTCCATTGAAAAAATTTATGGAGCAAAACCCGGCGAAGTTTTCTGGGCTGCTTCAGATATTGGTTGGGTAGTTGGTCACAGTTACATTATTTACGGACCGCTCATCAACAGAAATACCTCTATTATTTTCGAAGGAAAACCGATTATGACGCCAGATGCAGGAACTACTTGGAGAATTCTCTCTGAATACAAAGTTTCTGTGATGTTTACCGCGCCTACTGCTATTAGAGCGATTAAAAAAGAAGATCCAGATGGTGAATTCATCAAGAAATATGATTTATCCCATTTCAGAACCCAATTTTTAGCGGGTGAAAGATGCGATGTAGCCACGTTAGACTGGTACGAAGAAAAAGTTGGCATCACTCCTATTGACCATTGGTGGCAAACAGAATCTGGTTGGCCTATGTTATCACTGATGCGAGGCGTAGAAGACGATGGCGTAAAACGTGCTTCCGCTGGAAAACCAATCCCAGGTTATGACATTAAAATCTTTGACGAAGAAGGTTACGAACTAGAAGCACACCATGAAGGTTATTTGGTGATAAAACTACCGCTTCCTCCAGGAGCTTTAATGGGAATTTGGGGAGATTATGAAAGATTCCACTATGGTTATTTAGCAAAATTCCCAGGATATTATTTTTCTGGAGATGGCGCCATCAGAGATGAAGACGGATATATTTTCATTACAGGAAGAGTAGATGATATCATTAATGTAGCAGGACACCGACTTTCTACTGCAGAAATGGAAGAAGCCGTTTCTGGGCACAAAGATGTTGCAGAATGCTGTGTAGTAGGAATAGAAGATGATTTAAAAGGTCAAATTCCTTTCGGGTTGGTGGTTTTAAAATCTGGAACTCAAATTTCTGAAACCGAAGTGGAAAAAGAAGTCGTAGCATTGGTTAGAGAAAAAATTGGAGCAGTTGTCGCATTGAAAAACATTGTCGTGGTAAAACGTTTACCCAAAACCCGAAGTGGGAAAATTTTGAGAAAACTTATCAGAACCATGTTAGACGGAAAAGAATTCCAAATTCCTTCTACCATAGATGATGAAGCAATCATTGATGAACTTAAAGAAAAATTCGATGAATATAGAAAATAAAGATACTTTCCTTACAAAAGGAATATAAAAAAATTAAATTTGATATGAAAAATTATGTAATTCACGATTTGCCTGATTATTTCAAGCAGTACAAAAAATCAATCAAGAATCCTAAAAAATTCTGGGACAAAATTGCGGATGAAAACTTTGTTTGGTATCAGCGCTGGAACAAAGTGGTAAAATTTGACATGGAAGAAGCCAAAATCGAATGGTTTAAAGGTGCAAAACTCAATATTACCAAAAACTGTTTAGACCGACATTTAGCAGAAAGAGGTGATAAAACCGCGATTATCTGGGAATCTAACGATCCAAATGAAGAAGCACAATATATTTCTTATCGAGAACTTCACGAGAGAGTTTGCAAAATGGCGAATGTGCTAACAGAATTGGGCGTAAAAAAAGGAGACAGAGTTTGTATTTATTTACCGATGATTCCAGAATTGGCGGTTACCATGTTGGCTTGTGCTAAAATGGGTGCTGTACATTCTGTTATTTTCGCTGGATTTTCTGCTTCTGCGGTAACTTCTAGAGTGAATGACTGCGAAGCAAAAATGATTATCACTTCAGACGGAAGTTACAGAGGAAACAAAGCTATTGACCTAAAAGGAATCATCGATGAAGCCGTAGAAAAAACACCTTCAGTAGAAAAAGTATTGGTGGTAAAAAGAACCAACACCGAAGTAAAAATGAAAGAAGGAAGAGACGTTTGGTTAGATGATTATTATCCAAAAGCTTCTGCTGATTTCGTTACCAAAATCATGGATGCAGAAGACCCATTATTCATTCTTTACACTTCTGGTTCTACAGGAAAACCAAAAGGAATGTTGCACACTACTGCTGGTTACATGGTTTACACCGGTTATACTTTTAAAAATGTTTTCAATTATAAAGAAAATGATATTTACTGGTGTACTGCAGATATTGGTTGGATTACAGGTCACTCTTACATTCTTTACGGACCTTTAACTAACGGAGCAACTACGGTTATTTTTGAAGGCGTTCCTACTTATCCAGAGCCAGACCGTTTCTGGGCTGTGATTGAAAAACACAAAGTAACACAATTCTACACTGCTCCTACTGCGATTCGTTCTTTGGCTAAAGAATCTTCTTCTTGGGTTGAAAAACATGATCTATCAAGTCTTAGAGTGATTGGTTCAGTTGGTGAGCCTATTAATGACGAAGCTTGGCACTGGTATAATGACCATGTTGGCAAGAAAAAATGTCCAATAGTAGATACTTGGTGGCAAACAGAAACAGGCGGAATTATGATTTCTCCGCTTCCTTTTGTTACGCCAACTAAGCCAACTTACGCTACGCTTCCACTTCCGGGAATTCAACCTGTTTTAATGGATGAAAAAAGAAATGAAATTACAGGAAATCAAGTAGATGGAAACCTTTGCATCCGTTTTCCTTGGCCGGGAATTGCCAGAACAATTTGGGGCGACCATCAAAGATACAAAGAAACCTATTTTACCGCTTTCCCAGGGAAATATTTCACAGGTGATGGTGCATTAAGAGACGAAACAGGATATTATAGAATTACTGGTCGTGTAGATGATGTGATTATCGTTTCTGGTCATAATTTAGGAACTGCACCAATTGAAGACAGCATCAACTTACACCCTGCTGTTGCAGAATCTGCAATTGTAGGTTTCCCTCATGATATTAAAGGAAATGCATTGTACGGATTTGTCATTCTAAAAGAAACTGGTGAAAGCAGAGACAAAGACCACTTGAGAAAAGAAATCAATATGCTGATTTCTGACACCATCGGTCCAATCGCTAAATTAGATAAAATACAGTTTGTTTCTGGCCTGCCAAAAACACGTTCTGGAAAAATTATGCGAAGAATTTTAAGAAAAATTGCCGAAGGAGATTTTTCTAATTTTGGAGACACTTCTACCCTACTCAATCCAGAAATTGTAGACGAAATAAAAGATGGAAGGATCAACTAATGATTATTGTTAATTTTTGGTCAAACGAAAACCTCTCATTTTTGGGAGGTTTTTATTTTCCGTTCAAAATTTTTACATTTGTACTATGAAAATCGCTTTCCTCGGACCACAAGCTAGTTTTACACAGCTTGCAACTTCACAAATTTTCCCCAATGAAGAACTTCTGCCACAGTCTAATATTTTAGATTGTTTCAAGGCAGTTCAAGATGATTGGGTAGAAAAAGCCGTAGTTCCCTCGAAAATTCTATCGAAGGAACAGTTTCTATGACGCTGGATTATCTTTATGATTTTGACGGAATTTTTGTGGAAACAGAAGTAGTGATGCCCATTTCTCATCAACTGATGATTCATCCAGACAATACAGAAATTGAGAAAATTTATTCTCATCCTCAAGCTTTGGCACAATGTTATCATTTTTTGGACAAAGAATATAAAGATGTGATTAAGCAAGAATTCGGTTCTACTGCTGCTGCTGCAAAAAGAGTGGCCGAAAATCCTGAAAAAAAATACGCTGCGATTGCCAATTCTTATGCCGCAAAATTATACGGACTGAAAATCATTCACCAAAATATTCAAGATATAGAGCAAAATCACACCAAGTTTATTGTGATTTCTAAAAAAGGAGAAAGATTGAACCTTTCCCAAAATAAAATTACCGAAAAAACCTCTCTTATCATTACTTTGCCAGAAGATCATGCAGGAGGTTTGCATCAAGTTCTCTCTGTTTTTGCATGGCGAAAAATGAATTTAACCAAAATTGAAAGCCGAACCCTGAAAACTGGATTAGGAAATTACTTTTTCTTCATTAATGTGGCGAATGAATGGCATCCTGTCTTGTCTAATAACGCCTTAGAAGAACTGAAATCTCTAGGTACAGAAGTGAAATTTTTAGGTCACTATAACGAATACTTACTAGAAATTTAAACCATTGATTTTTAGCATATTAAATTTATAAATTATAGAAATTTTCAATCTAAATTTATCTAAAAACACTTTCTAAAATCTTTAAATCGCTGTAATTTTGTTTTGAAAATTCAGCGATTTTTTATTGCTGTTTCATCACGGAAGTTTAACCTTAAAACTTAAAAAAATGTCAACTTTAATGAAAAGAAATCCAATGACAGGGTTAAATAGTTTCTTTGATGATTTTTTTACCAAAGATTTATTTAACTGGAATGAAAAAAACCTTACAGAAATGGGATTTACCATGCCTTCTGTAAACGTGAAAGAAACCGAAACCCATTACGAAATTGAAATGGCGGTTCCAGGATTGAAAAAAGAAGATTTTAAAATTAACATCGATCGAAACATTCTTACCATTTCTTCGGAATCTCAAACCGAAAACGAAGAAAGAGATGAGAAGAAAAACTACACCAGAAGAGAATTTAATTATCAATCATTCACCCGTTCATTTACCATGCCTTCTGATATTGTAGATGTAGAACACATCGAAGCAAAATATGACAATGGCATTCTGAAATT
Organism: Cloacibacterium normanense; assembly: GCF_003860565.1. NCBI lineage: Bacteria > Pseudomonadati > Bacteroidota > Flavobacteriia > Flavobacteriales > Weeksellaceae > Cloacibacterium > Cloacibacterium normanense. Next base: position 1,333,869 of record NZ_CP034157.1, read on the forward strand.
GGCGGTTCCTAAAAGAGAAAACGCCAAAAAAGAAGTGAAAACCATAGAGATTAAATAACAAATGAAAACGGTGAGAAAATTTCTCACCGTTTATTTATTCTTCTAGAAGTTTCTGAATATCTTCTATCAATAATTTTCTGTCTGGCTGGAATTTGCCTTTTAAACTCGCATTTTTTCCTTCTTGATCATCATAATTCAGTCCAGAATAATAAAGAATCGGCATGCCATCTTTTCCAAATCTGCATCTCACATTGCCTTCTTTGTCTACCAAAGCCAGCATTCCGCTGTGATTAAGACTTTCTGACTGGTCATCTTTATCGCCTACATAAATATCAAATTCATTGGCTAAATCACCGATGTAATCTCTATTTCCCGTCAAAAAATGCCAACTGGGATTGGTAACTCCAAGTTTTTTGGCATGTGCTTTTAAAAATTCTGGCGTGTCATTTTCTGGATCTATAGAAATGGAAATAATCCCAAAATCTTTGCTCTTAATCGCTTTATCTACGAATTTCAGATTGTTATTCATAATCGGACAAATTGTAGGACATCTCGCATAGAAAAACTCTACTACAAAGACTTTTCCTAGCATATCTGTATTTGAAATTCTACGATTATTTTGGTCGATTAATTCAAAATTTGGCGCCTTCATTACCGTATGAAGACTTTTCTTGAAAAAGTAATTTCCTGCGATAAATGCCAGAACAATAACCACTAAAGCTATCATTTGGTACACCAGCATTTTATTCATTCCAAAACCAGACGCTTTTTTAGGTTTCGTCATGTTCAGAAATTATTTTGCGTATTTTTTAGGATTTTTTTTGAATTCTTCTTTGCAAAGTTTATTACAGAAACCATAGGTTTTTCCTTTATAAACAGCAGTATCTTTTAAAAACTGTGCTGTTTTCATTCCACAAATTGGGTCTTCTTCGTTCACCACTTTTACGTCTAATTTTTGGGTCGTTTTTTTATGGTCATGAACTTTTTTGGTTTCTGGAGTTTGTTGACAAGAAGATAATATAGAAATTGCTACAAAAGCAATGGTTAATATAGATTTCATTTTTTGATTTTTTTAAAGTTAAAATTAATTGAATAAAAGTACGAAAATTAATTTCAAACTAAAGGTGGATGAAAAAAATCAGGGTAAAAATCTTGAAAAGTAAAATTAAAGTGATGGATGAAAACTTTCGTTTTTGAAAAATCCTGATGCTCTTGTTCTTGTATCGCTAAACTTTCCGTAGGAAGAAATAATTGTAAAAACTCCACTTTCTGAATTTTAGTTGACTGATTTTCAGAAGATTTTGCCATTTCGTGTTTCAAGTAGCATTTTCCGTTGCATCGCAAATCAGGTTCAGATTGGTTTTCGCAAAGTTGAGTAGAAATATAGTTGTAATTCACCGCATAATCTAATAATGGCAGCACAGAACGCACTGACATCACCAAAAATAAAAATATGGCAATTACAATTCTCATTTTTTAAAGAATGACAAATTTAAGGAATTTTAAATATAACTCTTTGTGATTTTTGTAACTTTGAAGTGCTACACACATAGCGTTCCTACGGAACGCCTTTCTAGGTGTTCATTATTTCTACAAACCTTTCGTTCCTATGGAACTTTATTTTATTTGGGGAAATTTTCTACACATATAACGTTCCTACGCAACACTTCATAGAAATCCAATCTTTCATCATCTAGCTTCCAACATCCTTACTAAGAATATTTTCCCTTCCATTTTTTCTGCAATTCTTCGCGGATTTTCCTTTCTGTAGCGTTTTCGCCAGGAACATAGAATTGCGTTCCAGAAATTTCATCGGGCAAGAATTCTTGGTTTACAAAATTTCCTTCGTAAGAATGCGCATATTGATATTCTTTGCCATAATCTAAGTCTTTCATCAGTTTGGTTGGTGCATTTCTCAGATGCAACGGAACTGGCAAATTCCCGGTTTGTTTTACGACAGCAAGTGCAGCATCAATCGCTTTATAAGTAGAGTTAGATTTCGGTGAACAAGCCAAATAAACGGCTGTTTCGCTCAAAATAATTCTAGATTCAGGATTTCCAATGACATTTACCGCTTGAAAGCAATTATTAGCAACCGTCAAAGCATTTGGATTCGCCAAACCAATATCTTCAGCTGCTAAAATGAGCATTCTGCGTGCAATAAATTTCACATCTTCTCCACCTGCAATCATTCTGGCAAGCCAATACACCGCTCCATTTGGGTCAGAACCGCGCATAGATTTGATAAACGCCGAAATAATATCATAATGCTGTTCTCCATTTTTATCATAAAGCGCCATCGTTTCTTGCAAAACAGAAAGCACATCTTCGTTGGTGATTTCTTTTTCTTTTACATTTTTGAATTGATTGAGAACCAATTCTATAGAATTAATGAGTTTTCGAGCATCGCCACCAGAATATTGAATCAGCGCTTCTTTTTCTTTGAGTGTAAAATGCGTTTGTTCTTCTTCATTATATCTGGAAAGGGCTATTTCTGCGAGTTCTTCTAATTTTTCAAAACTTAGAGACTTCAAAACATACACTTGTGAACGAGAAAGCAACGCCGAAACCACTTCGAAACTCGGATTTTCTGTAGTAGCTCCAATTAATACAATCCAACCTTTTTCTACCGCATGAAGCAATGAATCTTGTTGAGATTTGTTAAAACGGTGAATCTCGTCTATGAACAAAATCGGTGATTTCCCCGTGAAAAGATTCTGTTTTTTGGCATCTTCTATCACTTCTCTCACTTCTTTTACTCCAGAAGAAACCGCCGAAAGCTTGAAAAATTTCCTTCCAGAAGTAGAAGAAATAATTTCTGCCAAAGTAGTCTTTCCAGTTCCGGGAGGTCCCCATAAAATGAGAGAATTGAGCGTGTCATTTTCTAGCATTTTACGGATAGTTCCGTTGTTTCCAGTAAGATGTTCTTGCCCTAAAACTTCGTCTAGTGTTTTAGGTCTGAGTTTTTCGGCTAAAGGAATATTTTTGTACAAAATTTTGGGGTTTGAGATACAAATTTGAGAAAATTTTTAGGATTTTCTATTTGAATTTGATTTTAAATTCCGTTAAAGTATAAAATCTTTAAATTTCGGCTAAAGCCGAATGGAATTTTCTAAAAAAAGAAACGGGCTAAAGCCCGTTCCTATTGATATTTTTAAAATTCGCAAATTTATTCTTTTTACTATTTCTAAAATTTGAAACCTATTCTTTTTAAGAAAGTGAAAAGAAGAAAAATGGTGAAAAATAGCCGTGATGCTGCCATTGTTTGAGCTCTTTTTTATGTTGGCATAAGCTTTGGGAAAAAAAAGCGAGTGGCTGCAGCACGAAGACAAGTGAAAAAATACTGAAAACGTGTGCTTCTAAAAATTTTAACCCATAATGTGAAAACCACCGTCTACATGACGAATTTCGCCTGTAATTCTAATGTCTTTTCTGAATAAATGCACTACTTCGTGGGCTAAATCTTCGGGATGTGCATTTCCTAGAGGGCTGATTCTATTGGCTCTTTCTACATCTTCAATTTTTAGCGTAGCATTTCCTGCTTTACTTCCCATATATGGTGAAAAACGAACACAATTTGCTCTAATGCCGAAATCTCTTCCTAATTCATAAGCCATTTCAATCGTGAGTCTTTCTAATGCTGCTTTTGCAATACTCATATTGATATAAGGAAAGAATGAAACCTTCTCTGCTGCAATGTAACTTAAAGTAACTATAGAAGAACCATTTTGTAAAACTTTGCTTTTCAATAATGCGTGAGAAAGGCTTATTAAAGAAAATGCAGACACCGTCATGGTATCATTAAATTCATCTGCTGTAACTTCCAGCATGGGTTTTACAGATTTCTGACGAATGGTTTTGTCCATAGCAATCGCATGAAGAAAACCATTAAGCTTAACATTCTTTTCATTTAGAAAATCTGTGAGAGCCTCTAAACTTTCTGGCAAGGTAATATCTAATGGAAAAGTTAGCACATTTTCTCCTAATAATTTTTTACAAGCATTTTCAAAATCATTGTAAGATTTATTAAGAAAACTTTCTGCTTTTTCTGAAAGATTTTTATGAAATGGAGTTACGCCTAGACCTGTACACACTACGTTTCCGTTATTTTTGATGATTTTTTTGGCAACGTACATAGCGAGTGAATTTTCGTCTGCGATTCCTGTAATTAAAAAGGTTTGATTAGTAAACATAATAAAATAGGAGGTTTGAAATAATTGATAAAATTTTAATACACGTCTGAAATTCTAGACTTTATATAAGGCTGCTCCCCAAGTCCAACCAGAACCTACGGCTGCAAAAAGTAAGGTATTCCCTTCTTTTATTTTTCCGCTTTTATAGGTTTCGTCTAAAACTATTGGGATGGTTCCCCCAGAAGTATTGGCATATTTATCCATATTGGTCATTACTTTTTCAAACGGAATATTTACTTCCTCAGCTACTTTTTGTAAAATTCTAACACTTGGCTGATGTGGAATCACCCAGTCAATATCATTTGCCGTTAAGTTATTATCTGCTAAAACTTCGTGAATTACTTCTGGCAATACTTTAGTCGCTGTATTAAAAACTTCTTTGCCATTCATCTGGAAATAGTGAAGCCCTTGTTTAATGGTTTCTTCACTTGCCGGAATTTCACAACCACCAGCTGGAATATTAAAATGATATTTTCCTTTACCATCAGCATGAAGTTTAAAATCTATAAACCCTTTGTCTTCAGTAGTTGCCGATAATAATACCGCTCCTGCTCCATCTCCAAAAAACACAGAATCTTTACGTGACCAATCTGTAATACTCGAAAAAACATCAGCTCCTATCACCAAAACATTTTTATACATTCCAGTTTGTATAAATTGGCTACCAATGGCTAAACCATAAATTCCGCCCGAACAAACTGCCGAAATATCAAAAGCGACAGCATGAGGTGCATTTATTTTTTCTTGTACGAAACAAGCCGTAGAAGGCGCTTGTCTGTCTGGTGTAGAAGTAGCTACGATAATGAGGTTCACTTCTTCAGCTGTAATTCCAGCATCTTCTAGTGCAATTAAAGCCGCTTTAGAAGCCAAATCGCTGGTTACTTCACCTTCCACAATCCTGCGTTCTTTAATTCCTAAATTTTTAAAAATCCATTCATCATTAGAACCTACTGCTTCAAAAAAATCATTTTTTATCACTTTTGGCGGAGTATAAGAACCCGTCCCTTTGATATACGCTCTCTTCATAATCTTATTATTTTATAAACAAATGTCATGATAAAAACTGTAAATAAAAAACATTAACGCATTTTTTTATCATTTTAAAACCTAATTAAACAAATTTTTATAAAATTCATTGCTAATACTCTAAATTGAAATAAATAATTTAAAAATCAAGTTTCAGGAAAACTTAAAAAAAACTTACATTTGTATTTTATACCTCATGCTGAATAAAATTCTCATATTTCCGCTCATTGTATTGATAAAAATTTATCAATATGGAATTTCTCCATGGTTGGGAAAAAATTGCAGATATGAACCTACTTGTTCGCATTATACGGTGGAAGCATTAAAAGTTCACGGACTTTTTAAAGGAATTTATCTAAGTGCAAAGAGAATTTCTAGCTGTCATCCTTGGGGTGGAAGCGGTTACGATCCTGTACCGCCCAAAAAAGAACATCAACATTAAAAAAAATACTAACAAATCAATAAAAATATATGAATTTAGCTACGCTATTATATTTCACTTGGGATCCTTCTAAAGGAATAGAAATCGGGACTTTTACCTTACATTATTACAGTTTAATGTTTGTTTTAGCCTTCGGAATTGGTTACTATTTATTTGTAAAAATGTTCAAAATAGACCACGAAAGCGAAAAAAGTTTAGACACCATTTTCACTTGGACTTTAATCGGAACGATTCTCGGCGCAAGATTAGGTCACGTAATTTTCTATCAACCAGAATTATTTAAACAAGATTTCTGGAGTGTTTTCTTGCCAATTCAGACGGTTCCAGAATTCAAATTCACGGGATTTTCGGGACTTGCAAGTCATGGAGCTGCAATAGTTTTGGTTATTTCTACCATTATTATTGCGATAAAAGTTTTGAAGAAAAATCCACTTTGGTTATTAGACAGATTAGCCATTACCGTGGCTTTAGCTGGATTTTTTATCAGAATGGGAAATTTTTTCAACTCAGAAATCGTAGGAAAACCAGCACCAGATTCACCATTTGCCGTATTATTTCCTCAACAAAGTATGGAATACGGAGAAATTGTTCCACGGTATCCTACTCAGTTGTTCGAAGCATTTTCTTATTTAGCATTATTTTTTGTAATGTGGGGAATTTATCTTTACACGAAGAAAAAATACAGTCAAGGTTGGCTTTTCGGGTTTTTCTTTGCTGTACTTTGGACCATCAGATTTTTAGTAGAATTCTTAAAAGAACCTCAAGGAGAAGAAAAAATCACCCTTGGAATTCTCAATACAGGTCAGGTTTTATCAATTCCATTAGTCATTATAGGATTAGCGGTAATGCTTTATTCTAAAAATTTCAAATACGAAGATAAATTCTAATATCATAAAAAAGGGAAACAGTAAATTGTTTCCCTTTATTTTTGTAAATATTTAAAAACTTCGCCAATGTGCTGAATGACATCTGAAGCAAGCATCGCTTCTTTAGAATGTTTTTCTGCGGTGAAATCCGCAGCTTTCCCATGAAGCCAAACTCCAAAAATCGCTGCATTTTCAGGCGAATAACCTTGTGCTAAAAATGAGGTAATAATTCCCAATAAAACATCTCCACTTCCACCTTTTGCCAAGCCAGAGTTTCCTGTAATGTTATAAAATACGTTTCCTTCAGGAGTGATGATTTGGGTGTGATGACCTTTGAGAACGATATAAATACCCAATTCCTTTGCCTTTGATTTGGCCAATTCTAATCGTTCAAAAGAATCTTTGGATTCTCCAAAAAGTCTAGAAAACTCTTTAGGATGAGGCGTGATAATTGAATTTTTTGGAATTAAATTTAAATTTTCTGAATTTTTAGAAATCAAATTTAACGCATCTGCATCTAAAACCAATGGCTCATTATAATTTTTGAGAAAATGCATTAATTTTTCCTCAGTTTCGTAATCTGTTCCCAATCCAGGACCTATTCCATACGTGAAATCATTCTCTACTGTAAAATTTTTAATAAAATCTTCTCCTCCGTATAAATACATCGCTTCTGGACAAGTGGTTTGCAGAATTTCGTAACCGCATTTTGGCGCCAAAATATAAGTTAAACCGCTCCCGGAAAACAAGGCTGATTTCGTGGCCAGAACCGCAGCTCCAATTTTCCCAAAACATCCCGCTACAATGCATGTTTTGCCATAATTTCCTTTGTGAGAAGTATCTTTTCTTTTTTTATAAATTTTTCTTACGATTTCTTCGTCTATAATATAATGTGGCGTTTCAGTATTTTCTATATATTTTTTACTGATTCCGATTTCTAAAATGTGAATTTTACCGCAATATTCGCTGATTTCTGGATGCAAAAATGATTGTTTGCAGAACTGCAAAGACAAGGTTTCATCTGCTTTGAAAACAACCGCATTTTCGGGAATATTCTCATCGGCAAAGACTCCTGAAGGAATATCAATCGCTATTTTATGAACATGAATTGGGTTGAGTTTTAGAATAATTTTGGCTATTTCACCTTCGATTTTTCTGTTCAATCCTGTCCCGAACAAAGCATCTACAATGATGGAATCTTCATTAATGAAACCCTCATTAAAATCTGTAAAATCTAGAATTCTGATTCCTAAAAATTCTTTTAATCTATGGTAATTGATTTCCGCATCTTTCGAAAAACCTTTCTTACTTTTATCAATGAATACATCTACATCAAAACCTTTTTGATAAAGCAATCTGGCCATTGCGAAACCATCTCCTCCATTATTTCCGTTGCCACAAAAAATAAGAATATTCTGCGTTTTAAGATATTTATGGTGAATAAAATCTGTGCAAGCCATCGCTGCTTTTTCCATTAAATGAACAGAAGCAATGGGTTCATTTTTGATGGTAAATAAATCTCCATTTTTAATTTGAGCAGCTGAAAAAATTTTCATAACAAGGATTGTGTTTTACAAATTTACAACAAAAACTAATCAATATAGAGACTGTTTTTATCTAAAATTTTGAACAAATTTCAAAGAATATTTAGATTAAATTTTTACATTTGTTAAAATATAAATTATAAAACTATGGGATTAATAAAAGAATTTAAAGAATTTATTGCTAAAGGAAATGCAATGGATTTAGCAGTAGGAGTAATCATAGGTGCTGCTTTCGGAAAAATCGTTAGTTCATTGGTAGATGATGTCATCACTCCTGCTTTACTAACACCAGCTCTAAAGGCTGCAAACTTAGAAAAAATCCAAGAATTAAAAACTGATGGTGGAATTTTATATGGTAATTTCCTTGCTGCTGTACTCAGTTTCTTGATTATTTCTTTTGTCATCTTTTTATTAATAAAAGTAATTAATACGATGAAAAAGAAAGAAGAACCAGCTCCATCTGCACCTGCAGGACCAACACAAGAAGAACTTTTAGCAGAAATAAGAGATTTATTAAAAAACAAATCATAAATTTCATAATAAAGAAACTCCGAAAATTTTCGGAGTTTCTTTATTATGAAATTTTTAATATACTTGCAACCTGCATCGCCAATTCTTCACCAATTCTGTCTTGCGCTTCTAAAGTAGACGCTCCAGTATGAGGTGTTAAAGAAATTTTAGGATGAATAAGAATTTTTTCTGATGGTGTAGGTTCATTCACGAAAACATCTAATCCCGCAAAAGAAACTTTACCAGCATCTAAAGCTTCTATTAAGGCTTCTTCATCTATTACGCCACCTCTTGCACAATTGATTAACGCTACTCCATCTTTCATTTTAGCGATTTCTTCTTTGCCGATAATCGCAGATTTTTGAGCAGGAACATGAAGCGTTATAAAGTCCGCTTGTTTTATCACTTCTTCGAAAGATTCGGTTACAATTTCTATATCGATATATTGATTGTTATAGAAATCTACTCTTACACTTGTTTTATCGATCATTACGTCAGAAGCGATGACTTTCATTCCCAATCCAAGCGCGATTCTTGCGACTTCTTGACCAATTCTACCCAAGCCAACAATACCAATCGTTTTTCCTCTTAATTCTAACCCTTTTTCGTAAGATTTTTTAAGTTTCGCAAATTCTGTTTGCCCCGAAACTGGCATTTTTCTATTAGAATCTTGTAAAAATCTGCATCCTGTAAATAAATGTGCAAAAACCAATTCTGCAACGCTTTCAGAGGAAGCAGCTGGTGTATTGATTACATGAAGTCCTTTTTCTCTAGCGTATGCTACTTCTATGTTATCCATTCCTACTCCACCTCTTCCTATGATTTGTAGAGATGGGCAGTTGTCTATGATTTCCTTAGTCACCTTAGTTGCACTTCTTACCAAAAGTGTTCTGATTTTTTCTGCATTAATGTAAGAAACAAGTTCTTCTTGAGGAACTTTTTCTGTAATTACAGTAAAACCTTTTTCTTCTAAAGCATTGATTCCTGACAGCGTTAACCCATCATTTGCTAATACCTTCATTTATATTTTTTTTTTAGATTAATCATTAAAATTTTAGAATCTATAAATTCTTGTTGCTCAAAAATTTTGTCTTTAACAAGAATTTCAGCAGCAGCATTTGTATTTAATGCTCCAATATCTGATTTTCAAGTTGCAAAGTTAGAGAAAATTATAGATATTAAATCCCTAATTAATAAAGGTTTTTTAAAAATTTTACGCACAAAAAAAGCTATGTAAAGTATAAAGAATTCAAATTTCTAAAATCAATTCTTTATCTCGTAGATTATCATTAAATTTGAGAATTCGAACAATTATGGAAGAAAAAGTAGTTTTAGTTACCGAAAATGATGAAGTTCTAGGCTTGATGGAAAAACAACCAGCACATATCAATGGTTTGTTGCATAGAGCATTTTCTGTATTTTTATTTAATTCAAAAGGCGAAATGCTTCTGCAGAAAAGAGCCGCCGAAAAATACCATTCTCCCAATCAATGGACGAATGCATGTTGCTCCCATCCTAGAGCGAAGGAAACCTATGAAGAAGCAGCCAAAAGAAGATTAAAAGAAGAATTGGGAATAGATACCGAAATTTCAGAAAAATTCTATTTTATTTATAAAGCAGATGTAGGTGGAAATCTCTGGGAACACGAATTAGACCATGTTTTTGTAGGAAATTATGAAGGAGATTTTCAATTGAATTCAGAAGAAGTAGCCGAAGTAAGATACATTTCTATGGAAAAATTAGACCAAGAAATGAAACAAAACCCTGAATATTTTACTGAATGGTTTAAAATAATTCTAGAAGAGTACAAGCATCATCTTTAAGGTAGAGGTAAAGGTAAAGGCAAAGGTTAAAAATTAAAAAATATCTTTTATCAAGTTAAAAAAATAAAAAATGGATAAAAAAACAGCGCTGTATAATAAGCACGTTTCTTTAGGAGCTAAAATGGTTCCTTTTGCAGGTTTCGAAATGCCTGTACAATATTCTGGCGTTACGGAAGAGCATTTTGCCGTACGCGAAAAAGTAGGAATTTTTGATGTTTCACACATGGGACAGTTTTATGTAGAAGGTCCAGAAGCTAAAAACTTACTCCAATTTATCACATCTAACAATGTAGAAAAACTGACGAACGGACAAGCACAATATTCTTGTCTACCGAATGGAAAAGGCGGAATAGTAGACGATTTAATCGTTTATAAAATGAATGACGAAAAATATTTTGTAGTCGTTAACGCTTCTAACATCGAAAAAGATTGGAATCATTTTTCTCATTATAATGAAAAATTCGGGGCTCAATTAAGCAATATTTCAGATGAAACTTCTCTTATCGCGATTCAAGGTCCGAAAGCTGTAGAAACCCTTCAAAAACTTACCGACACCAATCTTTCTGAAATTCCTTATTACCATTTTACGGTGGGAACTGTTGCTGGCGTAGAAAACGTAATTATTTCAAACACTGGCTATACTGGTAGTGGCGGTTTTGAAATTTATTTCGGAAATGAAAATGCAGAAAAACTTTGGGACGAACTGACAAAAGCAGGTGAAGAATTCGGACTAATTCCTTGTGGATTGGCTTCTAGAGATACTTTGAGATTAGAGAAAGGTTTTTGTCTTTACGGAAATGATATTGATGATACTACGTCTCCATTAGAAGCTGGATTAGGCTGGATTACTAAATTCGACAAAGAATTTGTAGATAAAGAATTCCTTTTAAAACAAAAAGAAGAAGGCGTTTCTAGAAAATTAGTAGGTTTCGAAATGCAAGAAAAAGCCATTCCTAGACATGATTATTTGGTGGTAGATGCAGAAGGAAATGAAATCGGAAAAGTAACTTCTGGAACGATGAGCCCTTTGAAAAAAGTGGGAGTTGGTCTTGCTTATGTAGCTAAACCTTACTTCAAATTAGATTCTGAAATCTTTATTCAAATCAGAAATAAAAATATTCCTGCTAAAGTGGTAAAATTACCTTTTGTATAAGGAAGTTTTTATAACATACTCAAAAAGCAGTTCTTTCCGAACTGCTTTTTTATTTTAATTTTTATGGTTGATGTTGATAGCAATAATCATTTCCTATCCTCGTGAAATGTTTACATCTTTTTCCCGCTTTGGTAATTCCTTTGCACTGATTTTTAGAATTTACTCCATTAACCGTCTTAGGTTTAGAAACCAAATGGTAAGCAGATGAAATTGGAGGTTTACAAATTTTACAAGGAGATAATCCAAGTTCTATTGCTTTACTCAAAGAAACTCCAGAAGATACATTTTTCACCATTCTACATGATGACATATGGTATTTATTTCCTGAAGGTGTTTTGTAAACCGTTTGAGCATTCAGATTTAAGCTAAAGAATAATATTAATAAAAGAAATTTATTCATTTATATTTTAAAAAACTATTTAATTCTTCAATATTTTTCTTGTCACTTCCTATAAAAATCTCTTGATTGATAATAAAAACGGGGCGTTTTAGAAAACGATAATCCTCTAAAATCAATTTTTTAAAATCTTCTTCTTGTAAAGATTTCACCTCTATATTTCGCTCCTTGATTTGAGTAGATTTTTTGCTGAAAAGTGCTTCATAAGATTTTGACAAGGCATACATTTCTTCCAATTCTTCTTCAGATACAGCTTTTGACTTGATTTCTCTTTGTTCAAAATCCGTTAAATCAAATTCAGACATGATTCTTTTGCAAGTGCTGCAAGTCTTTAAAAAATATACTTTTTTCATCTTTCAAAAATAAGATTAATCTCTATATTTCAAAAATTATTGAATATCTTTATTCAAATTTTAGAGCAAATGAGCAACAAGACTATTTTTCAGTTTATTTCTGAGCCTGGAGATGTAAATTATGGCGGAAATGTACACGGTGGAAGCGTAATGAAATGGATAGACCAAGCTGGCTACGCTTGCGCAAGTTCTTGGAGTTCTAGTTATTGTGTCACGGTTTATGTAGGTGGAATCAGATTTTTTTCACCTATCAAAATTGGTCACATTGTAAAAGTAGAAGCCGAAGTGATTTACACCGGCAAAAGCAGTATGCATATTGCCATCAATGTATTTTCTAGAAATATAAAACGCAAAGAGTTTGAGAAAAAAACGCACTGCATCATCGTTTTTGTGGCAGTAGATGACGAAGGAAACACCATAGACGTTCCAAAATTCATCCCTGAAACTGAACAGGAAAAACAAATGGAACAATACGCCATCAAACTGATGGATCTGAGGAAACAAATCGAAGACGAAATGAAACCGTTCTTGTAAAAAAAACTCCTTTCAAAAATTTGAAAGGAGTTTTAATTTATTGTTTTGAAGAATAATTATCTTGCGATATTTACAGCTCTTGTTTCTCTAATTACCGTCACTTTTACTTGACCAGGGTAAGTTAACTCATTCTGAATTTTTTCAGAAATGTCATAAGAAAGTTGATGAGCCACTTCGTCTGTTACTTTTGCAGACTCTACCATCACTCTCAATTCTCTACCTGCTTGAATCGCAAATGCACTAGACACTCCATCAAAGCTTAATGCAGCAGCTTCTAAATCTTTTAATCTTTGGATATAAGATTCTAAAACTTGTCTTCTTGCTCCTGGTCTTGCTCCAGAAATTGCATCGGCTACTTGAATAATTGGTGATAATAAAGAAGTCATTTCAACTTCGTCATGGTGCGCTCCAATCGCATTTACTACTTCTGGATTTTCTCCAAATTTCTCTGCCCACTGCATTCCTAAAAGTGCGTGAGGAAGTTCTGATTCTTGCTCTGGAACTTTACCAATATCGTGTAATAAACCTGCTCTTTTTGCTAGTTTTACGTTTAAGCCTAATTCAGCAGCCATAGTAGCAGCGATATTTGCCACTTCTCTAGAGTGCTGTAGTAAGTTTTGACCATAAGAAGAACGGAATTTCATTCTACCTACGATTTTAACCAACTCTGGATGTAAACCGTGAATTCCTAAATCAATGATGGTTCTTTTACCTACTTCAATGATTTCTTCTTCAATTTGTTTACGCGTTTTTTCTACTACTTCTTCTATTCTCGCTGGGTGAATTCTACCGTCTGTTACCAATCTGTGAAGTGATAATCTAGCCACTTCTCTTCTTACTGGATCAAAACAAGAAAGCAAAATTGCTTCTGGAGTATCATCTACAATGATTTCTACACCTGTTGCAGCTTCTAAAGCTCTGATGTTTCTACCTTCTCTACCGATGATTCTACCTTTTACCTCATCCGATTCTATATTAAATACAGAAACTGAGTTTTCAATTGCTTGTTCCGTACCGATTCTCTGAATGGTTTGAATCACAATTTTTTTCGCTTCATTTTTAGCGTTTAATTGCGCTTCTTCCATGATAGATTGTACGTGAGCCTGAGCTTTGGTTTTCGCTTCGGCTTTCATAGACTCTACGAGTTCTGCTTTTGCTTCTTCTGCCGAATAGTTAGAAATTTTTTCTAACATTTCTACTTTTTGAGCAATCGCAACGTCTAATTCTTGTTGTTTTTTCTGTACGATTTCGTGTTTTTTATCGTACTCTGCTTTTTGTCTTTCTAAATCTTTTTCTAGTTTTCCAGTTTTAGAAAGTTCGTCATTTAGTTTTTGTTCTTTGTCTCTAATTCTTTTCTCAGCTTCTTGCATTTTTTTCTCACGACTGTTAATGTTTTCGTCATGCTGAGATTTGAGTTCTAAGAATTTTACTTTTGCTTGAGCTTCTTTTTCTTTTTTTATAGCTTCAGCCTTTACATTCGCGTTTTCTATAATGTTTTCGGCGCTTTTTTTAGCATCTTTCACGATGAATTTAGCTTTAGAGTTTAGGGAACTTTTTGCGAACAACGTTCCTGCAACCAAACCTAAAATCAGGCAAATAGCACCGATAATAATAGTGGTTAAATACATATATATCGAGTTTTAATTGTCAATATTTTGTAGGAAGCTGGAAGTTAGATGCTGGAAGTTTTTAAACTCATCTATAATTCCATTTTCCAAATTTTATAAAATTCTAATAAACATCCATCATCATTACATCCTACATCCATCAAAAATAAAAAAACCTACAACAGTTCAGTGATATAGAGTAAACTCCTAATCAACACGATTTGAACTGTTTTCTATGCTCTGTAATCTGCGTAAAGCAGCACGCCATTGCAAAGACATTCGTTCGGTAATTGTTTAGCGTTGAGTTTACCTGTAATGTGTTAGAACTATTGTAGGCAAGTTTTTATAGAAAAGTTTTTACTTTTCTAGTTCGTCTAATTGCTGATTAATTTGCATTAATCTATCATTAGTATTTTTTATAATTTTTTCTGAGTTAAGTTGATGTACTTCTGCATTAGCTCCTAATTTTAGGGCGCACATTGCGAGTGCATCTTGTTTATCCTTAACATCAAAATTAGCTTCAAATTCTCTAATCATTCCTTCTATCTGTTTCCCTACTCTACGAAGCGTTTCTTCTTCGGCAGCAGGAACATTAAGAGGATAATTTCTTCCGGCAATGTTTATGGTAATTCTTCTTACTTCCATTACAAGCCACTATTTTGAAGTTGTGCAATACAAGCGTCTATTTCTTTGACCAATCTATTGATATGATTTTTCATCAATCGATTGTGGTCTGGATTGCCAGATATTGCTGAGATTAATTTTATTTTTTTTTGCTCTTCTGTTAACTCCTGATTTCTCTTATGCTCTTCTTCATATTTAACTTTCAGATTTTCAAAGTCTTCTGAGAGAATAGCATGCTTTTCTAAAAGATTTTGATAACTTTTATTCATCTCAAAAATCTTTTTTTCAAGTAAAGAAAAATTATTCTCTAATTCTTTAAGCATTTCAGGTGTTAGTTCTAACTTATGCAAAAATATAAAAAAAATAATCAGTTAAACAGAAATTTAATAATAATTTAAAGCAAAACTTTAAATAAAAAAAGAAGACTCCTTAGAATCTTCTTTAAATCAAATATTTAGAATAATTGTTCTTATTCAAATTTCAATACAAACATGAATGCTCTGGTTTGCATCGTAGAGATTGCTGCCGTCCAATAAGGCGGTGTTCCAGCGTTATCTGCTACAATTTCGTTATTAAAGGCAAAGGTTCCTCTAAAAGCTGGTGTTAACTTAAATCTAGAGAAATAAAACTGGATTCCTGCTTCTGCGCTCCATGCAAAATTATGGGTAGTACTTCTGAAAATTCCTTGTTGATTGTCATCTGTAGAACTAGAATTAGACTGTAAGTTCACCATATAATTAAGTCCAGCTGCTGCATAAGGTCTAGAATTATACCATCTGTCTGCATGAATTTCTAGCATAATCGGGATGTCTACATACGTAGATTTCACTCTTCTTACCATATCTGCTTCAGTAAGCGTTTTTGGTGTAAAAGGATTACTAGCATCTGCAGCATATTGGTCGTTTGATTGTGTATTAAAAGTAAGTTCTCTTTCTACAAATTGTAAACCTGGCTCTATTCTTAAATCAAAGTTGTCATTCAATCTCATTCTCCCAATTAAACCAGCTCCAAAACTGTAAGTAGGTTTGGTTTGAACAAGATTTACTTTATCTTCCATTCCATATTTCGTGTCTAGAACGAGTTTATAATCAAATTGGTTAAGATTTAAATAAAAACCATAACTGTATTGATAAGAATCTTGCTCTTGCCTTCTGTCTTGTCTATCTCGGTTTCTAAATTGAGCTTGAGTAAACAAAAACATTCCTAAAAAAAGGAGCGAGAATGTTTTGATTAACGTTTTTTTCATGGGTGATTATTTGGTCGCTTTATAAATGGTAGCTATCCCTAAACTTAGTTTTTTATATTCTACTTTCCTGTATCCTGTGTCTAGTAAAATTTGTTTCATTTTTTCACCAAAAGGAAAAGCATTTACAGAATCTGGTAAATACGTATATGCTCTATTATCTTTAGAAACTAATTTACCGATTTGAGGTAAAATATTTTTGAAATAAAACATATAAAATGGTGCTAAAAACCCTTCTACTTTTGAAAATTCTAAAATGTAAACACTTGAATTTTCTTTCACTACTCTTCTTAGTTCAGCTAAACCTTTTTCAAAATTTTCGAAATTTCTTACTCCAAATGCAACGGAAACTGCATCGAATTTATTATCCTCAAAAGGAAGATTTTCTGCATCTCCTTTTTGCATTGATATTTTTTGGTCTAGATTAAGTTTTTTAATTTTATCAATTCCTACGTTCAGCATTTGCTGAGAAAGGTCTAAACCTACAACATCCGCTCCTGTTCCTTTTTGTACAGCTATGGCAAGATCACCTGTTCCTGTCGCTACATCTAGTACGAGTTTAGGAGCATCTTTATTCATCCATTTTACTAAAGTATTTCTCCAAAGTACGTCTATTTTCATCGATAAAACATGATTTAATAAATCATATTTTGGAGCGATGTTGTCAAACATATCTTCTACTTCAGTTTTTTTACTTTGATCGGTATTGTATGGTTTTACTTGCATCTATTTATGTAATAAGTATTGAGTAATATTTTTAGCTAACTTTTTCTTGAATGTTTTATTGATAATTTTCTTTGTAGAACAGTTTAAAATCTTCTTTTCTATAAATTTTAGTTCTGGATTCTAATTTATCAATATTTTTAATGACTTTATCATAATCTTCGTCTACATTATAATAAAAATCTTCTATGTATAATTTTTTATGCTTGGTAACATGGCCAGGAAGTTTTACGCCGTCCATTTCAAAAGTACTCGCCATTAAAAGGGAATCTTTATTCGGAATATAGCCATAAAACTGACGGTGTACAAAATATTCTTCTCCGGCAATATTCAATAAACCTCTGTATTGTGAAACATTAAAAGCTGAATCAAAAAGAAGCTTCTTTTTATCATCAAAAACCTTAATGCTGTTTTGTTTCCCTCTGTTAAGGTCTACTTTTACAAACTGACCAGAAGTAATGATTTTTTCTTCGCCGTTATTAATCTTAAAATAAAAGGTTTTAGTAGTAGGATTATCTACTAAATATTCATTTTTCTTTGCTAAAAATAAATAATAAATTCCGAAGGCAATCAGCATTACACTTGCCGAGACAATAAGCCCAATAAGAGGAGCATTTTTTTTCATATTTAAAAAAATATTGAGAATTGCAAAGTTAATAATTATTTTCTATGCGTTTGTTATGATTTAATTTATAAATTTGCCCCTTAATTATAAATGTAATATAGAAATTATGCCAAGTTCAGTAATTGTAGGTTCAGGTAGTTGCATTCCAGAAAGAGTAATTGATGGCTCTCATTTTATCAATTCTAAGTTTTATACAGACGCAGGAGATTTTATTGATAAACCCAATGAAGAAATTATTAAAAAATTTGTAGACATCACAGAAATTGAAGAAAGAAGATATCTGAGAAATGACCAATTTAACTCTGACTTAGGTGTACAAGCTGCTAAAGAAGCCATTTATGATGCTAAAATAGAAAAAGAAGACCTAGATTATATCATTTTCGCGAGTAATTTTGGAGAAGTTTCTGCTAACGGAATGGCGAATTTCATGCCGAATATGGCGGCAAGAGTAAAACACAAATTGGGCATTAAAAACAGAAAATGCATCACTTATGATATGATTTTCGGTTGTCCAGGTTGGGTAGAAGCGATGATTTTAGCAGACGATTTAATTAAACTAGGAAAAGCAAAAACCATTTTAGTTATCGGTGGGGAAACATTAAGTCGTGTTACTGACCCATTTGACAGAAATAAAATGATTTTCGCAGATGGAGCTGGAGCCGTAGTTTTACAAAAATCTGAACAAGAAAACGTGGGAATTATTGCTACCAATACCGTTTGTGATAATGCAGAAGAACTTTTGTATTTAGAAAATTCTCATTCTCTTAATCCAGAAGCAGATCAAGAAAAAATGTACATCAGAATGCATGGTCGTAAAATTTACGAATATGCCCTTAAAAACGTTCCTGCTGCGGTAAAAGAAACAATTGATAACGCAGAAATTGGCATAGAAGACATTGATAAAATCTTAATGCACCAAGCCAATGCAAAAATGGATCACGCTATGGTTTCTAGATTGTATAAATTATACGGAAAATCAGAATATGACGAAAATGTGTCACCTATGACCATTCAATATTTAGGAAATTCTTCAGTAGCCACTATTCCTACCATGTTTGATTTAATTGCAAAAGGAGAAATGAAAGGTCATTCTTTCAAAAAGGGAGGTTACGTAGTAATGGGTTCTGTAGGTGCAGGAATGAACATCAACTGTATTGTTTACAAGATGCCTTAATCAGAATTTTGAAACAAAATATAAAAAACTTCGACTACTCTACTTGTCGAAGTTTTTTTATGAAAAATTATTTATGAAAACAAATTTTATAATATTACTCGCTGTATTTTTCATCATCGAAATATATGTTTATCAAGCGATTAGAAATATTACTACCAATAATTACATCAGAATCGGGTATTGGGTTTTTACACTTTTGGCTTACGGAATCATCTTATATTGGATTTTAACATTTAATAAAGCTTCTAGAGACCACCAACAAATTCAACTAATGGTTTCTGCGATGATGATTTTCGTTCTTCCGAAACTATTGTCTGTAATATTTTTATTGATTGGAGATTTTACCAGATTTGTAGAATTTGGTTTTAAATATTTCACCGCTAAAGAAAACTATTTCCCAGAGCGCAGAAAATTCATTTCTACCACCGCTCTTGCAGCTGCAGGAATTTTCTCAGCATTGGCAATAGATGGCATAATTTTCGGAAAATACAGACACACGGTAAGAAAAGTAAAATTGAGATTTAAAAACCTCCCCGAAAGTTTTAAAGGTTATAAAATTGTACAAATCTCGGATGTTCACAGTGGAAGTTTTTTCAATCCTCTAAAATTACAAAAAGCAATTGACCTGATTAACGAACAAGATGCGGATGTGGTTTTATTCACCGGTGATATGGTGAATAATTATGCAGATGAATTCAAACCATTTATTCCGCTTTTTAAAAACATTAAAGCCAAAGACGGAAAATTTTCTATTTTAGGAAATCATGATTATGGCGATTATGGTGCTTGGAATTCTCGAGAAGAAAAAGCGCAAAACATCCCAAACCTGAAAAACTATCAAGCCGAAGCAGGTTTTAAACTTCTGCGCAATGAAAATATTGCTTTAGAAAAAAATGGAGAGAAAATTTATCTTTTGGGTGTAGAAAATTGGGGAATTAAACCTTTTCCACAATATGGTGATTTAGACAAAGCTTTGTTGGGCGTTCCAGAAGATGCGATTAAAGTTTTGATGAGCCACGATCCAACTCACTTTGACGAAGTGGTAAAAAAGCACAAAACCAATGTTCACCTAACCCTTTCTGGTCATACTCACGGAATGCAATTTGGTTTAGATTTGAAAAACATCAAATGGTCGCCCGTAAAATTCAAATACAAAAAATGGGCTGATTTATATGAGTCAGAAGGAAAATATCTCTATGTAAACAGAGGTTTCGGAGTTATTGCTTATCCTGGAAGAGTGGGCATCAACCCAGAAATTACCGTTATAGAATTGGTATAATTTATTTTGAAACGCAAAGTTTTATCTATCCATTGTTTTTTTGAAGAAATCAAAGGAGCGAATAAATTCGCATAAAGCTCTCGCTTAATCAATTCGCTAAAGCGAATAATTCTTTGCTTACTTATTCAGTATAAAAAGGGTATAAATCTTTGCGTTTTTTTTAGTTGAATTTTAGAAAAAGAAATCCTTCATTCTGGTAATGGCCAAATCATTTTCTTCTACAAATTTTAGAAACCGATCAAGTTTTTCTTCCATTTGTACGCCAAGATTGTATTTTCTGTAAAAAGACAATCCAAACTTTTTATCATTGAGCTCTACAAACTGCCAAGAATTTAGATAAATCATCACATATTCTTCTTTTTGCAGCGTTTCCGTCACCATATTTTGATAAAATTTCATGGGAATCATCTGAAACGTAAAATCATTATACGGAAGTCTGGAATAAGGCGAAACACTTTCTGGTATCACCATAATTTCATGTTCTTCATAGGCAATTTTTCTTTCTAAAGTATTCTTAAAAAAGAAAATATTAGAAAAATCCATCGGTGAACGATAAATAAATTGCATGGATTTCAGTTTTTCAGAACTTAGCCTTTTTTCTGGAAACTGTCTCATTCCTCTGATGGTTTTCCCTGTCAGTTCTTCTAAGAAATCTTTAGCCGTTTCTATCTCTTTTTGATAAGAATATTTATTAAGCAAGCCCAATTCATGACCTTTTTTAGCAATGGTTTTTAAAAGTTCTGGTAACTTTTCCGCCAAAGAAATTTCCACAAAAAAAGTAGTGTGAACTTGATATTTTTCTAGAATTTCAAGAATTTTCTGTGTTCCATCAGTTGTAATCTTTAATAGTTCTTCTTCTGTAACTATTTTTTGGTAAGAAACTGGAATTTCGGGAGCGATGATGTTAAAAGTAAGTAAAACCATATCGTAAAAATAAAAAACTTTGTCTACAATCCGCAGACAAAGTTTAAAATTATTTTGTGGTGAAGAATTTAAGTTCTCTAAAACTCTACCATTCTAAAATCCTATCACTTGATTATTTTCCCAATTTCACTTTCAGGTTTTTAATCATATCTTTGGTCATTTCTGTAATGCCAAAATCATAGGTTAATCCCCAATCTTTTTTCGCCACAGAATCATCTATAGAAGCCGGCCAAGAATCAGCAATAGCTTGTCTGAAATCTGGCTCATAAGAAATCTCAAATTCTGGAATTTCTTTTTTAATTTCTGTTGCCAATTCTTTTGGTGTAAAACTCATTCCGCCTAAATTATACGAACTTCTTACCGTAAGATTTTCAGATGGAGCATCCATTAATTGCAATGTTGCATTTATCGCATCATCCATGTACAACATTGGCATGGCTGTATTTTCAGAGATGAAAGATTTGTATTTTCCTTCTTCAATTGCTTCGTAGAAGATTTCTACTGCATAATCTGTAGTTCCACCACCAGCTGGAGTTTTCCAAGAAATTAAACCTGGATATCTGATACTTCTAATATCTACTCCATATTTTTCATGGTAATATTCGCACCATTTTTCTCCTGCCATTTTAGAAATTCCGTACACCGTTGTAGGATTTAGAACCACATCTTGGCCCACATTTTCCTTAGGAATTCCTTTCCCGAAAACCGCAATAGAACTTGGCCAAAAAACTTTTTTTATCAAACCTTCTTTCGCCAATTCCAGAAAATTAAGAAGCGGTTCTACATTCAGTTTCCAAGCAAATTGGGGCTGTCTTTCTGAAGTTCCAGACAATAAAGAAGCCAAATGATAAACAGTAGTAATTTCGTAATCTTTACAAACTTGTCTTACCAATTGCGTGTTAGAAACGTCCATTCTTTCATAAAATCCCGCAGAAGTAAGCTTTTTGTCCCATCTATCCAATCCAGAAGCAATCACATTTTCTGCGCCATGAATTTCCACTAATCTATTGGTCAGTTCGGTGCCTATTTGCCCTAAAGCACCAGTAATAAGAATTTTTTCCGTGTGCGTATCGGTTTCCATTTTTAAATTTTAGGATTTTCACAAATTTAGAAAAATTAAAGGGTTATTAAAAATATTATGCCTAAAATATTTTGGGCCAATTTTGTTGTCTTTTGAAAAACATTTAAAATTTTCGATTATTTTTGATAAAAATATTTCACAATGAAAAATCTACTTTTCCTTATACTCTTTTTAGCGCAAACTGTTTCTGCTCAGTTCACTAACATTTCTATTGTCAAAGAAGTCAAAGCAAAAGAAAAAGGTTTGGTAGTTTCTGCGCATCCATTGGCAAGTGAAGCAGGTGCTCAAATTCTAAAAAAGGGTGGAAATGCCTTTGATGCTGCGATTGCTACGCAATTTGCTTTGGCAGTAGTTTATCCACAAGCTGGAAATATTGGTGGTGGTGGATTTTTGGTAGGTTATACCAAAAAAGGTGAAAAAATCGCATTGGATTATAGAGAAACCGCTCCAAAAAATGCATCTAGAGATATGTATCTCGATGAAAAAGGAAAAGCCAATACCGATTTATCACAAAACGGAAGATTGGCAGTCGGTGTTCCTGGTTCGGTTTCTGGGATGTTTTACACGCATCAAAAATTCGGGAAATTACCAATATCAGTTTTAATTCAACCTGCCATCGATTTAGCACAAAAAGGTTTTGCCATTACAGAAAGAGAAGCGAATTTACTTAATGACACCCGAGAAGATTTTCTAAAACACAATTCACATCCAACAGCTTTTACCAAAGAAATTCCTTGGAAAAAAGGAGATATTTTAGTTCAAAAAGAATTGGCTCAAACTTTAAAATTAATTCAAAAACAAGGTCAAAAAGCTTTCTATGAAGGAAAAAACGCTCAACTTTTAGTTTCCGAAATGAAGCGAGGAAACGGAATTATTACCCTTGAAGACCTGAAAAATTATAAAACCAAAGAAAGAATAGCATTACAATTCGATTATAAAAATCACGAAATCATTTCGATGCCGCTTCCTTCGAGTGGTGGAATTCTTTTGGCTCAAATGCTTAAAATGAGCAGTTTTGAAAATTTAGAAAAATATCAACAAAACTCTCCAGAAGCAGTTCAAGTTATGGTAGAAGCAGAACGCAGAGCTTTTGCAGACCGTGCAGAATTTATGGGAGACCCAGATTTTATAGAAGACAAAACCCAAATGCTTATTTCTGAAGAATATTTAAAAAATCGTTGGAAAAATTTCAGTTTTGAAAAAGCTACCCCAAGTGCAGAAGTTGGGAAAATTATTGCTCAACCCAAAGAATCTACCGAAACTACGCATATTTCTATTATTGATAAATTTGGAAATGCAGTTGCTGTGACAACTACTTTGAACGGTTTATACGGAAGCAAAGTCGTGGTAAAAGGTGGCGGATATTTCTTGAATAATGAAATGGATGATTTTTCTGTAAAACCGGGCGTTCCTAATATGTTTGGCGCAGTTGGTGGTGAAGCCAATAAAATTGAGCCCAATAAAAGAATGCTTTCTTCGATGACACCAACTATCATTCTAAAAAACGGAAAACCATACATCGTGGTGGGAACTCCAGGAGGAACTACGATTCCTACTTCTGTGTATCAAAGCATCGTAAATGTGATTGATTTTAAAATGAC
Organism: Cloacibacterium normanense; assembly: GCF_003860565.1. Lineage (NCBI taxonomy): Bacteria > Pseudomonadati > Bacteroidota > Flavobacteriia > Flavobacteriales > Weeksellaceae > Cloacibacterium > Cloacibacterium normanense. The sequence goes on from NZ_CP034157.1 coordinate 1,357,591, forward strand.
TCCCAGTTCAGCGGTGAATTCTGCAAAATTTCATCATCAATGGTTGCCAGAAATGGTTTTTGTAGAGAAAAATTTTCCTGAAAACACTTTGAAAATTTTAGAACAAAAAAATTACAAATTTGAAAAACGTGGCGGAATTGGCAGAACAGAAATGATTGTTATTGATGAGAAGGGCAATGCTACTGCTGTTGCAGACAGTCGTGGTGATGATTCTGTTGCCGTAGAATAATTATTTTCCCGCCAATTTTCTCAACATTCCATTGAAAATTAAACCATGGAATGGTAAAACCGAGTACCAATATAATCTTCCCGATAAACCTAAAGGACGAAAGGTTGCTTCTTGGTACAACTCTCCATTTTTAATATAGAATTCTAACCAAGCTTCACCAGGAACTTTCATTTCGGCGAAAAGTAAAAGGCGTTTTTCTTCTTTGTTGGCATATAAAACGCGCCAAAAATCTACAGAATCTCCTGCTTCTAATTCGTTTTGGTTTCTTCTTCCTCTTCTCAATCCTACTCCACCGATTAATTTATCTAAAAAACCTCTGATTTTCCAAAGAAAATTAGCATAATACCAACCTGTTTTTCCACCAATACTGAAAACTCTTTCCAACGCCAATTCCTCATTGTCTACTTTCATAATTCTGAAATCTGTAAAACAACCTTTCTCTGGAACTTCTAAATATTGCCAAACATTTCGCTTGTGAAACTGATTCGTGAACGAGTCATACCAACTACTCAACACGTCATTTTGCTTGATTTTGTCAAAAGCCATGTTAATTGCTTCTTTGTAAGAAAATAAATGAATTCCTAAGTCCGAAGCCAAAGAATTTTGTCTTGCAATGACATCAATCTTCATGCTGTCTACCAAATTCACCGCCAAAGAATAAGTGGTAGAAGTAATAAAGTATAACCAATACGAAGACAATTTAGGCGTCATCACCGGAACGGTATAAATCCACCGTTTCAGACCTCTAACTTCGGCGTATTGAAGCAACATTTCTTTATAAGTAAGAACATCTTGACCTGCAATATCGTAGTTTTGATTGTAGGTTTTTTCTACACCGATAACTTTGGTTAAAAACTGAATCACATTTCTGATGGCAATCGGTTGACATTTTGTTTTCAACCATTTTGGAGCCACCATAATCGGCAGTTTCTCTACCAAATCTCTGATAATTTCAAAAGAAGCACTACCAGAACCTACAATAATTCCAGCTCTGAGACAAGTTAAAGCATACTTCTCACTTTTAAGCGCTTGTTCTACATTTTTTCTGGATTGAAGATGTTCTGAAAGTTTTTCTTCATTGATAATTCCAGTGAGGAAAACGACTTGCTTTACTGAAGTTTTTTCTAATGCTTTTCTGAAATTTTCGGCAGAAATTCTCTCTTTTTCTGAGAAATTTCCACTACCAGAAGACATAGAATGCACCAGATAATAAGCAAAATCTATATCTTGTGGAATATTTAGTAAAGAATTTTCATCTAGAAAATCATTTTCTATAATTTGAATTTTTTCAAGATGATTTTGATAGAGTTTAAGGCTTAATCTTTTTTGGTCTCTTACAGAACACACCACATCATGACCTTCTTCTAACAACTGAATGAGAAGTCTTTTCCCGATATAACCTGTGGCTCCTGTAAGAAAAATTTTCATAATTTAAAGATTTCTTCTAAAATTTTAAAACGACTTTCAAAAATAAATTTCACTTTATTTTTCACATAAAAACCTGCCAATAAATCACCTAATATTCCCATTGGTAATTTGAAATTGACAATATCCGTCATTTTCACTTTTCCATCTTCTGTAGCTTCGAAATGATGTTCGTGATGCCACATTGCATATGGTCCAAATCGCTGTTCATCTACGAAAAACTTTTGGTCTTCAAAATGCGTAATTTCTGTAATCCAATTGCTTTTTACCATTGGTAAAATTCCAATTTTATAGGTAATTATTTGACCAAGATACGTTTTATCTGGCGGATTATTGGTGATTTCAAACTGCATTTCTTTCGGCGTAATTCTGTCTAAATTATTAGGATGAGTAAAGAATTCCCAAGCTTTTTCTAAAGAAATAGGAAGAATCTGTTCCGAAGTAAGTGTATAAATTCCTGACTGCTTTTTTATATTGATTTTCATCTTTGAATTTTATTTTAAATTAAGATTTTACAGACATTGATAATGAATAGTTCCATTTTCTTCTAAAATATTCAAACAATAAAACGCTTCCGTAAAGCATCGAAAAACAGTAAAAACTGTCTTCTAAAGGCATGGTTCCCACTCTAATTCCTAGGTTTTCATTATTATCATAAAAAACCACTGGATTTTCTGAATAACTTCCCGTCAAAGCGGAATTAACAAAGAAAAACGGCACATAAATCAGCACAAAACTGATGTAAAACTTTCGTGCATATTCCCATTGATAAAAAATTTGGAAAATCATCAATAATGCAAACAAACCAAAACTTGCTGCAGTGTAAATTCTATCTAAATTGGTGGCAAAAACACTTGCACTTACAATTAATAGAAGAACAGAAATCCATTGTGTCAATTTTTTGGTCAACTGCAATTTCGGGAAAAAATATTCTAAAGAATAGTGAATAAAATTGCTGGAATAAGGAATAAGTAAGAAAAATAACCATTCTTCGAGTGGCAATTTAAACCATCTGATTCCCATTAAATATTCATCATTAAATCCCCAAACATTTTGGTACGCAAAATAAATATCCCATAAAATGAAGAAAATCCCTACTGTAATGATTGCCAAAAAATAAGGCTTCCAAAAACGGATAAAATTCATCCATTTTTTCTCAAAACTGAAGATAAAAGGAATGCTGAAACTCAAGATATCTAGAGCTATGTAATAATATTGTTGCAAAACTTTGATTTTAAATTAATGAATAATTAATCAGTAAATTCAATAAGAAAAATGGATTAAGCTATTTTTGAATTCATTGCTTCTCTGAAATATTTCAAAGGCACGAAAAGCATCCCGAAACACTCTCCTTCTTCTTTCCCAAGATGTTTATGGTGCATTTTGTGCGCTTTTCTCAATCCACGTAAATACCAGTTATTGGTTTTATCAAACCATTTAAAACGTCTGTGAATGAGAACATCATGCACTAAAAAATAAGCCATTCCGTACAGTAAAATTCCTAGTCCTATGAAAAAAAGATAGTTGATTCCATTTACCGTTCCGAAATAGAATAATAGAATACTGGGAATCGCAAAAATCACAAAAAAGAAATCATTTTTTTCAAAAACATGAGGGTAACCTGGTTGGTGATGATCTTCGTGAAAATACCAACCTAAACCATGCATAATATACTTGTGCGTGAGCCAAGTAATGCCTTCCATGGTAACGAAAACGCCTAACGTGATGAAAAAATATTGCAATGCTTCCATTTTTTAATTTTAGATTTTTAGATAGTTTTTGATGAATTTCACTAGATTTTCATCGTCTGAATTTTTATAGTTTTTAATAATGAAGTTACGGTCTGCTTCTATATTTTTATTGTAACCCAAAAAACTTGGCGTTTTTTCTTGAGAAATTAATCTCATCAATCTGATTTCTATATTGTTGGGCTCTTTTTTAATTGCATCTTCAAGCAACTTTTTCCCTTTATTAAAATAAGAATATTTATTCAAAGGATTAGATGCGTGTTTTGCCATAAAAAAATTACCTACCGCATAAAATGCCATATAAATAGGCTTTTTAGTTGTATCATACGCATTTTTAGATTTTGAAATAAGGGTTTTACTTACTTCTTCTGAGTTTTCTCCTTTTTGAAGGTAACCTCTTAACTCTACTAAACTTTGCGCATTCACGAAACTGCAAAACAATAAAAATATAAGAACTAACTTTTTCATAGATTTTAAATTTATCTTACGAAGTTAAGATTTTTAAACAAAATCATCTCTCCGAAAAGATAAACTTTTCTCGCATTGGAAACACTGATTCTTTTGTGCATCAATATTTCTGGCTTACATTTTTTAATTTTCTTGAATAAATTCGTGTAGTATTTATACGCCATAAAAACCGCTAATCTAGAAGACATTGGCAACATTTTAATCCCGATTAAAGAATGTTCAAAATCTTTAGCAATGTCTTTTTCGATTTCTAATTTATCTTGTTGAGAAAAATTTCTGAAATTCACATTCGGGAAATAAGTTCTTCCTAAATCTGTATAATCTGCAGAAATATCTCTTAAAAAGTTGATTTTTTGGAACGCCGCTCCTAAACTTTGCGCAAAAGGTTTCAGTTTTTGATATTCTTCTTCATTGCCATCTACAAAGACTTTCAAACACATTAAACCTACTACTTCTGCGCTTCCGTAGATGTATTCATTGTATTTTTCGTCATTCAAATCCTTGATATCACCCAAATCCATTCTCATAGAATGCAAAAACGCATCTACCAAATGCTGAGGAATATTTTTTTCTCTTTGTGTAGTACAAAAAGAATGAAGAATAGGATTGAGAGAAATACCATTATCTAGGGCATCTCTGTAGTTTTTCTCGAATTCATCTAGCAATTTTGCTTTGTCATAATCATGAAAAGTATCTACAATTTCATCTGCAAAACGCACGAAACCATAAATATTATAAATATGCTGACGAATTTCTGGCTTAAACAAAGTAGAAGCTCTAGAAAACGAAGTACTGTATTTTTCGGTAACCATTTTCGAGGTTAATCCAGAAATGTGATTAAAAATTTGAAAATTATTCATTTTTCTTGTGTTTTGTGTGGTTTAAAATTGAGTCTAACAAGATTTTTCAATAGATTAATTATTCTTTAGAATATAATCTGTCACTACTTTTCCAGAAATCAATGCAGGTGGAACTCCAGGTCCTGGAACAGTTAATTGCCCTGTATAAAAGAAATTTTTCAATTTTTTATTCTTAATCGTTGGTCTTAAAACCGATGTTTGTAATAAAGTATTTGCCAAACCATAAGCGTTTCCTCTACAAGAATGATAACGCTCTTTGAAATCTTTTACACCGAATGATTTTTTGAAAACGATGGCATCACTTAAATCTTCTCCTGTGCATTTTTTAATTCTATCGAGAATCAACTGGAAATATTTTTCGTGAATCTCTACGTTGTCTTCTAAATCTACCGCAACTGGAATGAGGAAAAACCCAACTTCCTTACCTTCTCCACAAAGGGAATCATCAGTTTTGCTCGAAAAATTAGCATAAAACAATGGCTGTTTTGGTAATTCTTTGGTGTCATAAATTTCCTTCGCATGTTCTTCAAAATCAGTATCGAAAAACAAATTGTGGTGCAATAAATTTTTGACTTTTCTATTAAAAGCAACGTAATACAAAAACGAACTCGGTGCGAAAGTTTTCTTTTGCCAATAATCTTCGGAGTAGTTTCGGTTTCCGTTCAAGAGTTTTTCGGTGTGAGAGTAATCTGCTCCCGAAATGAAAACATCAGCTTCATAAACTCCGTTTTGAGTTCTGATTTTTTTGGCTTGATTATTTTCATAATCTATTCCAATAACTTCTTCATTCACATGAAATTCTACGCCTAATTCTTTGGCTAATTTCACCATTCCAAGCGCAACTGCATTGAAACCGCCTTTAGGATACCAAGTTCCCAGACCGAAATCTGCATGATTCATAAAGTTGTAGAAAGCGGGAGTTTTATTCGGTTTTGCTCCTAAAAAAAGTACTGGAAATTCTAAAATACTTCTCAATTTAGGATTTTTGATTTCCTTTCTTACTTGCTCAGAAATATTTTTGACAAATAAATTTAGTCTTTTAGCACTTTCTACAGAAACCAATTCTAGCAATGATAAACCTGGATTATACACCAAATCCTGCATCGCAATTCTATAGTTTTCTTGAGCTTCGTCCATGAATTTATTCAAATGTTTTCCGCTGCCTGGTTCAATTCTTTCGAAAGTTGCAATGATTTTTTCTGGAGTATCTTCGATGTCGATGTAATCATTTTCGCCAAAAACCACTCTATAAGCTGGCGAAAGTTTTTCTAGCTCATAATAATCTGAAACTTTTTTACCAAAATCTGCAAAAAATCTCTCGAAAATATCTGGCATCCAATACCAACTTGGGCCCATATCAAACTTATAGCCATCAATTTCCATCATGGAAGCTCTTCCTCCTAATTGTTCATTTTTTTCTAAAACCGTCACTTTGTAACCCGCTTTTGCCATATAACAAGCAGAAGCTAGCGAAGAAAATCCGGAACCAATAATTACTGTTGTTTTCAAGGGTATTTAATTTTTTATATTGATGATAATGCTTCTTCTAATTGATGTCCAAAATAACTTTTTTTGGTTTCTAAATATGATTTATTGATATGATTAGCCTTAATATTCAGTGGAATTCTCTTCACCAATTGAATATTACTGTTTTCCACAAAACTTAATTTTTCGGGATTATTCGTTAAAAGGTTGATTTTTTTAACGCCTAAAATATTAAGAATTTCTATTGCCACATTAAAATCTCTGTCATCTGCTGGTAAACCCAACTGAAGATTAGCTTCTACCGTATCAAGACCCAATTCTTGCAACTGATAAGCCTTTATTTTATTGATAATCCCAATATTTCTACCTTCCTGACGAAGATATAAAATAATCCCTCCATTTTCATCTATATATTTCATAGATGCGTCTAATTGTTGACCACACTCGCATTTTTGAGAATGAAAAATCTCTCCCGTAATACATTCTGAATGAATTCTTACGTTTACCACTCCGTTAAAATCTGTATTATCAGAGATTAATGCAATGTGTGGCATCCAATCTTCTTGTGATTCTGAAAAGGCTACAATTTTGAAATTCCCAAAATCTGTAGGCAATTTTGATTCTGCTTGTATCTTGATCATATTATCTATTTTTTAAATCATAATTATTGTACAAATTTATACTTTATTTTATTAAGTAGTAAAATATTTTACTATTTTTGTCATTAATAAATTCTATTGAATTAAATAAACTCTTGAAATTAAGCACAAAAGCTTGTTAATAAAGGAATACAAACCGATTTAAAAAAAATTGAAATATGAAAAATAAACCAATCAACTCAGAAAAAATTTTATCCGACTACGGAAATTATCTACTTACCCAAGGAGAAAGACCCAAAAACATCTACGTTTTTGCACAAGAAAATCACTTTGATGAAAAAGAATTTTATCAATTCTTTTCAAGCTTCGAACATCTGGAGAAAGAAATTTTAAAGCATTTTTTTCAAAAATCTTTAGAACTTTCTCTAGAAATCGAAGGTTATGAAGACATGAGTGCTAAAGAAAGATTACTGAATCTTTATTTCATCTTTTTTGAAAACCTTACCATGAATAGATCTTTAGTTCTTATGATTTTAGGAAAAAAGAATCTTTCTACACTACAAAAACTCCATGAACTAAAATCTGAACATCAAAAATTTATTAAAACATTAGACTTTAATGACTTAGAAATTTTAGAAAAAGCTAAAGATTCTATTAAAAATTTCAATGAAAAATCTAGAGAAGAAGCGCTTTGGTTACATTTTCTCTCTATCATTGAATTTTGGCAAAAAGACGAATCTCCAAGTTTTGAAAAAACAGATTTATTCATCGAAAAAACCATTGACACAGGCTTTGAATTCTTAAACAATGAACCTTTGAAAAAAATCATTGACTTAGGCAAATTCTTGTGGAAAGAAAAATTTCAAAAATCGTAAAAAATGAAAACCCTCAATAAAATTCCCACGGGAAAAATAGAACGCGCCAGCAATTTACTGAAAGCCGGCGCAAAAGTTGGCGTAAATTACATTAAATATTACGGCAACAAAATCACCAAAGACGAAGAAGAAGCCAAAAAAATTCTAAACGAAGACAATGCTGCAGACATCTATGACAGTTTAAAGGAATTGAAAGGTTCTGCGCTGAAAGTAGCACAAATGCTGAGCATGGAAAAAAACATCATGCCACAAGCTTATGTAGAAAAATTTTCGCTTTCGCAGTTTTCGGTTCCGCCACTTTCTGGAGCTTTGGTTAAAAAGACTTTTAGAAAATATTTTGGTAAAAATCCTGAAGATATTTTTGATGAATTTTCGCCAGAATCAGTCAATGCAGCGAGTATTGGTCAGGTTCATAAAGCCAAGAAAAACGGTCAAGAATTGGCCGTAAAAATTCAATATCCTGGAGTTCAAGAAAGCATTTCCAGCGATTTGAAATTGGTAAAACCTATCGCAATGAAGATGTTCAACATCAGAAAAGAAGGTTCTGAATCCTATTTTAAAGAAGTAGAAGATAAATTGTATGAAGAAACCAATTATGATTTAGAACTCTCTAGAAGTGAGCAAATTGCGCAAGAATGCGCTCATTTAGAAAATATAAAATTCCCGAAATATTATCCAGAATTTTCATGTGAAAAAATCATTACGATGGACTGGTTGCACGGAAAACATTTCTCTGAATTTATCAAAACCAAGCATCCACAGAAAACGCTGAATAAAATCGGACAAACACTTTGGGATTTTTACATGTATCAAATGCACGTACTTAAGCAAGTTCACGCAGATCCACATCCTGGAAATTTTTTGATTTCGGAAAAAGGCGAATTAATGGTGATCGATTTCGGTTGTGTGAAGGAAATTCCAAGTGATTTTTATGAGCCTTACTTTGAATTGGCAAAAGTGGAAAACTTATTGAATCAAGCGTTTTTTGAACAAAAATTATATGAATTAGAAATTCTAAAAGCAGAAGATTCATCTGAAGAAAAAGTGTTTTTCAGTAAACTTTTCCATGAAATGTTAGAATTATTTACCAGACCTTTTAATCAAGAGTTTTTTGATTTTTCAGATGAGAGTTTCTTCCAAGAAATTGCAGATTTAGGTCAGCGTTATGCTAAACTCAGCGATTTAAAAAACATGAATACCAATCGTGGTTCTAGACATTTTATTTATCTGAACCGAACGTTTTTTGGCTTATATAATATGATGCACGATTTAAGAGCTGAAGGAATAGAAATTAATCATTTTAAAAAATTTATGGTAGAAAATGCCTAAAAATTTGCCCTCAAAAATCTGTGAAGTTTGCGGTTTACCTTTTAACTGGCGCAAAAAATGGAAAAAAGACTGGGAAGAAGTGAAATATTGTAGCGAGAAATGCAGGAAAAACAAATCTAAAATTTTCAAATGAAAGAAAATCTAACCATTAAAGATATTGATAGAATTATAGAAATGGCATGGGAAGACAGAACGCCATTTGAAGCCATCACTTTTCAGTTTGGGATTTCTGAAGCTGAAACCATCGCTATTATGAGAACTGAACTGAAAAGAAGTTCCTTCAATCTTTGGAGAAAAAGAGTGAATTCTGGCATTAGTCAAAAACATCTCAAGAAGAGAAATCCAGAAATTGAAAGATTTAAATGTACCAGACAGAGAAGCATTAGTTTAAATAAAATATCAAAGAGATAAATGAGATTTTAGATGTAAGATTTTAGATTTTAGATTTAAAACCTGTGAAAAAAAATAAAACAAAAAATTAAAATAATATGAAAAATATAGTCATTATCGGTTGTGGAAGCGGAATAGGTTTAGCTACCGCAAAACAATTACAAAACGAAGCTCAGGTCATTGGAATTTCTAGAACAGAAACTCCAGAATTGAATAATGTAAAACTTCATTTTTATCAAAAAGACATTCTAACAGACAGTTTAGATGATGTTTCTTTTCCTGAAAAAATTGATGGATTGGTTTATGCACCTGGAAGCATTAATCTGAAACCTTTCGGTAGATTATCTGATGAAGATTTCAAAAAAGACTTTGAAATTAATGTTTTGGGAGCTATTAAAATCATTCAGAAATTATTGCCAAATCTTAAAAAGTCTGAAAGTGCAAGTGTGGTTTTATTCAGCACCGTTGCAGCAAAATTAGGGATGCCTTTTCATTCTTCTATCGCCGCAAGTAAAAGTGCTGTAGAAGGTTTGGTAAAAAGTTTAGCTGCAGAATTTTCGCTTCAAAAAATAAGATTTAACGCAATTGCTCCGTCACTTTCAGACACCAATTTAGCCACTGCTTTATTGGCATCACCAGAGAAAAGAGAAGCCGCTGCAAAAAGACATCCCCTACAGAAAATAGGAAATCCTGAAGAAATTGCAAAAATGGTTGTATTTTTACTTTCTGATTCTTCTTCTTGGGTTACCGGACAAATTTTTGGCATTGACGGAGGAATGAGCACTATTAAATTATAAGCAATATGGAAACCAGTTTTTTAATTAATCTCCTTTTAGAAGTTCAGGAATACGAACATTCTAAGTCGTTTAAAAATCATGCTACGATAGAAGATTTCAGAATTTGGCTCAACGAAAAAAAATATACAACAGAAAGTCCGACCAAACTTTTTAAAAATGAAAACCACGAAGTAAGTTTCACCGAAAATGAAATTTGCAAACAGGTTTTGCTTTTGGGCAGATTTTCTAAACAAATGATTCGCAAAGGTTTAAGCGATTTTCCGACTTTAGCGAATGAAGAATTTACTTACCTCTACAGACTCAAAGACGAGCCTTCTTTGACCAAAATGCAACTCATCGAAAGAAACGGTCACGAAAAACAAACGGGAATTCAAATCATCAAAAGACTTTTAGACGATGGTTTGATTCAAGAAACCGTGGATGAAAATGACAAACGTGCCAAAAGATTGACTTTGACCAAAAAAGGAGAAGAAGCCTTTCATCAATCGGTAGAAAAAGTCAATACCACTTCTAGAATTCTTTCGGCTAATCTTAAAAATGATGAAAAAACAAAATTGCTAGAATTACTGAAAAAAGTAAACGATTTTCATTACACTTTGTACACAGAATACAAAAACTCTGAGATTAAAGAACTCCTTCATTTGATAGAATAAGCATGGATAAAATTTCTATTTTTTGGTTCAGAAGAGACCTTCGTTTAAAAGACAATCACGGACTATTTCAAGCATTAGAATCGGGAAAAAAGGTGCTACCGATTTTTATTTTTGACGAAGATATTTTAGATTTATTAGAAAATAAGTCAGACAAGAGAGTTGATTTCATTGTACAAGCTTTACAAACCCTGAATTCTTTTTTAAAATTAAAGAATAAAGGCATCAAAATCTTCAAAGGAAAACCTCTTGAAATCTATAAAAACCTCTCACAGAACTACGAAATAAAAGCAGTTTACTGTAATGAAGATTATGAACCTTACGCGATAAAAAGAGACCAAGAAATTGCCGATTTTTTGAATTCAAAAAACATTGCTTTTCATCAGTTTAAAGACCAAGTTATTTTTCACAAAGACGAAATAGTAAAAGCCGATAAAAAACCTTACACGGTTTATACTCCGTATTCAAAACTTTGGCTCAATGAAATTCAAAAAGTTGATTTACAAGGATTTCCATCAGAAAAAAAACTAGACAATTTACTAGATATTCCATTTGAAGAACTTAAAATTGAAGACATTGGTTTTCAAAAAACAAATTTAGCATTTGAAATTCCAGAAGCAGATCTTCACATCATCAAAACTTATGAAGAAACTCGAAATTTCCCTGCAGTAAAAGGAACTACACAATTAGGTGTTCATCTGAGATTTGGAACCATCAGCGTAAGAAAATTAGCCAAAATTGCCAAAGAAAATAACCTTACCTTCCTGAAAGAATTGATTTGGAGAGAATTTTTCATGCAGATTTTGTATCATTTTCCGAAAGTGGTCAATCATTCTTTCAAGGCAAAATATGATGCGATTCCTTGGGAAAATAATCCTGAATTTCTGGAAAAATGGAAAGCTGGAAAAACAGGATTTCCTATTGTTGATGCAGGAATGCGAGAACTGAACGCTACTGGTTTTATGCACAACAGAGTTAGAATGATTACCGCGAGTTTCCTCATCAAACATTTGCTTACCGACTGGCGAATTGGCGAAGCCTATTTTGCAGAAAAATTAATGGATTACGATTTAAGTGCGAATAATGGAAACTGGCAATGGTGCGCAAGTTCTGGCTGTGATGCCGCTCCTTATTTTAGAATTTTCAATCCAGATGAACAACAGAAAAAATTCGATCCAGATTTTAAATATATTAAAAAATGGATTCCTGAATTTGGAACAAAATACTATCCAAAACCTATCGTAGAGCATAAAAAAGCCAGAGAAAAAGTACTGAAAGTATACAAAGAAGCTTTAAATAATTTAGACTAAAATTCTTTGTAAAAGACAAAAATTAATAAACCACAAAAGAGACAAAAGATTTCTTTTATTTATAAGCTCTTCAAAAGTAAAAAAAACGAAATGTTTAACTTTTTTTACTTTTGAAATACTTGTTTTCAATCATTTCTTTTGTCTCTTTTGTGGTTTAAAATATAATTTTAAAAAATTGTCATTTATTAAACTAAAATTCTTAAACTTTTTGGGAGCACTTTTACTTTAACAGGAGATGAAATTTGGTTAAATTCTCCGTCGAGATGCCACAAATCTGAATCTACAGAAAATTCAATTTCTGGAACTGACAAATAATGAATGTACTGATTGTGAACCAATTTTTTGGTAAACATTCTGTAGGCAAAAACGCCAGAATGCGAGAAAGGAAACTTCTTTACCAAAGCAATTTCTAACAAGCCATCACTTTTACTTGCATGAGGAGCAATGTAGGCGTTATTCCCGAATTGACGGGTGTTTGCAACGTTGAGCATCAAATATTTTCCGTCAAATTTTTTATATTTTTCTTCGAATTTGATGGAAATTGGTTGGTATTTAAAAAAAGTCTGGATAGAAGTTTTGATATAATTTTTGAAACCTCTGGAAGTCTTTTCAAAAGCTTCAATAACTGCTCCATCAAATCCTACTCCAGCTACATTAATCGAAAATCTTTCGTTTACCGTAAACGTATCTATTTCTTTGAAATTCTTTCTCTGGATTTTCGCTAAAAGTTCGTCTAAATTTTTAGAAAACTTGGTTTCATTAGAAAAACCGTTTCCACTTCCTGCTGGGAAAATCCCGAGAATTTTATCCGTGTGAATTAAATTTTTCGCTACCGTAGAAATGGTTCCGTCACCTCCAATAGCAACGAAAACATCTACTATTTCAAAATTTTCCTTGATGAAATCTTCAGTATCTTGAATGGATTTAGAAATTAAATACAACGGATTTTCAACCTTTGCTTGTAAAGAATTAAGAAAAGGCTGATAATTTTTCTTTGCAGAAAAAGGATTGATGATAAATGCTACGTTTTGCATGGGTGCAAAAGTACGGAATTATACCGATTAGTAATTTATAATTATTTAATTAAAATTAAATCAATAAATTATCTATCGGCATAAAACCAAGTTAAATCTCATTGTATAATTGATTTGGATTTATTTAATGTTATTCCTCGAAATAAATTCTGGTTTTAAATAAGGTTTCAACTCAGAAAACGGAATAGAAATTTCTACTACTCCAGCAGCATAAGCTGTAATTTCGTATTGATTGTACACAAAAGTGATGTTTTGGGAATCAAAATAGAAATTGTTATTTACAGGAATTTTATCGACTAAAAGCATTTCTTTTTGGTCTTGATTTTTAAAATTTTTCATTAAAATTTTATTCCAATCTACTTTATTGATATCCTTAAAAACATCAGAAAGTTGAATTACTGTATTAGTTTTTAAGTCAAAATTTTTGAACAATATATTATAGTAACCATGCGCTCCACCAGAAAAGCCATCATTTTCATAGGAAATAGTAAGAACATCATTTTGATTAGAGAAGACCTTCATATAAGAATTTTCATCCCAAATTTGCTCAAAATCTGGAGTATATTCTTTAGCATCTTCTTGACCTTGAGAAAAATAAGCTTCTTTTTGATTTACCAATTCTTTCTGCAATTTTTCTTTAGAATAAGTCTCTAATCTGATTCCAGATGGACTATAAATACTGTCTAATAAAGTTTTATTATGAAGTGTAGGAAATAACAGAATGGTAGAAGAAGTTCGTAATTTCAAAGTTTTTGCTACAGCAATAGAATCTTGCAATTGAAGAGAATCTACTGCAAAAGGTAAATTTTCAGAAGCCAATTCATTGGCATTTTCTGGAATAATTCCTTTATTTCCTGTAGTTTTTGGGCTGCAAGAAAAGAGTACGAAAGCAGTAGCTAAAGCTAGAAAAATGGTTTTCATGGAATTCATATTTGTGAACTTAAATATAGCAAAAAACCGTCCAAAGATTGAACGGATTTGAAATTATTGATAAAATATTGATTTTAAGCGTCAATATTTGCATAGATTGCATTCTTCTCGATGAATTCTCTTCTTGGTGGCACTTCGTCGCCCATTAACATAGAGAATACGTTATCTGCTTCTGCAAGGCTTTCTATGGTGACTTGTTTTAAGATTCTGTTTTCAGGATTTAAAGTCGTTTCCCATAACTGTTCTGGGTTCATTTCCCCAAGACCTTTATAACGCTGTACTTCTACTCCTTTTCCATCTGGAGCCATTTCTAATGTTTTTGCTTCTCTTTCTTTCTCGTTGTAAGCATACATTTTCTTATTTCCTTTTTTCAATAAATATAAAGGCGGTTGTGCAATGTAAATGTATCCTTGTTCAATGAGTTCTTTCATATATCTAAAGAAGAAGGTAAGAATCAACGTAGAAATGTGAGAACCATCAATATCAGCATCGGTCATGATTACAATTTTGTGATATCTTAGTTTTGCCAAGTTCAAAGCTTTAGAATCTTCTTCAGTTCCTACAGAAACACCAAGAGCAGTATAAATATTCTTGATTTCGTCATTATCATAAACTTTGTGAAGCATAGATTTTTCTACGTTCAAGATTTTACCTCTTAATGGAAGAATCGCTTGGAAATGTCTATCTCTACCTTGTTTAGCGGTTCCACCTGCAGAATCTCCCTCTACTAAGAATATTTCTGAAATTTCAGGATCTTTAGAAGAACAGTCAGATAATTTCCCTGGTAAACCAGAACCTCCCATTGGAGATTTTCTCTGAACCATTTCACGAGCTTTTTTCGCAGCTTGTCTTGCTTTTGCAGCTAGAACTACTTTTTGTACGATTTGTTTCGCTTCATTAGGGTTTTCTTCTAAGAAATTAGTAAGCATTTCGCCTACAATTTTATCTACCGCACCAGAAACTTCTGAGTTTCCTAATTTTGTTTTGGTTTGCCCTTCAAACTGAGGCTCCATCACTTTTACAGAAATAATCGCTGTAAGACCTTCTCTAAAGTCATCACCCGTAATTTCTACTTTTTCTTTTGCAGGAAGACCTAGTTCATCAGCATATTTCTTTAAAGTTCTAGTAAGAGCTCTTCTGAAACCTGCTAAATGCGTTCCACCTTCGTGAGTATTGATATTATTTACGTAAGAGTGTAAATTCTCGTTGAATGAAGTATTATAACGCATGGCTACTTCTACCGGAATATCATCACGCTCACCTTCCATGAAGATTACGTGTTCCATGATTGATTCACGGTTTCCATCAATGTAGGCAACAAATTCTTTTAGACCACCTTCTGAATGGAACGTTTCAGTTGGGAAACTTCCATCTTCATTTTTTCTTCTTTCGTCTGTTAAAGTAATGGTAATTCCTTTGTTTAGGAACGCCAATTCTCTTAATCTAGCAGCTAAAGTATCATAATTGTACACCAATTCTTGGAAAATGCTTCCATCTGGCTGAAAGAAAACTTCAGTTCCTGTAGAAGTAGAAGTTCCTATTTCTTGTACATCTGCTAATGCTTTTCCTTGAGAATATTTTTGTTGGTATAATTTTCCGTTTCTAGAAACAGTAGCGATAAGTGAAGTAGAAAGCGCGTTCACACAAGAAACTCCAACTCCGTGAAGACCACCAGAAACTTTGTAAGAATCTTTATCAAACTTACCACCTGCACCAATTTTGGTCATTACTACTTCTAGCGCAGATTTTTGTTCTTTTTGGTGAAAGTCTACAGGAATACCTCTACCATTATCTTTTACAGAAATTCCGTCTCCTTCGTGAATGGTTACTGCAATGGTATCACAATGACCAGCCAAAGCTTCGTCAATAGAGTTATCAACTACCTCATAAACCAAGTGATGCAAACCTCTAACACCTACATCACCAATGTACATAGAAGGTCTAAGACGTACGTGTTCTATTCCTTCTAATGCCTGAATACTGTCTGCTGTATATTGTTTTTGACTCATAATAAATGCATTCTGCTTTCTGCTTTTGGCTTTCAGCGAGTTTATTTTATATAATTTTTGATTAAATTTTTGCTTTTTTCAAAGACTTACAAATATCGGAAAATTTAACGAGATACGAAAGTAAAACAAAAAGGAAGTTTTCCACAGAAAACCTCCCCTTAAAAAAATATAATTTGATTTAGGATTTAACTCAAAAATGCATCTACTTTTTCGGCGCATTGCAAACCTTCACTAATTGCCCAAACTACCAAAGATTGCCCTCTTCTTGCGTCTCCACAACTGAAAACTTTCTCTTGGTTGGTGGTATATTCTCCTTCTTTGCCTATTAAGTTTCCTCTTGGGTCTAGGTTTATTTCTAAATCTTCTACAATTCCTTTTTGTTCTACGTGCAAGAAACCCATTGCCAAAAATGCCAAATCACATTCTATGGTAAATTCTGTGCCTGGTTTTTCTGCAAATGTGGTGTATCTTTTCGTAACAGGATCTTTGCTCCACTCTATTTCTACGGCTTTTAAACCTTTTAGATTTCCTGCTTCGTCTTTTATAAATTCTTTGGCATTAATCGCCCATTTTCTGGTGCAACCTTCTTCGTGAGAAGTGGTGGTTTTCAGAATCATAGGATACATTGGCCAAGGCATTGTTTCGTCTCTTTGAGAAGGCGGAGTTGGCATAATTTCTATTTGATGAACTTCTGTTGCACCTTGTCTATTGGCTGTACCGATACAATCTGAACCAGTATCTCCACCACCAATAACCAACACTTTTTTGCCTTTCGCATCTATATTATCTTCTGTAAAAGCAATATTGCTCACTTTTTTGTTGTTTTGACGAAGATATTCCATCGCAAAATAAACGCCTTTTGCATCACGATTTGGGATAGGTAAATTTCTAGGAACGGTAGAACCCATCGCTAAAACAATGGCGTGAAATTCTCTTTTGAGTTGCTCCGCAGAATAATCTTTGCCTACCAAAGTATTGGTTTTAAATTCAATTCCTTCTGCTTTCATTAAGTCGGCTCTTCTTTTTACCACAGATTTATCTAATTTAAAATCTGGAATCCCGAACCTCAACAAACCGCCAACTTCAGATTCTCTTTCAAAAACCGAAACAGAATGCCCTAATTGATTCAATTTTTCGGCTGCTGCTAAACCAGAAGGTCCAGAACCGATAACCGCTACTTTTTTGCCCGTCCTTTTTAAAGGAAGCCTTGGTTTTACATAGCCTTTTTGATAAGCAATTTCGATAATATTTTTTTCTACTTCTTCTATGGTTACTGGCAATTCATTGATTCCCAAAACGCAAGAACCTTCGCAAGGAGCCGGACAAATTCTGCCCGTAAATTCTGGAAAAGGATTGGTAGTGCTTAAAATATCGTAGGCTTTTTTCCATTCTTCTTTATACACTGCATCATTAAATTCTGGAATTACATTCCCCAGCGGACAACCACTCATACAGAAAGGAATTCCGCAATTCATACATCTTGCAGCTTGCTTGTTCAATAGTTCTGATGATGGCAAATGCTGAAATTCTTTATAGTGCTGAACTCTATCTGCTACTGCATCTTTAGTTGGTAATTCTCTTTTATATAATAAAAAACCGTCTGTTTTTCCCATTTTTTTTAAATTTTTGTAATTCTGATGATTTGCATTAAATACTTTGGAATAAATTCCAATGCTACGAAATCGTTCGTTTCTAATTTTCATTGGAATGAATTCCAATGCTACGAAATCGTTCGTTCCTACGGAACTCATCAAACGATTTCAGACAATTTCAAACCCATTCAAACTTTATTAATTCTAAAATTCAACACCTTGTTTTTCCAACACTTTTTTGTAATCTCTAGGGAAAACTTTCACAAAATATTTTAAATTTTCTTCAAAATCTTGCAACAAATATTTTCCTAAATCACTATCAGTTTCCTTCACGTGTTCTTCCACTAGATTTTTGATGGTGTTTTTATCTTTTTCCGTCAAACCTTCTAAATCTGCCATATCAGGATTGAAATTTTGTTTCAACGTTTCGTTCACATCCCAAATGTAAGCGATTCCACCACTCATTCCAGCTCCGAAATTTTTACCAACTCCACCCAAAACTACCACAGTTCCACCAGTCATATATTCGCAACCGTGAGCTCCAACTCCTTCTACAACAGCAGTTGCACCAGAATTTCTTACGCAGAAACGTTCTCCTGCCATTCCGTTGATGAAAACTTTTCCACTGGTTGCGCCATATAAAGCTACGTTACCAATAATGCTATTTTCATTGGCTTTGAAAGTAGAACTTCTATCAGGATGAACCACCAATTTACCACCAGAAAGTCCTTTTCCGAAATAATCGTTTCCGTCGCCTTCTAATTTCATCGTAATTCCTTTATTGCAGAACGCCCCGAAACTTTGTCCGGCAGTTCCTTTGAAATTAAATCTCAAAGCATCTTCTGGCATTCCTTCAGATTTATAAATTTTGGTTAATTCGTGAGAAAGAATCGTCCCAACCGTTCTATCGGTATTGATGATATTGAATTCTGCTTCACATTTTCCGTTACTTTCGATGGCATTTTGAGCCGCTTCAATCAACTTCCAAGACAATGAATCTACCAACTCGTCTTCTTGAGGTTCAGATTTCGTAAGAGGCAATTCTGTGTCCATTTTTTGTAAAAATGCACTTAAATCAACGGTTTTAGCTTTCCAGAATTTTAAATCTTCTCTTTTGGTTAAACATTGGTATTGCCCTACCATTTCATCAACCGTTCTAAACCCTAAAGAAGCCATAATTTCTCTGGTTTCCGTTGCCAAAAACGTAAAATAATTCACCAAATGATCGGCATTTCCTGTGAATTTTTTTCTTAATTCACCGTTTTGTGTTGCGATACCAACTGGACAGGTGTTTTCGTGGCATTTTCTCATCAAAATACAACCTTGAACAATGAGTGCAGAAGTGGCAATTCCCCATTCTTCAGCGCCCATTAAAGTTGCCATTACAATGTCTCTACCCGTTTTTATTTGTCCGTCAGTTTGTACGGTAACTCTTTGTCTTAATTTATGTTTAATTAAAGTTTGATGCGTTTCTACCAAACCTAATTCCCAAGGTAAACCAGCGTGACGCACCGAACTTAACGGAGAAGCACCAGTTCCTCCATCATAACCAGAAATCAAAATATGGTCTGCTTTAGCTTTTGCAACACCAGCTGCAATGGTTCCCACTCCTGCTTTTGATACCAATTTTACAGAAATTCTAGCGTGTCTATTCGCATTTTTAAGATCGAAAATCAACTGTGCTAAATCTTCGATGGAATAAATATCGTGATGTGGCGGCGGAGAAATTAAACCAACTCCCGGTGTTGAGTGACGGGTTTTCCCAATCCAAGCATCAACTTTGTCGCCAGGCAACTGTCCGCCTTCTCCTGGTTTTGCACCTTGCGCCATTTTAATTTGAATTTCATCAGCTTCCGCTAAATATCTTGCTGTAACTCCAAATCTTCCTGAAGCAACTTGTTTAATCGCCGAACGAAGATTTTCTCCTTTTTCGTTGAGTTGATAACGGATTTCGTCTTCGCCACCTTCTCCAGTGTTACTTTTTGCACCAATTCTATTCATTGCAATCGCTAAAGTAGAATGCGCTTCGTAAGAAATGGAACCGAAAGACATTGCACCGCTCGCAAAACGTTTCAAAATATTTTCTACAGGTTCTACTTCTTCAATTGGGATAGCAGGTCTATCGTTTTTAAATTCTAATAAACTTCTAAGAGTTGCTGCATTATTGGTTAAATTATTGGCAGCTCTTGAATATTTTTTGAAGGTTTCGTAATCGTTATTTCTTGTGGCTTTTTGTAATAAGTCAACGGTTTGAGGATTGTACATATGGTACTCTCCTTTTCTTTTCCATTGATAAACACCGCCTTCATTTAAGACAGGTTGTTCAAATTTAGGAGCATAAGCATCAAAATGTTTTACCAAAGCTTCTTCTGCTAAATCATCGAAACCAAGTCCTTCAATTCTAGAAATTGCGCCAGTAAAACAAGTATTTACCACTAATTTATTTAAACCAATAATTTCAAAAATCTGCGCTCCTTGATAAGACATCAACGTTGAAATTCCCATTTTTGAGAAAATTTTCAGCAAGCCATCGCCAACAGATTTAATATAATTTTTCTTTGCTTTTGGATAATCTTCGCCTTTAATTTCGCCAGAATTCACCATTTCTCTGATGGTAGCCAAAGCCAAATAAGGATTAATTGCAGTTGCACCAAAACCGAGCAAAGTTGCAAAATGATGAACTTCCCATGCATCGCCCACTTCTACCACCAAGCCAACTTTTCTACGAACTCCCATTCTTATTAAATGATGATGAACCGCAGAACAAGCCAATAAACTTGGGATTGCAGCGTGATTAGAATCTATGGCTCTATCTGAAAGAATGATCACATCAAAACCATCTTGCACTGCATCCATCGCATATCTACAGAGTCTGTCGATACCTTTTTTCAAACTTCCTGGTTTTCCGTCTGCTTTAAAATAGGTTTGTAAAGTTTTCGCTTGAAAATCTCCTGTATCAATACTTCTTAATTTTTCTAACTGAAGATTGTCTAAAATTGGATTATCTAACGTTACACTGTGTGCAAATTTTTTGTCACCCGTTAATAAATTTCCGTTTCCACCGATAATGGTGGTTAGAGACATAACCAATCTTTCACGAATTGGGTCGATTGGCGGATTGGTAACTTGTGCAAATAATTGTTTGAAATAAGAACTTAAATGTTGTGGTTTTTCGCTTAAAACTGCAATTGGAGAATCAAATCCCATAGAACCGATTGGTTCTTTGCCAGACTCTGCCATTACTTTGATTACTTTTTCTATATCTTCTCTAGAATATCCGAACGCTTTTTGGAATTTAAGAACATCTTGCCCTTGAATTCTGGTAAATCTCATTCTTGGTTCAGGAAGCTCATCTAATTTAATTTGCTTTTCTTCTAACCATTGTTGATACGGTTGAGAAGTACAAATTTCTTTTTTCAGCTCATCATCATTAATGATTCTTCCTTTATTTAAATCAACCAAAAACATTTTCCCAGGCTGCAATCTACCTCTTCTTATGACTTTTGCAGGATCTACAGGAAGCGCACCAGATTCTGAAGCCATCACAATGGTATCATCACTTGTTACGCAATATCTAGAAGGACGAAGTCCATTTCTATCAAGAGTTGCCCCAATTACTTTTCCGTCTGTGAAAGAGATAGAAGCTGGGCCGTCCCAAGGTTCCATCACACAAGCGTGAAAAGCGTAGAAATATTTTTTATAATCCTCCATATGCTTGTCTCCGTCCCAAGCTTCAGGAATGAGCATCATCATTACGTGTGGTAAACTTCTACCAGAATGCACCAACAATTCTACCATATTATCTAAATATGATGAATCTGATTGATTGGGTTTGGTTAAAGGCAAAAGCATATCCATTTCTTGTTGAGTGAAATATGGACTTTCTAGATTTTTTTCGCCTGAACGAAGCCAGTTTAAATTTCCTTGAACGGTATTAATTTCGCCATTATGTGCTAAAAAACGGAACGGTTGTGCTAAATTCCAATTCGGGTTGGTGTTTGTAGCAAACCTAGAGTGTATCATTCCGAAAGCGGAAGTGAGTTTAGGATCTGTTAAATCTTTGAAATAATTTCTAATTTGTACACTTCGCAACTGTCCTTTATAGATTAATTTTCTACAAGACATAGAAGCTACATAGAAACCAATTGGGTCGTTTTGGGTAATATTGGCAATTTGGTGAGAAATATAATTTCTAAAAATAAACAATTTTCTCTCAAAATCATCATCTGAAGTTACATCAAATGGTTTTTCAATGAAAATCATTTCCATTACTGGTTCTACAGATTTCGCTGTTTCACCAATCTCGAAATTATTAACAGGCACAGAACGATAACCTAAAATCTTATAATTGAGTTTTTCCGCGGAATTATAAATAACTCTTTTGCATTCATCTCTTAGCGCATCATCTTTAGGAAAAAACAACATCCCTAGTCCATAATCACCTACATCTGGCAAATAAAA